>NZ_CAXBJJ010000001.1:0-440614 GCF_963976115.1 uncultured Thalassospira sp.
CTCCGTTTCCGGGTCGGGGGCTAGCCGGGTAGCCAGCCCCCTTTTGGGAAACGGGATATACTACATAGTTCATGTATGCAGCATGCAATTACATAAGTGCAACTTGCCGTTGGTTGTCAAACTGTAATTTTTGGACATACAATCTCTGCGGGAAACGGAGTTTAGAGCTATGAAAACAATCCAGAGTTATATAGACGACGCCCGTCGTCATTCTAACTTGTCATCCAACAACGCTGTTTCGCGTGCGCTGGATATTACAAGCATCAATATGACCCGATACCATCGCGGCCACGGCCTACCCGGCGACCAAATAATGCTTAAATTGGCAGAACTTGGCGGGAACGATCCATTTAAGGCGTTACTTGACCTTAATTATTGGCGGTCAAAAGGCACCAATGCAGAGACTTACTATGTCTTAATGCACGACAATATAGACAAAGCAATGAACGGGGCGGCGGCGTAGCCCCCGCCCCTCTTTTCTCTATTTTTGTATAGATCAAATAGCGAACAAATTAACGTCAACCTATACAGTAATATATATTATAGAACTTTTTGACCTTAGCTAAAATGGGCTTGGTTCGAGCATTTCACGATCAAAAATCTTGGCAACACCAGGTTTCGTCTGCTCCCGGCCCGGCTGGATATATCTTTTTAACGGCAAACAAACTCTCCCAAAAAGCTGCCGCAAAATGTGCGCTGTCATCGCACTTTAAGGTGCCAGACCCGGCATATTTTTTCGATATCACAGGTGCTTGCTTGTTGCAGGTCGCAGCGGTGACAAATGGATCGCGTAATCATTTCTAAAAAAGCACGCCATTGACCACGCTTGGGCCCGTTATCGGCGGACCATTCTTGGCCATCACAACGCGCCAGCCACCACCATCAAATAGCCGGGCCAAGTGAAGGGCGACCGGTGCGCGTGCCTCCGTAGTCAGAACGGCGGGCGACGTGTTGTGTGTTTCGCTCACGCAGTAAAAATCCTGTTTGCGGTTGCAAAATGTGAAAAATATCATTGGATTTCCGCCACCTAAGACACTGTATTTTACGTTAGGATAATGACATTAAGTATTTGTTATTAAGCAATATTATTTGTGTAGTTTTAGAGGAGGACAAGGTTGAAGATGCCACGGGTAAACTTAAAAGGCTGGCGGCATTTTTTGATGCCGCCAGCCCCTGACATGCCGGTTCAGTCTTCGTGGCCAGCCCACGGACCGTGTGGTTCATCCTTGCCATCAACGCGCTCAAAGCCGTGGGCACCAAAATAATCACGTTGGGCCTGAATCATGTTGGCGGATGTCCGACGGGTCCGAACCGTGTCAAACCACGAAAGCCCTGCTGCCAATGCGGGCACAGCAATGCCGGCCTTGGTCGCGGCAATCACGGTATCGCGCAATGCGCTCTGGCAATCTTTCAGCAAACCCGAAAACGGTTCGGCAAAAATCAGATTGTCGCCGGGATTGTTGGTTAGGGCCGTTGCCATATCGTTGAGCATATCAGAACGAATGATGCAGCCTTCGCGCCAGACGCGGGCAATGGCGGGCATTGGAAGATCCCACTTAAAATGGGCAGCGGCACCGGCCAGCATTTCGAACCCCTGTGCGTAACACAGGATTTTACCCGCAATCAGGGCCTTTTCCAGCGTTTCGGAAGCGATCCCCTCGCCCTCCAGTGCGATCTGGGCCTCACCGAAATGATCAGCACCCCGCTGGCGCGTTTGGAGCCGTGCAGACAGGTTGCGCGCAGCAACCGCAGCTTCAATAACCGGCACTGGCACCGCCAACTGCTGTGCTTCAATCGCGGTCCAGCGCCCGGTTCCTTTTTGCCCAGCTTTATCAAGGATGACGTCAAGCATTGCGGCACCTGAAATCGGGTCTTTGGCGCGCGCGACCTTTGCCGAAATTTCAATCAGGTAAGATGCCAGGCGTCCTTTGTTCCAGCCCTCGAAAACATCGGCAACCTGTGGCGCCTTATATGCCATGCCATCGCGCATCAGGCTGTAAACTTCTGCGATCATTTCCATGTCGGCATATTCAATGCCGTTATGGACCATCTTCACAAAATGGCCTGCACCGCCCGGCCCCATCAGCGCCGCACAGGGTGTGCCGTCATATTTTGCCGCGATGGCCTCAAGCATCGGCGCCACGCGGGTCCAGTCGGCCTCGGTGCCGCCCGCCATGATGGAAGGACCATGTCGCGCGCCACTTTCACCGCCCGAAACACCAATGCCAATAAAGCCGAATTTTTCATCCTGCACCCGCTTTGCGCGGCGTTCCGTATCATAAAAATTGGCATTGCCAGCATCAATGATCAGGTCGTTCGCACCCAAAAGCGGTTTAAGGGCGTCAATATGGTCGTCAACAACCGAACCGGCCGGAACCATCAGGATAATGACGCGCGGCGCCGTAATGGCAGCAACGAAATTTTCCAGTGAATATGTTGGAGTCAAGCTCGTCGCAAGATCGCCTGCGGTTTTCACAAACGCATCGGTGACACTGCCTGTCCGGTTATAAACAGCAAGCGGATATCCCTTTTCAGCGATGTTGAGCGACAAAGCCGCGCCCATCGTTCCCAAACCAATCAGACCTAGCTGAGGCTGTTCCGACATGTTTAATTTCCTGTTTTTTGATTTAGTAGAAGCCAGGACAGAACAGGTTTTTCATCTGTCTGCCCATATTGAGATCTGCAACCGGGATGCTTGTAAAACAGCATTGATGCTCAGGGGGTGCCGCAATTTTTATGGCTTGAAAATGCGCAACCATTACCTGTTTTGCTGATATGCATTCGTTTGCATCCTGTCTTTGACAATAAACCCGGTGACTTTCACGCAGCATAAAAGGCACGGCACAATTCGCCCTGCATTGCCTGTTAACATGCATCATTGAAGGTCGTATGGCACGGCCTTCACAGTTAACATAGCGTGCTTGTTGGGGTTTCGCACCTGTTTGCGACGTTGATATTGGAAATTTGCGTCCAATTTTCCTCAATCTTTCATTGGGTGACATTCGCCAGGATTTTCATCGACAAAAATGAAACTGTACAGCAGCCAACTTCCGGTGCCCCTTCATGTTTTAGCCCGAGTGGGTCACGCAACGGTATAGAATTAAACCTTTATTCCGCTTTCCTTCTTCAGAACTGGAATATGAATTCGACCATTGTCATTAATTCGTACAAATGGAACGATCCTGAGTAAGAAGAGCGGAGAATTTGTGCTGCGTCGCCGCAAATTTGCGCGATTGTGCAAAAACCCAAGATGATCAGTCTACCTGATATCGCGAAACTCCCTCTATATTTCCAGTCAGTATCCCGGTTTGCCAAAGCGGGAATTCCCATTCCTTTCATTGCAGTGCGTCATTTTAGCGATCGTTTTTAGGAACGACCTGATCGGTTGATCTGTCGCTGCACATTAGGTTCGTTCTTATTTTGGAACGCTAAGTGTTGGAATTGCCAGCTATTGCAAACCTGACCATGCGCATATGGTCGCATCAAAGTTGCATTGATATGCCAAATAGAAATCCGGAGAGACGTAATGTCATCGAAATCGAAATTAAGATATGCGGTTGGCGCTGCAGCAATTGCGCTGGTTGCCGCAGGCGTTGCCGGTGTGGTTCCAGTACCGTTTACGCACGCCGAAGAACAGCAAACCGCCTCTACCCCGGACGTACCTGCCGCTGTTCCTGCCACCGTTGCTGAAATTCATGACCAGAAAATCACCCGCTGGTCGAGTTTTTCCGGTCGCCTTGAAGCCATTGACCGGGTTGAAATTCGCCCGCGTGTTGCCGGTGCCATTGCGGCGGTTCATTTTCGCGAGGGCGAACTGGTAAAGGCGGGTGATTTGCTGTTCACACTGGACCCTGCCCCGTTTGAAACCGAGGTTGCCCGGGTCGAAGCCCAGGTCTTTTCGGCCCAGTCGCGTTTGAAACTGGCGACAACCGAGCTTGATCGTGGCAATGAGCTATGGAAAACCCGGGTGATTACCCGCACGGTTCTTGATCAACGTCAGGAAACAAAACAAAACGCCGAGGCTGACCTCCGCGCCGCCCAGGCACAGTTGCGTTCAGCCAAGTTAAATCTTGGCTATACCGAAATCCGCGCTCCCATTTCGGGTCGGGTTGGAGACATCCGGCTAACCCCGGGAAACCTGGTCGCTGCGGGAGCCAATTCCGAAATTTTGACCACACTTGTTTCCGTTGATCCGATTTATGCGACATTTGATGTTAACGAACAGGCCTTGTTGCAAGCTATGCATCAAAGTGAAGAACCGTCCGTTAATGCCATTCATCAGATCCCGGTTCAGTTGAGCAGCGATTTCATCGGCCCCGATGCGATTAAGGGACATGTGCAAATGATTGATAATGAATTCAATCCGCGCAGTGGCACCATTCGGGTTCAGGCCGTGTTTGACAATAAAAATGGCCGTCTGGTGCCGGGGCAATTTGCCCGGCTTGAATTGGGCCAGGCCAATGCCGGAAGTGCAATTATGATTGCAGAACGGGCGGTCGGGACTGATCAGGACAAAAAATACGTATTGGCCGTTAACGCGAAAAACGTTGTTGAATATCGCGAAATTAGCCTTGGCGGCGAACAGGACGGCTTGCGCATTGTCACAAGCGGCCTGAAAGACGGTGACCGTATCGTTGTTGAAGGTCTGCAACATATCCGTCCCGGCATGACTGTTACCCCCGAAATTGTCTCGATGGATCGCCGGTCTGTGGTCGATGCGGGCCCCAAAGCCAACGGAGATTCCCGCTCTTAATCAGGGTTGGGGAACACATATAACATGAACATATCGAAGTTTTTTATCGATCGCCCGATTTTCGCGGCGGTGCTGTCACTGCTTATCTTGTTGGGCGGGATCATTTCCATTCCGCTGCTGCCAGTGTCAGAATATCCCGAGGTTGTACCGCCGTCTGTGGTGGTTCGCGCCAATTATCCTGGTGCAAATCCCAAGGTTGTTGCCGAAAGTGTTGCAACACCGCTTGAAGAAGCGATCAATGGTGTCGAAGGCATGCTGTATATGAGCAGCCAGGCCACCACCGATGGCCTGATGACGTTGACAGTAACCTTCGCCCTGGGAACAGATCCTGACAAAGCCCAGCAACTGGTGCAAAACCGGGTGTCGCAGGCCGAACCGCGCCTGCCCGAAGAAGTCCGCAGTCTGGGTGTTACCACAATCAAAAGTTCGCCCGACTTGACGCTGGTGGTTAATCTGGTTTCGCCCAACGGGCGTTACGACATGAACTATCTGCGCAACTATGCTGTCCTTAACATCAAGGACCGCCTCGCCCGTATTCAGGGTGTGGGGGACGTTAATGCATTTGGCGGCGGCGATTATTCAATGCGGATCTGGCTTGACCCGCAAAAAGTTGCCGAGCAAGGCCTTTCGGCGAGTGATATCGTTGCTGAAATTCGCGCGCAAAACGTTCAGGCGGCGGCTGGTGTGATCGGATCCTCGCCTTCTGCGCCTGATATCGACCTGCAACTGTCGGTCAATGCACAGGGCCGTCTTGAAGACCCGGAAGAATTTGGCAACATCATTATTCGGTCGGACCCGGATGGCTCGGTAACGCGTTTGCGCGACGTGGCCCGCATTGAAATTGGCGCGTCTGATTACTCCTTGCGTGCCTTGCTTGATAACAAGGATGCCATTGGTCTGGGCATTTTTGCCGCCCCTGGCTCCAACGCCATCGAAATCGCCAATAACGTTCGCGAGACGATGAAGGAAGTCAAAGCCTATATGCCCGAAGGTGTTGATTACCAGATCGTCTATGACACGACCGAATTTGTTCGTTCATCCATTGATGCGGTGATCCATACCCTGCTTGAAGCCATCATTCTGGTTGTTCTGGTGGTGATTGTTTTCCTGCAAACATGGCGAGCGTCACTGATTCCGGTGCTTGCGGTGCCTGTATCCGTGGTTGGTACATTTGCTGTCATGTATCTGTTTGGTTTTTCAATCAATGCGCTCAGCCTGTTTGGCTTGGTGTTGGCGATCGGGATCGTTGTTGACGATGCGATTGTGGTTGTTGAAAACGTTGAACGGAACATCGAACTGGGCTTTTCGCCACGTCAGGCCACCTATCGTGCCATGCGCGAGGTATCTGGCCCGATTGTGGCCATTGCCCTGGTTCTGGTCGCGGTGTTTGTGCCGTTGGCATTTATCAGTGGCCTTACCGGACAGTTTTATCGCCAGTTCGCCCTGACCATTGCCATTTCAACCGTTATCTCTGCTGTTAACTCGCTTACCCTGTCTCCGGCTCTGGCGGCATTGTTGCTTAAAGGCCATGATGAACCCAAAGACCTGCTTACCCGTATTCTCGACCGGACTTTTGGCTGGTTCTTTCGCGGGTTTAACAAGGTCTTTAACAAGGGATCAAGCGGTTACAGCAAAGGTGTTGGCGGCATTGTTACCCGTAAAACCATGATGATGGGCCTTTATCTGGGCTTGGTTGCCCTGACCTTTGGTCTGTTTCGTGAAATTCCGCGCGGGTTTGTGCCAAGTCAGGACAAACAATATCTGATCGGTTTTGCCCAATTGCCCGATGGGGCAACCCTTGACCGGACCGAAGACGTTATTCGTAAAATGGGCGACATTGCGCTTGCTAATCCTGGTGTGGAACATGCGTTGTCATTCCCTGGTTTGTCGATTAACGGCTTTACCAACAGCTCGAACTCCGGCATCGTTTTTGCCACTCTTAAACCATTTGATCAACGCAAAGACCCCAGCATGAGTGCCGGGGCGATTGCAGGCCAGTTAAACCAGCAATTCGCCACCATCCCGCAAGCCTTCACCGTTATCTTTCCGCCGCCCCCGGTTCAGGGGTTGGGAACAACGGGTGGCTTTAAAATGCAGCTCGAAGACCGTGCATCGTTAGGGTACAAGGCCCTTGATGATGCCCGTAAGGCCCTGCTGGCGAAGGCCTATCAAACGCCAGAACTCGCAGGCATGTATTCAACCTATCAGGTCAGTGTTCCCCAGCTTTATGCTGATATTGACCGCACTAAAGCCCGCCAACTCGGCATTTCCGTCAGTGATGTTCTACAAACCATGCAGATTTATCTTGGCAGCATGTATGTCAACGATTTCACGATCTTTGGTCGCACCTATAGCGTACGGGTCCAGGCGGATGCCCCGTTCCGGGCTCATGAAGACAATATTGGCGATCTTGAAGTTCGTAATGCCAATGGTGACATGGTTCCACTTTCTGCCGTGCTGAATGTGACCCCCACATTCGGCCCCGAGCGTGCCATGCACTATAACGGTTTCCTGTCGGCCGATATTAATGGCAACCCTGCCCCGGGATATTCATCGGGTCAGGCGCAGGATGCCTTGCAACGCATTGCCGATGAAACCCTGCCACAAGGTATTTCATATGAATGGACGGAACTGACCTATCAGGAAATTCTGGCGGGCAATACCGGGGTTATCGTCTTCCCGATTGCACTATTGCTGGTATTTCTGGTGCTTGCTGCCCAGTATGAAAGCCTGACACTGCCCATTGCCATTATTCTGATTGTGCCAATGGGGCTGTTATCTGCCTTTACCGGTTTGTACCTTTCCGGCGGCGATAATAACGTCTTTACCCAAATTGGTCTTATGGTGCTTGTCGGGTTATCAGCCAAAAATGCGATTCTGATTGTGGAATTTGCCCGAGAACTTGAGTTTGGGGGCAGAACCCCCATTCAGGCCGCAATTGAGGCCAGCCGCTTGCGGTTGCGCCCGATCCTGATGACATCGATGGCGTTTATCATGGGCGTTGTCCCGCTGGTTCTGTCAACCGGTGCTGGTGCTGAAATGCGCCAGGCCATGGGGATGGCGGTTTTCTCCGGCATGATCGGTGTTACGGCATTCGGCCTGTTTCTAACACCTGTCTTTTACGTGATGATGCGTCGTTTAACGGGAAACCGGCCACTGACCCAACATGGTCATGATAACGAACATATTCCGGTTGTTTCACATCATCCCGATTAAATCATCACGTCATTATGACACAAACATCTCAAAGCCCCCGGTCATTCGGGGGCTTTGATCGTCTGTCAGATCCGATGCACGAAATGCTGCCTTATTACCGGGGGGCGGCCCAGACCAATGTATAATATAAAATGATCGCGCGATGGGTGACGTTAACTTACCAATCTATTGATTTTAAAGTATTTAATTTCGACTAAACTTCAATGATCAGTCCATCATATGCCGGGCCAACATGGTGAGGCGTCATGTCATTGATCTGGTCGTAATCAACCTGAATGCTCATATGGGTGAAATAAACCTGTCGCGGTTTAAATTCATCCACCCAGCCCATAACCTTTTCAAGATGCGCATGTGTGGCATGGGGGGTTAACCGCATGCAATCCACAACCCAGACATCAAGGTCGTATAAAAACTGGTGTGAATATTCCGGCAAATTGACCACATCGGTTGAATAGGCAAAATTGCCCACTCGAAACCCCAGGCTTTCGCAAAAACCGTGGTCCTGGGGAAAGACCTTGATCGGCACGCCGCCAATATCAAGATGGCCATCGATCTGATGAGGTATCAGCACCGGCTTATAATAAAAATCAACACCTTCGGCCAAAGGCTGCAACACATAGGCAAACCGTTGTTCCAGTGTCTGGATCGTCTCGGCCGAGGCATATATGTTTATCGGCTGATGCATGACAACATTGATCCAGCGCAGATCATCAATGCCATGAACATGGTCGGCGTGGGCATGGGTAAACAGAATGGCATCGATATGTTTGATGTCAGCCGCCAAGGCCTGTTCGCGAAAGTCCGGTCCGACATCGACCAGAATTTTCTGTCCGGCTTCTTCAATCAGGATCGAACTGCGCAAACGTCGGTTTTTGGGGTTATCCGGGTTGCACGCCCCCCACCCCAAACCAACGGAAGGCACCCCGTTTGAGGATCCGCAGCCAAGGATGGTTATTTTCGTCACTGTTCGCCTGCCCCCACAACGCTCAGATGCGACCGGTCTGCCTTGGTAAACAGGGCAAAGAAGTTATCTGTCGTGATCCGGGCAATTTCATCGGTGCTAACACCTTTAATTTCAGCCAGTTTCGCCGCCGTGTGGGCAATGAACGATGGTTCGTTGGATTTGCCACGCTTGGGCACCGGCGCCAGATAGGGTGAATCTGTTTCTACAATCAACCGGTCCAGCGGCACATCGGCAACGGCATCGCGAATGGCCTGGGCGGAATTAAAGGTAATGATCCCCGAACAGGAAATATAAAACCCGATTTTCAAGGCCCGCTGTGCCAGTTCGGCTGACGAACTAAAACAGTGAATAACGCCGGGAAAGGCACCTTTGGCATATTCTTCTTCCAGAATATCCATGGTGTCGTCGTCGGCATCGCGGGTATGCACGATCAGCGGCAACTGCGTTGCGCGGCACGCAGCGATATGGGCGCGAAAGCTTTGCTTTTGCGCATCGCGCGGGGCATTGTCGTAAAAATAATCCAGCCCGCTTTCACCAATGCCGATAACTTTCGGGTCATTGGCTTTTTTAATCAGGATATCGGGGTTCGACAATCCTTCTTCACCCGCTTCATGCGGATGAACACCGACGGTGCAATAAATGTTATCGGCACGGTCCGCCATCGCATGGACCTGATCAAAGGCCGAAATGCGCACCCCGATACTGACCATCATGCCAACGCCGGCATTGCGGGCACGCGCCATGGTGCCCGCAAAATCGTCAGAAAACTGGGGATAGTCCAGATGGCAATGGCTGTCGACAAGGGCGACATTCATGCCTTCTCTCCTTCTGTTTCCGGTTCAACATAGCGCGGGAACACACCGGCCGGTTTGGGAAGATCGGTTCCCGCCACCAGGGCATGTTCTGCGCCAATACGATCAAAACCGCGTTCATCATCGCCCAGTGCCAACTGGTCCAGAATTTTCGCCGCAGATTCCGGCATCAACGGTTGCACCAGAATACCAACATGGCGAATGACCTCGGCCAACACATAAAGAACGGTTTCCATCCGCGCGGGATCGGTCTTTTTAAGGCCCCAGGGTGCCATTTCATCGACATAGCGATTGGCATCGCCCACCAGCGACCAGATGACATCAATCATTTTGTTAAATGCCTGGGCTTCAATCTGGACCCGGGCTGCATCAAGCAATTCATGCGCCTTGGTCAGAATAACCTTGTCGGCATCGCTAAATTCGCCCGGTGTCGGCACCTTGGCATTGCAATTTTTAGCAATCATCGACAAGACACGCTGGCACAAATTGCCCAGATCGTTGGCCAGTTCGCTGTTCATGCGGTTAACCATGGCCTGATGGGAAAAATCACCATCATTGCCAAACGGCACTTCGCGCAACAGGAAATAACGGGTCTGATCCAGCCCGTATTTAGCCGTCAGATCATACGGGTCAATCACATTGCCGATGGATTTGGAAATTTTCTGGCCTTCATTGGTCCACCAGCCATGGGCAAATACCCGTTTGGGCGGTGCAATACCTGCGGCCATCAACAGGGCTGGCCAGTAAACCGCATGAAAACGGGCAATGTCCTTGCCCACCATATGCAGATCGGCCGGCCAGTACTTCGCCAGTTTTTCAGGGTCGGCATCGGGGTAACCAACCGCAGTCAGATAGTTGGTCAGCGCGTCAACCCAGACATACATCACATGGTCTTCATTGCCCGGCACCGGCACACCCCATTTAAAGCTGGTGCGCGAAACCGACAGATCGTGCATGCCGCCTTTAACAAAGCTGATAACTTCGTTGCGGCGCGAATTGGGGGCGATAAAACGGGGATTGTCGTCATAGAATTTCAGCAGGCGATCGCCCCATTCCGACAATTTAAAGAAATAGCTGGGTTCAGACACCCATTCGACCGGTGCTCCGGTCGGTGCCAGTTTCTGACCGTCTTTTTCGATCAGTTCTTTTTCGGCATAAAATGCTTCGTCACGAACCGAATACCAGCCGTCATAGGACCCAAGGTAAATCTCGCCCTTTTCCACCAGCGTGTTCCACAAAGCCTGGCAGGCTTTTTTGTGGCGTTCCTCGGTGGTGCGGATGAAATCATCGTTGGAATAATTCATATGTACCGCAAGATCGCGGAAATTTTGCGAAACCTGGTCGGTAAAGGTTTGCGGATCAATGCCTTTAGCAGCGGCCGACGCGTCAACTTTCTGACCGTGTTCGTCTGTTCCGGTCAGAAACATCACATCAAAACCATCCAGACGCTTGAAACGTGCCATCACATCAACAGCCAGCGTGGTATAGGCATGGCCGATATGGGGCTTGTCATTGACGTAATAGATCGGTGTAGTGATGTAGAAGGGCGGTTTGTGCCCGGTCATGATCGCAATCCTTCGTATTAAAGCATGACGCAAAACGGCCCTCGCGGGCCGTGCGGTCATATATATTTACATCAGCCTAGCTGCGCTAGCTTCGAATGGTTTCTTCAAGCATGAAAAACGCATTTAACAGCGCCTGCTTGCGGTCCAGGTGAAGTCCCCGCGTCGCCGACATCAGGTCGGTGATCTTTTCCCACACCTCCAGCCATTGATCAAGCGGTTGCGCAGCAGCCATGCGTTGCATGGCGGGCAATTCACCGCTAACCACTTCACGCGGCGCCGTTCCCGTTGCAGCAAAACGGATCATCCGGGCAAGCCACCAGTTGAGCAGTGCCGTTACCGTCACAAAGGCTTCGTCGCGGTCCGCAGGCGAAAAACGTTCGGCAAACGTGTGCTGGGCGGCAACATCGGTTTCAGGCAATGTCGCAATCAGCTTAACCAGCTCTGTATAAAGCTCTAACCCGCCGACGGCATTTAATTGCAGGGCACGGCCAATGCTGCCATCTGCCAGCCCGCTCAGGGCATGGATGGCGTCCGTTTCCATGCTCGGGCAATATTGTGCCAGAAGCGAGGTTAAAGTATCGTCATTTAGCGTCCCCAGATTTAATCGTCGGCAACGCGACCGGATGGTCGGCAGCAGCCTGCCAGGCTGATGGGCAATCAGGATCATCATGGCATTTGCTGGCGGTTCTTCCAAAACCTTGAGAATGGCGTTGGCAGCATTGCGGTTTAGCTCGTCGGCGGCATCCACAATCACCACACGCCAGCCCCCCTCGGCCGAGGTTTTGGACATAAAACTGCCGACAGCCCGTACATTCTCGACAACGATTTCACCCTGAAGGCGCTTCTTCTTTTCATCATACAGGCGTTCGATGACTTTTAGGTCGCCATGCCCGCCACCCGCGATCCGACGGAACACCGGGTCCTCTGGCGACACATACAAACTGGTTGGTACGTCTCCGAACAAGCCCCCACCGGCATTTTCACCGCCATTCAACAAGGCAAACCGCGCCATGCGATAGGCAAGTGTTGCCTTGCCCACACCGCGCGGGCCACACAGCAACCAGGCGTGATGCATGCGTTTGCTGTTCCAGGCATCAACAATCACCTGTTCTGCGGCCTCGTGGCCCTTTAATTGGTGATTTTGCCGCGGGGTCGGATAACCGCGATCATCGTCATCCTCTGCCGTCATACCGGTTGTCCTGCCCGCCGATTTTCCAGAAAATTCTCAACAACAGTTGCGACGCGTTTCGTCACCGTATCAACATCGCCATCGGCGTCAATCACGCGGCATCGTTGCGGCTCGGCGACCGTGATTTCGTGAAATCCTTGCTGAAGGCGCCGGTGAAAATCCAGTGCCATTTTTTCAAACCGGTCTTCGGCGGCGCTGACATTGGCAAAACGCGCCCCTGCCCGTTCCAGCCCGGTTTCAATCGGCAAATCCATCATCAATGTCAGGTCAGGTTTAAAATCACCAATTGCCAGTTTCCACAACTGGCGAATAAAATCGGCCCCCAACCCATGACCATAGCCCTGATAGGCAACAGATGAGTCGGCAAACCGGTCGCACAGCACCACCTGCCCACGCGCCAAAGCCGGGCGAATGGTGCGTTCAACATGGTCACGCCGTGACGCAAACATCAAAAGCGCTTCGGTAACCGCATCCCAGCGCCCCGGATCGCCCGTAAGCAAAAGGGCGCGGATTTCCTCCGCACCCGGTGACCCGCCTGGTTCGCGGGTGACAATAACGTCATGCCCGCGATGGCGAAACCATTGCTCTAAAAGACGGATCTGGGTAGACTTTCCACTGCCTTCTCCGCCTTCAAAGCTGATAAAAATTCCGTCCGGGGTGCTCACCCGTTGCTGCCCCCCCAGATGAGATATTTGATAGCAGCACCAATGCGCCCAACCAGACCAAGGCGTTCCACGCCTGTTTTGGCATAAAGCGGGAAGGACTTGGCTTCCTGATTGGGAATGTCGACTTTCAGGGTTGCGACCTGCTGACCTGCACTGACCGGAGCCGGGATCGGGCCTTCATAAACGACAGAAACTTTCATGTTTTTGCGATCCTTGCGCGGGATCGTCAGGGTAACGTCCTGGTCGGTCACAAGGTCAACCTTGCCGGTATCGCCCAGCCAGATATCAGCAGAACTGACAACATCGCCTTTTTTGAACAGATGATAATTGTCAAACTCGCGGAAACCCCAATCAAGCAGTTTCTGCCCTTCGGTGCGGCGTTCGCGCATCGAATGCAGCCCCATGACCACCAGGATCAAACGACGCCCGTCGCGTTTCGCCGTGGCGGTCAAACCAAAACCGGCGGCTTCGGTGTGGCCGGTTTTCATGCCGTCAACACCGGCACTGGTGCCAAGAAGCGGGTTGCGGTTGTGCTGGCGAATGCCGTTATAGGTAAAGACCGGCTCGTTATAAAATTTATAAAGTTCGGGAAAATCATGAATGGTACGATGTGCCAGAACAGCCAGATCATGTGCCGTAACCACATGCCCGTCTGCGGGCCAGCCGGTAGCATTTTTAAACACCGACTGAGTCATGCCAATTTCGCGGGCTTTTTCCGTCATTTCATGAGCAAAGGCATCTTCGGTGCCCGCAATGCCTTCGGCCACCACAATGGCCGCATCGTTGCCAGACTGCACGATAATGCCATGGATCAGGTCATAGATCGAAACGTCGGAATTAACCTCGACGAACATCTTTGACCCGCCTTTTTTCCATGCGTCTTCGCTCACATGGAAGGTATCTTTCAAGGTCAGGCTACCATTCTTGATGCGATCAAACAGCATGTAGATCGTCATCATCTTGGTCAATGACGCCGGTTCGGCAAGATCGTCGCCATTTTTGTTCAAAAGAACAGCGCCGGTGTCATAATCAACAAGATAGGCTTCACGTGCGATGGTATCGATCGCCTGAGCGTGGCTGGCAGTTGCAGCCATCGCGGTCCCCAGAAGCGCGGCCCCGGCAAGCAGCCGGTTGAATGTGGCTTTGCACGGAATTGACGGAAGTAAATTCATAACGTCCTTGTCCTGTTGATTTATTTCGTCCCCGAAGGATTGGCCGATGGCCAACAGGGCTGTCCTATGTCGTAAATTGGGCAAAAATGTGCAAACACGCTTTTTGCCGATATTTCAAAGTCAAATTAACACCCGGCAGCAGATCTTTCCCCTGCGCCTGCGCATTCAACAATAACCCTGGCCCCGGTTTGCCCGGTTGCCAAAACCCGGTCAAGCAAAACATCGGCTTCCGGGACTGTCGCCATCGGCCCGAGGCGGACGCGATAGAACGTCGTCCCCTTCACGTCGATCTGTTCGATTTTGGTTGGTGCAAGATTATAGAGCCGGTTTCTTAGGTTCAACGCGTTATCGTATACCGAAAATGCCCCGGCCTGAACGTATATTGCGCTGGGTGCTATCGCAGATACATTTACTTCCGGATTGGCCTGTGCTGTTACGGCAACATTATCTGCGGGGGGGGCTTGCTGAAATTTGGATCGTTTGACCGGTGTCGGGCTATCATCAAAATCGTTTGGGCTTTTATTGCTTGGGGGCGCGTCAAGTGAAACAGTTTCAACCGAAGCCCGTGGTGCCGCAGTAACAGTTTCCTTTTCGGCAGCCGTCGCCATTGAGGACGAAGCTTTGCCTTGGGCAATCAGGGCTGCCTGCTGGCTTTCGGCTTCCAAAACCTCAACAACCACCTTAGCTGTGCCTTTTTGTTCGAACCCCAAAAGCTGTGCTGCCTTGCGGGACATATCAATAATCCGGCTGCGCGCAAACGGGCCACGATCATTGATCCTGACTTTCAAAGACCGGCCATTTTCCAGATTGGTGACACGCACGATGCTGGGCAATGGCAATGTGCGATGTGCGGCAGAAACCTCATTCTGATCGAAAATTTCGCCATTGGCGGTGTATTTTCCATGAAATTTCGGCCCGTACCAGGATGCAATACCGGTTTCACGGTATTCATAATCGGCAGCAGGATAATACCATTGCCCGGCAATCTCATAGGGCTTGCCAATTTTATAGGCCCCGATCTGGGGGCTTGTGGCTGTCTGATTTTGGCTGCCAATCCGTTTAACGCTGTGAACGGCAAGTTGGGTTTCCGCGCAGCCCGCCAGCATCACCAGTATGGTCGCCAGTCCTGTCATTTGACAGCCAAGGCGCCACAACGGGTGAGCCGGTCCGAGAGCTGATTTTGGCATCGCGTTTTTCCTTGTCATTCCATGATCGTCAAGTCGTTGATCAACGACCGGCAATTGCATCGGCAAGCGTACCAACAGCAATGGCAAAATAGGTCGAGCGGTTCCAGTGCATAATAGTATTAAAATTGTTATAAACCATATAGGCAGGTCCAGCACCGTCATTTACCAGCACAATGGCTGCTTTCATGTCGGCTGACGGCAGGTTGCTGCCATCGGGCATACGGACACCCGTTTTTTGCCAATCTGCAATCGGCTTGCGCACATCGCGCCCGGCCTTGCTGGCATCAAACCCCTTGGGCAGGCTTACCTTGCGGCCCCACCGTTCGTCTTGTTTCCAGCCAACCGATGACAGGTAATTGGCAGCAGAGGCAAAAACGTCTTCTTTTTGGGTCCACAAATTGATTTTACCATCGCCATTACCATCGGTGGCATAAGCCATAAAGGTAGACGGCATAAACTGCGCCTGCCCCATTGCCCCGGCCCAGGACCCCTCCATGGCATCGGCCGAAATATGCCCGGCATCGATAATTTTAAGGGCTTTGATCAGTTCGCCGCGGAAATAGCTGGCCCGACGACCTTCAAAGGCCAGGGTTGCCAGGGAATCGATAACCGAAAATCCGCCTGTATGTTTACCAAAACCTGTTTCAATGCCCCAAAAGGCCGTCAGGTATTGGGCCGGCACCCCATATTTTTTGGCAGCGGCCTCAATGACGTCGCGGTTCTCGGCGAATTTGCGGCGCCCTTCGTCAATGCGCGATTGCGGGACAACGCGTTGCAAATATTGCTCGAATGTCAGTTTGAATTCCGGCTGGCTACGATCAAGTTCAATCACGCGCGGTATCGGTTTGGTGTTGGCAAAGGCCTCATCCAGGGTTTTCTGCGAGATCCCGTCTTTCAGGGCGTCCTTTTTAAAGTCCGCCAGCCATGTATCGAAACCTTCTGTTGTAAAGGCAGGCAACGGGGCATCTGCGGGAGCAGCCATGACGGGGGTCGCAACAAGAAGCGCACCGAGGATCGTGGCGGCAGTTCCGAGTGTCCTAATTTTCATCGTGATCGCCCTATACCTTGTCAGAATAAATCCGTTTTACATGGCCCCGTCATCCTCGGGGGCCGGAAACCACGTTGCTGTGCGTCCTGTCCAGTAATAGGCGGTCAGGCCTGCAAACTCTTTCAACATGTCATCTAGCATCTTGATAGAGTGTGAGACGTTAATATCTGTTAAATGACGGCGCGGAGATGCGATATAATCCACCGGCCAGGCCACAACGGACCATCCCGATTTACGAAATACGCCCATGGCGCGCGGCATATGTCGTGCCGATGTTACCAGCAACCATTTGCCTTGCGCACGTTCAGGCCAGTTTTTCATCATCAATTGATGGCTGAAAGCAGCATTTTCAGCGGTATTGCGCTACCTGTTTTCATAAACAATATTGGGTACCGCAATCTTTTTGCGCGCCATATCCTCGCGCACGGCATCGGCTTCGTTAAAACCACGCGCCATCAGCGCACCATCAGCCCCGCTAAAAATAACCGGCAACGCCGGATAATGATGGGCCAATTCCACCATCGTCAGAACCCGGTCAGCCGATCCGTTATATTCGGCCAGCCCGCGCTCAACAGACTGGGAACCATCAACGGCACCTCCCAAAACCACGATACCGGCAATATTCTGCGTATCTATCGATTCGGGTCCAGGGCGGGAAAATCTGTTTTCAAGAAATTGAACCCCAAACTCCCCAACAGGAATAAGTGTTACGGCAAGACATGTCACAGCGATCACGATCAGCAATTTCTGCCCAAAGCGCCGGGTTGCGCCGAATATCAAAGCCAGAAGTGCAACCAGAAAACCAAGCGTTACAAGATTGCCCGATGTTAAAAAAAATGCTGAAATCTTGGAAAGTCCAAAAAACATCACACAGCCCCACCCGTAGTTACCCTGTCTGCAATACAGGGCCGGGCGGAGGCTGTCTAATCGCAGTGCGCAAAAGAAATGAAATTTTATCGTGCCTTGACGCAATAACACATATTGACACAGTCGCATCGTACCCTTATTGAATGGCCGCACCAAAACCGACCACATTGCGGAGAGATGGCAGAGTGGTTGAATGCACCGGTCTTGAAAACCGGCGTGCCTTTACGGGTACCCAGGGTTCGAATCCCTGTCTCTCCGCCATTTTCCCAGAAAATCAACGTCAATAAAATTCAATATTTTCAATTGGTTATATGGTGTTTCTTGACTGATTTCCCGGTTTAACCCAACTATATCCCCGGAAAATGGGATACAAAACGGGATACAAACTGGGACACAAATGACAGATAACGGGCACCAATATTTACGTTGGGGAATTGCAGATATTATTACCGCTGCGAGCGTTAAGTGGTGATTTTATTATTGTATCTCAAAAAAACAGCTAATCCATAGTTCATTCCCTCTTCGCAGAGGCGATATAGCCTTGCCAAACGCGCGCCCGGCTATTGCTCTGCTATGTGTCAAGTAGCTCGACTTAAACGTTAAATCATGCCGGTAACGCCTTGAAAAAGGCATGGCGTGGGGTTCGTCTCCTCCGCAAGCAAAAACGGCGACCGAAAATCCAGGGCCGCCGTTTTTTTGTTTTGTCGACGAATACAATACCCGCCAGGATCATGCCTGATCAGAAGTTCCACGATGCCTTGACGGTTGCCGTCTGGCTTTGGTAGCCGCTGCGCAATTCACCATTATATTCCACACGTAAATCTGTTGCACCGGGGGATGTCAGAGCCAATGCCAGCCCCAGACGCACTCCGTCCGAGGGCAACCCTTCGGTGTGGATGGAATAGGCCTGCCCACCAATGACACCGCTGGCATCCTGGATATTACTGGTATAATCATGCACCCACGCGGCAGAGATTTCGGGGGTAAGGACCCCATAGTCGGTATCAAGCTGCCACATCGCCCGAGCCCCCAGTTCCTGGGTCAGGCTATCGCTACTTTGGCTGTCGACGGCATTGTTTGCCGATCCCGCCCCGTTTTCGTCATAGCTTTCATTGCGCGCATAAATATAGCGCAAACCACCAAACGGGGTTACGGTTGTGGTATCGCCAAGTACGAAATCATAGCCCGCACGAACACGTCCCAAATATTGCTGGCCGCTATAATCAGCCTTGGCGGTTTGCCCCAAAAACAAAACGTTGCGTTTCTGGTCAAAATGGTTCCACCCTGCCCCGATCTGACCATCAAAAGTCAAGCGGTCCATACGATACGTGCCGTAGAAATTCAGCTGAAAACTGTCAAGACGCTGCGACGAACCACTGGCAGCATTGCTGCCATCCGTCCATGACCGCAACCAGCTTAGCGCAACACCCGCCATAAGATCAGGGGTGATCTTATGGTCAAACCCCGAGGTCAGACCAAAACTTTTGCTGCTAAACCCGTCATTTTCTGACGAACCCGACAAATGCGCAGATCCACCAAGAAACTGCCCCCAAAGCGCGCTTTGCGCCGTGGCCGCCCCTGCTGCCAGTCCTGTCGTGCCATAGGCCTTTACGTCGTCTGACATCGCCAGTTGCTGCCGGGCATCAATGGCCGACACAACAATCGAGGTTGATTGCGACGCCATCTGCATGGTGTTGGCACCATTGGCCGGGGCAAGTTCTTTTATGGCAACCCCACGCTGGTTGGATGGCAGGCTGTCAATGGCGGCCAATACATTGGTCTGAAACGCCTTCGCTTCAGGCGTGCTGGCACCATTGATTTTGTCAAGAACACTACCCAGCGAAGACGCAGCGCCGCCTGTGGCGTCGCCTATTGGTGTGTATTTGCCCGAGGACGAACCGGAACTTGCCAAGGTCACCACAAGGTTGCCGCCATTGTCCTGTGACGCGGTAGCTGTAAGGCCGTTGGTTCCAACAACCGAACTGGACGTAAACGCTATCGTGCCAGAATTGTCATCAACACCAACAATTGTGTATGTGTCGCCAGCTTGCAGATTGCTGCCCTGAATGACCAAAGTGCTGTTGCTGATATTGGCTCTGCCTGCCACGTCAAGGGCACCATATTGATTATCGCTTGTCACTTGCGAAACCAGCCCGCCACCGGTTTGCGCATAATCACCAATAATTTTTATTTTGTTTGTCAGTTTAATCGTGGCGTTCGCGACCTTAAGCGTACTATTTTCGAGATTAATATTATCATTCAGCCAGATATAACCGCTACCAAACGTTAAATCAGCGTTTTTATGGTTAATCTGACCAACATCAGAGGCGACGGTTTCTCCGGAAGAACCGGTAAACAGACCATAAGACTGATCGTCGTTTCCACCGGAAATCGTCCATCCTTTATTTGCGTCGTTTGAAATCTTACCAGATATCGTCCCGCTATTGGTAATTGAACCAATCGTTGACTCTTCATCTGCTTTTATCGCATGTTTCCCAACGATTATGCCGCTATTATCAAGGGTGATCAACGTACCACCACTAAGGTTTATTGCAGCCGCTTCATTACTTGAAATTGTACCGGTATTAGAGAGTTGTGAGATTGTTCCATTATTATTAATGGCATTTTTTGAGGTTGATTTGATGGATTTGTTATTTGTAATCTGATTAATAAAAGTATTTTCTTGTACTAAAATACCGTCCCGAGAATCGCCGTATATTGTGCCATCCACATATAATCTACCAACATAGGCGATAACTTTTAAAGCACTCTTTTCTTCTCCTGGGCCAATATATCCATTAGATTTAATCGTTAGGTTGCCGCCAGAAAGCCAAAAAGCGCAGCTTATTGAATTAGAAACGGTATTACTACTTGCATATTTCGTCTCGCAGCTTCCGGCAACGGCAGGCGGCGTGGCCAGGGAAAAACTGCCAATCACGGCAAGCGATGCCCCCAGCATCAAGCGATACCTTAACCCGCCAGAAATTTTAATATTCTTCATTAGAAAAACTCCCCTAAACAACGTGTTTGCAATGCCATTACAAAGCAAAAATGATATTGTTGTAATAACAAGAAAGGGAAAACAAGGAAACGACATACAAAGTAATTAAATGAAACATTACGTTACAAATATCGCCATCGTTGGGATCTTTAAATAAACACGATCTAATTTGAGTCTGGCATACTGCATTTTTGCTTGCGACGGTTTCAAACCACCGGAATTCGATTGATCCGCGCAGATCGCACCAGTATTTAAGGATTGATCCCTGTCCAACCAAAACGGATGCCCAAATGGAGCCTGATGCTCGCACATTGATGCTTATGTTCGTGATCCTGTCGGCATTTTCAACACTTCTGCTGGCAGCGTTATGGTGGATGCATCCGCAAATAAAAGGCCTTTCCATATGGGCCATCGGCATGGGCATCAGTGTGATCGGCAGCATTTTGCTGTTTGGGCGCGGTATCGTTCCCATGTTTGTTTCTGTTTTCGGGGGCAACACGCTGCTTCTTGTCGGGGTGACACTTATTGCTGTGGGAAACAATATATTCGCTGAACGAAGCCCCCCCACCCGATTTTTGGTGTTTCTGGTGATCGGCTTTTCAGTTCCGTTTTTTCTATTGTATGATCAACCCGAAGCGTTTGGTGTACGTGTTGGTGTTAGCGCCACAGCCCTCATGGTTTTTTCGTTTCTGGCCGGACTGCCATTGCTAAAAATACCAACAAAAACGAACCCGCGCGAAGCCTTCGTCATCTATCTTGTCGCAGGTGCTTTTTTGTTCAATGCGGCGATTAATTTATTCAGGGTCGGTGCGGTTGTGTTCGGTGAGCCCACACCAGGTTTGTCGATGTGGGAAGGTAATGTTACCGCCTGGTATTACCTTTGGAACTGTTTATTTGCCTGTTGCATCGCAAGCGGTTTTCCCGTTCTGGTTACAGAAAGACTAAGTAACCAGTTGAGATTACGTGTTTCCGAACTGGATTTTGCTCGGCATGTGGCGGAATCAGCTTTAACCGAACAACGCAATTTTTTAACCATGATTTCGCACGAGTTCAGAACACCTTTGTCCATCATTGATGCATCAAGTGAAGTCATTTCCTGTAACCTGGAACCCAACGATAACAACACAGAATCCATTGAGGAAATTTCGCGTATTCGACGCGCCACACGCCGTCTGGCGAACCTGATGGAAGGATGCCTTGCCGATGAATGGCTGGCGTCAACATCGCACATATCGCAAAAACATCGTCTGGATATCAGGGAAATACTGGAAAACCTGGCGATTGAATATGATGTCACGATTGAATGGCGGTTTGAAAGAACGCCATTGGTTAATTCCGATTCTTATCTGCTTCCGGTCGCCATATCTTCTGTTATCGACAATGCCTGCAAATATGCCAAATCATCTAAAAATGTTCGTATCATTGTTGAAATGCGTGAAAATCCAAATCCGGTAATGCTTATCAATGTTCTTGATGACGGACCGGGAATTGACAGGGCTGACGCCGACCGCATTTTTGAAAAATACTACCGGGCTCCCAAAACCCTTCAAAAACAGGGCACGGGGTTGGGATTATACCTTGCGCGTAAAATTGTCGAATTGCACCACGGAACCGTTAAAATCGGCAACGCTTTTGATCTCGAAAACCTTCCTGAGTGCCTTAAAAATGGCACCGTTTTTCAAATTGAGCTCCCTGCTTCATTTAACGAACAGCCTGCCGACACTTGAAAATAGTTAGAATGTGAAACGGATATCCCATGCTTCATAGCCCTACCGAGATCCGTGTCATCCTTGTGGATGATGAAGAAGACTTCCGCATTCCCGTCATGCGCTTTTTAACCAAGCACGGCATGAATGTTAAGGCCGCCGGGTCTATTGAAGAACTCTCGCCGCTTGTTGCGGCCTTCAACCCTGATATTATTGTGCTCGACATAAATCTTCCTGGCGAAAGTGGCCTGGCAGCAATAGAGCGATTACGCAACGATACCAAGGCTGGCTTGATCATGGCAACCGCACGGCGTGGTGTAAATGATCGCATTTTGGGGTTAACCCTTGGTGCAGACAGCTATTTGGAAAAACCGCTTGATGTCAGAGAGCTGGCACTTGTTATTCGAAATTTGTCGCAAAGAATCGGCCCTCCTGTGCAAGAGGTAAATGCAGACTGGATCTTTGATGCAGAAAAATGGCTGCTTATCTCGCCAGACAACGTTTCGGTTCGGCTATCGGCTGCGGAATATGCCATTTTAACCATCTTGAGTAAAATTCCCGGACAACCGGTTTCCCGGGACGATTTGTTTGCCGGCCTGGGCAAAGAAACAATCAGCAGTGATGACCGCAGCCTGGATGTCATTGTATCGCGGCTGCGTCGAAAATTTGTCGGAACGTCGCATTCTTTGCCGTTAAAATCGGCACGCAGTATTGGATATGTTCTTTCCGGCATCACCATCCATGGGCAACCAAGGAATTTTTCGCGCTAAATGTATATCCCCGCCCACCTGATGTTAGAGATTGTCTGTTCAGACCGGTAAGATTCGAATCTTGATGGTGCGATACATGGTTACATTTTAACCAGTGACCCATGGTGCATGCAATATATGCAGATGGTTTATTGCGTAAAATCCCGTATCTCCGCAGAATCTTTGCCAAAACCGGTAAAGCCGGGCGGCATATCGTGCGGGTTCCATCATTTTCTTCATAGATATGTAAAAAATCAGTAGAAATACGGGGGCATCACGCGTCATTATTGACGGACAAGATGATACTCGGGGGACTCATTTTACGGCGGCGATGCTGCCTGGCTCCCCTTTTCAAACGTCATATCAAGACGCAAAATAGCAACAGGGGGCTCTTTTTTACGTTATGAGCACAGCAACACCCGCCCTTAAAGTCGAAGGGATGCATAAGAGGTTTGGTGATCACGAAGTGCTCAAAGGCATTGATCTGACTGCCAATACCGGTGATGTGATTTCCATTATCGGTTCGTCGGGGTCTGGTAAAAGTACCTTCCTGCGCTGCATCAACCTTCTTGAAACGCCCAATGCCGGTCATGTTTATGTTCATGGCGAACTGATCAAGATGCGTGCCCTGGCTGATGGTAATCAGGAACCAGGCGATAAAAAACAGTTACAGCGTATTCGTACCAAGCTGGCGATGGTGTTCCAGAGCTTTAATCTGTGGAGCCATTTGACAATACTTGAGAACGTCATCGAGGCACCGGTGCATGTGCTGGGTGTTCCCAAAAAACAGGCGATCGAGCAAGCCGACGCCCTTTTGCACAAGGTCGGAATGTATGAACGCCGCGATTATTATCCCGGTCATATTTCTGGCGGACAGCAACAGCGTGCGGCCATTGCCCGGGCGCTGGCGATTGAACCCGAAGTTATGCTTTTCGACGAACCGACATCGGCGCTGGACCCGGAACTTGTTGGTGAAGTTTTAAAGGTCATGACCGATCTGGCCGAAGAAGGCCGGACAATGCTGGTGGTGACCCATGAAATGGGGTTCGCCAAGGGTGTTTCGAACAAGGTGATGTACCTGCATCAGGGACTTGTCGAAGAAGCCGGAGACCCCAAAGAGGTTTTCGAAAATCCAAAATCAGAACGCATGAGGCAATTCCTTCAGCGTGACTACTGATCTGGACGTTTCGGTGAGCGGTGGCGGGCCGGAACAGGGAGGGTGCAGCATAAGCTGTCTTCTCGTTACAACAAGGGAGACTATGAATGAAGAACTGGATCAAGGCCGCTGCGATTGCAGCTGTCGGTATTGCATTTAGTGCATCTGTCGCAAGTGCCGCCTGGGAAAAGGTTGTGGTTGCAACAGAAGGTGCTTATCCTCCGTTTAACTTTGTCGATAAAGACGGCAATTTACAGGGTTTTGATGTCGATTTCACCAAAGAGCTTTGCAAAACTGCAGGCGTTGAATGTGAAATCGTTGCACAGGACTGGGACGGCATTATTCCAGGCCTTCTGGCGAAAAAATATGACGCTGTCATTGCTCAGATGTCGATTACTGAAGAACGTAAACGTTCGATCGATTTCACCAACTATTACTGCGTCACACCGGCTGTTTTTGTTGGCAAAGACGGCATGAAGATCGAAGCCTATAAAGATGGCGAAGTCATCGAAGATGCGCTTGACGGCATGGTTATCGGCGTTCAGCGTTCGACCACCCACGCAAACTTCCTTGAAGACAATTTCCCCAATGCTGAAATCCGCATGTATGACACCCAGGACAACGCCTTGCTGGACCTGACGGCAGGCCGTATTGATGCGACCCTGGCAGATTCGGGCGTTTTGCTGGAATGGGTTAATTCCGATGCAGGCAAAGGCTACAGCTTTGTCTCTGACACTTTTGCGCCGGCTGAATGGTTTGGCGAAGGTGCAGGTATTGGTCTGCGCAAGGAAGACCAGGACCTGAAAGAACTGTTTAACAAAGCCCTGGCCGAAATGCTGGCCAATGGCAGCTATGAAAAACTGAACAAAAAATATTTTCCGACGATTAACCTTCACCCGCGGTGATCGGTTCAGAAACAGGGGCGACACTGCGGTGTCGCCCTTCCCTTATTGTCGGACAATAATTACCGACATCAAGGCATGCGGGAGAGATCATGTTTGATTTATATGGCCGCGGCTGGCAAATGCTTGATGGTGGAATTGTCACCATTCAACTGTGCCTGACGGTGTTGCCTTTTATGATTGTTATTGGCCTGTTGGGTGCGTCGGCAAAATTGTCGCGTTTTAAAACCCTGCGCGTCATCGGAGAAAGCTATACGGTTATTATCCGTGGCATTCCCGAACTTCTGGTTATTTTACTGATCTATTTTGGTGGCACCATTGCGGTTCAAAACATTGCTGAAATGATCAGCGGCGAAGAAGCCCGTGTTGATATTCCGGCTTTCTGGTCTGGTGTTGCGGCTTTGGCGCTGGTACAGGGGGCTTTTGCTTCTGAAGTTTTTCGTGCCGCCATGCTGGCCATTCCCAAAGGCCAGATCGAAGCGGCCATTGCCACCGGCATGACCCCCTTTCAGATATTTCACCGTATCAAATTGCCACAACTGTGGCGCTTTGCCCTGCCCGGCCTGAACAATCTGTTTCAGGTTTTAATCAAGGATACCGCGCTGATTTCTGTGGTCGGGGTTGAGGAAATCCTGCGCAAGGCAGCGGTTGGGGCGGGCACGGAAAAGGCACCGTTTACGTTTTATCTGGTCGCAATGCTTATGTTTCTGGCTTTTACGACCGTGTCGCTGATCGCGTTTAATCGTCTTGAAAAGCGGGCTTCCCGCGGCATAGCGAGGACATAGTCATGTTTGAAGATCTGATCTATGTTCTGGAAAAATACCATGGCTGGCTGTTTGACGGCTTGCTGCTCACCCTGCAACTGCTCGTCATTTCAGTCATTTTCGGCAGCCTGCTGGCCGTTCCTTTGTCCATAGCCAGAACATCCAAAAAACTGTGGATTCAGGCTGTTCCTTTCGGGTTTATCTATCTGTTCCGTGGCACACCCCTGATCGCCCAGCTTTTTATGATGTATTACGGCGTTGGGCAATTGATCGCCAATATTGATGGCATTCAAGATAGCTGGACATGGACATATCTGCGCGATCCATATTGGTACTGCCTGATAACCTTTATTCTTAATACGGCGGCCTATGTTGCTGAAATTATGCGCGGTGGTATCAATAACGTGCCCGGTGGCGAGGTCGAGGCCGCACGAGCCTGCGGCATGACGCCGCTGACAACCTATCGCCGGATCATTTTCCCGCGGATGTGGCAAATTATTTGGCCCGCCTATACCAACGATGTCATTTTCACCCTCAAAGCAACGTCACTGGCATCGACCGTAACAATGATGGAATTAACCGGAGCCGCCCGCAAAATTGTGGCCCGCACCGCCCTGCCCTATGAAGCCTTTATTTCGGCCGGGGTTATTTATCTGATCATTGTTTACGTGCTGACTTTTGGTTTTAAAGGTATTGAAAAATATCTGCGCCGCAATGAATTCCGCCAGGCAGACAAAAAGCCGACTGTAAAAATTGGCACCCAGGCCTGAGTGCAACCTGTTTCCACATAGACAGCGACCGGTGTCCTGCCACCGGTCGTCCTTTTAAGGTTCCCGACGATCATGACCCGTTCATCCGTGGCAAGTGCGTCCCTACGCCCGCGTAAAAACATGCGACTGGCAGTCAAGCTGCCTTTGCTGGTCGCAATTAGCTCGTTGATATCCATTCTTGTTCTTGGGGCGGCGGATTACTGGCTGGCTTCCAACGATATCCGCAGCTTGTCAGCCGACAAGCTGACCGCGTTGCTTGATGCGCGAACATCAACCCTGAACCGGCTGTTGACGGTCGAAAACCAGTCGGTCGAACGCCTCGCGGGGAGCCTGCAAATCAAGGAAGCCAACGACAGTTTTGCCTCAGGCTGGGCCCTTGAAGGCGATGGACGGGAAAAAAACCTGCGGCGTCTGTTTATTGATGAAAATCCAAACCCTGCTGATCAGCGTGCTGCGTTGATCAAGCCCGACGAACGGACACCCTATACCCGCTATCATAACCGTTTCCATGTTGATCTGCATGCCATCGCAACAGAACGCCAATATCGATCCCTGATGCTGGTCTCGTTAACGGGCGATGTTATTTACACCGTTAATAAACGCGATGAATTTGGCCGCAACATCAATGATACGCAGTTCCCCTATCCCGGCCTGTCGACCCTGTTAAAAGGTGTGATGGCCGACCCCACCCACATCCCGGTCGCCTTTGGCGACTTTTTGCGCAACGTTCCCGATATGATTTCACGGTTCATTGTCGCCCCCATCATTGCGGACAAAGGCGATGTACGCGGGTTTCTGGTGGTCGAGGAACCGGTCTCGGAAATTAACGATGTCACTGCCGACCCAGCCGGCCTGGGTGATACCGGGTCAATTTATCTGGTTGGACCCGACCATATGTTAAGAACAGTTGACCGGCAACTGAACGCAGCAAATGACGACAATCAGTCGGTATTGACTGTCATGCGCGACACCACACCGGTACGCGCGGCCCTGAGTGGTGAAACCGGGGTAATGACCTATCGTGATGCCAACAATGTCGACAGGGTTGCCGCCTATCAGCCCATTCAATATGGCGGGGCGACCTGGGCAATGATCGCCGAAGCCCGGGTAAGCGAAATCATGGCACCGATTGCCAAGCTGCGTAATTCCATGATCCTGCGCGCGATTGCCATTCTGGTGGTGATTGGTCTGGTCGGACAATTTATTGTTCGCCGGGTTATCCGCCAGCTTGATGAAATTCGTGCCACCATGGTCCGTTTGGCGGATGATGATCTGGCTGCCGAAATTCCCTCGACCGAGCGGACCGACGAAATTGGCGAATTTGCCCGCGCCCTGGCGGTGTTTAAACGCAATATTCAGGAACGGCGCACCATGCGGCGTAAAGAAGAAGAAAAGAAGGCCGAGCAACTTGCCCATAGTCAGCATCTTCAATCGCTTACCGAAAAATTCGAAGATGACATTACCAATATTCTGTCCACGTTGAATTCCTCGATGGGTCAGTTGAACCATGCTGGCCAGTCCATGATGTCGGCAGCCGACAAAACCCGTTCATTGGGGGCCGATGCCCTGGGTCATTCGCAAAATGCAGCTGGCGACGTGACGACAGTTTCAACGGCCACGGCCGAACTGTCATCCTCGATTGACGAAATCGGTCGCAATTCATTAACGGCGCGCACCAAATCCAGGGAAGCCGTTACAGAAGCCGAGGCCGCCAATGGCAAAATTCTCGACCTTGATCAGTCCGTCGGCAAGATTGGCGAAATCGTTGCCCTGATTAGCGGCATCGCCGAGCAGACCAATCTTTTAGCCCTTAATGCCACCATCGAGGCGGCACGCGCCGGGGATGCAGGCAAAGGATTTGCCGTGGTTGCCGGTGAAGTGAAAAACCTTTCATCGCAAACCGCCCGGGCGACCGAGGAAATCAGCGCCCAGATTGGCGAAGTGCAGGGTGAAACCGCCGAAGCGGTGAAAGCCATTAAAACCATTACCCAGACAATTGGCGAACTCAGCACGCTAACCGGCAGCATTTCAGCTGCAATTGAACAGCAAGGCAGTGCCACAGCCGAAATATCACAAAGTGCAACATCGGCGGCTCAGGGAACGCAGTCTGTTATTTCCTCGATTGATGGTGTGGCCCGTGCGTCAGAAGAATCAGAAGATGCGTCGCGCGAAGTAACACGCGTCTCTGACGAGCTAAACCAGCAAGCCATTTCCCTGAAATCAGCCGTGGATGGTTTTTTGTCTGGCGTTCGTCGCAATTGATCTAATATCTGTTATTTACTTGTTTTCAACATGTCGGCGCCACCAACGCCCGGCTTAGCAACCCAAAGGTCTCAAATGCAGCAACAGCGCATTGAACTTCTTCGCCCCCAGATGGGTACCTGCCGCACTCTGACCGTGCGCACCTATGGAACGCCGGGAAAAGGCCCCAAGGCCTATTTTCAAGCCGCCCTTCATGCCGATGAATTGCCCGGTGTGCTGGTATTGCACCATCTTGAAAAACTGCTGGCCGATGCCGAAGCCAAAGGCGATATCATTGGCGAAGTCGTGATTGTTCCGTTTGCCAACCCGATTGGCTTTACCCAATATGTCGATATGAAACCTTTGGGCCGGTTTGACATGCGGACCGGGCAAAATTTTAACCGTCATTACCCTGATCTGTGCGACGACCTGATTGTTGCCGTGAAAGGCAAACTTGGCCAGGACGGCGTGCAAAATGTTACCGTCATCCGCACTGAACTGCGCCGCCTGATCAAGGAACGCCGGGCATCATTGGGGCCTCTGACCGATTTGCAGGATTTACGCTTTACCCTGGCGGAACTGGCTATTGATGCCGATCTGGTTATGGACCTGCATTGTGACTGGGAAGCCGCCATGCATCTTTATACCAGTGATTCCAGCTGGCCCGCTGCGGCTGATCTTAGTGCTCAAATTGGCGCGGGAGCCTGCCTGATCGCCGAGGAATCCGGTGATAATCCGTTTGACGAAGCCTTTAGTCTGCCGTGGGTGGTGATGCGCCGTGAATATGGCGAGGCATTTCCCATCCCGATGGCAACACTGGCAGCCACCATTGAATTGCGCGGCGAACAGGATGTGTATGATCATTACGCCACCGAGGATGCGGCAAACCTGTTTTGTTTCTTGCAACGGCGCGGCGTAATCGCGGGTGACCCCGGCCCCCTGCCCGCAGCCAAATGCGATGCAACCCCCCTGGCAGGGGTGGACCGCGTTACCGCCACCCATGGCGGCATGATCGTCTTTTCAACAAAACCGGGCGGTATGGTCAAGGCCGGTCAGGAACTGGGATATGTCCTTGATACCGAAACCGGTGAAAAAACCCCGTTTAGCAGCAAAACAGATGGCTTCATGTATGCCCGTGTCGGCGGGCGACTTGTGGTACCGGGCGGCTTGTTATGCTCGGTCGCGGGGCCAAGCGTGTTGCCAGGCAAAACCGGCAATCTGCTAACTGCGCGTTGACGACTGCAGGCTGAAGCGATAGCTAGAATATATTGTTTGCGGGGTCCGGGCGGTTGTCCGGACCTTGCCTGTTTACGGTACATCACAGGGCAATATAATGTTCGACATCAAAAAAATACCGGAAACGATTGAATTGGCAGAAAAGTCTGTCGTCGTGAATGAAGAAACTGCCAAGCGGGCCATTTCGGTTCTGGATCTGACCAGCCTGAATGATGACGATACAATCGAAACCATAGAAGCCCTGTGCGCCAAAGCCCAAACCCCGGTTGGCAATATCGCGGCGGTATGTGTGTATGCACCGTTTATTGAAACGTCGTGGAAATCTTTGGGTCAAAGCGGCATTAAAACTGCCACTGTGGTCAACTTCCCGGATGGCGGGCAAAATGCCCAGCGTGTTGCCGATGAAACCGCCAATGCCGTTGCCGCCGGTGCCGATGAAATTGATGTTGTTTTGCCCTATCGTGCCTTTCTTGCGGGCGCCCCTGATCGTGCCGCCGAGGTTATTACCGCCACCCGGCAGGCCTGTGGTCCTTTCATAACCTTAAAGGTTATTCTGGAAAGCGGCGCATTCCCCGATGCACAAACCATTTATGATGCCGCCCGTCTGGCGATTACCAACGGGGCAAATTTTGTCAAAACCTCGACCGGCAAAGTGCCAACCGGCGCAACACCGCAAGCCGCTGTTGCTATGTTGACGGCCATTCGCGATGCCAAGGCAGAACAAGGACTGAATTGCGGATTCAAGGCATCGGGCGGTGTTAAAACAACGAATGATGCCGGGCTATATCTGGCCATCGCCGATCACGTTATGGGGCCGGACTGGGCAACGCCGACGACGTTCCGTTTTGGGGCCAGCAGCGTTTTAAGCGACCTTTTGGCTGTTTGCGGTGTAAATACCGGCGGCTCATTATCGACAGATGCTGGCAACTATTAACCCAAATACCTATCTGTGAGCTAGCCCCATCCCGGTTTTGGGCCAGGGCGCATATGAGAATACCAGGAAAGGATTTTCCATGGCACGCGCCATTTTAATTGTTGCTGACAGCTTTGGGATCGGGGCAGCCCCGGATGCCAGCAAGTTTGGCGATGTGGGCTCGGATACGCTGGGCCATATTGCCGAATTATGTGCAAAAGGTCAGGCCGATACCAATTTCCGCAAAGGTCAGTTGCGTGTGCCAAACATGACAGCACTTGGCCTTGGCGAAGCCGCGCGGGAAGTGACCGGGCATATTCCGCCCGGGCTGGAACATGGCGGGGCCATTATTGGTGCCTATGGCTTTGCCCGTGAAGTATCGCGGGGCAAGGATACACCCAGTGGCCATTGGGAAATTGCCGGGGTTCCTGTTGATTTTGACTGGGGCTATTTCCCCAACGACGTGCCAACCTTTCCCGCCGAACTGACCGACGAATTGATCAAACGTGCCAAAATTCCCGGCATTTTGGGCAACTGCCATGCCTCGGGTACCGAGATTATCGCCAAACTGGGTGAAGAGCATATGCGAACCGGCAAGCCGATTTGTTACACATCGGCCGACAGCGTGTTTCAAATTGCCGCCCATGAAGAACATTTCGGCCTTGATCGTTTAATGGAAGTTTGTGAAATCGCTTTCACGTTGGTTGAACCTTATAATATTGGCCGGGTTATTGCCCGCCCGTTTGTCGGATCATCGCCCGCCGATTTCAAACGCACCGCAAACAGGCGCGATCTGGCGGTTCCCCCGCCCCGACCAACCCTGCTTGATGTGTTTAGCGATGCCGGTGGCAAAGTCATTTCAGTTGGTAAAATTGCCGATATTTATGCCCAGCGCGGGATCAGCAAAAAGGTTAAGGCTGCGGGCAATATGGCCCTGTTTGATGCCATGATGGCCGAAATTGACCAAGCGCCTGATAACAGCCTTGTCTTTACCAACCTGGTGGATTTCGACATGGAATTTGGCCATCGCCGAGATGTGCCAGGTTATGCCAATGCACTGGAAGAATTTGATGCCCGCCTGCCCGAATTGCGTGCGGCCTTAAAACCGGGCGATCTGGTGATTATCACCGCCGATCATGGCTGTGACCCGTCCTGGCGCGGCAATGACCATACCCGCGAGGTGGTGCCCATTCTGGCCTTTGGCCCGGCGATTGCGCCCGGCCCGGTTGGCGCGCGTGATACCTTTGCCGATATCGGCCAGACGGTGGCTGAACATTTGGGGATCACCATTGCCACGGGTACGTCATTTTTACACGGTTAAGATAACACCACCACGGACAAGGGAGATGACACCATGCAGCTTTCCGCCCTGCGCGTTGAAGCCATCGTCGATACGGTTTGTCCGTGGTGCTATATCGGTAAAAAACGGCTTGAAAAAGCACTCGAGACCGAGGGCTTATCGGGTTTTGCCATTGAATGGCGACCGTTTTTGCTTAACCCCGACATGCCCCAGGGCGGGGTTGACCGCAAATGGTATCTTTCGACCAAGTTTGGCGGCATTGAAAGTGCCAAACGTGTCTATAAATCCATTGCTCTCGCCGGTGCCAGCGTTGGTATTGATTTTAACTTTGATGCCATTGCCATCACACCGGATTCAACCCTGTCACATCGTCTGATTTATAAAATGTGCGCCGAGCGTCCAGATATTGGCAATGCATTGGTCGAAGACATTTTTGCCGCCTATTTTTTGCGCGGGCGCGATATTGGTCACCCCGATGTGCTGGTGGATATTGCCATGCGCCATGGTGCCGATCGCAGTGAAATCATTGATTATCTTCATAGCGACATGGATTATGACTTTGTGGTGCAAGAAAGCCGTCTTGCCCATCAGCTGGGCGTAAGTGGTGTTCCCTGTTTCCTGTTTAACGGACGTCATGCTTTGTCCGGGGCACAGGAACCCGGTATTTTACAACGGATGATCCGCCTCGCCCGGCAAGAAGACACGTTGATTGCGCTATAGAAAATCCGATAGCTTATATTAAAAATGGCGGCCCGTTTCCGGTGCCGCCATTTTTGTATCAGGCGCGTGCCGCAATTTCAGATAAGCGGCGCATCAGGCGTTTAACGCCGTCCAATCGGTCCATCGGGCCATCCCAGCCTGCGGTATAGACAATTTTATGGTCGGGCCGCAAACGAGCCACACCAACCTGTTGCTGAATAAAGCCAATCAAACCAGCAGGATTGGGGAATTCGTTATTGTGAAGCGTGATCAAGGCCCCCTTGGGCCCGGCATCAAGTTTCTCAATATTGGAAGCCCGGCACCACAGCTTGATTGTCACCACATCCAGCAAATTTTCGACTTCCTTGGGCAATTTGCCAAAACGGTCGATCATTTCTGCGCCAAACTGATCCACTTCTTCGCGGGTGCGCAATTCAGACAAACGGCGATAAAGGCCCAAGCGTACCCCCAAGTCTGGCACATAACGATCGGGGATCAAAACCGGCATCCCGATATTGATTTGCGGTACAAACCCGGCATCGGCGGCATCCTCGATTTCGCCTTTGGCCTCTGCCACGGCTTCTTCGATCATTTGCTGATAAAGTTCGATCCCGACTTCCTTGATATGGCCCGATTGTTCTTCACCCAGAAGATTACCAGCCCCGCGAATATCAAGGTCATGGGATGCCAGGTTAAAACCGGCCCCCAGACTGTCGAGGGTCTGCATAACTTCAAGCCGCTTCATCGCCGTTGCCGTCAGTTTTTTGCCATTCGGCAGCGTCAAATAGGCATAAGCCCGCTGTTTGGAACGACCAATCCGCCCGCGCAGCTGGTAAAGCTGTGCCAGACCGAACATATCGGCCCGATGCAAAATCATGGTATTGGCATTGGGCACATCAATGCCCGATTCGATGATGTTGGTGGCCAGCAGCAAATCGAATTTGCGTTCGACAAAGTTGGTCATGACCTGTTCAAGATCACGCGCCCCCATTTGCCCATGGGCAATGTCAAACTTGATTTCGGGAACCAGCGTTTCAAGTTCCTTTGCCACCCGGCCAATATCGGACACCCTTGGACAAACGTAAAAAATCTGCCCGCCGCGATGACGTTCGCGCAAAATGGCTTCGCGCACCACAACCGGGTCATAAGGCGTGATATAGGTTCGTACGGCCAAACGGTCCACCGGCGGGGTCGCAATGATCGACAGTTCCTTAACCCCGGTCAGGGCCAGTTGCAAGGTGCGCGGAATGGGCGTTGCGGTTAAGGTCAGCACATGAACGTCGGTTTTAAGTTCTTTCAGGCGTTCCTTGTGCTTGACACCAAAATGCTGTTCTTCATCGACAATCAGCAAGCCAAGATCTTTAAACTTTACGCCCTGCCCCAAAAGCGCGTGGGTGCCACACACAATATCAACATGGCCACTTTCAAGGTTGTCTTTCACCAGCTTGGCGTTCTTGCCGGTTACCAGGCGCGAAAGCTGTTCGACCCGAACGGGTAAATCGTTAAACCGTTCCTTGAAATTCAGGTAATGCTGGCGACACAGCAATGTGGTTGGGGCAACAATGGCAACCTGTTTGCCCGACATAACAGCAGCAAACGCGGCGCGCAGGGCAACCTCGGTTTTGCCAAAACCAACATCGCCACATACCAGCCGGTCCATTGGTTTGCCTGCCGATAAATCACCCAGTGTATCTTCGATGGCGCGGGCCTGGTCTTCGGTTTCGGTAAAGGGAAACCGGGCACAAAATTCATCATAGGCGCCTTCGGGCACGGTCAAGGCTTCGCCCTTGCGCAAATGGCGGGCAGCAGCCACCTTGATCAGCTTGTCGGCCATATCGCGAATACGTTCGCGCAGTTTGGCCTTACGGGCCTGCCATGCGGCACCGCCAAGACGGTCCAGGATCGACAAGCCCTCGTCCGATCCGTAACGCGACAGAACTTCAATATTTTCGACTGGCACAAACAGCTTGTCGCCACCGTCATATTCAAGTTGCAGGCAATCATGCGGGGCACCACCAGCCGTAACCGTCATCAGGCCCAAATAACGGCCGATCCCGTGTTCGATATGAACAACAAGGTCGCCTTCGGCAATTTCGGACGCTTCACGCAGAAAGTTTTCAGCTTTGCGGCGCCGCCCGCCGGGGCGGCTCATTCGCTCGCCCATAATGTCCTGTTCGGTTAAAAACCACAGGCCCTCGCGGCGAAAACCGTGTTCAATATCAAGGATAACAACGGCGCAATGCTCAAACGTCAAATCATCGGCGATGTCTTCCCAGCATTCGGCAGTAACAACCTTGCCCACCCCGTGTTCGCGCAAAAGCGATACCATACGGTCGCGCGAGCCATCCGAATAGGATGCGATGACAACCTTGTGCTGTTTGCCCCGCTGTGTAGAAATAAAATCGCGCAATTCATCATAAAGATTAACATCAGCACGGGCGCGAATATCACCAAAATCACGCCCCTTGCGTGCCCCCATGTCAAAAATGCCGCGTTCGGCGTTTTCTTCTTCGACATAAGGCGACAAATCCAGCACCAGCCGCCCGGCAAGATTGCGGGAAAATTCGGCATGATCCAGGTAAAGGCGTTCAGGCGGAACCGGTTTATAAACGCTATCGCCCGACAGGCCGCCACCTTTGATATTCTGGCGGGCCTGAAAATAATCATCGATCATTTCCATGCGGTTATCAATGGCTTCGTCTACCTGCTGATCCAGGCTGATAATGGCATCGGGCAGATAGGTGAAAAGGGTATCCAGCCCGTCATGAAACAACGGCAACCAATGTTCCATCCCGCCATATTTAAGGCCGGAACTGATCGATTCATAGAGCGGGTCAGTTTGCGAGACATTGCCAAACAATTCGCGATATTTACTGCGAAACAGTGAAATCGTATCGGGATCGAGAAAGATTTCACCGACCGGCAATAGCGATATTTCACCGATGCGCCCGACGGTGCGCTGACTTTCAACATCGAACCGGCGAATGCTTTCAATTTCATCGCCAAAAAAGTCCAGACGGACAGGTTCTTTCATGCCCGGCGCAAAAATATCAACGATATCGCCGCGCACCGCATAATCGCCCGGTTCCATCACCTGTTCCGCACGACCATATCCCATGCGTTCAAAATAGGCGGTCAGATCGGTGCGGGAATATTCCTGGTTGGTCGTCAGGGTCAATTTACCCCGTTGCATCACATCAACCATCGGCACACGCTGCATTACCGCCGCCGCCGTTGTCAGCACGATCCGCCCAAACTCGCCCGCCCGCTGTTTGGGGTCGGCCAGAATGGTCAGGGTTTCAACCCGGCGTGCGGTGACATCGGCAATGGGGGAAACACGGTCATATGGCAGGCAATCCCATGCCGGAAATGTCAGTATTTCGACTTCACCGGCAAAAAAATGCAACCCTTCAGCCATTTGCGCCATGCGTTTATCATCGCGCGCAATATGCAAAATGGTGCAGTTGTCTTTTGCTGCATCCATAAGTTCGCGCAGCAAAAGAGCATCAAAACCTTCGGGAACCCCGCCCAGCCGGGCACGATCCGTGCGTGTGACGATATCTTTAAGATTATTCAATGCTTTATCTGGCGTTGCTAAGTTCATTAATCATCGCCAGAACGTCGGTATCATAGGCGACTGGCGCTTTTTCCTTGCCGGTGGCCCATTTGAAAAAATCGGCCTCGGGTACATCAACAATCAGGGCTTCAAAATCGTCAAGCTGACGTTCGGTCAGGGCTGCCAGATGGGCATCCATGAAGCGGCCCACCAGAATATCGTTTTCCTTGGTCCCGCGATGGGCACCCCGAAATTGCAGCTTCTTGCGCCGCAATTCCAGTTCATTATCATGATCAGTCATGGGCCATATTCTCCTGTCACTGTTTGCGCGCATGTCCACATATGGCACAATGTCGCTTTGCGGCAATGGCCTGGGGTCAAGGCCTGGCGTTGTAAGGCAATTTACGAATTTGGTCCATGCTGCGAAGGTGCGAATTGCCTCCCCGGCCCAACTCGATGGTTGCGAGCGTGAAAATATGCTGTATACCGAACAGAAACAAGTCTTTGTTCTTCTAATGTTCCATTTTTAAAGCTTAAGTCACAAACGTATGCGCCCGGAAATCCTGTTCCCGCTTTTTGCTGAAATAGACAGCCTGCCCGGTATCGGCCCGCGCTTGAAACCGCTGGTCGAACGGTTGATTGGCGGTGCGCATCTGGTAGATTTGTTATGGCATTTGCCAACCGGTCTGATTGACCGGCGATTCTCGCCGCCCCTGTCGGAAACCATCGACGGGTCGATTGTGACCATGGACGTTTTTGTCGAGCGCCATGAACCCTCGCCAGACCGCCGTCGCCCCTATCGCATCATTTGCCGCACCGATGACGGGTTTGTCACGCTGGTATTTTTTAATGCCCGGGGAAAATACCTTAACGAGGTCTTGCCCGAAGGCGAAAAGCGGATCATTTCCGGCAAGATTGACCATTACCGGGGTGAATACCAGATCACCCACCCCGACCGGATCGGCACCGACGCTGAACGCGACGCGATCCAGACGGTAGAGCCGGTTTATCCGATGTCCGCCGGGGTAACCGGAAAAACCCTGACCAAAGCCGTTCAAAGTGCACTGAGCCATGTTCCCGACCTGCCGGAATGGCATGACCCGGCCTTGCAAAAGCGCCATGGCTGGCCCGATTTTAAAACCGCCCTGTTTCAGGCTCACAAACCCGAAGATGACCGCGACCTTTTGCCCGACCACGCCGCACGCCGCCGACTGGCCTATGACGAGTTGCTGGCCAATCAACTGGCCCTGACTCTGATCCGGGCGAAGATGAAAAAGCTGGGCGGCCGGTCGATCGTCGGCGATGGCAGGCTGCGCCAATTGCTTGGCAAATTGTTGCCCTTTTCGCTGACCGGGGCGCAGCAACGTTCCTTAAACGAGATTAACGACGATATGGCCAGCACCGGCCGTATGTTGCGCCTTTTGCAGGGCGATGTCGGCTCGGGCAAAACGGTGGTGGCCTTGATGGCGATGTTAAACGCCGTTGAAACCGGGCGGCAAGCTGCCTTGATGGCGCCAACCGAAATTCTGGCCCGGCAGCATTTTGAAACCATTGCGCCGATGCTTGAACAAATCGGTGTGACCTGTACCCTTTTGACCGGACGTGACAAGGGCAAGGCGCGGCAAAAAATCCTTGATGGTTTGGCCAGCGGTGAATTTGCTGTGGCGGTTGGCACCCATGCCCTGTTTCAGGATCGTGTTGCCTTTCACGATCTGGCTTTTGCCGTGGTTGACGAACAACACCGGTTTGGTGTGCATCAACGTCTGATGCTGGCAGGCAAAGGAACAGCTGTTGATGTGCTGGTGATGACGGCAACCCCTATTCCCCGCACCCTGACGCTAACGGCATTTGGCGATATGGAAGTATCGCGGTTAGACGAAAAACCACCGGGACGCCAGCCGGTGGATACAAGGGTGCTGCCGATTGACAAGGTCGAGGATGTAACAGCCGGTATTGGCCGTGCAATGCACCAGGGGGCCAAGATTTATTGGGTTTGCCCACTGGTCGAAGATTCCGAAATCATCGATTTGCAGGCGGCCGAGGAACGACACCGCATTTTGGTGGATATGTTTGGTGAGGCACGCGTCGGTCTTGTACATGGCAAAATGAAGGGCAAGGACAAGGATGTTGTCATGGACAGATTTGCCCATGGCGATTTATCGATCCTTGTTGCAACCACGGTAATCGAGGTGGGGGTAAATGTGCCCGAAGCCACCATCATGGTCATCGAACATGCCGAACGTTTTGGCCTGGCACAGTTACACCAGTTGCGGGGCCGTATTGGGCGCGGCAGCGGGGCATCGACCTGCCTGTTGCTATATGGCTTCCCCTTGGGCGAAATATCGAAAGCACGGCTTAAAATCATGCGCGAAACCGAGGATGGTTTTGTCATTGCCGAAGAAGATTTGCGATTGCGTGGGGCCGGTGAAGTTTTGGGAACCCGGCAAAGCGGCCTTCAGGCCTATCGTTTGGCAAGCCTGGATTTACATGGCGATTTACTGGCCATTGCGCGTGACGATGCCAAGCTGATTGTTGATCGCGACCCGGATTTGCAAAGCCCGCGCGGACAGTCATTGCGCTTGTTGCTGTATCTGTTCGAACGAGATGAAGCCGTTCGGTATTTTCGATCCGGGTAACCGCTCAATAACGGCAAATACAGATGATGCAAAATTGTTAAAATAAAGCATATTTCCTTTAAAATCAGGGCTGAAACACATCATGTTCCAGCCCTGTTCTTTATGCTTTTACGATCTCAGAGCGGATGGTTTTACGCGTTTTCGCTCTTGTCGGTTTTGGGGACCGTTGCACCATCGGGCGTATCCTTGTCAGACTGTTTGTTGTCCGCTTCATTGCGCGAAAGAAGGATGGGTGCATTTTCCTTTTCGCGCAGGACGTCCATGTCTTCGTAAGTTCTGGCCGAGACAACCGGCTTATCTTGCAATTCATTGGAACGGCGATCAACCGGGGTAACAATCCCGCCCGACATGACCATTTTAATGGCTTCTTCCACCGTCATATCAAGCACGACAACGTCGCGTTTGGGAACAAACAGCAAGAAGCCCGATGTCGGGTTTGGGGTGGTCGGCAAAAACACGTTTATAACCTGATCTTCGGTCAGGTTCTGTACTTCGCCCTTGGTTTCTCCGGTGATAAAGCCAATGGCCCACATGCCGCGACGCGGATATTCGATCAACACGGCCTGGCGAAATGCGTTGGACTGGTTTGCCAGCACAGTTTCCAGAATTTGTTTGATCGCACCATAAATGCTGCGCACCGCCGGGATACGGCCAAGAATGCGTTCATAAATCTTGATCAGCGCACGTCCGGCGAAATTGGTGGTTAGCCAACCGACCAGTGTGATGGCGATCACGATAACCAACAGGCCAAAGCCGGGGATACCATAACTTTGATAGGCTTGGGGCAGATAAATTTCGGGGTTATATTTTGACGGGATCAAAGGCATTACCGACCCATCGACAAACTCGATAAACCACCATGCCAGGCCAAAGGTTATCGCCAGTGGCGCACTAACCAGAACCCCCGTCAAAAAGTATGTCCGCAACCGGCCAAAAACACCTAACGATGGTAATGGCGGGGTTGGCGACGTATTATTGTTATCGGGAGTATCATCACGCTTGGCGTTCATTTATCACCTTTGATAGGTTGTAGTGCGTTAACACACTGCAAATATGTCTTTAAACATTGCCCGAAACAATATGGCATTGCTGCGACGATCGTTCCCCGACTATGACGCCGGTCGCAGCCTGCATATTTAGAATACTGATAACAGCAAGCGCTTTTGCAGTGCAACCAAACAAACTGTAACCAATGAAATGGAGCCGTTTTGCAGGTCTGGATTGTTGAATATATTTACGACGATAACGGTGCCGTTCGCATCACGACCACCACTGTTCGGGCAAGCGACTATGAGACAGCCCGGAAATTTGCCGCGGACAGTGCACCCGCGACCGAATTTGTCATGTCATTACGCCCGCAATCAGACGACCAATTTCTGGGTCATACTGTTATTCAAGCGCATGAAATGACGGGAAAAATCGTTACCGATTTGCCGGATCCGGATCTTGAAGACGAAGATGAAGACGGTAGTGCCAGGTAAATGACAGACCAAACGGATCGAAAGGACCCTGCCCGCCCCCTTATCGGGGTTGGTGCCGTTGTCTGGCACGATGGTAAGGTTCTGCTTGTTCGCCGGGGCAAGCCCCCGAAAGAAGGTGAATGGAGCTTGCCAGGCGGTGCGCAAGAATTGGGCGAAACCGTAAACGAGGCCTTGATCCGCGAAGTATTCGAGGAAACATCGGTGCAGATTGAAAATATCCGATTCCTTGAAATCGTTGATCTGATTATTCCCGGAAACATCGCGGGCAAACCGCGATATCATTACACTTTACTTGATTTTAGTGCCGATGCCGCCCCTGAAACCATCACACCCGTTCCCGGTGATGATGCCGTATCGGCCATTTGGGCCAACCCGGATACCCTTGAGACATACGGTTTATGGGCCAGAACCATTGAAGTGATTAAAAAATCCCGGCAATTGCGCAAGTGCTGATCCCCGTCCCCGACTACAAATGCAAAAAAGGGCGGCATCGAAATGCCACCCTTGAAGTTGTCATATCCAACAGGCTCGACAATTTGCCGTTAGGCAGCCTGATGTTGTGTAAGAACAGATTCTTGTAACTTTTTGAAAGCACGGGCTTCAAGCTGACGAACACGTTCCCGGCTTACGCCAAACCGTTCGCCCAGTTTTTCCAGCGTGATCGGATCATCGCTCAGAAAACGGGCCAGAATAATTTCGCGTTCCCGGTCTGGCAATTCACCAAGTGCGTTTTTCAGCATGCCGTTATGCAGACTTTTTTCTTCAGAATCTGCAACCAGAGCTTCTGGCGAAGGTGAATCAGATGCAAGAGTATCAAGATATTCCATACCTTCGTCTTTGGGCATCGGCGTGTTGAGAGAGAAATCACGCGCCGCCAGACGACGGTTCATATCCAGCGCTTCTTTATCGGTCACGCCCAAACGCTCGGCAACCTGGCCAGCCTGTTCCGGCGTCAATTCACCATTGTCATAGATATTCAGCTGCTTTTTGGCCTTGCGAAGGCTAAAGAAAAGTTTCTTCTGTGCGGCCATGGTGCCAAGTTTAACCATCGACCAGCTATGCAGAATATATTCTGTCACAGCTGCACGAATCCACCACATGGCATAGGTCGACAGGCGGAACCCCCGTTCGGGGTCAAACTTTTGCACGGCACGCATCAGGCCGGTATTGCCTTCGGCCACCAGATCCGTGATTGGCAAGCCGTAACCACGATAACCAAAGGCAATTTTGGCAACAAGGCGCAAATGGCTGGTGACCATTTTGTGGGCAGCGTCTGTGTCTTCATGTTCGACATAGCGCCGGGCCAGCATATATTCTTCGTCAGCGGTCAGCATCGGAAATTTCCATACCTGACGCAGATATCCAGAGAATCCGTCATCCTGGGGAACAGCAGGCATTTTAAGTGAGCTCATGGTTTTGTCCTCCTGAGAGGTCAACGTAAACCGGTATCGTCATACAAGACGTTTAATCCCGGGAATATTTACGCAACCTCAATCATGTGCAATTGAAACACGTCACAGGCAAAAATGGCTAAATATGCAACGAGAGCATAACGAGGCCATTTCGATGAGTGCCTATGGAAAAGGACGCCTGATGCAAAACTTGTTGTTCATGATGTGTCTCATCCTTACTTTGAAGCAAATCGACATTATGTCCGCCAAACCTGGCCGGACTTAAATCCGGCGGTGCCTAATGGGCCCCCACCCGCTTTATATGGTTAACATATCTAATCCTGAGTAATTTTGTCAAGATAAAACCACACATCCTGACATCAACATTTGGACTAAATATCAAGCTTTTATCGATTATACCCGACCAAACAAGTCGGATATAATCAATTCCTGCAATGTCACGGTAGAAACGATATAAGGCTAAAAAAAGGCAATTTGCTTTCCGGGACAATCACTCTATGTTCACAACGCTGTGAAGCTCTGGCTGTTCCATGATTTTTCGCCGTATTCTGCGCTTTTAACCCGGACCCTGCCCGCCCATGCCAAAATCGAAATCAAGTACTGTAACATCCACTTCTGCCTGCCCGTGCGGCACAAACAAACCTTACGGACAATGTTGCCAGCCTTTTCACCTTGGAACCAGACTTCCGGCAACGGCTGTTTTGCTAATGCGTTCGCGTTATTGCGCCTTTGCGCTTGGCCTGGGGTCGTATCTGGTCGACACTGTACCGCCGGAAAAAGCCCGCGACTTTGCAGACCGGACGGTCGCACGGCAGAAAGCCTGTTGGGTCGGTCTTGAAATCGTCAATACCAAGGCCGGTGGCCTGTTTGAAAATGTCGGGTTTGTCGAATTTATTGCCAGCTTTGTTGAGAATGGTCACCGCGGCACATTGCACGAAAATTCGCGTTTTCTGCGTCACAACGGGAAGTGGTTATATGTCGACGGAGAAATGTTGCCTTAAGCGCGTTCTGCACGGTTTTTGAACGCGCAAACGCGATGATCATAAAAATTTCATAGATTCACCTTCTAATCTGTGCAATACGGCGCCAGGCAAGGCGGATTGCTGAAGTTATTGGCATAAGTAGCCTTGTGCGCCATTTTAACGCGCCAATTTGATCCCATATTATAGGTCTGCACCCAGGCTGTCTGTCCGTATGCATGAGACGGGCAATATAATTCTTTTTTCAAGGACAACTGAATGAAACGTTTGATCACCCTTTTGCGGCACGGTGAAACTGTCACCTACGACGCCAGGGGCGATTTTTACCGTCCGTTAACCGAAGACGGCAAATTGGACGTACAGCGCATTGGGGCCTTTCTTGACAAAAAGAACCTGCATCCTGACAAAATCATCGCATCCGCTGCCGAACGCACACTGCATTCGGCAGAAAAACTGCACAAAACGCTTTATCCCGGCGTAGCGCCCGATATTACAATCAACCCTGATTTTTATAATGCCTCAGCGCAGACCCTGCTGTCCGCCCTGACAGCCCTTGACGCCGAAACAAAGCATGTCCTGATCGTGGGCCATAACCCCGGCATCAGCGCGCTTCCTGCCCTGATCGCGGGCACTGACATGCGCAAAAAACGTCTGTTTCCATCGCTAAAGCCTGCTTCAATCATCATGATCGAGATTACATGTGATTGGCCGAGTTTATCACCGGCATCGGGACGGATCGTTCAAATGGTTGACGCGGCCAATGTGCCGCAGGACTTTCCCTGGCCGGATCGAAACGGTTCGCAAAAACGCAAACGGCCAGCCTATTTTTACCGTCAATCGTCGGTTATTCCCTTTCGGGTAACAAACCACGATAATGGTGATAGCGATTTTGAAGTCCTGATGACGTTATCAAGCGGCGGCAAGCATTTTGTCATCCCCAAAGGGGCGATCGACCCTGGCTTAACCGCGATTGAAAGCGCTGTTAAAGAAGCACGCGAAGAAGCAGGCTGCATTGGCACGGCACTGGAACCGTCGGTTGGGAAATACCATTACCAGAAATGGGGTGCCCGATGTGATGTTGAAGTCTTTGCCATGAGGGTTGAACAGCTCTTACCCGATGTCGAATGGGAAGAATCCCATCGAGGCCGCAAATGGGTTCCCCTGAACGAAGCAATTGAAACAGTCAAGGAAGAGGGGCTGCGGAAAGTTCTAAAGGCATTTAACGACCAGAAAGACCGTTTTGTAAGTTAGGTTATGTGCCCTTCTTAAGGCCTTATAATCGCCCCCTGATTAATTGCAATCGCCTATACAGAACTTTATTGAGCCGCAGTCTGTTCGCGACAATGCTGTACGGCCCAGCGATGAAATGATCGCACCAGTTTCTTTTCAACATCGCGTGCTGGCATCCACAAAAATTCGTGGTCCAGGTCAATTTGGGCGACTGTTTTTGGCAAAATCTCCGCAATAAAAAACACGCCGCGTTTTAAGCGGTATTTTCCCTTGGCGCGGTTATTTACATATTGGGTCGCAATGCCAATCTGCGAGATAATGCGCAGGGCACGCCCGGTTTCCTCAATCGCCTCACGCGCCAATGCCACCTGGACTGACTCTCCGCGTTCAACCCCTCCCCCGATCAGCATGATGCCTTTGGGTGTTTTGACCACACCAAGGCGACCTTTGCCATCGGGAATAACGGCATAGGCACAATCCTTGATGTTATAAAATTTACCCGGTTCGGGGCTGCCAAAAACAGGACCGATCAAATGCGAGGTCTCCGTAAAAGAACGATGTCAAATGACCTTGCAGCAGGACGCGGCAAAGTGAACCTTGTGATTTTTCATATCAACAAGCGTTAACTTTGTAACGATAAAAAAGGCAGCACCATGATCGGTACTGCCTTCGTTTGAACTGTTCTTAACAGCCGCCGCCTATTGATCAGAACGGGATATCGTCGTCGAGATCCGGGGCACCACCCGGTGCTGATCCGCCGCCGCCACTGCGCGGGGAAGAATTACCCCAGCCTGCATCGCCGCCACTGGTATCACCACCATAGCCGCCGGAATCACCGCCATAACCGCCACCTGACGAAGAACCGCCACCGGCGCCACCACCTTCACCACGACCATCAAGCATCGTTAGCGTGCTGTTAAAGCCTTCAAGGACGATTTCAGTGGTATAGTTATCCTTGCCATCCTGCCCCTGCCATTTGCGGGTGCGCAGAACGCCTTCGATGTAGAGTTTGCTGCCTTTTTTAACAAAGCGCTCAACAACATCGGCCAGGCCTTCACTGAAAACAACAATCCGGTGCCATTCGGTACGTTCACGGCGCTCACCGGACTGGCGGTCCCGCCATTGTTCGGAGGTCGCGATGCTGAAATTGGCAATTTTCTTGCCCGCCTGGGTAAAACGGATTTCCGGGTCGCGGCCCAGATTGCCAACGAGAATGACTTTATTGACACTGCCTGCCATGGGTTATCTTCCAAAGTTCGTTGTTAGTTTGCGATTCCGTTTCAGAACCGGCGAATAAATATATGCGGTCAGCGCGCGAAAATCTGCTGCATTATAGCTTCCAGCGCGGTTTGATCAATCCCGTCGAATGATCCGGTTTCAACGCTGTCGACATCAAAAACGGCAATCAATGCCCCGGACCGGTCAAGCACCGGCACCACGACTTCCGAGTTGGAACGGCTATCACAGGCGATATGCCCTGGAAAAGCATGTACGTCGTCAACCACACAGCTTTTGCGTGTTGCGGCAACGCTGCCACAAACCCCACGGCCAAACGGAATGCGCAAACATCCAAGTGTCCCTTGATACGGACCAACCACCAATTCATTTTGTTTGATGGGATCAACGATATAGAACCCGGTCCAGAAATAATAGTCGAACTTTTCAGCCAGAACGCAGCTTACCGTTGCCATCAACGCTGTCACATTGGTTTCGCCTTCGGTAATGCTGGCAAGTTCTTTTGTGGCGTCAGCATAAAGTGCGTTTTTCTGATCCGCGTTCACTGTCGTGCTCCTGTCTTGCTCAGGCATGGAACTAACGTTTCGGCACGGCAGAAACAAGGACAAAATCGCTTTTTGATCAAACCGGCATGATCAAATGTACCGGACAAAAGAAAACCACCCGCGCCGGTCACGGGTGGCTTTCAAATGTGGCACGAAAGAGCATGATCAGCGTGCGCGATATCAGATCCGATGGCCGCTGGCCTGATCAAACAGATGAATTTGCGCCGGATTTGAATAGAGCGTCAATTCATCCCCTGCGGCATATTTATGGGTTCCCTGCATACGCAAGGTAATGGCTTCGTTTTTGCTGCCAAATGTCAGATATACAAGCGTTTCTGCCCCCAGAATTTCGGTTATGCGCACCTTTGCGGCAATGCTGCTGCGGGTTGGGGTGGTAATGGAAAGATGTTCGGGGCGAATGCCGACAACCACGTCACGGTTTGCCTCGACATTATAATCAAGATCAAGCTGGGTGCCGTCGGTTAGCACCACATGGCTGCAATCATTTGAGACGCGGCCATCAAGGAAATTCATCGACGGCGAGCCAATAAAGCTTGCGACAAACCGGGTCGTCGGCGCATTGTAAATATCAATCGGCGAACCGATCTGCTCGGCCACACCGCCATTCATCACAATCAAACGATCAGCCAGGGTCATGGCTTCAACCTGATCATGTGTAACATAAACCGATGTAATACCAAGGCGTTGTTGCAGATTTTTAATTTCAAGACGCATATCAACACGCAGCTTGGCATCCAGGTTTGACAGCGGTTCATCAAACAAAAATACCTTAGGTTCGCGCACAATCGCCCGCCCCATTGCCACGCGCTGGCGCTGGCCGCCTGATAATTGCTGGGGTTTGCGGTCCAGCAATTCGGTTAGCTGCAAAATGGTGCCAGCTTCACGCACGCGGCGGTCAATTTCTTCCTTGCTGTAGCCCCGGTTTTTAAGGCCATAGGCCATATTGGCATAGTTCGTCATATGCGGATAAAGCGCATAATTTTGAAACACCATGGCAATATCGCGGTCCGCCGGGGCCACATTGTTCACCACCCTGTCTTCAATTTTAATCTCGCCCGCAGAAACGGTTTCAAGCCCGGCGATCATGCGCAGCAAGGTGGATTTGCCACAGCCCGATGGCCCCACCAGCACGGCGAATTCGCCATCTGCAATTTCAAGATCAATCCCGTGAATTGCCTTGTATCCGTTTACATAGGTCTTTTCGACCTGCTTTAAATTTAGCGTCGCCATGACTTTGTCCTGTCGTATCCGGTTCCGATGTCCGGGTCCGAAAACCCGCATAATGTTTTGAATGGCTGGTTATTTTTCGGTTTCGACCAACCCTTTGATGAACATGCGCTGGAAGATAACCACCACCAGAACCGGCGGAATGGTTGCCAGAATGGTCAAGGCGAACGCCTTGGGAAACTGAGGGATTTGCCCGCCTTCATAAAGCGACTGATAGACCTGCTTGATACCGATAACGATGGTGTAAAGTTTATCATCCGTTGTCATCAGCAACGGCCACAGATACTGGTTCCATCCCACCACAAACATGATGATAAATATCGCAGCAATCATGGTGATCGATAGCGGCACCAATATATCGACGAAAAACCGCCACGGCCCTGCCCCGTCCAGACGGGCCGCTTCCAGAAGTTCATCGGGAACGGAACGGTAAAATTGCCGAAAGAAAAATGTGCCGGTTGCCGATGCAATCAGGGGCAAAATCAGGCCCGTATACGTGTTGAGCATTCCCAACGACGAAACAACCTCGTAGGAAGGGATGATGCGCACTTCAAGTGGCAGTAACAGCGTCGAAAAAATGATCCAGAACAACGGAACAGCAAGGCGAAAGCGAAAATACACGATGGCATAGGCCGCCATCATCGAAATAATAACTTTGCCAATGGCAAACCCCAGCCCCAACACCATGCTGTTAAACAGCATTTGCAATGCTGTAACCCGACCTTTTGTTGCCGCCGGATCAAACAGGATCGCACTATAGGTCTCGAAAAAATACCCCCCAGGCAGCCACTGTAAACCATGTTGAAACAGGTATTCCCGCGTGTGGGTGGATGATGCAAAAGCCACCCAAACCGGCGCAATCATAAAAATTGCCCCTAAAATCAGAATGATGTGATTGCTTAGAACACGCCATTTGGACTGATACATGACGCCCCCTTAATAATGGATTTTTCGTTCAATGAAACGGAACTGAAAGACCGTCAAGATGCTGACGATAACCATAAGAATGACCGATTGAGCAGAGCTTCCGCCAAGATCAGCCCCCAGAAACCCGTCCTGATACACCTTGTAGACCAGGGTCGCGGTCGACCCGCCCGGTGCCCCTTTGGTTGAAACGTCAATAATGCCGAACGTTTCAAAAAAGGCGTAGGTCAGATTGGTAATCAGCAGAAAGAAGGTTGTTGGCGCAAGCAACGGAAAGGTAATGGTCCAAAACCGTCGTCCCGAACTTTTACAATCCAGGGTCGCTGCTTCCATCACGGATTTTGAAATACCTTGCAACCCGGAAAGAAAGAAAATGAAATTCACACTCACCTGCTTCCAGACGGCAATCAGGATCACCACAAAGGCGGCGTCTCTCGGGCTTTCAATATGGTTAAAGGAAAACCCGATTTTGTTGATCAGAATATAAAGATCACCCATCAAAGGGTTGAACATCATAATGCCCAGCAATCCGGCGACCGGCGGCGCAATGGCATAGCCCCACATCAGCAGGGTTTTGTACATTTTTGCCCCTCGTAAAATTTCGTCGGCACGAACAGCAAGCACCAGGGCAATGGCAATGGAAAGAAACGCAACCAAAAAGGAAAAAACGACTGTAAATTTTGCCGATTGCAACCACGCAGGATTGGCAAACACATCCTTGAAATTACGAAACCAGACAAACTGTGACGACAGCCCAAACGCATCTTCGAGCAAAAAAGACTGGTGAATCGCCTGGGCCGCCGGCCAAAGAAAAAAGATGGTGATAATTATAATTTGGGGTGCCACAAAAAGGTAAGGCACCGCGCTGTGCCCGAATTGAACGCGCTTCATTTTAAATAACCGTATTTAAAACATTGACCAACAATGAAGGCAGGACGCCTGTAACAGGCGCCCTGCGATAATCACTCAGGTTGATTTATTTGTAGGTATCGTGGAAACGCTTCAACAAGGCATTGCCCTGGGTTTCAATGGTATCAAAGGCCGCATCTACGGTTTCTTCGCCGCTCAGCATTTTATCAACTTCGCCGTAAATGACGTTACGGATCTGCGGATAAAATCCCAGGCGATAGCCTTTGGTCCATTCGCCACCTTTTTCGGAAAGCTGCTTGATACCCACTTCGGCATCCGGGCTTTCTTTGTAGTAGCCATCTTTTTGCGCCAGTTCATAGGCAGCATTGGTAATCGGCACGTAACCGGTTTCTTTGTGCCAATAATACTGGATGTCCGGCTGGGTCAGAAATTCAAAGAATTTGGCAACGCCTTTGTTTTCCTCAGCCGGATGACCTGAGAGCGCAAACAGGGCGGCACCACCAATAAAGGTGTGTGTCGGGGCATCGCCAACACCGGCAACATAAGGAAGTTCAGCCGCACCAAACTTGAATTGAGCGCTTTTGCGCAAACCGCCAAAAGAGCCGGAAGAACCGATCCACATGGCAACCTTCTGCTGCAAAAATGCATCCTGGTTGGGGCCCCAGTCGCGGCCATAATAGCCGTAATAACCTTCGTCTTTCCATTTCTTCACATTTGACCAGAATGCCTTCAGGTCCTTGTTATTATAAAGGAGCTTGGCATCGGTGCCGTCATAGCCGTTATTTTCGGTGGCCAGTGGCAGGTTGTGGCGCGACATGAAGTTTTCAAAGAAAATCCATGTGCTCATGGACTGGGCCAGCCCGGTATAACCTGCTTCCTTGAGCTTCGGCGCAATCGTTTCAAATTCCTGCCAGGTTTTCGGCGGGTTTTCAATGCCTGCTTTTGCAAAGGCATCTTTGTTGAAATACAAAAGCGGGGTGGAGCTGTTGAACGGCATCCCGATCATTTTGCCATCAGCATCAGCATAGAAATACCGAACACCCGGGATGTAATTATTGATATCGAACTTCACACCGTCGCTTTCCAGCAACTCCTGAACCGGCAGGACAGCGCCTTTGGCATTAATGATCGTTGCGGCACCGGCATCAAAAATCTGAATAATATTGGGCTGGTTTTTTGCACGGAACGCGGCAATACCGGCCGTCATGGTTTCCTGATAGCTGCCCTTGTTAATCGGGACTATTTCATATTCGTCCTGGCTTTTGTTAAAGCGGTCGGCCAGCGTGTTAACAACATCGCCCAGCGCCCCGTCCATCGCGTGCCACCAGGTGATTTGCGTTGCCGCATTGGCAGAAGTTGCCATTGCCAGCAACGCAGCCGCAGCCATCAGCGTTTTGCGAAACATGATTCCGTGATCTCCCAAATAAAATACATCGCTCGCTTTGGCTGCCCTGTCGCAGCCTAAACAACACGGATGTTTATCCAATGCGATGGCGGATCACTCAAATGACAGTTTTCGGAAACTTCTATTTCGGACAAAATTAATGTTCAATTGCATCATAGAATTTGAAATTTTTGTTCATATGAGCATCTTGAAAATTCAAATCAAATCTAAAATGCGCCGTCAATCTCCAAAAATCAGGAATCTAAAAATGTCATTAACTTGCAATATCAACAATTGCGCCTGTTTTTTTGCAGAAAACGGCATTTTTTGCGTTCAAAAAGTCGAATTTCCTATCTGAAATCAAAACCAAACCGCTTTGTTGACGAATGGACAAATGAAAAGCGGCCCGAAAGCCGCTTTCCTGTACGTCTGTTCAGTTTCAAAATTTTGACGACATCGCTGCAACGACTATTTTGAACTGCGATCACGCTGGGCAAAGACCGACATCAGCGCAAGCCCGCCCGATACCACCATCAATAGCACAGACAAGGCATTAAGCGCGGGTGTTGACCCCTGCTTTAGCCGGTCAAACATGGCAATTGTTAACGGCGCATCAGATCCCACCAGCATCAGGGTGGTATTGAAGTTTTCAAACGACATTAAAAACGACACGATGGCCGCCCCGATCAGAGCCGGTTTCAAATAGGGAATGGTAATGGTGCGAATGGCATCGGCCCGGGTCGCCCCAAGATTAAGGGCCGCTTCCTCCAGGGTGATGTCAAATTTGCGCAGGCGGGCCGATATCACCAGTGTCGTGATGGTTGTGATAAAGGCAAATTGCCCAATAATGACCAAAAACAGCCCGGGACGCAAAAAGTCCAGATCCCAGCCAATGGCATCTTCGACACCATTGGCGATGGCGTTGGAAAATACCAGGATCGAAATACCTAAAATCACACCAGGAATAACCAGCGGTGAAATCGCCAACATATAAAGCAGGTTTTTACCGGGAAAGCGGGCGCGTTCGAACAAAAACGCATTACAGGTACCAACGGTGACGGATAACAGCGTGACCCACACCGCGACAAAGGCCGATGTCCCGATACTGCGTAACAATGCGCTATCGTGGAAAATGCCGATATAGGGCGCGGTATCACCAAAAAACCACGCCAGCGTCGCCCCTTCCCATGGCATCGAGGGAAACTGGCTATCGTTAAAGGCAAACACGCCGACAACCACCAAAGGTGCCGCCAGATAGATAAAAAACAGCGTTACATAGGCACCATAAATGCCCTTGGCATAACGCGATTGCGGAATGGAAGGTATCATGATGGCCCCCTTAGCCGACCGTATCGGACAATGTCTGACGGCTGAGCTTTAAGCCCAGCCAGACAATCAACGATGACAAAACCAGCAACAAAAACCCGAAAGCCGAACCCGATTCCCAGTTAAACCGGGTGATGAACTGGGTATAGATTTGTTCGGTAAACCACAGGCTGCTTTTGCCGCCCAACAGGTTTGGCGTCAGGTAATTGCCCAGTGTCAGCATGAAAACAACAATACAACCCGATGCGATACCGGGCATGGCATGAGGGATGACAATATCGCGGGTAACGGTAAAGGCATTGCCGCCCAGATCATAACCGGCCTCAATCAGGCTGTCGTCCAGGCTATCAAGGACGGACACCAGCGGCACCACCATGAACAGCATCGATGTATAAACCAGCCCCACCATAATGGTCACATCATTATACAGCATTTCAACCGGCCCATCGACCAGCCCCGCCCATTGCAGAAAGTGACTGATAACGCCGCTTTCGCGCAGCAAAATCATCCAGCCGAATGTGCGGACAAGTTCGCTGACCCAAAACGGGATCAGACACATCAGGAACAAAACGCTTTTGCCCCTGCCCCGCATCACCTTGGCAATATAATAGGAAATCGGAAAGCCGATCACCAATGTCAGCGCCGTTGCCAAAATCGACATCGTCGCAGTTCGAACATAGGTGTTCCAGTATAGCGGTTCGGTAAAAAATTCGATGTAATTGGCAAAGCTGAACGCGTATTTTCCGTATGAAATCCGTTCGCGCAGCGACACCATCAGCAAATCAAGATGCGGCAATATCACCAGCAAAACCAGCCATAGCAGCAAAGGCGTTGCCATCAGCAACACGCCCAGTTTTAATCCGCCACCGGCAACAGAACCCGATGTGTTTTTCATGCGACGGCCTCGGCACTGGCGCTGGCACTGGCCGCCCCTGTTTTTGTCACGGCAAAACACTTTGTCTGCCCGGCACTCCAGCTTAAATCAAGTTCATCGCCGTTGCGCAGGCCCGCAAATGCCCCGGTTTGGGGCAAGGCCACATTCATTTCGTGGCCGGTTGTGGTTTCGCGCAACTGAACGCTGCTGGCAGCCCCGTTAAATAACAGGTTTCCAACCCGCCCCTGCATGGCGTTGATACCCGGTGCGGCGGCGGGGCCATCCTGCCCTTTGGCCGTAATTGTGATGGCCTCGGGGCGAACAAAAACATCCATCCGTTGCCCCACACCATGGGAGATATTGGCAACCTGTTCCGGGTCGGTGTAAATTACCCCGCCGCTATCAAGGCGGATAATGGCCTGACCGTCGGCAATGGTTTCCAGCGTGCCCTGCCAGCGATTGCTTTCGCCGACAAATCCGGCAACAAAAGGTGTATCGGGCTTATAATAAAGCTCCTGCGGGGTGCCGACCTGCTCAAAGCGACCGGCATTCATCACCGCCACCTGGTCAGACATCACCAGGGCTTCGGATTGATCATGGGTGATGTAGACAAAGGTGGTGCCAATTTCGTGCTGAAGCTGCTTGAGTTCAACCTTCATATGTTCGCGCAATTTCAAATCAAGCGCACCCAACGGTTCATCAAGCAGCAACACGGCAGGTTCAAGCACCAGACAACGGGCGATGGCGATACGCTGTTTTTGCCCACCAGAAAGCTGATGGATCTGTTTTGGCCCTGAATCGGGCAAGCCAACCCGCGCCAGCGTTTCAGCAACTTTTTTATCGATTGTCGCCCGGTCTACCCCGCGACGGCGCAAGCCATAGGCAACATTTTGCGCAACATTCATCATCGGAAAAAGTGCCAGATGTTGAAACACCATATTGACGGGTCGCCGGTTAGGGGCAACGCCCAGAACCGATTTTCCCTTGATCAGGATATCGCCCGCTGTGGGTTCGATAAACCCTGCCAGCATGCGCAACAAGGTTGTTTTGCCACAGCCGCTCGGCCCCAGAATGGAAAAAAACGATCCCGGCGGTATGGTCAGCGAAACCTTATCCACGGCTTTGAACTGGCCAAATGTTTTGACAACGTCACGGCATTCCAAATCAAACTGGTCGACCATATTCACCCCGAATCATCCTGAATATTTTTAGTTATTTTGGTACGAAATGGATCGCATCTTTTGTTTTTTAACAAATATGGCACCCCCGGATTGATGCCGGGGATGCCATGAAAGATTGCCGTTACTGGGCGGCTTTAATCCGGTCCAGCGTCTTGCCTTCAAGGGTTTCCAGACCGGCCGGAACCGGCGGATACCATTTGATGTTATCAAGGGCTTCCTGCGGGAAGCTGTTCTTGAACTGGGCTTTCAACTTGTCTTCGGCAAAGTCATCAGCCCCTTTGGAGGCCGTAAAGTTACCGGCACTTGCGGTAATTTTGGCCGCAATTTCAGGCTGCATGACAAAGTTGATCCATTTGTAGGCCGCATCTTCGTTTTCGGATTTACGCGGCAAAGCAAAGGTATCAACCCAACCCAATGCACCCGATTTCGGGGCGATAAAGGTGATGTCGGCATTATCGTTATTGAGCTTCCACCCGCCGGTATCCCACGCCATGGCTGCAACAACTTCACCCGAACGCACCAAGTTTAGCAGCGCATCGCCACCTTCCCAATAAGTTTTAACATTGGGTTTGCAGTCGATCAGCTTTTCCTCAACCTTGTCGAGGATTTCCTGATATTTGGTTTCGTCACTATAGGCTGCAAACGGGTCCATGCCCATGGCGAAGGCAAAACCGATCAGGGTCGGCCGTTTCAGGCGGTAGGAAACCTTGCCTGCAACACTGTCATTGCAAAGATCGGTATAGTCCTTAACGTCGGGTGCTTTTTTAGTATCAACCACAAGGCCGCTGGTCCCCCAGATATGGGGCAAACCATAAACTTCACCATCAACGGTGGTGTTGGTTTTGGTTGCTGCCAGCATGGAAGGAATGAATTTTGCGGTGTCAACTTTTGACAGATCGAGCGGCTTGTAGATGCGATATTCCATCTGGGCACCGGCAATGCGATCCTGTGACGGCTGGGCAAGGTCAAAACCGCCGCCACCGGTAGCGCGCAATTTTGAAATCATGTCTTCATTGGTTGAAAGGGTTACTTCGACATTAATGCCGGTTTCCTTTTCAAACATTTCGATAACGTCATCCGGGGCATAACCACCCCAGGTCAGCAAACGCAATTCTTCTGCCTGGGCAGCGCCTGCCAGCATCATCACGCCTGCCAGTGCAGAAACACCCAGCATGGTTGCGCGCAGCGAACCGGTATTTTTAGACATTGTAACGAACCCCTTTGTTGACGAAATTCAAAATCTGCCACCAGTCACGATCCCCACAGCCCGCGCAATGGAGCACCGCCAAATGATATTATCAGCAAACTTTATGTTGAAATGAAACCAAAAAGACTGATTTCATTTTCTATTGAACTTTTCGTTACAAGTTTCGCCATGTTTCCATCAAAACCGCAAGTTAAAGTTCTGCAACAAAATATCGGATGATCCGTCAGTGTTATCCCGGATTATCAATGAAAAAGGGACGGCCCCAAGGACCGCCCCCAAACAGACAAATATCGCAATAAAAAGCCCCTATTCGGTGGCACTATATTTTGCCGGGCAATTCACCTTGGCAAAAGCCTGACCGTTATCGTCAAACAGATGTGCCGCCCCGCCATCGGCAGCGGCGGTAACCTTTTCACCAATTTTAACCCGGCTGTGGCCCGGCGCCCGCAATGTCACCCGATCACCATTTGCCAGACCGACATAAAGATACGTGGAGTCGCCAAGTTTTTCGACAACCTCGACTTCGCCGCTGACCGGGAGGTCACCTTCACGGTTCAGTTCAAGATGTTCGGGGCGAATGCCCAGTTCAACTTCCTTGCCCACCTGCCCGCTCGAAACAACGAATGGCAAAATGGCGCTGCCGCCACCAGGCATTTCGACGGTAACGGTTTCGGCGCTGGTCGCGGTAATTTTGACCCGGGTAAAATTCATTGCCGGCGACCCGATAAAACCGGCAACAAACCGGGTTTTGGGATGATGATACAAATCCATCGGCGACCCTACCTGCTCGACCCGGCCCGCATTCATCACCACAATTTTATCGGCCAGCGTCATGGCTTCGATCTGGTCATGGGTGACATAAACGATGGTTGATTTCAGCTTTTGATGCAGCTTGGCAATTTCGATCCGGGTTTGCACCCGCAAGGCAGCATCAAGGTTTGACAGCGGTTCATCAAACAGGAAAACCTTGGGTTGGCGCACAATGGCACGGCCAATGGCGACACGCTGGCGCTGCCCGCCCGACAGTTCGGATGGGCGTCGATCCAGCAAATTATCAAGTTGCAGGGTGGATGCCGCAGCACGTACGCGCTGATCAAGGGCGGATTTGTCGGTATTGGCCAGTTTCAGGCCAAAGGCCATGTTTTTGTAAACCGTCATATGCGGATAAAGCGCATAGGACTGAAACACCATGGCAATACCACGGTCTTTGGGGGTTTTATTGTTTACAACCTCGCCATCAATCATAAGGTCGCCGCTGCTGATGTCTTCCAACCCGGCGATGATCCGCAAAAGTGTTGATTTGCCACAGCCCGACGGGCCAACAAAAACAACAAATTCCCCGTCTTTTACATCCAGATCAATGCCATGCAGGACATCAACGGCGCCATAGCTTTTGCGGATCTGGTCCAGTTTCAAATCGGCCATTTTTTAAAGTGCTCCTGTAACCCGTAAATCACTTCACTGCGCCAGATGTCAGGCCGCGGATCAGTTGGCGGGAAAAAATCAGATAAAGGATCAGGATGGGAATAATGGCGAGACTGAGCGACGCCAGAACCGCGTTCCAGTCCGTTACATATTGCCCGATAAACTGTTGTACCCCCAGGGTAATGGTTTGCTTGCCATCGCCCGGTGCCAGAATGAGCGGGAACCACAAATCATTCCAGATCGGAATCATGGTAAACACCGCAACCGTTGCCACAGCCGGGCGTACCAGCGGCAAAATCACCGCGAAAAAGATCTTGAATTCGCCAACCCCGTCACAACGCGCGGCTTCCTTCAAATCCTTGGGGATCTGATGCATGAATTCGGTCAGAATGAAAATCGCCAGAGGCAACCCTTGCGCCACATAAACCAGAACCAGCGATGTTAACGTATTGACCAGCCCCAAATCGACCATCAGGCTGAGAATGGAAACGGTGCCAAGGCGAATAGGCACCATAATGCCAATCGCCAGATAGATTGCCAGGGCGGTATTGAAAGGGAACTTGTATTCCGACAAGGCCCAGGCCGCCATTGCCGCAAGCAACAGAACCACAACAATCGTAACGACTGTCACCGAGATGCTGTTGAAAAAATAAGTCCCGAAATCGGCCTTGGCCAACACCTTTTCAAACCCGGAAAGGCTGAAAGTCTTGGTGGTTGGCAGCGCCATTGGTTCGCGAAAAATGCCCTTACGGGATTTAAACGCATTAATCACGATTAAAAACACCGGATACAGTGCAATCAGCGTGTAACTCAGCAAGACCGCGTGGACGATGACAGCACGGGATGCCTGATCCTTGCGAAGATTTAAAGCCATGGATGCAGCCCCCTTTTACAGTTGATAGCGCGACATGCGGCGCTGCACGACAAACAGGTAAAACAACACCCCGGCAAGAATGATCATAAACATCAGCGATGCGACGGTCGCGCCAAGTGTGGGGCTGCCAAGCTGCAACTGATAGCCAAAGAAGGTGCGGTAAAACAACGTACCCATGATGTCGCTGGCGAAATTCGGCCCGGCGAGCGCACCTTTCACCGCATAAACAAGATCGAAGGCATTGAAATTACCGACAAATGTTAAAATTGAAACCATGGCGACCGTGGGCAAAATCAAGGGCATTTTAATATGCCAGAACACCTCGAAATGGGTTGCGCCATCGACAATGGCGGCATCCACCAGATCGTCGGGAATGGCCAGCAAGGCCGCGTAAATCAGCATCATCGGAATGCCGACCCATTGCCAGACGGAAATAAAGGCCAGCGTAATCAGCGCACTTCCTTCCTTGCCCAGCCATGGCCCAAACAGCGATTTCAGGCCGACAATATCAAGAATATCGGCACCCACACCCCAGACCGGACTCAGGATCAACTGCCAGATAAACCCGACAATCACGACCGACAGCATGGTCGGCATGAAAATAAGGGTGCGATAGGTATTGCGAAATTTAAGGCGCGGCAGGCTCAGCACGGCGGCAAGGGCAATGCCGATCGGGTTTTGCACCAGCATGTGAACGGCAAAAAATTTCATGTTGTTCCAGAAACTGTTCCAGAATGTTGCCGCCCAGTCGGGATCGCTTAAAATTGTGCGATAGTTATCGAAACCGACAAAAGCCAGATCGCCGCCAGATGGGGCACTGTAAAAACTTAACCGGATCGAATCGATCAACGGATAAATCATAAACAGCGTGTAAAGAAGTGTTGCGGGTGCCAGAAAGGCAAACACAGGCAGTTTTGCCTTGCGCCAATCGGTCATGGGCCCTGAATGCGCCATACCATGTCCTGTCTGTCTGAAAGTGTTTGATGGCGGGGCGATGGAACATAACCCGGTCCGCCCGCTTCTTGTCGGGCGTTAGAAACGACCGCCCACTTTATATTGTGCATGTGCCCCAAAGGGCGGACAGGCGCACAAAATGCGCCCGTCCGATGGAGGGACCGATCATTTCTGATGCGGTGCATACCATTTTGCCAAGCCGCCTTCGGCCTTTGTCGCTCCTTCTTCCGGGGTCAGCGTACCATTGATGACCTGGGCGGAAATGTTCCACAGGTCATTTTCAAGGTTCGGCGTTCCGCGCGAAAGGATCTGATAGGAGTTACGAATGGTCGACTTGCATTTCTGGCGCCAGCTGACAAATTCCTGCGCGACCGGATCTTCGATCTTGACCGGGGAATTTGACAGCGAGAAGAAGCCCGGCAAGGCATTGGAATAAAGCTGGGCGAAATCGGGGCCTGTCATCCATTCCAGAAACACCTTGGCGTCTTTGGCATTTTCAGAATGGGCATTCAGGCCCATGCCGATATCGGTATGGTCACTGATATAGCAGGTATCAGAACCTGCCGGTGCAGGCGGCGGAAAGGCACCGAATTTGAAATCGGCCTGTTTGTTAAACAGCGAAATGTCCCACGAACCGGCCGGATAAATGGCCGCACGGCCCAGTGAGAACAGATTCTGGGAATCAGAAGATGAAATACCTTCAAAACCATCGGGCAGGTAATTTTTCCAGCGGGCCAGTTCGGTGAAAGTATCGACATAGGGCTTGTCGGTGAATTTTTGGCTGCCATCAATCAGAGCTTTGCGGCCTTCTTCACCTTTCCAGTGGTTCGGACCGATATTCTGGAACCCCATGGTCGCGGCTTCCCACTGGTCCGCCGTGCCCATTGCCATCGGAATATAGGTGCCGTCTTCCTTGATCTTATCCAGAACCTGGAAGAATTCTTCGGTGGTTTTCGGCACTTCTACGCCAACTTCATCAAAGGCTTCCTTGTTGTAGATGAAGCCATGAATAACCGATGCCATCGGCACGCAAAAGGTGGTTGAACCATCGTCGGTCTGCCAGGCGGACTTGGCGACGTCAGAGAAATTGTCCATGCCTGGAAGATCGTTAAGCGATGCAAGGTTGCCCTGCCTGTAAAGTTCAAGCGATGCATCAAATGGACGGCATGTAATCAAATCACCAGCTGTGCCACCAGCTATCTTCGCATTCAATGCCGCATTGTATTCAGGTGGGGTGACCGAAGTAAATTTCACATGGATGTCTGGATGCTTTTCATTGAACGCAGGGATAATTTGATCATTCCAGATATCAACATCATCAGTCCGCCAGCTTTCAATCACCAGATCGCCGGCTTGCGCCATCAACGGAACCAGGGCGACACTTGCCGCCAAGGCACCCGCCAGCCCTTTTGCCAATAGTTTGTTCGACATTTATGCCTCCTCTGATCAATGTCGGTGGGCCGCCCGGTTCTTTGTGAACCGGGTTCAACCCTTATATTCAAGCGCTGCCCGAAGATTGCCGTTTACGGACGCCAGAATTTCTTTTGCTTTTTGCAAAGTTTGGCCGCGCGCCAGTAAAACGGCGCAGCGAATATCAAAATCGGAGTGTTCAAGGGCCGTCTGTGCAACGTCGCCGTCGCATCCGGCAATATGGCCGACAATGCGAACCGCCCGCCCCTGAAGTTTGATGTTTTCAGCCCGCATCCCAACCATCAGATTATCAAACAGGCGCCCCAGCCGGTTCATCACCAGCGTTGACAGCATATTTAATGCCGCTTTTTGCGCGGTTCCCGCCCCCATGCGGGTTGATCCGGCAACAACTTCGGGCGCGCTATCAAGAAAAATGCCATGATCTGCGGAGGTCAGCAAAGCCCCGTCCGCATTATTGCAAATTCCGATTGTTAACGCGCCAGCCGCCTTGGCTGTCCGCACGGCACTTAATGTGAAAGGGGTTGATCCGCTGGCCGCAACGGCAATAAGGGCGTCTTTCGGCCCAATATGATGCCGGTCAATTTCAACAATCGCCGCGTCACGGTCGTCTTCGGCGGAATTAAAAACGCCTGGCGCACTGTCGACACCCCCGGCAAGCAAGACAATGGTTTTGTCCTCGGGCCAGCCAAATGTGCCGCCCAGTTCCTTGGCATCCTGCCAGGCAACCGTGCCTGATGTCCCTGCCCCGGCATAAACAAGACGACCGCCATCAAGCAGTCGATTGGCGATATCAGCCGCCGCGCGGGACAAGGGTTCAATCACCGGGCCGACCGATGCAACAGCGCGCATCTGACCTTCCCACAATGCCGTCAGGAAATCAGCGTCAGACCATTGGTCCAACCCGGCAAAGCGCATATCGAATTCTTCGGTGCTTGATGCCATTTTCCTGATCTCCCTTCCATAATTAAATACCATTATGATACCAGACGTGCAAGGCGTTAAATTTCACCTTGATGATCTTCACGGGGTAAAACTAATTTTAATGATTTTTTACAACCCCATATATCGATTCTCTCATTTAAATTCAGCCCTTGAAACTCATCCCTGGCAACCAACATACTGATCCCCTATATCCATAAGTGGATCTATATTGGTATTGCCAATATTGATACCACTCTGCTATGGTGGCGCAAGTTAGGGATGGCAAACAATGAACAAACCAGACGCGGAAAGACTTTTCCTGGGGGTTGATGGCGGCGGAACACAATGCCGGGTTCGACTGTCCAACGATCACGGCGACATTCTGGGGGAAGCGGTGCGAGGCAGCGCAAATACACGCCTTGGCCTTGAAAAAATCTTTGCTGAAATAACCGATGCGGCCTACGAAACCCTTGATCAGGCATCTTTAACGCGGGATCAAATTGGCAATATCCATGCGGGGCTGGGCCTTGCAGGATTGTCATTAAGCCGTGAAAAGAACCTCGTACGTGCCCATCCCCACCCGTTTGCCAGTGCCGTTTTTGAAACCGATGCCTATTGTGCGTGCTTAGGTGCCCATAATGGCCGCGATGGCGCCATTTTGATTGTGGGCACAGGAACATGTGGGCAGGCCATTGTCGGGGAACGGCAATTGGCGATTGCGGGTTGGGGATTTGAAATATCGGATATTGGCAGTGGTGCGCGCATTGGCAAACACGCGCTGGAAAGAACCCTGCTTGCCCATGAAAAAATTGGTCTGGAATCGGACATGACCCGCCAGATAATGGTACATTTTCACAACAGCCCGGAAGAAATGGTTTCATTCGCCGAAACCGCCCGCCCGGCCGATTACGGGCAATTCAGCCGGACTGTTTTTGATGCCTTTGACAAAGGCGACATGGTTGCCTCGGATATTATTTTGCAGGCTCGCTCTGCCAATGAACAGATTTTACGGCAATTGCTGGCATTTGGCGCCCCGCACCTGACATTAATGGGCGGCATTGGCCAACGTATGGCGGCTTTAATGCCCGGCGATATTCAGGAAAAACTGGTTCCAGCATCCGGCGACGCGCTTGATGGTGCTATTTTGATGGCAAAACGCCACGATGAGGCCCACCCATGATTGCTTCCGATGATGTTTTAAAAAGCCTGCGGGCACGCGACTTTGAAAATACTGGCCATGGCCCGCTATATCGCCGCCTGCAAACTGCCCTTAAGGGCATTATAGATGATGGAATATTAAAGGTCGAAGACGCCCTGCCAAGTGAACGGGACCTGGCAACGGAACTGGGCATTTCGCGCGTTACCGTGCGCAACGCTGTTCGGGCTCTGGTCGATGACGGCGTTTTAGTCCAGCGTCATGGCGCGGGCACTTTTGTTGCGCCGCGTGTTGAACAGGCCCTGTCCCGGCTAACATCCTTTACCGAAGACATGACCACGCGGGGCATGAACCCCGGTGCTGTCTGGCTGGAAAAATCGGTCGGGTATGCAACCCCGGAAGAAGCCATGGCCTTAAACCTGTCGCCCGGCACCGAAGTCGCCCGGTTTCGCCGGTTGCGTACCGCCAATGATAAACCCATGGCGCTGGAATTTGCCGTGGTACCCAAGCAGTTTATTCCGACGCCCGAGGACGTGGACAAATCGCTTTACGATGCCTTGGCCAAAAACGGCAAAAAACCTGATCGTGCCTTGCAGCGGTTGCGCGCCGAATTGTTTGACAGCGACACAGCGCGCATTCTTGGCGTCCCCGAAGGAAGTGCCGCCCTTTATATTGAACGCCGGTCATTTCTGGCCAATGGCACGCCTGTTGAATTCACCCGATCGCATTATCGCGGCGACAGTTACGACTTTATCGCCGAAATGCAGGTCGATGCGCGCTAGGCGCCACAACCGTTATATGCAGATTGCAAACCGAGGAACCCGAACATGAGCACACGCTGGACACCGCAAACCCAGATGGGTCGCGAAACGGCACAGGCCCCGTCTGTTGTAAAAGCGCAACTGGCGGCTAATCATGGCGCGATTACCCAGTTGGCCGAAGAATTACGCGCAACCCCGCCCACCTTTGTCATGACCTGCGGACGTGGCAGTTCTGACCATGCAACGCTGTATGCCAAATACCTGATCGAAAGCCAGCTTGGCATTCCGGTGGTGTCGGCGGCCCCCTCAATCACGTCGATTTATGGCAAGACACTGGCGGTAAAGGGTGCGTTGTTCATTGCCGTTTCACAGTCGGGCAAAAGCCCGGATCTGGTTCAAAGTGCAGCAGCCGCAAAAAAAGCCGGGGCCCGTACGGTCGCCCTGGTCAATGTAACGGATTCTCCGTTGGCTGAAACAGTTGACCACGTTATTCCATTGCTCGCCGGGGCCGAAACCAGCGTTGCGGCAACAAAATCCTATATCGCGACCTTGTCGGCCATTGCCCAGATTGTGGCGTCATGGGCCAATGATGATGCGCTGATCAAGGGCTTGGCCGCCCTGCCCGACCAGTTGACCCGCGCATTAGACAAAGACTGGCTTGACGCGGCGGAACCAATTGCAAAATCGCAGGGGCTTTATGTTATTGGCCGCGGACCGACCTTTGCCATTGCCCAGGAAGCGGCCCTTAAATTCAAAGAAACCAGCAGCCTGCATGCCGAAGCTTTTAGTGCCGCCGAAGTCAAACATGGCCCGATGGCGCTGGTAACCCGCGATTTTCCGATGCTGGTATTTTCACAACAGGATGCCACCCGCGACAGTGTGGAAGGGTTTTTAGCCGAAATGCGCGCCAAAACCGACAACCTGTTTGCGGCCGAAACCGGGCATAGCGATACCAAAGGCCATTTGCCGGTTGTTGAAGATATCCATCCATTATTTGCCCCGATCGCCATGATCCAGACATTTTATACGCTGGCCGAACATGTCGCCTTGTTGCGCGGCTGCAACCCCGATGCCCCGCCCCATCTTTCAAAGGTAACGGAGACGCATTAATGCCGGTTCTTGCCATTACTCATACCCGCCTGTTTGATGGGGACCAGTTTTATGATGACAAAACGGTTCTAATTGACAATGGCAGAATTTCTGCTGTTGGCGACACCAGCATGATCCCGTCAGATGCGGTTATATATGACGCCAAAGGCAACATTCTTGCCCCTGGCTTTATCGATGTTCAGGTGAATGGCGGCGGGGGTGTCTTGCTCAATCATACCCCCACTGTTGATGGCATTCGCACGATTATGGCCGGTCATCGGCAATTTGGCACAACCGCCATGTTGCCAACCCTGATTACCGATACCCGTGAAAAAATGCTGGCCGCAATTGCGGCGGTTAAAGATGCAATTGCGCAAAATGTCCCCGGCATTGTCGGCATTCACCTTGAGGGGCCTTATCTGAATGCCGAACGCAAAGGCGTTCATGACCCCAACATTATCCGCCCGATGGAAGATGATGCCATTGAATTGCTAAGCAGCCTGCCCAATGGCCGCATTGTGGTAACGATGGCACCGGAAAAGGCCAAGGCAGGAACCATTGCCAAGCTGACCCAGAACAACGTTTTGGTCTGTGCTGGTCATACAGCGGGTACATATAATGATGTGCAAGCCGCGATTGGCGAAGGTTTGCGCGGCTTTACCCATCTTTTTAACGCCATGAGCCCGCTTAACCACCGCGAACCTGGGGTTGCCGGGGCCGCCATTGCCGATGACAATACTTGGTGTGGCCTGATCGCCGACGGGTTCCATGTGCATCCTTGCGCCATGCAAATTGCCGTGCGCGCCAAAAAAACCGGCAAAATCATGCTGGTGACAGATGCGATGCCGACAGTCGGCGCAAACAACAAAAGTTTTGTTCTGGGTGGTGAGGAAATTATTGCCACCCATGGCCGCTGTGCACTGGCCGATGGCACCCTGGCCGGGTCCGATCTTGATATGATGTCGGCGGTGAAAAACACCGTTGAAATGATTGGCGCTGATCTGGCCGAGGCCTTGCGTATGGCATCGCTTTATCCCGCCGAATTTTTAAAGCTGGGCAACAGAAAAGGCCGGATCAAACCCGGCTTTGATGCCGATCTGGTTCTGTTTGACAGCGCATCATATACGGTAAAAAACACCTGGATTTCAGGGCAATAACGACCGTTCTCTATATAAAACATTAAAAAGGAGACACCTCATGACGTCGAAACCCGTACGCGTTCTTGTCGTCGGACTGGGCAATATGGGGATGTCCCATGCCAAAGCTTATCATGCCCTTGAGGGGTATGAAATTATCGGGCTGTGCGCGCGATCCCCCATTGTGGATGGCACCCTGCCCGATGGCTTTAAGCATTATCCGCAATTTACCGATTACGAAACGGCATTGATGCACACAAAACCCGATGCCGTTTCAATTAATACCTACACCGAAACCCATGCCGATTATGCCGTAGCCGCGTTTGAGGCCGGGGCGCATGTTTTTATTGAAAAGCCCCTGGCCGCCACGGTTGAAGATGCAGAGCGGGTTGTTGCCAGTGCGCAAAAGAATAACCGCAAACTGGTGATCGGCTATATTCTGCGCCATCATCCGTCGTGGGAAAAATTTGTTGAATTGGCGCAAACACTGGGTAAGCCGCTGGTGATGCGCATGAATTTGAACCAGCAAAGCAGCGGTGCCTTTTGGGAAACCCATAAACGCCTGTTAAACAGTGTGTCGCCGATTGTCGATTGCGGGGTGCATTACCTGGACATGATGTGCCTGATGACCGGGGCCAAGCCGGTATCGGTTAACGCCATGGGGGTTCGCCTTTCGCCAGACGTTGCCGAAGATATGTATAATTACGGGCAATTGCAGGTAAGGTTCGATGACGGGTCAATTGGCTGGTACGAAGCGGGCTGGGGCCCCATGATCAGCGAGACAGCATTTTTCGTTAAAGACGTGATCGGGCCGAAGGGCTCTGTCTCAATCACAGATGTAGAAGAAAAAGGCGCAGGATCAGCCAATATTGATACGCATACCAAAACAAGTGCCTTAAAATTACATCATGCTGCCACAGATTGTGACGGAAAATTCACACAATCAGACGAGATCATCAGAACGGACGACGAGCCTGATCATGATGCTTTGTGCCTGCGTGAACAGCAGTTTTTCCTAAAGTCTATGACGGAAGATCTTGACCTTACGCAACATATGACGGATGCATTGGGCTCTTTACGGATCGCCCTTGCTGCGGATCAATCGGTTCGCACGGGGACTATTATAATGCTCTGACCCCCAGGAGGAGTACCCACATGCCTTCCGTTAAACCCGGTGTTGTTACCGGTGCAGCCTACCGCCACCTCGTTGCTGCCTGCAAGCAGGACGGATACGCTCTACCCGCGGTTAACATTACCTCGTCGAGCACATTAAACGCAGCCCTTGAAGCTGCTGCCAATGCCGGTTCGGATATCATCATTCAGCTATCGAACGGTGGTGCCCAGTTTTTTGCCGGCAAGGGCATCAAGGATGCCAATGCTGCCCGTATTATTGGCGCCGTTTCTGCCGCCCGCCATGCCCAGCTTATGGCTGAATATTATGGCGTCGCCGTTGTTCTTCATACCGATCATGCCAACCGGAAGTTTGTTCCATGGGTCGATGGTATGCTGAGCTGGGGCGAAAAAGCCTACAAGGAAACAGGCAAGCCTTTGTTTAGCTCGCATATGCTTGATTTGTCAGAAGAACCACTGGAAGACAATCTGGCGACCTGCGAGGAATTTCTCAAACGTCTTTCTGCTGTCGATATGAGCCTGGAAATCGAACTGGGTGTTACCGGCGGTGAAGAAGACGGTATTGGCAAGGAACTTGATACGTCGCAAGACAATATTGACCCGCGCCTCTATACCCGGCCTGAAGAAGTTGAAGAAGCCTATCGTCGCCTTAAACCACTGGGCCACTTTTCGGTCGCAGCGGCTTTTGGCAATGTGCATGGCGTCTACAAGCCCGGCAATGTCAAACTGCGCCCGGAAATCTTGCTGGAATCGCAGAAATACGTTGCCGAGAAACATGACCTTGAAGGTTTCCCGCTTGATTTCGTTTTCCACGGTGGTTCCGGTTCGGAAAAAGAAAAAATCGAGGAAGCCGTTGGTTATGGCGTTTTCAAAATGAACATCGATACCGACACCCAGTTTGCCTATGCAACGGCGGTTGGTAAATATGTTGAAGAAAATGAGCGCGCCTTTAAATATCAGGTCGATCCTGACAACGACACCCCCTACAAAAAGCAATATGACCCACGCGTCTGGGTCCGCGAGGCCGAACTTTCAATGGCCGCCCGCCTTGAAGAAGCCTTCAAGGATCTGGGAGCCACTGGCAAGTCCATCGCCAAAGGCTGAAGCTAAATAGCCGTTGCCAAACCCGTCAGAGAAATCTGGCGGGTTTTGTTTTTCCTGTGCAAAATTCGGGCGTGCTGACCGCATATCAGTCATGCTGACATATCCTGACAGGAACTGTCAGGGGCGCACTTGCGTATATAGACGGGCTCCTCTATACATTTCCCGAACAATTCAGGAACAAAAGGCCGGATATGCTGACAAAAATTTCGGTTCGCGGTGCGAAAGAACACAATCTTCAAAACATTGATGTGGACCTGCCGCGCGATTCACTTGTGGTCATTACCGGTCTTTCGGGATCGGGTAAAAGCTCGCTTGCATTTGATACGATCTATGCCGAAGGCCAGCGCCGCTATGTCGAAAGTCTGTCGGCCTATGCGCGCCAATTTCTGGAAATGATGCAAAAGCCCGATGTCGAATATATCGACGGGCTATCGCCAGCCATTTCCATCGAACAGAAAACCACCTCGCGCAATCCGCGCTCGACGGTGGGGACTGTGACCGAGATTTACGACTATATGCGTCTTTTGTGGGCGCGTGTCGGCATTCCCTATTCCCCCGCCACCGGCCTTCCCATTGTCAGCCAGACCGTTTCACAAATGGTGGACCGCGTTATGGAAATGGAAGAAGGCACACGGCTTTATCTGCTGGCCCCCATCGTGCGCGGCCGCAAGGGCGAATATAAAAAGGAATTGAAAGACCTGCGCGCGCGCGGCTTTCAACGCGTTAAAATCGATGGCGAAATGTATGACATTGATGATGCCCCCGACCTTAACAAAAAACTGAAACACGACATATCTGTCGTGGTGGATCGTCTTGTTGTAAAAGACGGCATTCAAACGCGCCTGGCAGACAGCTTTGAAACAGCACTTGAACTGACCGATGGCATTGTCTTTACCGAAGATGCACGAAGCGGTGACAGCACGCTGTTTTCCGCCAAATTCGCCTGCCCTGTTTCCGGTTTCACCATCGAAGAAATCGAACCGCGCCTGTTTTCGTTTAACAACCCGTTTGGTGCCTGCCCGGTCTGTGACGGCCTTGGCACCCAAATGGAATTTGACGCCGACCTGGTGGTGCCCGATACCAGCAAAACGCTGGATGATGGTGCTGTGGCTCCGTGGGCCAGCGGAACATCAAAATACTATTTGCAAACGCTGCGCGCCCTGGCCAAGCATTTTGCTTTTAAAACCAATGTTGCGTGGGAAAAGCTGCCCGAAACGGCGCAGAAAATTATTTTGCATGGTTCTGGCGATGAAGAAGTGACCGTTACCTATGATGACGGATCGCGCAGCTATAAGGTTACGCGCCCGTTTGAAGGGGTTATTCCCAACATGTCACGGCGCTGGCGCGAAACCGACAGCCAGTGGGCACGTGATGAACTTGCCAAATACCAGACGATTTCAAGCTGCGATGCCTGCCACGGCGACCGCCTGAAACCCGAAGCACTGGCCGTCAAGATTGATCATTGCACCATTTCCCAAATCACCGCCCTGTCGATTGGCAAGGCGGTAGACTGGTTTGCCGCCCTTGAACCCAAGCTGAACGAAAAACAGACCGAAATCGCCCGACGCATTTTGCGCGAAATTAACGATCGTTTGCGTTTTTTGAAAGATGTCGGCCTGAACTATCTGTCCATGTCGCGCACATCAGGCACGTTGTCGGGCGGGGAAAGCCAGCGTATTCGCCTTGCATCCCAAATCGGGTCGGGCCTGACCGGCGTTTTATATGTGCTTGATGAACCGTCCATCGGCCTGCACCAGCGCGACAATGACCGCTTGCTCGAAACGTTAAAACGCCTGCGAGACCTGGGCAATACCGTGCTGGTGGTCGAACATGACGAAGATGCCATCCGGGCGGCTGATTATGTGGTTGATATGGGCCCCGGGGCCGGCATTCACGGGGGCCGCGTTGTCGCCGAGGGGACACCGGAAGAAATTCAGCAAAACCCCAATAGCCTGACCGGTAAATACCTGACCGGCATCGAACAGATTGCCGTGCCTGACAAACGACGTGCTGGCAGTGGCAAAGCCATTACCATTACCGGCGCACGGGCCAATAACTTGCAAAATATCACGGTGGATTTCCCGCTGGGAAAATTCATCTGTGTGACCGGGGTATCGGGTGGCGGTAAATCCAGCCTGGTGATTGAAACGCTGTATAAGGCGCTGGCAAAGCGCATGCATAATGCGCGCAACCAGCCTGGCGCGCATGACAGCATTTCGGGCATCGAACATATCGACAAAATCATTGATATTGACCAAAGCCCGATTGGACGCACCCCGCGTTCCAACCCGGTAACCTATACCGGTGCCTTCACGCCCATTCGCGAATGGTTTGCCCAGTTGCCCGAGGCCAAAACACGCGGTTACAAGCCAGGGCGCTTTTCGTTTAACGTCAAAGGTGGCCGTTGTGAAGCCTGCCAGGGCGACGGCCTGATCAAAATTGAAATGCATTTTTTGCCCGACGTTTATGTCACCTGTGACCAATGCAAAGGCAAACGCTATAACCGCGAAACACTGGAAATATCTTTTAAAGGCAAATCAATAGCCGACATTCTTGATATGACCGTCGAGGAAGGGGCCGAGTTTTTCAAGGCCGTTCCCGGCATTCGTGACAAGATGGAAACCCTTAAACAGGTTGGTTTAAGTTACGTTCATTTGGGTCAACAAGCCACCACCCTGTCGGGCGGTGAAGCCCAGCGGGTGAAACTTGCCAAGGAACTGTCAAAACGGGCAACCGGGCGCACCATTTACATTCTGGACGAGCCGACAACCGGCCTTCATTTCCACGATATTCGCAAATTGCTAGAAGTGCTTCATACCCTGGCCGATCAGGGCAATACCGTGGTGGTGATTGAGCATAACCTTGATGTCATCAAAACTGCCGACTGGATCATTGATATTGGCCCCGAAGGGGGGGATGGCGGCGGCGAACTGGTGGGGGCCGGAACGCCGGAAGACATCATGAACAATGACCGCAGTTATACCGGCAAATACCTGAAACGACATTTGCGCATTGATTAACGGTTTGGCCGCATCACGTGGATTTGGCATTGTTCGATCCAATCGCCAAGGCACGGATGCGGCCTTCGACCGTTTGTAAAATCGCCTTGACCAGCCTTTCGCTAAAGCCTGCGACAAAGGCAATCAACAGCATAATCGCCACCTGTTGGCCGCTATTGGCTGCCAGGCCGGCGGTACCGATGTCATTAAGATCCTTGATCGCCTGCAACTGATTAAGGGAGTCGGGGACAAGATCGGCCCGGATAGCCAGCAACGCCAGAACGGCAAAAACAAACCCCAAAAATGGCCGAAACAGAAATTTAAAAAAGACGTCCAACGGCGATATGTCCGCCCAGTTATGGCTATCGCCCATATACAACATCACGCTGACAGTTGCGCCCAGGACACCAAAAACGCCGACAAAAAAGACCAGATCGTAACTAAACCCGAACAGTCGTCCGTCCCATGAGCTAACCAGCATATCAATGGCAAAAAACATCCCCAGAACAACAACAATAACACAAGGTGACAGGACCAGTGCCAAGCTTGCCGCGGACAACTTCGCCGCATCTCCCCCCGACACCAATATTGTCATAAATCGGTTCACGGGATTATTCGGGGTATTTGATGTGGCTGCTGATACGGCTGGCCCCGCCATTGTCGCACCGGGATTTGGCGTATCGACCGATGTCGTTGGGCTTGGCATGAAGGGTTTCATTTAGGCGGGCTCCTGCGTTGTTGATCAGGCTGTTTGCAACAACAAACGCCATCGAACTGACGCGGATCGCCCTAAAATGTGACACCGGCCATTGCAGAAACGATATTTTGGCAAATGATGGATGGAAAATGCTGCAATTGTCTTGAAATCTGGCCCGTTGCACCGCTATGTGTGGGGCAATCCTGGCATTATGCCATCACCTGCTCTGACGGAGGTTCAGCTTGAATACGGTTACACCCGTTCATATCATTGGTGCCGGACTGGCTGGTAGCGAGGCAGCATGGCAATTGGCCGAAGCTGGCATCCCCGTAATCATTCACGAAATGCGGCCCACCCGCCCGACCGATGCGCATCACACCGACAAATGTGCCGAACTGGTTTGTTCGAACTCGTTTCGGTCTGACGACAAGGAATATAATGCCGTCGGCCTGATCCATGATGAAATGCGCCGGGCCAATTCACTGATCTTGCGCTGTGCGGATGAACATAAAGTTCCTGCCGGGGCCGCATTGGCCGTGGACCGCGAAGGTTTTTCACAAGCGGTTACCGATGCGCTCAGCAATCACCCCCTGATCACGCTGGAGCGCGGCGAAATTGATGGTTTGCCGCCAGTCGAATGGGGCAACACCATTATTGCCACCGGCCCGCTCACATCAGGCCCGCTTGCCGAAGCCATCCGTGATGCCACAGGCGAAAAGTCGCTGGCCTTTTTTGATGCCATCGCCCCGATCCTGTACAAGGAAAGCATTAATTTCGACAAGGCCTGGTTCCAGTCGCGCTACGACAAGGGCGATGGCAAGGACTATATCAATTGCCCGATGAACAAGGACGAATATAACGCGTTCATCGATGCCTTGCTGGCGGGCGAGAAAACCGAATTCAAAGACTGGGAAAAAGACACCCCGTATTTTGACGGCTGCCTGCCCATTGAGGTAATGGCTGAACGGGGCCGTGAAACTTTGCGCCACGGCCCAATGAAACCGGTTGGTCTGACCAACCCGCATGATCCGCTGGTGAAGTCCTATGCCATTGTCCAGCTACGCCAGGATAATGCCCTGGGTACGCTTTACAACATGGTCGGATTTCAGACCAAACTGAAATACGGTGCCCAGGTTGACGTGTTTAAAACCATCCCCGGTTTGGAAAATGCCGACTTTGCCCGTCTGGGCGGCATTCATCGCAACACCTTTATCAATTCGCCCCGTTTGCTCGACCCGACATTGCGCCTGAAATCGCGGCGCGACATTCGCTTTGCCGGGCAGATAACCGGATGTGAAGGATATGTGGAAAGTGCGGCCGTCGGCCTTATGACCGGGCGCTTTACCGCGGCCGAAAAACAGGGCCGTGAATTGCCCCTGCCCCCGGCCATTACTGCGATGGGCGCATTGCTGGGCCACATTACCGGCGGTGCCGATGAAAGCACCTTCCAGCCAATGAATGTCAATTTCGGGCTGTTTCCCGAACTGGAACTGACCAAACGGGTTAAAGGTCGGGATCGCAAAAAACTTTATACCGACCGCGCCATTCCAGCTTTTGACGACTGGCTGGCAAGTATCGGGTCGTAACGACAGTAAAAATTGTTATGTGCCAAACAAAAACGCCCGGTCGATCATGATCGGGCGTTTTTGTGTCGATCATTTATGTCGGTCAATACGGGTCCTGACCAACCCGGGTTAACTCACCGGTGATTTCACGAATGCTTTTGCCATTACGAAACCGTTTGAAAACAAGGTCCAGATTGCCATCGTCATCCAGGGTCCGCTCGTAAACCTGCATTTCGTAGCCGCCATCATCAAGAATATACATCGCATGTACGGTTAGGGTTTTGCCCACAATGCGCGCCCAGACAAAGGGCTGGCCTTTTAACGGGTCATTGGGAACGCGTTTGCCAAACAGACCGGTGCGCATGGCACTGCCATAAATATCTGCACGGTCTGTTTCAAAAAAATCGATGCTGATCGCAGCAGTTTTTTCGCGACCATCTGATTTATGTATGACGGTTGACCAGTCGACCGAAAATCCACCACCGATTTTTTTAATTTCAACATCAAGGTCACGTGCTTTTAGCTCGTTCCGGGATTCAGAAATTGCCGTTCCATGATATGTGCCGAGAAAAGGATCAATCGACATTGCGGCCGCAGGGTGCCAACCGGGCCAAAACGCCACCAGAACAGTCAATGGAACGATGACCAAGAACGCGAGCTTCCTGATGATTTTCATTTTGTAACCCCACGGGCTTAAAACACCGGTTTAACCCCTGAATTTGGTCAGGAACCAGTTCACATGTAAAGATTTATAACCTTTTCGCCCGTTGTAAAGACACTGCTTTACCAATAACCGGAAAATGCCCGAACTGTAAGACGAAAACTGGCCGGTCGGGCCAGACCAAATTCCGCAGAAAACGGATCGTAATCTGCTTTTTTCAGCTTTTTCAAATAGTTTTCCGCCAACACCACCGGCAATGCAGCCGAAAGTGCCGATTTGGGTAATGACGCGCGCATTTTGCGCGCATCGCGAATTTTCTCACCCGCATATGCAGCCAGATATTTTGTCATCTGCCGAACCGGATCGCTACACCGAAACTCGAAAATATCGCCTGTCCTGACACCAAATTGTTCCATCAGCTCGGCTGGAACATATTGCCGTTTTGCCCGACCATGAAAAACCATCGCCCGTAAAATACCAACGGTGCCATAGGCGTTACCGGCGCGACGGGCGACCTCCAGGGCATCATCCCCATTTTCGTTATCAGCCCCCCCTAACACGCGCGCCGCAGTCAGGCTGAGACGTCCTGAGGTTTGATCAATGTAATCATCCAGAGCGTTCAGGCTGGCGGGAGCCGTGTCAAACAAATCAAACTCGCGCGCGTCAATCATACCTTCAAGCGTGCTGCGACTGACTGTACCGTTCTGGATCAAGCGTGCAAGGGGTTCAACAACTTCGTGCTTGCGCACTTCCCCTTTTTCAATGCCGTCAAGGGCATCGCGCCACCATTGCAGGCGGATCTGGCCCAGCATGGCCTCGCTGACCATTTCGCGGGTTTTCGATATTTCCTGATTAAAAGCATACAAAGTAAACAGATCTTCGCGCCGGTCAGGGGCGGCAAAAAGCGCACACAAAAACCGGTCCCGGTCATTACGCCGGACATATTGCGCACAATAGGAAAGGCTTGGTGTATCTTTCATCAATCTGCTTTTACCCGGCGGTCGCAGCGTGTCAAAACAGGACATTACCCCATCTTTTCGAACGCTTGCTGTGATTGTTGTGTCATGTGATCGTCATTGTCTGTGGCTGCGTTATTTCACGTATTCGACATTTTCAAAACACCCTTAAACGGCGATCAGGGCGGCCGCCACGCGGCGTTCTTCGGACTGCAATACATTGAACGTGCGGCAAGCGGCACCGGTGTCCATCGGTTCGATCACAATACCATGCGGGCGCAATGCATTTCGCCACGCGGTTTTAACGGGCTGCATATGTGCGCCCATTCCCAACAGCAAGATATCGATCTTTTCGGATCGGGCGATCACCTCGGCGAAGGCGTCGATATCTATGCTTTCAAGGTCCGTATGCGGCCACGGCAGGATTTCCGTTGCAAACAGCAAAATGGAGCCTTCCGCCTTTTCCGTTCCAAAACGAAACAAACCATCACCATAGCTGGTAACGATTTTCCGACCCGATGTGATCATCGGCGTGATGTCCAGTGACATGATTGACCTCGTTGGTGGTGACGTTATCCGATGCCCAAACGCATTATAACGGGGCAAGCTGACATAAAAAAGGCCGGGTCGTTTTCGCACGATCCCGGCCTTCTTGTAAATGTCTGACGCTAAGAACTGGTCTTACAGCGCGCCAGCTTCTTCGGTTGATGCTTCTTCGCCTTCGGGGATTTTACGACGCAAATTAAACACCACCAGCAACGGTGATGCCACGCAAATCGAAGAATAAGTCCCGATCACGATCCCGAAAATAAGGGCAAAGGTAAAACCGCGAATGGCTTCGCCACCAAATGCGAACAACGCAATCAGGGCTAACAACGTGGTGAATGATGTCATCACGGTTCGCGACAGGGTGGTATTGATCGACAGATCCAGAAGTTCGACAAGATCCATTTTACGGAACTTGCGCATGAACTCGCGGATACGGTCAAACACAACCACGGTATCGTTGATGGAATAGCCCGCCACCGTCAGAATTGCTGCCAGTGTCGCCAGATCGAACTGAACGCCACTGATAACAAACAGACCTACAGTGATGATCACGTCATGCAGCAGTGCAATGACAGATGCCACGGCAAACTGCCATTCAAACCGCAACCAGATGTAAAACATGATCAGCGCAAGCGAGATCACAACCGAATAAATCCCGGCTTCCTTAAGCTCGTCACCGACTTTGGGGCCAACAAGTTCTGAACGTCGAATGCTTACGCCATCGCCAAGGGCCTTGGTAACAGTTTCAAGAGCCGCCATCTGGGCTTTTTCGTCGCCGTCCTGACGCTGCAACTGGATCAGAACGTCATCGGGTTCACCAAACTGCTGGATCGAAACGTCACCCAGGCCAAGGCTACCCAAATTGTCGCGCAGGCCCGAAATATCGGCAGGCCCGTCGGTTTTGATTTCAAGCAGAATCCCGCCGCGAAAGTCGATCCCGAAATTCAGCCCTTTGGTAAAGAACAGAACCCCGGAAATAACGACCAGCGATATGGAAAAGATGTAGAAAAACTTCCGGAGCTTGAGGAACGGGATGTTCACTTCATCCGGAACAAGATGCAACGGTTTCATGTGCGATTTGCTCCCTTCCTCACAATACCAGCTCTGTCGGACGACGATGCTTGACCCAGAATGCCACGATCAGACGTGTCACCCAGATGGCCGCGAACATCGACGTAAGAATCCCGATTGCCAGCGTCACAGCAAACCCCTTGATCGGACCAGATCCAAAACTGAACAGGACCAGGGCCGCGATAAGGGTTGTGATGTTGGCATCAAGGATTGTCGACATAGCACTACGATAACCGGCATCAATCGAATTGATAATCGATCGGCCGACTTTTCGTTCTTCTCGAATACGTTCAAAAATAAGAACGTTGGCGTCAACCGCCATCCCGACAGTCAGAACGATACCGGCAATGCCCGGCAAGGTCAGTGTTGCCTGAAGGATCGACATGATCGCCAAAATCAGGATCAGGTTCACAATCAGCGCCAGATTGGCAAAAAGACCAAACAGGCCATAACTGATTGCCATAAACGCGACGACAAAAACCATACCAAGAATGGCGGCAATTTCGCCTGAATCGATTGAATCCTGGCCAAGGCCCGGCCCGACAGAACGTTCTTCAAGAATTTTCATCGGTGCTGGCAACGCGCCTGCGCGCAACAACAACGACAAGTCATTGGCTTCTTGTACGCCGAACTGACCGGTAATGATACCACTACCGCCCATGATCGGTTCATTGATACGGGGTGCTGAAATCACCTTGCCATCCAGCACAATCGCCAGACGACGACCGGTATTTTTGCTGGTGACATCCCCAAACCGGGCACCGCCAGCCGCATCAAAGCGGAACGAAACCACCGGGCGACCATCATTAAAGGTCGGCTGGCTGTCAATCAGGTTATCACCGGAAACAACGACACGGCGATCAACCAGATATTCTTGCGGTTCGCCAGGGGATGCATTATCCGCACCGGGCATAATGACAGCTCCGGGTGGAATGCCGGTTGCCTTTGCCTCTTGCGGTGTTTTGGTTTCATTGATCAGGTGAAAGTTCATCTTGGCTGTCCGACCCAGAATGTCGCGCAAACGCGACGGATCGTCCAGGCCTGGAACCTGCACAACGATACGGTCTTCCCCCTGACGCTGAATCGACGGTTCGGTCGTACCCAGTTCGTCAACACGGCGACGGACAACTTCCAGCGACTGGCTGATGGCGCGGTCGATCATTTCACGACGCGTCTTTTCGTTGTAGGTCACCATGATATGGTTGCCTTCACCACCGACAATCGTCAGCGGGTCCAGCTTTGCCAGCATGGATCGGGCCTTTTCGACATCATCATCGCTCACGATGGAAACCGAAGCACCATCTGCAGAACCCCGTAACCCGCGATAACGGATACGGTTTTCACGCAGGGCATCGCGCATGTTTTCGGTAAGTGAGTCATAACGTTCCCGAATAACGGAATCGACGCCCACTTCCAAAAGCATATGCGAACCGCCGCGCAGATCAAGACCAAGGCTGATCTGCTTGCCGGGCATCCAGCTCGCTTCTGTCGGGAAAGTACCCTTGGGAAAGAAGTTTGGCGCGGCATATATCACGCCCAAAGCACACACCAGAAGTACCAGTGTTGCTTTCCATTTGGTAAAATAAAGCATGTGTCCTTTAACCAGAGATGTCTGGGGAACATTGCGACATCGGGCTCAGGGCGCAATCAGGATAAAAGAAAGGACTTGCCCGGCCGACCACCAGCATTAACAGTAATAAGCAGAAAGGCGGAACCTTGGGTTCCGCCTTTGCACCTTGACAGAAATCAGTCTTTTTTGACTTCTTCAATCTTCTTGTCGTCTTTCTTTTCGTCGTCATCCGAACCACCCTTGGCAGGTTCAGTTTTCGACAAAACGTTCGAGATCATGCCGCGTGCGACTTTAACCTTCACACCTTCAGCAATCTCTACTGAAACTTCATCGTCCGAGACAACCTTAACAACGGTCCCGATGATCCCGCCAGCAGTCACGACTTTATCACCGCGACGAACCGCGGCCAGCATTGCTTTGTGTTCTTTTGCTTTCTTCTGCTGCGGACGAATGAGCAGAAAATAGAAAACCACAAAAATCAGGATAAGCGGCAGAAAGCTGGTGAGCATATCTGTGCCGCCAGCAACGCCACCAGCACCCTGAGCAAAAGCCGGTGAAATCAACATTAGGAACTCCTAACCTAAAACGGAAAAACTAATCAACTGCCGGAATATAACGGTGTCGGTCGCCGTTGCAAGAAAGATCGCGTAATTTTGCCCCAAACATCCCCCTCAATGCCTTATAATCTCCACATCACCGCCCATTAGCAGTTGAACAGTGCGGGTTTAATCGAGTTTGTGATCGGATTCACAGTATTAGGACGCACGGCAACAGACTATTCTCCTTTGATAATGCTGTGATAGGGTTTGGTCATAAAAGGCGGCATTCATGCCACACGCAAAAACAAAACCGTCCAAGAGGCCCTGATGACCGACACCCTCGCCGATTTGCTGCCTGCCTTAAACCGCATCGCCGATGCGCTTGACCGTATGGCGCCCCCTGCCCGCAAAAAAAATGACCTTTCCAGTGCCGATGCTTTTGTATGGCATGCCGAAACAGGTTATTTAACCCCAATCAAACAGGTCAACCGGGTGGATATCAGCCTGTTGCAGGGGATAGAGCAGCAAAAAACCATCCTGTATAATAACACCAAACGGTTCGCCAACGGCCTGCCCGCCAATAATGCTTTGTTGTGGGGCGCACGCGGCACAGGCAAAAGTTCGATCGTCAAGGCCATGCACGCCCTGATCAATCACGAAAGCCCGTCATCGCTGGCATTGGTGGAAATACATCGGGAAGATATTCCTACCCTGCCTGTTCTGCTGAAAATTCTTCAGGAAAGCGCACGCAAAACGATCTTGTTTTGCGATGATTTATCGTTTGACCTACAGGACGAATCCTACAAGTCGCTTAAAGCAGTGCTGGATGGCGGCATTGAAGGCCGCCCCGAGAATGTTATTTTCTATGCCACCTCGAACCGTCGCCATTTGATGGCGCGTGACATGATTGAAAATGAACGCTCAACAGCCATTAACCCGTCAGAAGCAGTAGAGGAAAAAGTGTCGCTGTCTGACCGGTTTGGTTTGTGGCTGGGTTTTCATAATATTTCGCAGGATGTGTATTTCGAAATTATCGCCGGTTATGCCGACGAATTTGGCCTGGACATGCCAAAGGAAGAACTTTTTGCCCGCGCCAAGGAATGGACCGTGACACGCGGCAGCCGATCCGGGCGAGTCGCTTGGCAGTTTATCCAGGAAATTGCTGGCGCACAGGGAAAAAGAATCTCTTAAAGTATCCGTACGATATATCAACACGGCCTGATGATATGTCAGGCCGTGCTGATTTTACCGTGAAGCCACGGCCTGGGGCAGATATTTAACCGGATCACGAGATTTGCGCCCCAACCTGATTTCAAAATGCAGTTGCGGCCGGTTTACAGCCCCCGTCGCCCCGACAGATGAAATACGCTGTCCTCGTGTGACAATGTCGCCGCGCGCCACTAACGGATTTTCCGTATGGGCATAGGCCGAAACATACCCGTCGGCATGCTTGATCAGGATCAGATTGCCAAAACCGCGCAATTCATTGCCGACATAGGTTACAACGCCGTTATCTGTTGCCAGAATGGCGGTTCCGCGTTCGGCTGCAATGTTGATGCCGTCATTAAACAGGCCCCCCGGCCCGGCGCCATATCCAAGAACCACTTTTCCCTGGACCGGCCAAATAAAGCCCTGCCGATTGACCGGGGCGATATCATCCACCCGTGGAGATTTTGAAACCGCGCTGGATTGAACCGACGCCCGGGTTGATGCACCGCCCGATATGTCCATGTTACGCGCGACCGACGTTGCAGGCTTGCCATGCCAACTGTTGCCCGCCGCAAACTGGCGTTCGGCCTGGGCAGCAACATCCTGCGGTTTCGCCCCCGGCACCGGAATATTTGCGCCAGTCGCATAGTTCGCCTTGCTGCTGGTGATATCGGTAACACGACTAAGATCTGATGTGGACGTGGATGCAGATGACGGCTGTGCCGTATCTGGTGCATCTAGCGGGGATGCGTTTATTTCAGCAGACTGCGTGCGCCCGGCGATCACAACCTGTTTGGTTGGTGACGATTTTCGCGGTGCTGATGCAACAACCGCCTCGGGCGGGTTGCTGTTATAATCAGATTGCCATGGCGGCAAGACAAGACGTTGCCCCGGATAAATCACATATGGCGACCGAAGGTTGTTTCGCGAGGCAAATTTCTTGAAATCAGCATGATACCGCTGCGCAAGCAGCGAGACACTATCGCCGCTTCGAACGGTGATCACGCGCTCGCCATTGCGCAATGCCGGCATGGCAGAAAGCGAAAAGTTTGTTCCCTCGTCATACACAACCGGAACTGGCTTGGAATTAAGCAAACAGCCACCAAGGGCCGCTGTTGTCGCGCTGACAAACAGCAACGTCCGGACATTATGAACGACGTGTTTGGCATAATTTTTCATCATGCCCGAGATTTTCCATCATTACCGGTTAACAATCGGTAAGGAGGCCGCATTTTCGCGAAATGAAGTTGGGGCTAGAATTCTTCGGTGCCCGCCAGCATGGGAACAAATCGGACCGGCATCAATTCGGTTACGTCTATTCCGGTCGGTGTCCGCATGACGCGTAATAATATCTGCGTATGTGAAACTTCGCCAACCGGCACCACCATAATGCCGCCAATGGCAAGCTGATCGACCAGAACCGGCGGCACATCCTGTGCCGATGCGGTGACAATAATCCGGTCAAAGGGCGCCTGTGCTTTCCAGCCCAACCCGCCATCGGCATGAAGGGTTGAAATGGTATGCAATCCCAACCGGCGAAATCGGTCTTCGGCTTCACGCAGCAACGGCTTGTGGCGTTCAAGCGTGTATACGCGCCGTGCCAGCCGCGCCAGAATAGCCGCCTGATACCCCGACCCGGTTCCAACTTCAAGCACCTTCATCCGGTCATTAAGTTGCAAGGCCTGCGTCATCAGGGCAACAATATAGGGTTGGGAAATCGTTTGTCCCTTGCTGATCGGCAACGCGACATTTTCCCACGCCCGGCGCACGAAAGGTTCGGCAACAAACAGTTCACGCGGTATGGCCGCAAGCGCTTCGAGAACCGCATCATCATGAATGCCGTCATCTCGCAAGGTTGCCAGCAGGGCATCAATTTCCGGGGCACGGGCAATGGCAGGCGTACTCACTGAAATGCCTTTGTCAGTTTTTCGTGGGTCACATTGTCGGTAAAATCAAGGCCGATCGGCGTTATAGAAATATCGCCCTTTGCGATCACATGTAAATCGGCGTTTTTATCTTCGGGCAATTCAGAGCGAATGGCACCGACCCAATAATAGACTTCGCCGCGCGGATCAAGGCGTTCTTCAACATGGTCACCGATCTTGCGTTGTCCCTGGCGGGTGACGCAAATTTGCGCCCCACCATCGCGTTCATTTTCAGGAAAATTAACGTTTATCAAAACGTTACTGGGCCATTCTACTTTAATAAGTGAGCGTACAACATCGACGAAATGTGCCTTGGCAATATCCCAATTGATCAATTTTTGCGAAAAATACTGCGAGAAGGCAATGGCTGGAATATTTAACAAAGCCGCTTCCATGGCCGCGGCCACCGTGCCCGAATAAGTCACATCTTCGCCCAGATTACCGCCGCGATTGATGCCGGAAAGCACAATATCGGGCGGCGTTTCGCGCATGATCACTTGCAGGGCCAGCAAAATACAGTCTGTCGGCGTACCATCGACGGCAAAATGCCGATCATCACGCGCGTGAATGCGCAAAGGGCGGTGCAGGGTCAATGAATGCCCTGCACCGCTTTGTTCTATCGATGGCGCAACCACCCACACATCATCCGAAAACTGACGCGCAAGACTTTCCAGAAGTTTGATACCAGGGGCATCAATGCCGTCATCATTGCAAATCAGGATGCGGGCGTTTTGCAGATCGATCATGCGCTTCCCTTAGCTGGCAACGGAAATTTTGGTCAGGCCACCCATATAGGGTACCAGCACATCAGGTACCCGGATCGAGCCATCGGCCTGCTGATAATTTTCCATCACCGCAATCAGGCACCGCCCAACCGCCAACCCGGACCCGTTAAGGGTATGCACAAACCGGGTTTTTTTGTCGCCCTGGGTCCGGCACCGCGCATTCATGCGACGTGCCTGAAATTCACCCGTGTTCGAACATGACGAAATTTCACGATACCGTCCCTGCCCTGGCAACCAGACTTCGATGTCATAGGTTTTCATCGCCGAGAACCCGGTATCGCCCGAACATAACAGCATCGTCCGGTACGGAAGGTCCAGTTTTTGCAGAACCTCTTCAGCACAGGCGGTTTTACGTTCCAGTTCGGCATCCGATTGGTCCGGATCGACAATCGACACCATTTCCACCTTGGAAAACTGGTGCTGGCGGATCATGCCACGGGTGTCACGCCCGGCTGACCCTGCTTCAGAACGGAAGCACTGTGTCAGGGCGGTGTAGCGCAATGGCAGACGCGCAACATCAATAATGTCGCCCGCCACCTGATTGGTCAGCGTGACTTCAGATGTCGGGATCAGCCACATATCATTGGTGGTTTTAAACGAATCTTCAGCAAATTTTGGTAATTGACCGGTGCCAAACATGGCATCGTCTTTCACCAGCATCGGCGTAATGGTTTCTTCATAGCCATGTTCATTGATATGCAGATCAATCATGAACTGGGCCAGTGCACGTTCCAGGCGCGCCAACTGGCCGCGCAATATCACAAAGCGCGAACCTGAAAGTTTTGCTGCCGTGGCGAAATCCATCATGCCGAGCTTTTCGCCCAGATCGAAATGTTCGCTGACATCAAAATCAAACGTACCCGGCGTGCCCCAACGACGCACTTCAACATTGTCGTCTTCATCAGCACCCTTGGGCACGGCAGCATCGAGAATGTTGGGAAACGACGTTAGCAGCAGATCAAGCTGCTCGTTCAAAGATGCCTGACCATCTTCGGCGGCCTTGATGCGGTCTTTTAATCCGCCCATCTCGGCCATTAATTCATCTGCGTTCTCGCCCGTTTTTTTGGCTTTGCCAATATCGCCCGAGATCGACTTTCTACGCGCCAGCAATTCCTGATGTTCGGTCATCAGGCGGCGGCGTTCGGCGTCAATCTCGATCAAGCGGGCAGCTGTAATCTCGGCATTGCGCATGCTCATCGCTGCGTCAAATGCATCAGGGTTGTCACGAATCCATTTTATATCGTGCATAAAACCGCACCTTGTTTGTCTGATTTTCAGGGGCTGGTTATACGACGGGGCGAACCATTGGTCCACCCCGTCCAAACGTCTTATGACCTGCGAAGATTATTTAACGGGCATTGTTAAAATCATCTTCATCATCATCACCAGTCACAGGACCAGATTGTGATGACTTTGACGGCCTGGTCTCATCCACATTATCGTCGGATGAGGCACCCGCCTCTTTCGCAGGTTTATCGGAATGTGATGTTTCTGTATTTCCTGCACTTGCCGCAGCAGCAGATTGTGCATTCACATCATCGTCGTCATCTTCATTATCGTCAGCTTCCTGGCTTGCGGCGCGTTTCCGCTCGCTCATCCGGGCCATAATGATCGAAATTTCATAAAGCAGCATAATGGGCACCGCCAGCCCGACCTGCGAGATCAGATCTGGCGGAGTCATAATTGCGGCGAAAATGAACGTTACAACGATGGCGTATTTGCGTTTTTTGGCCAGTCCGGCAGCTGTGACCAACCCGGCACGGGCCATCAGGGTCAGCAATACCGGCAACTGAAAACTCAGGCCAAAAGCAAAAATCAGCTTCATAACCAACGACAGATATTCACCAACCTTGGCTTCAAGCTGAATGGCAAGACCGGTCTGACTGCCAGCGGTTTCAAAGCTGAGGAAAAACTTCCATGCCAGTGGCATGATAAAATAATAAACCATCGCCCCGCCCAGTAAAAACAGGATGGGGGTGGCAAACAAAAACGGATAAAAAGCCCGGCGTTCGTTTTTATAAAGCCCCGGTGCGACAAAAGCCCATATCTGGCCCAGAACCACCGGTGTTGAAACGAACATGGCCGCAAAAAACGATACTTTGACGTAGGTGAAGAAAACCTCGGTCAAGGCGGTATAGATCATACGCCGGTCACTGCCCGGCCCCATGGCCGCAGCAAGCGGACGCACCAGAAAAGCATATATGTCTTCGACAAAATAGTAACAGATGCCAAAAGTCACAAAAAGTGCGAGCACCGACCATGCCAGGCGATTCCGCAACTCTATCAGATGCTCCATGATTGGCATCTGCTGGTCTTGAAGCTGCATGTTCACGCCTATTTCTCCGGCTGGGTCCGGACGGTTGCCGGTTCTGGTTGATCTTTTATGTCCGCCGGTTCCGTCACAGATTGACGCACCGGTTCTGCCGCAGAATTTTTTGTTTCATCGGCTTCAACAGTGTCAGCAGAGGTAGCAGGAACCGTTGAGTCCGATGGAACAGAGGGAGAATCGGCTTTTTTGGAAGTCGGCTTTGATAAATTGATATCACTGCCGCCAATCTGCTTTTCCAGAAATTCAGTTGCACTGTTGCTGGCACCGGTCGCCTGCTTGCGCAATTCGTCAAGCTCGGCCTCGCGGATCAAACTATCGATTCCGCCCTGGAATTCACGTGCCATGCCGCGAACTTTTTTCCAGTAATGGGCCATCTTATAAAGAACATGAGGCAAATCCTTGGGGCCGACGACAAAAAGTGCGACGACGGCCACAAGTGCCATTTCGGTCCAACCGATATCAAACATGAATAGCGCCTATCAGAGCCAAGCCAGTCAGACAGACGGGGTCAGGACTTAACCGAATCCTTGTCTTTGCTTTCGGCAGAAACCGAAGCCGAGGTGGTGTTGCCAATCGAAGCCTTGCCGGATTCTTCATCATCTTTTTCATTGATGCCAGCTTTGAAGCTGCGAATACCTTTACCCATGTCACCCATCACACGCGGTAATTTGCCCGCGCCAAAAATGATCAGAACGATGGCCAGAATAAGTGCAATTTGCCAGACGCCGATACTCATAACTTTTTACTCCCAAAACGGTACTCGCCCTTTGAACAGGGCAAGGGATAATGGCAGAAAGCCCTGTTGGGTGCAACGCGGTGTTTGCTGTTTCAGGACTTCCGGGCCTTTCTAGTCTCTAGGAAACACGAACGTCATCTCGGGATCAAGCGTAATAGACACAACGCCCCCCTTATCGATCACCTGTCGGCGAGGAACCCGGGCATGAATATGGGGACCATTCTGGATCGAAAGATGCATCAGACTGACCCCGCCCAGGGATCGGACAGCATCAATATTGGCCAAAACATCACCCGTGCGTCCTGCATCGCCAATGCGCAAACCTTCGGGCCTTACCAACACGTCAACCACCGTGCCATTGGCAATTTCCCGGGCGGCAACATCGCCAAGTGGTGTTGACACAATATTGTTTTCAACGTGGGATGGAAACACGTTCACTTCGCCAAAAAACGATGCGACAAAATGGTTGGCCGGATGAAAATAAAGGTCCTCAGGGCTGCCATCCTGCATCACCTGCCCTTCATTCATGACAATGATCCGGTCGCCCATATACATGGCTTCTTCGGGATCATGCGTCACCATAACGGTGGCGATACCGGCGTTTTTTAAAACATGCAGCGTGGTATCACGCAATTCGGCCCGGCGTGCCACATCCAGCCCGGAAAAGGGTTCGTCAAGCAGCATGACCCGCGGCACCGGTGCCAACGCGCGCGCCAGCGCAATACGTTGTTGTTGCCCACCTGACAATTGATGGGGAAAAACATCAATATAATCAACCATGCCAACCCGCTCAAGCGCATTGATCACGGCCTCGCGCCGTTGGGAAGCGGGCATATGACGCAACCCGAAGCCGATATTCCCGGCCACATCAAGATGTGGAAACAACGCATAATCCTGAAATACCAGCCCAACACCGCGTTTTTCAGGCTCCAGATACTGCCCGGCAGAGGCCACAACCTCGTCATGGATCAGAACCGTGCCGGTTTGCAGGCGTTCCAGCCCGGCGGCAATGCGCAGGGCCGTTGTTTTACCGCACCCCGACGGCCCCAGCAAACACACCAGTTCCCCTGGCGCAACATCGACATTAATGTCACGCAAAACGCGGGTATCGCCAAATTCATGGCTGACATTTTTCAGGCTCAAGCCAACCGGCATGTCACACTCTTTGTTGATTTAAATCGACCAAAACGGCTATTGCCCCACAAAAATTGCGAATGACAAGCAATATCTGTCTCTGATTTAATGCCCGCACCCGTCACATGCAACCATTTGCACGACAATCAGGATTATTCCGGCTTCAGACCATCCCCGGGAAGATTTTCGGCATATATTTCGGCATCCAGCTCGGCCAGGTTTCGGCTCGTCAAGGCTTCTTCAACAGCCGATTCTGTACTTGACGGGTCGTCTTCAGGTTCGGGCAGCAGGCTGTCATCATTTGAATTGGCACCATACCGCCCCATTCCCGGGCGACTATCAAGCAAGCCTGCGGCTTTCAGATCCGAAAGACCGGGCAAATCATCACGATTTTGCAGGCCAAAATGATCCAGAAAGTCGTCTGTTGTTGCCCATAAAACCGGGCGGCCCGGCACACGTTTACGGCCTCGTGGACGGATCCATTTTGCTTCAAGCAAAATATCCAGCGTGCCCTTTGACAAGGCCACACCCCGAATTTCTTCGATCTCGGAGCGCGTTACCGGCTCGTGATACGCAATGATCGCCAGTGTTTCCAGTGTCGCACGGGTCATTTTCTTTGATTTTTCGACCTCGACATGTAAATCACCAGCAAGATCAACAGCAGTGCGAAAAGCCCATTTATCGCCGACATGCACCAGATTAACACCGCGCTCGGCATAAGTTTCCCGCAACTCGGTAAGGATATCAGTAATTTTGGCATCCGATGGCAGGCGTGCCGCCAACAGCTTCTCGCTTAATGGCTCGCTAGAGGCAAATAAAACGGCTTCGACAATGCGCAAATGTTGCAGGTCGATTGCCGGTTTCTGAATCATGCCTGCCATTTCAAGCTGCACGTTATTATCACTATCGTTATTGTTGTTGTTGTCATTATCGTTCGTCATCATCGCCCCCTGCCCCATCAATCGCGGCTTCGCCGGAAAGGCGAGCTTCTTCGTCCAACCGCGGGGATGTCCCCCAACCATCGTCAAACGAGACCGTTTGTTCCGGCCTTGGTTTTTGCGGGGATCGCAACATGATCGGCCCAAACACCTGTTCCTGGGAAATTTCAATCTCGCCATCCCGGCACATTTCCAGGCTGGCCACAAAATGCGCCGCAAGTGCTGATCGCGCCTTTAGCGGCGTGCCCAGCCCGCGTGGCATAAATTCAAGCAACAGCGTCCATTGCGGGACAATGCGCCGACCAAACAAATCGCGCAGGCGCCGTATGGCATCATCCATCGCATAAAGATCAAATGCTTCGATCTCCAGCGTTTTGGCTTCCGCGCTCAGCATGATTTGTGCGTATGATTTAAGCAAATCATACAGCGAAGCATCATAAACCGATGATGTGGTCACCTGCATTTCTTCGGGGTTGCCCCGGGCGAAAAAATCCCGCCCCAGATTGGGGCCTTCTGTCAGTTTGGCCCCGGCTGCTTTCATGGCTTCCAGCCTGCGCAACTGAAATGCCAGTAATTCGGCCATTTCTTCAGCGCTGAGTTCTTCGCCGTCATCTTCCTGTTTGGGCAATAACAAACGAGACTTCAAATAAGCCAGCCAGGCCGCCATCACCAGATAATCGGCGGCCAGCTCAAGGCGCATTTCCTGCGCGCGATTGATAAATTCAAGAAACTGTTCGGCCAGATCAAGGATCGATATCCGAATGATATCAACCTTCTGATCCCGGGCAAGTTCCAGCAGAACGTCAATCGGACCTTCAAAACCGTCCAGATCCAGGACCAGGCGATCAGCCAGACTGATGCTATCGACGGGGGCGACGTCGAAGGCTTCGTCACTAATACTGGAATCGGGCAAATCGGTTTCGGCCATTCAGGTCTCGTATAACGTCAATGACCGGTCAGATAAAAAAGCTGACCAGAAAATTGATAAGCCATGTCGCCGGTTCAACAACAACCCACTGAAAAATCGGCAGATCGATCCCCAGCTGCGCGGTAACATAGGGCAGCAGAAACACCAGCCCAAGCAACAGGACCATACCTGTTTTTTCCATCCGCATCAAAAAACGGGCCATCGGCGCGGGCGAAATCGCGGTCAGAACCCGTCCCCCATCCAGCGGCGGAATGGGCAACATGTTAAAGACTGCCAAGATGCAGTTCAATGCAATGGAATTATGCAGGGTTTGACCAAGCCAGTTGTTTACTGCCGGTGAAAAAGACGGCAGCCACACCAGCAACATAATCGATAAAATTGCCAAAACGATATTAACCGCCGGACCTGCAATCGCAACACCAATAATCCCCAGCCGCTGGGGGCTGAGACGATAAAAGGCCACCGGCACCGGTTTGGCATAGCCAAACAAAAACGGTGCGCCTGTCAGCAATAAAAGCCCCGGAATAACAATGGTGCCAACCGGATCAATATGGCGGATCGGATTAAGGCTTAACCGCCCTGCCCGCTGGGCAGTATCATCACCAAACGCCTTGGCGGCAAAGCCGTGTGCCGCTTCGTGCAAGGTCACAGCAAAAAGCACCGGCAAAACCCATGTGGTTGCCGAAATGATCACGTCGATAATATGGTTCAAGCACCTTCTCCTTGTGCCGCAGGCCACACAGGTGCCAGCAATTGCGCCAACCGCGCATTCCAGTCCGCCAGAACCGGCCTTGGCGGCACCGTGCCCTGAAGCGAGGATATTTTATTTGTTACCGCCAGCGCGCGGTCCAAGGCCAGCCCGTCCAGTTTCGGCGACATGGAAACGACCTGTTCAAGTTCGGTCCTTTTGCCATTGCAATGCAGGGCAATATCGCACCCTGCCGCAAGACATTCATGAGTCCGACTGGCAAGAGAGCCGCCAAGGGCCTCCATCGACAGATCATCGCTGATCAGAAGGTTTTCAAACCCGATATCCCCGCGAATGATTTCGTCAATCACCTTGGGGGAAACAGTGCCGGGGCGCTGGTCGTCAATCGCTGTAAACAGGATATGTGCCGACATTGCCGCCGGCATATCTTTCATCAGGCGAAACGGTTCAAAATCATTGACCGACAGGCTGCTGCGCGATGCACTGACGACAGGAAGATCCTTGTGGCTATCAACCGATGCCCGACCGTGACCGGGGATGTGCTTTGCCACAGGCACAATGCCACCATCCATGAACCCGGCGGAAGCCGCACTGGCAAGCGCCACCACATTGGCAACTTCGCTGCCATAGGCGCGATCCCCCACCACGTCGCTCATGCCGGGAAAATACAGATCCAAAACCGGCGCACAAACCACCGAGATCCCCACATCAATCAAATCAGCGGCCAGCAAACGGGCATTGATATAAGCCGCTTCGCGGGCATCATCGGGGTGTTGTTCATATAGCCGTCCAAACACACCGGCCGCAGGCATGTTGCGCCAGTGCGGCGGTTTTAACCGCATCACCCGGCCCCCTTCCTGATCGACCAGAATGGGCAAATTGGCGCGCCCGTTCACATCGCGCAATTCATCCGTCAGGCGTTTCAGCTGATCGGGGGCGTCGACATTGCGGGCGAAAAGAATATAACCATAGGGATCAGCTTCACGAAAAAAGCCTTTTTCCCAATTGCTTAATGCTGTTCCTTCAAGCCCGAGAATACAGGCTCTGGGTCGTTTTAACTCAAGGCCGGACACTGAGGCACCCCACATTGCGTAATTTCAATTCGGAACAAATTTTGTCGGCAGCAGCACGCCCGTCAAGCGGCCCCGCCTGCAAACGATAGAAAACACCCTTGTCACCCAGATCAACGCGCTGGACAAACATCTTAAGATTACCAACCAGGTCCTTGTTTTCCGTTGCTAACTTTTCCCAGGCGGCACTTGCTTGTGCATCATCTCGCAACGATGCCAGTTGAATGCGAAACGCGCCTTCATCTGCATTTTCCGCTGCGACCGGCACAGTATCTGCCGTGGCGATTGTTGTATTTGGGGCGGGCTGGACCGACCGGGCATTATTGGCACTGCCATGCACGCCTGCGGGCGCAGTTTCACCAACCGGCGCGGCCGCGACGTCCTTACGGGTATCAACGGTAATTTGCTCACCTACCAGTTTGCGCGCATCGGGGGGCGGTCGCAATTCAGAGGCATCCGGGGCCTTGGGCATATCGGGAATCGGATCAATGACCACGGCAACATCACCGCCGCTTTCGTCTAGTTCCTGATAGATGGTGGTGTCGCGATGCGGCACTTCCATGCCGCCGGGGTTATCGGGGCGCACCTTGATAGGCCCGTCTTCGGGCGACAGAACCGGCAGGTCGCCTTCCCGGGTCGCAAACTGGCCATACCCGTAAAACCACCATGCACCAAGGCCGATGCCGCCGCCAATAACCACCATTCCCAGGATCACAGTCGCAGCGCCCCTTTTCCAGCCTCCGCCCTGACCTGAGCCAGATGCAGGACGACGGTGTTCGGCGTGCAATCCGCGGCTGTGATCCCCGGACATGGTTACATCTCCTCGAGCGGGCTAACCCCAACAACCGCAAGACCCGAGGCAATCACCAATGCAACTGCACGGATCATGGCCAGACGCGCCTGGGTTGCCGCCAGATCATCCGCCTTGATAAAGCGCAGTTCGGTATTATCGCGGCCACGGTTCCACAAGGAATGGAAGTCAGCGGCAATTTCGCTCAGGAAAAATGCAATCCGGTGCGGTTCATGCGCCGTTGCGGCCTGCTCGATAATACGCGGCCATTCAGCGATACGACGCACAAGGCGCATTTCCTCGTCGGAATCAAGGATCGACAAATCGCTGCCAACCAGTGCCGCATCGGAAAAATCGACATTGCCAAATGCTTCGGCAGCCTGACGAAATACGGAACAGATGCGGGCATGGGCATATTGCACATAAAAAACAGGGTTGTCTTTTGACTGTTCGGTCACTTTGGCAAAGTCAAAGTCCAGCGTCGCATCGTTTTTGCGGGTCAACATAATGAAACGGACAACGTCCTTGCCAACCTGTTCAACAACTTCGTTCAATGTCACAAACGTTCCCGACCGTTTCGACATTTTGACCGGTTCACCATTATCAAACAGGTTCACCAACTGGCACAGTTTGACATCAAGCGCGCCCTTGCCATTGGTGATGGCTTTGGTTGCGGCCTTCATACGTTTGACATAACCGCCGTGATCGGCACCGAAAATGTCGATCATATTGGCAAAGCCGCGTTCGTATTTATCGAAATGGCAGGCAATGTCAGAGGCAAAATAGGTCCAGCTGCCGTCGGACTTTTTTAACGGACGATCCACATCGTCGCCAAAATCGGTCGCGCGAAACAGGGTTTGCGGGCGGGGTTCCCAGTCATCCTGTGCTTTGCCTTTCGGCGGCTCCAGCACGCCAACATAAATGTCGCCTTTGCTTTCCAGATAATCAAACGCCGCCTGAACTTTGCCTGCGGCAACCAGGGCGGCTTCGGATGTGAAAACATCATGTTCAACACCCAACTGCGCCAGGTCGTCGCGAATAAGACCCATCATTTCGGTGATGGCAAAAGCACGGAATTCCTGCAACCAGGCTTCTTCGGGCTGATCCACCCATTTGTCGCCATCGCGTGCAGCCAGTTTTTTACCCGGCGCAACCAGATAATCGCCAGGATAAAGACCGGCAGGAATGGTGCCAATGTCCTGGCCCAGTGCTTCGCGATAGCGCAAATGAAGCGAACGTGCCAGCACATCAACCTGTGCCCCCGCATCGTTTACATAATATTCCTTGGTAACGTCGTAGCCCGCCTTGGACAACAGGTTTGCCAGCACATCACCAACAACAGCACCCCGGCAATGTCCGACATGCATCGGGCCGGTTGGGTTGGCCGAAACATATTCGACATTCACCCGTTCACCCTGCCCCATCGGGCTGTTGCCATATTCCGTACCAACATTGAGGACTTCGGTAATTTGTGACAGCCAAAACTCATTGGCCATGCGCAAATTTATAAAGCCCGGCCCGGCAATTTCGACAGCAGCAATACCGGGAACCGTGCGCAGTTTTTCGGCCAGTTTTTCGGCCAGGTCGCGCGGTTTCATTCCCGCCCCCTTGGCCAGCAACATGGCGGCATTGGTTGCGGCATCGCCGTGCGACGGATCACGCGGCGGTTCAACGGTAACACGCGCTATATCAAGGTCGCCCGACAGGAGGCCTTCGGTTTGAAGGGCCGCAATCTGGCCTTCGATATCGCTTTTCAACTGGGTGAAAACATTCATGGCAATAAAGACTTTTGTAATTTGTGAGTTAGGGCCAATGGCCAACAGTCTGCCGGTGTTTTGAGCCATTTCACGACAAAACGCAAGCAAGGCATGCCAGTGGCATGGCAGCCTTGCCGATCCGGGGTTTTGACATTTACCAATGATGGGCTAAATACAGGTTAAACAGGCAGGTCTGATTGTGCTAAAGTTATGTCAGATTATTAAACCCCACACGTTGGGTTGAGTGTCAAGGAGCATGTAAATGGCGGAAGCATCCCGGCAAGTACAGATGACAGAAAGTGCGGCGACCCGCATTCAGGAACTGATCAACAGCGAAGGCAATAAAGGCCTTATGCTACGCCTGCAGGTTTCTGGCGGCGGTTGCAGCGGTTTTCAGTACGAATTCTCGCTAGACGATAATAGCAGCAACGAAGATCATGTTTTCGAAAATTTCGGCGCCAAAATGGTCGTCGATGACGTTTCGCTTGATTTATTGGGCGGAGCCGAAATTGATTTTGTTCGCGAACTGGTCGGGGCGGCATTTCGGGTGAATAACCCCAATGCGTCGTCGTCTTGTGGTTGCGGATCAAGTTTCTCGGTTTGATTGGCCGAAATGAAAGCGATAGATCTTTACGGGACCTGTGATTGTGCAGGTCCCGTTTTATTTTTGGCAATATTTTAGCGAAATTCGAGGAATTTATGAAAATCGCCACCTGGAATGTCAATTCGATCAAGGCACGCCTTCCCAATATCCTCGAATGGCTGGACCAAGCGCAGCCCGATGTGGTGCTGCTACAGGAAACCAAAACGGTTGATGACGGTTTCCCGGCCATGGAAATTGAAGATCTTGGCTATAACATCGCCATTCACGGCCAGAAAACCTATAACGGCGTCGCTATCCTGTCGAAATTCCCGATTGAGGACGTTCAGCGCGGCCTGCCCGGCAACGACGATGACGAACAGGCTCGTTATATTGAAGCCGTGATTTCAGGCGAAAAGCCGGTTCGGGTTGCCTCTATTTATGTACCAATGGGAACGGAAGTCGGATCGGAAAAGTTCGCTTACAAGCTGAACTTTCTAGACCGCCTGATTACCCGGTTTGAACATATTTTTGCCAGCGGGGAAGCTGCGGTCATGGGCGGCGATTACAATATCGCCCCGGATGATTCCGATGTGTATGACCCGGAAAAACTGCATGAAACGGTTTTATGCTCCATCCAGGAACGCAAACGTCTGCGCACCATAATGAATTTGGGCTACACCGATGCCTTTCGCACCTTTAATGCCAATGGCCATCAATATAGCTGGTGGGATTATCGCGCCGGGGCGTGGAACAAGGATAACGGATTGCGCATCGACCATTTGCTGTTAACCCCGGCCGCAGCCGACCGCCTGAGCGCTGCCGATATTGATCGCGACCCGCGCGGCAAGGAAAAAGCATCGGACCACACTCCGGTCTGGTGCATGATTGATGGGTAATTTATTGATATCAAACAGATATGATGAATTATTAATTTGATAGATTATGAATACAAAAGGGACGGCCAGATGGACCGTCCCTTTATGGTTTCGCACCGATCAAACGCCAGCAAGATTATTCTGCAGCTTTTTGCATTTGCTGGCGGTAGGCGACGATATCGTCAATGCTGATCACAACCATGTCATGCTGCCCGGCATATTTAACAAGTTCGGACAAACGGGCCATGGTGCCATCGGGGTTGGTGACTTCGCACAAAACCCCTGCCGGTTTTAACCCGGCCAGAAGCATCATATCGACGGTGGCCTCGGTATGGCCGCGCCGTTCCATCACCCCGCCGGGGCGCGCACGCAACGGAAACACATGACCAGGACGCGCAAGGTCCGCTGCTTTGGCACCATCCGCTGTGGCAACCTTAACGGTTGTCACGCGGTCGGCGGCTGAAACACCGGTGGTGACGCCAACCTTGGCCTCAATGGTAACTGTAAAGCCTGTTCCCATGCTTGAGGTGTTGTTTGTCACCATGGGTGGCAATTCCAGTGCCGTTGCATGGGCATCTGTCAAACACAGGCAGACAATGCCGGAACAATCGCGAATCATCATCGCCATTTGTTCGTTGGTTAAATGCTGTGCAGAAAAAATCAGATCGCCTTCATTTTCGCGATCTTCGTCATCAACAACCAGAACCCCTTTTCCGGCCTGCAAATCGGCAATGGCACGTTCCATCCGGACCATTGAATCGCCAAATTGCGACAATGTGGGTTCTTGATGATCACTCTGATTCATAACCGTCCTCCAATAATGGCGGCTTACGAATCAGGGCACGCAAGAAAGGTCAAAGCAACGATGTAAACATCGCTCTTTGTCGATACCTAACAAAACAGGCATATGGAATATCCAGTTGCCCATCCCGTCACGCTTTATCCTCTCCCATCCGGACTATTACCGTCGGCCCTGGAATCACACCAGATCTGCTTGACCCTGACAGTTACCTGCCAGGCGCTCGCGGGCTTCCCGAAGTCGGGTTACCGCCGGTCAGGAATTACACCCTGCCCTGAGAATAAGCGCCGTTTTAATAACGACATAACTAACCGTAAACAACGATCAGCAAAAAGACACTAGAAAATTACGCCCATCTTGGCAAGGTCAAACCTTGCCAACATATCGTTGCGAAAATGGGGGTAACCGATTGTCGCGTCGAAAACATGCCCAAAACCATGCGGGTATCGTGCTATAGCGGCGGCAACACTTTACCCGCCCGGAAATGAAAGCCGCAGCCATTGCTTTCGGTTTCACGCGGGGCCCATTGGCAGACGGCACATCGGCGTTCGTTTCCAGCGGCATGGGGTGAATCGCATTGGTCGCCAAGATACTTGCCCAACAGGGCATCAATATAGCTGCCCTGAAAAGCATCCACCCCAAGGCTCCGTCCCATGCGTACGGCGGTGCGGCTGTCACACCTGGTTAAAATCAGATTGCGGTTGCCCAAGGCGACTGCAAATTCACGCAGTCTTTCAGCAACAGTGGACCGCTTTGACCCGATGATATTCTGATCCCAGATCACTTTTACAAAATCGACATTGATCTTGCGCGGCGACAAAAATTCCAGTGCGGGCAGTGTAATGCGATCCAGCCCCACACGAACACCGGCCGATTGCAATAACTTGCAGGCATCCTCGAATTCCCACCAGTCGGCAATGGCATTTTCCAGCGAAACCTCAATCGCCAGGTTTCGGGCAAACCGGCTACCGCCATTGCCAAGAAAATTCGCAAACGAGTCGGAAAAAATTGTCTGCACCTGCATGTTCAGATGCAACACATCGGGCAAAACAAGAGGGGCAAGTCTTTCGGTTAGCGCCATGACTTTGTCATCAAGCACCCGCGACAGGATTTCTATTTCGCCAGAACCTTCGAGGACGAAGTTTGACAAATGGTTGTGACGTAAAAAATCCAGCGAACAATAAAGTTCATGACCAATAATTTCGCGTTGGGTCTCGCGGATTTCCAATATGGCCTGGCGACGACAAGAATCATAAACAGCATCACCCGAAATGGCCGCCTTCAACAGATTTCCAAGGTCAATTTTCTTTTTGCCGGTTGTAAAATTTGTATTTTTGCTGCTGATTTGAAGTGCGGCTTGCAACCTGGCATCATCATCAGGCCAGCGAAATTCGCTCCAGATATCCTCAGGGACAGCGCCCAACCCGTGACGAACAATAACCTTTTCGAGCAACTCGGAAATAGTATCGACAAATGGGTCCACATTGCCCAACCCCCGCCCCAGCCGAACAAAGGCGACCATACCGTTATTGAGTTTATATTGCTGGGTACGTTCAGGCAGCAGGCGAAAACCTTCACGCATCAAAGCAGCATAATCATCGGGTGATAGTCGCAACGAAACCGGGAGATTCAGCAACCCGACAAACAGTTTTTTGCCGGAATGATCGTTCTTTTTCAGCAATTCCAGCAATCTGATCGCCGAAATTTGCTTTAACTTTCCAGCTTGCGTCATGTTCTCTCTGCACGTCTATTCATTTAAAACAGGCAAACTGTAAAAATTCAGCCCCTTAAAACCTAACGTCCGATGCTGTTTTCAAGGTGCTGTGATAATTTTGTAATCAGTTTTAATCCACTTTGCGTTTGGTTCAGCATATAATCCCCAACACTTGAAACCACACGAACGCCCCGCAATGCATTGCAAACAAATACGCAGTCCGTTGTTTTCAATTGCTCAATCGTTACCGGATCATAACATAGCGAAATGTGATTGCTTTGCGCCCAATCAATAACGCAGGCCCGGCTTAACCCGGCAAAAATGCCGCTTTCTTTTGGTGCGGTATAAAGTCGCCCTTTAAGCATCGCAAAAACATTGGCAATGGTGGTTTCCCCGACATGACCATCCTGCGTCAGGATCAGGCAATCTTCCGCGCCGGCATCGGCGGCCTCCTTGCGGGCGACAATATTGTCAAGGTAATTAAGGCTTTTCATACGGCTGGCAACAGACCACGGATTGCGGCGTACCTGTTTGGATATTGCCAGTTCAAGCGGCCCGCATCCTGCATCCAGGTCAATGGGTTTTGCCGTGATTAACACGGTCGATCCACTTGCCCCGATCGCAAGCAACCCTTGCCCGCCCTGCCCGCGCGATACAGTTAGACGGATAACGGCGTGGCGTTTTTCAAAGCCCTGACACAATGTCGAGATCACTTTCGCCAATGTTGCTTCACTTGGAATCTTAACAGGAAATCCCCCCAACACATCAATACTTTGCGATATTCTTTGAAGGTGAAAAGATAACCACCCAACATGACCGTTCGTTGCTCGCATGGTTTCGAACACACCATCGCCGAGCAAAAAACCACGATCTGAAACAGATATATGTGCATCGTTTTCATTCAGAAAAGTGCCATTCAACCACAACATCCTCAAGCCCCTTTCGCGATTGTACGATCTGCCACTTGTCGCGATAATTTTTGCTGGTTGAATTTATCCGCGATGGTCAAAAAATTACCCAGTAAATCGTGTCCATGTTCGGTCAGAACGGCTTCGGGATGAAATTGCACGCCGTAAACCGGCAGGCTCAGATGCGCCAGCGCCATTAATTCACCATCGGGGCTAAGCGCTGTGGCCCGCAATTTGGCGTTATTCGTTGGTAAATTCGCGATCAGGGAATGATAACGGGTTACCGTTAACGGGGTAGGCAATGAGGAAAACACCCCTGTGCCATCATGATCAATCGGCGTGGTTTTACCATGTAGCGGACGGGCGGCACGGGTTATTGTCCCGTTAAATGCCTGGGCAATCACCTGATGCCCCAGACAGACACCCAACAGCGGAAAATCATTGCAGGTGTCACGAACGATATTCAAGCACTGCCCGGCCTGATCGGGCGCGCACGGCCCGGGCGATATAATGACGGCTTCGGGGGCCAGTTGGCGAACGCCAGGCGCATCAATCGCATCGTTGCGCATCACCACAACCTCGCGTCCCAGCTCGCGCACATATCGGGCCAGGTTGAAGACAAAAGAATCGTAATTATCGATCAATAAAATCACAAACGATTTCCAGTTTTCATGCCGGTTGCCCGACCATACGACCCTGCCAGACCTTATGACAACCTGGTCACGATCCCAAGGGCCGCTATAAGTTTGGCCGCCTTCGACATGGTTTCGTCATATTCGCAAGCCGGTATGCTGTCGGCCACAATACCACCCCCAACGTTAAAGGCCATCCGCCCCTCATGGATAGACAAGGTTCTAATGGCGATACTGGTATCCATCGCACCGTCAAAGCCAATAAAGCCAATGGCCCCGCAATAGGCACCCCGGCGACGGTTTTCAAGCTCGGTAATGATTTCCATGGCGCGAATTTTCGGCGCCCCGGTAATGGAGCCACCGGGGAAACACGCTGCGAACGCATCAATCGCCGTTTTTCCGGTTTCCAGCCTGCCCTCGACCGTTGAAACCAGATGGTGAACATTGGCAAAACTTTCAAGCTGGCAAATCGCCTTTGTAACAACGCTGTACGGTTCACAGACCTTGGACAGATCGTTGCGCAACAGATCGACAATCATGACATTCTCTGCCCGGTCCTTGTCCGAGCACAACAATTCCTGTGCATTTGCGGCATCCTCCAGCGGTGTGTTGCCGCGCGGACGCGTGCCTTTGATCGGTTTGGTTTCCACCCTGCCGTCAGCATCAACTTTCAAAAAGCGCTCGGGCGAATTTGACAATATAGCAACCGCACCAAAATCCAGATATGCGCCAAACGGTGCCGGGCTTAAGCCGCGCAGTCTGCGATACAGAGCAAATCTGTCTGGCATCTGCCCCAGGCCATAGTGCGCAAAAAACGATTGCGATAAATTTGCCTGAAAAATATCACCCGCAAATATATAATCCAGCACCCGGCGCACCGCATTTTCGTAATCCGCGCGGTTAAAGTTGGCCTGCCACGACATCATGGCCGGTAATTCGGGGGCTTGAGGAACGTCTACCTCAAATGGCATGGCCCGACGAAGCAGGTCTTTGATATCGGCCAGTTTCTCTCGCGCACGCATCCGTTGCGCCTGACTTTGCGGCGCGCAAAAGCCATGCGCAATGATCCACATCCGGCGTTTGGCAAGGTCAAACGACAGAACAACATCGTAAATGCCCGCCATCAAATCGGGGATGTTTATCCAGTCCTGTTCAGGTTCCGGCAGGTTTTCCAGTTGCTGGCACAAATCATAGCCAAAATAGCCAACCAGCCCGCCCTGAAAAGGCGGCAAGGTCGCATCGTGGGGAACCTCATATTGGGCCATCAAAGTGCCAAGGACAGCAAAGGGGTTACCGGGCACATCGACACCATCCAGGCACACCTGCCCGTCACGGGCCGTGATTATATGGATGGGGTTTAGCGCGATATAGGAAAATCCGGCGTCATTTCCAGAATCCAGAAACTGGCACTTACCTGAACCTGCCAAAGCACCAAAGGCAATATCGGGTTCAATAAACGGGTATTCTTCGACCAGCATCAATCCTGGTTCCGGCTGACAGCATCGCCGTCCGCATCCGGCCGATCAAAATCATAGGCTCGCTCAATTTTCGCAACCCGCAAGGTATAGCTCCGATACCACTTTTCGCGGCCCATATTACGGGCTGCGGTGTGATCGAGCTGTAATTTCCATGCCTTGATGGCCGCTTCATCACGCCAGTACGATACGGTAATGCCCATACCTTCGCTGTCGCGCTCGGTCGAATCTTCACCCAAATATCCATCCTGTTGTGCGGCAAGGCGGCTCATCTCGGCGGCTTTAGCGCCATATGCCGCGCTATCGCCATCGGTACGAATAGAGGAAAAAATAACAGCATAATAGGGCGGCGACGGCAAACGGGAAAGCGGCATCACAATGTCTCCTGCGTAAAACACGTGGCGACAATTTAGGCGATTCCATCACCAATACCAGTGACAAAAAAGGGATGCAGCAAATGCGACACCCCTTTTCGTGATCAGGTTATGAAATTCACACCCTTACATGGCAGCAATGCGATCAAAACCTTCCTGAAGTTTACCCAAGGTATTCCGGGCATCTTCAAGTTTGGCCTTCTCAGCGGCAACAATTTCTTCCGGGGCACGGCTAACAAAGCGTTCGTTGGAAAGTTTTCCTTCCTGCGCTTTGATATATTTGCCGATTTTTTCTATTTCTTTTTCAAGTCGCGATTTTTCGGCCGCAACATCAATGAAATCCGCCACAGAAACAAACACGGGCACACCGTCAACCACTGTCTGGATCGCGCCTTTTGCCACAGCTTCGGTCCGATCCGCACCAATAAACTCGATCACGGCAACACGGGCCAAGCGCTTTACCTGGGCTTCCTGCGCAGCAATGGCGGCTTTCATGGCATCGGTGGCATCCACCAGATAAATCGGCACTTCGGCGGATGGCGGTACATTCATTTCCGAACGAACACCACGAATGTTACCGATCAGGCGCAACGCCAAATCCATTTCGGCTTCAACATTGGTATCGATCAGATCGTCACCTAATGTCGGCCAGGCTTGCGCCATTAACAAACCAGTATGTTTTTCGCTGGTCTGCGCCCACAATTCTTCGGTGATGAACGGCATGATCGGGTGCAGGATCAGCAAAATCTGATCAAAAACCCAGGCCGCTGTCGCACGCGTTTCGGCCTTGGCATCGGCATCATCGCCCATAAAAACCGGCTTGGCCAGTTCCAGATACCAGTCACAAAAAGTACCCCAAACAAACTGATACGCACCGGCTGCGGCATCGTTGAAACGATAGTTTTCAATCGAACCCGAAACGTTCCTGGCGGCCTCGGCAACCTTGCCAACGATCCAGCGATTCAAGGTCGTTTTAACCGATTTGGGATCAAATCCGTCAACAACATTGCATTCGTTCATTTCGCAGAACCGTGCGGCGTTCCAGATTTTGGTCGCAAAATTGCGATACCCTTCCACCCGGGATTCTGCAAGTTTGATATCGCGGCCCTGTGCGGCAAGGGCCGTCAGCGTCATGCGCAGGGCATCACAGCCAAATTTTGCAATCAGATCAAGCGGATCAATCACGTTGCCCTTTGACTTGGACATTTTCTGGCCGTTTTCATCACGTACCAGGGCATGGATATACACATCACGAAACGGCACCTGCCCGTCCATGAAATGCATTCCCATCATGATCATACGGGCAACCCAGAAGAAAATGATGTCAAACCCGGTAACCAGCACATCACCTGGATAGTATTTTCCAAGTTCCGGCGTCTGTTCGGGCCAGCCAAGGGTCGAAAACGGCCACAAGGCAGATGAAAACCACGTATCAAGAACATCAGTTTCCTGATCAAGTTCAACTTCTTTGCCGTAATGTGCCTTGGCGGCGGCAATGGCTTCTTCTTCGGTTTCTTCAACAAAGAAAGTGCCATCCGGGCCAAACCATGCAGGAATACGATGGCCCCACCACAACTGCCGTGAAATACACCACGGCTGGATGTTGCGCATCCATTCAAAATAGGTGTTTTCCCAGTTTTTCGGCACAAACCGGATGCGACCATCTTCGACGGCTTCGGTTGCCGGTTTTGCCAGCACCTCGGCATTCACAAACCACTGATCCGTCAAGTAAGGCTCGATCACAACGTTTGAGCGGTCGCCATAGGGCACCATATGAACGGTGTCTTCGATCTTTTCCAAAAGACCAAATTCGTCCATCCGCGCAATGATCAGTTCGCGTGCCTTGAAGCGGTCCATGCCGCGATATTCTTCCGGGGCATTGTCATTGATGCAGGCGTGGTCATCGAGAATATTGATTTTTTCCAAATCGTTGCGTTTGCCAACTTCAAAGTCGTTAAAGTCATGCGCCGGGGTGATTTTAACGGCACCGGACCCTTTTTCAGGGTCGGCATATTCATCGGCGACAATCGGAATTCGACGGCCAACAATTGGCAAAATACAATATTTACCAACCAGATCCGCATAGCGTTCATCGTCGGGATGAACCGCAACAGCCGTGTCGCCCAGCATTGTTTCCGGGCGCGTGGTGGCAACGGTAATAAATTCACCCTCACGGCCTTCGATCGGATATTTAAAATGCCAGAAATGACCTTTAACTTCTTTCTGGACGACTTCCAGGTCTGAAATTGCGGTCAGAAGTTTCGGGTCCCAGTTGACCAGTCGCTTGTCGCGATAAATCAACCCCTGTTTGTGCAGGGTGACAAACACCTTGCGCACAGCAGACGACAGGCCTTCATCCATGGTAAAGCGTTCGCGCGGCCAATCGGGCGATGCGCCAAGGCGGCGCAACTGATTGGTAATCGTTCCGCCCGATTCTTCTTTCCATTCCCAGACTTTTTCGACGAACTTTTCACGGCCCAGATCGTGACGGGTCACATTTTGGGCGCCAAGCTGACGTTCCACCACCATCTGGGTCGCAATACCGGCATGGTCCGTGCCCGGCTGCCACAGGGTATCCTTGCCGATCATGCGATTATAGCGCACCAGAATATCCTGCAAGGTAAAGGTCAAAGCATGCCCCATATGCAGGCTGCCGGTCACGTTGGGCGGCGGCATCATAATGACATAGGGATTTTCTTTGCTTTCCGGATGGGCGGCAAATGCCCCGGATTTTTCCCATTTTTCGTAGAGTTTGTTTTCCACGTCGGTCGGGTTGTAGGTTTTATCCAACATCGTCTTTCTGATCCGCTGCGGGTTTTATTGAGAAAAGAAAAAAAGCGGCGCACCGAAAGGCGCGCCGCTGATTGTTACTAATCGGCTCGCCTAAAGGTCTTCGGCGCGGCTGACAATCCGCTCGATTTCCTTTTTCACAAGGCGCTCGATCATGTAAGGCAAATTCTCGTCAAGCCACTCTTTCAGGATCGGGCGCAGCATATCACGCACCAGATCTTCAAGGGTGGCATGACCGGCATTGATCCCCAAGCCAATTGCACGCTTACGTGCAACAGCCTGAGCCAGTTCTGTCATGCTGCCCGAGGCCGAAGATTCAGTCTGCCCGGAAATCAGCGCAGGCTCGTCGTCATCTTCTTCCTCGTAAAAAGCTGGTACCGGACGTCGCGGTTCTTCGCGAACAGGTTCCGGTTCGGGTTCCGGCTCAGGTTCTTCTTCGACCTGCTCTTCAAAATCGAGCATATCGTCAAGATCCATGCTTTCCGGAGCAAGTTCCATTTCCTCTTCATCATCAAGATCAAGCGGCTCTGGCTCTTCGTCCTCAAGTTCCAGCTCTTCGGGTTCATCTTCCAGAACCAGTTCGTCGAACTCATCTTCCGGCTCGTCAAAAACCTCTGGTTTAGGTTTAGGTTCAGGCACCGGGGTCGGCTTTCGTTTTGCCGGTTCCTTTTTCTCATCCTCTCCCTCATCCGCAAGAATTTTGCGAATGGACTGAAGGATGTCCTCCATCGAAGGTTCCTGTTGCCCGTCACTCATTGGTTTTCTTTCGCGCTAAAAAATAATCACCGAACTGGTCCGGTCGATTATCCGACCCCATACCGTTCGGGGCCGGTGTTGGCACTTCCAGATCAATCAGATCCCCACAATTGATCCTTAACTTTATTATAGTTTTGTTCTACATCGTAAATTTCAACCGGCAGACCCAAAACCTGTGCATTCAGGGCACCGATTGCTGCTTTAACCTCAAATTCGGCAACCGCTGCATCACGACGGGACTGTACCAGAGATACACGCGCCTGCAAAAGTTCCTGTTCCTGGTCAAGAACGTCAAGAACCGTACGCGACCCAACAGACGCTTCACGCTGAACACCGTCAAGAGCAACTTCGGCAGCCGAAACTTCAGACTGCTGGCTTTCGATACTTGCACGTGCCGTTACCAGGTTTTCCCAGGCACTGGTCGCACTTTCAATTACTTGCCGACGGGTCTGATCCACCACCAGCCGCGCCTGCCCCGCTGTCTGCTTGGCCGCACGAATGGTAGAATATTCAGCGCCCTGCTGATAGATCGGAACCGTTACTTCGGCAAGAATCTCGGCATTATCCGTGGTGGTGTCTTCTGACGAGGATTCGCTGCTGCGCGATACACCTGCTGACAGGCTGACGACGGGATAAAGGGCACCCTCGCTCAGACGAATATCATCATGGGCAGCGTCTTCAGAATATTGTGCCTGCAAAACATCCGGATGCTGTGCACTGGCGGTTTCAACCACCTGCTTGACACCGGTCGGCAGTCCTCCAAGCGGATCAGGAATTTTAAGGTCCGTCGGTGCATTGCCAACCAGGCGTTCATAGACCGCACGCGTATTGGCAAGCGTTCCCTGTGCTGCAATCAGGTTAGCCTTGGCACCCGCCAGGCGGGCTTCAGCCTGTGCCACGTCGGTACGGGTAACTTCCCCCACCGAGAAACGATCCCGTGTTGCTTCAAGCTGACGTTCAAGCACGCGAATGTTGTTCTGGTTCAGTTCCACAACCGCTGTGTCACGCAGAACGTTAAAATAAGCGGTTGCAACATCAAGAAACACGGTCTGTTCACTTGAGCGCAAAGCCGCGCGCTGTGCCTTGATCCGCGCATCGGCGCGTTCGGTTTCGGCTTCGGTCCGTCCACCACGATACAAAGGCTGGCTGACATTCAAGCCGACCTGGTAAGGGTTAAGCGTCGAATCATTTGTTGTGGATGCATTATCGGTATCAACATCAAGTCTGCGGATACCTGCACTACCACTTAATTGAACCGTGGGCCGCCAGTTAGAAAGCGCCTTTGAAATTTCCTCGTCCGTAGAGCGCAGTTGTGCCCGGCCGGCTTCGAGTGTCGGGTTGCTCTGATATGCTTTGGCAAGCGCATCATCGAGGGTTTCAGCAGACGCCGCTGCAGAGACCACCCCGGCAGTAGCCAGAATGCTACAGGTCAGCAAGAACCGTTTTATCATTTATACACCCTTGTCAAAGTCCTACACTAAGTCCCGACCCCAGCGCAGTTCCGATTTGGTAACGTTGCCAATAAAAATGTCTAAAAAAAGAGGTCGTTGGAAGCAAAATTTCCAATTTTCCCTTCATTTAGCCGAACTAATTCATTTTCATCATTCGTATCGTGACATTTCTGGTGCGATATCGATAGCCCACTTTTCTATACCACCAGCGATATTAAAAACGTCTTTAACACCTTGTACCGCCAAAAACATCGCCGCGTGGCGGCTGCGAACACCGTGATGACATAAAACCGCCACCGGTTTATCGGTGCCAATTTCGTCAAGACGGCGTGCGATATCGCCAAGCGGTATATGCAAGGCCCCGTCAATCGCGCAAATTTCAACTTCCCAGTCTTCGCGCACATCAACAAGGGTAAGCGGCGCTGATGTTTTAATCAGCCCCGCCACTTCCTGACACGAAATATCCCGGACCATGTCCAATTGAACCAGACCTTGCAACAACAAATAACACAACGATGCGTTCCGATATCAGCACCCTGTTACCGGAACGATATGTTTCATTGTGACTTAAAAGACAAAACTTTCGACCGGCTCAAACCCCGGCAAATACGGTACGTTTGCATCAAACAGGTCACGATGCCCGATGACACCATGCTCACGTTCATACAAACGCGCAATGCCAACCTTGTTCTCTTCACGAACAACAGCAAGCAAACGCCCGCCTTCTGCCAATTGCGACAAAATGGCTTCCGGCACTTCGGCCACAGCACCATCAAACAGAATGACATTATAAGGAGACTGTTTGGCGTATCCCTTAACAACGTCCCCTTCAACAACGATCACGTTGTCAAAATTATTGTCCTGCATGATTTTTTCGGCGGCCTGCGCCATTGCGCCGTCCCCCTCAACCGCGACGACCGTTTCCGCAACCCGTGACAGCAGCGCACAGGCATAACCATACCCTGCGCCAATAACGAGCGCGACATCGGTGGTGGCGATTTCGGCGACCTGCATCAAACGGGCAATAACCATCGGCTCGATGGCATAGCGACCGTTACCAATGGAAATGTCTTCGTCGACATAGGCAACATCACGCTTGCTTTCAGGCAAAAACCGTTCCCGCGGGACATCTTCCATCGCTGCGATGACCAAAGGATCGGTAACCTTGTTGGTACGAACCTGATTTTCCACCATGTTGTGGCGCGCGACTTGATAATCCATCATATCTGACCTGAAATTCCCGCAAGAAAAGGATGATGGCCCCGCAGCAATTATAGCCAGAGAGCCAGACGAGCTGTCACGTTTATAGTCAGCCCACCGCCCCCTGACAACATTGGAAATTGCATGGGCGGCAGATAGGCAGCACGGGCTCGTGTTTTTTTGCCAATATCCCCACCAAAACGCCGCCAGACACAACCTCTGATCACCTTCAGCCAACCTTGCGGCCTTTAACGTGCATCCGGGTTTTTGCAAGCATGACACTTAAACATCCGAAAACAGCGATTCCCCAGCCCAAAACAACAATTAACCCCGCATCTGGATTCTGTATCTCGCAAAGCGCCCGGAACAATGACGATATCGGGGCGATGGCCCATCGCAATACCAATGGATAATCTTAAAATCCATCATCTTTAATGGAACGATACAAAGATATATCAATTTTTCCCGCGCGGTATCTGTGTATTTAACACGGGATTGAAACGCCACAAAACGGGCAACACCAAGGGGGGAACCATGCGCGATACGGGGCCAGTTACAAATCGCGAAGTCAAAATGGATGACACCAGCATCCTTGTCTCGCGGACAGATACGGGAGGCAAGATCGCTTTTGCCAACAGGGATTTCGTAAGAATCAGTGGTTTTAGCGAAGATGAACTCATTGGTTCCGCCCATAATATTGTACGGCACCGTGACATGCCCAAGGAAGCATTTGCCAATTTGTGGGCCACAGTAAAGGCAGGGCGTCCGTGGCAGGGGATCGTTAAAAACCGCTGCAAAAATGGCGATCATTACTGGGTACGCGCCAACGTCACCCCCGTCATCGAAGATGGAAACGTTACCGGGTATATCTCGATCCGAACCAAACCGACGCCAGAGCAAAAACGCGAAGCAGAACAGACTTATGCCGACCTGCGCAACGGCACCAGGAATATCGACCTGGAAGACGGACAAATTGTCAGGATCGGTTTTGGGCAATCTTTGCGTCATTATGTATCTGGTATTCGTGGCAGCCTGACAGTGGCCTTTGGCTCGATGGCGATTCTAATGGTACTGACCGGCAGATTTGGTGCCTGGGCAGACCATAACGGCTATAACGCCATCACGGTAAATCTGGCGATACTGGCCGCGACCATTGCCCTGACATTGATTTACGGCACACTTTTAACCCATAAATTGTGCAAGCCTTTGCGGCGCATGGAAGATCACTTTAAAGCCATCGCCCTGAATGACCTGTCCCACGAAATTGAATTGCCATCCATCTCGGATTTCAAACCCGTAATCCAGCAGTTGCGCGCCTTACATGCCAAGCTGGCCTATGGCACACTTGAACGATATGAAAACGAAGAAAAAGCCAGCGCCCTGCGCGTCAAGGCCCTGCAAATTTTGGCTGAAACCGTTGAACGCGAATTACAAATCGTGGTCGAAGCCATTATTGACCAGACATCAAGGCTGAATTCATCTGCCGGCGACATGGCGGCATCCTCGCAACGGGTTTCAACCAATTCTGAAAGTGTAGCTAACGCAGCGCATGAAGCACTTGCCAATGCGGAAGCCGTCTCGGGTGCCTCCGAAGAACTTGCTGTGTCGATCCGTGAAATATCGCGGCAAATCAAAGAAACAACAGCAATCGCAACCGAAACCAACACTTCAGGAATTGAGGCAGAACGCACTGTATTAACCCTGAAAGATAGTGTTGGCCGTATTGGTGAAGTTGCCGAACTGATTGCTGGCATTGCAGCCCAGACCAACCTTCTGGCCCTTAACGCGACAATCGAAGCAGCCCGGGCCGGTGATGCAGGAAAGGGTTTTGCCGTGGTGGCACAGGAAGTTAAGAACCTGGCCAATCAAACTGCACGTTCGACCGAAGAAATTACCCACCAAATTGCCGATATTCAGCAGGTTACCGGTTCGGTTGTTTCCGCCGTTCAACATATGAGCGCAAACATCCGCCGCATCGACCAAGTCGCCTCCAATGTCGAAATATCCGTCCACCAGCAAGACAGTGCGACGCAGGAAATTGCCCGTAGCGTTGTTGAAACAGCAACCGCATCAAACCAGGTGACCGAAAAAATTACCGATGTTTCACGAGAAGCCGACAGCAACCTGGAACGGGCTGAAAACATGAACAGGATTGCATCCGAAGTCGACAAGAGCATTGCCGAACTGCGCGCCACCCTTGTTCGTATTGTTCGCACAGCAACACCGGAAGTAAATCGTCGCCGAGACCCCAGATTCGACATTAACACCAGGGTTCAGATCAACATGAATGGTGAAGCCATACGCGGCAACACCATCAATCTGTCCAAAGGCGGCTGCAAGGTACAATTGCAAAACCCGCTTACATCCGGCTCTCGCGGCACAATTACTCTTGATGACCTTAAAATATCGCTATCGTTCGAGGTTGAGAACAGTAAGGGGGATGTCGCGAACCTTCATTTCAGCCCATCGCCTGATTGCGAGAAAATCCTTGATCAGTGGCTGGAGCGCAAACAGCGGCGTCGATAATCTTTAGCAGCGCACGCGCATTTTTTAAAACTGCCGCCAGCCTCAAACTGGCGGCAGTGCTGCTTTTGATCATAAATTCATGCTGTTGTATGAAAAATGTAAAATTGGGTGCTTGACGGCTCGTATTCGATAGGGCTATACACCGCCCTGCCGACGCGCTGGCGCGATGGCGGAGTGGTTACGCAGAGGACTGCAAATCCTTGCACGCCGGTTCGATTCCGGCTCGCGCCTCCACTGATCCGGCATAGCTCAGTTGGTAGAGCAAATGACTGTTAATCATTGGGTCGCAGGTTCGAGTCCTGCTGCCGGAGCCAATGTGGAAAGGGATCGAACGTTTGTTCGGTCCCTTTTTCTTTACGCTGTCTCGTCCTGAGACACGTTGTCACGACGAATGACAACGATAGATACAGTGCTTCAGATGGCAAGATTACACTCTGCCCTGCCCTTATCTGACACATGATGGACAGTTTACCTGACCGCAATGTCTTGATACGACATAGGCAGAGCAATCAGAAAAAACAGGTCATCCGGTTTCAGATGCGGGTCAGATTAACATGCCCGTCGCCAGAAACAGGATGCCCCATAGGGACCCGAAATGTCAGCACCTGTTTCACGCCGCCAGTTAGCGGAAAATTTAAGTTTTTCAAGTTTGGCCTGGGGCACCTGGCGTCTTCGGAATAGCCCGGATATTTCCGGCGTTGACGATATTATCCGCCTCATGCAAACCGCCCTTGATGTCGGCATCACCACTTTTGACCATGCCGATATTTATGGCAATTATGGCTGCGAAGAATATTTCGGCGACGCATTGGCCACCGTACCGCATTTACGCCATCAGATGGAAATCATCACAAAATGCGATATCGCGCTGGTGTGCGACGCCCGCCCCGATCACCGCATTAATCATTACAACACGTCCAAACCTCACATTATAGAATCGGTCGAACGCTCGTTACGAAACCTGCGAATAGACCATATCGATACCTTGTTACTTCACCGCCCCGACCCGTTAATGGTTGCCGATGAAGTTGCCGATGCCTTCAACCAGCTACAGCGCGATGGCAAAGTTCGTTATTTTGGCGTTTCCAACTTCAAACCATCACAGTTTAATCTGCTGCAAAGCAGGCTTGAGCAACCGCTTGTCACCAATCAGGTTGAATGCTCCGTTCTTGAACTGGACCCGATTTTTGACGGCACGTTTGATTTGATGCAGCAAAACCGTGTCAGACCAATGATCTGGTCGCCACTGGGCGGTGCGCGCCTGTTCAAGGACAAGGACGATGCCGTTGCCGCCCACCTTCGGCCGATCCTTGAAGAAATGCGTGTCAAATACGACGTTGCAGGCATTGCCGAAATCGCTGTCGCATGGCTGATGGCGCTTCCGTGCCAGCCGATCCCCGTTCTTGGCACCATGAAACCCGAGCGGATCCGTGCCGCAACCCAGGCATGTGCGATAACGATGGACCGCCAGGACTGGTTTGCCATTCTGGTCGCCGCACAGGGCCACCCGGTTCCCTGATTGCAACATCCTGATTATTCAATTCATTGTGCCCGGCATTGCGGGTAAAATTTAAGTATCCGTCTTGGTTCTTCCGGCAGCGGCACCAAAGCGATGCACTTTCGAACGCATCACGGCGGATCTTGATGTATCTCGTTTTATTCACGGCTAAAAATGCACCAAACATTTCCACCCCGAGCGTCTGATAAGACATTGAAACTGGATAAATTTTGACGAAATTCAATTTTTCCCGATTTTTTGTCAAAAAAGGTCTTGCACGTGTTTCCGGGTTTTATTATACCCCAGCCACGCACTTCGAACGGGGTGCTTAACACTGATCCGGCATAGCTCAGTTGGTAGAGCAAATGACTGTTAATCATTGGGTCGCAGGTTCGAGTCCTGCTGCCGGAGCCAATTAAAAAGGGACCGAACAAACGTTCGGTCCCTTTTTCTTTTCGTAACCCTCCCCCATCATGGATCGACACGCCCAAAAGGAAAAACCAATGAAAATTGCAAAAATTGAATTGCGAAAAGTTCAACTGGGTACACTTGGCGGATCAAGCGACGGCTGGCTGATCATTGGTGAAAACGACGTTATTCACGGCACCGTCCACCCGATAGACGGCGACCTTTTTACCATTGCTTCGACCACGGATGAACGCATACAGGCATTTGGCTGGTGCCCGATGTTTGATAGCCTGGATCATGTGCATAACGATGTTGCTATCGCCCTGGCCATGGGCGGTGCCGCAGAAGTTGAACAATGGCTTGAAGACTCGGAACGCCATGACCTTGATCACGGTCAGGAAGGTCACATGCATTAAAGCTGTTTGCATTCCAGCCTGTGTTACTTCACCCTGCCACAGAACAATTTTTGTTCCAGAAATGTGAAGCCTGTCGCGGTTTTGATTCAGAACAAGGCAAACAGACACCAGACGCCATATTTTCCGCACCTGCGAAAAGAAATTATTCTGATCGGGATCACATTGAACCGAAAACGGGTCACATAGCGCACAGATCGGCGCGGCGTCCATTCAGAGAGCAAAGCAGGAATTCGGTTATGAGCACAGTCAACCTAGAGCACCTCTTCAAGCCGTCGTCAGTCGCCGTTATCGGCGCATCAAACCGCCCGCATTCGGTTGGGCAGGTCATCATGCGCAATTTACTGGCGGGGGGCTTTGACGGCCCGATCATGCCGGTTAATCCGCGCAGCCAGTCCATTGGCGGGGTTCTTGCCTACCCCGATGTTGAAAATCTTCCTGTCGTGCCGGAAATGGCCGTCATTTGTGTGCCGCCTGCAGCCGTGATTTCCGTCATGGAATGCCTGGATCGCAAAGGCTGCAAGGCCGCCATTGTGTTAACCGCAGGCCTTGGCACAACACCGCATGACGAAACACGCAGCGTCAAACAGGCGATGCTTGAAATTGCGGCGCGCAATAAAATGCGCCTCTTGGGACCAAACTGCCTGGGCCTGATGGTTCCCCCCATTGGCCTGAATGCCAGCTTCAGCCATCAAAGTGCCAGCAAGGGTAAAATCGCCTTTGTTTCGCAATCTGGCGCCTTGTGCACGGCAGTTCTGGACTGGGCCGCCGCGCGCGGGGTTGGTTTTTCGCATTTCGTGTCGCTGGGCGAATGCGATGATGTCGATTTTGGCGACGTGATCGACTATCTGGGCTCGGACCCCGAAACCCGCGCGATCATGCTGTATATCGAATCGATCCATGAACGCCGCAGCTTTATTTCAGCCGCCCGTGCCGCATCGCGCAACAAACCCATTCTGTGCATCAAATCTGGCCGTTTTGCTGAAGGTGCCGCTGCTGCCGCATCGCATACCGGCGCATTGGCCGGGGCGGATGACGTGTTTGATGCGGCGATCAAACGTGCCGGTGTCTTGCGGGTGTATACCATCGCCGAAATGTTTTCAGCGGCCGAAACCCTGTCGCGCATGCGCCCGTTTCGCGGTGACAAGCTTGGCATCATCACCAATGGCGGCGGCATCGGCGTTTTGGCCGTCGACGCCCTGATCGAGCGCCACGGCCATCTGGCCCATCTGGAACAGTCGACCATTGATAACCTGAACAGCGTGCTGCCCGATACCTGGTCCCACGCCAACCCGGTTGACATTATTGGCGATGCCCCAGGCGAGCGCTATGCCAAATCCATCGACAAAGTATTGGCCGACCCGAATATCGACAGCCTGCTGGTCATGCATGCCCCAACCGCCATTACCGACCCGGTAGAAGTGGCGCGTGGCGTGATTAATTCAGTCAAAAACAGCAAAAAGAACATTCTGACCAACTGGGTTGGCGAAGCAACCGTCGCCCCTGCCCGCGTCCTGTTTAACGAAGCAGGTCTTCCAACCTATAACACCCCCGAACAGGCCGTGGCCGCGTTCCAGCATATGGTGAATTATCGCAAATTGCAGGATTTGCTGATGGAAACGCCCCCGTCAGTGCCCCAGGATTTCACACCCGAAATCGACAAGGCACGGGGCATCATTCATCTGGCGATCCATGCCGGACGCACCATGCTGACCGAACCCGAAGCCAAGGCCGTTCTGGATTGCTACGGCATTAACACAGTTAAAACTCTGTCGGTCGAAAACACTGAAGAAGCCGTTGCCACAGCCGAAAAAATCGGCTTTCCGGTTGCCCTTAAAATTCTGTCGGACGACATTAGCCACAAATCCGATGTCGGCGGAGTTGTTTTGAACCTTGAAAGCAGCGAAGAAGTTCATCGCGCTGCGACCAAGATGCTTAAAAACATTGGCAAACAGTTCCCCGATGCCCGCCTGCGCGGCTTTACCGTGCAAGAAATGGTGAAACGCCGCAATGCCCGCGAACTGATTGTCGGCATGACCACCGACCCGATTTTTGGCCCGGTGATTTTGTTTGGTCATGGCGGGGTGGAAGTGGAAGTGGTGCGTGACCGTGCCATGGCGTTACCCCCCCTTAACATGAAGCTGGCCCGCGAACTGGTTGAAGGCACACGCATTTATAACCTGTTAAAGGGTTATCGCGATGTGCCGCCGGTTAACCTCGAAGAACTGTACATGACGCTGGTGCGCCTGTCGCAACTGGTTGTGCATCTGGGCGAAGTGGTTGAACTCGACATGAACCCGCTTTTGATTGACCAGAAAGGCGTCATCGCCCTTGATGCCCGCATCAAGGTCACCGCCAAGGTTGAAAGCGACGACAAACGCCTGGCCATTCATCCCTACCCGCGCCATCTCAAACAGGAAATCGTTCTGGAAGACGGCACAACCTATATGTTGCGCCCAATCAAACCCGAAGACGAACCCGCGCACTACGCTTTCATGTCCAAGCTGACCCCGGAAGACATCCACTTTCGTTTCTTTGGTTCCGTCCGTGAATTGCCACATTCTGAAATGGCCCGTCAGACCCAGCTGGATTACGACCGCGCGATGGCCTTCGTGGCCACTGTTCCCAACGGGACCTCGCAAGGGGATATTCACGGCATTGTCCAGGTTGTGATCGACCCGAACAATGAACATGCAGAATATGCCGTCATGGTGCGATCTGACATCAAAGGACGTGGCCTTGGCCGAATCCTGATGGAAAAAATGATCGAATTTTGCCGCGCCAAAGGCGTCGCCACATTTATTGGGCAGGTTCTGCCCAATAACCGCCGCATGTTAACCCTGTGCGAAAAATTGGGCTTCACACGCAAATATCTGGAAGACGAAGAAGTCTTTGAAGTGACTTTACCGCTGGGTCAACCAACCAAGCCGAGCCATTAAAACCAAGCTGCACAACCCAAAACAGCCCCCCGCCAAACGAACGTCTGGCGGGGGGCTTGATTTCAGACCATCAACAAATCAAAATCGCGCGGCGGGTTCAGGCACCAACTTTCGTGGGTAATTTCTTGCTGATCTCACGCACCGATTCTTCCGGGTCCAGCCCCCGCTTGCGCAAGGCATCAGCGGCTTCTGATTCTATTTTACGAAGCTCGCCCAATGTTGTTTGAACATCGTCAAGCTGTTGTTCCAGCTCAGTTATGCGTTTACGCCCCACCAGCATCAAATGCGCCAATTGCTCGGCATGACTTCGGTCCGCATCATAAAGGTCGATATATTCCTTGATATCTTCCAGCGTAAAACCAAGCCGCTTGCCCCGCAAAATCAGAACCAGACGGGCGCGATCACGATAGTTATAAACCCGCGTTGCACCTGCCCGCTGCGGTGATAACAACCCCTTGGTTTCATAGAAGCGGATAGCCCGGGGCGTGATGTCAAATTCGTCGGCAAGTTCGGTAATGCTGTAAAGCTTATCGTTCATCTGTTCTTCTTATGCTCAAAGACACCCAACCAACACCATCACCCCAGACCAACGTCGAAGTCAATAAATTTACGCTAACGTTAGCAGCAAACCACAAGATCGGGAGTTGACGCAAATGCCAGCCTAAACGTCATCCGAATCACCCCCAAGGCACTGCTGAAGATAATCACGATCAATTGGCCGGTATTTGGGGCCTTTAAACAGGCTGTTGCCATCAAGCGCGCCGGGCATCAAACCATTGGCCGAATGCCACACCGTGCCGTCGGGCATGCCAACCGCGAGCGGCTGGGTAAAGGGCTCTGCCTTATCCGGCACCAGTGCCAGGTCACCGCAAATGCCCGCACGAAACACCTGACCGTCAACCGGCGTTCCGCCCAGATAGACACCGGGATAATTGTCAAATATTTCAGGGAATGTCGGGTGATTGCACAAATCGCCCTCAAATGACACATTGTCGGCTTCAGACAGGACCAGGTCTTCGCCCAGAAATGGTTGATCCGGGTTCATTAACCCCGGCGGTAATTGCGCATCATCGGCATAGCCAATCGCATTACGGCGATGGCGCCAATTGCGGGTGGTGCCCTTTTTTACATATTGCTGGCGCAGGTAAAAACTGTTGTGAAAACATTCAAACGGCAATTCGGGCAGCGCATCGGGGTCTTTGCCAAATTTAAAAACAGCTCCGCCATTATTATCGTCCCCTTCCGGCCCTGGTCGGGAATCAAACCAGCCCCGATTACCAAAATAATACCAGAACCCGCCGCGCGCGCCATCCTGGGAAAACCATTTATGGCAGTTGTAAAGCTGGTTATTGACCACCCACCAGTTCACCGCCACACTTTCGGGCTCGACCGGGTTATCGCGCACAAAAGAAAACACGTTATTGCAGATCAAAACATTGCAATTGAACTGCCCCAACGGCGCGTCCTCATTGTCATCCGACAGATCAAACCGGATCGCATTATAACAATGACGAATATTATTGCCGCGAATCACCACATCGCCAGCGATATTGTTGCTGCCAAAAAAGGCCCCGTTCAAATAACGATAGGGTGCCTTTTCGCCCGGTACCAATTCACCATCATGCACCATGGCCCAGTTGATGTAACGCCACAGGCTGTCATTCTGCATCCAGTCGCATCTAACAACGCTTAAATGACGACATTGTGGCCCATCGGCATAGAAGGCATAGGTTCCGCCCACAATCTGCATGTCCTTAAAGGTCAGATGGTGGCTGTTTTCCATGTAAACAGCACTGGGCCAGCACCGTTCGATCCGAAGGTTATCAAATCGGATATGACAGCGGTTCACCATACGAAATGCTGCATAGCGCAACGGCCCCGGGCTGGTGGCCGATACTTCGGGGTCCGGTGGCCGCCGACCATCAATAATCGCCCCATGTTCACCGCGAATAATAATTGGTTCGCCCGGTGTGCCGTCCCGTGGCAGGTCGATCGCTTCGGGCAGAAAATAGTTGCCCGGTAACAGGCGGATCAAATCCCCCGGCTGGCTATCATCAATGGCTGCCCGCAATGTTCTGGTATCCCGCCATTCACTGTCAACCCAGTGGTGCCCGCCATCCGGCGTCACATACACCATACGTAACATCTTCGCCCCCTCATCTTGTTCACAATGTTGCGGCAAATGGTTTCGCAGCCCGCTTGACAGGCCTGACGAGCACTATTGCCCAAACGCGCCGCCAAAACATAACATCAGCACAACACACGTGGAAACAAGACAACGACGTCAGCTTACAATTTCCATCATCATTCTGCCTCCCCTCATTGAGGGGTATTGTGCCGTCATTTACACCGCCCGGAATTAATTCATACGATTTTTTATTTTTTATGATAAATGTGATTTCAGTCACTTGACGAAACATTTGCACAAAACTAGCGTCTGGCACCACCAGATTCCATCGCATTAAAAAGGATAAGATGATGCAATTCCTTAAACAGTCAGCGCGCCTGGCATTTGCCACCGGCGTTACTGTTTTTTCCTGTGTATCTGGCCCGGCGCAAGCCCATTTTCAGGAACTGATCCCCAACACCAATGTGGTCGATCAGAAAACGGGCAAGGATGTGCATTTTGACATGATTTTCACCCATCCCACCGACGGGGGACCAACAATGGAAATGGCGCACCCGGTACAATTCGGCATGCAGGTCAATGGCGAGAAAACCGATCTTCTGGACCATTTAACCCGCCATGATGTGAACGGAAAACAGGCTTATCAGGCCGATGTCACGGTGCCGCGCCCGGCCGGATACGTCTTTTACCTTGAGCCGAAACCCTATTACGAACCGGCGGAAGGTAAATACATTGTCCAATACACAAAAACCGTGATTGATGCCTTTGGTGATGGCAGCAACTGGGACCAGATGGTGGGGTTTCCGGTGGAAATAGAACCGTTGTCGCGCCCCTATGGACTATGGGCAGGCAACAGCTTTAGCGGCATCGTCAAACATAATGGCAAACCGGTTCCCTTCGCCGAAATCGAAGTGGAATTTCGCAATGACGGCAGCATCACCCTGCCCAATGACAGCTTTTCCACCCAGATCATCAAAGCAGATGCAAATGGTACCTTTTCCTACACCACACCTTGGGCGGGCTGGTGGGTCTTTGCAGCCTTGATCGAAGACGGCACCCTGCCAACCCCGGATGGCACAACAGACGTGCCAGTTGAACGCGGTGGTGTTTTATGGGTTAAAACCAACGATCCCATCCGTCAGGGCCAATAAGCCAGCATTGCTTAAAAAGCAAAACTGATGACGCAAAAATCGCACATCATTCATTTTAAAACAAAGGCTTGAATGATTTTCTTGCGTCATAAATTTTTACAAAAAATATGAAAAATAGCGTGGTGGCGCTTGACTTTTATTGTCTTTCGCCGCTACGCTGTTGGCTGATCATGGTGATCCGGGCTCACCTGGATAAAAGGGAATACGGTGCCGTAATTTTTACCCATGCCGTAGCTGCCCCCGCAACTGTAAGCGACCATAATTTTCAATGACCACCGGGTTTTTCCGGGAAGGCGAAAATTGTTATCGCAAGCCAGGAAACCTGCCCTGATCAACACAGCTGTATCGGGCGGGGTGTACCGGTGGAACGGCGCGATAATGACGGTCGAATACGGCCTGTTATATCGATGCTTTCCGCCGTTATGGCATCTTCCCCCTGATACATGCATGACGATAAACCAGTCTGGCCCCTTTCCGGCCAGCGCAGCAAAGGGCGGCCCAATGCATATTGTGGATGGTGTTTTGTCAACCGACGTGGTGGTTGCAGGTGCAGTCATTGCGGTGGGCGGCATTGCCTTTGGTTTGCGACAGGTCACCATCGAAAACATGCCGCGCATCGCCCTGCTAAGTGCCGTTTTTTTCGTCGCCTCTCTCATTCATGTGCCCATCGGGCCTACCAGTATTCATCTGATCATGAATGGCCTGCTGGGCCTGATTTTAGGGTGGGCCGCTGTTCCGGCGGTATTTATTGCCCTGTTGCTACAGGCCGTTTTTTTCGGGTTTGGCGGCATAACGGTTCTGGGTGTTAATACCGTGAACATGGCCTTGCCCGCCATTGCCGTATGGCTGGTCTTTGGCCCGATACTGGCCCGAACCGACGGGCGCACCATGATGATAACCGCGTTTGTTGCCGGCGCTTCGGCCATTATGCTAAGTGCAGTTATGGTCGGATTGTCCCTTGCGCTGAGCGGGCAGGAATTTATTGCAACGGCTCGGCTGGTTTTTATCACCAACATTCCCATCATGGTTGTTGAAGGCTTCCTGACTGCCGCAGCCTTTGGCCTGATCAAAAAGGTCCGCCCGGCCCTGTTGTTATCAGGGCCAACCACCCGTATGGCAGTCTGATCAATGACCATAATACCCGCTTTGCGCACCCGCCGTTCTGAAAACCGCCCTTCGACATTCCCCCTTTTTGCTCTTGCGATAATTGTCATCGCAACTGTGATTCTAACCCTGCCCGGTTTGGCCAGGGCACACAGCTTTCATGTTTTCGCCCTCGGCGATGGCAATATCATCGAAGGTTATGCCTATTTTGGCGGTGGAGCCCGCCCGCAACATGCCAAACTTTCGGTCGAAAACAGTGCGGGCAAGGTGTTGTTGCAAGGGCAGACCGATGCCACGGGCGCGTTCCGATTGCAGGTTGATCACCTTGATGATTACGTGATCCGTGCCAATACCGGCGATGGCCATGCGGCGGCCTACACCCTTGGCGCGGCAGAGCTTTCCGATGCGTTGCCAGCGGCAACCCCCGATGCGGTTGGCACTGTTATTGCGCTTGCCCCTGCTGACACCACAAATAATACCACCGACGCCGCAACGTCCTTTGCTACCCCCGAAAGCATATCGGGCAAAACAGCAAATCCGCAACGCATTTCAATATCACCAGAACAGCTTTCGCAACTGGTTAGCCATGCGGTTGCCAAGCAGGTAAACCCGTTGCGCGAACAGATTGTGGCATACGAAGACAAGGTTCGGTTCTCAGATATTATCGGCGGGCTGGGCATTATCATTGGCATTTTCGGCGTCATCGCATGGTGGCAAGCGCGCCAGAAAATAACGCCCCCGCGCGCATGACCCGCCATATCGTGCTATCGCCCGCCAGCCGTAAAACGGCCACCGAGGGGATCGGCCATGTTGATCCGCGTTTTCGCATTGTTTGCACCATCGTTTTCGCTGTTTTTGTTGTTTCCGCCACAAGCTGGCAGGCCGCATGTGCCACCATCCTTGCGGCGGCTGTTATGGTGGCACTTTCATCATTGGAATGGGCTAAAACCCTAAAACGGGTTCTGGCGATGGACGGGTTTATTTTTGCAACCCTGCTGTTGCTGCCCTTTACCTATCCTGGCGATATCGTTTTCACATTATGGGGGCATACAGCATCGCACCAGGGCATCGACCAGGCCATCATGATCGGCCTGAAGGCCAACGCGGTTATTTTCATGGTGATGGCGCTGTTAGGGTCACTGGGCAGCACAGACCTTGGTCGCGGCATGATGGGCCTTTATATGCCCACCAAGCTGACAACATTACTGATGTTCACCGTTCGTTATATCGACGTTCTTCACCAGGAATATTTGCGACTGCGCCAAGCAATGCGCGCCCGAGCCTTTCACCTGCGCAGCAACCGGCACAGCTGGAAAATGATGGGATATCTGGTGGGAATGTTGCTGGTGCGCGCGCATGACCGATCCGAACGCATTGTATGGGCGATGAAATGTCGCGGATTTCATGGGCACTTTCATTTCACCCGTCTGTCGCGTCCGACACCATCTGATTATATATTTCTGCTGTTTATGGCGCTGTTGCTGGCAGCCCTGATCACGCTGGAGGTCCTGTGTCCGCCCCTGATCTGATTGTGCTACGCAATATCTGTTTTTCATTTTCCGCGACAAAACCCGTATTGGACCATGCCAGCTTCACCCTGGCACCAGGTGAAAAAATTGCGCTGACCGGCCCGAACGGAGCCGGAAAAACCACATTGCTCCATATTATGATGGGGTTGCAAACCGCCCCAAAAGGCACAATCACGGTCCTGCAAAAACCCTGTAAAACTGAAAAAGACTTCCGTGCCATTCGCGGCAAGGTCGGCTTGCTGTTTCAGGATTCTGACGACCAGCTTTTTTGTCCTACCGTGATCGAGGATGTTGCTTTTGGCCCGCTAAATCTGGGGTATAATGATGCCGATGCCCTTGAAATTTCGCATAAAACCCTGGCCGATCTTGGGTTGACCGGTTTTGAAAACCGTATCACCCACCAGTTATCGGGCGGGGAAAAACGTTTGGTCGCGCTGGCAACAGTGCTGGCAATGGCACCCGAAATTCTGTTGCTCGATGAACCCACCAACGGGCTGGATCATCGTGTTGAAAGCCGACTGATCGAAATTTTACAAAATCTGCCACAGGCAATGGTTATTGTTTCCCATAACCAGTCTTTTCTCGATCAGGTTGCAACCCGCAAGGTAACACTGCACAATGGCAAACTGATTTCAGAATCCGAAACATGGTAAAAACCCATGGTGGAGAACATACAATGAACCCGGACGAGATTTTAAATTTCTGGTTCAAGGAACTAACCCCCAAACAGTGGTTTGAAAAAGACACTGCACTTGACCGCCATATCAGCGAACGCTTTGCCGATTTCCATGCGAGTGCTCGTGTGGGCGAGCTATACCTCTGGCGCGCTACGGCGCGCGGGCGGTTGGCTGAAATCATCATTCTGGACCAGTTTTCGCGCAATATGTTTCGCGACCGTGCCGAGGCTTTTTCGTGCGACATAATCGCATTGATTCTGGCACAGGAAGCAATCTTGCAAAAAGCGGATGAAGACCTGACCTCTGCCCCTGAAAAATTGTTCCTGTATATGCCCTATATGCATTCGGAATCAGAAATCATTCACGACATCGCCCTGACCCTGTTTGATCAACCAGGGTTGGAAAACAATCTGGATTTTGAAAAACGCCACAAGCAAATCATCGACCGTTTTGGCCGTTATCCGCACCGCAATGACGTTTTGGGGCGGCAATCAACCCCCGAAGAACTGGCGTTTTTGCAACAGCCCGGATCGTCCTTTTAATTAAAGCAGGCGGGCGACCCAAATCGCACCACCTGCCCTTTTGATTTTACCGCGATAACCGGCAATCGCCCGGGTTATTTCGCGCGCTTGATCTGGCGGTTTTCCCACCACCCTTCGACCAGACTTTCGGCTTCGTCAATATAATCGGCCCGCCCCGCCAGATAGGCCGCCATGGCGGCACTGCCCTTAATTTTGGCAATGGCGTCCCTGTCTTCGATCTCGCCCTGCCAGACACCCATAAAATGTTCCATCTTGGCAGGGATGGCATCATCCTCGGGTTTTTCATTGCGCGCCAATGCGGCAGGCCAGCGCAAATCGCTTAGAACGCCATTATCAAGCAAGCGCAAATCAACATGTTTGTATGGTGTCCGTTCCGCCTCGCCGCCGCCGCCCTTGATCACGCCGATACGCGGCAATGCCAGCAATTTGCCGGTTTCGCGGTGAACATCCAGAAAGGCCGGGTGAAACACCCCAAGAAATGCCGCCTTGGCCTGTAGCGGGTTTAACAGCCGTAACAGGGTGTTCACCGGGCTGCGCAGCCCCAAAAGCGGGCGCAAGCCGATCAATTCCTGTAATTTCGGATGAATATGGCGCAGGGGCAAATAGGCAATCCCATGCGTTTCAATGTCTGAGCGTGCTTCTTCTGCCGACATCGCAATTGGCAATTTCAGTGCCTTAAAGGCAGCTTCGGTGCCAACCCCTTTGATCAGATGCGAATTATAACCATGCATCAGAACGGGAACCTTGTTTTGCGCCAGCAGCAAAGCCGACAGCACAAACCACGGTAAGCCCCGTGTGCGCCCCGCTGCGTAGGAAGGCCAGTCCAACATCGGATGGCAGGCGTCAGGCACATCGCTGTCATCGGGCTCCAGGCGCGCGATCGCGCGCACGGCCTCGATCATGCCAGCCAGTTCTTCCGGGGTTTCCCCGCGATAGCGCAACATCAAAAGATAGGCACCCAACTGAACCGGATCGACCTCGTCGCGCAGAACCATGGAAAAGGCGTCAAATGCCTCGTCGCGTGTCAGGCTGCGCGAACGGCCCGGCCCGCGAAAAAACTGCCGCAAATACCCGGAAAACGGATGGGCTTCAGGCAACTGGTTTTCGTCGTCGGGCTGCTCTAGATGATCGTCGCTCATCTGGTCGCTCACTTCATTTGTGGATGGATTGTGAAAACGGGCACTACCCTATTCGTGGGTGCGCGTAAAGACCCAGTCATTTCCCTGTGTCAAATCGTCGCGGTAAACATAACCGTCCATATCAAAGGATTTCAGGTCTTCCGGTGCTTCAATACGGTTCTTTATCATAAAGCGTGACATCATACCACGGGCACGCTTGGCTGAAAATCCGATAACCTTCGCGGTGTTCCCCTTGATCTCCTTAAACACCGGTGTAATCACCGGCCCTTCGATCAGTTTGGTCTTAACGGCTTTAAAATACTCGTTAGACGCCAGATTGACCAATGTTCTGTTTTTATGCTCAAGGGTAATGTCATTAAGATGACGGGCAATTTTATCGCCCCAGAATTCATACAAGTTTTTGCCACGACTGTTTTCAAGCCGGGTGCCCATTTCCAGACGATAGGCCTGCATCAGATCGCGCGGTTTTAAAACACCATACAAACCGGAAAGCATCCGAAAATGGTCTTCTGCCCAATCGAGATCATCGGGTGTCAGATTATCGGCATCGAGTCCGATATAGGTGTCACCGCGAAAGGCATACACGGCTGGCTTGGCGTTATCGCGGTTGAAAGGCGTTGAAAAATGCGCGAAACGCTGCACGTTCAATTCCGCCAGCTCCTCGCTAATGTGCATCAAATTCATCAAATCGCGGCGCGTTTTCTTTTGCGCAACCGCAACCAGCTCAACGGCATCATCAAGGAACACCGGCTGGGTTACAGGCATCTCCGGTGCCGGTGTTTCAAAATCCAGTTTCTTGGCCGGGGAAACAACAGCAAGCATTTTTAAGCCTCTTCTCTTTCATCACTGGTGATTTTGTCGTAACAAGCCACAAGGCTTATGGGAAAGCGAAATTGATAGCAATTCCCATAATTTCGAAATTTAGCAGATTTCCGGCCATTTGCCTCCTATAGCGGCCGGATCGAAAGGAAGAATCATGAGTGAACAAGTTCGCGCTTCGCACATTTTGCTGATGTATACCGGTTCGGCACGCTCGACCGCATCACGCAGCAAAGATGAAGCCCTGGCCCTGATCCAGGATCTGAAGACCCAGGTTAATGACGGTGCCGATTTTGCCGAACTGGCCAAAGCCAATTCCGATTGCCCGTCCGGCCAGCAGGGCGGCGACCTCGGATTGTTTGGCCGTGGCATGATGGTTCCCGAATTTGATCAGGCCGCTTTCAACATGGAAGTTGGCACTGTATCAGACGTTGTTGAAACCGATTTCGGTTATCATATCTTGCAGCGTACCGCCTGATTTTACGCGTCAAAAAATCAAAGGCCTGCAATTGCTTGCGGGCCTTTTTTATGTCAAAAATTCACCAAATACCTTTTGCTGACTCATCCCCACCTTACTGATCGGGTACCAGAGCCCCTAATTTATCAATTGCGCGCAATACGGCGGGCCGACTTTCGATCTGGCGATACCAACGTTCAACATTGGGGATGTGATCAAAACCAATACCGGCAAATTCGCGCCGCCACAACCAGCTGAAATGAGTGATATCGGCCAAGGTAAATGCGCGGCCTGCGGCAAAAACACGGCTGGCAAGGGTGCGATCAAAGACGGCCAAAACGCGGTCGGCTTCAATCTGAAACCGGTTTATCGCCACTGGCATTTCGGCACTGGCCTGACGTTTGAAATAACCCAATTGCCCAAAGGCAGGGCCAATACCGGTAAGATGAAAAAACACTTGTTCGTAAACGCGGGCCCTTTCTTGCGTATTTTCAGGCAGCAATTTTCCGGTTTTCTCGGCCAGATAAAGCAGGATTGCCCCGGATTCCGTCAGGGTAAACGGTTCACCGGTCACACTATCAGGGTCAACAAGAACCGGGACTTTTCCGTTTGGATTACGCACCAAATGGGCTTCGGTTTTTTGTTCACCGGTGCGCACATTTATAGGGACAATTTTATATTCAAGTCCCAGTTCCTCCAGTGCGATGGCAACACGCAGGCTGTTCGGGGTCGAAAACGCGTAAAATATATACATATCAGGCGTCCCTCGTCGGGTGAAAATCAGCTTACCTTTCGGTAAATCCATGTCAGAATTGCCTTCACATTGCCCGATGCGCTAGAGGGTGCTGTGCCATAAGGATTATGTCGAAAAGGAATAACGATGAACCGGTTTGCCACGATGCAGGCTTTTGTGAAGGTCATTGACGTCGGATCGTTTTCCGGGGCAGCACAGCAACTTCATATCGGCCAACCTGCAATTTCCAAGGCAATTTCCCAGCTTGAAGAACGGTTGGGCGTGCGTTTGCTGTTGCGATCCACCCACGGGTTAACACCGACCGAAGCTGGCAAAACATTCTATGACCGTGCCAAACGATCCATCGAAGCCGCCGACGAAGCCGATGATGCTGCGCGCGGTGCAGGCACAGCCCTTGCTGGCCGGTTGCGCATATGTGCCGCTGTCACCTTTGCCCGCCTGCATCTGATCCCCAGGCTGGAGGGATTTCTCGATGCCCACCCCGAACTCGATATCGACATTGTGCTGGATGACCGAAATATCGACCTGATTGAAAACGGCATTGATGTTGCCCTTAGAATAGGAATTCTGCCCGACTCCAATCTGACGGCCCGCAAAATTGGTGAAAACAAGCGGCTGGTTCTGGCCTCCCCCGCCTATTGGGACAAAGCCGGTATTCCGCACACCCCACAAGACCTGGGCAAACATCAGGCGGTTATTTATGATCAACGTGGCGGCGGATCGATCTGGGCGTTCCGGCAGGATGAAATTGAAAATGTTGTTGCCCTGAAGGGGCGCGTTCGCGTAACCGCCGCCGAAGGGGTTCGCGAAGCGGTCTTTGCCGGTTTGGGATGTGCCGTTTCTTCGCAATGGATGTTTGCACCCGAACTCGAAAGTGGAAAAGTCATTGCGGTTTTAAACGATTGGCACCTGCCGACACTCGATTTATGGGCCGTATACCCCGCCGGTCGCCAGGCCAGCACCAAAGCCCGTGCCTTTGTCAGCTTTATCGAAAAGAACCTTAGTCTGCGCAATTATTCCATCACGGAATAACCAAAATGCTTTTTGCCAGACTTCCAACCATGGCTTGTTTTCCATAGATTTGCCGCAACAACATCATCCCGTCGCGCTTGCCAGATGATCACACCCCGCACAGTGAGACTAGATGCGCGATTAACATTTGTGGAAAAAATCATGTCCTTACAAGCACAGCTAGACGCCTTTAAAGCCGATTTTGAAGCGGGTAAACCGCCCTATAACGTGCCGCCTGCCGTTATTAAAACCATGCACCGGGCAACCGCCGAACTGATTGCATCGGGGGCCGCTGATCGTGCTTTAAAAACCGGTGATCAGGCACCGGAATTTGTCTTGAAAGACCCGGAAGGCAACGCGATAAGTTCTGTGGACCTGTTAAAAAAAGGCCCCCTTGTTATCAGCTTTTATCGCGGGGTCTGGTGCCCGTATTGCAATATGGAACTTCAGGCGCTTGAGGCCGCCAAACCCGAATTTGACAAATTGGGGGCGTCAATTATTGCCATCTCACCGCAAACAGCCCCCAACAGTCGCAAATCGGTGCGTCAGAACAATCTGACCTTTCCAATTTTGTCAGATCCCAAAGGAGATATCGGCGCGGCATTTGGTTTGCGCTTTAGCCTGCCCGATTATCTTGTCGATCTGTACAAAAGCATGAAAAACGACCTGCCGAACTTTAACGATGACCCGGCATGGACCCTGCCGATGCCGGCACGCTACGTGATTGACCGTGACGGCATCATTTTATATGCCGATGTTAACCCCGATTATACCCTCCGCCCCGACCCCGAAGACATGATCCCGGTTTTAACCGCCGCCACATAACGGCTTGTCGTTAGCAACTATTTACTAAAGTAGCCCCTGGCCAAAATCATAAGCGGGGGCTGTTTTATGTTATTTTACAACACGTTAATGCGTTAAAGTATGTTTCCTTTAAAATTCAACAATTGGTGCATCAAGTTCATAGACCGATTTGTGGTCCTCGATTTCCAGCACCCAGACATCGCGGTCAAACGAAACCTGCTTGCGACAATATTCATCGCATTGCATTTCAGTTTCGCGCCCGCCGTCGCCGCCCCCGGCCACCTGCATCCAGCCCAGTTCACCATCCATCGTCGTCACACGGGAATAAACAAAACAGCCATTGGCGAAATGGTTCAGCTTGACCAGAACAGCACCGGCATCCTCGTTTCCCTTATGAACAACCATCGCTGTAATGCTATGGGCCTGGCAAATCGCAATTTGCCCCCGCACCCATATTCCCGCTTTTAACCGTGGTTGCATCATTTCAAATACCATCTCGGCTGGCGGTGACATCTTCGGGCATTTGCAAAATCAGATTGGCATTGGGGCAAATAGCTTCCCATACATCCCATTGCGACGGTTTGGCTGCGCCAAAATAATCGCCGCGCTTGCCCAGCAGATCAAAAATAATTTGAAAATGCAGATGGGGGATCCAGTCGCCATTAACTGGATAATCGCCAAACCGGCAAAATTCCTCGCCTTTGGCAAAGGCCTTGCCTACGCAAAGCCCGTCAAGCGAGTCTCGACTTAAATGACCATAGAGGGTCCAAAACCGGATGGCGGGTGCCGGGTTGTGTTCCATGATAATTGTCGGGCCATAATCCAGCGGCAAATTATTGTCGGCAAAACTGTGAACCACGCCATCAAGCGGCATGAAAACCGGTGTTCCCGCAGCCAAAAACAGATCAATGCCCAAATGCTGGCTTCTGGCTTCACCGCCGTTTTTAAACTGTGGCGACTGATAACAGATACGGTCTTCGCGATAGCGCCCGACACCGACCGGGGCATTGGCAGCCGCCATCTGCGCAAACATCAGGTCTGTCTGGCGGGCCGGATCACTGGTGCCGCCAATCACAACATCACCATTACGGCTAAAATCGTAAACAATTTTACGGCAGGTTCTCAGATCATGCGTCAAAACAGATGCAAAATCCGGCTGATGATCAACAATCCAGCCCGTTAGCGAAGCTGCCTGCGGCATCGGGTTTTCACCGCTGGCCTGACGCGCCAAACAGGTGGCAAGGCGCTGTTCGCCTTGCGCCAAATCATCATCATCATCGTTTGTGATGGAAACCGAAATACCAAGGGTCACACCAAAGCTCCGCAAAAACAAAAGGCAACATGCTGTAACATGCTGCCTTTGTGCGTAGTCAATTTATCGGCCTGGCGCAAGCAACAGCTCAACACCTGTGACACGTTAATTACCAGTTGGCGACTTCATATTCGCATGAAACGTCATCATCGTCTGTGTCGGTCAGCGCAACGGTCAACCGGCGCATTTGCGGGTTAAACCGCTTGATAAAGTTCAGCAACAACAATGCTTCTTCGCTGAGCTCACCGGCATCTTCGTCATCATCATCAAGTTCGCACAGCTCAACGAGTTCGAGAAACAGGGCTGCCAGCGCGCGTTTGACATCTTCGCCGCCTTTAAGGCCACCGGTCAATTCACCCAACGGCTTTAAATCAACGTCCAGCTGACGCAGAGTCTTGCTCATCTGGTCGATTTCGTCTTCGTCGAGCACCATTTCCGCAGCAACCATATGCGTGCCAACTTCATTGATGTTCATATAGCCAACGAATTCAAACACATCTTCCGTGCTGCGACCTTCATCGATCAGAGTTTCGGTATGGGTTTCAAACTCGGCCAATTCGAGATCTTCGTCATCCAGGTCGTTATCATGGTCGCTCATGGGCTTTAACTCCGTTAAATTTGCGCCGCTGATACTCTTAATCGGGCCATAAAACAAGCCATCGGCCCATTATTTCACCAAATCATCGCAGCGAAGGCCTGCCAGCAAGATAAATGCAACGGCACAATAGTTCGAGAATAAACCCGGCACCTGCCGTCGAAAAATCATGATATGCTGGTCGGCAAAAATCAGGGAACGATACATAAAAATGGCGACAACAACACTCTATGACGGACTGGCCCTGATCTGGGCGCTGTGCTGGTGGGCAGGTTATACCTTTTACGCCGACAGCAGTGCACGGCGCAGAAAAAGCATTTCCGCCTTAATGGCACGAAACCGGCATCGCTGGATGGAACAAATGCTACAGCGAAACCTGCGCATGATCGATACCGCCATTGCAGGTAACCTTATTACAGCAATCAGCTTTTTTTCATCGACAACTATTCTGGTGCTTGTCGGCCTGGGAGCTTTGCTGGGCTATAGCAAAGAAGGCATCGAACTGGTTTCCGCCCTGCCCTATGCCGCCCCTTCATCCGCGGTGGTATGGAATTGCAAAGTCGTCTTTTTGATGCTGATTTTCATCTACGCATTTTTCAAATTTACGTGGGCTTTCCGTTTGTCGAACTATTGCTCGATCCTGATTGGTGCGGCCCCGGACCCCTCGCATAGCAAGGGGGCCAACGTTGCAGCCCAGGCAGCACGCATGAGCATGATGTCAGCACACAATTTCAATCGGGGTATAAGATCCTACTTTTTCGCCCTCTCCGCCCTGGCATGGTTTTACCATCCTGTCGCGTTCGTAATTGGTTCCACCTGGGTTACCATTGTTCTTTACAATCGCGAATTTCGATCCCATGCACTGCAGATAATGCAAGGGCGTTAATAACGTTTCCCCCAAATTACCCCGAAACAACGCCTTCACCCTCGCAAAAAACACGCTGTAACGTCCATACAAAGCGCAGAAATTTCGTTGGTGAGCATGAACAAAATCAGTTCAAAAGAACGGTAGATCTCCAGTTCTGCCGAAGAAAAAACTTCCCCAAACACCTTGAACTACCTTCATACAGGATATATATCGCAAAAGTATAGTAATCTAATCCTTTTGAATAGTTCAAACGGCACGCCTAAAACTGTCAAAAATTCAGGAAGTACGTTGCATGGCATTTTTTAAACCTTCACCCGAAATAGCAGAAAAAATGGAATGGCTTGAAATTCTGTCACGTCACTCTGGTGTTGGACTGTGGGATGCGATCCTTCATAAGGGTGATGCGATGCATGAAAAGTCCAAATGGACTTGGACACCTGAATTTCGCCGACTGTGCGGTTTTGACAATGAAAGAGAATTCCCCAATGTTGTTCAATCCTGGTCAGATCGCCTGCACCCGGATGACGTTTCGCCAACCTTTGCCGCATTTACAAACGCCCTGGAAACCGGAAAACCCTACGAGGTTTTATACCGACTGAAAGTCAAAAATGGGTCATATCGCTGGTTCCAGGCAACCGGTGGTACTGTCAAAGACGCCAATGGTGTACCGCGCCGGGCATGCGGGTCTCTTGTCGATATTGATGACAGCAAACGCGCCGAAGCCGAACGCGAAGAAATGCGTCAAAAGCTGGCAACCAGCTTTGAAACGTCAGTTGGTAAACTTGTTGAAGCCGTTACCAGCTCTGCTGGCACGCTGGACCAGGCTGCCCGTTCGTTAACATCAACCGCCACCCAGACGTCTAGCCTGTGTGACGTTGTTGCCTCGGCATCGCACGAAACAACCCAAAACGTTCAGTCGGTCGCCTCCGCCACCGAAGAGCTGTCCTCGTCGATTTACGACATCAGCAAACGCGTCAATCAATCATCGCAGATCATTAGCACTGCGGTTTCGGAAGCCCAGGAAACCAACAACAAAATTCAGGGCCTTGCCATCGCTGCCCAGAAAATTGGCGATGTGGTCAAACTGATCAACGACATTGCCGGGCAAACCAACCTGCTAGCCCTTAATGCCACAATTGAGGCCGCGCGCGCAGGTGATGCCGGCAAAGGGTTTGCCGTGGTTGCCTCGGAAGTGAAAACACTGGCCACACAAACAGCCAAGGCCACGGAAGAAATTGCCAATCAGATCAAGGCGATTCAGGACGAAACCCAAAGCTCGGTTCTCGCCATCCAGAACATTTCCAAAACCATCAATGAAGTTGATGAAAATTCATCTGCCATTGCTGCGGCCATTGAACAGCAAGGGGCGGCCACCCAGGAAATTTCCGCGAATATCCAGCAGGCCGCACAAAGCACAAGCGACGCACAAGCAAATGTGCAGTCGGTAACCAAAGCAGCCGACGAAACCGGTCGTGCTGCCAACCGGGTTCAACAAGAAACATCGGATCTGGCGAAAAACGGCAACAAGTTGCGCGATCAGGTCGCCGAATTCTTGCACTCCATCCGCGCCTGATAAATTTACATTTTCCGCCTGAAAGCCGCGCTGTCATTGGCGGCTTTCGGGTTTGGCGCGCCTAAAGCACTTTTCCTTTAATATGCTTTTCTTTTCAGGCTGAATTTATACAAGGCGTATATCGCGACAATCAAAATCACCAGGCCAACCGGCAGTGCAGCGGACATCAGCAAAACAGACCAGCCTGCACCGGCATAGATCGAACCCGCCGAAAGGGATGCAACGGCGACTGTGCCAAACACAACAAATTCGTTGATGGCCTGAATGCGCGCCTGTTCAGACGGACGATAATTTTCCGTGAGCAACGCTGTTGCGCCGACAAACATAAAATTCCAGCCAACACCCAGTAAAATAAGAGCGGGCCAGAAATTCGTCAGCAAATCAATCCCGGAAAGCCCGATCACCAGGCAGACCAGGGTGATAATCGCCCCGACCTGAATAATGGCCAGCGTGCCGAACCGGCGAATAAGATTGCCCGTCACAAACCCCGGGGCATACATACCAACCACATGCCATTGAATGATAAAAGCCGCATCGCCAAAGGCATAATTACAATCAAGAATCGCAAGCGGTGTTGCCGTCATTACAAAGCTCATAACAGCATAGCCAAGGGCGGCAGCAACAATAGCAACCACAACACCTGGGACCCGCAAAATTTCGCCCAAAGGCCGCGCTGGTTCGGCGTGAATTTTTTTGTGGGTTTCAGGCAGCCGCAATTGAGAAATTGCGAACATCAGCAACACTTGCAAACCAAACAAGGCAACGAAAGTCCCCATAAACGGCACTGTATCAATCCAGTTCCGCGCATGGCTGGCAAGATTAGGGCCAATGAAAGCAGCCAACACCCCGCCCAGCATGGTAAGTGAAATCGCACGGGCGCGAAATTCCGGCGGGGCGGCCTCGGCTGCGGCAAAACGGTATTGCATGGCAATGGCATTGGCCGAGCCAATAAAGGCACCTGCAGCACATATCAGCCAGAAATTACCCCAATAAACCGCGCCGATCCCGCAAAAAGCACCACACATGCCAATCAGACAGCCAATTGAAAACCCGATCCGACGCCCGTATTTTTTCATCATGAAAGCCGATGGTGCGGTTGTGATCAGCATCGCGATCATGGTCGCCGAAACAGGCAGTGTCGAAAGGGATTTATCGGGCGTCAGTGAATAACCAATCACGGCGGCAACGGTAAAAAGAAGCGACATTGCGCTGGCAGAAAGTGCCACGCACAGGCTTAAGACAATGACATTGCGTCTGACTTCGGGGGTGTTCATGGTGGCAGTTCCCTGATTGGCGTGGTGGCGCCGGGTGATTATTATTGCATAAATTATTGCGATATTGGCCAGTTCCGGGTTGCCCGTTGGCAATTGCCTGTTATATTTGACCAGCAACAAACGGGAAAGCATCAATGCACGGCATCGCCGACAAAAAATTGATGAGAACAGAAATGTCTGCACGCCAGGACGGCGGTGCAGCGTTTTTTGCTGCCCAGAAAGTCGCCTTTTCCAAAGTGCGAACTTGACCCCATCCCAAAATTCGTTTTCTTGTGCAGACTTCCCGTTACAACAGCGGGTATAAGGTGTGAGCCTTGATATTTCGCCCGCAAATAAGCAGAGTTGAGCAGAACATGATTGCCCTTACGCTTCCGGACGGCGCCGTACGTGAATTTGACGGTCCTGTTTCGGGTTTCGATGTTGCAAAAAGCATCAGCAGTTCCCTGGCAAAGAAGTCCTTTGCCATTATCGTTAACGGTGAAGTCCGCGACCTTGGCCGCGAGATCGATACTGATGCAACCATCGAGATCGTAACCAAGGGGCATAACGAGGTTTTGCCGCTGATCCGTCATGACTGCGCCCATGTGATGGCCGAAGCCGTGCAGGAACTTTATCCTGACACGCAGGTCACAATCGGGCCGTCGATTGAAAACGGCTTTTATTACGATTTTGCCCGCAAGACGCCCTTCACGCCCGACGATCTGGTTAAGATCGAAAAACGGATGAAGGAAATTGTCGATCGTAACGAAAAGATCGAACGCGAAGTGTGGGACAGGAACGACGCGATCAAGTTTTTTCTTAATAAAGGCGAAGATTACAAAGCCGAAATCATTCGCGATCTGCCGGAAACGGAAACGATCACGTGTTATCGCCAGGGCAATTTCATTGACCTGTGCCGCGGGCCGCACGCGCCATCAACGGGCAAAATCGGCAAGGCATTTAAATTGATGAAACTTGCCGGTGCCTATTGGCGCGGGAATTCCGACAATGAAATGCTGCAGCGCATTTACGGCACCTGCTGGGAAACGCAGGAACAGCTTGATGCCTATCTGCACATGCTTGAAGAAGCCGAAAAGCGCGACCATCGCCGCCTTGGCCGCGAAATGGACCTGTTCCATATGCAAGAGGAAGCCCAAGGGTCGGTTTTCTGGCATGACAAAGGCTGGAAACTGTATCGCAAGGTTGAAAATTACATTCGCGAACGCCTCGACAATGCCGGGTATCAGGAAGTACGCACGCCGCAGCTGGTAGACCGTGTTCTATGGGAAAAGTCCGGTCACTGGGAAAAGTTCCGGGAGAACATGTTCACGACCGCGCCCGACAGCGACGAAAAGGTTCTGGCCCTTAAGCCCATGAACTGCCCCTGCCACGTGCAGATTTTCCGCATGGGCAGCAAATCCTATCGCGATCTGCCGTTGCGCATGGCCGAGTTTGGCTGCTGTCACCGCAACGAACCTTCGGGCGGGCTGCATGGCATCATGCGGGTACGCCAGTTCATTCAGGATGACGCGCATATTTTCTGCACCGAAGACCAGATCGTTTCCGAAACCAAGATTTTCTGCGATCTTCTGAAATCGGTTTACAAAGATTTTGGCTTTACCGATATCGTCGTCAAATTCTCGGATCGCCCGGAAGTGCGGGCCGGGTCTGACGAGATCTGGGACAAGGCGGAATCAGCACTGCGTGAAGCCTCGGAAGAGGCGGGCCTGAAGCTGGAGATCAATCCCGGTGAAGGGGCATTTTATGGCCCGAAACTGGAATTTGTTCTGCGCGATGCCATTGGCCGTGACTGGCAGTGTGGCACGCTGCAGGCCGACTTTGTTTTGCCCGAACGTCTTGATGCGTCCTATATGGGCGAAGACGGAGAAAAATACCGTCCTGTCATGTTGCACCGGGCAATTCTGGGTTCGCTCGAACGCTTTATCGGCATCCTGATTGAAAACTATGCCGGTCGCCTACCCCTGTGGCTGTCGCCGGTTCATGCGGTCATTTGCACCATCACCAACGAGGCTGATGGCTATGCACAGGAAGTCAAAAAAGCATTATCAGCCAAAGGTTTGACTGTTGAACTTGATCTTCGTAATGAAAAAATCAGCTATAAGGTTCGCGAACATAGCCACGCCAAGATCCCGCTGATTTTGGCCCTTGGCAAACGCGAAGCCGAAGAAAAAACGGCATCCGTTCGTCGTATTGGTTTCAAGCACCAGAAAACGATTGCGATTGACGAACTGGCCGAAAATATGGTCCGCGAAATTCAGGATCGTGTCATTGAAGCCGACTTTTAATCCGCTCGCACTTTGACCACTCAATCGGTTACCAGGCCCGCCAGTTTAAGGCGGGCCTTTCTTTTGGGCCTGCCGCACTGTATCCTCACGCATAAGTTATATCGGGTGTACAAGCTGTGACAAACGGCTTGCAATCGTATGGGTATAATGAGGATCGCTATGCAATAGTTCCCTCATTGTGTACCCATCCTTCAGGTTTCCCCCTTTAAAAACACGAGCTTCATATGAATAACAAGCTGATTGTTAAATTTGCGAGAATAACAGCGATCGCAGGCGCGATCTGCCTATACAGTTCTGCTGGCTTTGCGGCTGGATTTTTCAGCAGTTCAAGCGACGACACGCCAAGCGACCTGCCCGCCGTCGTCAAACTGATTGATGCCGGGAATTATTCCGATGCCATCGTCAGCTTGGAAAAAATGCAAAAAGCCGATCCGGAAAATGCCGATGTGCTAAATTATCTGGCTTATAGCCAGCGTAAATCCGGTGATCTGAAATCGGCCGAGGTGAATTATGACAAAGCCCTGAAAATTAACCCGGACCATCCCGGTGCGCTGGAGTATCAGGGTGAGCTTTACATTCAAACTGGCCGTATCGATATGGCAAAGGAAAACCTGGCGCGACTGAAAAATGTTTGTGGTACCGACTGCGAACAATATGAAGACCTCAATAAAGCCCTTGCTGGCAAATAAACAGAACTTATCGCACCTGTTCATTGCGTATTGTTCGATCAAAAACCCTTCCCGGTAATATGCCGGGAAGGGTTTTGCGCGTTATGAGCCAACCTTGAAGCAGGATCGCGCAGGGTGAAGCGCAATCAAAACCTCACTTTCGGCTGCCAGATCGCAACACAGTCATACAACGTTCATTTTCGGCTTGATCTATCTTGTTTCCAGGAAAAGATGAACAATATAAAAAAAGCTTTGCGCGTGTCCAGGCAGGGGAACACTTCGCGTGTGGTTGTGAAAACATACCCCGTATCAGCTTGATAAAATCACGCTGCCGACAGAATAATATATTGCGCTGCGTAAAAAATCCTTATGTATAAGTACATGTCCCCTATAGATTAGGGTATGTTAGCAATTTAACCCATTCAATTTTGTGAGTGTTAATGTCAGACAACATGCTGCGCAAAACCTATACGATCATGGTCACCCGCACTACCGGGGCCCAAATGGAGCTGGGAACAGCAACAGAATATACAGCAGCGATGGCATTGGCCAAAGAAGCGCTTAACAACAACAACAATATTGAAGTCCGTGTGATTGAAAACAAATATGACGATGCCACGCACCGCGAGAAGAAGCAGGTTGTCAAAATTTTAAACCGCAACAATCTTGCCAGTGCCCAAAATACCGTTCCAAATTCCAGATCTGGCCCCAAGGTTATCCCGCCTGAGGTTGTTTCGCGCGCGACCAAGTCCGTCATCAACATTGCATTAGCCTTTACTGTTTTGATTTTATTGGGCGGTATCATTTTTCAACTTATTCGCTGACAAGCAATTTTCTGCACCAAACAGCGTAACTGCGCCTTGACACGCCCCCGGTCTAAGACATGATATGCGGCAGAAAAGGCTTTGAACAAACAATCGGTAAATGTGGGGAACAATGGCGAAATCCAGCTTTTCACTCGGGAACGGCACTTTTCGCCCGGCACTGCGCGTGTTTTTGGCAACATTGCCTGCCGCCGCTGTTTTGGCAGGGTGCGTGTCAGGCAATCAGGGAACGCAAAAGGAACGGCCAAATGTTATGGCCGACATGGTGGATCAGCCAATACCTTTTGCCGATTTCAGCCAGCCCCAACAAATGGCCGCCTGTTCGCTGTTTATTGATGCCAAACCTGCCCGCGGCATTTATTTGTCACCCAGCCAGAAAAGCGCATTACAGCCAACTCCAAAAAACATCACCATCAGCCAAAGCCCGGAAAACGATTTGGGCCAGGCCATCGCACTGGAACTGGGCGGTTACCAAACTGAAGCCCGCAAATTGTATCTGTGGCTGACAGCCGCCAACCCCGGCAGCACGTTTACCATGCCATGCGGCAATGGTGTCAGTCTGTCGAGCACGATTTCGCGCCTTGCGCAACACCGGCTGGCGGCAATGGACAATTCCAACCCGAATTTGGCACAGTCGGCCGAAATCAATGACAAAGTTGAGCTGGCAAAGGTCGCCCCCGGCCCGTCATTGCCTAACCCGCCCAAAGTCGAACGCAATACTGACTTTTATCTAACGGCTGGGCCTGTTGACGTTATGCCAGAAGATAATCGGCCACAGGCACCGGCCTTTGCCATTCAAGTCAGCCCCAATACCGAAGCCCTGGCCCGCGTGACCCCGCCCAAGGAACCGGTCACCTTAGATAGCGATAATGTCGTGCGCATTAGCGATGTCACAACCCGAAAACCCGACGGTATGCATGCTGATTCGGATATTTTAGAACTGACCGGCGGTGTTGGGACCGCCAGCGTGGGTAATTCAGGCTTGCAACCCAACAGCAACCCGACCGAAGATGGCAATCTGCAATCCATGCCTGCGGCACCGCATGCAACCGAGATAGCGCCCGCCCCGGTCGCCGATGATATGGTGCCGGGGGCCGATGAAACAAAATTGGCGGAAACGGCATCGTCAAATCTTGCCGATGCGCCAATAGATACGCAAAAGGAAGTCCCGCCCACCGAACCGTCGCATCAACAGGCGCGGAAAAGTATAATAGGGAAATCGGAACGGCAAGGTCCGCCCTTACCCAAGGCTTCCCCGGCCCCTGCCTTGGGGACAACGGGTCGCGCCTATTATGCCCTGCAACTTGCTGCTTATCGCAGTCGCGAAATAGCCGAGGCAAGCTGGCTTAAAATTCAGAAAAACTCAAATGGCCTTTTAGATGGAATTGACCACGAAATCCGGACGTTAGCGGTCAAGGACAAAGGGCTTTATTTCCGATTGCTGACCGGACATTTCGCTGAAAAATCAGTTGCGATTAAAGTCTGTGAGGGCTTCAAAAAAGAAAAAATGGATTGCATTGTTCGCCATATTGAACCGTGATTGAACAATGTGAATATTGCTCAACACGCCCGAACATGACCTGTTCGGGCGTGTTTTTTTCACCAGTTCCAGGACCTCGCGCCTTGACCGGATCATTGCGAACAGATCAATGATGCGGTCAGCCCGAAAGCGATGCTTTTTGCCGCAAGCGACGTTGAATGGGACCGGGATCGGTTTTGCGCAAATAAACCGCAATCCAGCCCGGTGCCTGATAAAGTGCTTTTTCTAAAAAGCGGCTCCGTTGTGCCAGTTTCCACCGGCCCCCCTGAATCAGCCGACGCGCCCGTTTTGAGCCACTCCCCAACATTGGGATTGCGATGGCAATAAGCACCATGCCAAAAAACGGCGGCGGCAATGGCAAAAATGCCACACCTGTCAATAACAGCAGCATCCCGCCACCCACCAGCCAGAACGATCGTAAGAACCGCATTGCAACGACTTTCAGGATTGACTGCGACGCAGGCGTTACCAAACCCGCGACCGCAGCATAAACAGAATGTTGCGGCATTATGTCCTTTCGCGAGGACCGATTAAAACGAAATTATCAAGACAATTTGATGGATCGATGATTGCACCAATTCAAAACCCGGCTACATTGCGGGTAACTTCATTCAACATTCAGGCAGGTTGATCATGTTTAATACTGTTCCGCCCGAAAAATCGCGGATCCCAACCCAGACCGACGCCCTTCCCGGCCGCGCCGAAGCCATCGCCGTTCCCGACGCACATGCGGTAAATGGCAATCCCTTAAAACCGCCATTTCCCCAGCATCTGCGAACCGCCCTATTGGGGATGGGGTGTTTTTGGGGCGCTGAACGGCTTTTCTGGCAACAGGAAGGTGTATATAGCACTGCGGTTGGCTATGCCGGGGGCTATACCGAAAACCCGACTTACCGCGAAGTCTGCTCTGGCATGACCGGCCATGCTGAAGTTGTTCTGGTGGTTTATGATCCTGATGTCATAACATATCAGGACTTGCTTAAACTGTTCTGGGAAAACCATAATCCGACCCAGGGCATGCGTCAGGGCAACGACATTGGCACCCAGTATCGGTCCGTCATTTATACCATGACAGATACTCAGCAAACACTTGCCCTGCAATCACGCGACGACTATCTGGCGGCCCTGAACGGTGCGGGTATGGGGGCGATTACAACCGAAATCGAAATCACCCCGACTTTCTATTACGCCGAAGATTTCCATCAGCAGTATTTATACAAAAATCCCGATGGCTATTGCGGCCTGGCGGGAACCGGTGTCACCTGCCCCGGCACCTGATCCGGCCTTCCACAGACCACAAAAATATTAACCCGCTACAGTACGAAAACAGCAAACGGCCCGTCCTTTATGGGCGAGCCGTTTGTTTGACCTGACAGATCAGGAACTGACTGGTTAAACCGGTTTACCACCGTATTCGCGGCTTAAATCGGCACATACCCGACGTATCATGCCCCCGAACACCGCGATACGGTCCTGGGGAATGCGGGCTGCCGGGCCGGATAATGACAATGCCGCAATCGGCACGCCGGTTTCATCGCGCACAACACCGGCAACACATCGCAGGCCGACGGCATGTTCTTCATCGTCTAAAACCCAGCCCTGCCGCCGTGCTATTTCCAAATCTGATTTAAGGCTTTGCGCGGTCGTTCTGGTGCGCTCGGTCATTTGCGGCAGACCATGCTGTTCAATAACCACATCAACATCTGTGGCCGGTAAAAAGGCCAGCAGCGCCTTGCCAACACCGGAACAATGCATCAAGGCCCGCCGTCCTGGCGTCACCAGGGCCCGCATCATTTTTCGGCATTCCACCTGCGACAGAAATATCACTTCCCCCCCGTCCGCCACAGCCAGATTAACCGTCTCGCCACTTTCTTCCATAAGCGCGCGCATATACGGGCGCGCGATCTGGTTTAAGTTACGATTTTTGGTAAAAGCATTGCCAACACTAAACGCCTGGACACCAATCGACCATAACGTCCGTTCCCCATCAAAGGTCACGTATCTTTCGTGCTGCATGGTGGTAAGCAAACGATGCACTGTCGAGGGTGGCAATTTCACGCTGTGTGAAATCTCGGTCAGAGTCATGCCATCATCACTGTCGGCAAGTGTATTTAGAATGCTAAGGGCGCGCACCAGCGATTGAACCTGCTGCATTTCAGATGTTCCTCCCAAACCGACATGCGTTCTTTGATCTGGTAGCGATAGCACGGCGGCAAGAGCGGCAACATCATTACCCGCTTTGCACAATTCTCCGGCTGCGCCACCAAACGACGCTGGAATAAAAGACAAGATAGATTGTCGCCGCCCCAAAAGCGAGAAGCGTTCCGGCCCCGATCCCAAAACGCGGATAAGTGAGACTGACAGAGACAATATAAATCAGCAAAGCCCCCATACCGCGGGGAAAATTACGGATCACCGTATGCACCGGTGCGACACCATAGGACCAATGCAAAATCAGGATCATGGGATAAAGTGTGACCGGAAAACCCGCGAACAGACCTGACCAGCGCGGACCAATAATCGCCGCAGCGCCACTTATTGCGACGACAATAAAGGCCGCCGTTGCGGCCCGAACGGCAACAATTTTATGTGTGATTTTAACCCGCTGTAAAATGCTGACATTTTCGATCGCCCGAAACAGAAAAATCGCCGCGATCATGGCAATAAACAGCGACACCGTTGCTGTTAGCAAGGTGAAACTCACCATTTGCCCCAGCCACGACACAAACACAAAGGCCGCAAACGAAGCCATGGAAGACGCGAGCACCTGCACCAGTACCGACCAACGCAGCAACAGCCGCGACACCAAATAATAAGCATATAAAAATGCCAGGGTCGCAATCAGGCCCGACAAGGCATAAACGGCACTTTCTCCGGCAAAATGCACACCTTGTTCAACGGCGATGAAAAACAGCAAAATGGCGGTTCCCAACGGATAACCCGATAAAACCCCGGCGACACGCGGCCCTGCCCGTTCTGCCAACATCGACAGGCCTAAAACAACAAGGATCGAAACGGCAAGTTTGGCAAAAAACAGCGACATGACTACCTGTCAGATAAAACCGGGCCAGAAAAACAAAACGTTGTCGAATTGTCGCAATTTTACCGATGTTGCGCCAGCAGTTTTTATCCTGCCTTCCAAACAACACAAAATGCAGCACAAGCCGCACGCTTTACCCCCGCTTCCATTGCAAGACGGCACAGTCATAGACAGGTCAAATCTGCAATTCAAACTCACCTTGCGCAACAGAACGACCATTAATGATAATTTCTATCCGCTGGATTCCAGCATAGTATTTCCGTGTCGTAATGGCCTTTAGGGGGTGCTGTCGGCTCAACAAAATTTGCTCGTCCTTTTTTAACCGCAGCTTTTTCCATTTAAACACTTTGGCCGATTGGCTGCCATTGGCCTTGCGATGATGGATCGCATAATCAACCATCAAGTCGCGGGCCGAAGGGTCGCTATTTTTGATATACAGCGAAAAACCAACAGAACCGCCCAATTGTACAACCGCATTTTCCACCACCAGGTCTGACGCGACAACCTCCACCGAGCCAAAGCCCAGTGCGCTCAGGGTTGGGACATGCCCCTGCTTGATCAGGCTGCGGCAGGCATGGCGAATGATACGCTGGCGCGTTTCGGGCCCATTCTGAAGCCATTCCTGTGCGATACCGGCAACACGATCAGGATGATCTTTTGAAATATCATTCAGACTATTGGCAACAGATCGACGCACATATTCAGCACGGTCATCGCGCAATGTTGTTAAAAGATCAATGACTGGCGACGGGTCCTGAACAAACACAGGCAGCCTTATCCCCCACGGCAATCGCGGCCTTGTCCCCTCTGAAATCAAACGTCGCACATGCACGCTGGGGTCATTAACCCAGCCCGCCAAAATCGCCAACGTCTGTTCAGTATGGTTGATCAAAAACGGCCGAATGGCAAACTCTGCTGTAAAGCGCTGCGTTAAATGATAAAGACTATCCATTGATAACTCGACATTATCCTGTCCTTTCCTGGCGATAAAATCAGCCATTGGCATAATGGCCCAACCCCGAATACCAGGACCGGATGCCTGCTCCTGCGGATCGGTGATATCGTTAATTGAACCATCCTGCGCAGGTGCCAGGCTCTGGGTAATAATGGCAGCGGCTTCGCTAAAATCGTTTGGCAGATAAGTCAATAACGCATCAAGAACCTGATTGCTGCGCTGTTTAAGTTCCAGCCTGTCCATGTCATGGCTGGCCGCATTGACAAAACCGTCGCGGTCAAACCGGTGGTCATGCAAAACAATATTATCGGCCATACGCACGACAAGCGCCGGCGAAAACAGATCTTTTAGCAACGTCCCCATGCAGGCTCCTTACCCGTGCAATTCATTCTGTAAAGGTCTTAAAGCACATTTCCTTTAATACGCTTTGGGGCAAATCACCATCAAGTTCCCGCCGCCCTCCTGACACACCCTGACAGCAGATCTTGCGGCAAAGCGGATCCTCAAAATGAAAACAGGCAGGTACCACCCCCTGCCTGAGATACAAATAATGCTGTCGCTAAAATCAGTTCTCAGCGGACGGTTTCAAGCTGGCGCGTTGTCGTGCTGGTTAACGCTATATGCCTGCGGGCCGTTCGCAAGTCATTACGCGGTTTTTGCACAATAACACCCCGCCAGCCAAGGCCCTCATAGGTTTCATAACCAGGCGTCAAAGCAAAGGCAACAATGCTGCCATCCTCAAGCAGATAGGAATCTTTGCCATTTTCACCGACCTGCAACATAAAACGTTCATTGCGGTTCGACATGCCATCAGACGCCGCAATAACATTATAATTGCAGTCAACAATCATCACCCGGGTCCTCGGGGCTTCTTCTTCGGCAAAGCTGATTGAATTTACCACTGAGTCTGCCTGGACTTCCCAGTCAAAGAAAATTCCCATCGCGCCAATAATTTCTCCGTCAGCTTCCCCGTCGGCACGAACGGCGGTTGCATATGTCGCAACAGCCTTACCCCCCAGGTGCTGGTTTCGTTCAATATCGGCAACCGAATATTCGCCACCATTATTGGTCGCCATTGCCTGACGGAACCAGGGTTCATTGCTAACATCCAGGCCCTTCACCCGGTATTTATCGGGCCGCCCATTGGCGATAACGCGGCCATTTTTGTCGGCGACCCACAAATCAAGATACACCGTATAGGAATCCAGAATGACCCCCAGTCGCTTGGACGCCCAGGTGCTTGCTTTCACATCATCAGGATCAGCACATCCGTCAACAACAGCACTATCTGTTGCCCACCAGCGCACATCGCACGAACGCTCGTAAAGATTACGGTCAATCAGTTCAATGACATAAAGTGCTAAATCCGAAAGACGGGCCCCGCGCACCATTTGCGCTGTGCCACGCAAGTCGCGCGCTTCTGTTGCAAACAGATTTTGCAATTCCTTGGCAATTGATGTGACCTGTTGCGAAATAATGTTGACTTCATTCGCCACGACGGCAAAACCCCGCCCTGCCTCGCCGGCACGCGATGCTTCGATCAATGCATTCAATGCAAGTATTTTGGCTGCTTTGGTGACATTCTGTATTTCATTGACCTTGGCTGTTGTCAGTTCTGACATTTTTGTGGCCGCATTCAAAATTCTCTCAGGCATGTTATCCCCCATTTTTTTTGAAGTTACCAAGTAAGAGAATGCTGAGCCGACCACTCCGTTCGCACACGCAATATTTTTGTCATATCATTTGGCAATATGGGATTATATCATTGAAATTCAATGACTTATCTATTTAGATCAAATACGTCAAAAACCTTTTCCAAAACGTCACAAGTCACTTGCCGAAAATACGTAATACCAATATATCAAATTAACCCTTTAAGCTTATCTAATATATATACAAATGTATTAGTATACATCTGCGTCTTCAGTGATTATTTCCCATGAATTAAACAGTTAAAAAATGTAGTTAACAGAGTCGAACTGGCATTTTCTCCGCAGAAATTAGTTCATTCTATCAAAAATTCCTTATTTTTAGCATTAACCACCAAAAACCCCTATACAACCACCACAAATACGCAAAAATCTTCAATATCCAGAATGGTCTGTTGTCCCGACCGCCAACTAAAAAGGTATTCTTCTGGCGCCAGTTAAAAACAAAGCATTTATGCAAATAATTCACACATATACCGCTGTGCATCGCTCGCACAAAAAAGGCCAGAAAGAAAATCCTTCCTGACCCGAAAAGAAAACCCGGATTGGCATTAAAAAATGCCGTAATGAACCAGTCCATCCCATAACAGCTTGATGCCCGTCAAAAGCAACAGCACATAACAGACGCGATAGAACAGTTGCTCGTTGATCTTGTCATGGGCCCAAAGACCGATCCACGTTCCGGCAATCGCAACCGGTGCAAGCACCGCAGCTGTCTCAAGATTTGATCCGTTAAATTGGCCAAGCAACCAGTACGGAATGAGCTTTACGTAATTGACAACGATGAAAAACATCACAGTTGTGCCGACAAAAACTGTTTTATCAAGTCGCTGAGGCAACAGGAAAACCGATATGGGCGGCCCGCCGGAATGGGCAACAAAACTGGTAAAACCCGAAATCGTTCCCCAGAACGTGCCTGGCAGCCATTTTGCCGACCTAGGCTGATTGACCGCCGATTTACGCCGAAACCAGCGATCCATTGTAAAGCCGATCGCAATCACCGCGATCAGCATTTTTACAGCCGCCTCACTGAGATAGTTAAAAGACAACGATCCGACCAAAATGCCCACCAGCGCAGCCGGCACAAGGATCATCATGTTGCGACGATCCCAGTTCTTGCGATACGCCCACACATTGGCCAGATCCATCAGGCATAATATTGGCAACATGATCGCCGCTGCCGCCTGCGGTGACACCGCCAAGGCGATCAACGGAACTGAAATAATGCCCAGTCCGCCTCCAAACCCGCTTTTGGAAACGCCCGCAATCAGAACCGCAGGAATTGAAACAAGATAAAAAAACGGGTCGCTAATAATTTCCATACAATATCCGTGTCATCGTTCATCAGGCCTTTTATGCCGCCACGCGCGGGCCTGTTTGCACAGATGCAAACCCTGGTGCCATGACCATGCTGCAAGAACAAACCCGGGCGTTATTTCTCAAGCAACCGGGGCATCAACTCGACGAAGTTGCAGGGGCGATGGCGAAAATCAAGCTGATAGACAAGAATGTCATCCCACGCATCTTTGCAGGCCCCGTTTGACCCCGGCAGCGCAAACATATATGTGCCCGAGGCAACACCGGCCACAGCGCGCGACTGAATGGTTGATGTTCCGATTTTCGCATAGGAAAGCCAACGAAACAGCTCGCCAAATCCGGTTATTTCCTTGTCATAAACAGCAAGATGGGCTTCCGTGGTCACATCGCGCCCGGTAACGCCCGTTCCCCCTGTTGAAATGATCACGTCAATTTCCGGGTCCTGGCACCAATGGCGAAACTGCATCACCAACAGATCAAATTCGTCACGTAAAATTTTACGATCAACAAGGCTATGACCGGCGGCTTGCACCCGACCAACCAAAATGTCACCCGATGTATCATTGTCAAAGCTGCGGGTGTCGCTCACGGTTAATATGGCAATATTAACCGGCTTGAATGGCAAAGAAGAATCAATCTTTCCCGGCATTTTCTGTTCTCCGAAACGTGTTTTTACGCGCAACACATTACTGCCCCGGCACGGGGGCGCAAGCTATTCGTCAGAAAACTTTTTGTTGTAAAAATAACATCCGTGGTGCGCGTTAAATGCCTGCCGCGTCGCGCCAGCCCCAAAAAGCGCCAGAGTGCTAGCACCCCCGAACCCGCCTTGCAGCATCCCCTCGCCTGGCAAACGGACATCTTCCCTAGCATTCGTTTTTTATGTGCTTATTTGTGATTTCAGCAAAACAGCATTAAATTGGCAGATGGCAGAATGGATAAACAGCGCATTGCAACACCAGTTTTCTTGCCGTGCACCATATTTCAACGTAAAAAGCGGTAGGGTGATACCGAATTACAAACAACACACGCAAAATGCGGCATCCCCTTAATTCATAATAATGCTGACGCAGGAAACAGAGGTATCGACGATGACGGACATTCTTTGGCAACCCGGCCCGGAGCGCATAAAAAACGCTAACGTCACGCGCTTTCGCGAATGGATTAACGGCCGCAATAATTTGCAGCTGAAAAGTTTCGTCGACCTGTATGACTGGTCCGTCCGCGAGATGGAAAAATTCTGGCCTGAGCTGATTGAATATGCCGGGTTAAAAGCGCAAAGCTGGGGCGATGTCGTTTTAAAAAATCCACACCAGATGCCTGGCGCCGAATTTTTCCCCGATGCAAAGCTGAATTTTGCCGAAAATCTGCTGCGCCGCGACGATCAAACCGATGCCCTTGTCTTCTGGGGCGAAGACAAGGTGAAAACCCGCCTGTCATGGTGCGACCTTAACATTGCCGTTTCAAAATTTTCGCAGGCATTGCGCGCCCAGGGCGTAAAAAAGGGCGACCGCGTTTGTGGCTACATGCCCAATATGTCCGAAACTGTCATTGCCATGCTGGCGACGGCGGCCATTGGCGCAACATGGTCCTCCGCCTCGCCTGATTTTGGCGTGCAGGGTGTTGAAGACCGGTTTGGCCAAATTGAGCCAAAAGTCATGATTACGGTTGATGGCTATTATTATAATGGCAAAAGCCACGACATTCGCGAAAAAGTAAAGGATGTCGTTGATCGCATCCCCAGCCTTGAAGCCGTGGTTATCGTGACCTATGCCTTTGATGGCAAAAACACCACCGGCATTCGTAATGCCGTTTCTTATGCAGAATTTACCGGGCGGTATGACGCCGAAAAAATCGAATTTGAACAGGTTGAATTTAACCACCCGCTTTATGTGATGTTTTCATCGGGGACGACGGGGAAACCCAAATGCATTGTCCACGGTACCGGGGGCACGCTTCTTAAACAGGTCTCCGAACATCTGATGCATTGCGATGTTGTGCCTGGCGACCGGGTATTTTATTTCACCACCTGTGGCTGGATGATGTGGAACTGGCTGATGGGCGGGCTGGCCGCCGAAGCAACCCTGCTGCTTTATGACGGATCGCCGTTTTACCCCAGCGGCAACATCCTGTTCGACTACGCCGATGCCGAACGCATGACGCTTTTTGGCACATCGGCCAAATATATAGATGCGCTGGCGAAGGCTGAACTAAAACCGCGTCAAACCCATGATCTCTCAACCGTCCGCGCCATGACGTCCACCGGCTCGCCTTTGGCACCCGAAAGCTTTGATTACGTTTATAATGACATCAAACAGGACATTCATTTGGCATCAATTTCGGGTGGCACCGATATTCTAGGCTGTTTTGTGCTGGCATGCCCTGTTTTGCCGGTGCGCCGTGGCATTATTCAAACCCGTGCTTTGGGGGTTGCGGTAAATGTCTATGACGACAACGCCAAACCCGTTTTAAACCAGAAAGGCGAACTGGTCTGTACGGCCCCCTTCCCGTCCATGCCAGTCGGATTTTGGAACGACCCCGATGGCAAACGCTATCATGATGCCTATTTCGACCGCTTCCCTAATATCTGGTGCCATGGCGACTATGTTGAACTTGACGACACGGGCGGCATGATCATTTACGGTCGGTCAGACGCCACCCTGAATCCCGGCGGGGTACGCATTGGAACGGCCGAAATTTATCGCCAGGTTGAACTGCTCCCTGAAATTCAGGAATCGATTGTTATTGGCCAGCAATGGGACAATGACGTGCGCGTGGTTCTGTTTGTTGTGCTAAAACCCGGGGTCACCCTGGACGATGCGTTGTCTGATCGCATTCGCAAACAGATCAGAAGCAATTGTACGCCACGGCACGTTCCAGCTAAAATCGTGGCTGTTGACGATATTCCCCGCACCAAATCGGGCAAAATCACCGAACTTGCCGTGCGCGATGTTGTACATGGTCGCAAGGTAAAGAATCAGGAAGCCCTGGCAAACCCCGAGGCACTTGATCTCTATGCCGACCTGGATATTCTGAAAAACTAATTCTCGCACCGCAGCAAAATTACATCTTTGCCCCGGTATCGGTTAAGGGTCCGGGGCATTTTTTTTGCAATAGATCGTTACAATCCGCGCGATCCGGCGGACAGATATTTGGTCGTGCAAATTGATTCCGATTCCGCATCGCAACGTCGGTTATTTTTTAGCCATCCGGTTTGTTTGCCAGTTTTTTACACAATATCATCTGGCCCAAAAAAAAAGTGGCTTTAAAATGGTGCATATTCCGATCCAAACAGACGACAACTCAATGCCTTGATATTGCATGGTTTTATATACTTAAGCATCACATGATCTTTTTATTTGGCTAATAAGATTACCCAAATGACGTGCTTCCATGCCAAAAATTTCGACCTGCTTTAAGGCAGAAATATTTTTCATACTTGACACACACGGCCCTAAAACTCCTTAATTTGGCTGTCCCGTAAAAAGGACAGATCAGATATGTCGTTTCGGCATGTCTGGGGTGGCATAGAAGTTACCAAAGCCATTAAGAATGCTTTGCTAATGAGGGAGCTAATAAATGAAAATGAAAACGATCCTGGCCGCTGGCGCAATGTCTGTTGCAGCCATCGCCGCAAACAACGCCCATGCAGGAGCAATGCTTGACGGCATCAAGGCAAAAGGTTTCGTTCAGTGTGGCGTGAATACCGGTCTGCCGGGTTTCTCTGCCGCAAATGCGGAAGGCAAATGGGAAGGCCTTGACGTTGATGTTTGCCGTGCAGTGGCAGCAGCACTTCTGGGTGATGCCGAAAAAGTTCAGTACACGCCGATGACCGCAGCTCAGCGTTTCACCGCTCTGCAATCGGGCGAAATTGACATCCTGTCACGTAATACCACCTGGACCCTGACCCGCGATGCAAAGCTGGGCCTGACCTTTGGTGGTGTTAACTATTATGACGGCCAGGGTTTCCTGGTGCCGAAAGCCCTTGGTGTTTCGCACGCCACCGAGCTTGACGGCGCAACCGTTTGCGTTGAACCGGGCACCACGACCGAGCTTAACCTGGCCGACTACTTCCGCGCCAAAGGCATGAGCTTTGAACCGGTTGTTATCGAAAACATCAACGAAACCACGGCTGCATTTTTTGCAGGTCGTTGCGATGTTTACACCACCGACGCTTCGGGTCTTGCATCGGTTCGTCAGACCATGGCACCGAACCCGGATGACTATGTAATCCTGCCGGAAATCATTTCCAAAGAACCGTTGGGGCCGTCTGTCGCACAGGGTGACGATCAGTGGGCTGATCTGGTTCGTTGGTCGCTGATGGCGATGGTTGAAGCCGAAGAACTCGGCGTGAACAGCCAGAACGTTGACGACATGAAAAAGAGCGAAAATCCCGCAATCCAGCGTCTGCTTGGCGTGTCTCCGGGCATGGGCGAAGCTCTGGGTGTTGATGAAGAATGGGCATATCGCATCGTCAAACAGGTTGGCAATTATGGCGAAAGCTACAAAGCCAACGTCACCGCTAAGCTGGGCCTTGAACGTGGCCTGAACGCTTTGTGGACTGACGGTGGTCTGCAATACGCAATGCCGGTCCGTTAATCGTTACGGCCTTCGTAGACGAAATGAGCTCCGCCCGCTGGTCTTTTCTGCCGGGGCGGAGCTTTTCGTTAGCGCATCTGAATATTGGATACAATCTACACCTGAGGGACAGATGAGTAAAACTCAAAAGGCCCCGGGAGGTGTCCGTTCCAAAGGCCTGACCGATTACCTGAATGACGAAAATGTTCGCGCCGTAATTTATCAGATCGTCGCGATTTCCCTCGTCATATTGGCAGGCTGGTACCTGGTTTCCAACACACTGGCAAACCTGGAACGGCAAAACATCTCAACCGGTTATGGCTTCCTTGATCTGGAGGCATCGTTCGGGATCAGCGAAAGCATGATCAACTATACGCCGGAAAGCAATTATGCAACGGCGCTGATGGTCGGCTTTCTCAACACCGTCAAGGTGGCAGTTCTCGGCATTATTTTATGCACCATCATTGGCACGATCTTTGGTGTTGCACGCCTTTCCTCTAACTGGATTGTTCGCACGCTCGCGGCTGTCTATGTCGAGACATTCCGGAACATTCCAGTCCTGTTGCAGCTTTTTTTCTGGTACGCAATTATTCCAGGGGCTTTTCCCGCCGGAAGAAACGCCTGGCAGCCAATACCAGATGTCCTGCTGACAAACCGTGGGATGTATCTCCCCGTCCCTGTCGCAGACAACGCCTATAGCTATATGGGCATTGCCGCGATCATCGCGTTTATCGTCATCTATTTCATCAAGAAATGGGCAACAAAACGCCTTGATGCCACCGGACAGCCTTTCCCTATTGTGTGGGCCAGCCTGGGCATTTTCTTTGGCCTTGTTCTGCTTGCCTATCTGGTTGGCGGCGCCCCAACGGCCATGGATATTCCCTCTCTTCAGGGCTTTAACATTCGAGGTGGCTATAATATTTCGCCTGAATTCATGTCTGTGCTGATCGGGCTGACAATTTATACGTCAACCTATGTTGCCGAAGTTGTCCGGTCCGGCATCCAGGCTGTTCCGAACGGCCAGTGGGAAGCGGCGGAAAGCCTGGGGCTAAAACGTTCTATCGCGTTGCGAAAAATTATTTTGCCGCAATCGATGCGCGTCGCGATCCCGCCGCTGACCAACCAGTATCTCAATCTGACCAAAAACAGCTCGCTTGCTGTGGCGGTTGGCTATCCCGATCTGGTGTCGGTTTCAAACACTACCATGAACCAGACGGGCCAGGCGATCGAGGCGATCTCGATTTACATGGCGGTTTATCTGGGCCTTAGCCTGATAACGTCTTTGTTCATGAACTGGTTCAACAAAAAAATGGCACTGGTGGAGAGGTAAGATGGCAAACAGTCTCAAGCTACCACCGGGCCCGATTGGCTCCGTTGGCCAGCGTTCGGTTATCTGGGTTCGCAAAAACCTGTTTAACAGCTGGTTGAATTCGATTTTGACACTGCTTTCATTTGCCTTTGTTCTGTGGGTTCTTCCACCGATCATTGAGTGGGCGGTTGTCAATTCAACCTTTACCCCCACCATCGAGGCCTGCCGGGCAACGACAGGCGCATGCTGGGGTTTCGTTAACGCCAACCTGCGTTTGATCCTGTTCGGGGTTTATCCGTTCGATCAGCAATGGCGCCCGCTTCTGGCAATGATCGTTCTGTTTGGCATTATTATTGCCAGTCTTGCCGGGGTTAAATATCCCCGCTTGCAAAAAATGATCATCCCGATGTGGGTTGTCGGCATTCCTGTGATTGCTATTTTAATGTGGGGGGGCATGCTTGGCCTTACCTATGTTCAAAACAGCGCTTGGGGTGGTTTGCCGCTTACCCTTATCCTGTCGACAATCGGTATTGTCTTTGCCTTTCCGCTTGGTCTTTTGCTGGCCCTTGGCCGTCAATCGAACATGCCGGCAATCAAGACCCTGTCGGTGGTCTATATCGAAGTCATTCGTGGCGTCCCGCTTATTACAGTGCTGTTCATGGCATCCGTCATGTTTCCGCTGTTTTTGCCCGACGGCGTTTCAATCGATAAATTGCTGCGCGCCCAGATCGGCATCATTCTGTTTACGGCGGCCTATCTGGCCGAAGTATTCCGGGGTGGCCTTCAAGCCGTACCGCGAGGACAGTTTGAAGCCGGTGACTCGCTTGGCCTGTCCTATTGGCAGTCCATGCGCCTGATTATCTTGCCGCAAGCCTTGCGGTTGGTCATCCCGCCAACGGTCAACAGCTTCATCTCGATGCTCAAAGACACCACGCTGGTTGTGATTATCGGCCTGTTTGATCTTTTGGGTTCGGTAAAGCTGGCCCTGCGCAGTGACCCTGCCTGGACCAAATATTACGTCGAAGGCTACGCTTTCGCGGCCGCAATCTTCTTCCTGATCTGTTTCTCGATGGCCCGCTATTCCGCATATCTTGAAAAAGAATTGCGCAAGGGCGAGCGCCGGTGACGAGAGAGGAAAACAAAATGACTGCTCCTATCAGCACTAAGAAAGTTGCTCCACCACCGTCCGATGAAGATGTGATCACCATCCGCAAGGCAAACAAGTGGTATGGTAACTTTCATGTTCTCAAAGACGTGGACCTTACGGTTCGCAAAGGTGAACGTATTGTTATCTGCGGCCCTTCGGGTTCGGGTAAATCAACCCTGATCCGCTGCCTGAACCGTCTTGAAGCCTATCAGACTGGTGAAATCACGGTTGATGGTATTTTGCTGGGCGATGATGTGAAAAACATCGAAGCCGTGCGCCGCGAGGTTTGCATGGTGTTTCAGCACTTCAACCTGTTCCCGCATATGACGGTTCTCGAAAATCTGACACTGGCGCCGATCTGGGTTCGCAAGACTCCCAAGAAGCAAGCCATTGAACTGGCAATGCATTATTTGGAGCGTGTTCGCATTGGCGAACAGGCTCATAAATTCCCGGGTCAGCTTTCGGGGGGCCAGCAGCAGCGGGTTGCTATCGCCCGTTCGCTGTGCATGCAGCCAAAAATCATGCTGTTTGACGAACCAACCTCGGCCCTCGACCCGGAAATGGTCAAGGAAGTGCTCGACGTCATGGTTGAACTGGCAAAAGAAGGCATGACCATGCTGTGCGTGACGCATGAAATGGGCTTTGCCAAGGAAGTTGCCGACCGCGTTGTGTTTATGGATGCCGGAGAGATTGTCGAAATGGGCGAACCCCACGACTTTTTTGACAATCCCAAAAGCGACCGAACCAAACTGTTCCTCAGCCAGATTTTGTCGCACTAAACGACATTCCCGATTTAAACAGGCAAAGCGGCCCCGATATTTTCGGGGCCGCTTTGCCTTTCACACATTTCATCCTTGCGCCCTGCCCGTCAAGCAGCGACTATCGCCCCCTTATTGTTCGCATAACACTGAATGACCCATGACATTGCCCCACGACACCGCCCAAAACGCACACACCAATATATCGGCATTTTTGCGCCTGGAAAAAATTGGCAAGGATTTTGGCCCAAACACCGTATTGGATGACGTCAGCTTGACCCTTGACCGGGGGCAAACCATGGCCATCATCGGGCCGTCTGCCGCTGGCAAAAGCGTGTTATTGAAATGCCTGGCTGGCGTATATGACATTGATCGTGGACAAATCCTGATCGATGGGAAAGATGTTGCGGACAATGAAGATGGAAATCAGGGACACTGGACCGATAATATCGGCATGCTGTTTCAACAAAACGCCCTGTTTGACAGTCTGCCAATCTGGCAGAATGTGTGCTTTCAACTGATTGAAAACGGATCTTTGAAACGCAAGGAAGCCCGTGAAAAAGCGGTTGAGCTGTTGGGCCTGGTCGGGCTTGATCCCGATAGCAGCATATTGCGACCATCTGATTTATCCGGCGGCATGCAAAAACGCGTTGGCATCGCTCGTGCCATTGCCAGCGACCCGGAAATTCTGCTGTTGGACAATCCCACAGCCGGACTGGACCCGGTTTTATCCAGCCATATTGAAAATATGATTGAAACCATTGCAAAAAAGCGCATGACAACCGTTATTACCGTAACCAACGACATGGAACTTGCGCGCCACCGGTACGACTATCTGACCATGATGCATGAAGGCCGCGTTTACTGGTCCGGCCCGCGTGACCAGATTGACAATGCAAACAATGCCCATTTGACCCAAATGCTTAACGGATCGTCACAGGGCCCAATTTCGATGCGAAGCCAAAACCGGGGCCAGCATCTGGTTGCCTGAAAACAGCCAACGGCACCCAAGCACCCATCCTTATTCAACAAATCCTGCCCGTTTTGATGATGGGCAGGCAATGTCATTCATACTTGCTGTAAAAACCTTCTGGCCTCGTCAGTCGGCGCAATAGACCGACAAATCAGCCTGTTCAAGAATGCTGTCCCACGATTTTCCGGGGGCAATATCGGTAAACAAAGCATCGACTTCAGATAAATGCCCAAGGCGCACCATTGCGCGACGACCAAATTTGGAAATATCGGTGCATAAAAACGTTTGCCGGGAATTGGAAATAATTGCCCGGGCAACACGGACTTCACGATAATCAAAATCCATCAGACTGCCATCTTCATCAACACCGGAAATACCGATAATGGCATAGTCGACCTTAAACTGGCTGATAAAGTCGATTGTGGCTTCGCCGATGATGCCGAAATCGCGCTGGCGCACCACGCCACCGGCAATAATCACCTCAAAACCGGGATTGGCGGCGCAAATTTCGGCAACATGCAGGTTATTGGTAATAATTTTCAGATTTTTGTGCTCGGACAATGCCCGGGCAACTTCTTCGGTTGTCGTCCCGATATTAATGAATAACGATGCCCCTTCGGGAATATGTTGGGCGACCAACCGGGCAATTTTGCGTTTGGCATCCAGATTAAGAACCTGACGGTCGGTATAGGCCGCGTTTTCTGTTGTCGATTGGCTTGCCGCCCCACCGTGATACCTGGCAATCAACCCTTCTTCCGCCATTTCATTAATATCGCGGCGTATCGTTTGCGGGGTAACATCGAAATGCGTCGCCAGGGCATCAATTGTCATAAAGCCGCTGACAGCGACTTTTTCAAGAATTTCGCGGCGACGCCTGTCTAATTTACCCATTTTTTCTCCGATCCGGCGAATTTGGTTTTGGCGGTGGCTGTTCGCATTTCGCGGGTCTTAAAATGCGGGGATTAGGCACGATATGCAAGCCCTGCCACCCCCGGATCAAAACACAGCCGTCCCCGTAAAATGGCAAGTATCTTCAACAATAACAATGCACAAATGTCCAATAACGGCCCGGCCGGCATCATATCGCCGCTTTTCAAACAACCGCGGCCAAATTTGCGACCCATTCAAACCAGCCCGACATTAAACAGGGTCTCGCCCTAGATTTGGTTAACGACCGGCATATGTGCTGCGGTGAGCAAATCGCGAGCCGCATGGGTTTCCTCACGGATATAGTCGGCCAACAAACGAATCCGCGCCACATTGATCATGTCACTATGGCAAACCATCCAGTAATCGCGCATGATTTTGACGGTTTCAGGTAATACGGGCACCAGATCATCAAATTCAACGCCCATAAAATAGGGCAAAATACATAACCCGAATCCGGCGCGTGTGGCTTTTAGTTGGGCAAATACGCTAGAACTTTGATAGCCCGCCCGCAACCCGGGCAATAATTCGCCCAGATAGTTCAACTCCTGGGTAAAGATCATATCTTCGATATAACCGGCAAAAGGATGTGCTGCCAGTTGGGCGCGATCCGTGATGGGCGTGTGTTCGGCCAGATATTGCCGCGATCCGTAAACATATAACGCGTAGCTGGATATTTTTTCGCGATGATAGGACCCGGTTTTGGGCGTGTTCAGGGCCACCGAAATATCGGCTTCACGGCGTGAAAGTGACACAATTTGCTGGATATTAACCATTTCAATCGCCAGGCTGGGGTGCCGTTTGGCAAATATCGGCAATTTTTCGCCAATGAAAAAATTACCGAACCCCTCAGGCACGCTAAACCGCACAACGCCACTTAACGCAAATGAACCGGTTCCGACCTCGCCCAAAAGTTTATCGGCCTCCTGCGCCATCATTTCGGCAGGCCCCATCAAACGCGCCCCAAGCGGCGTCAGAACATACCCCCTCGGGTTCCGTTCAAACAGTTTGGCACCCAAACGTTGCTCCAGGCGGTCAATTCTGCGGGCCACGGTAACGTGGCTGGTGCGCAGGCGCCGGGCCGCCGCCGAGAGCTGACCATCGCGTGCAACTGCCAGAAAATACTGCAAATCATCCCAGGAAAAATTGTGCATTCGCACCTTCTGTTCATTTTTGTACAGATATTGTCCAAAATTATATATTTGTTGACGTTTTCGTCAATGTTAGCGTTCATGCTGAACAACAAAACAATAAGGTCGCTTGCCGGTGGATCCGCGCAAGGGATCGCTGTCAGGGCATCGAAACATTCCGGTGCATTACAAAAACAAACAAGTACACACCACAATGTACGCCAATCCGTTGCCTGTGTTCCGCCGTTTCCCTTTGGTAAACGGTTAAACCAGATTTCGGAAAACAGGAACGTCTCCCGCCAATCATCATGACTGGCGGTAACAATTTGGTTCAGTTAGGGAGGAACCTCAGATGAAGAAACTCGCGATGGCATCTGTTGCCGTCATGGCGGTTGCGGCTGCATTTCCGGCATATGCAGCTGGTATTTCCGACGATATCGTTAAAATCGGCATTCTCAATGACCAGTCCGGCGTCTATGCCGACTTTGGTGGCAAATGGTCATATGAAGCCGCAAAAATGGCCGCCGAAGATTTTGGTGGCACCGTTCTGGGCAAAAAAATCGAAATTATCACCGCCGACCATCAAAACAAACCTGACGTTGCTGCCAACATTGCCCGTCAATGGTATGATGAGGATAAAGTTGACTCGATCATGGAACTGACCACGTCCTCCGTGGCGCTGGCTGTTCAGGGTATTTCCAAGGAAAAGAAAAAAATCGACATCGTTACCGGTGCTGCCACAACAGCGCTGACCGGTGATCAATGCTCGCCTTATGGTTTCCATTGGGCCTATGACACCCATGCTCTGGCTGTTGGCACGGGCGGCGCCCTGGTCGAAAACGGCGGCGATACCTGGTACTTCCTGACCGCCGACTATGCCTTTGGCTATTCGCTGGAAGAACAAACTTCGAAATTTGTCACCGATAATGGCGGCAAGGTTCTGGGGTCGGTCCGCCACCCGCTTGGCACCAACGATTTTTCATCCTTCCTGCTTCAGGCACAGGCATCCGGTGCCAAGGTAATCGGCCTTGCCGATGCCGGGCTTGATACCGCCAATGCCATCAAACAGGCATCGGAATTTGGCATTGTTCAGGGCGGCCAGCGCCTTGCCGCACTACTATTTACCCTGTCCGAAGTTCATGGTCTGGGTGCCGAAGCCGCACAGGGCCTGTCGCTGACCGAAGGTTTCTATTGGGACCGCAACGATGAAACGCGCGCATTTGGCGAACGTTTCCATGACCGGACCGGTCGTATGCCCAACATGGTCCAGGCCGGCACCTATTCCGCCGTCTTGCAGTACCTCAAAGCCATCAAGGAAGTTGGAACCGACGAAACCGAAGCCGTTTCCAAGGCCCTGCATGAAATGCCGGTCAATGACGTTTTTGCCCATGACGGCAAGGTCGGGGCCAATGGCCGCATGATTTATGACATGTATCTGATGGAAGTTAAAAAGCCGTCCGAAATGAAGGGCGACTGGGACTATTACAATGTTCTTGCCACCGTTCCGGGGGACAAGGCCTTTATCAAACCTTCAGAAAGCGGTTGCGCACTGGCGCAGTAAAAACATGATGGCAACCGGAGAACGTCAAAATCCCGGTATGTCGCAAAACGCGAACGAGGCACGAGTGGTTCTTTCCGCTCGTGCCCTCCGCCGCGATTTTGGTGGCTTTACCGCGGTCAACAATGTCAACCTTGATGTATATGACGCCAAGGTGCATGCGCTGATCGGCCCGAATGGCGCAGGCAAAACCACTGTTTTCAACCTGTTAACAAAATTTCTTCAACCAACCAGTGGTTCCATAACGCTGCTGGGACAGGATATTACCAAAACGGCCCCTGCCCGTGTCGCACGGATGGGGCTTGTCCGTTCGTTTCAAATCTCAGCCGTTTTCCCGCATCTGACGGTGCTGGAAAATGTGCGTGTTGCCCTGCAACGACCCAGCGGGCTAGCGGTTCAATTCTGGCGATCAATGGATACGCTTGACAGGCTAAACGACCGGGCCGTTGAACTTTTGACATCGGTCGGGCTCGAAAAAGACATTCACAGTTACGCGGCAGATTTATCTTATGGGCGCAAACGGGTGCTGGAAATTGCCACAACCCTGTCGCTGGACCCCAAGGTCTTGCTGCTAGATGAACCCATGGCGGGCATGGGGCAGGAAGATGTCGGCCGTGTCGCCGAGATCATCCGCGAGGTTGCCCGGACCCGTGCTGTTCTGATGGTGGAACATAACCTGACGGTGGTGGCCGATCTGTGCGATCACATTACCGTTCTTCAGCGCGGTGAAATACTGGCTGAAGGGGATTACGACACCGTTAGCAACGATGAACGCGTAAGAATTGCCTATATGGGAACAGATGATGACTGACAAAGATATCCTTCTGTCCGTCAAGGATCTTAATGCCTGGTACGATGAAAGCCATGTTTTGCACGGTGTTAACCTTAATGTCCGGCGCGGGGAAACCGTTACCATTTTAGGGCGCAACGGAGTTGGCAAAACCACGACCCTGCGGTCGATCGTCGGCATTTTGCGCAAACGAACCGGCGAAATTGAATTTAACGGTCATAATCTGATGCGCCTGCCCTTGCACAAAACGGCAAGAACAGGTTTGGGATTTGTGCCCGAGGAACGGGGTATATTTTCAACCCTCAGCGTTGAAGAAAACCTGATGCTGCCGCCCAAAATCTCGGATAGCGGCATGAGCGTCGAGGAAATATACGACCTGTTTCCCAACCTTTATGAACGTAAAACCAGTTCGGGCACCAAGCTTTCGGGTGGTGAACAGCAAATGCTGGCAATGGCACGCATGTTGCGCATTGGCGTCGACATGCTGTTGCTTGATGAACCGACCGAAGGCCTGGCCCCGGTTATTGTTCAGCGCATTGGCGAGGTTTTACAAACCCTTAAACAGCGTGGCATGACCATTTTGCTGATCGAACAAAATTTCCGGTTCGCCAGCAAAATTGCCGACCGGTTTTACCTGATGGAACATGGGCTGGTGTCGGCTGGTTTTGATGCGGGCGAACTGCCCGACCGCATGGATATGCTGCACGAGGTTCTAGGAGTATAAACGCCGTGATCATGATATTTGGAATTCCCATTCAGGCGTTTCTGGGACAATTGCTGATCGGGCTGATCAACGGCTCGTTCTATGCAATGCTCAGCCTTGGCCTGGCAATTATTTTCGGCATGCTGCGCGTCATCAACTTTGCCCACGGTGCCCAATATATGATGGGTGCCTTTGCAGGTATGCTGTTGCTGACCTGGTTTGGCGTCAATTACTGGCTGGCCCTTATTCTGGCCCCGGTCATTGTGGGCATTACCGGCATTATTGTCGAACGTTTCGCCCTGCGCCGCCTATACAATCTCGACCACCTTTACGGCCTGCTGTTTACCTTTGGCCTGGCGCTGGTGATTGAAGGAACGTTTCGGTATTTCTATGGCTCGTCGGGCCAGCCCTATGCCACGCCAAAACTGCTGAGCGGCGGGGTCAACCTTGGCTTCATGTATTTGCCAATCTATCGCGGATGGGTCGTTATTGCATCCATGATCGTGTGTATCGGAACGTGGCTTCTGATCGAGAAAACCCGTCTTGGTGCCTATTTGCGTGCTGCCACCGAAAACCCCATCCTGGTGCAGTCTTTTGGCATCAATGTGCCACTTTTGCTGACGCTAACATATGGTCTGGGATCGGGTCTGGCGGCTCTGGCCGGGATTATGGCGGCGCCGATTTATCAGGTTAGCCCGCTTATGGGTTCCAATCTGATCATTGTGGTTTTTGCCATTGTCGTTGTTGGCGGTATGGGATCAATCATGGGGGCGATTGTCACAGGCTATGCCCTTGGCATTATTGAAGGCCTCACCAAGGTTTTTTACCCCGAGGCCTCCAACATCGTGATCTTTGTCATCATGGCACTGGTTCTTCTGGTCCGGCCTGCCGGTCTTTTTGGTCGGGATGCATGAAATGAAAACACCTTCCATGACGCCCCCTGCAACCACCAGTACAGGCACCCGCCTTCAGCTGATTTTGCTGGGGCTGGCTTTGCTGGGGTTAATCATCGCCCCTTTCACCTTCTATCCTATCTTTTTGATGAAGATTCTTTGCTTTGCCCTGTTTGCCTGCGCCTTTAACCTTTTGCTGGGTTATACTGGCCTGTTGTCGTTCGGTCATGCCGCGTTTTTTGGTGGCGCATCCTATTTTACGGCCTACGCGGTCAAGGAATGGGGCGTTCCGCCCGAAATCGGCATTCTGATTGGTGTCATTGGCGCGGCTTTCCTTGGCCTGATCATGGGCGTTTTCGCCATTCGCCGACAGGGCATCTATTTTGCCATGATTACCCTGGCTTTGGCGCAGATGTTTTATTTCTTCTGCCTGCAAGCCGAATTTACCCATGGTGAAGACGGCCTTCAGGGTGTACCGCGTGGGCATTTTCTGGGCTTTATCGACCTGAACCAGCCCCTGAACATGTATTTCTTTGTGCTTGGCGTGTTCATCATTGGCATTTTTGCCATCTGGCGCATTGTCAATTCGCCCTTTGGCATGATCCTGAAATCCATCCGTGAAAACGAAGACCGTGCCATTTCCCTTGGCTATTCGGTGAACCGTTACAAACTGGGAGCATTTGTGATGTCTGCCGCCCTTGCCGGTTTGGCGGGGGGAACAAAAACACTGGTGTTTCAGTTTGCCACCCTGACCGACGTTGCCTGGCAGATGTCGGGCGAAGTCATCCTGATGACGCTTTTAGGCGGCATCGGCACCATTTTTGGTCCCATCTTTGGTGCCGGATTTGTCGTGACGCTGCAAAACTATCTGGCAGAATCGGCTTTTCCGGTAACGGTTCTCACCGGGTTGATCTTTATGGTCTGCGTTCTGGTATTTCGTCGCGGCATCATTGGCGAGTTTAACGCATCGCGTCTGGGTGCCCGCCTTGGTTTGCGGACAAAGCAGTAAGGTCGCCGGTTTATGAGTGAAGATACATTCGACTATATCGTCGTCGGCGCAGGTTCGGCGGGCTGTACGCTCGCCAACCGCCTGTCGGAAATTGGCAATGCCACCACCCTGTTGCTTGAAGCAGGGGGCAAGGACCAGCACCCGTGGATACACATCCCCGTCGGCTACCTGTATTGCATTGGCAACCCCAAGGTTGACTGGTGCTTTAAAACCGAAAACGAGGCTGGTTTAAACGGGCGGTCGCTGTCATATCCGCGCGGCAAGGTTCTGGGCGGCTGTTCATCAATCAATGGCATGATTTACATGCGCGGTCAGGCCACCGACTATGACCAGTGGCGTCAGGCCGGGTGCCAGGGCTGGGGCTGGGACGATATTTTGCCCCTGTTTAAAAAGTCCGAGGATTATTATCAGGGCAAGGACGACATGCACGGCGCAGGCGGTGAATGGCGCGTCGAAGAAGCCCGCCTGCATTGGGATATTCTTGACGCCTTTCAGAATGCCGCAAAACAGGCCGGTTTTGCCAAAATTGATGATTTCAACCGTGGCAATAATGAAGGATCGAGTTATTTCAAGGTCAACCAGCGTCGTGGTATTCGCTGGAACACGGCCAAGGCCTTTCTGCGCCCTGCCCTTGACCGCCCCAATCTGCACCTGCAAACCCACGCGCAGGTTCGTCGGCTGATCATTGAAGACGGACGCGCGGTTGGTGTCGAATTTGACCATCGCGGCACCATCCACACCGTTCGGGCGCGGCGCGAAATTATTCTGTCTGCCGGGTCGGTTGGATCTCCGCATATTCTGGAACTTTCGGGCATTGGTCGGGGGGATGTTTTACAAAAAGCCGGTATCGCCGTTATCCATGAAAACAAATCGGTTGGCGAAAACCTGCAAGACCATTTGCAATTGCGTTGTGCCTATAAGGTCGAAAACATCAAAACCCTGAACGAACAGGCAAATTCGCTGTTTGGCAAAGCCGCCATTGCGCTGGAATATCTGTTCAGGCAATCTGGCCCGATGTCGATGGCGCCCAGCCAGCTCGGCATGTTTACCCGGTCATCAAGTGCCTATGACATGCCAAATTTGCAATATCATGTGCAACCGCTTTCGCTTGATAAATTTGGCGACAGCGTTCACCCCTTCCCGGCCTTTACCGCCAGTGTGTGCAATCTGCGCCCGGAAAGCCGTGGCTCTATTCATCTCACCAGCCCGGATTTCAGAAAACAGCCTGCCATCGCGCCTCATTACCTAAGTACCGAGGCCGACCGCCAGGTCGCGATTGATGCCATTCGTCAAACCCGGCGGATCGCATCGCAAAAAGCATTGCAGCCCTATAACCCGCAGGAATTCAAACCAGGCCCTGCCTACGAAACCGAGGAGGACCTCATCCGCGCGGCGGGTGACATTGGCACCACCATTTTCCATCCGGTTGGCACCTGCCGTATGGGTGTTGACCCCGATGCCGTGGTTGACCCTTTTTTGAAGTTCAACGGCATTGCCGGGCTGCGGGTAGCCGATGCTTCAATCATGCCAACCATTGTGTCGGGCAACACCAATTCGCCAACCATCATGATTGCCGAAAAGGCCGCACAATTGATCAAGGCAGATGCTGCCTGAATAAACGGCACTATTCAGAAACCAAGGGTCGGACAAAATTTGCCCGACCCTTAAAACACTTTTCCTTTAATATGATCCGTCTTTCCGGCTCAATCACCTTTGCGCATGGCCACAATACGTTCGCGCACCGCACCTGTTGTGCCCGTTTCGGCCACATCGCCCTCGCCGATCACAATGGCGTCTCGCAGCATTTTTTGCGCCGCACGAAGCTGGTTTTCATCCCGAACATGCGCCACACACAACGGTGACGCCGCCGATACGGTTTGCCCCACCCGAACAAAATCGGTAAAGCCGACAGCATGATCAATTTCCTGATCCGCACGGGTTCGCCCGCCGTTAAGGGCCACAAGTGCCAAACCCACCTTGCGCGCATCCATCGACAAAATCCGACCGGTTTTTGCCGCTGAAATTTCAGCGATCATTGGTGCTGCTTTCTGATGGGCATCGATGTTTTCAACAAAATCGTTCGGTCCGCCAAGGGCGCTAACCATGCGGGAAAACACATCACTTGCACGGCCTGATGACAGTGCCGCCGATGCTTTTTGCAGGCCGTCCGCAACGTTTTCGGCGATGCCGGTTAAGGCCAGCATTTCCGCTGCCAGCGCCAGGGTCACATCATAAAGGCGCTGTTCCTGATTTTTGCCGGTCAGAAAATCAACCGCCTCTTTCATTTCCAGCGCATTGCCAACCGTTTCGCCCAGCACCTGGTCCATATCGGTCAAAAGGGCCGTGGTCGGTACACCATTGCGGGTTGCCACCTCGGTTATGCTTTCGGCCAGTTCACGGGCACGCTCATATTCATCCATAAACGCGCCAGAGCCAAATTTGACATCCATCACCAGCGCATCAAGCCCGGCTGCCAGTTTTTTTGACAGGATCGATGCCGTGATGAGCGGAATGGATTCAACCGTCGCCGTAACATCCCGAATGCCATAAAATCGTTTGTCAGCCGGGGCCAAATCCGCCGTCTGGCCAATAATGGCGCACCCAACCTCGCGGGTGACCTTGGCAAATTCGGCCAGGTCCGGTGCCGTACGATACCCGGGAATGGAATCAAATTTATCCAACGTGCCACCGGTATGGCCCAACCCACGGCCCGAAATCATCGGAACATAGGCCCCACAAGCCGCAACAATTGGCCCCAGCATCAGACTGACCTTGTCGCCAACCCCCCCGGTGGAATGTTTGTCCACCACCGACCCGTTTTCAAGCCCCAGCTTTTTCCAGTCCAACACCGTGCCTGAATCGCGCATATTGCGCGTCAATGCGGCACGTTCATCCATTGTCATGCCCTGAAAAAACACAGCCATGGCAAATGCGGCTATTTGACCTTCACTGATAGATAAATCAGCGATCCCTTTGACAAAAAAGGTAATTTCATCTTCGCTTAAAACATCACCCTGACGTTTATGACGAATAATTTCCTGCGGCAGCATCTTTTTCCCCTGCTCGGCAGTTGATTAAAAAACCGGGGCGGACACCATAATGCTGCCCGCCCTTGCCCGTTGTTATGACAGGCGGGTATTATTGGCCTTGGGCAAAGTAGCGCAACAAAATGCGGATCAGATTTGCCGATCCTTCCTTGGCCATCTCCAATGTCTGTTCATGGCTAAGGGCTGTTGCGCTCATACCGGCGGCCAGATTGGTAATGTTGGAAACAGCCGCCACGCGAAAACCAAGACGCCGGGCCAGAATATTTTCCGGAACCGTCGACATGCCAACCGCATTAGCCCCCATCACCCGCAAGGCGCGAATTTCGGCCGGCGTTTCAAAGCTGGGGCCGGTGCACCAGGCGTATGTTCCCTCAAACAGGGGAATGCCCAGCTCGGCTGCGCTATGATGAAGCCCTGCCCCTATTTCAGGGTCATAGGGCACATTCATATCCACAAACCGGTCAGTCCCATGATAACCAATTAACGGGTTAGGCCCAAACAGGCTGATATGATCGGTAATCAACATCAGGTTGCCCGGCCCGGCTTCGGCCACCAACGACCCGGCCGCATTGGTTAAAATCAGGCAATCTGCGCCCAGCTTGCGCAATACTTCCAACGGTTCAGCCATCAGGTCTGAACGGCCATGTTCATAATAATGCGCCCGGCCCTGCATCACGGCAACCGATGTGTCACCAATACGCCCCAGCACCAGTTGGCCGCCATGCCCCACCACGGTTGGTTTGGGAAAACCGGGCAAGTCGGCATAATCAATGGCAATGGCGTCGCTTACCGCATCAACAACGCCGCCCAGCCCACTGCCCAGTACCAATGCCACCTCGGCACGAAAACCCGGTGCTTTATCGGCAAGGGCGGCAAGGGCTGCATCGATATTGCTCATGACAAATTCTCCGGCCCAAAGGAATGCGGGATCAGCTCTTCGCGGGTTAATGTCAGCAGGGTTTTACCCGCTTCATTAATCACAAAAATGGTGGCATCAGACCCGGTAAATTCGCGAATTTTCTGACGGCACCCGCCACAAGGCGTGCAGGCAACATCACCGCTGCCCACCACCACAATTTCGCTAATCTTGCGTTCACCGGCCAAAACCATCGCGGAAATGGCACCGCCCTCGGCACAAACGCCCTCGGGATAGGCCGCATTTTCAACATTGCAGCCCGCGATAATCACACCATTTTCGGTTCGCAATGCCGCCCCAACCAGAAACCTGGAATATGGCGCATAAGCATTTTTACGCGCAGCTTGCGCCGCAGCCACCAGATCGGCGGGTGCTGCTAATTTTCCTACATTGTCAATCGGGTTATTTTCAGTCATTTTTTCATCCAATAGGGCGACAGCCCCGCAAACCTGGAAACTTTAACGTTCCTTGACGTAAGCACGCCCCAGCGACTTTGGCGCAACCGCGCGGCCAATAAAGCCCGCCAGCAAAATTACCGTCAGAATGTAAGGCAGTGCCTGCACCAGTTGAACCGGGACCTCGCCAATGCCGGGCAGAATAACACCCTGAAGACGGGTTGCCGCCGCATCGAGAAAGCCAAACAAAATACAGGCAAACATGGCCGGGAACGGCCGCCACTTGCCAAACACCATGGCGGCAAGTGCGATATAGCCCTTACCCGCCGTCATATCTGACAAAAACGATGCGCCCTGTGCGGTTGACAGATAAGCCCCGGAAATACCAACCAGGAAACCGCTGCACAAAACCGACTTATAGCGCATGCCAACCACGCTGATGCCCGCCGTATCAACCGCACCGGGGTTTTCCCCCACGGCGCGCAACCGCAAACCAAAGCGAGTACGATACAAAACCCACCACGATGCCGGAACCGCCAGAAATGCTACATAAACCAGAATATTATGGCCACTTAACAATTCGGAATAAAGCGACCCCAATATCGGCACATTGGCAACCGCATCAGCACCCGGCAAGGTAATGGGCTGGAACCGTGCAGAATGGTCCAGCGCCGGGGTTTTGCCGCCTTGCGCGAACAATGCGATCCCGACAAGGGCGGTTAAACCCGACATCAAAATATTAATCGCCATGCCCGACACAACCTGGTTGCCCTTATGTGTGATACAGGCAAAACCATGCAACAAAGACAGGGCCATCGTGGTTAAAACGGCGGCCCCAAGGCCCAGCCAATGACTGTCGGTGTAATAGGCGACACAGGCCGCCGAAAACGCCCCGCCCAGCATCATGCCCTCCAGGGCCAGGTTGATCGTTCCGGCCCGTTCGGAAAACATCCCGGCAAGGGCGGCCAGAATAAGCGGGGTGGAGGTTCGCATTGTTGCATCAAGCAACAGCACGATCATTTGAAAATTATCCATCACACGGCCTCCTGCGTTTTCTGGCGCAAACGCCATGCTGTGTACATTTGGGTTACACGCGGGCGGAACATATGTTCCAGCGCCCCGGTACACAGGATAACCAGCCCCTGAATCACCACAACCATGTCATTGGTGATCGTTGGAATTTCAAACGAAAGCTCGGCCCCCCCCTGATAAAGCATGCCAAACAGCAATGCCGACAGGAAAATACCAAACGGATGATTGCGTCCCATCAGGGCCACCGCAATACCGACAAAGCCATAACCGGCGGTAAAGTCGATCAAAAGGCGATGCTGAACCCCCATCACTTCGTTCAGCGCCATAAAGCCCGACAAAGCCCCGGAGATCATCATCGCCATAATAATATAACGCCCCGGTTCAATCCCGGCGAAGGTCGCCGCAGCCGCATTGGCCCCCACGGTGCGAATGGCATAGCCCCAGCGCGTATGCCAGATAAACAGCCACACCAGCACACAACAAACCAGCGCATAAAAAAATGACAGGTTTAGCGGGCTGCTGGCCATGTCAATGCCAAACCACGCCGCCATATTGTGGATATAGGGCAGTGTAAGGTTTTCATCAATGGCGGCACTTTCGGGCGTCATCGAACCTTGCGGGCGCAACACATTAACCAGCAAATAAACCATCAGCGAGGACGCGATAAAGTTAAACATGATGGTCGTGATCACCACATGCGACCCGCGCCGTGCCTGCAAATATGCCGGGATATAGGCCCAGGCCGCACCAAACACGGCGGCGGCAAGAATGGCCACCACCAGCATCACCGGAAATGGCAACCAGTTCAGATACAGGGCAGCAAGTGTCACCCCGAGCCCGCCAATATAGGCTTGGCCTTCAACACCGATATTAAAAAGCCCGGCATGAAACGCCACCGCAAAGGCCAGCCCGGTAAAGATGAAGTTGGTGGTGTAATAAAGGGTATAGCCCACCGCTTCTTCATAGCCGAATGCCCCATAGAGCATAATTCGAACCACTTCGGTCGGATTTTCGCCAATGGCCATTACAACCAGCCCGGAAATCAGAAAGGCCAGGAGCAAATTCATTAATGGCAGAACGCCAACGTCGATCCAGCGCGGAAGTTGAATGCTCTCGCTCATTTGTCGGCCTCCGATTCTGCCTGTTTCGGGTCTACGCCCGCCATCATCAGGCCCAGAACCCGTTCATTTGCATCTGCGGCATTCACTTCACCCACAATAAAGCCATCGCACATCACCAAAATACGGTCCGACAGTGACATGATTTCATCAAGTTCAACCGATACCAGCAACACAGCTTTACCCGCATCGCGCATGGCGACAATCCGTTTATGGATAAACTCAATCGCACCAATATCGACACCACGGGTAGGCTGCCCCACCAGCAACAAATCCGGGGCGCGCATCATTTCGCGCGCCAGAACAAGTTTTTGCTGATTGCCGCCCGAGAAATTTGCGGCCTTTAAATGCGGGTCCACCGGGCGAACGTCGAATTCTTCCATCATATTACGGGTGGCATCGGCAACCTTGCCCCAGTCCAGCAACAGCCCGTTCTGATAAGCCTTGTCATCCTGATACCCCAGAATGGCGGCTTCCTCGGCCGAAAAATTCGTCACCATTGCCATGCGATGGCGGTCTTCGGGCACATGGGCAACTCCGCGCTGGCGCAGCTCGGCCGGGCCAACCCCGCGCCCCGGCGTTACATCCTGACCATTCAATATAACATGGCCTTCTGCAACAGCCCGGATGCCCCCCAGGGCTTCAAGAAGTTCGCTTTGACCGTTGCCCGAAACACCGGCAATGCCGACGATCTCGCCTGCCCGCACGGTAAAGCTGGCATTTTTAACCTTGCGCACGCCAGTGCTGGTATCAACGCATAAATTGTCCACCTGCAAGACCGTACCTTGCGGATTGGACACACCTTTTTCCAGGCGCAACAACACCTTGCGGCCAACCATTAATTCAGAAAGTTCTTCGGGGCTGGTTTGCGCTGTGTGCCGGTGCGCCACCATTTCGCCCTGGCGCATGACCGAAACATTGTCGGTCGCGGCCATAATTTCACGCAACTTATGTGTAATCAGAACCACGGTTTTACCCTGCTGTTTCAGGGTGCCCAGAATGCGAAACAAATGATCCGCTTCCTGCGGCGTCAAAACGCCTGTCGGTTCATCAAGAATAAGGATTTCAGCCCCGCGATACAGGGCCTTTAGAATTTCAACGCGCTGCTGCAACCCGACCGACAAATCGCCAACGATGGCGTCAGGGTCGATATCAAGCGAGTATTCGTGTTCCAAACGGCGCAATTCTTCACGGGCTTTATCCACGCCTTCGCGTAGGACAGCACCGCCTTCAACGCCCAGTATCACATTTTCCAGCACACTAAACGGTTCAACCAGCATAAAATGCTGATGCACCATGCCGATGCCCACGGCGATGGCGTCTTCCGACCCGTTAATGTTGCAAAGCTTCCCGTCAACGTGAATGGTGCCTGAATCGGCCTGATAAAAACCGTACAGAATGCTCATCAACGTTGATTTGCCAGCACCGTTTTCCCCGACAATGCCGTGGATGGTGCCTTTTTCTACTTTCAAATCAATTGAATTATTGGCGTGAACCGCACCAAACCGCTTATCAATTCCGCGCAGTTCAATGGCGGGCGGCACGGTACCGGTTTTCCCGGTACCGTGCGCTGAATGTATCGTATCCGACACGTCAAATCCCCGATTGTCTAACGACTTACATCGGGCAGGCGCTGTCAGTCATGTAATCATGAACCTTCAGCGAACCGTCGATGATTTCCTCTTTCGCCTTGGCAACGGCGGCTTTCATGTCGTCGGTGATCAGCTTCTCGTTATTTTCATCAAGAGCCCAGTCAACGCCACCTTCCTTCAGGCCCAGAATGCTGGTGCCCGAATGCCACTTGCCTTTCGCCGCATCATCGAACGCCTGATAAACAGCAACATCAACGCGCTTGAGCATCGAGGTCAGAACCGAGCCCGGATGCAGGGCGTTCTGGTTTGAATCCACACCAATGCCCAATTTTCCAGCATCGGCCGCCGCCTGAAGCACACCAACACCGGTGCCCCCCGCAGCATGATAAACAACGTCAGCACCACGGTCGAACTGCGACTTGGCCAACTCGCCCCCCTTAACCGGGTCATTCCATGCAGCGCCGGTGGTGCCGGTCATGTTCTGGAAAACTTCGGTATCGGCATTGGCAAATTTAACGCCCTGGGCATAGCCGCAGGAAAATTTGTGGATCAGCGGAATATCCATACCGCCAATAAAGCCAACCTTGTGGGTCTTGGATGCCATTGCCGCCAATACCCCCACCAGGAACGATCCTTCCTGTTCCTTAAACAGGATCGACTGAACGTTCGGCAGATCAACGACCGAGTCAATAATGGCAAAATCAGTATCCGGGAATTCGACCGCAACTTTTTCAAGGGCGCTTGCCTGCGAGAAACCGATAACGATGATCGGGTTCATACCGCGGCGCGCAAAATTACGCATGGCCTGTTCGCGTTGGGAATCATTCTGGATTTCAAAATCGCGATACGCAGTGCCGGTATCTTCTTTGTATTTCTCTGCACCCGTATGGGCACTCTGGTTAAATGACCGGTCAAATTTGCCGCCCAGATCATAAACAACCGCCGGCTTGATTTCGGCAGCCGAAGCGACCGTTGCATAGCACGCGACAGCTGCGACCATTGTGGTCAGAAGCTTTTTCATTCCGATGCCCTTCTGTTACCTGATTCTCTTATTTTATATCCCGCCAGTGCCCTTGACGGCGGAACTCCCTCATCGAAAAAATGTGCCCGCTCCTTTTGTGATTTATCCGGGGCAGATTGCGCCATTCCCCCTTTAAACCGAACACGGACGCCATATGGTAACTACAAAATATGGGCCTGTGTAAATAGGCGAGGAACATTATCCGGTATAAAAGCTGTCCATTTGGTCAGAATAAGGTCAGAAAAATATCCGCTTTGCCCTGCCCCATCAGGGATTTCCCTTAAATTGCCCATTTAACAGGCACCAGAACAAAATTCAAAATTTTTACCCCTTTTTTGCCAGCCCCCAAGCTGGCACCACCACAAAAGACAGCGCAACAATGCAACCGGCGCAGTTCAACCAACATGTCGATTCCTTTTTCAAATAATCCGGAATCCTTTTCATTGATCATCGCCAACAACATCCTGCCAAGCCCCCCTTCAGAAGGACAATTCCTGTTCGCCTTTGCCCCCCAAAAACCGAAACGGCCCTCTCGTCATCATAGTTTCCATCGACATCTCCATTCGCCTGATTAACATGTCAAGGTTCATATTTCAGAACCTTTAAACACTGTTTTTCGTGATTTGACCGGAGCAATACCATGAAACGGATGACGTTGGGTCTGTTGGCAGCCTGTTCGATGCTGACCCTTGGGGGCGCACCCGCTCTTGCTGATTATCAACTGCGAATTTTACACACAAACGATGTTCATGACCGGGTCGAATCGGTCACCAAATACAACAATAGCTGCGATGCAAAGGGCGAAGCAGACGGCAAGTGTTTTGGTGGCTATGCCCGCCTGGCAACTGCCGCGCGCGATGCCCGCGCCCAAGGTGGCAATGTTGTGCTGCTTGATGCGGGTGACCAGTTTCAAGGCTCGCTGTTTTACACCACCTATAAAGGGACGTTAACCGCCGAACTGATGGCACTTGCGGGCTATCAGGCAATGACCATCGGCAACCACGAATTTGACGATGGCCCGGAAAACCTGGTCCGGTTTATTGAAAACAGCAAAATACCGGTTTTGTCGTCAAACCTGATGGCAGGTCCCGGCTCGCCTCTGCATAACAAGGTCAAAGCCTATACCGTGTTGGAGGTCGGCGGCCAAAAAATTGGTATCATCGGCCTGACAACCGAAGAAACCCCCGAGATCAGTTCGATCGGCCCCGATCTTACCTTCATGAAATCCGAAGAAGCCCTGCGGATTGCAGTTGCCAAATTAAAACTGGAAGGCATCAATAAAATCATCGTGCTTGGCCATGACGGATCTTATCGGGATTTGGAAATTGCCAAACGTGTTGACGGCATTGATGTCATTGTTGGCGGACATGACCATCTTTTGTTCTCTAACACGGCAAAAAACGCCAGCTACCCTTACCCGCTTGTTGAACACACCCCAAATGGCGACCCGGTTCTGATTGTTCAGGCCTATGCCTATAGCCGTTACCTTGGTGATCTGAATGTCACCTTTGACGATGACGGCAAGCCGGTTAAATGGCAAGGCGAGCCGATCGCGCTTGATAGCAGCATAAAACAGGCCCCCGATATATTGGCTGCCATTGAAGCCAAACGCGGCCCGGTTGATGCCATCCGCACCACCATTGTAGGTGATTTCAGCGCCCCGGCAGACGGTTCGCGCGAAAGCTGCCGGTCGAAAGAATGCGCCATGGGTGACCTTGTTGCCGATGCCATGCTGACCAAAGCCGGTCATGGCTACCAGATCGCCATTCAAAATGGCGGCGGCGTTCGGGCCAGCATCGATGCAGGCCAGGTTGACATGGGCGAAGTCATGACGGTTCTGCCGTTTCAAAACACCCTGGCGACCTTCAAACTTTCCGGTAAGGACATTGTTTCGTCCCTGGAACATGGGGTTTCCGGTGTTGCCGATGGCAAAGGCCAGTTTCCGCAGGTTGCCGGTTTGAAATTTGACCTTGACCTGGGTGCCGCCGATGGCGCGCGCGTATCTAACGTTATGGTCGTGGAAAACGGCAGCGCCACCCCGATTGACCCCGACAAACTATATGGTGTCGTCACCAACGACTTTATGCGCCGTGGGGGAGATGGCTATGTCTTATTTCGCGATAACGGTGTCGACGCCTATGATTATGGCCCCAATCTGGAACAGGCCGTTGCGGAATATATCGCTGCAAATTCGCCAATGGCCCCTGCCACAAATGGCCGTATCAACCTGAAATAACAATTTCTGTCAGCCTGACCTGCCGGTTTCATACCGACCTGATCGCAAGGGAATAACGGGGTGGCACACAGTGGCCGCCCCGTTTTTATATCGGCATATTAATCAGCATATTAATGCGCGCCTGGCCTTTTCCTTGCCAGCCTGCGAACAGATGACTATCAATCATTTAAACAATCAAACATCGCCTTGGCATGGTCCATGCCGCTGTTCATAACCCTGTTTCAAAGTCGCCCCAATGTCCTTGCCCGCCAATATCCTGTGTCTGGGTGCAGCCCATTTTGACAGAACCATGCAATGCCTGAACCCGTTTGTCGCTACGGCGTCCAACCCGGTTAAAACGCTTCATCGCAAGCCGGGCGGTGTGGGGCGCAATATTGCCGTTCATTTGCGACTTTTGGGATGCAATGTTGGCATGGCCGGGGCCGTTGGCCGCGATGGCGATGGCGCACAGATCGTTCAGTCGCTGTCTGAAATTGGCATTGATACCCGCCTTCTGGATCGCCTGCCCGGCCAGCATACGCCGGGCTACACCGCCATACTCGATATGGAAGGCGATTTGGCACTGGGCCTGATGGATGCGGAAACTTATGACAAGTTAACACCGGATCATTTTTTAAGCCGCCTGTCCCAGCTTAAAAAATGGGATTTTTGGGTGACGGATGCCAATTTACCCCAGGAAACGCTGTTTTGGCTTAGCCGCAACAAAGGTGCAATTCCGCTATGCGCGGCCACGGTTTCGCCGTCAAAGGCCGAACGCTGGAAAGATATTGTTGGCGATGTTGATTTATTGATCACCAACCGTATTGAAAGCCAGATTTTGACAGATCGACCTGTGGTATCCATTGAGGATGCCCGTGATGCCGCAAAAATTCTGTCAGAAAAAGGCACGCCCCAAGTGATCATTACCCTTGGCGCACAAGGTATTGTGGTATTGAACAAAGGGGAAACATCATTTTGGGCACCATTACCCACCCGACTTGTCGATGCCAATGGTGCAGGCGATGCCTTTTTTGCCGGTTTTACCGCGGCCTTTACCAACAACCGCCACGATTTTGATGCTGCCATCGCCCAAGGATTGGCAATGGCCAACCTGACCGCCGAAACACACGGCACCACAGTGTGGGACCTGGACACCAGGATTGTCCAGGCGCGCGCAAAACAGGCCGTAAAACAGGTTTTATAATCTATTATAAAACCTCAACGCTGCGCGACATAGGGCCGCACAAGATGATCCAGCCAGTTGCGCAGTTCGATCAAACGCGAGGAAGGTTTTAAAACATCCTCGCTGACCCCGTATCGCCATGCCAGATCGTGTCGGTCCGGGTTTTTATGCAGGGTAAACCAGTCCGCCGCCATGGTATCCAACGCGTGCTGGTTTTCAAACAATCCGGCATCCATCAGGCGTTGCCCATAACGGCGGAAAATCGCGGCCAGTTCGGCCAGCGAATATTCCGGGTGATATTGCACCCCCCAAAACCGATATTGCGACGTTTCCAGGACAAAGGCCTGAATGGCAGAATGGCGATTGCCCGCCAGCACAATCGCCCCATCTGGCACCACTGAAACCTCGTCCATATGCACCGTCAAGGCGCTATAACACGGGTTTCGGCCCGCAAATAACGGGTGATCCCTGCCCGCCGCATTTAGCAATATTTCCCGGCCAATGCCAATTTCACGGCCTTGTTCACAAGCCCGCACTGTGCCGCCCAAGGCCTGGGCAACAATTTGCATCCCCCAGCAACTGCCAAACACCGGCACGCCCGATTCCACACTGGCGCGTGCCAACGACACCTGATGGGTGACCGCATCCTCGCCCGAATAGGCATTCAAGGCCGAACCCGTCCAGGCAATGCCGTCAAAATCAGCCAGGGTAACGCCAGTGGGCAAACAATCGGGCCCATCGTCGGCGGGATGAACAATGGTCGCCTGAATTTCGGGATCAAGGAATCGCAAGGCGGCAACATACCCCTCGCCCGAGGGCGATCCCCCCAGCGATTTATTCAGTTGGTTCACCGCCGCCAGATTGCCATCGACAACCAGTATTTTTAAGGCCATAGCGCCCCCCGATCCCGAAATTTCTGGTGTTTTCTCAATCAGCCAAGTTCACCGGCACAGGCCCGCCGATAGATCGCGGCGTAATCGGCCACCGACAAGTCAATCGGATTGCCACCGTCTGACGGGTCTGCCTTGGCCTTTGTTGCCACTTCATCGGCACGGTCAACATCAACACCGATGTCGGTTAGCGTATTGGCAATGCCAAGCCGCGCGCGAAAGCCCAGAACCCACTCAAACATGCTTTCAAAACCGGGGCCTGCAATGTTGAGAACACGGCCAAGGACAACCATTTTATCGCCAATCGCCTTGCGGTTGGCCCGCATGACATAGGGTATTAAAATGGCGTTGGTCAGACCATGGTGGGTATCAAAAATTGCCCCGATCGGATGGGCCAGGGCATGAACACCGCCCAATCCTTTTTGAAAGGCCGTGGCCCCCATGGATGCCGCAGCCAGCATGTCGGCCCTGGCAGCAATGTCGCTGCCATCATCATAGGCACATGGCAGGGCATCGGCGATCAGGCGCATGCCTTCCAGGGCAATGCCATCTGCCATCGGATGGTACCCCGGCGCACAAAAGGCTTCAAAGCAATGCACAAAGGCATCAACACCCGTTGCCGCAGTTATGTGTGCAGGCAAACCAACGGTCAGTTCCGGGTCGGAAATGACAATGCCGGGCAGCATTTTGGGATGAAAAATGATCTTCTTTTCGTGGGTGGCCTCGTTGGTAATCACGCTGGCACGCCCCACTTCCGAACCGGTGCCCGAAGTTGTTGGAACGGCAACAATTGGCGCAACGCCGTCCGGATCTACCCGGGTCCAGTTATCGCCGACATCTTCAAAATCCCACATCGGTCGGGTTTGCCCGGCCATCAGGGCCACGGCCTTGGCCGCGTCCAACCCCGATCCACCGCCAAATGCGATCACACCATCGTGGCCGCCTGCCCGATAAACCGCCAGCCCATCGTCAACATTTTTGCCAACCGGGTTGCCCTTTACCCCGGCAAAAAGGCCGGTCGGCAAACCCGCGGCCACGTTTGCTGCAATGGCATTGCGCACCATTGGCAAGTCTTTCAGACCTTCATCGGTAATCAGCAGCGGCCTGGTCATGCCCAATGCCTTGCAGGCATCGGCCAGTTCGGCAATTCGGCCCGGCCCAAAACGCACGGACGTGGGGTAATTCCAGTTTCCGGTAAGGTATTTGCTCATGATCATTTCCTTTGTCGCGCTTGCCGCCCATCCTTAAATTTTGGTCCGCAGGTGGAAACTTTTCGGTCGGGTCAGGCTTTCATAGCCAATCCTGGACAATGTGCAGCCCCGGCCAGAGTTTTTAACCCCAACCCAGGCCAGTGCCGGGTCCAGGTAATCCGCGCGGTTCATAAAGACCGTGCCGGTTTCAAGTTGATCGCCGATGCGCAAGGCCGCTTCTTCGTCCGCTGTCCAGATCGATGCCGTCAGGCCAAATTCGCTGTCATTCATCAGTTTGATCGCCTCTTCGTCCGAAGCAACTTTCATAATGCCAACAACCGGGCCAAAGCTTTCCTCGCTCATCACGCGCATCGAATGATCAACATTGATTAAAACCTGCGGGGCCAAATACGGCGTGCCTTCCGCATTAGCGGCAAATTTGGCAGGATCAATCAATGCCTTTGCCCCGGCGGCAATGGCATCGGCAATTTGCCCGCGCACAAAATCGGCAGAACCGGCCCGCACCATCGGCCCCAAATTCGTATTGCGGTCTATCGGGCTGCCCAACCGATAGTGCGATACCAAATCGGCTGCTTTGTCGACAAAGGCATCAAAATGGCTTTCATGCACATAAATGCGTTCGATCCCGCAGCACGATTGCCCCGTATTAAAAAACGCCCCATCAATAACGTTTTCGACAGCATGAGCCAGATTAACATCCGCACGGATATAAGCCGGGTCCTTGCCACCAAGCTCCAACCCGGTTGCAATGAATTTACCAGCAACGGCACGTTGCACCGCATGACCACCGGGGACCGATCCGGTAAAATTAACAAAATCAACCCGCCGGTCGCCCATCAATTTTTCCGCGTCGGCATGGCTTAAATGCAAATATTGGAAAACACCTTCGGGCAAGCCTGCTTTCGCAAAGGCCTCGGCAAAACGTTCCGCACATAGCGGGGTTTGATGCGAATGTTTCAGCACCACACTATTGCCCGCCATCAATGCCGGAATAACCCCGTTTACCGCAGTCAGATACGGGAAATTCCAAGGGGCAATTATGGCGACAACCCCCAACGCTTCGCGGCGAATAAACCGGTTAAACCCCGCCTTTTCGCCCGGGTTATAATCGCCAAGGGCTTCGGGGGCGATGTCGATCATATAGGTGGCACGTTCTTCAAACCCGGCGACTTCACCGCCAGCCTGCGAAATGGGGCGCCCCATCTGCCAACTGATTTCAGCGGCGATGTCATCTTTTTTGCCGACAAAGGCAGCAACCGCTTTGCGCAAAATGGCCTGGCGTTCTGCCACCGGCACATTGCGCCATGTTTTTTGGGCTTCGCAGGCGTGATCCAGTGCAGCGTTAATTGCCGCTGCGTCCGCCAATGGCCGTTCGACATAAACAGATCCATCAACGGGCGAGATGGTTCTTAAAGTCTCTGACATTCTGCCTCACAGGATGATAAGGGGGATGGTCGTGGGTGATTGATCGTGATGTTAAACCTTACCAAATCAATTCAACCTATTAAAAATAATCTCTATATTTCAAAAATCAGATGATTTCGAAATACCGCTGCATTTCCCAGTCGGTAATGGCCTTGCGAAATTCGCGTTCTTCCCATTCGCGCGACTGCGCATAATGTTCCACAAATTTCGCCCCAAACAGATCATTGGCCGCCTGGGACTGGCGCAATCGCCCTGCCGCTTCATACAGGGTTGCCGGGATCGTAAGTTCGGCGGGAAATTGCTGTTCATAAGCATTGCCCGCTACGGCTACGGAGGGTTCAACCTTGTTTTCGATGCCCCATAAACCCGACCCGATACAGGCCGCCAACGCGATATAAGGATTAATATCAGCCGCCGCGATGCGGTATTCCACCCGTTGCGATTTGCTGCTTCCCGGTATCACCCGCAAGGCGGTGGTCCGGTTTTCAACACCCCAAGTCGCATTGGTCGGCGCCCAAAAGCCGGGAATAAGCCGGGAATAGCTATTAACCGTACAGGCCACCATCGACAGCAATTCGGGCATCAGTTTTTGTTGCCCGCCAACAAACCAGCGCATTTCATCGGACATATTATAGGGGTTGGCATCATTAAAGAAAACAGATTTACCATCCTCTATGCCAAACAGGGATGCATGCATATGCCCCGACTGCCCCGGCCAGTCTGGCGACCATTTCGCCATAAAGGTCGCCATCCAGTCGGATCGCTGTGCCAGCACTTTGGTAAAGGTTTTAAACAACGCGGCTTTGTCGGCAGCGCGCAACGCCTCATCATGGATAAGGGCGGCTTCTAAAACGCCCGGCCCGGTTTCGGTATGCAGCCCTTCAATCGGGAAGTCCATTGCCTCGCCCAGGTCAAGCAGATCACGGTAAAACTCGGCATGGACCGAGCTTCGCAGCATCGAATAGCCATAAAAACCGGGCGTGATATTTTTAAGATCGCGATAATTTTTCTCGCGCACGCTGTGCGGGGTTTCTTCAAACAGGAAAAACTCGAACTCGCACGCCGCCGTAGCGCGGTAGCCCATATCCGCCGCCTTGTCCAACACCCGGCGCAACACCGCACGCGGGCATACATTTTCCGCCTCGCCCTCGAACTCGCCTAAAAACAGAATAGTGTCTTCTTCCATCGGCAATTCGCGGCAGGTTTCGGGCAACAAGTGCACAGACGCATCGGGATACGCCGTATGCCAGCCGGTAAATTTGGCGCTGTCATAAAGTTGATCATTGGAATCCCAGCCCAGCACCACGTCGCAAAAGCTAAAACCACCGTTCAGCGACGACAGGAACTTGTCCTTGTGCATATATTTTCCGCGCATAATGCCATCGACGTCAAAAACGCCAACCTTCACATATTTGATCTGGCGTTCTTCAATCAATTGCCGGGCATCTTCGGCGGTTTTAACCTGTTTTGCCTCCATGGGCGGCCTCCTGTTTGATCGTTTTAGGGATCGATCTTTTTTGTTTTATGGTTTCCCGTCTCTTTGAGCGGTGATTACACCGGCATTATTGTAATAAATCTTACAATATTCCAGCATTTTTTTGAAATTTCGCTTTTTTTGTACAATTTATTACAATTAATCAAAATTGCACCGTCGCAGATCGCACGATCAAGGCGGTGGCAGGCAGGCATTACCGTTGAATGCCTGCCTGCACAGCCCTTACCCTGGTCAATAACCAGAACCAGAATTAGCTGTAGCGATAAGGTGCGCCGGCCTTTTCCATCGTGTCGGCATATTGCTTGAGAATTTCGACAACCTTGGCGCACCGCGGGCTGGTTTTGGCAATTTCATCCCAGAATTTATGCGCCTCGGCTTCGACCTGTTTCCATTCGGCATCGGGGATCGAAGTCAGCTTCATTTTTGTCCCCTGGGTGCGCAATTTGGCTTCCCCGGCCCAGTACCAATACAAACGATGATAATGGGAACTGTCCATACAGGCCCGGAAAAGCTCTTTCAGATGGTCGGGCAATTCGTTCCAGCGTTCTTCATTGGCGAAATACGACCCGCACCATGCCCCGGAGATATTGTTGGTCAGGAAATAGTTGGTCACATCGGCCCAACCCACCGTGTAATCCTCGGTGATGCCAGACCAGGCAATCCCGTCAAGCTCGCCGGTTTGAACCGCAACTTCCACATCTTCCCATGGCAAGGTGACCGGAACCACACCAAAGCGTGACAAAAATTTACCCGCTGTCGGGAAAGTAAAGATACGTTTGCCTTTAAGGTCGGCAAGGCTTGTGATCGGTGCCACCGTGGCAAAGTTGCAGGGGTCCCACGACCCGGCCGACAGCCATTTCACACCTTCAACTTCGCTATAGGCCTCTTCCCAGATTTTATCGAGACCATATTCGTAAAACAGGGTCGGAACATCCAGGCTATAGCGCGATGCAAACGGGAAATAACCGCCAAAAACCGACACATCAACCGGTGCTGCAATCGAGTCATCATCGGACTGCACGGCATCAATGGTGCCACGCTGCATGGCACGGAAAAGCTCGCCCGTCGGCACCAGTTGGTCGGCATGGTAAAGTTCGATTTCCATTTCGCCATTGGCGATTTTGTTAAACCGGTCAATCGACGGTTTAATCACATGTTCCGCCAGCGCCGGGCCGGCATAGGTTTGCAAACGCCAGGTAATTTTGGCGTTTGCCGCTTTGACATAAGGGGCGGCAAATGCTGTTGTCCCGGCTGCGGCGGTCGCCAGCCCTGCTTTTTTGAAAAATTCGCGTCTTGAAGTCATTTTTTATCTCCCTGATCACTAAACAGGCGGGATTTTCCCGCAATTTTGTCTCGCCAGACCGGCGAAACCCTCCCTCTCCGTTTCTCAAGTATCGGTCCCCCGGATGGTTTCTGTTTGTTGGACCTGCGTTCCGGTTGCAACGAAACGCAGGTCAATAGCGCGCCAGATGGCAATCAGTGACCATATTGGACACCGGGCAACCACAAGGCGATCTGCGGAAACGCCATCACAAGGACCAGGGCCAAAACCATGATCAGCACAAACGGCGTAATGGATTGATAAATGTCTTTAAGGGTGACTTCGGGCGGGGCCATGGCCCGCATCAAAAACAGGTTGTAGCCAAAGGGCGGCGTCATATAAGCAATCTGGCAGGTTATGGTATAAAGCACGCCGTACCACACCAGATCAAAACCAAGATGCCCGACCAGCGGCACATAGAGCGGCGCCACAATCACCAGCATCGCGGTATCATCGAGGAACATGCCCATCACGATAAACGACACCTGCATCAGGATCAGAATTTGCCAGGGGCCCCAGCCCATTTTATCGACAAATAAATTCTCGATCGCGCGCACTGCCCCAAGCCCGTCAAACACCGCCCCAAAACACAGGGCCGCAAGAATGATCCACATAAACATGCAGGTAATGGACAGGGTTTTGCGCAGGGTTTCTTCCATCACATGCGATGTCAGGCGCCGCTTGAATATGGCAGCAAGCGTTGCCGCCAACGCCCCCACAGCCGAGCTTTCAACCAGCGAGGTATAGCCCATCAAAAACAGACCGGTCATGCAAAAGAAAATGAAAAGCGGGATCAAACCGGCTTTTAACAGGCTGATCTTGTCCGACCAGCTAACCGCCGCCCGTTCTTCAACGCTAAGCGCCGGTCCCATTTCCGGTTTCAGCCAGCACCGCACGACAATATAAAGAACAAACAACCCAGCCATCATCAGGCCGGGAAAAACACCCGCCAGCCAAAGCTGCCCAACGGGCTGGCGCGCAATCATGCCATAAAGCACCAGAACCACGCTGGGCGGCACCAGAATACCCAGCGAACTGCCCGCCTGAATAACCCCTGTGACCATGATTTTATCATAGCCGCGCCGCAACAGTTCGGGCATGGCGATACTGGCCCCGATGGCCATACCGGCAACGCTTAACCCGTTCATTGCCGAAATTGCCACCATCAAAACGATTGTGCCAATTGCCAGGCCGCCGCGCACCGGCCCCATCCAGACATGGAACATGCGGTACAAATCATCGGCAATGCCCGATTCAGACAGCATATAGCCCATATAAATAAACAGCGGCAGGGTCAGAAGCGGATACCACTTCATCAGTTTCATTGCCGCACTAAAGGCCATTTCAGACCCGCCATCGCCCCAAAGTGCAAGCGAAAAAACCACGGCAACAACACCAATCGCGCCAAAAACGCGCTTGCCAGTCAATAACAGCAGCATCATTGATGCAAACATCAACAAGGCAATCATTTCATAACTCATTCCAAAACCTCCCCGCGAATACGGGCAAGATCCCGAAAGAATGTCGCAATTGCCTGAAGCAGCATCAAAAACACGCCAAACGTCATGATCATCTTGATCGGTGCCATCGGCGGCGACCAACTGGAATAACTGGTTTCGTTATATTGCAGCGCATAAGAGGTAGAGGAAATGCCGCCATAAAGCAGAAAGGCCAGATAAAAAACCAGCAGCAAAATGGTGAAGCAATCCACAATGGCCTGGGTCTTTGGCTTCCACGATCCGTAAAACAGATCCATGCGCACATGGCTATCTAGCTGCATGGAATAGCCACCGCCCAAAAGAAAATAGGCGACCATTAAAAACTGTGCCGTTTCCAGCGTCCAAAGGGCTGGAAACAGAAAAACCTTGGTAAATGACGAATATAAAAGAACCGCCAGCATCGCAAAAATCAGATACATGGCAAACCGCCCGATAATGCGGTTTATCCGGTCCACCCACCGGACATAGACTTTAATCACTTCAGGCATCTTTATTATCCCATCCCCCGATGTCTTGGTCTCTATGCGCGGGCCAGTTCTGTTAAAACCGGCACATCTGATTTTATATCCAGGCAGACCAAACGCGGTGTCGTACCCGCAACACCGCAAAAACTACCTTGCGTTGCAGACCAGGTTATTTGACGATGAAAAAAGCCATAAAGCACCCGTCACCAAGGCAGCATACCTTGATGTGGACCGATAAGAATGATGCAGAAAAAAAGCATCTGCTTGCTGGCAAAATCCCATATGACGTCAACCCCTGCATTGCCGAAACAATGGACGTTACGTTTATGCCGCCTCCCAGGCGATCAACTGCCAATTCAGGCAGCCATTTTTAATTCGCGCCACCTTTGATGGCATAGGGCATGTTTGCCTCTATGTAATGGACGTTACATGAAGTGGTTTTAAATGACAAGATTGTTAGTTGATGTAAAATTCATTACAATTCCATCCAAGGTGATGTGACAAATTCTGCAAGATCGACTATAGGAGGCGTCCCACCGGAAGAAACCTTCGCCAAAATTTCCAATTTCCAGCCCCATCACACGGGAACCAACGATTTGGATGCCACGGAAAAAACCACCCGCCCCAGTGTTGCCGAACTGATTACGCAAAAGGCAGATGCCCTAACCGCGTCTGAACGTAAACTTGCACAGGCATTGCTAAGCCATTACCCCATGGCGGGCCTTGAAACCGTTGCCACCTTTGCCGAACGTTGCGGGGTGTCGGCACCGACGGTTTTGCGGTTTGCAGGCAAACTTGGGTTCGAAAGCTATCCTGAAATGCAATCGCGGTTGCGCGGCGAGCTGGAAGCCCGGTTGCAATCTCCGCTCACGCGCAGCGCCCTGCCCCGCGCGGCTGTCGCGGCCAGCGGCCATCCGATGGGTGAATTGCTCCATCACATGACCGATGCGATCACATCTAACATCCGCTCATCGCTTTCAAACATCGCCCCAACCGAACTGGAGGGGGCTGTAAACCTGCTGGCGGACAGAAAACGGGCAGTTTATGTGCTGGGCGGGCGGTTTTCATCGGCCCTGGCGGTTTATGCCTACGAACATTTGCGGTCCATGCGCGGCAATGTGCGCCGGGTTTCAGGGCAAAACACCAAATGGACCGAGGATTTGCTAGATATTGGCAAACGCGATGTCCTGCTGGTTTTTGATGTGCGCCGTTATCAGCACGATGTGATCACCTTTGCCGAAACAGCATCGAACCAGGGTGCCAAGGTTATTTTATTTACCGATCAGTGGCTCAGCCCGATTGCCCGGTTCGCCCGGCATGTTTTCCCGGTCAGAATCGAAACCGCAACCACCTGGGACAGTGCAGCGGCAAGCATGGCCCTGCTTGAAACCCTGCTTGAAGGAGTTGGCCGCGCCGACCCCGACCATGTCCGTGACCGGATCGAACATCTGGAAAGACTACGCCGTCGCCCGCCTGGCGGATAATGAACCACAAAGGCACACGGCCCTCACCAGCTATTTAAGGGCGGTGACGCACAAATTATTGAAACAACACGCCAGCCAAGCTAGCTTGGCCCCTTGTTTAATCCATTGCGGAGACACCCCCATGCATCCCTTCTTCATTTTCGTGAAATGCGAACTTGGCAAAGCCTATGACGTTGCCGCCGCACTGGTGGAAGAGGTCGAAGGTGTTTCCGAAGTTTATTCGATTTCCGGCCCGTTTGAATTGCTGGTCAAAGTCTATATCGAAGACGGACAGGATATTGGCCGCTATGTGAACGAAAAGATTCACGCCCTACCCAATATCAAAGACACCCAGACCATCATCACCTTTAACGCGTTTAGTTAAACTCAGCCAAACGGCGTTACACGACAAGGTCTTGTTCCAAGGCAGCATTTCGATGCTGCCTTTTTATTTGCTGATTCATTCCCGAATGATGCAGATCGCAACGAATCTCTCCAGCCGCCAGCCGTGCGCCACTCAATAAAATGCCGGGACCAAACATTTAGAACCTTAAAATTCAATCACCACGGAAGGCGCATTGCGTCGTGCCTCGCCATGGTACACAGCTTCGATATTGTTTCCATCGGGGTCGAGCACAAAAGCGGCATAATATCCGGGGTGATAGGTCCGCTCTCCTGGTGCCCCATTATCTCGCCCGCCATGGGCCAGCGCTACGCGATAGAAAGTATCCACTGTCGCCCGGTCCTTGGCTTGAAAGGCCAGGTGATGGCGTCCTGTCAGTGCACCTCGTGCCGCCGGGCTTTCTGCCGAAGACACGACGAGTTCATCAGCCCAGAAATATCCGTCGGTCGTGCCGACGATGGGAATCTCCAACACGGCCAACGCCGCCGTATAGAAGTCCTGGCTAGCCTCTAGATCGCGCACTACGAGCTGGATGTGGTCAATGAGCCGACCACGATACAGTTGGGTGATTTCCATGTTGGTTCTCCCCGCAAAATGGGCTTGTGAAGTTTTTCTTAAGCGGCGATGTGAATAATAACAGGCAAACTTCTGCAACATGCAACACTCCACCGTGAGAGTTCGCTGTGGCAAACATTCCAGCATTCAAGAATAAATACTGCAATCGGCGGCAAATGGCCGACAAGGAGGGATTAAGCCCCCGGCTTACTGAAAAAAATATACGATATTTCAATTATTTATGCAAAATCAAACCGGCAGCGTGTCCCGAATTGTGTACCAAAATCGAGGACAAACCGTATTTCAACCCGGCGACACCGGTCGACCAAAATAGATAGGCCACGTATAAGACGTTGATTTCAGGTATTAAAACGAAAAAGACCCCCGTTAAGGGAGCCTTTATCACTGGCGGGCAAGGAGGGATTAGGGGGCATAACTTGCCGAAAAATTATTTGTTTTATTTCAATATATTAATCTAAATCGAACCACTCAACGTGTACCAAAATGTGTACCAAACCGTGTACCAGACTGAAAACAGATTGACGGCAATCTCGCCCTGCTTTAGGAAAGAACAAAACAGGAACATTTGAGGCAGACCAATGGCCGATAACCTCAATTACAAATGGGACGATATTACAGACCTGCACGGGTTTGCGATGAATGACGACCACTGCAACATCAGCTGCATTCATTGCGGATATTCAGCCAAGCTATATTTTGGGCCGCTGTTGATCAAGCACGGCCCCACCTTCAAAATGGGGCCGTATCTTAAAAACCTGCGCTGTTCGCAATGTAACGACCGGGGTGCAACCCCGCGTACCAGTTCTCATTACTACAACCGTGAGAAAGCCCCGTTTTTCTGCCCGATCAGCCATAAATCAATTTATGACTGCCTCAAAGGTGCTTGCAAAAAGGGATGCACCCGCCCAGCCCTGCCAGAAATGGGCGAGTTTCAAAAATGATCAGTCCTTATTGACCAATTCCCGAACCGCAGCCAGTTTGCCCTTGCAATCGTCGTGTGCCGATAACAGCCCGACGATATAACGCCCCACCTTTTGATCAGTTACAGGGGTATCAGGAACAGCAGGACGTACATCACAGGTCAGCAAGGCCGCAGGGATATTCGGCTTTACAAATTCAGTCCGCGTCACCACTTGCGGTGTCGCTGCGCAAGCGGTCAAAAACCCCGCGCACAGCAGGCCCCACGCAGCCATCAACCGGTGCATCATTTACCCCCTTTAACAGTTCTGAAAACTTGGTTTCCGCCTGCTTGCGCCGCCGCTGTTCGCGTAATATCGCCGCATCTGCCGCCGCACGATCCGCCTGCATACGTTCAATGGTTTTCAGGTTCGCGGCATTGGCGTCGACCAAAACCTGATAACGCGCCTGTGCTGCATCGGCACGGGCATTAGCAAGCCGGACCTGATAGGACCATAAAAAACCAGCGACAAGGAGAACCCCGCCGCCGATCAGAAACCAACGCCCGTTCGCCATCACAAACCGCGCTGCCGTGATAAACCCCATCGTCACCAGCCCTTTTTCATTTTGTCGAACCAGCCCCAGATGCTGGTGACATAGTTGATTGTTTCCCTGCTATGCCGCCCCGTCACATCTGGCAAACAGGCAACAATGCGATCATAAAGCACCGCCCCATTGCATTTGCGTTGGGCGGTAAGCAAATGCCCCAACCCGGCATTGTAACTGGCAAGCGCCAGACTATGCCGATCCCATTCCGGGCGCGGGCTTGACCACTCCGCCCGCAGCTTGCCCATATAAAAAGCTGCCGCCTCAATAGAGAGACGCGGCACAAAAGCCGATGCATCTGGCGGCAATTTGGCAGGACCAATAACCCCCGCCCAGGTGCCGGACATAAACTGACACAGCCCCATCGCCCCGACCGGCGAAACAGCATCTGGCACAAGACGGCTTTCCTGCCAGCACTGCGCTTTTAAAATGCGCCAATCCACCCCCGGCATGTACCACCCGGCAGCTTGGCGAAATTTCAGGTCATACCGCGAAGGTAATGGCGATTGCGAATAGGAAACAGACGGCCAGAATGCGGCAACCAAGATAAATCCCAACAGCATGATCGTTTTTTTCATCACTCACCCACCGTTTGAAATTGAAACCAGTTGCCCAGTCCAGCAATCGCAGCACCGCCCAGGCACAAAAAAAGGCCGCCGAAGCGACCAACAAACGGGATAGAAACCCCGAGCCGATAACAGCCAACATTATAATCGCTCCATAAACAGACATAAAAAAAACGCCAGCCCAAAAGACTGACGACAACCAAAACACCCGGCCAATAGCCAAACAGGCGTTATTCTTTCGGCGCTTGCCTTGCTACATAGGTTTGCAATATCCGGTCCACCAACGCCTCGGCCCCACGCGGCCCCAGCCATCCGCAAATGCCGATCACGGCAAGAGACTGATCGCCGTCCAGTGTCAAATATGCCGCGATGCCAGCCCCGACGATGGCGCTAAACGCGGCCGTTGGCACCTCCCACAAAAGTTCCCACGACCAAAACCGGCGCTGCCCCAACCGTACAAGCCGCTGGTGCCACAATAACCGCGCCACCATCGCAATACCCAGTGCCCCACCCCAACCGCGCACGGCGGAAATCCAGTCTTGCCCGACATCAGGCGGCAATTGATTCATTCCATCCACCCTCAAAAAAGCACCGCACTTTAACTAAAAAACCCGCATATAAACCGCAACGCCACGCGATCTCGGCCGGTTTTCACCCGCAGTGGGCACGATAAGAGATGCGTCTAACTGCCAGTAAGGGACAGTCGATGCCGCTTGATTGTTAAGGACAGCCTTTGAACCCGCAGATATTTTGAATGCGCCGGTTGGGGGATACCCTGCATCGCTCTTCCACGCGCCATCCCCATACACATTCCGAATGGCATCATCCAGCACTTCACCGGGATCGCCAGGACGGACAAACCTCTTTTCCGTCTCAATCAAATGGACTGTCCGACCATTCAGGGGGCTCCCTGAAACGCTAATAATTGCAGTGGCAGTAACTCCCGACGCATCACCAACAGCAGGGTCATAGGCACCTGCGTCAACCACGTTTTGCCCCGTCAATTTACCCTCATTATATTCTCCGGCTCCGGTCAAATCGGCGCAAAGCCGGATAAAATTCGCCGATTGCGGCTGGCTTGACCCCGTTAACTCCAGGCTTACAAACTGGAGTCCACCGACCGGAACACCCGCGATGTTCATGATTTGCGTGGACAATTCGACATCGCCGCTAATATCATTTCGACGTAACAAGGCGCTGGACAAATCCCCATGATCAATCCACGCCGTATTCGCTGCATTGCGCTGTTTCAAATGCCCGGTATTTGAATCTGCCCACCACATAAACGGGTATGTTGGCGACGGGGCTGTATCACCGGAATTATTGGTAACCAGCGCCGCCAACGCCGCATTAATATCGCCACGTACCGCAATACCGGTATTGTTGGCGATTTGCATGTCATGCTGTGCCATTTACCACCCCCGTTTTTTTGCAGTTGTCGTCATCCAGTTCGTCAAAGACGCTGGCACAACTGGCACAATGCCCCCGTCAATCAGGGCTTTTGCCAGATCATACAGCGCCTTTTCCGCGCTGGGGATTTGCCCTTCAATCGGCATAAACCGCGCTTCCCCGGCTTGCCATTTATAGGCCCCCACCTTCAAATCAATATCGGCGGACACAATCACCCGGCCATCGGCCTCACTTTCCGGTATGGCTTCAACCCCCAGAAAAACATCGTTGTCATCCAGTACCGCCACCGTGACGGTGGCAGTATTTTCAGTCTCACTCATTTGAAAAACCTCACATCAACGCATCGGCGCGGACCCGCACCTGTTCAACATCAACATTGTAGGATTGATCTGATACCGTCAGGCGCGTTTCAAACTGGCACCCCCGGCAATAAACCTCGGCACTGTCCAGCCGTTGCCAGGCGGACCATTCCGCGCCACCATCCGCCGGGTTATCTGGCGTGGTGCGATACCAGACCACGGCATCACCTTCTGCCGAAACTTCGCTGTCCCAGCTTGTCCAGCTATCGACCATACCAGACCGCTGATCAACGGCATCAATCACCGACACCACCGACAGATCAACAATCGCAGTCAACCGGCGGCGTACCATATCGCCAAAATCAAACCCGCTGGCATGGCGATAAGACCCGTTGGAAAGAATACCGCCCATCGCATCGAAATTGGCGATATCGTCAAAATCAGGAACATCATCAATCACGCCCGCGCCAGACAACCGCAACCCGCCATCCTCCACCCCGGACCCGTCAAATTCCCCGGCCCAAAACGGGCCTTCTGAAAGTTCCGAAATATTGGCAAAGGGCAACACGGTTGCCCCGTCCGTCGCCACCCATGTGGCATCCGAAACCGTGCCGCTGCTATCAATGAATTGCAGCAAATAGCAACCGGGCTTAAGCGGCAAAACCGCCATTGTGTCACTACCCGAAAGCACATCTCCAATACTGCTACTTTGCGAAATTACAGGGTCGGTAACGGCGGGGCTCCACCGGAACCGGCATTTACCCCCTTGCAACACGTCAAGGTCCGTTGATCGATCCCAACGCAGCAGGGCATAGCCCCCGGTGGTTGAAATCGTTAACCCCGTCGGGGCCGATGGCACCCCGGCCAGCCCGTAAATCTCCTTGCGAATTTGGGCGCTTTCGCTATCCGCCCCAACCCGGTTGACGGCATAAACGCGAAAGTCATAAACACCAGGCGCAAAGTCAAACACCTCCACCACCGGCGAAATGCTGATCGGTAAATCCGTCCAGTCCAGAACCCCCAGTTCCCGATAGGAAAACTGGTAAGATGTTACCATCGCATCGGGTGACGCCCCGGCAGTTAACACCGCCTTGGCCTTCACCCCTGATCCGTCACGGGTGGAATATAAAACCTCGCTGACATCAAGCCCGTTGGGCGGCTCCACATCGCCCATACCGGGCAAGGTGCTGGCCGCATTGGCCGCAACAATCACTTCCTCATCAACATCCCAGTCATAGGTTTGCGGGCTGGTTTCGCGCAAGGTCAGGTCCACCCCGAAATAAGGCACATCCCCATCATCACGCACCGCCAAATTCCAGCGAATCACTTCAAACGGTTTTTCAACCCACCCCCACGAGGCGCGGTTAAATTTGACCACGTCGCCCACAGTCACCTGAAAGGCAAACAGGTTGCATTTCAGGTCTACCTGCACTTGCTGGCGGTTTTTCAACAGGGCTATTTTCTGCAATCGCTGCCCGGCGGACACACTATCGGTAAACAGAAATTCCCGATCTACGGCAATTTCCTGCCCACCATCTTCTTCAATGAACACTTGCGATTTAAGCACCGGCAAATCGGTCGGCTGCCACAAAGTTTTGGCACTGGCATAAACCCCGCGCACCACGTTAAACGTGTCGCGTTTGGACTGTCTGGCCTGCACCGATATCGCCCCGGTTAACCAGCTTTCATCAATCGTAAGGGTTGGCGACCGATAGGCCCCGGCCAGTATCTTCCACTTGCCCCCGGCATTCACCACAAGCCCCGCACCGGGATTGATCAGTTCTTTCAGGTTATCACCAACCGGATTGTCGGTATCGATCACGCCATTGACGACATAGCGTTTTTCCGTGCCGCCATCAGCAAGGGGAATATCTTCATCGCTGATATTGGCCGACGCGATCAGATCGTCGGTATCAACATCGTCCCAGTCGGCATCAATACCAAGCGGGATCGCGATATAGTCGGCAACGCACAAACCCCAATTATTGCTATAGCCCCGCTCGCCCGTGCGCGGGTCCAAAATATCGTTCTTGCCTTTGACAATGCATTTGATCTGGGGAATCCCGCCTGCATATTTGTTATTGTCCCAACGCAACCGCGCATACAGCTTGGCACATCCTGCTTGCCGGTGTGTCGCTGTCCATTCGGAATGATAAGACCGCATCGCCGCAAGCAAAGCGGCATCGCCGGCATCCGTTCCGTCTCCCTTCCAGAACGTTGCATACCCCTGATATTTGCCTTGTGCTTCGCCCGCCCCGCCACCGGACAAAACCACCGTATCGCCGAAATAAATATCCCCGATTTCTTCAACCGGATGGCCCGCCAGCGTGATTAGAATATGCAAATACCGTTTGTTATCGGTTACCGCCAAATAGGTAATCGGCCCGGAAACAATCGTTTCCCCATAGATAATCCTGCGCGATGTAATCGGCTGTCGCACCATCCGCGTCGAACTGCCAAGGCTGGATAAATCCCCCGCGCTCGCCTTGGGTTTCTTGGCAAAGATCATCGCCCCGGCATAGGAAATTACAGCACCGACGACGGCACCGGCAATCGCCGCGACCCAGCCCGCGACGAACGCCGCAGCCGCCGCCTGCGCTGCCGATGCCGCCGCCGCCGCTGCAACCGCAATTGCTACCTGTGGCATGTTTCAAACCCTCCAGGCACGCAGCCCATCTTTCAACGGCACATACACAAGGCCCGCCTTGCCCTGCACCGCCCACGCTTTTCCCATGCACACGGCCAGCGCCGGGCCATCATCACTGTTCACCAGCCCGCAATCACCCCGGCGCGCAAACAGGGGCGGCACATCGCCAAACCCGCAGGCAGCAAAAGCCGTGGCGACAGTTTTTTCCACCCCACCCCCGGCATAATCACGCATCACACGAATGGCACCGGCCCGGTCATGGCACAGCCCGCGCAACCCATCGGCGGGGTCAATGCCGGTGATCGCCAAAACCGCGTCACAGGCGGTTAAACAACAGTCAGATTGCCCCCACAAAAAAGGCCGCGTTCCCGCGACCTTGTGCCAACCCTCCAACAACATTTCCCAATGCGGCAATCGCTGCGCAGCCTTGTTATCCATCAAAATTACCCCAGCCCTTGCCCCCACGAAATTTCCATTTCCTGCAAGCGCGTGACAAATTCAAACCCTGAATCGCCGGGGTACTCTGCTTTCTGGTCCTGATCGGTATAGCGCCGCGTCCGCGCGCGTTCCAAATCCACCAGCGCATTTTCCGCCGTCAAACCAATGACGCAACTTGCGGCATCATCGGTAATAACCGGCACATCGGTTTTGCCGGAAAACACCTGTAAAGGATCACCCACCAAAGCCCCGTCATCACCCATCGCCGCGATCAGAATTTGCGCTGGCAGCCCTTGGCGGATTTGACGCAAAGCCATGTCAACCAGTTCCGGCGAAACCCCCGACAGGGAAAACGTCACACCGTTGGCCTGCACATCGGCGGTTTCGGTAATCTCTGACACGCCAAGAAAATCCCCGCCCCCCAGCCATTCTTCCCCGGCATAAGCAAGGCTACCGATACCCGACCACATCCGCACATCACCTTGCGCCGTACCAATTCGACACAATACCAGCGGGCTAAGACTGGATGCCGTAAACTGCCCCGCCAGGTCCGCATTAATATCTCGCGTCATGCCAAAACCTCGACCGCACTAAAAGTTATATTTTCCACCCCGGTCCGAACACTTTCCATTTCAGGAATATTGCCCGAAACATAAAAAACCGATTGCGGTGTTTCTATTTCAATGGGTGCAAGGGTGGCGGGCGAAGCCGTCAAACGCGGCCATAGCAAAAGCATTGCCTTACCATCTTCGTCACTATCCGCATCTACCAGCACCCGATACATCCGCGATGAGGCTTCCGACCCAAGGCCGATATAATCGCCGGCCTTCAAAATGCCTGTCACGCCCGCCGTCCAACCCGATGTTTCCAAAGCCGCACCAAGCTGCCCGGCCCCGTCCACAACGGGTGATCCGGTGGCAACCCCACGCGGCCCGAAATAATCTTTCGGCCCCATCAGAAAATTACCTTCTGACCCATTCAACGACAAAAAAAACGCCGCCCATTCTGCCGCGTGCGCGCGATTGCGCAGCTTGGGCAGCGTGATATCCGCCGCCCAAGCCTGCCCTTGAAACACTTGCACCTGACTTTGAAAAGTAAACGGGCTTCGCGTGCGCGCAACAGCAGTTTGGTTTTTCCAGCGGATCGACTGCACACCGGGGCGGGCAGGAAGCGTCAAAGGATAAGTGATCATATGCGCGAATCCCCCCTTCGCTTTTGCAAATCCCGAACCGTGCCAACCGACTGTTTAACCGACTGATCAATAATCGCCTTGATCTCGCTTGCCGATAATGTCGAGTTTCGCGCATCAACCTGAAACATGGGCGCATACGTAAATTTCTCACCCGCGCTCTGATTGCTTGCACTTCCGCCCGTCGCCATTTGTGCCAACGATTTCAAACTGGTTGCCGTGTTTTGTTGCTGCACCTTGGTTAAAACCCGTTCATCATCCAGCGCAATAATCGCCCGTTCGTTATGGGCAAGCCCAACATTGCCGCCCTCATGCAGGCGCGGTACGCCGTCAAACGCCGCAGCGCCAACCGTGCGACTGCGACCGCCCCGGCCAATATTGCCACCGTCATGGTAAATCCCGGCGGTATAGCTGGTGCCAAAATCGGCCGATCCGGACAGCCCGTTTGACGCAGACGATGAAACACCGCTTGATCCACCAAACAGGCCCGAACCGATAGAAGAAAACAGCCCGCCCCAGTTAAACCCCGACACGGCATTTTCTAACGGCTTGGTCACAGCCATACGCAAAATAATCCGCGCAATATCCTGATCAAGGGCTTTCAAAATATCGCTGAATTTTTTCCCGCTAATCACAGCATCCTCAAATGACCGGCTGATCACACTGCCAAAATCCCGCGAAAACTGCCTTGCATCGCGCGCCGCCTCGGCTGTTGCTTCTTCCGCCTTGCGCAGCTGTTCCAGGTCCTCAACCTGTTTGCTGATCTGGTCACGCTGCTTTTCCGACAGCGCAATACCCCCTTCGCGCGCGATGGCCTCGGCTTCCAAAATGGCACGCAGCTTTTTGCGCTCTATCCCTTGCACCTGCAATAACCGTGTTTCCTGCGCAAGCGCTGCAATGCTGGCATCAATTTTGCCACGCGCCTCGTCCTCAGCCTTTGCCTTGTCATTCAATTCGGCAAGGGCCTGTTGCGCATCGTAATAGGCACCGGCAAGGTCACTTATTTTTCCCGCTTGCGCATCATTTGCCTTAATTCCGGCTTCCTGCAAGGCATTAAAAATCGCCTGTTCGCGGGATGTACGGGTAAGCTGGTCTTGCTGAAATTTCAGCTTTTCAATCACCTTGGCAATTTTATCAGCCTGGTCTGTGTCGCCACCTGACCCGCCACCACCGTCGCTGCTACCAGGTGTCACAAAGCTTTTTTCATCATTCAGCTTTGCCAGCGTTTGCTTTAAATCCTCCACCTGCTTGTCGGCTATTTCGATCTGGCTTTCCAGCATGATTTCACGGGCCTGCGACCCAACAGGCCCGCCTAAAATACCGTTGCCAGACCGCGTATTGCGCGCTTGCACCAGCTTTAATTCAGCCTTCGCCTGTTCACCCGTCGCAATCGCGGCCGCCAACCGTTCCCTGGCTTCCGTCCGCGCATTCTCTGCTGCCTTCGACGATATTTTATTTCCGCTTTGCAAAACCCCGTTCAGGCGCTCAATCGCGTCCTTATGGTCGTCAGCTGCCTTTTCAGCTTCTGTTTGCGTTGTCGAAAGGACATATATCGCCCCGGTCAAAACAGCAATCGCGGCGCCAACAGGACCACCCAACAGGGCTAATGCACCAGTCGCCAAACGGGTTGCAGCTCCAAAAGCCGTCACCCCAATCGCTGCAGCCCGGCTCGCACCGGCCATCTGTGCAAGCGTCACCTGATAACGGATGTTTTCCAGCGCAGCCAACCGCGCGGCAAGGGCCGCCGCTCCCATGCTGGCGACCATCGGCCCCAACAACCGACCGGCGGCAACAGCCCCCACCAGGGCAATCACATCGGCCAGCGTTGAAAGGTTTTCGGTCAATCCGTTTACCGCATCGGTGGCAAGGCCCAACGCCCCGGCCATGACGTCAATCGCCCCACCTTGCCCAATGGTGACATACAAATTATCGATCGAATCTTTCAGGTTCGAAAAAAGACCCGAAAGATTTTTCATCTTCTCGGCCATCGCACCACCAAAATTGGCGCGCGCCAAATTCTGTAAATATGTTTCAATTTCGTCGGCGTTTTTGCCGATTTCTGTCGTGATCCCGCGAAAGGTAAGGGCAACCTGATCACCCTGCGAACTGGCCTTAATGCCAAATTCCTTAAGCCGTTCAAATTCGCCGGTGGTGGCATCGGCAACGGCTTCGATAAAATCCATGATCGACTTGCCATCAAACGAACTCGAAAGGTCACCATAGGCAGTCAAGGCATCGACAGACGGATCAAGACCAAGATTTTTCAAACGAACAAACGCTGTCGTGACTTCCGAAAGCTGAAACGGGGTTTCTTTGGCAAAAACCCGCAAATCGGCAAAGGCCGCATCCGCTGCGGCGACCGAACCCGTCGCAACCTTTAGGGCGGTCTGCATATCCTGAAACTGCGTATTAACCTCGGCAATGCCACTGGCGATCTGGGCAACACTAAAACCAACACCCAGCGCACCAAGAATTTCAATCACGTTGCTTGCCGAAACGCCCAGACCCGATAAGGCGGTACTGCCAGAATCAGCAGCACCCTCGATCCGTTCAAGGGCAGCCTGCCCATCTTCGCCCAGACCCAAAAGGGCGCGGCGTACCGTGTCGCCATCGCGCAGCGACAGCCGGATCGAAACTGTATCACTCGCCGACATCGTCATTCACCCTTTCCGCAATCGCCGCCAGAAACCCCTGTTCGGCATCGGGCAATAAACGCGAAAGAATTTCCACGTCATAGCCGCGCAGTCGTGCCAGTTCGATCAGGGCGGGCATATCAAGGCCAATCACCCCGCCCATGCCCCCGGTGCGCAATTGTGTATACCCGGCACAAATAATATCCCAGGCAGCAAACCCGTCTTCGCTTTGCGGCTCATTTTCCACATAAGGGCACCGGCAGGTTTCACCATCGGCAGTCTTGCCAACCCCGCCACTCGCACAGGGCGCACCGCTTTCCCGGCACCCCGCGCAATATTCGGGGCCGCCACCAAAATGCCATTTGGCACGGCCCCTTAAACGTTTCCCTCGGCAACAACCTGCATCAGGGGCTTGGTAAATTCGCGCATAAACACGTCTTTAATGTCGCTATGCAGCAACACATCGCGCAGGTTTTCAGTGGTGATTTTCCCAATCTCACCGGCATCGGTTTTTACACCGTCGCCATCCCATTCAAGGATTGCGGCTTTCGCCAGGCACTGCACATATACAAACTGGCGCACCCCGGTGCACCAGTCAGGGTCAAGCAGCTTTTTTTGCAAATCGGCAACGTCATGCTCCACCATCAGCAAATCATCGCTGCCATTAATAATGTCGCCCATCACACGGGCAGCCATGGATCGCGCAGCCTCCACCAGCGGTGTGGTGCAAGGCCGCACCTTGACGCGCACCATCGGGTGCAGGTCAATCCAGTATTGTTCACGCGGCAAACTAAGTTTGATCATCACCATTCCCCCATAACAAAAGGCGGCCCGGTCAAAACCGGAGCCGCCAATATTTTCAACCGTCCCCATATGGGTACAGTTACCTATTTTTTATGGCCACCCGGCACCAGCTTAAAAACCGACTGCCCGACTTTCTGGCGGTCCAGCCGGTCTTTCATCGGTCCCCAGCCGCCCTTGGCCATCCATTCGTTAATCGCTTCACGCGGGAACAGTTTGCGCCCGTAAACATCGCGCAACACCGTGGTGTTAGGGCGGCTTTCGCAATACCGCGTCAGGGCGTTGCTGATCGCCTGAATAAATCCACGCGGGCGGACCTTAACACCCTTTTCAATCGCTACCTGCAAGGCCGGAACCGACGTTACCGCGCCAATTTGCGGGTTACAGGCAAGCTGCTGTTCCACCAGTTGTGGCACAATCTGGCGGGTAAATTCCGCCATCGCCTCCATAACAAACTTTTTCACCATCTGTTCAATGCCAACCGATGCCTGCATCCCGTCGCCGCGCACCGCCGCCCCGTGCGTCCAGTAATCATGCAACGCAATGGCCGATTCTTCCTGATAGAGCACAATACGTTCCCGCTTCACCGGGTCGCCAATCTTGTTCGGGTTGATCGATGCCAGCCACAAGGGCAGTTTACGAACAGGCATTGAGATCATTTGTCGCCCCTTACCATCACCACCAACCGTGGTGATATGCCCACAGTTGAATTTGCCACTTTCCGAAAGCAGCTTTTTCCGCTGTGTTGACCAGTCAATCCCCATACCATCACAAACCGACCGCATCGCCACATAAGGCACACCGTCATGGTCAAAGGTCAGCAATTTGTTGCCATGAAACTCCAGAACAACCAGATCACTGCCACCGGGATTATCATTGGTCGGGTTAAATTTACGCGCGGTTTGCATGGCAGGCCCCCTGCATGGAATTTACAGTCAATGCCGACAAATCCGCCCGCAGGCTGTTCATTTGCCGGTTTAACAAATCGGTCCCCTGTTCGGTCATGCCGATAAAATCAGGTGTGATCCAGCTAAACAGCACATCCACCTTGATCGACAATTCTGCCAAATCCCGCGCCGGTGTCACAAGCAACTGTTCTTCCAGCCATTCAATCAGGTGCGATCCATCATCCCCGTCACCAATATCACACAACCGCATATAAGTGCGGTGCAAGTCCGAAACGCTGGACAAAGCAGCTCCGCTTTGTATATAATCACCCATGTGATTTTTCCTTTATCACAAAGTTACGATCTCAAACCCTCGGTGTGTCAGCACCGGGGGTTTTCTCTTTGGCGTCACAGGCCGCCTCAACGGCCTCCCGGATAATCTGGGCCCGCGACGGAAAATCATCGCGCCCCCTGCGAAGACCATCCAATTTTTGGATTAATTCGCTATCAACCCTCATTTGAAATTGCTTTGATTTTATCATGTAAGTTCACCCCTGTGGTTAACGTGGTGTACATTACACCAAGTTGACCAAGTACGTCAATGTCTGTAACTACAAAAATAAGAATAGGAGGATGAGATGGACAAAGGCGCTCGCTTTGGAATGCGTGTCTCCACTGATTTTATGAATTTGGTCGATAGTTGGCGCAGACAGCAAACTGACATTCCCTCACGCGCCGAAGCCATCCGCCGCCTTGTGGTGTTCGGAAACGCCTTTGATGTTTCTGACGTAATGACTCTCGTTGACCTGGTCAGCGCCGCAGCAAAAGGCCCGCTTGACGAGGAAACCGTCAATCAGGCCACGGAATCGGTTCAACGCATTACCACCCGCCTCGATAACGCCTCACTGGTGCATGAAGATATCGAGATCGAGGAGGCTATAAAAAAAATGAAATTGTCGTTCACCCGCGAAGACTTAATGAAACACCCCGGCCCCGATATCAGACCACCAAAGCACTGGAACACGAAAAAAACCGATCGCTAACCGCAGGCATCTTGCCCGACCGAAACCATTAAATTTTGACTCCCGTTTAAAAATGGAATTAACTTCATCCCCTGATTGCAAAACCGGGGGATTTTTATGCGCACTCTCATTGCCGTGGCTATTATCGCTTCGCTGGCTGGCTGTACGACGTACGACAGGGCGCGGGCCAGCAATTTCGAACCCCTACCCGATGGTAAATTTCGCTTCCAGGCCGACAAACTTTATCCCTATACCGATCAGGACCTGATTGGCTGGCTGGAAACATCCCTGAAAGAAAACAACTATTGTCCAAGCGGCTATGAAATCACCGATAAAAAAGAAGTGGTCCGCGCCGAAACAATGCTTGGTACAGCAAAATCCCAGATATTTTATGGCCGCTGCAAATGACCACATCCGATCAACCGACAACCACGCCAGAAACTTTCAACCCGGGCCCGGCTCTCCGGTCTGGCCTTAACCTGATATGGGATATCGAATATGCGGATCGCGATGGTGTTGTCACGAACCGCCGCATTACGGTCAAATCTCTCCATGGTCAGAAATACCCGAAATTCGCCAAAGCATGGTGCCACCTTCGCAATGAAGAAAGGCACTTCGACCTCTACAACATTCAATCCGCCACCGAAGTATTAAGCGGCCAGCAAATACCAGTCACATACCAGCTTTTGACATTTCTGAATGATCAGGCCACCCGATGGCACCCTGTCGAGCCACCGATAAGCCTGACCATCACAGACGCCGAAGGACGAGTATGGCTGTTCAAAGCCGAACACGTCAGAGCATTCCAAAGCAGCGCAACCATCAGAGGCCACGGGCAGGTCATCAAGAGCGACAAGCAACGCAAATGGTCCGGCACCAAATCGTTTTACGCGAACATGTGCCAGTCAATTGCCTTCACCGAAACCGGCGAGGATGTTGGTGACATAGATGCATTCTTGTCGTCACTTGTCTGATCAATAGCTTTCCACATCATTCACCAGCGTTGCCCGCAGCATATAATCATCATCCGGGTCATTGGCGGCCTGCCAGTTATATTCCGCCGAAATACCACCGGGTCCGTCAATCGACTGTTTCGGTTTGGGTAAAAACACCCGCGGCAAACTGAATGTCAGGGCATAACCTTCACTGCCCGGAATGGACCAGCCAAATTCCATCGCCACCGGCGTTTGCGCCGCCACAGCATCGCGTACCGTTGCATCCGACGCATAACGCAATGTCACTGATCCGGTTGCCGTGGCCTCGCCTTCATCCGCTCCGTCAATCTTGTTATCGGACCGGATGGTTTCCACGGCTTCCAGATTATTGGAAAAACTGATACTTCCCGCCATCACTGATGCCAGTTGCGACCCGCCCAGTTTGACAGAACCCGTCCCTTGCGAAAACCGTTGCAATTCATATTCAGCAGGGGTGGCATCTTCACTGGTTGCCGCTGCCGTTTCGCCCTGTGCAATATTATTGTTCAGGGTCGCGTTAACCGGGCCGGATCGCGACATATCAATTTGAAACCCGCCAAGTTTTAAACCAGACACCATGTTAAACACCGGCACCGACAGCGCGGGAAAACCTGTTTGAACCGACAGGCTGGGCAAGACCCCGCCTGATGTGAAAACATGGCTATAGGTGCCATCTGCGTTATCGGTGGTCACAGGCGCACCAAAGACGCCCTTAAGCCAAAACCCGAACCCACGCAGGTCAACCGGAACCACAATGTCACCATTGACTGTTACCGGTTCATAATATGGATCCTGTGCATTGCGCCCCTGCCCCAAAAGCGCATCGGTTCCAAGGGGCTGTTCCGCCCCCACAGCGGTCGATTTAAACGACATTTTCGAATAAACACCGCCACCCGAACCATCGGGTGCGGTGCCATACACCGTTTCAAATGCACACAAAAGGGTGGCGTCCGCGCCAAGGGCACGCTGCTTTGCCATTGCAAATACTCCTGTTAAATGAAATTAGCCAAGCGCCGTTGGCGCGGTATAGTCCATAACCACCGGCACAGTTCCTGCCTTGATGGTGGCGGCCCCCTCTATCGGTTCATCAATAATTTCCGGCACGTCACAGGCGGCAAAATCAACCACGCCGCCCAAGGTCGGGTCAGCATCAATCGCCGCGGCGAGCGCCACCAGAATGGCATCAAATTGGGCATCCCGTGTCACGGCATCATTGCCCTGCACCAGCACCATAATTTCAGCCCTGTGTGAAATCTCGTAACGCAACGGCGACAAAACCGGGTCCGCTGTAAATGTCCCGTCGCCCAGGTTAACCAAACCCCCATCGGGGATATCATCGGGTTCCGGTTCGTTGCGTTTCACATCGGGTCCGGCAACCCCTTGTATCGCGGCAAACAGGGCCTTCAAGGCCGCTTCGCGTTTACTTTCGGCCATTACGCACCCTCAAATTTCGGATGATGTTATGAACAGCAACCCGCGCCCCATACCTTTCGGCTTCTTCCACATCAAACCGCTTTTCCAACTTTACCTGCCGAACAATGAAGAACATTGGCACCGTGGCAACCCCGCGCCCATAGGCACCGTTTTTAAGCCGACCGCCATTTTTACGCTGGCGCGACACCTTTCCACCCGCCTTGATGCCAACCCCATCAACAACCAATAATGATGCCCCTCTGGTCCGCCGCACCAGCCGCAACTTTCCGTACCGGGATACCGGGAAATTTGACGGGCTGATGCGTTTTCCATCCACGCCTTTTTTCGGGGCATTGTCGGTCGGAATAGCCAAAGCAAACGTTTTTTTACCGCGAATCAAAACACCCTTGTCAAAGGCATCTACAATTTTGGGGGCTTTGGTCCAAATCAGCGCAGAGGCATTAAAACTGTTCACTCCCGCCTTGGGATAGGCTTTGCCGCGCCAGCTATTGGCAAGGCGCTTTCCCATCCCGGCATTGCGCACCTGGGCCCTTAAATGCTCTTTAACCTGCGGGGATGTTTCGCGTATCCCCTGCGTTACCGCCCTTTCCAGTTCGTCGGATGTGGCTTTCATCACCTTGCGCAAATCCCGCGAAACGTCGACACCGATCCTCATGTTTCCACCAACCCAAAGCGCCACACCTTGCGCGTACTGCTGCCATGCGGCTTTTCGTTAATGGTATATGTCACCCCATCAATCACAAACCGGTCGCCACGCTGGGGCTGCACCACATCACCGGCGCGCACTTCCACAATCATGCTGGCCGACACGGTATTAAACCCCATCACCGCCGCATCTGTATCAGGCGACGAAACAATCACCCGCACACCCGGCACGGCCTCGCCTTCCTTTGGCAGGTAATCTGCCGATGTTGAAACAAACGGGTCATTAAAAACCGCGTCAAACACGCCATCAAACATCACCAGCCCCCATAAAAACGGGCGGGGAAATCCCCGCCCGCCGTCGCATCACCAACCGTTTATTTTATCAGGCCGGGGTTACTGTCCCCACCCCGGTATTGATCTTCACCACCACACTGGTTGCGGCACTTTCTGCGGCTTCCCACGCGGTGCAGGCACCCGTTACATCCCCCTCTGCGGCAACCGCAGACGACGGCACAAAGGCCGATGCCGATGCATCAAAAGCCACGGCGTCACCCTGGACAATCGCAGCGCCTGCCGTTTTAGGCAAACTGAAAACGCCTGTCATCGTCACAGTACCGCTTTCACCATCGACAATATCAACCGCAGCAACGCCGATCTGGCTGCCCACCACAACAGGCGAACCCGAAGCAATCGTGCTGCCCGTCGCATTCACAAACAGCAGGCTACCACCTGCCTGAATATAGTTTTTCATTGCATCATTCCTGTTTTGCAATTCACCAAACGCGAAACCGGGCAGCCATCGCCACCCCGTTTTCGCTTTATCCCGTCAAACCAGATCAGGCACCGGGGTTGTAATACCCGCCATAGGTGCCGGTTGCGCCAGCGGCAAAGTCATGCACAACGCGCATTTCAAAGCCTAGATAATCAAACCCTTCCTTAACCATGACCTGTGGCGCTTCCGCCCCGTTCAAATAACCATAGGCAATGACTTCCTCGGCATTCGGATCGCAAAGCGTATACCAGTGATTGCCATCAATTTCGGCATCGGCAACAACTTCCAGCTTGCCGGTAAACGGGTTCACCTCGCCAGTGGTTGCCGCAAGGATCGACGACATCACCTTTTCTGCTTCGGTTTCCTTGTCCGGCCCAACCAGCAGAATTTTAGCCATAAGGTTAAGTGTCAGGCCATCGGGCGTTTTCTGCTTGCGCATCGCTGCGCGTGCCTTACCAAGATTAGCCACATCAATCACCGTGCCAGTGGCGGCCTTGTTTTTATGATCAACGTGGAAAATCGCTTTACCATCGGCCATCTCGATACCGGCACCGGAATTGGCATTCAGGACTGCAAAAACAATCTGGTTTTCCTGCGCCGCGATCCGACGACCAACTTTGCCCGGCATCCCGGCAATCGCCCCCAGATTGTCGTTGATCAGCAAATTGCGACCAAATCCAATCTTCCGCGCCCAGGTATCAAGACGCATAGTTTCTTTGCTTTCGGAAAAAGTCCCGGCTTTCACCTCACCGTTTTCGTTCACCTTTTCAAGCGCTGGAAAATCGCCCGCGCTCAAAAAGCTATGCGGGCGAAAATCGGCAAAGTTTTTCCGTGCTGCAAACCGGCGATAGGACGGGTTGGCAATTTGGTATTCATTGCGCAAAACCATATTGACGGAATCAGCCATCAAATAGGGAAAATCGCTGGTTGAATGCAGCGCGGCACGCGAAATCATTTCGCGGTTCCGCGATTTAACCGGATTGCCACGCGACGCAAGGCTTTCTTCCGCAATCGCCATTGGGCCATAGCCCCGGTATTTTTCTGCCATGCCTTCCAGCTTGACGGCATTTGGCGACATGGAATGCGCCATTGCCACCACCAGCGCAGACCGCACCCGCGCAGGATCCTCATTCGATGCACCAAGGGCAATATGATTGCGGACCTCAACACCGCCATCACCCCCGGCATCGGCCAGCGCATCCAGTGCGGCACTGCGTACCACATCAATCGTGCTGCCAGCATCAATATGACGGGTCACAAATTCAGCATCAAGGCGGTGCCGGGTGGCAATGCCCTGAATATCAACAATGCGCTGGCGTTCGCCGGTAATTGCTGCGCTGCGTTCCGCAGCCACATCAACATTGTTGGCCTGCCCCTGCGGGGCGGGCTGGGTTCCATTTTCCGGCTGCTGCCGTGCATCAATAACATTGGGCATGTTTGGTTCCTCTATACCATCGTCAAGATCGGCGCAGCGCGCCGCCAGTTCCACCACTTCAACGGGGGCATCATTGCCCCCGTTACGAAAACCGGCCCCGGCATCTGCCGGGACCGCCACCAATGAAATCTCCATTAATTCCCAGTCAACCGCACGATAGACCGGTAATTTGCCTTCCTCGCGGGTGATTTCGTATTTGTAAACGTGATAACCAATTGACGTATTGGTCAGGATACGGGCCGCTACCTGCCGGTAAACCCGCTCGGCAATTTCATCGCCCCGGTCTAGCTTTGCCCTCGCAACACCTTTGCCATCGCGAATTTCGCCAGACAGGATCGCGCCCGCCAGGCTATCAACACTATTGCGATGATCCCGCAAAAGCGGGACCGCCCCGTTATTCAAACGATCCAGCCGCACATGACCGGGTTCAAGCGAAAGGACTTCCTCGTAAACCTGATCTTCCCAGAAATCGTACCGCCGAACAGCGGCCCCTGTTGTGAAAATCAGCTCAACAATACTTTCGTCCTGCTCACCCTTTTCATTTAGAACAGGCACAACCGTTGCTTCACGCAACTGCATCGGCAGCTGCGTCTTGCGCTTTTGATCTGGCATGAAATCAGTCCTCTATATTGGTCGGCGGCAAAACCGTGCCGTCGGGTCGTGCCTGTGTCAGGCCGGTCCGGCTCACTTTGCGCGGGTCAATATCCAAAACCAGCCCGTTGTCATCAAACAACTTGTTGGCGCTGGCAATGTCACGGGCCATCGTTTTCGGGTTGTAACCCTGTTCACGCACGGCTTGCGGCCAGCTTTTGAAACCGCTTCTCACCATTTGTAAAAGCGCGGTTGTGTCCTTGGTCGGGTCAATCATTTCATGGCCTGGTGGCGTATGTTCGGCGGCAATCGCCCCCGCTTTCCACAGCCCGGCCAATTCGCCAGCCTTGGTAAATTCCCGCCACACCGGTTCACAAAATTGCGGGATAAAGCACAACCATTGCCATTGCTCAACCAGACGGCGAAAATCAATCTTGCCCGCCCGCAGGCTCGAATAATTCGCCCCGGTCAAATCCCCTGTAAGCTGGTCATAAGTGACACCACAGCCAACGGCGATGGCCCGCAAATAGGTTTGCGATAGCAGAACATGCGCTTCCGACTTGCTCGGGTTGGCAAACTCCACACTTTCGGAATCTTCAATATAAAAGATCGATCCCGGCTCAAGTGTTTCTTGCCGGTGCGTGCCTTTCTGGTTTGCTTTGCCGGTTAACGGGTTTCCGCCAGATCCCCGCACAAACGCGGAAAAACAGGCTTCAACCTTTGCTTTCATCAACAGGGCACCATGATAATCCTGCAAATCGCGCAGGGCCGTCATCACTGAATGCAGCGTGGTCACCCCCCGCACCTGCCCAGGTCGCTGCATGTTGTACAAATGAATGATTTGCCCGGCGTCAATCCGCATCGATGTCAGGTTATTGCCAACCACATGCTGGTAAGTTTCGCCCGGATGTTCCTTGAAAATCCAATAGGCAATTCGTTCACCGCGCTTGTTAAATTCAATGCCCTGAACAATGTAATTGCCATCACCCAGCGGACCATTTTTCGTATGGTCGAGATAATCCGCCTCAATTACCTGCAACTGCAACGGCACCGTTAGGCCAAGCCGCGCAGCATCGGCCCGTGATCGCGACCGCAGCCTAACCAGAACCTCGCCAGTTTCATGCTTGGCAATGTCAATCAAACGCTGCAAACCATAAATATTGGTGCGGCCATCGGCATCGCATTGCGTGGTTTCGGCCCATTTTGCCCATGCGGTTTGCTGGGCTTCATCAATCTTTTGATCGCCGGTATTGGCTTGGCTCACAATGCCCGCCCCGATTTCGTTGGCCGCCATAATATCGACCATGCGTTTGGCATAGGGGTTATCACGCACCATTTGCCGCGCCCGGTTGCGCATAACAACAAGGCCGCCACCAACTTCTGAATTTGGCCCGCCCGACCCCGACACCCAGCCATCATCTGTTAGCCGCCGCCGTGCCGCTTCATAGGACCGAACAACGCCAAGGGCCTGCCGCGCTTGCGCCCGGCGGACCCCGGCAACCGGGTCAAAAAACCCGATCACTTTGTCTAATGGATTAATCCCCATGTCACGGCCTCCGAAATGCGGCCTGCGACACTCGCGCAGACGGGCCTTTAACATCACCTTCCATCATGCGTAACACCTCACGCATTTCGGCAATGCTGCGATATGTCACGCTCTTGCCATCGACCTCCACTTTCAGGGTGCCCGATGCCATCGCAATTTTCAGCCGGTCAATATCGGCCTGCGTAAATGCCATTACCCCATCCATCCTTTCGGTCTTTTGCCAAACCATCCACTGGCCGGGTTGTCATTCCCCGCTTGCGGGGCCGCCGCCGGTTCCCTCGCCACGGGTTTTGACACCACATTTTCCGCCGCCGCCGTTGGCGTGGCCCTATCCAGCAAATCACCCTGCGGCACTCTGGGCGGCGTGGTTCTGTCTTTTTCCAGTACCAGCCATTCCTCGGCGGTTAACCGGTCCATGCCCAAATGCGCCGCCATCGCCATGTTATAAATGCGACAATCAAGCAAATGGTTCGGCCCGCTCGCTTCCCATGTCAGGGTCGCCCGTCCGTTCTTGCTGCCTTTTTTCAGATATTCCGCCGTGATCTGGCGAAAATACTGCTCGTCATGCAGTTCAGTGAAATAGCAATAACCGGGCGGGTCGGCATCGGCGCCAGACCCGTCACGCAGCCCGTCCTTGTTCAGATTGGCATAAAACGTGGCCTTTAAATCCCACGTTCCCACATGCCATAACTCGGCCCCGCGCTTGCTACGCTTGCCCTTGAAATTGATTTCCACCTTGGTCGGGGCTGACGAAATCGCCGCCTTGCCCCGCTCGCCGTTCCCCTTGATCGCCCGGGCCTTGGGCCGCGATCTGGTCCACAAATAGACCTGATTTGAATTATAGCCCGAATCAACGGCAAAGGCGTCGGCCTGCCAGTAATTGCCATAAGCATCCGGGTAGCGCCGATCATAAATCACATCCAGATCAGACCACACCTTGTCATCAGGATCGGCTGTGTTGCCGCGCAAAAACCCGGCATCAATCGACCAGCTTTTGCGATCCCGCCCCCAGGCAACAACCTCGTAATAAATCCCGTCAGTCTGCACATCGCAGCCAACGGTAATCACCAACCCGCCGATCGGTATCACCCGCGCCGGGTACATTTCCCGACGAACAAACAACCGTTGCCAATCCGGCGCATCGCCCTTTTCTTCCCATGCCTCGCCAAGCCACAGGTTGGTAAAGGCTTTCAGTTTGTTGGGATCATCCTTCGCTTTCACAAATGCTTCCGCCACCTTGTCCCATGTGGTCAAAAGCGACGATATCGCATCAATGTGAAAACTGGGGTGCCGCCCCGGTTCCGGCTTTGTTGCCCGCCAGCGCCCGGCCTGCACCATGGCGCGTTTCTGGTGATGTTCAATCGGGCACCCGTTTTCAATGCAAATGTAATAGGCGTTGTACGGATATTCCCGGTTAAACTTTAAACCGTGCTTCACATCCTTGCCGCCGAAAACAAGGCGCTGGTAATGGCCACACCCCGGACACGGGCATTCAAAATACCGCTGGTCGCCTTCCTCAAAGGCGTTATCAATCCGGCTGATCCCCTTGATTGTCGGCGTGCTGCCTTCAAATTTCTTGTAATCCCCTGTGGCATGAAACGCGATCTGGCGCGCATCCACCATATCCATCGGGTCGCCCTGCTTGTCCAGGTCAAGCGGCCATTCGTCCACCTCGTCACAGCACATAAATTTAATGGTCTTGGACCGCAAATCCGATGCGCTGTTTGCCCCTGTCAAAACCAGCGACCCACCGGGAAACCGTTTCGACAAGGCTGTTGATTTCTGTAATGACCGCGTGCCGCTTTCACGCACCTTGTCGCGAAGCGCCACGGTTTGGTCAATCGCAGGGGCCAGCTTTTCACGGTTAAAATCCTGCACCGACAATATGGTCGGAAACACCAGCATCGCCTTGGCCGGGGTGCAGGCCATAATCGTGGCCAGCCATGCAATCATTGATCCGGTCATGCCAACCTGTGCCGACTTTCTCACCGAAACCCGCGTAATGCCGTTATCGGCGGCAAGGCAATCCAGTATCCCCGGCGCATAGGGTGTTAATTCCGTCGACCATTTTTCCCCCGCGATAGGCCCATCTGCAACCACCAGGTTATCCCGCGCCCAGACCGATGGTAAAACAACCATGTCCGGGGTCATGCCCCGCGCAAGGGCGGCAAAAATCAGCCGCGCCGCCTCACTGGTTTCCGTCCTCGCTGTCTGGGTCATCGGTTGTCAAACTCGCAACAATGGTTTCTTCCAGCCCGCGCACCCGGCTTTTCAAAATCGACCGCACGGCCTGCACATCACCATCTTGCGCGGTTGAATATATTTCATCGGCCCAGCCAATAATCGCATCCATTGCCTGCCGCATCCGCCGCCCGGCAGTTACCATTGCGTCCTCAACATCCTGCTTGTTCAGGACCTTGCCAACCTTTTCCTCGTAATCAAGCTGCGCCATCTTCGCGTTGTATCGTTCGCGAAGCGCCCGGCTTTTCTGGTAGCTGGCATCACCGTTTGTTTCCGGTGCCGCGACCGGCTGGGCCGGTTCGGATGCCGCATAATCAAACAAATCATCGCGATTTTTTCCGGCGGCATCTGTCGCAACCGGCCAGTGCCCGGCCCCGGCACCGGCATCGTCTAACGGATCAGCCCGGCCCAGCGCCATTGCCCGCGCCGGGTCCGCTGTTTTTTGCAAGGCCCGGTCGGCCTGCACAAAATCAATCCGGCCATTGGGCAGCTTTTCAATCCGCCCGGCTTTCAACCATTTTGAAACGGCCTGCCGCGTAACACCGCAATGCCGTGCATAGTCGGCTTGCGACCCGACAAGCCCGGCATCATCCGCCATCAGCACCACCAAAAAACAAAGGCCCATCCGCAACGCGAAAGGGCCAGAATGTCAACTTGCACAAGGCTTTAATGGCAACACCGTCAACCGTGTAAACCTGTCAACCTCGTTTCAAAAACACCAAACTACCGAACACCCGCACTTTGCACACCCGTATACGTGGATTTTCCAGAAGGACCCAAAGCCGGGGGCCACCCATCGCCAAAAACGGCGGATTTACGCCATTTTTCACCAAAAAAAGGCAAAACCCGGCACAATGGCCGGGCTTTGCAGATTCAACGAGGAGGAAAGCGGGTCTCGGCATCCGGTCAAAAGAAAACGCCCGCCGGATTTCTCCAACGGGCGCGGTTCTGTTCTCTAATTCCAAGTCAATAGCCCGAACTCTGTCAACTGTCAACAGCCCTTTTTCGCCCATGCCATGGAAGGCGCGGAAAGCCGGGCATTTCGATCACTTTGCCCAGCCGGGTGCTGGTATTTAACCTCATGGACAAAACAGCCAGCGCATCCCAAACCCCAATGTATTTAAGGCGCGACTCTTCAACTTCGCGTCGACTCATTCCACCCTGCCAGCCCCCAGGCATCCAGTCGGGCAGATCAGCCAAGCGCGCCGCCACGATCATATCGGACACCGGCCTAGCCTTGCGCAGATAACGCTGCATCTTCACCGGCACCCCCTCGAACAACCCGTCAATGGCAATCCCGGCCCGCTCATCGCGCAACATCCCCAGCGCCACCAGCCATATGATTTCCGCATCAAACGCCACATCCGGCCCATTGCGTGGCCCGCCACCATCCACACGCCCGCCCAACATGGCCTGATCCATCATCACACCCGTCACGCTATGGCGCGGCGATAACCCGGCATCGTCGATCCAGTCATCATTGGCGGCAATCGCCAGATCAACCCGTTGATCATGGATCGCCCAGCACAAAGCAGTCCACACATCCATCGCACCACGTTTGCCCATGTCAAAACCCTCCACGTACGGACTGCCCAAAACCCGCTGTTACACCCCATTTTGCAAGTGTAACACCTGTGTAACGGCTAACTAATTGATTTATATATAAAGTTACAATGTTACAGTTGTTACATAGTTTATATACATATGCGCGCACGCGCACACATGGGGGGATGTTTTCCTGTAACAGGCGTAACATTGTAACAATGGTTATTTTATAAGGGGTTATCCGTAACGCGGGTGTTACAAACGCCGTTCCGGGCTGTAACATCTGCCGCAAAACCCACACCGGAACCCGCTTCAAAATCTGCGAAGCACCCTTTAAATCACGGGGTGCGGGGGTGGTATAGGTCATAGGACATCACCATTGTTATCGGGTTTGGCAATAATGGCAAGCGGGATTTTGATGCACCGGGTAAGCGCCCCGCCCAACCGCAACGGCCCGGCGGCAACAGCCCCCTCCAAACGCGCCAGCGCCTGCCGGTGAACCCCGCCCTGCCAGCGCGTTTCGCGAAACAACCGGGTTAAGGACTGGTGCTTGTTGGCCACCATCAAATATTCAAACCCGCGCTGTGTGCCCCGGTTGGCAGGGCCAAGTTTAAGGCCATACCCCGGCAAGGTTTCCTCATTCAGCCGTGCCGAATCCCCGTCACCCCGCGCACCAAGGTCCAACACCTTGGTAAGCAACTGCCCCACCGTCAAACGGTCCCCGCCGCGCCAGGTATCGACCTGACAGGACATAAGATGGTTAAGGCATTCGTCGGCCTCGGTATCGTTCTGTTCGGGTTCTTCAAGGCCCCAAACACTAATCTGGTCCGCTGCCGTACCGGCGTTGATCACAACATCATCCAACAACGTTTCCGCTGCCGCCAACACCGGGGCAAACTTGTCGGTTAACCGGCGCGAATAGGCCGAAGCCCCCAAAACACCCTGATAAACCAACAAATTTTCCAAAAAGCGCGGATATCCCAAAATCATCCGCGCCCAAATTTTCGGGCCAATTTCCTTAATCATGCGGGCGCGGGTGTTAAACGTTTCAACTGCGGCCGCATCGGCGCTAAGCGGACCCAGTTCCATAAAATGAATGCGCGACTGGTCCTGTGGTTTTGGTTCCGGGTGCAAAATACTGCCAAACACAAACTGCGCGGTAATCCGCTGCAATATCGCTTTCTGATCAGCACTGGCGCGCCCTACCCCGGCCTGATCATTGGAAAATCCAAGCCGGGCCAGTTCCATCGCCGCCGCCGCCCGTGGCCCCGGTTCCATTTCGTCCAAAAATACCGGCCTTGCCGCGCCCTGCAATGCGGCGCGCACAAACGCCGCACTGGCATCAGACGACCGCAACGTGTTGTCCAGCCCGCCCACAGGCTCGGTTAACAGCGTTAACAACTCCGTCTTACCAACTCCGGCATCGCCGATCAGCCAAAGCGTAGGCCGCCGCTGCAAGGCCCCGCAAATGCAAATCAAACCCATAATCCCAAGGCAGATATGCGACCCGGCAGGCGATAGAAAATTCCACGATTTCAAATGGTCATACACCATCCGCATATCGCCAATCCGCGCCGGGTCATTCAGGGCCGGGCGCATCATCGCGGGCAAAGGCGGCTGTGCCGGGTAAACCCACCCGTCATCCAGCTTGCGCCCCGCCTTTTCCACCTTATGGCCCGACGATAAAACCAGCCGGTCGCCACAATGCACAATCAGCCCGCCGCGAATATCCTTCCAAACGCCAAGCCCGCGCACCTTGTCGGGCGAGAATATGCCCTTTATCGCACATTCCCCCATAAACCATTGCCCCACCATCGGGTAATTTGGCCCAACATAGCGTTCTTCCTTGTCATATTTGGGAAAAGCCGCCCCGGCCCAGCCAAGTTTGGTTTCAAAAAGCGCGGTAATTTCCTGCCGGTTGCCAAGGCTTTTGGCCGCAAGGTCGCGCAACTGCCCGCTGGGCGTTACAAAATAAAACCGGCCATCATTATGCCCCAGGCACTGCACCGGGCACGGCCCGGCATCCGGCAGGGCCGTGGCACCGTCTGCCGCATCCTGAAACGGGTTATCCTCGTCGATCCGGTCAAAATCAACATTCTCGTTGGCCGCTTGCTGATATTCCACTGCCATCACATCCCCCGGACCATATCGTTAAAATCCATTCCCGCCGGGGGCATTAACACCCGGCTTTCATAGCCAATATTCTGAAATTTCCGCCGCGCCCGTTCAAACAGGCACGCAGCCGCAACCGGGTCCTTGCTGTCATTATCGGCCAGTACCGTCACCCGCTGCACATGCTGCACGGTTTTCCAGCGCGAATATTCATCATCCCCATAAGGCGGACGAAAACCGGGCCGGGCCATGCGCGGGGCCTTGCTGGGCAAGCGTTTTTTCGGGTCATCGCTGCGTTTGCGCCCCTCACCCAGCCCGGCCCCGGCCAAATTATCAAGGCTATAGGCCGCTGCAATGCCCCAGTCGGGGCGGCGCAGCATCCATGTCAAACCGTTTTCAATCCCCTCGGAAACCGCCATATGCGCCCGGATCGGCGTTAACCATATCCCGGCCCCCGAAAGGTCCGGCAAGGCCGACCGCACCTTTTTCGCCCCCAAAACCTCGCCCGTCACCGGGCAAACCGGTTGCGCCTTGCCGCTGCCATCGGGCGCGAGATAGGTCATATGCAACCCGGCAAAGCGCCGGTCGGGCATTAACATAATCGCCACCATGACGGGGAACCGCCCGCATAAAACCGCCTTGCGCCCCTTGTCGGGACGGTTCCAATACGGATGATCGGGCAAAAAGCCCAAGGTCGGCGGCACCACATCGGGCAACACCTTGCGCGACGCCAGGTAATCCGCCACAGGCGCCCCCAAAACCGGCAACCGGCTTTGCCATATCGCCATTAACCGCCCCGCCTCGGTCTGCTTTTGTGCCGCAAGGTCGGCCTCACGCCGGGCGGCATCACGCCGCGCCTTGTGCGCCAGCCGCTCGCGGGCCGCCGGGTCATCAATGCCCGCATCCGATGCCAGCGCCCGTATCGCCTCACTGGCACCTATCCCGCGAATTTCGGCATAAAACGCAATCACATCACCATGCCAGCCACAGCCAAAACAATGAATAACCCCCTTGCGGTCATTCACCTTGAAACTGGGCGATTTCTCGCCGTGAAACGGGCAAAGCCCTTCCATTTCCACCCCGGCCCGGCGCAGCTTCACAAACTGCCCCACAACCTCGCTGGGCCGGTATTGCCCCTTGATGGCATCCGCCATATCGGCCAATGAACGTTTAATATCCATCATGCCGCCTCCGCCGAAACATCAACATCCGCAAACAACCGCAATTCATGCTTTATCCGCCGTGCGGACAATGCCGCATATTCCGGGTTCAACTCGCACAAAATCGCATCACGGCCATGATGGCCCGCGACAAGCCCGGTGGTGCCAGCGCCGCCAAATGGGTCCAGAACAACACCGCCGACCGGACAACCCGCCAAGATGCAAGGTTCGATAAGCGCCAGCGGAAATGTCGCAAAATGCGCTTCCTTAAAACCGATAGTGGCCACATTCCAAACACTGCGCTTGTTGCGTTTCGCAATATCCCATTGTCCATCATCGCGATCCGGGCGGTGCGTGCCCATGGTTTGACCGGGATGTGCAACACATCGCTTACTGTCTTCGCGCTTGAAACTATCGCGCTTGCTGCGCGTCACAGCTTTCATCCGCCCATTGGATTTGCCAACGACACGATCAGACCCAGCCTGATTTTCAATATCCTGCGCCAGACGTGCAACCGATGCTGGCGCAACCGGCTCCGAAATCGCCCCTCGATCAAAGTAATAGCGGGGCTTTTTCGTCAGCAAAAACATGTATTCATGCGATTTGGTGCAGCGGTCCCGCACACTTTCTGGCATCGGGTTCGGCTTGGCCCAAATAATGTCTTGGCGCAAATACCAACCATCATCCTGCAAGGCAAACGCCAGCCGCCACGGCATCCCCATCAGGTCTTTATGCTTTAACCCGCCAGGCAACCGGCTTTTGCGCCGGGCATTGGTGCGGCGATATTCCGCCTGCCCGGATTGCGTCCCATCTAGCGTCGACCGCCCGATAGAACCGTTCGGCTTGCTGGCATAACTATCGCCCAGGTTAACCCATAACGTCCCGTCATCACGCAATACCCGGCGGACTTCTCGAAAAACATCCACCAGCCGAGCAATGAATGCACCAGGTGTTTCCTCTAAACCGATCTGCCCAGGCATCCCATAATCGCGCAAACCGTAATAGGGCGGGCTCGTCACGCAACAGTTGACCGATTGATCAGGCAGGCCCTTAAGCCGCGCCACAGCATCACCAATAAGTATTTGAACGCCCATCAAACACCCTCCCAAACAGCACGGCCAATCACCACCCCGACCGGGATGTGATAACGCACACCTGAATCATAAATCTTGCAGCGGTCAAACCATGTCGGCACCGGCGGATCGCCAAGGATCGTTACCAGTTCCGGGCCACGGCCCCCGCCCTCACAGCGCACCACAACCGCCCGGTCGCCCCGCGCCGGATTGCCATCACGGGTATCAACAATCACCCGCTTGCCTGCGATGGCAAACAGGGCATGGCCCGCATTCAGGCGCGGCATATCCACCCCCGGCGATGGCATCCTTGCGGCCAAATCCCGCGTCACATCGCGCACAATATCGGCCTTCAAGGCCGCGACCTGATCATTGGAAAAATGAAAGCTGCTTACAGCATCGGGGTGCGGGGCTGGCGCGGGCTGTTGCCCAGCTACCCAGTCATATACCCAGTTTGTCACCTGCACGGCGAACCGGGGCGACAACCATTGCGCAAGATGGATCGCCACTTTGGGATGAACCCACGTACCCTGCCTGAAAGCCGCCGAATTTCCCTTTTTCGATACAATCAGTTGTGAAGCGGGAATTCCCGTTTCACTCGCCAATTCGTCAAGATATTCGGTTGCAGTCGACGATCTGCGATAGTCATTAAACTGCTTACCAACTGCGCGGCACATGGCAGTCGCATGGACATACCCGTCACTTGCGCGCTGGTTGATAACGGAATCATTAATGGCGTGTGGAATAAGCTGTGCGGTCATAACAAGCCCTCTGGATAGCGTTTCACAACACCACCAAAACGGCTTCTGACGACCGCACTGGTGGCGGGAGGTTCAGAACCTGTCCAGAGGCAGGCGGGTTTATTCCCCTTTCGGGTCTTATATTCACCGCCCTCCCGCCCTAAGCGAGAAGCTGCACCCGGAATCCGGGCGCAAAAATAGCCGTAACTGACGTGACGGCTGGCCGTCTGGAAACGAGGGTTCTGACGCCCCCACAACGGATTTTTCCCGTTGATAGGCCAAACCATACGCCCGACGCCCCGCCCGGTCAATTCCAAAAAAATTCGCTTTATAAAACGCACTTCTAAATTGACTCCCTGCCCGACCACCGGGCAAGCTGCAACCCTTGGGGGAACATCGGAACAAAGACAATGATCAGAAGACGCCGCAAGGTTTGCGTTGCCATCAACCGCAATGGCAATTTCCATGTCGGGGCCACCCATGACGCCAGCCTTGACATTGTGGTTGAAAGCCCGTGGAAACGCATCGGCAACCCGCCAGCATGGGTTAAACAGCCATCCATGCAAACGCAGGGCGTCCCGCCCCGCTACCAGTTCTTGCCCGGCACCGTCTTTTACGACCATCAAAACGGCTGGGACGATGCCACCAAAATGATCAGCATCACCGACACCACCCCGCAAAGCATCGATCCGGCCACCGGCACCGACATTCCCGGCACGGTTGAATATTCCCTTTATCACCTGCGCCCCGGCCCCGGATCGGGCAAGGACCGTATTACAGGCAAGCAACACCACACCACCACCGATACAGACTTTGCCGAACTGCTTGGTTGTCAGGTCGAATTGGAAGAACGCAAAAGGGGAACCGCCACCATGAACACCGATACCAACAAACTGATCTTTGAAATTGAAGGCAGCCAGGGCGACCTTTACACCGTGACGTTTCACCGCGTATCGCCCGGCAACATCAACGCCATTTGCACCTGCCAGGCCGGGGCCAGCGGCATCTATTGCAAACACCGCTTTGCCCTGCTTGATGGCGATACCGAAACCCTCACCAGCGACAACGCAGACGATTTGCACATGCTGGCAAGCTGGCTGCCCGGCACCGACATTGAAACAACCTACAACACCGTGATCGACCTGCAAAAACAGGCCGACGTCATTAAAACCAAACTCGCCGCCGCCAAAAAGGCGCTGGCAAAGGCGATGTATCATTAAATGACCATCAAGCGCCTTCGCGAACAGCCAAACATTTTTTACATAGTCGTTGCCGCTCTTGTTGTATTTGCAACAGCAATCGCCATTTTCGGCGTGGTCTTTGACACAATGGGATACTGCGATAACGGCGCGATATGCCGTTTTGCCCGAAGGTTCCAGTGGGAAACCTTGTGCGCGGGTCTTTATGGTCTTGCGGGTGGTTTGGCGGTGATTGCATCGAGCAAGGAACAGATCGCAAACGCAAAAGAAGGCGCAATTAAGGAACTGCTGTTTGATGTTGATACGGTAATACTGGCCGCCGAAACGCGAATAGAAGAAATAAAAGACGCCCTGAACATGGCAGAAAAAGCCAACACCAGTGATGACGCGCCCCAACGGGAAAAAGCGCAAATGTCCATGTCCGGCAAAGGAGACCTGGCGGTAAGAGCAAGAGAGCAAATCGCTCGTGGACACACACTGCCCCATTCGCTCAAAGATGCAGCAGCCTCTATCTACAAGCCGTTTAACCCATTCTGGAAGCTCGGAAAACCAAAAGCCTCGACTGACTATACCTATACGCCCGATCTGGCCGAAGACGTCGCCCATTACCGGAAGTGCCTTCTCCGCGCACAAGACGCCGTAACCAAACTGGTCGCCGAACGCGACCACTACGCCGAAGTCCTGCGCAAACGCTGACATCATCACCCCCAAACCGCCGCCACGGCGTGACCGGGAACAACCCCGGCCACGCCAGCAACGATAACCAGCAAAACCACGACACACAGCGACGGCATGATCACGATACCCAGCGCCACATCACGCCAACCGCCCCGGCCAGCAGGATAACGACACAGCAAAACATCAATGCCGCCAGCACCCATGCCGCAATGTCTGGCGCATCGGACGGCACGGCATTGTATTTATCGGGTTGGTTTTTCATGGCCGGGCCTCCTTTGTTTCCACCCGGTCCAACCGCTCAATCTCGGCCAAAATCAGGGCACCAGCCTTAACAAGGTTCTGGCGATGCCCGGCGGGTTTCCACCACCGTTCATCCCAAGGCCAAACCCGCATGAAAATGTCGATAAATGACGCCTCGCCAACATTTGGGAACGCCGCCTTGGCGGCATAACACGCTGCCGCCCGCGCCAGTTCGTGCCGGGTATTGGCGTCGTCATGCGCTGTATCAAAGCCTTCGTCCGCGACCTGCCGGTTGCGTTCGGCGATCACATCCCTTATCGCCTGCCCAATCAAGTGCCGACCTTCCGGGATGTACTTTGCCGCGTCATACGCGGAAACCAGATCGCGCAAATCATCCAGCCGGACCATTTCCCAGCCCCCGGCCTGAAAATTCACCATGGCCACATCGGTCACAGGCTGCTTTGCATCAACCCGGACGAGAAAGCCCTTAACCCGCTCCACTGCACAGGTCATAGCGCGGCCCCCACAATCAGGGCACCAACAACGCAGCCCATGGCGAACATGAAAATATGAAACTGGTTTTCGGTCATGACGCCCGCCGATCAGCAGCACACGCGCCGCAATCCCCGGCGCAGGCCGTAACCGGCACCGGCCCGGCAACATTCACCACCTGCAAGCCCCGGCTCCGGCTGCTAGCACCGTAGGCATCAAACCATTCGGCTTGTGTCTGTCCGTTCTGCGACCAGGTAACAAGGTCGCCAGCCCGCCCCATCAGGTCGGTGACAGATGGTGCGTGGCAAACCGCATCACCGGGATACGTGCCATCGGCATCATCATCAATCACCGCAACCGGCAGGCTGTAATCAACCATTGGCCAGCGCGGCATAATCGTCAGACCGGCAAAATCCAGATCATTAATCACCCGTGTGACCGTCGCCTGCGCGGTTAAATTGTCGTTCGCCGCTTCGCGCAGCGCGATTTGCAAAACCTCATACCCGGTTTTCATTGCGCACCTGCCTTGCCATATGGCCCGCAGAAATTGTCATTGGCGCTGCCATCAAGCTTGCCGGTCGCGCCCGAAAGCGGGTCCGTCGTGGCACCGGGATAGGCGATATAATGCCCGAACAACCCAAGCCGCTTTAACAGGCCGTTGGCGCGATCAATGGCATTGGGCACGCTATGCACCACGCCGCCGACCACGATGGAATGGGCCGAATTGCGCCCCTGATAAAAGGTCGTTTCGCACCCGTAAACGCACTGCAAAACCGACACCGCACGGCCAACCGGCCCGTCCACGCTTGGCCCGCGTAAAACATTCTGCACCGCCAGGCGCAGGCTTAAATCCATATCCACATCCGGTAATTTATCCATCTTGTCCGCCTGTATTGTAACGCTGTGAAGCGGGGCATTCCCCACGGCCTTAAGCCCCACCCCGCCGTTAAGCTGGGGTAAGGGGCCGCAAAAACCGGCGTGGTTTGGGGCACTTTCGCCGGGTTTATGCCGGGGGTCGGGGTTACATCATCGCCTCCATTTTCAGGGGTGGACGCACCGGGCATTTTGCGCCTGCCCGGCGCGATTTTTACACGCTGACACCCCGAATCCCCGCCCCGGCCTTCAAGCCGGGGTCGGGGTTATGTGTAAGGCTCACGTCAAAGGACGGTCATATGGGAACAGGATCGGGTGGACTGGGAACGATCTGGCTTTTCTCGCTTTCCTCTCGCTCCAGAAGGCGATCAACAATTTCGTCAAGCTGCGCCATCGCAATGATAAAGAACGAGTTTTTCGCTAAGCCGTGCTGCGTCCGCGCCGCAATCTTAAAGTTCACCTGCGCCGCCTCGCCAAGTGCGACATTGTCGTCGGTAAATGCGTCATCCATCGCCTTAATCCCCTTTGCAAAAGGTGTGCGGTGCGGGCCGGTCGCTACCCGGCGGGGCGTGTCCCGAAATCAGGTCAACCGGCAAGGCCGGGCCATCACGTCAATGTTTCTCGCGCTTGCCGCCGCACCGGCAACCTGTAAGCGGTCGTTACAGGTTGCCGCTAGGGCAGCAATTTGCAGATTTTGCAAATTGGTCATCGATAAATTTGCCGGTCGCGGGTCGCGAAAGGGAGGCTCGCTGTTCCACCGGCTGACGGGGTTAAAGGGCGCCGGACACTCGCCGTCTTGTCCGTCGGGCCGCCCGCAAGGAAAGCCCGATATGCGCGTTCAAGCATTTGAAACCTGCTTTAATTCGGCGTCGTCATTGGCCGCCATTATCGCGGTGCGGCGCATCGCAACGCCGCGCCCCCACACCGTCGTAATCGTCATTTCAGACCCGACGCGTTGCAACAAATGGCGCAACTTGCACACATGAACCTTCAAAACATCGCGCCAGCCATCGGGCATGTCATCCGGGTTCGGCCAAACCGATTCACTCAAAGCCAGATAATCAACCACAAACCCGTCGGGCTTGCCGCCAACCGCCAGCAAAATCATTACCGGGGCCGGACCAATCCGCACTGCGCCCAGCGGGCCGGAAACCACCATGTAAGGGCGCGCCGCACAGGGGAAAAACAGCCGCGTCGTCGGCGATGGTGGCATATCAACCGCACCAGTCTTGCGCACAGCGACCCGCCGAAACCCGCGCCCACACGGCACAACCGACCTGTTCAAAAAATCCCGAACGATGCCATCGCGTTGAACCAGCGCCATCACACCCCCCGCTCAATGCGGAAATTGCCAACCAGCTTTTCGGTGGCAATTGCGCCATCAGGCCCATGGACAAACCGCCCGTCGCGCCCCACGACCAGGCGGATTAACCAGCCCTCATGCGTGTTAACCTCGCGCACAAACGCCACCGGCTTGCCCGTGTCGCAGTCAATGACTTGCAAATCAAAGCAATCGGAAACCCGCGACGCATGGACATACCCACCGGCATCAACATGCCGGGCCTCGTTATAATCGGGCAGCCACAAAAACCGCCCCCGGCTTTTAAGCGCCGCAATCACCTTGCGCAGAGACTTGTGCGCAGAGCCTTCGCACCCCCGCATTTCATCGGCATTGATGAAATAATGCTGTTCGGCCAGCCGGTTCAAAACCTTGGCAAACCGGGTGGTGAAAACCGCGTCAACGGCATGGTCATCGGCCAACTGGCACAACCCATAGCCGACCATCATCAGCCGCGACGTTTTCCAGCCACCATCACTCCCAATCTGGCGGTCCACCATCGCCGCCATTGCCACATCCACCAGCTTGGCAAATTCATTGCGAAAATCATGGAACTGGCTGGGCAGCATCAAATCGGCCCATTCCTGTTGATCGGCCAGCAAGGTATCGATCACGTCTCGGCTGTCCGCTTCGCGATCATCGAGCATCCCAACGGCCACAGCCCAGAAATAGCGCGGGAAAAAGGCGCGCTCGACCGCAAACCACAGGTCAAACTTGCGACGCGGCACCACATCACGCGATACCTCACGCAACCCCCGGCGCAGCGCGCCAGGCACCGGCAACCGCGCTACATCATTGGCCGCAAGACCAACCCCGGCCAACCGCATATCAGACGCCAGTGGCGCGCCATATTTAAGGGCGATGCTCATTCCGAAACCTCCCCGGTTTCAGCCGCTCGCACGGCACGGGCAAAGGCCACAACCGCCGACGGGTCCGCCGCCAGGGCGCCACGCTGCGCACGGGTCATCGCCATGCACATGCCAATATATTCGTCCGCCGTGGTTTCACGCGGCAGGGCCGGGTCGTTGGTCTTTGAAATCATCCAGGCGATCTGCTTTTTGCAGGCATCAATCAGCCTGTCATTGCGCTCTGCATGTGTCAGGCGGGGCTTAACCTTCTCTGCCACAAATGCCGGGTTCAAATTCCGGGGCGGATGCGGCGGTTTTTTGTTTGGGTTCCGCGTCATGCCGCACCTGCCTTCGACAAGGCCGGAAACGCCGCCACATTGGCCACCTTGCCATTGCTGGCAATAAAATCACCCAGCAAGCTATGGATCGCCGCCGCCAAATCAATTTCAAGCGCGACCTCCACATGGTCCAGCCGGCCATCGGCCATATGCTGGGCATGGGTCGCGACAAATTCGGCAACTTGCGCATTAATACCGTGCAAATCAATTTCGCGCCCGCTCATGCGTTTGGCATTGCCAAAGCCCGCAAGGGCAAGAATCTCGTTGGTAAAGCTGGCGGGCAACGCCGCCTGAATGCGCACCATATTAATCGATGATGGCAGGGTTTCCCCATCGCGATAGGCTTCCAGCGTGCGGCCCTTAATGCCGGTGCGCCGCGCCAGTTCCGCCAGTGTCATGGCCTTGTTCTGGTTTTGATAGGTGCCCACCACACGGCGAAACGCAGCGGTAAAAACCGCCTGCAACGTTTCATGGGCAATTGGTTGTGACTTAACCATAAAAAACAACCTTGATATGTGAGATTGTAACCGGGTGAAGCGAACCGACGACTAGGCCGCTGCGCTCTTGCATCCGCCCGCACGGGCGCAGCAGCCCCCGCCACCATCGCCGCTATCATTTTCGTTGGCAGACGCCATAAATTCAGGGGGAATAACCGCTTCGAACTTGGCCAGCGTTTTAAAGGTCGGGTTCCAGTCCGGGCCATCGATGCCACGTATCGGCGGCTCGCTCACACCGGCCAGCCGGGCATAACCACGAATGGACAAACCATGTTCCCGGCGATAGCGCCGGATGCCATTGATCAGCATTGTTGACAGCATAAACAAAGCCCTCTCTGCGTTGTTGATGCGTTAAGTTATGCGTTAATAATATCGCATGTCAACGATAATTCGATATTAATATTCATATCTAATGACGGGGGCATGTCAGACAATGCCATACGCCGGGGATGCAAGCCCGCAAGTCTCACCAAACCCACAGGCACCGATGCAAACCGAAACGACCGACGCAATCGAACAGCAGCGCGAGAATTTTTCGCAGTGGCTGATCAAAAACAAGCTAAGCCTGCGCGCTGTCGCGACCGCCGCCGGGATGACCGAATCGCCGTTACGCTTCTATAAAAACGGCAAGACCCGCGATCTGCGCCACGAAAACAAAATGCGCATCGCCAGGGCCTTTAACACAACCATCGCCGAAATTTTTGGCGACGCCAGCGGCATCACCGAAACCACCCCGGCGTTACAAAGCACGGATCGCCACGCCATCCCGATGACCGTGCCTGTCATGGCGCGGGTTGATAATGAAGAACTGCGCGAAACAAACCACCCGGTTTCCTTTATCGAAGCCCCGGCAGGTATGGTGCTTTCGGGCAACGTTTATGCCGTCAGAACCCCCAACACCTCAATGATCCCGCGCTTTCGTCCCTTTGAAGTTCTACTGTGCGAGCCCGACCCCCAGGTCGGCGCGGGCGATGATTGCGCCGTGCATATACAGAATGGCTATATTCACATCCTGCGGTGCCTTGTGCATGGCCAAAGCGGCGATTTTACCGGCACGACCTATGCGCAACCGGACACTGAAATTCAAATTCCGGGCAAAGACATAACCAAAATATCCCGGATTGTCGGGTTGTTGATGGGGGTATAAGACCCCCTACCCTTTGGGTGCAAAAAATCCCGGCATCCCTATCCTGAATCATCCATTGCACTTAATGCGTTATTTTTACAATACTTTACCAGCCTCCGAGTAAGGGAGGCCGATGGCGCGTCAACGCCACCAAACAACGCTGTCTGCACAGCGCCCGACAATCTAATGCCGCTCCCATACCCACGCGGGCAGTGACACAATCACAAAGCGGCAAAGAAGAAACCATCCCCATTTACGGGGAAAGGGGGGCAATGTGACAGATAACAGCCATGCGTTTTTGCGGCTGACCATTACCACAACCGACATGATCCCGCGCTTTTGTCCGGGCGACACCCTGATTTTGCAACGCGTCGCGCCAGACAAACAGACCATCCGCGCAGGCACCGAAATCGCCTGCACAACCAGCGATGGCACCGCCACGCTGGGCACGCTTTTGCGCACCGGGGCAAATGGCATCACCCTTTCGCGGTCATCGCCCGAAAAACGCATTTTCATTGGCAACACCCGCAACCCGATTCTCTATCGTGTTATCGGCCTTGAACGCTATCGGCCTTCCCGTATTACCCCCTGAAACCCGCACGACGCGCAAAACCCCAATATATAAAACGATATATATAACGCATTTTCGCGTTGACAATAACGCATTTAATCATCACCCTTGCGCCATCATCAACCGCAAAGGGGGATATTCCCATGCCAACCAATGATAAAATTGAATCACCGAACCCGGAAACACGCCGCATCACGGTGCAAGCGAAATACTTTCTCGCCGCGTGGCAGTTCACCAGCACCGACGACACCCGTTATTACCTTGGCGGCGTCCATATTGAACCGCACCCCGATGGCGGCGCCCTGCTTGTCGCCACCAACGGACACATCCTTTGCGCGATCCACGACGAAACTGCAAAAATTGGCGATGGCGAAAGCTGGATTTGTTTTGCCCCGCAATCGATCCGCACCGCGCTGAACAAACGCGATGCCGGGCACCTGCATTTCGTCGGCAACTCCGCCTATGTCACAACACAGGACTGGACGAAACGCCAGGGGGCAACCGGACAAAGCCCCGACATTCTGACAGAACACCACATCGCTGTAAGCTGGGCACCGCCGATTGACGCAACATATCCGCAATGGCGCGCTGCATTACCGGCAACACACACCACACCGACGGGCGAAATTGCCATCAATGGCGACAACATTGCGCGCATCACAAAGGCGGTAAAGATGGTGGACGACCCCAAACAGCCCCCGATCCTGAACTGGTTCATACCAGCTATCCCAAGTCACCCGGTCATTGTGCGCACCGAAATCAATGACAGGCTTTTTGCCGTCATCATGCCAATACGCGGACGCGACAACAACACAGCTTATCCCGCATGGCTGCCCGAACCGGAAACCGCAAAGCCGAAAGCGCAGCCCGACGCGGCCAACGATAGCGCCCCGGATCAGCCTAAAACCGAAACCGCCGCCTGATCGCACCAGCTTTTGAACGCGTCAACGCTTCACAAGGACGACCCAAAATGACCAACATTATTTTCCTGCCGGTGCAACCGGCACACGCCTTACCACCTTGCTTGCCCGCACATACCGGCACCATCACCGCCCGCATCGATGGCTACCCGCGCAACGCAAAAATCATCGTGGCGCTCGATGCCGACCGCATCCTGATCCGCTGCACCGATATCACCCTGTCGCGCTGGATCACCGCCAACGACATCATCACACCGCGCCGGTTCGGGGGTGCAGCATGAAGGCGACACCAATCCTCTTTAGCGCCCCGATGGTGCAAGCCATCATCGCGGGACGCAAAACGCAAACGCGGCGGATCATTAAGCCGCAGCCAACGCCGACACCAGAAGACTATACAGGGCCGACCGGTCATTGGTGGCCCAGCAAATCCCATCGATCAATGATCCACATCGAAGATGAAATGCAAAAATTGGTGGGTCTGGCATGTGATTGCAGCCCGTATGGCCGCCCCGGTGACCCGATTTATGTTCGCGAAACCTATTTCCAACGCGGCCATTGGGAGCCAGTAAACGGCAAGAACACCAAGGGCGGCAAACAGAAATGGGAATTTTCCCCCGAAAGCCATGAAATCCAGTTTGTTGAACCGGCTGAATATCGCAAGGCCCGTGACGTAAAGGACCCTTTTACTGTGGTATGGCACAAGCGTTTGGGCCGGTTCATGCCACGGCGATATAGCCGGATCACCCTCGAAATCACTGATATCCGGGTGCAGCGAGTGCAAGAAATAGTCTCGCTTGACGCTATTGCCGAAGGTATATCCGAATACGCAACCGCAGGAACCACGCGCGAACATGGCATGGCGTGGGGCGAAGTTCCGAACGGGACACCGGACGACGCCGTTTACTGGCTGGCGGACTATAGCGCAGACCTGCCCGAAGACGCCGACCGCGCCATTACCCTTGATCCCCGCGAAAGTTTCAAAGGGCTATGGCAAGCCGTTAACGGCGCAGAAAGCTGGACCAGCAACCCGTGGGTCTGGGCCGTTACCTTCAAGCCGCACACGGTCAATGTCGACCAGTTTATCAAGGAAGGGGCGGCGTCATGACCAAGATTGAATGGACCAAACGTGCGGGCACCAAAGGCGAAACATGGAACCCTATCCGCGCCCGCAACAAAGCAACCGGTGGCGTTGGGCATTTTTGCACCAAGGTTAGCGCCGGTTGCCAGAACTGCTATGCGGCTGATTTCCAAAAGCGGTTTAAAAACGCGGTGCGCTATGCCGCACAGGACGCCGACCAGGTGGAAATCTATCTGGATGAAGCAGTCTTGATGCAGCCCCTGCACTGGAAAAAGCCGCGCACCATCTTCGTGTGCAGCATGACCGATCTGTTTTATGACGGGCATGATGATGAATGGATCGACAAGATTTTTGCGATCATGGCGCTTTGCCCCCAGCACATCTTTATCGTTCTGACCAAAAGACCGGAACGTTTGCGGAATTTCATAAACCATATCAAGGCTGGATCTTGGCTGGAAATTGAAGATTACGCGATCAGTATGGGATACGACCCACGCGGCGCAGACGACCATGGCTTTGACTGGTTGAGCAACAAAGCAATGCTACCCAACGTCTGGCTTGGCACCAGCGTTGAAGATCAGGCGACAGCGAACGAACGCATTCCGGTCCTGTTGGATACTCCGGCAGCCGTGCGGTTTATCAGTGCCGAACCGCTACTGGGCCCGGTTGATATGGGTGTGCCGCGCCCGCAATCGTGGCCGACACCGGTAGACGACATCACCGATGAAATCGACTCACTCCGCTACCTCTCCGGCCCCCGCATTGACTGGGTAATTGTTGGCGGAGAAAGTGGACGCAACGCAAGGCCAATGCACCCGGATTGGGCACGCAGCTTGCGCGACCAGTGCAAGGCCGCTGGAACCCCGTTTTTCTTTAAGCAGTGGGGCGCTTGGGCACCGAAGAGTAGTGTCGACTGCTATTGTAACGGACCAGATCGGAACAAGCGTGAGCACCCCAACAGCGAGGGGATATCTTGGCGGACCGTTGGCCGGATATGCTATCAAGATTTCACGATCTCCGAGCACGCCCGCAGAGTTCGCGCAGGCGAGGCATTTAATTCCCGCGCTGTAGAAGTCGATGAACAGGCAATTAGCGATCTCGCCGCGTCTTTAAAAGACGAAAACCGAAAGATCGACAACACGCTCGGATATCAGTGGATGTACCGCGTCGGCAAGAAAGCCGCAGGCCGCCTGCTTGATGGCCGTGAACACAACGAGTGGCCAGCCACCGACCAACGGAGGGCCGCCGCATGAGCGATAATAACCTGTTCGCATATATCTGTTCGCAAGCAACGCTGTTGCGCCCGACATGGCACAATTGGAGGGCAGCAGCATGAGCCACTTCAAACCCCAATGGAACCTTGATGCCGAACTGATCGTTGATAACTTCGCCGGTGGTGGCGGCGCATCAACCGGCATTGAAATGGCGCTGGGCCGACCGGTCAATATCGCCATCAACCACGATGCCAACGCCGTCTTGATGCACCAGGCGAATCACCCGCACACAACCCACCTTTGCGAAGATGTTTTCAAGGTCGATCCCGTCGCGGTCTGCAAAGGTCGCCGCGTGGCACTGGCATGGTTCAGCCCGGATTGCACCCACCACAGCAAAGCAAAAGGCGGCAAGCCGCGCAGCAAGAAAATTCGCGGGCTGGCGTGGGTTGTGATCCGGTGGGCGGCAAAGGTCCGCCCCCGCGTGATCATGCTGGAAAATGTAGAGGAGTTTGGAGACTGGGGACCACTCACCAAAGACGGTAAACCCTGCAAGGACCGCAAGGGCCAAACCTTCAAGATGTGGGTTGCACAACTTGAACGCCTTGGATACCGGGTGGAATACCGCGTCTTGCGGGCCAACGCCTATGGTACACCGACCATTCGCAAACGCCTGTTCGTAATTGCGCGGTGCGATGGCAAGCCGATTGTCTGGCCCGACCCGACACACGGCGCACCCGGCAGCGATGCCGTCAAACAACGCAAGCTGAAACCCTGGCCGGTCGCGGCGGACATTATCGATTGGGATTTACCCTGCCCGTCTATCTTTATGGACCCGGCACAGGCCAAAAAACTTGGCCTGAAACGCCCGCTTGCCGACAATACAATGAAGCGCATCGCACGGGGAATGCAGAAATTTGTCTTTGATGCCAGGAAACCTTTCATCGTTACCGCCGCACACCCCGCGCATGGGCCGGTCACGCCTTATGTCACGCGGTTTAATCAAAACGGCACAGGCCAACCGCTCGACGAACCCATTGGCACCGTCATGGCCGGGGCAACCCGTTTCGGATTGGTTGCACCTTTCATTCAGCACGTTCAACATTCATCAAGCGGCGGCGTCATGCCCGCCAATGACCCATTGCGGACGGTAACAGCATCCCCCAAGGGGGGCGGCATGGCCGTTGTTTCCGCCTTCATGGCCCAGCATAACAATACCAGCAGCGACAGCAGGAGCATGGCGGCACCCGTTTCCACAGTTACCACCACCGGATCACAACAGGGCCTTGTCACGGCCCACATCACCAAGTTCCGCAATGGGGCCACCGGGTACGACCCCCGCGAACCGGTCCACACCGTTACCAGCGGGGGCGCGATGAAACGTCCGGGCGGCGCAAACCCGCAGGGAATTGTGGTTGCCCATCTGGACAGGCAGTTTGGCAAAAGCATCGGCTCCGATGCACAGGAACCTGCCCCCACCATCACCGCAGGCGGCACGGGGAAAACAGCCCTTTGCACCTCGCACCTGGTTAAACTGCGTGGCACCTGCCAGCATGGCCAACCCGTGAATGATCCAATGCCAACCATCACGGCCGGCGGAAACCACGTCGGCGAAGTCCGCGCCTTTCTCACCAAATACTACGGCACTGGCGAAGGCCAACCGGCAACCGATCCGCTCGGCACTGTCACCAGTCACGACCGCTTTGGCATTGTTACCATCGCAGGCCATCAATATCAGATCACCGATATCGGCCTGCGTATGCTCACCCCGCGTGAACTGTTTCGCGCCCAGGGCTTCCCCGATAGCTACAAAATCGGAGACTGCGACAGCGACGGCTTTAAATTCAGCAAAAGCCAGCAGGTTGCCAAATGCGGCAACGCCGTTTGCCCACCTTTGGCTGCCGCCCTTGTCCGCGCCAACATCGCGGCCAGCAGTTTGTTTGATACCGGGAAAAAGGCAGCGTCATGACAACCCACGGGTCTTTCAATCCGAAAGGCTCACGCCGCACCGATGCGGGGGAGCCGATGACGGTTGCCCGCATCGATGCCGCACTGCGCACACTGGCGCGGATCATGCGCGATCATGGCGACCGTTTTGATAACGGCGACTTGATGAAAATGGCGCAAAATCTCTATGACGAACGCAACCGTATCAGCCAACCCGACAGCATAGAAAACCTTATGGCTGATTTAATGAAGGTCGCATAAGGGCAATGCGCGCCAGCCATTCCTGTTTCTGTTTGAGCGTTGGACCCGCCCCATATTTAGGGCGGGTAAATTTATGCCCCATCACCGACGCCACAAGCATGTCAGGGGCCTCGACCGCAATAAACCGATCCTGCAAGGCATGACGCAACGAATAAAGGCTTTGCTGATTGGTTTCAAAGGCCGCGTTTTCACGCAAAAACTTGTTCACGCCGGTTGTAAAACTGCCATTCTTGCCGCGATAGCGCACAATTCCACCCGCTGCCATCAATGCCTTGGCGGCTGGTAACGCAGCCCCCACCAATGGCAAATTGCGAATAGACATACTGGTCTTAATTTCGCGGATCTGGTTTGGCCTGATCCTGATATGCGGGATCGGATCATCAAGAACAAAATCAGCCCGTTCCAGACCACAAATTTCCCCCGGTCGCGCCCCTGTCTCCGCAAGAATTGCAACGATATGCCGGGCTTCGTCATTGATGCCGCCGAGAAGGCAACCAGGTGCCAACAGCGTTTGCACAATCCAGTCACGCGATACCGTTTCACCCCGACTTTTGCCCTGCGTCACATGGTTGCGAAATGCAATCCCCTTAAACGGGTTTTCAACACCCAGTAACCGCGCATCGCTGACAACGCGAAACATGGCGCGCAGGCAATTCACTTCCTTATTGGCCGATTTAACCGATAGCTTTTCATCGCGCAAACGGTCGCTCCACCACCCCCGAAACTGCAACGCATCCTGCCGCGACAGTTCGGCAACCGGTTTGTCACCAATAACGGCCAGCAGGTTTTTTTGGGATCGCCGATGCGGGTTTAAGGCAAGCTCCACCTGCCGGGGCGACTTGCCAATCCGGGCATCAAAACTCAATTTCTCGTATTCATCAAACAGCGTCGACACCATAATCCGGGGCATGGGAACGGCCCCGAGAACGGCATCAATGACACGACGGTCATCAACAGTTTCAAGGCTTTCAAGCCGGGCAACGACATCCTTGGCCGGGGCCTCGGCAATCTCCCCCGAATGCTGATACCGCCACCCCAGCCTGACAGCCAGATCACGCGCCCGCTCATACCGCTCTTGCGCGCCAGCAACCTTGCCCGACGCCCGCAATTCATCCCAATACGCGATAACGCTTTCATTCACCCGGCCCACGGCCAGACAAGCGGAATCATAGCTATCTGTCTTAAGGGAAATCTTGACTTCGCTGCCCAGAATATCGACCAGATCAGCAGGCACACGACGGCGATAACTATATCGGCGACCGCGACGAATGATGTAGCGGCTAAGGTCCTCGGGCATGGCCTGTGTCCCAAAATGTGTACCAAACTGTGTACCAAAATTGAGAACCAACCGTATTTGAACCCGATAGCACCCGTCAATCTAAATAGATCGACCGCTTATAACACTTTGATTTTACTGCCAGAAACGAAAAAAGGCCCCCGTTAAGGGAGCCTTTATCACTGGCGGGCAAGGAGGGATTCGAACCCTCGATGGGGCTTTTGACCCCATACTCCCTTAGCAGGGGAGCGCCTTCAGCCACTCGGCCACTTGCCCGTTCTTCGTCGTGTTCCGTGTGGAACGCCGCCTTTCTTAAACATCCGATCCGGTACTGTCAATGCTTCAAAATCATGTCAGGGTGATTTTCTTTTTACTATTGTGCATTTAGCGGCAATTTTCGTCAAAACCGCCCCGACCCGTCACAGCCGGGTTTCTTTTTCAACCGTGACTCATCATGTCATCAACCATCAGCCTTGATCATACCGCACGCAACAGCATCGCGGTTTGAAAATTCATCTCTATGACAACAGACATTTCGAAATTTTTTCAATCCTCGACGCTGTCAGCCCCCCATTTTGATCCGTTCCACCAGATATTGAGAATCCGCACGAATGAAATTTTTAGTCTTTCGAAACCAGCAGGAAACGAATCCCCCCTTTTTTCCAGACTGTCTTCAAACAATCACAGAGCTGTCACGGGTTCGAAAAGAATTTCTGTCATAAGGTCGCTATACGGGATGACGTCAAGATCGACCTGTTACCCGATGTGAGAGAAAGACACGCAGGAGAATTCAATGCGGACCGTCTATCAAAGCACCGATGACTATGGCCATGTTTTACGTACCCTGAAACTTCAGCATGAAGATCGCCCGGACCCGGTTTATCTGGGTATTGTTATTCGGGAACGTGAAGTTCTTTTCCAGACCCGCGAAAGCACATCTCGCGATCAGGTTCTGCAAAAGATCAAAGAATTTGTTGCCCACCGCCCGGAAGTTTCCTTACAGCCAGCATAATTGCTGGCTTTTTTATTGCCTGATATCTGGCCCATCGAATCGTTTTTCTGCGCCAGATGGCATCAGATCGCGCCGGGGCGTTTGCGACAAACCGTATTCACACGCCCCATAAAACTAACCCGCCGGATGAAGCCCGGCGGGTTTTTTTTAGCAATCAGATTTTACGAACGCACCGACGGCAGTTTTTGCCACCCCGAGACCAGCAAAATAATTAACCCCACCCCGACCACCGGCATCATTCCGACGTTAACGGCATTCCAGCCGGCCCCGACAATCAAGACGCCCGCAGCAAAGGATGCAATCGCCCCCAAAACACCGTTTGCCAGTTCCATCAGGGCCTGGGCATGGCCCCGTTCGGCCAGAGTATGTCCTTCGCCCAGCAAAGTTGTTCCCGCCAATAACATCAAGTTCCACCCCAGCCCCAACAACAAGGAACTCGCCAGGAAATGCCCAAAACCCAGCCCCATCAATGCAGCCCCCGCACTTGTTAACAAAATGACGCCGCCAATAAAGGCAATATTACGGGGACCAAAGCGATCAATCAGCGGCCCGGCGATGAAGGCCGGTAAAAACATCCCAATAAAATGCCAGCGGATAACTTCTGACGACTGGGACACATCAAAGCCGCAAAATTTCATTGCCAGTGGCGTCGCCGTCATGACCAGCACCATTACCCCCTGCCCGATGGCACTTATGGAAACAGCGGCAAATATTTTGGGGCGCATGCACAAATCGCGCATCACCTGCCCGCCATTGGGAATGCGGGCGGGAATATCGCCCTGTGCCACACCGAACAGCAAAATGATCGCACCAACCGCCATCACAATCATGGCCAGATAAGCCCCTAAAAATGGTACCACCAGTGCATCGCGCGACCATACCGCCAATTCCGGTGCCACCAGTGCAGCCAGCACGCCACCACCGGTAACATAGGCCGCCGCCCGGCCCCTGTGGGCAGCTTCAACCGCCTCAAGCGCGACATAACGGTAATAACGTGCTGATGCCTGATAAATGCCAATCGGCACCGCGCCGATGCAGAAAACGGCAAAATCGCCCAAATAAACACCAAGCGATGCAATTACCGCCCCGGCAACACCAAACCAGGCCCCGACCATCAAACCGGCACGCCGCCCGCGCCGCTGCATAAAAATGGACAAGGGCTGAACCCCGCCAAGGTTGCCAAGCACCAGCAAGCCTAACGGTAACGTTGCCAGGCTGGCATAGGGGGCCAGTTGAACACCCACCAGTGATGTCAAGGTGATGCCCACCATCGAACACAACCAATACAAAGCCTGGGCAATAAACAGCAGGCGCACCTGCCCATTGGTCAGTAACAACATGTTGCCAACTTTCAAAAACGGAAATTATGACGAAGAAAAATCGGGCTGGTTAGGTGTTTACCCCGGCAAAACAGCCATGCCGAACCGTTCAGCATAATCCTGCGGACTGATCGACAAATGACGATGAAAGGCCCGCCGCAAGGTTTCAGGATGACCAAATCCGCATAAATGGGCCACCCGGTTGACCGAGATATCGCCACCTTGCAACAGCCCTCGTGCGGCTTCGACCCGAATGCGTTCCACATATCGTGCCGGGGTCAGGCCCAGATCGCGGGTGAAAACCCGTGAAAAAGTGCGCGGCGACATTCCGGCCCGTGCGGCCATCGCGTCCAGCGACAAATCGGCCTGCAAATTGCCCGGCAACCATTCCAGCAAGTCTGCCAATTGTGCCGCCCCACCGATTGTCGGGGTCAAATAGGCGCTAAATTGTGCCTGGCCCCCCGGCCGTTTAAGAAACATCACCAACCGCCGCGCCACCGCCAGGGCAATAGGCCGACCACAATCGCTTTCAAGCAAGGCCAGGGCCAAATCGATCCCGGCTGTCACACCGGCAGATGTAAAGATATGGGCATCGCCATCAAGCCCTTTCGGGTCGTAGGTATGCATCCGGTTTTCCACCAGAGCAATGCGGGGATAAGTGGCGCGCAGTTGATCACAGCGTGACCAATGGGTTGTTGCCACCCGGCCATCGAGCATCCCGGCAGCCGCAAGCACCAACGCCCCGGAACAGACCGAACCGATGCGTGGCACAACATCACTGGCCACCCGAAGCCAGCTAACAACAGCCGCAGCACGACACACCTGATCAATGCCATCCCCACCGGGGATCAGCACAGTATCAATCCCTGCCAGGTCAAGTTCATCACGCGCCCGATCAGCATGGATTCTGATCCCGGATGACGTTTGAACCGGGCCTGATTGCTCGGCAAAAACCAATATGTCGTAAGCGCGCGGCTGACCCTGCCGCGCCAGTTCATCATTGGCCGAAGCAAAAACCTGCAATGGCCCGGTTACGTCCAGGCTCATGACATTGTCAAAAGCATAACAGGCAATTTGGCGCACAGTTTTATGCGGTGATGTTATTGTGGTCATTGGCCAGCCCTTGTGTGGATAAATCTACTTTGCCCGAAAGGCGCCCTGGCAACAATGACAAACACCCCACCAATTTTGCCAAACAGCATTTCATTCCGGGCAGAACCACCTGTTCGGATCGCAAAAACGCCTGTGGCTTTGCAAAACCACAGGCGTTTAAAAAGCACGGTTGATGTTGTGACGGTTGGAGAACCCTAGAATCCGCTGCGTTGCAGCAGGGCATAAAAATCTCGCAGGATTCCTTCTTTTTCGCTGGAATCCTGCAAATCATCAACAAGATGGTCGGTAAAATTGGGCTGCCGCAGATAGCTGACAACGCGTTTTCGTGCCATCATCGCCGATTTACCCTCGATCAAAACGCCGCTGGAACAAAACTTGATCAACATATAGGCCCGCTGACGTAAATGCAGGGCCGGGTTATCGATCCGTTCAATTACCTTTTCACGGGTTAAATAATCGGCAAGGCCGCTATCTAGTTTTTCACTCAGATGATGTTTCAAATCTTCGACAAAGTTCGAATGCACCACTTTTTCATGCATCCGGGTCACAAGCGCCATTTTTTCACGCGGTTTTGCCTGCGGGCCACAAAAAGCACGCAACCCCCGCATATCGCCAACAGTTTTGCGGGTAAGGGCCGTCAATTCCGGTTGAATATTCGCCGCACTTTCATTTTGTGCCACGTCAGACAAAAAGGCCAACCGACGCCACCCCGGCGCAAGACAGCCAACAATTTCCTCGACTCCCTCGCCAAAGGCGCGACTACCACCGACATTGCGTACCCGCGCCCCGCGTTCCACCAGAGCTTCGACCATGGGTTGGCCAAAAACCACGCCATCGGCATTCAACAACCGGTCAAGAATTTGAACCAGCAACTGGGCGTCGTCATCATGACGCGAAAGAGCGTTCGGGCTTTTAAGCTCGCGGGCAATATGATCAAACAGCACAAATTGTGCCTTTGGCAGCAACCTGGCGGAAAAAAGCGGATTTAACAAATCCAGCACATCCTGTGCCGCACCCCGATTTCCGGTTGCCTTGCCCATTGCCAGATCAATATGCAGTAAAACAGCATCGCCAAAGCTGCGTGACGGTCCCAGCAAATCCTTTAACGCGACCGGAGAACCCAGAATATCGGCGACAATATCATCGACCATTGCGCGCGCATGATTGTCTTTGGCGTCGCCTTTAACTTTCATGGCAAAATCAAGTTTGCCAATCCAGCTGCGCGACGACGACAATTCACGCGTTAGCGCCACCATCGTTAAAAAGTCAGTATCTTCTGCCAGTCTCAGGCTTTGAATTTCACGGCGAACTTCGGCAATTGTCGCATCTTCAAACTGTGGTAAATCGTATTTTTCAACCTGGCGCGCCCGTGCTGCCAGGGTATCGATTGCGCGATGCAGTTTGTTGGATGCTTCGATATGGTTGCCTTCTGTCGTGCGCGAATGGATGGTCGCGACCCTGTCCACGGCACTTGGCAACAATGTGTCGTGATACATCAATTTGCGCAGATTTTTAAAATTGTACATCACCTCGGTCGGGGTCAGTACTTCCTGTTCAAAATATTTGCGCAACAAACGATTGATGGTCGCACGGCTTTCAACACCCAGCAAATCCTCGTCGGTTTCGCACAGGGCCGCATCCTCTATCGCGGTTACCCGAACAGGATCTTTATCAGCCTCGCCAGATCCTTCTTTTTCAAAAAGAACCTTTTCAATATGCCGCCCATCCTCGCGTTCCCAGTCCCGAATAACGCGAACGGCGGAGACTTTGCCACGCAAAACATTTTCCGCTTCGACCGTGGCTTCTTTATCTGTGTTATATGTGGCGTGGATGATCCATCGATCACCGCGCCTGACACGCACTTCGTACGTATAGGCTGTTGTCGCAAGCATGATGCAACCTGGCTCCCCAAAACTACCTGTATCGGCGAATAACCGCGGAAAGCAGCAGCTGCATGTCCCAAAACAAGGGTATTTCCCCTCTTATACTTAAAATTAGTACAAGATGAAAAAAAACACAATATGTCATCGTCAAAGTTGAGTGTTCAACGTGATCAAACAACACTCAACAGATATTTTCAATTTTGAGCTGCATTAACATAAGTGCACGAGATGGCCTCGTCGCATCAGGTCTCCACAAGCTATTCTTATGGAGACCTGATTATGCAACGTCCCTGTCCCTGCCCGGGTTACATATCGTAGCGCAAGCGTATTACGGCGGCATGACCGGTATAGGACTGGCGCAATTCCAGTTCATACCCGGCATCAACAGTTACATTTCCGGTATGATAGCCAACACCAACCCCGGTCGAGGATGAGAAACGGTCCGGCTTGATGCCGTCCGTCTCAAAGGCAGCACCACCACCGACCAGCGATGATTTTACATGCTGGCGATCCGACACCGCGTCGTACGAGAACATTTCTGAAAACTGCAATGATAAACGCCCGGTTTCAAGTTCCTGAAACGGCAACGCAAAACGGGCCCCGATACCAGGCGTTAAGGTGTCATAGCTTTGGCTTGCGACAGAACGCGACACAGCACCGGCACCGGTTTCGGTATAGCCTTCAATGTTGGTGTGGGCATATTGCAATGAGGCCACGGGTGTTAACGTTCCGGCATCAAACTGAAACGATTTGCCAAGAACAATTTTGCCAAATCCCTGCCAGCCGGAATAATCGGCATTTGCCGTGCGGCTCAGGGCCGACAATTCACGCGAACTATCATAGTCATTGCGGGCAACACCCACAATCCCCTCGACAAAGACGGTCTCAAAACTGTGACTGCCATAGGCCGAAAGCTGGTAACTGCTGATATCGCTGCGATCAGATGACTGCGCACCCCGACCGCGCACGAAACTGCGTGAAAACGTTGCCGCCACACCGGCAACCGTTTGTTCGCCGACCATCATATCGCCGCCAACGGCAAACCCGGCACCGTGGCTGCGCGAGCCTGCGCTGCCACCCCGGGCATCCTGCTGGCCGTTGGTGCCAAATCCCTGCATCCAGACACCACTATTGGATGGCGCACCGCTATTCATAATACCAAGCGAAGGCTGTGCATCGCTGAGAGTGGCGCGATAAGATACCGCATCATTGAAGGCAAGGGTGGCAACAGCACCCGCCTGCGCCCCCTGCCCAACGCGTAAAGACGACATCCGGCCCTCAATCGTGTTCGACACAGCCCCCAGCGTTGCGGTTGTCGCCTGAAACGTCCCGGCAGACGGTGCCGGCGCAATTTCATCAATCGCCGAGCGGAGTTCATCCTTTGATGAAAGCCCTTGCAGCAGCCCGACTACCGACGCCATGTCGCCATTTGCAGACGACGCCAGGCTTTGCAGTACCGTTCCGCCAACCGTCGGACCGGCAACATCAGAAATTGATTTTTGGGATGCAGTCAGCACCAGATCATTGCCATCTTTACCAAGAGTCCAGCTCAGCAAAGGAGAGGATTGATCCAGTTTCAACTCGTTAATATCGGTAGTCAGGCTTGATGACGACACAACGGTATATGTGGCACCATCCTTGATATATCCGGTCGATTTGGGACGGAAAGTGGCACCATCTGCCAGCGAAGCCGTACCCGTCACCTGAACCTGATCGGATTTTTGTGCCGTACCGTTAACCCCGATTTCCAGAACAGAACTTGCTCCCTGGCTATAATTGCCGGAAACGACAATATTGCGAATGGCCCCATTTTCCGCGACCTTCAATGTCCCGTTATTGGTCAGCGCCCCGGTGGTAAATTCCTTGTTGGCTTGTAAAGAAGCCCCGGAATCGATGGTAACTGACGTCGTTGCCTCAAAGGCACCACGCACCACAACAGTGCCGCCATATATATGTGATGTCTCAAATCCGGAAATATTATCGTCGAAGGTAAACAGACCTGAGCCGGTTTTAAAGAAATCAATGCTGTCCGTTCCAGCCCCGCCAATAATATCGCCGCCCGAAATCGTACCGCCATTGATCGTCACGGAATCATTGCCCGCGCCCATATCAATGGCAAATGTCGAACCGGTACCAGCCTTGATCACACCGCTATTGACCAGCGTATCGCCCCAATCCCCAACCAGTTTCACGGCAAAAAGGTTTTGACCCTCGATTGTTCCGGCATTATCGATGGTGGTCGCAGCAATGGCAGAACCATCATTGCCATCGTCAATCTGGATCCCCGAATGAAAACCGCGGATAATAGCGTCGGCATGGTTAACGATTGTTCCGCCGCCCGCCGCAATACCTTCTGAATGATTGTCCTGGTTACCTTTTTTACCGGTGGCACCAGTACCTTCAATCAGGCCATAGTTTTCAATGTCGGCATTCTGGTCAATGTCAACGCCGTCACCGTCAACCCCGTAATCTTCAGGATGATTTATCTTGTCGTCAGGATCCCCCATATACTGACCATCCCACGCACCGGTAATGGTGCCATAGTTGATAACCTTGCCATTATCATCCATCCCAACACCGGACCCGGCCCGGCCAATAATGGTGGCCCCTTTTTCATTGGTCACGGTAACGGTTTGGGTCGTGGTAAAATTCTTCCCATCCCCGCCCGAAACACCGTGCTTACCGCCGCTGATCAGCCCGCCTGCATGGTTAACGATCACGGAATTGGTATTGTCCTCTTTGCCTGTATCAATCCCGTGCCCGTCTCCAATCGTTTGTGACAGGATGGTTCCGTAATTATCGACCCGAGAGGCAACACCGGTTTTGACAGCATCGTCACCACCAGATGTCGATATAACCCCACCAGCGCGGTTGGTCAGGGTAATGCCATGACTGTCGGCCAAATCAAGCGCCTGCCCGCCGCCAGAGGTAATCGTGCCTGAATTGTCGATGGTAATTGCACTGCCGTCTTTATTTTCACCAAACTGAACAGCATCACCGGCAGTTGACTTAATCACGGCCCCCGCCCGATTAACCAGCTCGATTGTCCGAACCTTCTTTTTTGCATCGTCGGCACGGATCGCACGCTTGTCAGATGACTGAATGGTGCCGAAGTTATCAATCTTTACCCCGGTCGCATCTTCATCTTTATCAAACAAAATTGCTTCAGCTGCTGTCGATAAAACTGCACCTGTACCAATTGTGATCTGATCACTGCCCGACACAGTCCGTTCAGACGTGTCCGTCGAGTTTGCTGGAATATTTATATCAGCAGCAATCGCCAAAACCGGCGCGGCAACACTCAACAAACCACCAAGTGCCACACAATTTAAAAGACTGAACTTCTTCATTTTCCCCCACACCCCATCAAAATATTGATAAGGCACGGCATAGCACTGTCTAACTGGAACGCAGGTTACTGTTCCGTTAAACCATTATTACACAAGGGAATTTCTATTTTTTGTCGAGAAAAAAAATGAATACATCCTATCCGTGTGGCGAGAAAGCAAGCGAAATTTCAGTCGCCAGCTTTCCCAATAACTGGCTCATTGCAGCAACAATATCTGCACTGTCTGCCGATGCTGGCTTTATCCGCTGATCAAACTGGTTCGACATCACAATTTGGCCGCTGGTAAAATCGACAATCTGCCATTGAGCATTTAATCGAACCGTCCGGTCAGGTTGTGCTTCAAAATTGGCAACATCGACAGTAATTTGCCAGTTCACCCCGTCCCGGCTGTTCCACGGGAAGGCTTCTATTCGCCGGGGCGACAAGCGGTCCTGCAAATCCTGCATCAAAACGCGCCGGGTTGTTTCCGCAAGCGGTTCGGCCCATTTGTCGTTTTCACGTAAATAAAGCTCGTTCGGGCCCGTGCGCAAAACAAGTTGCGACCGGTCAAGATGAGACGGAAACGAAATGGGCCCAACCCCCAAAACGGCCTTGACCACACCTGACGGCACCTGATTTTGCGAAGCAACATGTGACAGAACAAAATAACGCGCTTGCGGAACCGTACAGGCCGTCAATGCCAAGGTGCTGCTAATAACGGCAATCACAGCCGCACTTTTAAGGTGCCATCGGGCGGCTGCAAACCGGGAAGAACCAACGCCAGAACGGGTTTCAACGAAACGAGATTCGATGGACATTTCTTATTCCTCCCGATTACCCGATTTGCCCAAAATCAGGGCGTTGGGATTTTGTTCAAGATAATCCGTCAAGGTTCGCAGCGAGCGCGCGGCGGTTGCAATTTCCTTAAGCGATTCTTCAAGGTTATAGCGCACTGGCGAATTAGGTGCCGTCATATCACGAAGGCTGGTCATGGTTTTAGCCGCTTCATCAAGTGCTTCGCGCGTTGCTGGCAGAACGCTGGTATCAAGATGCGACACCAACTGGTTAATCCCGTTGCTGGCTTCCTGAATGCTTTCCATACTTTTTTTCAATTCAGGCGACGTCACAAGGTTTTCCATACCTTCGACCGTTCCCAGAACCCTTATGCCAATTTGTTCAATCGGAATGGTCTCAATCTTGGCCAGCAAGGATTGAAGGGAATCTGTAATTTCGTCGATCTGGTTGGGCAGGGTTGGCAGTTCTTCGAGGTTACCCGTTTCATCGCCCAGATAACGGGCAGGTGCCAGCGGATACATATCAAGATCCACATAAAGCTGACCGGTCAGAAAGCTGCTGGTTTTCAGGCGCGCGCGCAACCCGTGCTCTACAAGTTGCGACAATACCTGTTTATAGTCTTCTGCGGTTTGCGGTTTTTCACCAACAGTCCGAATACGTTCAGGTTCAACCGTGATTTGCACGGGTGCGCGAAACAGGCCCTTGTCTCGCAAATATTCCAGATTGACACTATCAACCGTCCCCACCTGGATACCGCGGAACTCGACCGGCGCGTCGGCAGACAATCCACGAATTGATCCGTCAAAATACAGCAAAAATTTCTGGGTAATGCCCTGCATCAGGCTTTCGGCCTGTTTGCGGTCTTTATACAGGTTGAAAACCGTATTCGATTTGGCGGGATCGGCATTTTCATTGCCGTCGGGCGTCATAAAATTAATGCCACCTTGAATAACCGACTGGATCGATTGTGCCCGAACCGAAATTCCCTGAGCATTCAAATCGACACTAACACCACTGGAATCCCAAAAACGACTGTCATTTTTTACCTGCTTGTCGTAAGGCGACTTGATGTAAAACGGGATCGACACCTTATTGCCCGATGCATCGAGCGATGCATCAAGCACCTCGCCCACAGCAACACCATGCAGCAAAACAGGTGTTCCCGACGCGATGGACCCAACCTCATCGGTCGTTAGGATAAAGCGCGTGCCTTCGCTGCCATCCGATACAAGCTGTGGTTCTTCCAGGCCGACAAATTCAGTCGCCGGTTTGCCGTTTTCATTGGGGACAATTTCGATATACGCCCCGCTTACAATGGTTTCGAGGCCCGATATACCGCGAGGAGAAACCCGTGGCCGCACCACCCAAAACCTGGTTTTATCGGTCAGATACTGTTCAACATCCGCATTCATTTGCAATGTCAGAATTACTTTGCTGAAATCATCAGACAGATCAATTTTCTTGACCGACCCCACATCGACATCACGATAACGCACCGCAGTCTTGCCTTCGCTCAACCCGTCGGCTGACTGAAACGTCACCGTAATTTCCGGTCCTTTGGACGATATTTCCCGCCAGATCAACCAGCCACCGATGACAACGGCAACAAGGGGCACCAGCCATATCAGCGACAAGCTCTGCAAACCGCGCCGGACTGCCGGTTTTTGCGGTTCTGGCTGTGACGCATTCTGGTTATCGTCGCTCATGATAGCGTCCCTTGTTTTATTTTCGCTGTCGCACGATCCCAAATAAGGCGCGGATCAAACGCCATAGCCGAAAGCATTGTTAAAATAACCACGGCACAAAATGCCACGGCCCCAAATCCAGGCACAACGGTAGCAATATTACCCAATTTCACCAAGGCTGCCAAAATCGATACCATAAACACATCAATCATGGACCAGCGCCCGACCAGTTCGGTAACACGATAAATTCGCGTCCGCTGGCGCAATGGGCCAGCCATGCCCATGCCCGTCGTTATGTAAACCCAGGCCAGAACAACAAGTTTAAACACCGGCACCACGATACTGGCACAAAACACCACCATGGCCAGCGGCCATTGCCCCGCCTCGATCAAGGCGCTTACCCCGGAAATAATGGTATCGGCGTCGGTACGGCCCAGCGACGTCATACTCATAATGGGGAATACATTTGCCGGAATATAAAAAATGGCGGCACTGATCAGCAATGCCCATGCCCGCGACAAACTGGCAGGTTTGCGATGATGAACAGTCGCCCCGCAGCAAGGGCAAATTGCAGGGTCGTGCTGCGCGACATTGCCGGTCAGCACAAAAGCACACACTTCGCAGGTTATCCAGCGATCCTGCCGCTGTGTAGGGCCGGAAATATCGTCGGTGGTGGGGTATTTCAAACCTGGCGGGGCCAATCGGAGCCAAATCTCGCGCGGGTCCAACTGCGCGCTCATCAACAGAGACATCGGGATCAGAATGCAAACCGCATAAAATGACGGCCCGGCAATAACATCGGCAAAGTCATTGAGCTTGGTCAGGGCCACCAGCAACCCGATTAAAAATACATCAAGCATCGACCAGGGCCGAACAACGGCCAAGACCCGCCAAACCTTGCGGATGGCAGGAAAAACAACCCCGAACCTTAAAGGCAGCAAAACATAGATATAGGCCAAAATCAGCAAAAGCGGGGCCAGAATAGAGGTCAGCCCGACCATGAAGGCCAAAAACCAGAACCCTTCATTCCAGAACGTCAACACACCAGACATCAGCGTATTGCTTTCGCTACGTCCTTCCATGCTGAATTGCAAAATCGGGAATGAATTGGCAATGACAAACAAAATCAGGGCGGTAAAAGCAAAGGCCAGCGACCGTTCAATGCTGTTATTCTGACTTTGATACAGGGGCGATCCACAACGCACGCAACGGGCCACATGGCCCGGCGGAATTTCTTCTTCGGTATGGAGGTAATCGCAATGATCACAGGCAACCAACCGGCGCGACATATAAGATATACTCTCTGCTGTAAAAAGAAATACCGGTCATCTCTGATGAACCGACAAAGTAAGAAGCAAAACCCACCTTCTGTCAAATAGTGTCAGCAGGCATCCGATTTGGGCAAGTAGATAGGTTTATTGACGTTTTTCCATCTTGCTCGCGTTTTTTCCGACCGGTGGCAAAAACTGCCGTGCTTCATCGCGCACGATGTCATTAACGCGCGATAATAAACGACTTTCCATATTCCAGTGATGCCAAAATAACGGCCTTTCAATAACATGGCGACACGGCTGCACCAGGCGCCCCGCCGCCAGCCCCGGCGCGGCCTGGTGTTCCTCAACCACAGCATAGGCAATGCCCTGTTCGGCCATGGTTACAAATCCCTGCGAACTGGGCATGGTGTGGGCCGGAAACTCGCCCGGATTGATCGCAAAAAAGCGATGCAAAAACTGGTTTTGCAATTCATCATGTTCGGAAAAATTAACCGCCGGGCACCGGCGCAGGGCGTCGCTATCCACCCCTTGCGGAAAATATTTATCGGCAAATTCCGGTGATACAACCATGATATAGCGCATGGAGCCCAACGGGCGCACCTTACATCCCTGCACCGGAATTTCGCGCGTACTCACCGCGCCTAAAACCCGTCCACTTTGCAAGGATTGATGGGTTATCACCTCATCCTCTACCTTTAAATCAATCAGCAAGCCCAATTCATTAAACAGTTTTTGGGGGACATTGACAAACCATGTCGCCAGGCTGTCGGCATTAACGGATAACGCGATATGGCCAAAACCGGTGCCCTCAACCAGATCAGGAACATCATCGCGCAGTTCCTGTTCTAACAGGCGCACCCGCTGATAATGCTGCAACAACCGTGCACCTGGCTGAGTGGCCGCAATGGGTTTTGTCCGCATAATCACGGGCTGACCAATGCGATCTTCCAGCAGTTTTACCCGCTGCGATATTGCTGATTGCGTTAGTCCAAGGGCCCGCGCCGCTTTTTCAAAACTGCCATGGCGGATCACCTCGGCACAGGCTTCAAGCAGTTTGTAATCGATCATGATCAGTATCAATTTTCCTTATGAACCATCAGTATAATTCGATTTTCTTATTTTCCAAACTTGTTATGACCATGGCTGCACCTTGCATCTTTCAACATAACGGACATCAAACATGTTTCTGACCTTTGCAACCGGATTTGGATTAAGTGGCGGGCTGATCCTTGCCATTGGTGCCCAGAACGCCTTTGTTCTGGGACAGGGCCTTCGCCGCCAGTATCCTGCGATGGTGGCTTTGATCTGTGCTTTGTGTGATGCGATTCTGATTGTTGCCGGTGTCGCCGGGCTGGGCACATTGGTCGCCCGTTATCCGTTGCTGACACAAATTGCGGCCTGGGGCGGCGGGGCCTTTTTGATCTGGTATGGTCTTGGCGCATTTTGTCGTCTGTTTCAAACCGAAACCCTGTCTGAAACGAACCTCAAAACCCATGGCTGGAAAGCCGTGCTATCCACCACTCTGGCGGTTACCCTGCTAAACCCGCATGTGTATCTTGATACTGTGGTGATGCTGGGCGGCATTGGCGGCCAGTTCCCGGCAGATGAACGCCTGTTTTTCGCGCTTGGGGCCGTTAGCGCCAGCTTCGTATGGTTTTTTGGCATTGCCCTGGGGGCAGCATGGCTGGCCCCCTATGTCGCCCGCCCCATCACCTGGAAAATCATTGATGCCACAACGGCGTGTGTGGTGTGGCTGATCGCGTGGCATCTGCTTGCCCCGGAAATCAGCCGTTTGTTGGCCTAACCTTTCGCATCGCACATCAAATGCCGGGATTAAACGGGTAACGCCCCTGGCGGCCTTAGCGCCCCATGGCATCCTTGAAATGGCGGCGGCAAACCGGAAGATACCGGTCATTGCCGCCAATTTCGACCTGCGCGCCTTCGCGTACCGGGTCGCCATTTTCATCAATGCGAATCACCATGCCCGCCTTGCGCCCGCAATGGCAGATTGTTTTAAGTTCGTTTAGCTTGTCCGACCAGGCCAACAACCATTTTGACCCTTCAAACAAATCGCCCTGAAAATCGGTGCGAATGCCATAGCACAACACAGGCACGCCCAGCTTGTCGGCAACGTCTGACAATTGCCAGACCTGATCCTTGGTCAGAAACTGCGCTTCATCGAGCAGCAAGCAATCGACCACGCGCGTTTCCAGCTCAGCTTTGACCAGATCAAACAGGTTTGTTGCGCCATCAAATAATGTTGCGGGGGCTTGCAAACCAATGCGCGATGCAATTTTCCCTGCACCGAACCGGTCATCCAAAGCAGCGGTCAACAACATGGTTTGCATGCCGCGTTCAATATAATTGAAGCTGGACTGCAACAAGGTCGTCGATTTACCGGCATTCATCGACGAATAATAAAAAAACAGCTTGGCCATTCATTCCCCCTGCCCTGAACTTTATGCGACATAGCCGATTAGCCGATACCAATCAAGTTTGCACGCCCATAATCAACATGAACCTGACTGGCACAACCCGATCATCCCCCTTATGTAACAGTCAGAAATCATGCCAAGGAGTTTAGGCAATGCGCATTTTAATGATCATGACCTCGCACGATAAAATGGGAAATACCGGCCATAAAACCGGCATCTGGCTGGAAGAATTTGCCGCCCCCTATTACCGTTTCATTGATGGTGGTGCGACGGTAACATTGGCATCACCCAAAGGGGGACAGCCCCCGATTGACCCCAACAGCCAAACCGACGACGCCCTGACCGACGCCACCAAACGCTTTGACGGCGATAAAGCAGCACAACAGGCCTTTGCTTCAACCGTTCCGCTTCAGGGCCTTAAAGCCGATGATTTTGATGCGCTGTTCTTCCCCGGTGGCCACGGCCCGCTGTGGGATCTGGCAACAAACACGCATTCTATCGCCTTAATCGAGGCGTTTGTGGCGCAAAACAAACCGGTTGGTGCCGTTTGCCATGGCCCGGCGGCATTAATCAATGCCAAGGATACCAATGGCGTTGCCCTGGTCAAGGGTAAGGAAGTGACCGGTTTTACCGATGACGAAGAAAAAGCTGTCGGGCTGGAAGCCGTTGTTCCCTTATCGATCGAACAGGAATTTAAAAAAGCTGGCGGCATATATAAAAAAGGCGCCAACTGGGCCCCGTTTGCGGTTACCGATGGTAAACTTGTAACCGGTCAGAACCCGGCATCGAGCGAACTTGCCGCCGACGCAACGATGAAACTGCTGGCATCCTGAAAATGGCTTGACCTTCCATCCACCGGAAGGTGCAAACTAGCCCCAATCAAACAGATGGAGGATTGCCATGCTGAAACTTAAAGTCGAAGAAATGAGCTGCGGCCATTGCGTGAAGGCCGTTACCGAAGCCGCCAACACGGTGGCCGATGTTGATGCAGTTGAAGTTGACCTTGCAGGGGGGCTGGTAACTATTACAGGCAGCGCAGACAGTGCAGCGGTGATTGCCGCCCTTGACGAAGCCGGATACCCGGCCAGCAAAATCGCCTGATCCAAACGGCACATAGATAAAGACAAGCACCAAAGGCCGCGAAAATCACGGCCTTTGGTGTGACAGATACCATATTCGTCAAGAACAGATCACCCGTTCTCGGGCTTTGGGCGGCCTTCGTCAAGATTTGGCAAAAACGCCGCCAGAAAACCAATCGCCGGTAAAACGGCACAGACTTTGTAAACAAAATAGATACTGGTCCAGTCGGCCAATACCCCCAACAAGGCAGCACCAATACCTCCCATGCCAAAGGCCAGGCCAAAAAACAGGCCCGAAATCATGCCAACACGGCCCGGCACCAGTTCCTGTGCATACACAACAATGGCCGAAAATGCCGATGATAAAACCAGACCGATAATAACGCTTAGCACGATGGTGGCCCCCAAACCGGCATGGGGCAATATCAGGGCAAAAGGCAAGGTTCCGGCAATGGATACCCAGATTACCTTTTTTCGACCAATGCGATCGCCTATCGGCCCGCCAATCAGGGTTCCGGCGGCAACAGCAGCTAAAAATACAAACAGAAAAATCTGCGATTGCTGTTCGGGCAGTGAAAACCGTTGCATTAAATAAAAGATGTAGAAACTGGTGAAACTGGCCAGATAAAACCATTTTGACAGCATCAAACAAAACAGCACGGTCAAAGCCCGCGACACCTGCGCACCGGTTAAATGCGCATGAACAACCTTGGCCCGTTTTACGGGCGGTTTGGCATGGCCCTGGTTTTTATACCAGTTGCCCAGCCCCACCATAATCACCATGCCCACCAATGCGGCCAACGCAAACCAGGCCAGGCTTTTTTGCCCGTTGGGCAGCACAATGAACGCCACCAAAAGCGGGCCAATGGCCGACCCGACATTGCCGCCCACCTGAAAAATCGACTGCGCCAAACCATGTGCCCCGCCCGATGCCAACCGCGCCAAACGCGATGATTCCGGGTGAAACACCGACGACCCCATCCCCAAAAGCGCACTGCCACACAAAAGCAGGGAAAAATTACTGGCATAGGCCAAAACCAGCAATCCCAACAACGACACTCCCATCCCAAATGACAACGAATAGGGTTTGGGATTGCGGTCAGTATAACTGCCCACCAAAGGCTGAAGCACAGAAGCCGTCACCTGATAGGTCAGGGTCAGAAAACCAAGCTGGGCATAACCAAGGTCAAACCCGCCTTTGAAAATGGGATATGCCGCCGTAAAAAGCGACTGGATCATATCGTTTAATAAATGACAAAAACTGGCCGCCCCCAAAACGGAATAGGCCGTGGTCGCCGGTTTGGGCATCGCGGCAATGGCATCGCTCATCATTAAAATCCCTGAACACGCAGTTAAACGCGCAACATCACGCTTGCCGCATATTTTAAAGGATGGACGATGGCCCGCCACCCGATTAGGGTCATTCTATTATGCAAGTGGGCCAAGATGAATTTATCCGATCATAGCCACCAACATTTCCATTCTGTTCGCCGACCGGTCATCGCCCTGGGTGTTGATTATGCGGATGGGGAAATCATTGCCCCGCATCATCATCAGCATGATCAGTTGCTATACGGCCTGACCGGGGTGGTCATGGCAACCACGCCGCAAGGCGCGTGGATGATGCCCCCCCAGCGCGGCATGTGGATCCCGGCCGGGATCGTGCACGAAGTCCGAACACTTGGGGATGTAAAAATGCGCAGCCTTTATCTTGACCCGGCCATCACCCAAGGCATGCCAACGCATTGCCAGGTCGTTGGCATTTCGGCCTTCATGCGCAATTTGCTAGAAGAGGCCGCAACTCTGCCGCCTGAATATGATCAGGATGGACGCGGCGGCGCATTGATGAACCTGATACGGTTTGAACTGGAGCTATTGCCCCCGATACCGCTATCATTACCTTTGCCCGCCCATAAGGGACTGGCCCAACAATGCCACAGTTTTTTGCGCGAACCCGACGCAAACATGACGATTGATCACTGGTGTGATGCACTCGCCATGAGCAGACGTACCTTTACCCGCCTGTTTCGCCGTGAAACCGGGCTTAGCTTTGTCGCCTGGCGACAGCAGGCCTGTATTCTTGCCGCCCTGCCCCGACTGGCCCAGGGGGAAGCCATCACCACCATCGCGCTTGACCTTGGCTATGACAACCCCGCAGCATTCAGTGCCATGTTCAAACGCATTTTGGGATCAACCCCCAGCCTGTATCGATCCTGAACCTGTAAAACCCTTTCACCACACAAGCACCACCATCCGCCACGCAATATTTACGCGGGAAATTTGACCAGTCCTTAAACGCCAAAAGCCGCCCCAAGGGGCGGCTTTTGTCACATCATCTATCTCTGGAAGACTTATCCCAGAATTTTATCCCGCAGCATTTTATTAACCATACCCGGATTGGCCTTGCCGCCGGTCGATTTCATGACCTGGCCCACAAACCAGCCCAGCATCCGGTCTTTACCATCGCGGATTTCCTCGACTTTGTCCGGGTTGGCCGCAATCACTTCGTCAATTGCGGTTTCAATGGCACCGGTATCGGTGATCTGCTTTAAACCTTTTTCTTCCACAATCGATTCGGGGTCTTTGCCGGTTTCGATCATGATTTCAAAAACGTCTTTGGCGATCCGGCCCGAAATCGTGTCATCGCCAATCAAGCCAATCAGCTTGCCAAGATTTTCCGCCGTAACCGGGCTTTCCGAAACATCAACACCCAGTTTGTTCAGCGCACCAAACAGGTTGGTAATCACCCAGTTGGCTGCCATCTTGCCATCACGGCCCTTGGCAACGCGTTCATAGAACTCGGCTTTTTCCTGCTCAGCAACCAGCACGCCCGCATCATAGGCCGACAGGCCATATTCACGCATAAAACGGGCTTTTTTCTCGTCGGGCAGTTCCGGCAAGGTTTTTTCGATTTCGGCAACAAAGGCTTCATCAAAAACCAGCGGCAGCAAATCCGGGTCCGGGAAATAGCGATAATCATGCGCCATTTCCTTTGACCGCATCGCCCGGGTTTCCCCCAGTTTCGGGTCAAACAGGCGGGTTTCCTGCCTGATCACGCCGCCGCCCTCGATCACTTCGATCTGACGCATGGCTTCAATTTCAATCGCCTGCATCACAAAGCGGATCGAATTGACGTTTTTGATTTCACAGCGCGTGCCAAATTCGGCCCCGGCCCGACGCACCGAAACGTTGGCATCACAGCGCATCGAACCTTCGTTCATATTGCCATCACAGGTGCCAAGATAACGCACAATCGCGCGCAATTTGGTCAGATAGGCCCCTGCTTCTTCCGGCGAACGAATATCGGGTTTGGACACGATTTCCATCAGGGCAACGCCCGAACGGTTCAAATCGATATGCGAATATTTCGGGTCATGGTCATGCATTGATTTACCGGCATCCTGTTCAAGATGCAGGCGTTCAATGCCAACTGCCTTGGTCGAACCATCGGGCATATCAAGAATGACGGTGCCTTCGCCAACAATCGGCTTGTCAAACTGCGAAATCTGATAACCCTGCGGCAGATCGGCATAAAAGTAGTTTTTCCGCGAAAACACACTTTCATGATTGATCCTGGCCTTAAGCCCCAAGCCGGTTTTAACCGCCTGGCGCACACATTCGGCATTGATCACTGGCAACATGCCCGGCATTGCCGCATCGACAAGGCTGACATTGTTGTTAACATCCGAGCCGAACTGGGCCGAAGCCCCGGAAAACAGCTTGGAATGGGAAATCACCTGGCAGTGAACTTCCAGACCGACAACGATTTCCCACGGGCCGGTCGAACCTTCAAGAATATAAGTCATGGATCAACCCTCCAGCCCGGCAGGTTTGGCATCAAACCCGGCTGCGGTTTCAAGAACGCCACCAACGCGAATAACGGTTTCTTCGTCAAACGGTTTGCCGATCAACTGCAAGCCCAGCGGCAGGCCACTATCGGAAAGACCGGTCGGCACGGAGAGGCCCGGAAGCCCGGCAAGGCTGGCCGGAACCGTAAACACGTCATTAAGATACATTTTAACCGGATCGTCGCTGTTTTCACCCAAGGCGAAAGCAGCCGACGGCGCGGTTGGTGTCAACACAACATCGACCGTGCCAAAGGCATTGGTGAAATCTTCGTAAATGCGACGACGCACTTTCAAGGCCTTGTTGTAATAGGCATCGTAATACCCGGCCGAAAGCACATAAGTGCCGATCATGATGCGACGCTGGACTTCTTTACCAAAACCCGCAGCACGGGTTTTCATGTACATTTCATCCAGGCTGTCGCCGTCTTCCATCACACGCTGGCCAAAACGAACACCATCATACCGCGCGAGGTTGGACGATGCTTCGGCCGGGGCAACGATATAATAGGTCGGCAGGGCGTATTTGGTGTGCGGCAGGGTAATGTCGAGCACGTCGGCACCGGCATCGCGCAGCATGGCAACGCCATCATCCCACAGCTTGGCAATTTCGTCGGGCATGCCATCAACGCGGTATTCCTTGGGAATACCAATTTTCATGCCGCGAATATCACCGCTAAGGGCGGCTTCAAAATCGGGAACCGCCATCGGGGCTGATGTGCTGTCCTTGGCATCGTGCCCGGCCATGGCACCCAGCATAATCGCCGCATCGCGCACGGTGCGGGTCATGGGGCCAGCCTGATCAAGCGAGCTTGCAAAGGCAACAACACCCCAGCGCGAGCAACGACCATAGGTCGGCTTTAAGCCAACAATGCCGCAATATGCCGCTGGCTGACGAATGGAACCACCGGTATCGGTGCCGGTTGCAGCCATTGCCATGCGCCCGGCAACAGCGGCGGCCGACCCGCCTGACGACCCGCCAGGGACCAGATCCTTGCCATCCTTGCCCTTCCACGGGTTAATGACATTGCCGTAATAAGACGTCATGTTCGACGAGCCCATGGCAAATTCATCAAGGTTGGTTTTGCCCAGCATCACCGCGCCGTTGCCAAACAGATTGGCCGTCACGGTTGATTCATATTGCGGCTTGAACCCTTCAAGAATATGCGAGGCGGCGGTTGTCTGCACATTTTCGGTACAAAACAAATCCTTGATCGCAATCGGCAGGCCTTCCATTTTACCAACATCGCCCCTGGCGCGTTTGGTATCGGATGCCCGGGCCATTTCAAGGGCCTGTTCCGGGGTTTCGGTAATATAGGCATTCAGCTTGCGCTGCGCGCCCATCGACGCGATATGGGCTTCGGTCAGCTCGACCGACGTGTAATCCCCCTTTGCCAACCCGTCACGGGCATCGGCAAGGGTCAAATTTGTCAGATCAGTCATTATTCAACCACCTTGGGCACAACAAAACAGCCGGCATCGGTTTTTGGCGCATTGGCCAGCACTTTTTGCTGGATATTGCCATCGGTGACTTCGTCCTTGCGCAACGGCAGGGTCAGATCGGCAACCGAGGTCAGAGGTGCTGCGCCCTCGACGTCAACTTCTTGCAGTTCCTCGATAAAATCGAGGATACGGGTCAAATCACCCGCCAGTTCGCCCAATTCTTCCTCGCTTACTTTAATACGCGACAGGAAGGCGATTTTACGAACCGTTTCCTTATCCAAAGACGACATGGATGAAAGTCTCTCTTAAGGAATGACAAAACACCCGGCGAACGGTCGTCCGCCAGAAACTGAAAATACAAGCCGGAACCTAGCACCCGGAACGGCCCGCGGCAAGAGCCCTGCGCCGCACTTTGCGCCGTGTTTTTACCACATGGCAAATTTTATTGAAAATGCCCTGCCCTCGCGTGGCAAACCGGCATGCCTGAAATGCTGTTTGCACTATGCTTTGCACTGGTATTTTTACCAATCTGTGCCTATAAGATCGCCATGATTTGTAATGATACTCAGGAATTGCTGCGGTACCTGGCACCAGCAGCGCGGATTTTGGGCCTGGACTTGGGCACCAAAACCATTGGTGTTGCGCTTTCGGATGTCGGGCTGCAAATTGCAACGCCCTACAGCCTGATCAAGCGTAAAAAGTTCACACGCGACATCGCCGAACTTTCGGCCATTGTCAGCAAACAGAATGTTGGCGGCATCGTCATCGGCTTTCCGCGTGAAATGGATGGCTCGATTGGCACATCCTGCCACCGCGTTTATGCGTTTGTCGATGAAATGGACAAACATATCGACGTTCCGGTTTTGCTATGGGACGAACGACTGTCCACCAGTGCGGTTGAACGCATTCTGATTGGCGAAGCCGACATGTCGCGCAAACGCCGTTCAGAAGTCGTCGACAAGGCCGCTGCGGGCTATATCCTGCAAGGCGCGCTTGACAACCTTAATCGCCACACCGATCCCGGCCTGGTAGATGATGATGAAGACGACGAAGATCATGCCGATGCGTATGATGAAGACGTCAACAGCAGTGACGACCAGAAATAAAATCAGTTGAACGCTCCATAGAAGCGCGCTGTTTTAACGCTGATAATAAAGCCGCCGAACCTTAGTTCAGGCGGCTTTTTGCTGCCTGATTACGATCATCACCCCGAACATCCGGCTAGGGGGGATAATAAGGTTATCGCCACTTTCAATCGCGCCTAGCGATAATGCAGCGTCACGAATAGTACCCATATCGCGCACAAGCAGGCGGAACCCGGCAAAGCCATCATCGGGTAGCATCTTGCCCGCAATCGGGTAACTGGCAAGCAATTCATCCTGATGTTTTACATCCACAAGCGCGCCCAACGACATTGATGCAAAAAATTCTTCCACAGCCTCCGCCGCCCAGTGGGTTAAGAAAACACGATCAATGATCACCGCACTATTGGCGTGGTTTTGATATTCCGGGAAATAGAAATTCTCGGCCGGATGGCGGTGCTGACAGGCAAAACAAACCGCGTGGCGCAACAAGGGATGGTTGGCAAAAGCCAACGAAAATCCAAGATCAACCTGCATACCGCCTGGCGTTTGGCCTTTGCGCTCGAAATCAAACACATCGGGCACGCCAGCTCCAGCCTCGATAAAAGCCGCCCGGTCAGCTTGAGCATCGTCTGACTGCAACGCCAGCATCGACATGCCTTCGCGCAGACGCAGGAAATTGCGGTTATAAACGGCAAAGGAAAACGGCAAATCAATATCGTCAGGCCCGATTTTATCGGGATCAACCACAGCCAGAATCTCCAGATACATGCCGTCAAGCTGCACCAGCGCATTCCCGGTGCCAAACGGATGAAGCGCACGCGGTGTTACCGTAAAGCCCAGTTGGCGATACCGTTCGCACGCAAGGTCCAGATCCTTGACGCATAATACAAGATGATCGATCTTTTGGGTCATTGCTGCATCCACTTGCCACCAGACGAACCAGAACCTCCGCAATACAGTGCCTGCCGATTCACGCCGACAAATGTGCCGGTTCTTAGGACGCGCGGCAACGTTATTTTGCCGACAGTCCCGGCATTTTTTCTATTTTGTCGTGTTTTTGAATGATTCATTCCACTCACGGACACGAACCTTGCCAAGACAGCAAAACCTGTCGCCGTTTGCCATGCGGCCCCTTGCGGTGATAGCACAACTGTCTTATTCGAATTGTTCCCGTTCGCATTAATTATTGGACAGTGCCATGTTGGCTATTCTTTCGGCCCTTATCCCGACATTCGGCCTGATTCTGGTCGGGTTTGCCCTGCGGCACTGGCGCTTCCTGCCCGATGCGTTCTGGCCGGGTGCGGAAAAGCTGACCTATTTCATCACCTTCCCTGCCTTGCTGTTTGCCAACACAGCCAAGGCCGATTTGGGCAGTTTACCTGTTACCGGCATCGCCATTGTTATTTTGGGAACGGCCTTTGCAAAGGCCGCGCTGACCATTATGGCAAAACCGGCGTTACGGGTTAGCGACGCGGCATTTACGTCCGTTTTTCAAGGTGCGATCCGCCCCAACACCTATATTGGCCTTGCAATTGCGGCTGCCTTGTTGGGCGAACGCGGGTTAACGGTAACGGCCCTGTGTATCGCCCTGATCGTTCCAACCGTAAATATTCTGTCGGTTTTGGCATGTTCGCACTGGGGCGATAACAACCGCAAAGCCGGACTGATACCGGTATTACGCGACGTTATGTGCAATCCGTTACTGATGGCATGTGTTTTGGGGATGATTGCAAATGCGTCGGGTTTGGGGTTACCACCCATTGCCGGGCCATTTTTAGAGGTTCTGGGCCGTGCGGCCCTGCCCGTTGGTTTGCTTGCCGTTGGGGCGGGTATTGATTTGCAGGCGGCCCACCGGGCGGGCGGCCCGGTTGCCGCGTCCACCTTAGGCAAACTGGTGCTAAGCCCCGCGATTGCTATTGGCCTGTCGCTTTTGCTGAATATGCCCTCGCTGGATATGGCGGCATTAGCACTTTATGCCGGGCTTCCCTGTTCGGCCAGTGCTTATGTTCTGGCACGCCTGATGGGCGGGGATGCCAAAATGATGGCCAGTATCATTACGGTCCAAACGCTTGTTGCCATCGCAACAATGCCGATATTGGCGATATTGCTGCACGCAGCCTGAAAATGGAATAACTCCAGTATTTTCGCGCAAAAATCTGACCAGATGGACAAGGGTAAATTTGATATTTTACCTTTCCGTAACGGGTGCAATTCGTTATGCTCCGCACGCAATTTTCCATTCAGAGTGCAGCCAAGGAACAAGTGCAACGCCATGAGTGTCATGGGACCAGAGGCGGATCACTATCCGCACCCACATCTTCTGGGGATCGAAGGTTTGACCCCCGGTGAAATCACCCTCATTCTTGATCGTGCCCAGCATTATGCGGAAAAAAACCGCACTGCCGACAAAACCAGCAATATCCTTGCTGGCAGCACAGTCGTTAACCTGTTTTACGAAAATTCCACCCGGACACTGACATCGTTTGAACTCGCAGCCAAACGGCTGGGCGCAGATGTGATCAATATGACGGTGGGCACCAGTTCGGTTAAAAAGGGTGAAACCCTGATTGATACGGCAATGACCCTGAATGCCATGAACCCCGACGCCCTGGTGGTACGTCACGGTGATAGCGGTGCGGTCAAACTGCTGAGCGAAAAGGTCAATTGTGCGGTTCTTAATGCTGGCGATGGTCGGCACGAACACCCAACCCAGGCCCTGCTTGACGCCCTGACAATTCGCCGCCACAAGGGCCGCCTGCACCGTTTAACGGTGGCAATCTGCGGCGACATTGCGCATTCCCGCGTGGCGCGCTCCAACATCCTTTTGTTAAACACTATGGGGTCGCGCGTGCGCCTGATCGCCCCGCCCACCCTGATCCCGGCAAAAATTGACCGCATGGGTGTTGAAATTTTCCACGATATGGAAGAGGGGCTAAAAGACTGCGACATCGTGATGATGTTGCGTTTGCAGCTTGAGCGCATGGAGGGCAGCTTTATCCCCTCCGTTCGCGAATATTTTCATTTTCATGGCCTGGACCGCGCCAAACTGGCCAATGCCAAGCCCGACGCGCTGATCATGCATCCCGGCCCCATGAACCGGGGTGTGGAAATTGACAGCGAAGTTGCCGACGATGTCGAGCGTTCGGTTATTCGCGAACAAGTTGAAATGGGGGTTGCCGTGCGCATGGCGGCCTTGGAAATTCTGGTTCAAAACCAGCGAAATCTTGCCGGGGGCCGTAAATGATGCCTGCCATTCGCGCCAAAGCCAGCGGGAAAACAGCTTTTGTCAATGTCCGCCTGCTCGATCCCGCAACCGGCCTCGACCAGATCGGTGGCCTGCTTATACAGGACGGCGTTATCAACGATCTTGGCCCGTCGGTCACCCGGGAAACCGTCCCCGCCGATTGCCGCATTATCGAGGGTGACGGCAATTGCCTTGCCCCGGGTCTGGTTGACATGCGGGTTCAGCTTCGCGAACCGGGATTTGAACACCAGGAAACCATCGAAACTGCGGGTAAATCGGCGGCTACTGGCGGGGTAACCACCATGGTGGCCCTGCCCAATACCGACCCGGTGATTGACGATGTTGCCGGGGTGGAATTTGTTGCCCGGCGTGCGCGCAAGGTTGGCCTTGCCAAGGTATTTGTTTATGGCGCGGTGTCCAAGGGCATCGAAGGCCATGAAATTACCGAAATGGGCCTTCTGCATCAGGCCGGGGCGGTGGCCTTTTGCGATGGCGTTAAAACCATTGCCAGCGCCCGCCTGCTGCGTCAGGCACTGGCATATACCACGTTTTTCGATGGCATGATTGTGCAACACCCCGAAGAACCGGAATTATCGCGTGGCGGCGATATGAACAGTGGCGAGCTGGCCACCCGTTTGGGGTTATCAGGCATATCGCCACTGGCCGAAGTCATCCAGATTGAACGCGACATCCGGCTCGCGGAAATGACCGGAGGCCGATTGCATTTTTCCCATATTTCAACCGGTGAATCGGTCGAAGTTATTCGCAAAGCCAAAAAACGCGGTTTAAAAATCACCTGCGATACCGCACCGTTTTATTTTGCGCTCAATGAAAATGCGGTCAGCGACTATCGCACATTTGCCAAGCTGTCCCCGCCGCTGCGCGCCGAAGATGACCGCCAGGCGATTGTGATGGGCCTTGTTGATGGCACGATTGATACCATTGCATCCGACCACAACCCGCAGGATCAGGACAGCAAACGCCTGCCGTTCTCCCAGGCGGCTGCCGGTGGTGTCGGCCTGGAAACACTGCTGCCGATCACGCTGGAACTTTATCATAACGGGCATCTATCGCTGCTTGAGGCGATTGGTAAAATCACATCGGCCCCGGCCCGGTTGATGAAACTGTCAGGTCATGGCACGCTGAAACCCGGAAGTTCTGCCGACATTGTTGTGTTTGATCCAGACCGTCCGTCCAGGATTGATCCTTATAAATTCCAGTCAAAATCCAAAAACTCCCCGTTCGACGGACGCCTGATACAAGGGGCGGTTCTGCGCACTTTGATTGACGGACGGGAAGTTTTTACGCACCCCAGTTGCATTGAAGGTTCATCATCATGGAACTAGATCCCGTCTACAAGGCCCTGCTGACATCAATGCAAATTGCCACTGTGTGCGGTTATCTGCTGGGTTCCATCCCGTTCGGGCTTGTTTTGACCCGCATGGCAGGACTTGGCGATATTCGTAAAATGGGCTCTGGCAATATTGGGGCCACCAACGTTTTGCGCACCGGCCATAAATTTCTGGCATTGTTGACCCTGATTGGCGATTGCGGCAAGGGGGCCGCGGCGGTTTTGCTGTTTACCTATGTGGTCGGGCCGGGTATGGGCGGGCCTGAACAGGGTATTTTTGCCGGTACAGCCGCCGTTATCGGCCATATGTTTCCGCTGTGGCTGCGGTTTAAAGGTGGCAAAGGTGTTGCCACCACGCTAGGCACGCTGGCGGCTGTAAACTGGATTATGGGGCTGGCTGCGGCGCTGACATGGCTGGTGATGGCCGTGATCTTTCGCTATTCCTCGCTTTCGGCGCTGGTGGCACTGCTCGTGGCCCCGCTGGCCGCGTTTTATATTGCGCATAATGCCGGTGCCGGGTGGATGGCAATCTTTCTGGCGATCATTGTCTGGTGTGCGCACCACGCCAATATCCGCCGTCTGATTAAGGGGACTGAACCCAAAATCGGCCAGAAAAAAGACCCCGAAACGACGGACAGCGAGGAATAAGCTGTTTTTTGAAGCCCAAAGGAAACCCATCCGGAATAATTCGGGTGGGTTTCCTGCATTTTGGCTGGTACCCTGTTTTAGGCAATCTGCGTATTCCGGATTCGTCATAATCTTGCCGCAGGCCAATCGCTGCTCCCATGACAAAATCCTCCATAACAAGGCTTCCATAAATTCAGGCTTCCAGCCGCCTGAGACTCTTTATTCTGAATCTGATCCTGCGCCGGTTGGTATAACTTGCTGAACCCGCGACAGAAATGCTTGACGACATAACGCCGGAATGATCACAATCCCGACGTTATGACATTACACACATCACAACCATCGCGACTTCCCCAATCTGAGCGTCTGGCACGGGTGCGTCTGGCGCGCAGCAGCCAGATCGGGCCGGTCACGTTTCGCCGGCTGTTAGAACAGTTTGGCGCGGCGCGAACGGCCCTTGATGCCCTGCCCGACATCGCCAGGAAAAGCGGCGTCAAACGCCCGATTGTGATTGCCACCCGCCAGGATACCATTGCCGAAATTGAATCCGCGTTGGCCCTGTCGGCCAAACCGGTTATTTGGGGCGACCCGGAATACCCACCCGCCCTTGCCGCCATTGAAGACGCCCCGCCATATTTTTATGTTCTGGGCGATGCCGGTTTGTTAACCCGGCCCACCATTGGCATCGTGGGCGCACGCAATGCATCACTGGGGGGCTGCCAGTTTGCCCGGCGGCTGGCGCGCGAACTGGCACAGGCCGGTTACAGTGTTGTATCGGGCCTGGCCCGTGGCATTGATGGTGCCGCACATCAAGGCGCGCTTGACGCCGCAGCACACGGCACCGGCACAACAATTGCCGTCGTTGCTGGCGGGGTTGATGTTATTTATCCGCGTGAACATGCCGATTTACACGGGCGCATTGCGCAAAGCGGATGTATTATTTCCGAAATGCCCCCGGGGTTAAAGCCGCAGGCCCGGCACTTTCCGCGCCGCAATCGCATCATTTCGGGGGTGTCACAAGGCATTGTCGTGATCGAGGCAGGCCGCAATTCCGGGTCGCTGATTACAGCACGGATGGCCGCCGAACAGGGGCGCGATGTTTTTGCTGTTCCCGGCTCGCCGACCGATCCACGGGCCGCAGGCCCCAACAGCCTGATCCGCGACGGGGCTGTTCTGTGCGACTCCATCGACGCAATTTTAAATGTCATCGGGCAAGCACCGGCCATTCGACAATTTGATGCACCGATACATACATTTAATAATGATACCCGACCGGCCCCGGCAACCAATACAGCCTATAACCTTGATGCCATACTCGACAGCCTGTTGCGCGATCAGGCGCTTGAAAACACCACAAACACCGACGACGCCGATAAAATAGCCGCCAACCCGGCGCAAACTGGGGGGTTGGCGCGAATTTCATCTTCCGAGTCAAACACATCTAACGGGAATGATCCGGCACAAACTTTGTTCGACTTGTTATCGGCAGCACCGATTGCCATTGACAGTCTGATCAGGGCATCAAAACTGCCCGCAAGTACGATTTCAACCCTGCTGATCGAACTTGAACTTTCAGGAAGGGTTGAACGTCACCCCGGAAATAGGGTATCGCGTATCGCTAATTGAGTCTTGTCGTCGTTGAAATTGCCACAATATGTGGTTTCAACATCGTTTTGAGGCGCAATCCGAACGCATTTCCCCTCGCCTTACGATGGGCACTTGCGAAATATATGCATTGCGGCATACCTTTTCCGCCATCAGGCGCAAAAACCGGACACGTAAAAAATAATGAATCTTGTCATCGTCGAATCGCCAGCCAAAGCCAAGACGATAAACAAATATCTCGGTGATGATTTTAAGGTCCTGGCCTCGTTTGGTCACATCCGTGACTTGCCGTCCAAGGATGGCTCGGTTGATACCGATAACAACTTTGCCATGATCTGGGAAACAGATGGCCGGTCTGAAAAACAGATCCGCGAAATTGCTGCTGCCGCACGCGATGCTGACACCATATATCTCGCAACTGACCCGGATCGCGAAGGGGAAGCCATTTCGTGGCACATCCTTGAAGTGCTGGAACAAAAAAAGCTGCTGCGGGGCCGCGAGGTTCACCGCGTGGTTTTTCACGAAATCACCAAAAAAGCCGTCACCGACGCCATTGCCAACCCGCGGGCCTTAAACCAGGAACTGGTCGATGCCTATCTGGCGCGCCGGGCACTGGATTATCTGGTTGGTTTTAACCTTTCGCCGGTTTTATGGCGCAAATTGCCCGGTTCGCGCTCTGCCGGTCGTGTACAGTCCGTGGCCTTGCGCCTGATTTGCGAACGCGAAATCGACATCGAAGCCTTTCGTCCCGACGAATACTGGTCGCTGGAAGCCAATTTTGGCATTCCCGAAGGCAAATTCAGCGCCCGTCTGACCCATCTCGATGGCAAAAAACTCGACAAGCTGGCCATTGGCAACGAAGGCGACGCCAAGATTGCCAAGGAAAAGGTCGAAGCACGCAGCTATACCGTCTCGAAGGTCGAGCGCAAGGACGTCAAACGGCGCCCGCAGCCGCCTTTCACCACATCGACCTTGCAACAGGAAGCATCGCGTAAACTGGGCTTTGGCACCAAACGGACCATGCAGCTGGCACAACGCCTGTATGAAGGCGTTGATATTGGCGGTGAAACCGTTGGTTTAATCACTTATATGCGTACCGACGCTGTTATCCTGTCGTCTGAAGCCCTGGCCGGGGCGCGCCGCCTGATCGACAAGGATTATGGCAAGGATTACCTGCCAGCTGCCCCGCGCAGCTTTGCCAACAAGGCCAAAAACGCACAGGAAGCCCACGAAGCCATCCGCCCGACCGATGTTTTCCGCCGCCCCGATCAGGTTTCGCGCCATCTTGATAAAGACCAACTGGCCCTTTACACCTTGATCTGGAAGCGGACCGTTGCCTGCCAGATGGAGGACGCCCGGTTTGACCAGGTGGCCGTTGATCTGGCATCGAACGATAACCATGTCGTGCTGCGTGCCAATGGTTCGGTGGTTAAGTTTGACGGCTTTTTAAGGCTGTATCAGGAAGGCAAGGATGATTCCGACGATGATGACAATGATCGTCGCCTGCCGCCTCTGAAAGAGGGCCAGAAACCCGACCTTGAAAAAGTGTCCATCGATCAGCATTTCACCCAGCCGCCGCCGCGCTATACCGAGGCAAGCCTGGTAAAACGCATGGAAGAACTCGGTATTGGCCGCCCGTCGACCTATGCCTCGATCATTTCGGTATTGCAGGATCGCAATTACGTAACCCTGGAAAAACGCCGCTTCATTGCCCAGGATCGCGGACGTCTGGTCACGGCGTTTCTGTCGAAATTCTTTGAACGTTACGTGCAGTACAACTTCACCGCTGATCTTGAAAACCAGCTTGATGATGTCTCCAACGGTGACCGTGCGTGGCGCGATGTGCTGACCGAATTCTGGACATCGTTCAAGGGCAATGTTGACGAAGCCAAGGAACTCAAGATCACCGATGTTCTTGATGCCTTGCAGGTAATGCTGGAAAATTATCTGTTCGCCGAACGCGAAGACGGATCCGACCCGCATAAATGCCCGAAATGCGAAGAAGGCACCTTAAGCCTGAAGCTGGGTAAGTTCGGCGCGTTTCTGGGATGTTCCAATTACCCGGATTGTAACTATACGCGCCCGCTGGTTGCCAATGACAACCCGGGCAATGCCGAACTTGATAGTGGACCCAAGATTTTGGGCGTTGATAGCACCACGGGCAAGGAAATTACCTTGCGCAAGGGACCATACGGCGTTTATGTGCAGTTGGGTGAAGAAGAAACCGTTGACGGTAAAAACGGCAAACCTAAAAAGGTTAAACCCAAGCGCACCTCGCTGCCCAAAGGGCTGGAGCCAACGGTCGTTGATTTAACCAAAGCCGAGGAACTGTTGACATTGCCCCGCGATGTTGGCGTGTACCCGGAAACCGGCGAAGAAATTAAAGCCAATATCGGGCGGTTTGGCCCCTATGTTCAGGCTGGCAGCACGTTTGCATCCCTGAAAGCCGATGACGATGTGCTGACCATCGGTGAAAACCGCGCTATTACCCTGATTGCCGACAAACGAGAAAAAGCCGGCAAGGAAATTGGCAAACACCCCGATGACAACGAACCGATCCTGCTGGCCGATGGTCGCTGGGGTCCGTTTGTGAAACACAAAAAAACCAATGCCAATTTACCACGTGACACCGTTAAGGAAGATGTCACACTGGAAATGGCGATTGCCGCATTAAAAGAAAAAGAAGCCAAGTCGGGTAAAACGACGTCGGCAGGTGCAAAGAAAACAGCCGCGAAAAAAGAACCGGCCAAAAAGGCTGCTCCGAAAAAAACCGCTGCAAAGAAACCCGCAGCCAAAAAAACGACCGCAAAAAAGACACCCGCGAAAAAAGCGGCCGCCAAATAAAAACATGGCGCTGCTTTTTGCCGGACCCGAATGTGACAGCCCCCTTCGGGTCCGAAGATACATAATTTGAAAGGACGCCACAAACTTGGCGAACGAACCAGAAAATAAAACACCCTTCCCGACCAAAGAGCAGATTCTTGAATTTGTCGAGATGAGCCCGACGCCGGTTGGCAAGCGCGAAATTGCCCGCGCTTTTAACATCCGTGGTGCGGCCAAAATCGAACTGAAAAAACTGCTTAAGGATCTTAAATTCGGCGGCGACGTGGTTGCCGGGCGCAAACGGTTTAACAAACCCGGTCGCCTGCCCCCGGTTGATGTGCTGGAAATTACCGGACTTGATGAAAATGGCGAGGTCCTGGCCCGCCCCAATGTCTGGAAAGAGCCGTTTGACCCGCCGGTTATTTATGTCAAAACCACACGCCATGGTGGCCCCAGCGCACCTGGAATTGGCGACAAAATTTTGGCCAAACTGCGCTATACCGGCAAAAACACCTATGATGCCAGCATCATGCGCCTGTTGGGCAGCGGGCCACAGCGGGTTTTGGGCCTTTTTCGCCCGAATGAACGCGAAGGCCGTGTTGTTCCGACCGATCGCAAGGATAGCGGCGAAATTGCCGTTCCGCTGGACGATCATCCGGGGCTTGAACCCGGCGCCCTGGTGCTGACCGAACTTTTGCCGGGCAAACATTTTGGCCTGCGCAAAGGGCGGATTGTCGATGTTTTGGGCAATATAAACGAACCCAAATCCATCAGCCTTGTTGCCATTCATGCCCGTGGCATCCCGTTTGAATTCCCGCCAGAAGTTGAACTTCAGGCCCGGGAATCAAAAGCAACCCCAATGGGCAACCGCACCGATCTTCGCCAAATTCCGCTGGTGACAATTGACGGTGAAGACGCCCGCGATTTTGACGATGCCGTCTGGGCCGAGGCCGACACCAACCCGGAAAACCCCGGTGGCTGGCATGTCATGGTCGCGATTGCCGATGTGTCATGGTATGTGCGCCCCGACGATGCCCTGGACCGTGAAGCCATAAAACGCGGCAATAGCTGCTATTTCCCGGACCGGGTGGTGCCGATGCTGCCATTCGAGCTGTCGAACGGCTGGTGTTCGCTTGTGCCACGCGAAGACCGTGGCTGCATGGCCGTTGAAATGTGGCTGAACGCCAAAGGTCAGAAAATTCGCCATAAATTTTGCCGTGGCATGATGAATTCTGCCGCCCGACTGACCTATAATCAGGTTCAGCGCGCCATGGATGGCGACCCTGACGACACGACAGCGCCCTTGGTTGATCGCGTTATCAAACCGTTATACGGGGCCTATCATGCGTTTTTAACCGCGCGCGAAAAGCGGGGTGTGCTGGAACTTGATGTTCCCGAACGCAAGATCGAACTGAACGAAAAAGGCGAGATTATTGCCGTGGCACCGCGCGCCCGGTTCGACAGCCACAAGCTGATCGAAGAGTTCATGATTGCAGCCAACGTTTGTGCTGCCGAAGAACTGGAACGGTTAAAACAGCCCTGCATGTATCGTATTCACGATGCACCTAGCGAAGAAAAACTCGAAGCCCTGCGCGAGTTTTTAGAAGGTGCCGGTTATAAACTGCAACCCGGCCCGGTTTTAAAACCGCGTGATTTCAACCACATCCTGGAACGCGCAAAGGGCACACCCGAAGCTGAACTGATCAATACCGTGGTGTTGCGCAGCCAGTCACAGGCCATGTATAGCCCCGATAATATCGGCCATTTTGGTTTGGCATTGAACCGCTATGCCCATTTTACATCGCCCATCCGCCGTTATGCCGACCTTTTGGTGCATCGCGCCCTGATTGCCGGTTTGCGATTGGGGGATGGCGCGCTTCGCCCCGAAGACGGCGAACGGTTTGAACAACTTGGCGAAGACATTTCCGGCACCGAACGCCGGGCCGCAATGGCCGAACGCGACTCGGTTGATCGTTATGTTGCGGCTTATATGGCGGACCGTATTGGTGCGGAATTGCCGGGGAAAATTTCCGGCGTGACACATTTCGGCCTGTTTGTATCACTACGCGAAACCGGTGCAGACGGGCTGGTTCCCATCAGCACCCTGCCCGATGACTATTATGTGCATGATCCGATCAATCATTGCCTGGTCGGTGATAAACGCGGCAAAACCTTCCGTCTTGGGGATGATGTTGTTGTGCGCGTGGCCGATGCCGATACCGCAACCGGGTCCTTGTCACTGCGGTTGGCTGAACATGCCGATATTACCAGCCGAGATCTGATTGAACGCCCGCGCTTCAATAAAGGTGGCAAAGGTGCCCCGCGTGGCAAACGCAGCCCAGGGGATCGAAACAACCGCCATGGGGCCAAACCGGGCTTTCGCGCGGCGGCCAAAAACACAGCCGCAAAGCCCGACGCCAAAGGGCCAGGTGCTGGTGCTGGTGCTGGTGCTGGTGCTGGTAAAAAGACCACACCGAAAAAACAGCGCAAGATACGTATCGGCAACCGCAATGCGACGCCGCCAAAATCTTCGTAATCCAAAACAGAACCCGCATCATTTTTTTTTGATGCGGGTTGTGTTTTTTAAACGGCAAAATACCAACCGTTCTGTGCCTGCGGCCAAATATGACAAGGCTTCAGCCAAGTGTTTCGATAAACTTTACCAGTTGTGCTGCCGTTTCCTTGCCACGATTGGTAATGATCGTCACATTTTCGGGCAACCCTTCAAGATCCGGATGACTGGCAGCAAAACTGGTCAAAAGCCCCAAGGCTTTGCCTTGCATGGTTTTCATTGCCGCCAGCGCCCGGATCAGTTCGATCCCGCTTAAACCATCCAGCACAGCTGCTGAAATAATCGCATCCGGGCGCGACTGAACAACCGTTTGAAAGGCTTCAACGGCGGATCGGGCGGCAATGGTGCGATACCCGCGTTCGCGCAGTTCACGTTGTAAAAAATGGGCCTGCACGGCTGTTGCGGTAACAATCAGCACTTCCTGCTGGCCTGTTGCGGGCGTGGTTTTGCCACTGTGCCCGTCTTGCGATGCACTTGCGACACTGCGCGACGGCAAAGACCGCAAGATACGGATTTCTTCTTCGGCGGCCGGGTTGGTCCCACTTTCCACAATTTCGCGGATCCAGGTGGTAAAATCGACCAGAGAAGCCGCTTGCAAATCATCAATCTCGGTCAGATCGGCGATATAGTCTTCCAGACGATGGGCAATCGCCCCAACCAGCGGAAACCCGAATGACCCGGCCAGTCCTTTTACCGTGTGGGCTTCACGGCGCAATTCGGCAATTCCGGCTTTGGCATCGTCCATTCCGCCAGCCACACGATCAATGGTTGTTTCGATCCGGTCCACGCGGTCAATGGTATCCTCGATGAAATCCTGCTTTAACCGCGCGATGATATCGTCGGCATTGCTCATGGAAGGGCTCCTGATTCTGTCTCGGGCACCATTAGAACAGTTGTGAAAAACACTTGCTGTTCGAAGGCGGCCACACGATGATGGCTTTGATAAATAAATACATATACGTGCAGGCATCCGGGTGCATTAAATTTGCGGGAGGAATTGTTAAAAAATTCGTCCAACCCATATAAATTGTCACACTTATTCAGGACAGGAACGCCGCATCATGACAATCGGCAGCAGCCACAACAACGAACATGCCCCGCCGATGGAACCCGGCTCTGCCCGGTTTTTTACCGGATTACGGCGTGGTCTTCGTCGCAAATGCCCCAATTGTGGTCATGGGTTGGCATTCAGCGGATATTTGACCGTCCGTGAAACCTGCGAATGCTGCGACCACAAGCTGGGTGAATATCGCTGCGATGATGCCCCGCCCTATTTCACCATTCTGGTTGTCGGCCATCTGGTGGTGCCCGGGGCGCTGGCGGTCGAGCAATCGGGCGCGCCATCGCTGGCGTTGCAACTGGGTATCTGGATTCCCGTTACCCTCATTCTAACTCTTTGCCTTTTACCCTTCATCAAGGGGGGCGTTTTAGGCCTGCAATGGGCGATGGGCATTCGCGGTTAGATAACGTGTTTCAATGATGCCCCCACACGGGTCAGACGGAACGGGGCTTCGGGTATTGGGCGAAAATCGACCGGCGCGGTAAAAAACACTGAAATATCCGTGCCCTATACCCCTGTTTTATCATATGATCGCGACCCTTAGCCAAAACATGCGCAGCAGCGCACATTGAATTGAACGGCACGGTATACAGGACACTTGACTGCAATGAATGAAGGGCACCACCGCCGGTTTGCATCTTGCCGTACCGGTTTCCTCAGATCAATGATTGCCCCTGTGGGCTTTGCCCTTTTTGTTGTGACGTCATGCGCACCGCGTCAGCCGATGCCCCTGACCGATGAAAGCGACGGCGGCACGCTGACTGTCGTATCCCAGGCGATGGGATTGCTTGAAAACCGCTATATTGATCCCCTTCCGCCCGAACAGCTGACCGTCAAAGCTATTGAGGGGCTGCAATCACTTGACCCCAACATTGCCGTAAAGCTGACGCCAGAGACCATCCTTGTGCACTATGGCAACGATATTATCCTGAACCTGCCTTTACCCGATGATCATGACCAGGCCCCCGGCCATATCCATGCCGATGTCTGGGCCGGGCTGGTACTCGACAGTGTTCGCGCCTACCGGCTTTATTCGCCAGCCCTGCGACAAACAAGTGCGGCAGACCTGCAATCACACCTGATTTCAGGCGCGGTTGACGGGCTTGATCCCTATAGCCGCTATGAAAACCCCAACCGGGCCGAAATTTCGCGGGATCGTCGTGAAGGATATATCGGCATCGGGGTGGATATCATTGCGGGCCCAGGATACCCGGTTGTTAAGAAAATCACGGAGAATGGCCCTGCCGTCAAATATGGCATCCATCCCGGCGATCAGATTATCAGCGTAGACGGCACCGACCTTTATAACCTGACCCGCCTTCAGGTTGTTGACCGGTTAAAAGGCGCACCTGATACAATTGCGCAACTCGAAATCAACCCCACCGGATCAAGCCTGATCCGCAAGCTTGATGTACCGCGCAAACGCATCATCGCGCGCACGGTGTTTCCGGAAGTCCGCAAAAGCGTGCTGATCGTCGAAGTCAGCAGTTTTAACAACGATACCGCCACCGAAATTGACCAAGCGATCCATGATGCCAAAATCTGGTCCGCGACCCCCCTGCAAGGCGTGATCATGGATTTACGGGGCAACCGGGGTGGTCTGTTAAATCAGGGGGTGTCGGTTGCCGATGCGTTTCTGACCAGCGGCCCTATTGGCACAACCCAAACCCGCGTTCCTGCCGCCAAACATGTTTTCACATCCAACGCCCGCGATTTTACCGATGGTTTGCCATTGGTTGTTCTGATTAACGGGCGCACAGCGTCTTCGGCTGAACTGGTGGCGGCATCGCTTCAGGACCGTGGCCGTGCCGTACTGGTGGGCTCCACCAGCTTTGGCAAGGGGTCGGTCCAGGCGATCAACGATCTGGTCAATGACGGAACCATCACCTTTACCTGGTCACGGCTGCTTGCGCCGTCGGGATATACGTTTGATCGAATCGGCCTTCATCCCGCAATTTGCACATCGCAAATCGATGACCAGTCCCCACGCCAGCTGGTCAATAAATTTTTCAGCGATAAAGAACAGCTCGCACGCACAATGCAGGCCTGGCGACAGGTTGATTTTCGCAATGAGTCAACCCGCCGGGAATTGCGAAATACCTGCCCGCCCAGCTATAGCACCGACAAATTCGATGTCGATGTTGCACTGGAAATTCTCAGAAATCAGGCTGCATATCACTATTTTCGCCAGCAAAGTGCCCTTGAAAGCGCCAATACGCAAACAAACTGGTAAAAAAGCAGAAAAACGATCCAATATAGGTTGACAGACCAGCGATAATCTTTATGTTCCGGCGCCTAGGACACACCTGAATACAGGATGCAGAGACATGGCGAAGCCCGCTTCGATTCTCGTTAAGTTGGTAAGCACCGCAGATACCGGTTACTTCTACGTTGTGAAGAAGAACCCGCGGAATACCACCGAGAAATTCTCATTTCGCAAATATGACCCGGTCGTGCGCAAGCATGTCGAGTTCAAAGAAGCGAAAATGAAGTAATCAGCCTGCCCTGAACGGGGCAGCTAGATTACCTGAATTTAAAAGACGTGACCCATTTATGGATCACGTCTTTTTTATTGCCTGAACAAATTAAAACCCCGTTGATCGGTTTCAATCCACGGGGTTTAAAGCACTTTTCCTTTAATATGACCCATTTTGCCAGCTCAGTCTGCCGCCTGGCAAGGAGAAGTCCGCCGGGCGTAATGGGTTTACGGACAAGGATTTCGACGCGGCCAGGCGGCAGACTGAGCTGGCCCACAGGGTTTGATTTTGGCGGTGTTTGGCGGCGTTACACCGCTCGCCCGATGCGCCGCATCGCGCAGCGCGCTGTGCCTTGCCAAACGACACGCCAAAAACAAACAAAATGGGTCATATTAAAGGAAAAGTGCTTTAAAGTATATTTCTTTTAATATCAGTCTCGCTGAGATTTGCCGGGAAACAATTTAAACCCGGCAAAGGCCAGCATCAACCAGCCCGCCATAAAGCTGATACCGCCAATCGGGGCAACCATGCCAAATGCCGTAACACCGCTAAAGGCGATGGCATAAAGCGACCCGCAAAACAGCACCGTCCCCAACAAAAAGGCCGCATTCGCCAGGCTCAGCAACCGACTATCGGGGCGATGCAACGCCAATGACGCCACCCCCACAATTACAACGGCATGTATCAGCTGATAATGTGCTCCCTTTTCGACCAGTTCACGGGCATAGGCCATTTCCTGCCCCGCCATGCCATGTGTTGCAAAGGCGCCCAAGGCAACCGCACACATCCCGCTTAATCCGGCCAGTCCAATCGACATTCGCATCTCAAGATTGCCCTTCTGTAATTTCAAAGCACATCCTAAAACCGTTTTCACCAAACGTGAACCTTTTGATCGACATACCCCCGCCAACGAAGACGCATGAGGCATCCCTGCCACAACGAATGAGCAAATTAAAAAAAATGGCCGCACCAAACGGTGCGGCCAGGATGTTATCTCTTGGGGGAGATGTGCCACGATCTGTCGACCGGACTTTGGTACATTAAAACACTTATACAGTATTGACTGTGACAGCCGTCACAAGCCAAAAAGTTTTTACAAGGAAAAATCCTCTAGCTTATGACATTGCCCAACAAGGCCTCCAGCCGCTGAAGATCGGGAATAAAAAGACTGTCACCCTGTTTTAAAACCACCCCTTGTCGGGCAAGACTGCCAAAAACACGGGCGACCGTTTCGCGTGAGGTACTTACCTTGCTGGCAAGATCGGAATGCACCGGCACCGGCGTGATTTTAGCGGTACCATCCGGACATGCCACAAGCTGTGCCAAACGGTAAATCTCGGCAATAACGCGTTCGTTTGCGCCAAGGGTACTGACATCGACAATACGCCGCGTTGAGGCCCTGACGATACGGGCCAGTTCGCCGATCACACGCCATGCCACCGTTGGATGGTTTTTAATCACAGCCTCAAAGCTGGCCGGACTTAACATGGCGACTTCGGTCACGCCCATTGCCAGCACAGAGGCGGAGCGCGGTTCACCATCAATCGCCGCCAAATGTCCCACACACCCGCCAACCCCGATTTCTTCAAGCGTCACTTCACGCCCGGAAACCGAATAATTTACAATCCGCACCCCACCCGACAAAATCAGGAAAACATCGCTGCTATCCCCTTCAGATTCGATAATTTCCGCGCCGGACTGGAAAACGCACCGCCGCACATGTTTTTCAACGTCGGATAATGCCGCGTCATCAAGTTCAGACAATATCCCCACAACACCCAGCTTAACCATCTGCCCCCGGCCTTCTTCACCCTGCCTTCTTACTAACGGCCAGATCCGTTTTTGCCGTCAATTGCTTTTCTGTTTCCGCAAGCACGTCATTATTATACGAAATGGTAGTCGTCACCACAATCATATCTGCTTTATCATCACAAGATGCAGTGCCCGCCAAGTTATGTTAGAATAATCTGGTACTTAAAACATGGTCACAGCGCACCATTGGCTGGCAACACATCAGAACGGTTTTGCCAATCCGCGTTTTTGCTGTGCCATGGGCATGACGAAACCTGCCATGCCTGATGATGCCTGAAGTTACCTGAAACAACAGCGTAAGGAGGCCCCCGATGAGACCAGAACTGGAAATCTTTCGCCGCAGCCCAACCGGCCCGCGCCTGTGTGCGCATCCTGTTGTGTTTGTCCATGGGGCCTTTACGGGTGCCTGGTGCTGGAACGAACATTTCCTGACCTATTTTGCAGATATGGGTTTTGAAACCATTTCCTTTTCCTTGCGCGGACATGGGGGATCGGGCGGGCGCGATATTCGCAGCCTTGCCTCGATTGACGATTACGTCGATGACCTGGAAACGGTGGTTGACACGCTGGGTCAAAAACCAATCCTGATCGGCCATTCGATGGGCGGATATGTGGTGCAAAAATATTTGGAAAAACACACCGCACATGCCGCCATTCTTATGGCATCAGTCCCGCCAGAAGGATTGCTGGCATCTAACGCCATGATGGCATTTTCCCAGCCTGACCTGTTTTTGCAAATGTTCTGGTTACAGGCAATTGGCCCGCACACCCTACTGCGTGATCGGCTGGGCCGGGCCATGCTGTCATCCGATGTCGCAACGGACGACGGCATGATTTACTTTGGCCGCCTTGAAACCGAAAGTCATCGCGCCTTGCTTGATATGGCCGGTGCCAACCCGGTATTTTTGTCCCCCACAGACATCCCGCCAATGCTGGTGATCGGGGCGAAAAACGACGAAATCGTGCCAAGCGAAATCGTTCAGCACACAGCAACACGATATGGTGCCGACTGCATTTTGGTAGACCATATTGCCCACGCCATGATGCTTGATGCCCGCTGGCAAACAGCTGCTGATGCTGTTTTGGGCTGGATGAAAGAAAATCTGGCTGACAAAACAGAAAAACCGGGCAAACAAAACGCCGCCTGACAGTCGCCGTCCGACCACTGCAACCCCAACCGCCCCGAACCTGATCGTGGAATACCCAAAACGGGATGAAAGCCAAAAGCGTTTCATCCCGTTTTGGCGAAACAGGCACTGTCTTTATGCGCGCGTTACGAGATTGTTTACTTTCCAAAGCGGGTTTTTTCTGAAACCATCAATCTCCTGTATTCAGGCCATAACAGCAAAAGACAGGACGCCATGACAGGTACAATCCCCCCGAAAACTTCATCTGCGCCCGGCCCATTCCGCCATGCCATAGTGCCATGCATCGCTATTGCCGCACTGCTCGCCACGCTGGCATCGCCGCACATGGCACAGGCCCAGCAGGCAACCGATGCCATCGCCCCGGAAAGCGGTGTCGCGACCAGCCAGACGCGCCCGGCCGTAAAATCGCAAAACTGGATGATCAGTGCCGCCAACCCGTTGGCCGCACAGGCTGGTGCCGATGTGCTGCGCCGGGGTGGCAATGCCATTGATGCCATGGTTGCCGTGCAGGCAATGCTGGGGCTGGTGGAACCGCAATCATCGGGGCTGGGCGGCGGATCGTTCATGGTTTATTACGACGCGGCCCATCAAAAACTGACCACAATGGATGCGCGCGAAACCGCCCCGATGGCGGCAGATGAAAATCTGTTTATGGGTGCCGATGGCGAACCGATGAAATTTTATGACGCCGTTGTCGGTGGCCGGTCGGTTGGCACGCCGGGCACACCCATGTTAATGGAAAAGGCCCATCAAAAATGGGGCCAAATGGCATGGCCCAGCCTGTTTGAAATGGCAATCGACCGGGCCGACAAGGGCTTTCTGATCAGCCCGCGTCTGGCCGAACTGATACAGGAAGATGGCGGAAAACTTAAAAAAGACCCCGAAGCCGCAGCCTATTTCCTCGATGACGACGGCAACCCGTTGCCAGCGGGAAAGCTGCTTAAAAATCCGTTCTATGCCAATACGTTACGCACTCTGGCACAGGGCGGTGCCAATGCCTTTTATAACGGCCCTATTGCCGATGACATTGTCAAAAAGGTACAGGGGGCCAGTTGGAACCCCGGCTTGCTTTCAAACGCCGATCTTTCGGCCTATGACGTCAAAGAACGCGATCCGGTTTGCGCGCAATATCGGGGCTATGATGTCTGCGGCATGGGGCCGCCATCATCAGGGGCGCTTACGGTTGGGCAAATACTGGGCATGATCGAACCTTACGACATTGCCAAATTCGGCCCCTATTCCGCCAAAAGCTGGCGGCTGATTGGCGATGCCTCGCGCCTGGCCTTTGCGGATCGTGGACGCTATATGGCCGATAGCGATTTTGTGCCGATGAACCTTAAGGGCCTGGTCGATCCTGGCTATCTGGCCCAGCGTGCGCGTCTGCTTTCTGGTGGCATGGCCCTGCCCGCCGATAAAGTCCAACCGGGCAACCCGCCGCAAATTCATGCTGCCAACTGGGGCGATGACACCGCCATCGAATTCCCCTGCACCAGCCATTTTTCAATTGTCGATTCCTGGGGCAATGTGGTGTCAATGACCACCACCATCGAAAACGGCTTTGGCTCCCGTCTGATGACAAACGGTTTCCTGTTAAATAACGAAATGACCGATTTTTCGTTTAAACCTACCGATGCCAAGGGTATGCCGGTTGCCAACCGGGTTGAACCGGGCAAACGCCCGCGTTCTTCCATGGCACCCACCATTGTCATGCAGGGCAGCCAGCCGGTTATTGCCTCCGGCTCGCCGGGTGGCAGCCGCATTATCGGCTATGTCGCGCAATCGCTTGTCGCCATGATCGATTGGGGCATGGACCCGCAACAGGCCGCCGCCATGCCGCATCTGGTGAACCGTTTTGGCACATTCGACGTTGAAGCAGGCACAAAAGCCACCGAACTGGCCCCGAAATTGGAAGCCGCCGGTTTCAAAACCGACATCCGCGACCTTAATTCGGGTTTACATATCATAAAAATCGGTCCCGATGGCCTGACCGGTGGCGCTGACCCGCGCCGTGAAGGTGTTGTGATCGGTCAATAAGCCCAAGACAATCGCATAACCAACATCAAAAAAACGGGCCAGTTGCGGCCCGTTTTTCAATATAAATTCGATCAGGCAAAACCGGCAATCACAGCCAGATTTTCAACAATGCATACAAGTCCTGGTGGCCATTGGCGATATAATGCACGCCATTTTCGCACAGCAATTCGCCCGGCGTTTCACCCACCAGCCCGATTGTGGTGGCGCCGCTGGCAACACCGGCGCGAACGCCGCTAATGCTGTCATCAATCACGATGCAATCGTGAATATCCACGCCCAGGCGACTGGCGGCCAAAAGATATACATCGGGGGCGGGCTTGGCATTAGGCACATCGCGGGCCGAACAGATGCGCCCGGTAAACCGGCCTAACAAGCCGACCTTACCCAGCGACACATCCATCTTGTCATGCGGGCCATTGCTGCCAATGGCAAAGGGAATATTTGCCACCTCCAGCATATCCAGAATGTCGTCAACGCGCTCAAACGGTTCCATATCATTACGCAAGGCTTCAAAAGTGCGTGCGTAACATTCAGCGGTCCAGTTTTCAGGCAAGGTAACGCCATACATCTCGGTCATTTTCGGGCCAATCATGGCAAGGGTGCCGCCCAAAAACAGCTTGTGGGTCATGGTTTCCGTTACCGGGCAGCCATATTCGTTTAACAGTTTCACCAATACGCGATTGCCAAGGTTTTCGGTATCAACCAAAACCCCGTCGCAATCAAACAGCACCGCGCCGACTTTGGGTTTTACAACAACCTGATCCATTACGATTTCACCAGGTCGGACCAACGATTTTCATCATAGGCAACCGTACGCACCGCACCAAAATCCACCACCGGGCGTTTGATCACGGTTGGATTATCAGCCAGTATCTGTGCCGCGGCCGCATCATCGTTTTCAAGCACGGCTTTGTCGGCATCCGAAAGGTTGCGATAGCTTGGCCCGCGTTTGTTCATCAGAACCTTGCCGCCAACCTCGTCCAGCCACGTCATAACCAGTGCTGGGTCCAACCCGTCAACGCGAAAGTCATGGAACTTTGTTTCAACACCCTGCCCGGCAAACCACGTCAGCGATTTGCGCACGGTGTCGCAATTTTTAATGCCGTAAACCGTAATCATTAAACTTCCTGTTTTTCTGCCCAGGCGCCCGCTATTTCCCGCTGACAACAGGAACGGGGTCGTCCTTAATTCTGTACCTTATATAATGAAAGCCACGGGTAAACAGCAATCCCGCCCGTGAAATTTCTGTTCATCCTGCCAAATGGCATCGGATGGTCGCATAATTCAATTCTCGATATATCATCTCCCACCGCAATCAACTATAAGAAGGCAGCATAATTGATCTGTCACACAGCATCATTGCTTGACTGATGTAATAATAACGGCATCTGATCTTGCACAAAGGTCGCAGCATGAACGCGCACTCATCTGCACGGCACGATACCAGCCCGGACCATCAACCAATATGGAAATGGTTGGCAGGGGTCACGGCAACCCTCGCCATCTGGGTACTGGTTTACAACCAACTTGTTCCCTTGTCGGAATGGCTTGTCTCCCTGTTGCCGATAGATCCGGCAAGCCACGCAGGACAAGCGCTGACTTTCTTCTTTTATGACACGCCAAAAGTCTTGATGTTGCTGGCGCTTATCGTCTTTGCGATGGGTGTTGTCCGCAGCTTTTTCTCGGCTGAAAAAACCAGAGCCTTGCTGAGTGGCAAGCGCGAAGGATTTGGCAATATCATGGCTGCTGGCCTGGGTATTCTCACCCCTTTTTGCTCGTGCTCCGCAGTACCGCTTTTTATCGGCTTTGTCTCTGCCGGGGTTCCTCTTGGCGTGACATTTTCCTTCCTGATCGCGGCCCCGATGGTCAATGAAGTTGCCCTGGGGCTGTTGTTCGGGCTGGTCGGCTGGAAGGTTGCGTTGACCTATCTTTGCTTTGGGCTAAGCGTTGCCATTGTTGCGGGCTGGGTTATCGGGCGCCTTAAACTCGAAAACTGGCTTCAAGACTGGGTAAAAGAAATACAATCGGGTAACGCCGTTGAAATCCCGACCGAAAAAATGACATGGATTGATCGCATCGAACTGGGTATCGACGCGATAAAGGACATTGTTGGCCGGGTCTGGATCTGGATCATCGTTGGTATCGCAACGGGCGCTGCCATCCACGGTTATGTGCCTGCCGAGCTGATGGTGCGCGTAATGGGTGCCGATGCCTGGTGGTCAGTACCTGCCGCCGTCCTGATTGGCATTCCGATGTATACCAATGCAGCGGGTGTTATTCCAATCGTCGAAGCCCTGCTTGGCAAGGGCGCCGCACTTGGCACGACACTGGCCTTCATGATGTCGGTCATTGCCCTGTCCCTGCCGGAAATGATTATCCTGCGCAAGGTCCTTACCGTGCGGCTGATTGCGGTTTTTATCGGTGTCGTGGGCAGTGGCATTCTCGCCGTTGGATTCCTGTTTAATTTTCTTTTCCAATAAAACACATTTGGAGCAAACGACATGAAAGACGTTAAAGTCCTCGGCCCCGGCTGCAAGCGTTGCGAGGCGACCGAAAAAATGATCGCCGAGACGGCCTCGAAACTGGGGATCGCGGTGAATATCGAAAAGGTAACGGACTATGCCGAAATCGCAAAATCCGGCATCGTTTCAACGCCTGGCATCATTATTGATGGCAAGGTCGTTCACGCCGGTGGCCTGCCAAAACCGGAACTGCTTGAAAAATGGTTACAGGCCTGATGCGTAAGGGATTGGTCCGGTTTTGGCGCTGGTGAAACGGGATTAACGTGCCATCATAGGTGCCTTGCGGGTCCTATTCTTGACTTTAGGCGGGGATTAGGGCATCGCAAGAGACTGTTTTGTATGATGAGACGTATTTTGGCATGACCACCCGGCACGATATAAATCGCAAAATTTCCATCGCCCCGATGATGGACTGGACAGACCGGCATGATCGCTTTTTTCTTCGGCTGATCAGCCGCCATGCCCTGCTTTATACCGAAATGGTCACAACCGGTGCGCTCATCCATGGTGATGCCCACCGGCATTTGCGTTATAACGACGGCGAACATCCGGTTGCCCTTCAGCTTGGCGGCAGCAACCCCGAGGATCTGGCGCGCGCCTGCGACATTGCCAATGCCTATAACTATGACGAAATTAACCTTAATTGCGGTTGCCCGTCTGACCGGGTGCAAAACGGGGCTTTTGGCGCGTGTTTAATGGCACAGCCTGACACCGTGGCCGATTGTATTCGGGCGATGGTCGCGGCATCCAATGCGCCGATAACGGTTAAAAACCGCATCGGGATTGATAACCAGGAAGATTATCCGTCGTTAAAACGGTTTGTTGAAACCGTTGCCAATGCGGGCTGTAAAACCTTTATCGTTCATGCCCGCAAGGCATGGCTTAACGGGTTAAGCCCCAAGGAAAACCGCGAAATTCCCCCCCTTAAATATGATCTGGTGTATCAGTTAAAGCAGGAACTGCCAGAGCTTGAAATCATCATTAACGGCGGCATTAAAACACTCGATGAAACCGAAATGCATCTGGCCGAGGTCGATGGTGTGATGATTGGCCGGGAAGCCTATCAGAACCCCTATATTCTGGCCGATATTGACCAGCGTTTTTATGGCGATACCGTCCCCGCGCGCACCCGCATACAGGTGGTTGAAGATATGCTGCCTTATATTGATGCGCATTTAGCTGAGCCCAACGGCATGTTGGGCCATGTTACACGCCATATTCTGGGCCTGTTTCAGGGCCTGCGCGGGGCCAGACAATGGCGTCGCTACATCAGCGAAAATGCCCATCGCAAGGATGCCGGAACCGATGTTGTCCGCGCCGCACTGGCATTTGTGCGCGACACCAGCGATGCCGGTGACGAAGCCCTGCGCGCATGATGCAAAAGGTGAAACCACAAACAGGCAAAAAGCCTGCCGACAAACCGTGGTTCGACCCTGCTGCTCCTTTTATTCGCCAATCATCGCACACCAATGACGTTGCCATCATTGGTGGCGGCATTGCCGGGGCATCGTGTTGCCATGCCCTAAACCAGCGCGGCATTAAAACCACCCTGTTTGAACAGCAAGATACACTGGCGAGTGGCGCATCGGGCAATCCGATTGGGATGCTAGAGCCCTATATCACCGCCGATAACAGCCTGTCGGGCCAGTTTTACCAAGCCGGATACCAGCATAGCCGCAATCTTGTCCGGCAGCTTTTGGCCGAAGGCGAAGATGTCGAGGCGGCCTTTTGCGGCGTTTTGTCCCTGCCCGCCAACCCGCGTGATGCCATCCGCCAACAGGCGATCCTTGACCGTCTGTCACATGCGCCAAAGGCCGACACACCAACATCGGTTCAGCACCTTGACCCAAAAGCCGCCAGCGACGTGCTGGGGTTAAGTGTTTCTGTCGGCGGGCTGTTTTACACAGATGCAGGCTGGGTAAACCCGCCGTCGCTATGCCGGGTACTGGCCAAACAGGCGCGTATGAAACAGGGCATTCACATTGCCCGCATCACGCATCTTCAAGGCGGCGGCGCCCGCCTGCATGACCAGCAAGGATCGCATCTTGGCGATTTTGGTGCCGTGATCATTGCCGGGGCCATGGAAACGGCACACTTTGCCCAAACCCGTTGGATGCGTGATTACATGATCGCCCTGCGCGGGCAAATATCATGGTTTTCCAATGCACTGCTTGGCGATTTAAAAGTAAATTGTGTCCTAAGCCACAAGGGGTATTTAACCCCGGAACGGGCCGGTTTACATGTTTTTGGCGCCACATTTGACCGGCACGCCAACAATACCGACATTACCGAAAATGACCACGCCGCTAACATTACCCAACTGAGCCTTGCCGTGCCCGACCTTGCCGCACGGCTAAGCCCGGGCGTGCTTGGCGGGCGGGCCGGGCTGCGCACCACCACCCCCGATCACCTTCCCCTGATCGGCCCGGCACCCGATTACGCAGCTTATCTTGATGCCTATCCCGACCTCGATAAAGGCCGTTATTACGCGCGATATTGCAGTGCGCCTTACCATAAAGACGTGTATGTCTGTACCGGGTTCGGGGCGCGCGGCATGATCGGCGCGCCCCTGGCCGCCACCATCATTGCCAACCAGATCGCTGGTCGCAAACCACCTTTGCCGCCGCTTGTGCAAGAAGCATTACATCCTGCACGTTACATTGTCAGAGCCATCAAACGCGGACTCCTCGCCCCATGACCCCCGACGCCCCTGCCTCGCGCAAACGAACCGCCGTTATTTTGGGCCTGTTTTTTGTGGGCCTGTTTTTAATACAGGGTGTGTTTTTGCCTTATTGGCCGGTATGGCTAAAGGGGCACGGGTTAAGCGGCGGGGAAATTGGCATTTTACTGTCGCTGCCAAACTGGATCCGCATTTTTGCCGACCCGCTGATTGCGCAGCAGGCCGACCGGTCGGGCAATCGCAAAACCCCCATGATCCTTCTGGCCGGGATCTATATCCTGACCATCATCGCCTTTGCCTTTGCCGATGATTTCTGGTTTTTGCTTGGCCTGTCCGCCATCATCGGGTTCAGCTTTGCGCCTTTGCTGCCGCTTGGCACCACCATTACGGTGCATGAATGCAAACGCCAGGATCTGGATTATGGCCGGGTGCGTTTATGGGGCTCGCTGGCGTTTATTGGTGCATCTTACGGGGCGGGCTGGGTGCTCGATGCATCGGGCAACAATGCCATTATCTGGATGCTGTGTGCGGCCGGTATTGTCAATTTCGCCATCATCACCCAAATGCCCAACCCGCAAACCGACCGGCCCTTGCGCAGTGGCTCGTCAATCATGTTTTTGCTGAAATGCCCAACATTCCTGATCTATCTGGGCTGCATCTGTTTTGCCCAGGCCAGCCACGGCACCTATTACGGGTTTGCCTCGGTCCATTGGGAAGATGTTGGTTTTTCGCACGATGTCATTGGCCTGTTCTGGGCTACCGGCGTGGCTGCCGAAATTGTTTTGTTTGCCCTGGCTGGCAAATATATGCGGTCTTATCATCCCGGCCTGTTGTTTGCGGTGGGGGCGCTGGGCGGCATTGTCCGGTGGACCGTTTTGGGCATGACCGATAATTTCTGGCTGATTTTGCTGGTGCAGCCGCTTCACGCCCTGACATTTGGCATCGCCCATCTTGCCGCCATCGGCTTTATCGCCCGGGCCGTTCCCGCGCAAATTGCCACCTCGGCGCAAAGCCTGATGGCAACATTATCGATGGGGTTGTTTCTGGGGGGTTCCATTTGGGCATCCGGGCCGATTTTTGAAAGCATCGGGTCGAAGACCTATCTTCTGATGGTCATATTTTCGGCTCTGTCATTTATCTTTGCCCTGTGGCTGCGCCGCCGCTGGCAAGAAGGACAAACCATTCCCATATAAGGGCCGACCGATATATCCCGTATTATTATGTGCATGATCGCCCTTACGCCAAATGACAGAACGTGATTGTCTCTTTGCCATTCAGGCAAAACCGGATAAATATCGGCCTGGCACACGTCAAATTTTTGCCATTGCACGCCCGAAAAGGACGATAATGACTGACCTTCCCTTTGCCAAAAAACTGCGTCGCTGGAAATTGGGGCTAAAAACCCTGTTTGGCAAAGAACCGGCGGGTTATTTCATTCCTTATCGGTATGCCGCCCAAACGCAGCGCGCCGTTGGCCGCCCGCATTATACCGGTCTGGAACAAAAATTTTCGCACCATCGCAACGACATTAAAGCATGGTTGTTAAAGGCGGAGCTGTATCGCGACGCCCTTGTCGGGTTTAATCAGGCAACCCCGCCAGACCCTCGCTGGGAACAAGGCTGGTTCCCCGGCATGGATGGCATGATGGCCTATGTCATCACCCGCGAAACGAAACCCAAGCGCATTGTCGAAGTGGGATCGGGGCACAGCACACGATTTTTCTATCGGGCCGTCCTTGATGAAGGGCTAAATACCGAAATTGCGGCAATTGACCCGGCGCCACGCGCCGACATTGCCCAATTGCCCATCACGATCCACAAAAAAATCGTGCAAAAGGTGCCAATGTCGGTTTTCGCTGATCTTATGCCCGGCGACATTCTGTCAATCGATAGCAGCCACATCCTGATGCCAGGCACCGATGTGGATATGTTGTTTTCCAACGTCCTGCCCATCCTGCCTGCCGGGGTCATTATTCATATCCACGACATTTGCCTGCCCAACGACTACCCGACATCGTGGCGGTGGCGTGGCTATAACGAACAACAAGGTGTTGCTGCCCTTTTGGCCGGGAACGGGTTTGAAATTATGTGGTCATCGGCCTTTGCCAATACATTCATGAAAGACAGCGTTACGGCATCCATCGCCAATGACCTGCCTTTGGTAAATGGCAGCATCGAAACCAGCCTGTGGCTACGCAAAAAATAGGGCTGCGGCCCCTGCCCGATAGAAAACGATAAATCAGTTTTTATACGGGTCGGCCGCGTCGCGCAGGCCATCGCCCAAAAAGTTAAACGCCAGCACCACAATAATCACCGGCACCACCGGCAACATCAGCCACGGATAAACCGCCACGGCATTGATGTTCTGTGCTTCGTTTAACAACACCCCCCAACTGGTCACCGGCGGGCGCAAACCCAGTCCCAAAAAGCTGAGGGCCGTTTCCCCCAAAATCATGTTGGGAATGGAAAGAGTGACCGACGCAATCAAATGGCTGGCAAAATTGGGCAGCAAATGGCGCGCAATGATGCGTTTTGGCGTTGCCCCGGTCAGACGGGCTGCAAGGGCATAGTCTTCCTCGCGCAGGGCCAAAAATTTGGACCGCACGGCCCGGGCAAGGCCGGTCCAGTCGATCAGGCCCAGAATGATGGTAATGCCAAAATAAATCAGAACCGGGCTCCAGGTCACCGGCAAGGCAGCCGATAATGCCATCCAGAGCGGAATTTCCGGCAAAGATCGAATCACTTCAATCACACGCTGTACACAGCTATCCACCCAGCCGCCAAAATACCCGGCAGCCCCGCCAATCATGACACCCAGAAAAAAGCTGACGGCAATGCCGACCAGACCAATGGTCAGCGAAATGCGGGCACCATAAATGATGCGCGAAAACATATCGCGGCCCAGTCGGTCGGTCCCCAGCAAAAACAGGGTTCCCTCTTTGGCCGGGCAAACCAGATGCAGGCTGGCCTCAAAAAGCCCCCAAAATTCATATCTATCGCCAGAACATAAAAACCGCAGCCGGTCGATTTTTTCCGGGTTGGGAACATAGTTCGGTTTCAAAGTTTCCATATCGATGGAAAAATCGGTGCCATAGGTAAACGGGCCAATAAATTTACCATCATCAAACAGATGAATTCCCTGCGGCGGATGGTGAATATTTTGGCTATCGCGGCTTTCCTGGGCATAGGGTGCCAAAAATTCGACAATCAAAATTGCCAAATACATCACAGCCAGAACAATCAGCGACACCAGTGCCAACCGGTGCTTCTTTAACCGCCACCAGATCAGCTTCCATTGCGAGGCCAGAAAATACTTTTCCTGCTCTGGTGTCAGTTCTTCCTTGTCCCACGGGTCAAAGGGACGGCTATCGACAAAATGTTCGTCAGCGCGATCGGGTGTCCGGCGGCTCATTCCGATATGCTCCCTTGCAGGCGAATACGCGGATCAAGCCAGGCCAGCAACAAATCCGATACAAACATGCCAACCACCGTCAGCAAAGCCAGAAACATCAAAAACGACCCGGCCAGATACATATCCTGACTTTGCAGGGCGGATAGCAACATCGGCCCTGTGGTGGGCAATGACATCACCACCGACACCAGCACCGAGCCCGAAACCACCTGGGGCAGAATATTGCCAATATCGGAAATAAACGGGTTCAGCGACATGCGCAGCGGATATTTAAACAAAACCTTTAACGGCGACAGGCCCTTTGCTCGCGCTGTCACCACATATTGCTTGCCCAGTTCATCAAGCAGATTGGCGCGCAAACGACGGATCATGGAGGCCGTGCCCGATGTGCCAATCACCAGTACCGGCGCCCATAAATGTTCAATAACCGACATGACTTTTGGCAAGGACCAGCCGGCATTGATAAATTCCGGGTCCATCAGGCCGCCAATCGATGTGCCAAAAACCACATTGGCGTAATAAAGCAAAACCAGCGCAAACAAAAAGTTGGGCATGGCCAGCCCCAGAAACCCCAGCAGGGTAATACCATAATCGCCCCAGCTATATTGCCGGGTGGCGGAATAAATACCAATCGGGAAACTGACCAGATAGATAAACAGGATGGTGCTGAAATTAAGCACCATCGACAACCACAAACGGTCACCGACAACATCGGTTACCGGCATGTTATATTCAAAACTAAAACCCAGATTGCCATGTAAAAGCCCCCACGCCCAATGCACATATTGCATGTAAAGCGGTTCATCCAGGCCATATTGCGCCCGCAAAAACGCGATTTTAGCCGGGTCAACCGCCTCGCCCTGGGCTTTTAGCTCGTTCATATAGGTGGTTAGAAAATCGCCGGGAGGAAGCTGTATGACAATGAAAACCAGCACGCTGATCATAAACAACGTGGGTATCATTACCAATAGCCGCCGGGCCAAGAATGTCAGCATTCGTGCCGTCCCCCCTTATGTAGGCCGATTTTAACGCACCATCCCCGTTCAGTGCGTTAAATTATTCTAACTAAAGCATATTTCCTTTAGCGATCCCACCAAAAGGTATCGGGATGATAAATGCCAAAAAATCCGCCCGGCTCCCAGCTGTGAATGCCTTTTTCCGGGACGTTTTTCAAACCGTCGGCCACGACAACCGGTTGTGGCACATTCCCGACCAGACCGATAGAGAACAGATTGTCGGCATTAATATCAAGAATATGCTCCCACGCCTCTTTTTGCTGGTGTGGGCCGCCCGTGCGCCATTCTTCATACAGCTTCATCAGTTCCATGGCCGCAGGCATATCGGGCTGCTCGCCAGCTTCGCCGCCGGTATCGTAATACTGGCCCCATTTCGGCCATTGCAGGCTATCCTGATTAACCGGTACAAATTCCGACGGCACGGTTGACGGCACCGCCAGGCCGTTATCAATGCCGGTAAAAATCGACATCACGGTATCACCGCTATAGGCGCGCGTACGCATCACTTCGCGTTGCAACGCCTTGACATACAGCTTAACACCCGCCTTTTTCCAGCTATCGCCAATCAGTTCAAGAATATCGTCCTGTTCGGGGTTTTCACCCGTCGTTTCAACAATAATTTCCAAAGGCCGCCCATCGGGCATCAGGCGAATGCCATCGTCATTGCGTTTATCAAGCCCGATGTCATCTAGCAGAGCATTGGCCTTACCCAGGTCAAAGCCGATATTTTCTGTGGCATATTCTTTTTTGAAAAGCGGGCTTTTGGGCAAAATGGTATTATTGCGGGGTGTCGCCAACCCGAAAAACAGCACCCGGTTCAGCTCGGTCCGGTTAATCGCCAGCGACAATGCCTTGCGAAACCGCAAATCGCGCAGCAATTTACGCCAGACCGGGTCCGATACCGTCAAGTTCGGATACAGGGTGGCGTAATTGCCATACCCCACATCCCACAGGCGCACATGATAGGACTTCTGCTTTTCTGACTGCTTTAGGAATGTGTAATCTTTCAGGGTCAGAATACGGCTTTGAATATCAACTTCGCCCGCGCCAACCTTGGCGGGGACCAGCTTGGCATTGGCAATATTGAAAATCATCCGGTCGATATAGGGCAACTGGTTGCCGTTCGGATCGACCCGATGAAAATAAGGGTTACGTTCAAAAACAAATCGCTCGGATGGTTCCTGGGTGCGAATGATCCAGGGCTGCAACGTCGGCAGGTTGATGTTTTCCAGCTTATAAGGCCGGTCCATATCGGTTTCTAAAACCGCCCAATTGCGCAAGCTGCGTTCTTTGACCATTTGCTCAAGTTTTTGCGGGTCCTGATATTTCGCATGAAACTGTTTGAGGTAATGCGCAGGCCGATAAATAAACGGGGGCCGTGTTGCCGCCAGTTCCGGCAGGAAAAACGGGTTGGGCTGCGACCAGCTATAGCGCACGGTATATTTGTCCAGCACCTCGAATTTCGGTGGTTCGCCATCCACCAGCAAAAAACGCGGCGGGCCTACGGGAAACAACTGGTCGTTATTAACCACATCTTCCCAGTAAAACCGGAAATCCTCGGCGGTAAAAGGCGCCCCGTCGGACCATTTATGCCCTTTGCGAAGATGCAGGGTAAACACACTGCCCTCATCATTCACATCAAGGCTTTCCAGAATATCGGGTTTTAAATCCAGATTTTGATCATAACCAATCAGGTGGGTATAACCATAAACCACCGCCATGCGGATGTCTTTTGACCGGCCCATGATGGTCACCAGGTCACCACCATATTTGCCAATCTCTTTGCCCTCGGCGGCAAAATCCATTTTCAGAGGATGTTCCGGCAGACGCTGTTCCATCGGCGGCAAGGTGCCTGCCTTGATCTGATCGGCAAAATAAGGCACCTCGGCCCAGGCGATATTGGTGAACATGGAACTGGCCCAAAGCACCCCCACCCCGCCCCAAACGGTTGCCCGAAGCACACCGCCCAAACGGCGTCGCCTTTGGGCTGTCGACACAATTTTATTTTCAATGCGGGCAGTTCGGGAACTTGCGAGCGACACCATCAAACAGCCATCTCCTGATAATCGGGTCGTGACATACGAACAAAGTGATCTTCGGACAATTGCACCATGGACGGGTTAGATCCGCGATCCACCGTAAAGGGCGCAGGCCATGCCGCAGGATCGGAACATTTACCGTCAATGATTTTTGAAAAATCCAGCGGGTGATCCAGATCGGCATAAGGCACGGCATTTAACAAGGCCTGGGTATAGGGATGGGCCGGATTGCGAAACAGGCTAGCCCGCGGGGCTGATTCAACAATCCGCCCGGCACACATCACCGCAATACGGTCTGCCATATAATCAATGACCGCCAAATTATGCGATACAAACAAATATGTCAGATTAAGATCACGCTGCAAATCTTTTAAAAGATTAAGTATTTGTGCTTGAACCGATACATCAAGTGCCGATGTGGGTTCGTCCAGGATCAATAAATCCGGGCGCAGACACAAGGCACGGGCAATACCGATACGCTGGCGCTGCCCGCCCGAAAAACTGTGCGGATAACGGTTCAAAAACCGGGGATCAAGCCCGACCACCTCCATCAGCTCCAGCACCATTTTGCGCCGATATGCCGATGTACCAACCCCGTGAATCAGCATCGGCTCGCTGATCAGATCCTGCACCGTCATGCGCGGATTAAGCGACGAAAACGGATCCTGAAACACAAACTGGATGCGTTTGCGATAGGGCGCTAACCGGCCTTCATCCAGCCCGACCAGTTCGGTCATCTGCCCACTTTCACCGCGAAACAAAATGCTGCCACTATCAGGCGCCATCGCCCGCATGATCAGCTTGGAAAGCGTGGTTTTACCACAGCCACTTTCGCCCACCAGGCCAACACATTCCCCCCGCCCGACCGTCAGCGACACATCGCTAACCGCCTCGATACGGCGTTCATCCATGCCAAACCAGCCGCTTTTCCGCACCGGGAAACTTTTGCTCAGATGCGAAACTGCCAATACGGCTTCCCCCCGCCCCCCGTCAAACAGACGAGGATTTACAGGGTCCGATACCGTCGATGACGAAACGCCCTGGTCCCCGATTTGCCCCGGCCTGGTCGCGGCACCGGCATCATCATTTTCTTCCGATACAACACCTTTGGCACCCTTAACCGATCCAACAGTCGCGTGCTGTTCCAGACAGGCCATTTTTCGGTCAAACTTGTCGACCAGTGTTAGCAGCCCGTCAATGCGCGGCTTGATTTCGCGCAAGGGTTTAAGGCGTTCGCCCGAGGCCATGTCAAAATGCGGCACCGCCGCCAACAGCGACCTTGTATAAGCATGACCGGGATTAATGAAAATGTCGTCGGTTCTGCCACTTTCGACAACCCTGCCATTATACACCACCACCATATGGTCGGCCATATTGGCGACCACGCCCAAATCGTGGGTAATCAGCAGCACCGACATTTTCAGGTTTTTCTGCAAATCCTTTATCAAGCGCAACGTTTGCGCCTGGATCGTCACGTCAAGGGCGGTGGTCGGCTCGTCCGCCACCAGCAAGGCCGGGCGGCAAACCAGTGCCATTGCGATCATCGCCCGCTGACGCAACCCGCCGGAAAGTTCAAACGGATAGGTCCGCAATGCCGATTTTGCACTGGGAAAACCAACCAGTTCAAGCATTTCACGTGCCAGATCACGGGCTTCACTGGCACCAACTTTCTGGTGCAGGCGCACAGCTTCGCAAATCTGATCGCCAACGGTGTGTATCGGCGAAAGCGAACTCATCGGTTCTTGAAAAATCATGGAAATGCTGCCGCCACGAATAGCGCGCATTTCGGCGCTGTTGGGCGACAGCATGGCAATATCAACGCGCGTGCCCGGTTTTTTCGGGTCGGCAAAAACAATGCTGCCCCCCGCGATCCGGGCCGACTTTGGCAAAATTCCCATAATTGCCTGCGATATGGTGGTTTTGCCTGACCCGGATTCGCCCACCAAAGCAACGGTTTGCTGCGCACCGATCCGAAAGCTGACCTTATCAACAGCCTTGGTTCGCATGTGAGGCGTTACAAATTCAACCTCAAGATTGCGGATACGCAGAATATCGATCATTGCCCCTCGCCCGTTACCCCGCCCTGGCGCGCCTGGGCGCGAACAATGTTGTCCGCCTCGTCCAGGCGCATCAGGTTGGTTCGTGTCACATCGTCTATCATAAGCTGGTTTTCGGTCGCGGCATCGCGTGCCAAATCCAGCAACCGGTCAAACCCCTGCAACGTGGATTCCACAACCAGTTTTGTCCCCTCGGCCCACAAGGTCATTTCAAACCAGCCTTTTTTGCCATCCCGGCGGGTGCTGAAATACCGCAGGCGAAACCCCGAAAGTTCCGACCAGCCAAAGGCCGAGCCCGACAACACCCCACTTTGCCGAATACCGTATTCAGAAACATGCAACCGGGACTGCATCCGCAGCAAGGTGCGCACCAAATAGACCAAAAACAGCAAAATCAATGCCGCCGCAACCCAGCGCAGCAATTCAATAATATCCGGTGTCACCGCGATCCCGGCGCATAAAACCATCCCGATAACAGACCGGATCAGATCGGGCATGACAACACGGCGCGGATATTTCATGACCTGCACATCGGTATTGCGCATATCAACCTTCTCGGGCACCACCGGCGACGCGTCCAGCACGGCATCGGGCGTGCCTTGCGGCCCCGTTTTGGCACCCGGCCGATCAGATGACTGTGCGGACATTTTGGCTGTGTCTTGCTTTATTGCCATGGGAACACTCCGGCAATGGCCTGCCAGCGAAGGGCGGAGTGTTCAAACGAGAACAGATCATGCAGGAACGCCGTGGTTGGCGCGTCATGCACCAGATGATGGGTTAAAAGACCGGTTGTTTCATCTTCATCAACCGCCCCGGTGCGCCGCCCGTTCAAATGCGCAATCATCGCATCCAGACACGGCCCGTCGCCGACAAAACCACGCGTACCGCGCCAGTCAATCACATCGATATGGGTATTCACCTGCAAAAGCCCCGGCACAGCATAAGGTGCCCGTCGCGGGCCAAAGGTTGACACGGCGCGCAAACCGATATCGGGCAAGCCCGCCATCACCTGCGGTGCGATGCGGTTCCAGGGGGGCACCATCACCGGCAAAAAACGGCTGGCAAAGCGCGCTGTCAAAATATCAAACCCGGTTTTCATGTCCGCCAAAACGGATTCGGCAGGTCGAACATCATCAAGTTCCTGCTTTTTACGGTCTGCCGGAGCATGGCTTTCATGGCGCCAGCCATGTTGCAAAACACGGGTATCAATGGTTTCAACCAGCCGGTCAACAAGGTCATTTTCAACCTTTCCCGGAATGACTGCCAGGGCCAAAGGCACACGATAACTGCGCTCGCAGGAAAGAATTTCCTCAAGCTGCGGGGTTAGCGAAACGGCATCATCGTCGCGCCACCACATCGTCGCGTATGTCTCGCTTTGCGCCCAACAATCAAGCTCGGCGCGAAGGTCATCCCAGGTGCCCATGGTCTTTTCCCATTATTATTGCCCTGATTTTAGCCGCACCTATACGCGCCCCGTCCAGCGATAATTCAAATTCCTTGGGAAAATCTGCATTATCAATCGCTTTTGCCAGTGTTTTTGGGGTCAATTGTGCTGCTGGCAACAGGGAAATGATGTTTTTAGCGGCAAAAATTTCGGCGCGTTCGGTTTGTTCGCTTTCGCCGCCTTCGGCAAACGGCACCATGACCGATGGCACACCGGCAACCAGCACATCCATCAGGGTGTTATAGCCTGCCTGGGATACCGATACCCTGGCACGGGTTAACCGTTGGCGAAAATCGCTTAAAAACCGGTGCAGGGTAATGTTTTTTGGCAACTCACGGCTTATCGCAGCAAAATCATCTGCCGGAAAATGCGGGCCGGTAATAATGTCCCACGGAGCAGAAGCATATTTTTGGGAAAGCGGCATGGCGGCAATGGCCGCCCGGATCAGATCAACCCCAACCGCCCCGCCCCCGGCCGATACCACAACACCATCACGCAAAACATCGCTTGCGGGGACTTGTGGTGCAACATAGCCGGTATAGTCCAGTCGCCCGGCAAGGTCGGCGGCAAAGGGAAAGCTGCGTTCAAACCCGAAAACCGCCGGGTCACCATGCACCAGTATCCGGTCAAAATGCGACAAGGCCACATCGCGCATCCAGCGTTCTTTGGCAATGTCGGTTTTGCGCACCAGTAAATCGCGCACCGAACACACCCGCGTCACCCTGTCCTGCCCCGCCTGCTCCAGCAGGGGGAGCAATTCAAACCGAAAGGCCCGACGGCCAAAGGGAAACATCTCGACCATCAACAGGCGCGGTGACAACAGGTGATAGGCATCAAACAGGGCCTGCTTGCGGTTGGCTTTCCAGCCATCGTCAACGACAACGCCCTTTTCATCCACCAGCCCGGAAAAGCCGTGATCGGCACTGCGACAGGGCGGCAGTTGAAGGACGTTATCGGTGCCAAAATCAATTGCGGCGTCGGAGATACCGCCGCTGACCACGCCAACACTTAACCCCGCCTGGCGCATGTCGCGCACCAGCAAAGCGGTGCGGCGCACATGGCCAATGCCCAGCAAATGCTGCACATAAATCATGACATCTGTCATTCTGGCGTCCCTTTCGTCGCAACAAGGGCGAGGTTTAACTGTTTTACCGACAAACCACATTGTGCTGACCAGTGAAACACATGCAAGGCATCCCAATGCAATTTATCAGGCATTTTGCCCATCATGTTCCAGCCAGTCGCACGGGCGTAAATCGCCCGGATAAGCCCCTTATGGGCCACAACACCAAAATTGCCGCCATCCCATTGCGCTAAAAACGCCTCAACCCGGCCTAAAACATCGCGCGGACTTTCGCCGCCATCGGGCCGAAAATCCCAGCCGCGATCTTCGTTTGTCGTCATCTCCGGCCCAAGATCCGCGCGCAGGAATGACAATTTTTGTCCTTCCCACCTGCCCCAGTTCATTTCGATAAAAGCTGGCAAAACACCTGCCGGGGGCAGGCCCAATGCCTGCGCCGTTTGCAACGTACGTTTTAACGGGCTTGTATACCATGGCATATCCGACCACGGGGCGGGAACCTGCAACCCCGCCAGTTTGTCAATGGTTTGAGGCAGCAGGCCAATGTCGCTATGCCCCTGTATGCGGCCTTCCACGTTCCAGGATGTGGCACCATGACGCAACAGGACAAAGAAATAATCAAACATCGCCAGCGTCCTTTACGTTTATAATCGGCGAAATCACGCAATCGAGCATCTGTGCCGCTGCCGAAATATCATGATGTTCCAACGCATTTTTGGCCGCCTTTTTACCTGCATTCTTAAGGTTGACCGGGTTTTGCAACTGTGATGCCAAAACCCTGGCAAAGGCTTCAACATCGCCTTCGGGCACCAGCCACCCCGTTTCCCCATCGCGGACAATGCCGCTCACACCGCCGCTATTGCCAGCCAATACCGCAACGCCGGCAGCCTGGGCTTCTAACAGGGCCATGCCATAGGCTTCACTGATCGCAGGCCAAACGCATAAATCGGATTGTTCAAGATAGTGCCGGGTTGTTGCCGCGTCACACTGCCCGGCAAAATAGACCTGACCGGGCGCAAAACCGGCAAACAGGGCCGCAACATCGCCGCGCGCAGGGCCATCGCCGACCAGCGTCAACCGCCACCGGGTTTGCAAGGCCGGTGGCAACGCCGCAAGGGCGGCGGCCAGAACCGAAAAAGATTTTAACTTGTCGCCGGGGCGCATCATGGCAACGGCAATCAAATTGACACGATCGGTGCGGGGTTCGGCCAAAGGGCCAGATTTATCAAGGCCAGCTTCGAGACTGGCCCATGTGGCAATATCGGCAAAAGGAGGTAAAAAATGTAATGCCCCGGCCCTGGCAACCGGATGCAGGCAGGCCATATCGGCCCGGTTCGGGCAAAAAATGGCATCGGCCTGTTTGATCGCGCGCTCAATAGCATGATGGCTGGCGGCCCACGGACCATAGGCCCGTTTGGGCGCGTGGGATGCCTCGCAAATAAAATAGGGAATGCCAAGCTCGGCGGCGACCAGCGGGCCGATCCAGTCCGGTGACTTGTAATAAAGATGATAGGTGAACCAGGCATCGGGACGCGGTAAAAATCCGTTTTCATAACGGCGGATCAGCCGCCGGGCCAGCTTGCCCCCCAGTTCAGCGAGCCGAGCCTGCCGCAAAGCATTGCCATCGCCCACCCGACTGCGCAGCTTTGACGCCACATCGACGTCATATCCCGCCCGTTTTAACGCCGCCACAAGCAACCTTGCCATCAATCTGTCACCCGATGGCACCGGATGATCAAGTGGCTTTAACGGGGCGTAAAACGCAATCCGCACGGCACTTACTCCTGCCCGGATGCAGGCGCGTCCTGATTAACGCCAAACCGGTGCCCCAGTTCGCGCATACCGGCATGAAAGGAAAAATCACGGCGAACAATGGCGTTGCCCACCTTACCCATGCTATCGCGCCCTGCAGGATCTGCAATCATTTCAGCCAGCACCAGAGACAACGCATCAGGATCACGTTCGGGCACCAGCCGTCCGTTCACCCCGTCGCGGATCAATTCGGGAATGGCGGAAATATTGGTCGAAACGGCTGCCAGCCCGCAAAGTTGTGCTTCCATCAACACATTGGGCAGACCATCGCGGTCGCCATCTTTTTCAATGCGGCTTGCCAAAACAAACAGGTCGGCTTTCTGGCAGGCAGCAATTACGTCGGCCTGGTCCTGCGGCCCTTGCCAGTCACAGCGATCGGCAATGCCCAGTTCATGGGCAAGGGTGCTATATTTTTCGCCATTGCCACCGCCAATATGAACAAAGCGCCAATGCAGGTTTTGCGGCAGTTTTGCCAATGCCTTTAACAGGTCGTCATAACCCTTTTTGCCGACCAGACGCCCGACGGACAGGATCACAACAGGATCAGTCGCATCACTGCCCGCACGCATTGGGCGGTTTGGCAATTGTTCGGGAAAGCGCGAAAAATCCAGCCCGTGATACAGCAAATTCACCTTCGCGGGGTCATCTGCCAGCGCGCGTAAATGGTCCACATTGGCGCGCGTACAGGTTACCAGCCAGTCCATATCGGCCAGCTTTTCGCGCATTTCCCAATCCGGGCTGGTATAAATATCCTTGGCATGTGCCGAACAGCACCACGGCAATTGCCGCATCATCGCTCCGTACCGGGCGACAGAGGCCGGTGTATGCAGGAAATGGGCGTAAACCCGGGTAATATCGGCGGGCAATTCTGCCGCCATCACCATCGCCTGCCCCAACCGGCGCAGACGATTGCGGGTTCGGTCACGGCGAAAATCACGCCGCCAGGCGGCAATCGCGGCTTTGTAACCCGGCATTTTGCGGGCCTTCCACCACCCGGCCAGCACGCGCATCGGCGCATCATGCAAATATTCGGGCAAATAATCGACCGGGCCAGTAATACGCTGATGGATCGGATGGCGTTTTTTATCGGTCGGGTGACGCAGCGAAACGATACGATAGGGAATTCCTGCCTGCTGAATGCCCAGAATCTCCTGGGCGATAAAGGTTTCAGACAGGCGCGGATAGCCCTTTACGACAATGGCAACATGATCGATACCCGCAAGATTGGCCGAAGTCATGCCGTTGCGTACTCTGTTTCAATAATGTTGCGTGGCAACCAGCGTTCCACCATTGTCGAAACCGTATCAAGCCCGCCCATCAAACCGGGAACCGTCACACGGGACGGCGACGGCTGTGCCACCAGCCCGCGCAGAGCCTGCGCCATTTCCAGCGGCGGGCGGCCACCGTCTTCGGTCAACATCCGCACCAGTCCCAGCTTTTCAGCTTGCGACGCGCGCACATATTGCTCCAGCCGTGGCACGGTACGGGGCACAATGATCGATGGTTTATCGAAAGACAGAATTTCGCAAAACGTATTATAACCGCCCATGGCAATAACACCGCTGGAACGCGCCATCAGCATTTCAACATTGGCGTCAAACGTAATCACCGACAGTTTTTCAATGCTTTCGGCACGATCCATAAATATCTGCTGATCAGCGGGGGGCATAAACGGCCCCAGCACCACAAGCGACGGCATGGGAATATCCGGATCGGCTTCATAGGCGCTAATCACCCAATCGACCAGGTTAACACCATCGCCCCCCCCGCCGGTGGTAACCAGAAAATAAGGTTCGTCCAGTCCCAGCGACCCGTGTTCGGGGGCTGGTTTGCGGGTCGCGGTGCGGGGCAAATACCCGGTATAGGTCATTTTTTCTTCAACACCGGGTGCCAGATCGATCCCGGCAAGCGGGTTGCAAATCTCGCGCAGGCCATAAACCCAGATATCATCGTAATAATTCGCCAATGCAGGCGCACAGTTTTTGCGCAGCCATTCTTCACGCAGGGTTTCGGGGTCGTCCATCACATCGCGCAGGCCAAGAACCAGCCGGGTATGGCGGTCTTTCAGCAATTTCAATGTCGGTTCAACTTCACCACGCAAACCAAGCGGTTCCTTGTCAACGATGAACAAATCCGGGTCGAACACATCGGCCGTATGCTGAATGATCGATTCACGCATCGCCAGCATCTGATCAACATCGATATCAAGATTAAGCGACGTATATTCGCCATTCGACAGCTTGATCACGCCGGGAATACGAACAAAGTCGACCCGTGAACGAAATTCAAAACTGCCAATGATCGGTGATCCCGACAGGATCAACACCGAAACATCATCGCGATTATCGACCAAAGCATGCGCAATGGTTCTGCACCGCCGCAAATGACCAAGACCAAATGTGTCGTGACTATAAATCAGAACACGATAGCCTCGTCCGCCTTTTAAAGACATAATACCGTCCGCAATTCAGGTGCCCCCAAAGACATGGTCGCCGTTACGGCAAAAACCTTGCCGGTGTAAATTGCCCATATCCCATTGAACCTCCCGTCGATCTTTTTTTCAAAGGTGACAGGAATTGAAATAATGACAAGCAAATCTGTCCTATAGTTAGCAGATTTCAGACAGATGCAACCATTAGAAACGCCCTTGTCCTGATCAACAGACGCAAAAGCAGGCCAAGTTCCAATAACGACATCAGCTTCGCATGTGCAACAATTTTACCGCCCCTTCACTGGAAATTGAACGAACAGCCCCGCCGTTACCCCACGCATCCCAAGCGGCACGGCATATACGGCATTTTTCGCATAAAACACCCAAAATACATGCAGGGCAAAAAGCCATTGGCTCCTGCCCTGCATGGGTCACCATTTTCCCCCGATCATGGGGGCAAAGTGACTGGTTTTTATCCGCCCTCGCCCCCTGGCGCTAGGAACGGTCAATGACCGATGACAGCTTGGCCAGCAGTTTTTCGCGTTCGCGATTGGTCGATATTTCAGCAAGTTTTTCCGAAAGGGACGTAAGAGTGCGGGCATAATCATTATGCCAGTCCTCGCACGACATCGCATTGGCAGGAAGGCGACGTGTGATGGGCGGCTGGTGTTCCTTGCCACGGCGCAACACAACCGTTTCATCAAGTGACGGGCTGGATAACAGTTTTGCCGGAATGTCATTTGCGATCAAAAGGTCGCGAAAGGTGGTGCGGGCCGGGTTTTCCCCGTGCGTCAGGAAAATGGCCTTATGCACCGGCAGGCGTGCCTTTACCCATTTCAGCAATGTTTGCTGGTCGGCATGGCCTGAATAAATATCAAGATTGCGCACCCGTGCGCGCACCTGAATTTGATCACCATGAATACGAACGTTTTTTGCGCCCGACAACAATATCCGCCCTAACGACCCTGCCGCCTGATACCCAACCAGCAGCACCGTGCATTCGGACCGCCACAGATTGTTTTTTAAATGGTACCGCACCCGCCCCGCATCGCACATGCCACTGGCAGACAGGATAATCGCCCCGCTTTTGATGCGGGCCAATTGAATGCTGGCTTCAACATCGGGCACCATATGAAAATTGGGATGATTGAGGGCGCGCGCATCCGCCGCGTCCAGATAACGGGCAAAAACCCCGGTTGCACGCTGGGCCAGCGGGCTGTCGATAAAGACATCGGCCTTTGGCAATTGACCGCTGTTAAACAAGGCCGCCAGATCCACCAGCAATTCCTGGGTGCGCGCCACAGCAAAGCTGGGAATAACAAGGTTCCCCCCCGCGATCAGGGCTTCGCGAACTTCGCCTGCCAACAGGGTTCGGCGCGCGTCGGCCGACATATCCACCCGTTCGCGATCCCCATAGGTGGTTTCAACAAACAGGTAATCCACATCGGACGGACCTTCGGGAGCATCGTTAAAAACGGCTTCGCCCGTGCCAACATCGCCGGAAAACAGCAAATGCCGAGGCTTATGCCCCACTTCGCCGTCAATACGCACTTCGATAGAGGCCGAGCCAAGAATATGTCCCGCATCCCAATAGCGAACCTCAAACCCTGGCGCAATTTCGATCCATTGGTGATATTCAACGGGGCGCAACCGTTTCAGGGCTTTTTCGGCGTCTTCGCGAGTATAGATCGGGTCCACTTGCGGGCGGCCCCGGCGGGCGTTGCGACGATTTAACCGGTCAACTTCGGTTTCCTGAATATAACCGGAATCGGGCAGCATATAGGTCAGCAAGTCACAGGTTGGTTCGGTGGCAAAAATCACCCCGACAAACCCGGCCTTGACCAGTTTCGGAATCAATCCGGAATGATCAATATGGGCATGGGTTAATAAAACAGCCCGTATGCTGCCGGCATCAAATGGAAACGGCCCATAATTAAGTTCCTTGACTGTCTTGCTGCCCTGAAACAGACCGCAATCAATCAAAAAATTTCCTGCCGGTGTCCGCAACAGATAACATGACCCTGTCACACCACCCGCAGCGCCACAAAATGTTACTGAAAGGGTCATTGAAGCCTCCTTACGCCTTGCCCGATTGCCAAACAACAATGGGTGCGCAGACCGGTTGGCTTCCATGACATGGATCAGTTGGAAAATTTATTGCCAAAAACAACTGCAAAAAAGTGCGGTGCCTAAAAAGCCTGCAATCCTGCAAACGCAATATAATCTACCAGATCTCCGTGCCCGACCGCATCACGGTTTTCTGCCAGTTCGATCAAACCTTCCGCCCACACCATCGAGGTTAAAACACCCGAACTGCTGGACCGAAATGGCAATGCCACCCATTGCCCGTTACCATTCCGGTGCAAACGGGCGCGCAACCATTCGCGCCGCCCGGTGCTGCGTTTAAGGGCAAACCCGGCCGGCACACCAAAGCGAACCGGTGTGCGATCTTCGCGGCGCGCCCCCATCACATGAAGCAATAACGGTACCGCAAATAACAGCCCCGATACCATCACCGATACCGGATTACCGGGAAGGCCCAGCACCAGACAATCGCCAATTTTACCCCGCATCAAGGGTTTACCCGGCTTTATTGCCAGCTTCCAAGCGTGAATTTCACCAAGGCTATCGACCACCGGCTTTAACAAATCGGCCTTGCCGACCGACACCCCGCCAGATGTTAAAATGACATCGTGGTTTTGCGCGGCATCGCCAAGGGCAGATTGTAGCACCGCAAAATCATCGCGCAACAGGCCAAGGTCGGTGACCTCGCAGCCAATGGCACGCATCATACCAATCATGGCAAAACGGTTGCTGTCATAAATGCCGCCGGGCGGCAATGCATCCCCTGGCACGGACAACTCGTCACCGGTGGAAAAAACTGCCACCCGCAATGGTTTGGCAACCATCAGGCTGTTTTTGCCCTGCCCCGCCGCCACCGCCACATCCTGCGGACGAAGCCTTTTACCTGCCGCCAGCACAACATTGCCAGCCGTTACATCCTCGCCTGCACGGCGAATGTTATCACCACGGCGCAGGCGATTTATGGCATCGCGTTCGATGCGAATTTCACTTTCATCATCATTTGCCGTGACATTTTCCTGAATGATAACCGCATCGGCCCCGGCGGGAATGGCTGCACCGGTTGCGATACGAACCGCCCGGCCAATCGGCATTTCCCGACCAAACGGATGCCCGGCCAACGACACACCCGCCACCGGGATGCTTAACGCGCCCATATCTGGCATGGCGGCAATATCATCCAGACGCAGGGCATAGCCATCCATCGCCGAATTATCAACCGATGGCACATTGATCGCCGCGATCACGTTCTCGCGCAAAATTGCCCCGTAACAATCCGTCAGGGGGCGATTTTCGGTTTGCGCACAAACCGCGACCTGTTCACATGCCCGCGCAAGGGCCACATCAATCGGCGTCAGGCCCGGCTTTGGCACCAAATCGGCAACAACATCTGCATCCGCCCCAACCGTTACCCCCGAAGATGCAATTTTATCGGCCATGTCTGCCACCTTAACCCTGTGCTGTGAAAGCCAAATTTAATCTGTGATAGCCCGATCCGATGCACCGAAACAACTGCGAAGGTTATAATGCCAACGTAAAACGATTAGCCACGATGCCCGGGACGGGACCGGGAAATGGCCCGGCTTAGCATCACCACGGGAATAACGCCTACCACAACAATCGTCAGCGCCCCCAGGGCAGCCTGTTCGATCATTTCGTCCTTGGCATACTGATACACATGGGTTGCCAATGTGTCGAAATTAAACGGCCGCAAAATCAGGGTGGCGGGCAGTTCTTTCATCGAATCAACAAACACCAGAACGCAGGCGGCCAAAATACCGCCGCGCACCAGCGGAAAATGAATGCGCTTTAAGGTACCAAACGGGGTTTCCCCCAAGGTCCGGGCGGCATCATCCATACTGGGGCGCACCTTGCCCAAGGCGGCCTCGATCGAGCCATAGGAAACGGCCATAAACCGCACGCTATAGGCAAAAACGATGGCGAAAATCGTGCCGCTTAACATCAATCCGGTCGAAACACCGAAATGATCCCGCATAAAACCATCGACTGCATTATCCAGCCCGGCAAACGGCACCAGAACGCCAATCGCCAACACAGCACCCGGCACCGCATAGCCCACCGACGCCAACCGGATGCAGGCCCGCAAGGCCGGTTTGGGAAACAGGCGCAGGGCATAGGCCAAAAACAGGGCGGCACTTACCGCCATCACAGTTGCCAGGCCCGATACCATCAGGCTGTTGCGCGCAAATTCAAAAAAGTCGCTGGTCCAGGATTGATCAAAATAACCAACCGAATAATAAACCAGCACCAGGGCCGGAATAACAAAACCCAGCAAGATCGGCAGACTGCAAATCAAAACACCCGCCACCTTGGCCCCCAGCCCCAATTCATAGCCGGGCAATTCCTGGAACCGTGACGTGGTATCGTGAAAGCGCTGTCGACGGCGCGAATAACGTTCCGCCACAATCAGCACCATCACAACGGCCAGCATGGTTAAGGCAATTTGCGCCGCCCCACCGGCATTACCCATGCCCAGCCATACATTAAAAATACCGGCGGTTAAGGTATGAACGGCAAAAAAGTCGATGGTGCCAAAATCGTTCAGGGTTTCCATCAAGGCGATAATCACGCCAACCACAATGGCCGGGCGCGCCAATGGCAAGGCCACAGACACAAAGGCGTTCCATGGCCCCCGGCCCAATACACGGGCCGCTTCAAGCACACACACCGATTGCGACAAAAACGCCGCCCGGGCCAGCATATAAACATAGGGATACAGCGTTAGGCTGAGCACCACAATCGCACCGCCCTTGGTGCGAATATCGGGGAACCAGTAATCACGCGCCGTTTGAAACCCGAACCACGCCCGAAGCGTGCCCTGCACCGGCCCGGCATATTCCAGCAAATCGGTATAAACATATGCCACGATATAAGCCGGAACCGCCATTGGCAGCAGCATGGCCCATTCAAAAAACCGTTTGCCCGGCAAACGGCACATGGTCACAACCCAGGCTGAAGAGACCCCGATCAGGGTTACGCCGATACCGACCCCCAACATCAGAATAAAGGTATTGGACAAATACCGTGGCAGCATGGTCGATGCCAGATGCGGCCAGATATTTTCGGTTGGAAACAATGCCAGATACACCACCGCCACAATGGGGGCCGCGACCAGCAATGCAATCAGCATCGCCCCGCCCAACCACCATGACGATTGCCCTTGCGGCCACCACCGCATGGACCGCACCAGCGGGCGTCGTTGCAAGGGATCAACTGTTTCGCTGGGCCCGGTGCCGCGAATGTCCTGTTTAACTGCCAATTTGCACCGATGCTTTATTCGTTAAAACCAACTTCGTCGATCATGCGAATGGCATCACCGCGCAAATTGGCGACGTCGTTCAAGGGCAATTCGTCGGCCTTGAAATGACCCCAGGATGCAACCATTTCCGACCATTCAACCCCTGGCTTGACCGGATATTCAAAATTGACTTCGGCATACATATGCTGGGCTTCATCGCCCGATAAAAATTCGACCAGCTTGATCGCATTTTCACGGTTCGGCGCATTTTCCATCAGGGCCACACCGGAAATATTCACATGCGTTCCCCGGTCTTTCTGATTGGGAAACACGATTCGCACCTGTTTGGCGGCATCGGCCTTGTTCGGGTCATCCAGCATCTTGCCGTAATAATAGGAATTGCCAATCGCAACGTCGCACACCCCCTGCGAAACCGCTTCGATCTGGTCAATATCGGCCCCTTGCGGTTTACGCGCCAGATTGTCTTTTAACCCTGTCAGCCATTTTTTGGCATCCTCCGGGCCGTGATGGGCAATCATGGAAGCCACCAGGGCAATATTATAAACATGCATCCCCGAACGAATGCAAATGCGCCCTTTCCATTTCGGATCGGCCAGGTCTTCGTAACGTTCAATCGCATCGGGTTCAATGCGGTCAAGCGATGTGTAAATCACCCGCGCCCGCGTGGTCAGCCCCACCCACTGGGCATTTTCATCGCGATATTGGGCCGGTATATTCTGTTCGATGATGCCGCTGGTCAAAGGCCGGGTTACACCGGCATCGACCGCATCCTGAATACGGCCAATATCCACGGTTAACAGCAAATCGGCCGGGCTGTTACGGCCTTCATGCTTCACCCGTTCAACCAGCCCGCTTTGCGAAAACAGGGTATTGACGCGAATACCGGTTTCCTGGGTAAATTTGTCAAACATCGGTTTGATCAGAAACGGCTGGCGCAATGAATAGACATTCACTTCCTGCGCGGCCTGGGCAACAGAGCACGAAACCGTTGCCATCACCAGTCCAAGGATAAATTTTCGCAGGTACATGAAGGGTCTCCTGATCGTTCCAATAATGACAATGGGAATGAAATACATTCGCAGGCGGCGAAATTACCGTTTCATCATCCCGATTGGCAAGGCACAATCACGCCGATCGCTTTATTGTTGGCACTATAAACTGCAAGGTATCGGCAAATAACAATGCCTGTGCGACCAAAACCAGCCTTAAATTGCCGCCCTGCAAGGTATTTTAAAACGCCTTTAACCTGGGCAACCTTTGGTAAAAACAAATTTTTATCCCCTTGCCGATGCAAAAGGGCAGCAAAAATGCTGCCCAATCCGAATGCTGAAATAAAAGATGCTGCTAATCGCGCCTATTCGTTATAGCCAACCTGATCGACCATCTTGATGGCATCTGGACGCAAACGGGCGATTTCGGTTAACGGCAACTGATCGGCCTTGAATGTGCCCCAGGATTTAACATTTTCGGCCCACTCAACACCGGGTTTGACCGGATATTCGTAATTCACCTCGGCATATATCTTTTGTGCATCGTCACTCACCAGAAACTCCATCAGCTTGACGGCATTTTCACGGTTCGGCGCCCCTTTGATCAGGGTCATGCCCGAAATGTTCATCGACATGCCACGGTCATCCTGATTGGGGAAAACAATGTTGACGGCCTCAGCCCAGCTGCGCTGTTGCGGATCATCTAGCATCTTGCCGTAATAATAAGTGTTGCCAATGGCGATATCGCATTCGCCTTCCTTGATCGCCTTGACCTGCCCCCGGTCATTGCCCTGCGGTTTGCGCGCCAGGTTGGATTTTAAACCTTCCAGCCATGTTTTGGCATCCTTTGCACCGTGATGGGCAATCATGGATGCAAACAGGGCAATATTGTAATCATGCGTGCCAGACCGGGTGCAAACCCGCCCGGCCCATTTGGCATCGGCCAGGTCTTCATAGCGGGTGATTTCACCTGCGCCGACACGGTCTTTCGAGGCATAAATCGCCCGTCCCCGCTGGGTCAGGGCAAACCAGTGCCCGGTTTCATCGCGCAAATGGGCCGGAATGCTGGCAGTTAAAATGTCACTATCAACCGCATCCGTCACACCGGCATCAACCGCCTGCGCGATACGGCTGATATCGACCGTCATCAAAACATCGGCAGGGCTGTTTACCCCTTCCTGTTTGATGCGTTCGACCAACCCTTTTTCGGCGAAAATCACGTTAACCTTGATGCCGGTCTGATCTGTGAATTTTTTAAACAAGGGCTCGACCAGAAAAGCCTGACGCAGCGAATACACATTCACTTCCTGTGCCGATGCCGCCGTAGCGCCCAAAACAGCCGACCCGATTGCCAGACCGCCAATGATTGTTGCGAATTTCATCCACACGTTCCTTCAGGGTTTATAAGGATATCCAGATTGGTAGCTGTTGCGAATAACTTGCAAACTCAATACCAGATACCTCAAAAACCCGCAGGTGTACAACCGCGCCGTCGATCCCCCCGCCACGATTGTGACACACTTCACTCCATCGCATCGCAATACGACGCGTCTTAACGCTATAGAACGTTAAAGGATCCGGCACTGGATGTGCGCCAAGCCTCCAGAAACTCGGCATAAGCCGGGATGTCGCCTGCCCGTTCCTCAAGCCATGCCACGGTCAGGTTAATGGCATGATTATAGCCGTCATGATCCGACAGGCCGGTATGAAGCACATAGCGCAAATAAAGCAGATAGGTATTTAACACATCAGTTTCGCAATAGCGGCGAATGCCGTCAATTTCCCCGGCATCATACATGTCGGCAACCTTGCTGCCATCGACGCCGGTTTTGCCGGGCAAATCCAGGGCGGCACAAACCTCGTTCATTTTGGTCCGTGCCGACGCCCCATAATCGGATAAAACCTCGGCCAGGTCGCAATGCCAGTTTGGCGCATAGCGCGATGTGTAATTTTCCCATTTATTGGCCGCCTGATGTAACCATCGCGCCGAAACGCCATGTTTCATCGCCCGATATTTCAGCACCGGCAAATCAAACCCGCGGCCATTGAAACTGACCAGCCGGGGATATAACTTGCCGCAATAAGAGAAAAAGCCCGCAACCAGGTCTTTTTCCTCGCTGGTCAAATCCCCGCCAGATCGCAATTCTTCAATTTCATAGGTTTCCAGATTGCCGTCGCGCTGAATCGTGGCGCGTAAAAAGCTGATCGCGACAACCTTGTGAAACGGCTGACGGGCAAAACCGTTGCGCCCGTTTGTAATATCAAGATGATATTGTTCCAGCATCTGTCGCCCAGTTTGCGGGTCCGGGGCGGTTTGCCCGGTTAATTGCGGCAAAACGTCAATATCGGGCACGGTTTCAATATCAAAAACAAACAGGCTGTCATGCATCGCTCAGTTCCGGTCATTTTAATGCCATGGGTGTATTGCGCCACCATATACCCGATAGGACCTGATTTAACACAACAGATCACAAACTGGCCCGCCAACCGCCCTGTTGTCTGCCCGGGCAACCACACCGGCACAACCTGCTGACATATCCTGTCACTTTTACCGTGATCAATGGTTGCACCAACCCGGAAGGCGCGGCTAAACTTTTACGATGACTGTATCGGACTGCAAGCTGGCCACGCCAAACAAAAGCGACAGAACCAAAACCGATCTGGTTCATATGATAAATGTCGGGTTGCATATGATGCGCTTCCGAACCGTGAAAAAATTCGAGGAACACCAACCATGAAATTCCTGTCCGGCGGAGCCGCAGCGCTGATGGCAATCGGCATCGGCCTTTCCTTTCAACTTGGTGCAACAAAGGCCTACGCGGCCGATGTGTCATGCGAAATTAATCGCCCGGTGATGTTTGCCGGGCTTAATTATGACAGCGCCCTGTTTCACAATGCGGTCGCCCGCTACATTATTGAAAAAGGCTATGGCTGCCAGACCGACGCCCTGCCCGGCGAAACCGTTCCGCTTTTAACCGGGGCGGGCAAGGGCGACATTGATGTTGTGATGGAAATCTGGCGCGACAATGTTGCCGAAGCCTGGAAAAAGGCCGAGGAAGCCGGCAACGTCAAACAGGTTGGGGTTAATTTTGACGATGCAGTTGAAGGCTGGTTCGTGCCTGGCTTTGTCATCAAGGGCGACAAGGAACGCGGGATCGCACCAATGGCACCGGACCTTAAGTCGGTATCGGACCTGCCCAAATATACCAAACTGTTTGAAGACGCCGAAGAACCCGGCAAGGGCCGTTTTTATAACTGCCCGTCGGGCTGGGTCTGTGAAAAGGTCAATACCAACAAGTTAAAGGCCTATGGCCTTGACGGCAGCTATACCAATTTCCGTCCTGGCACCGGTGCCGCTTTGTCCGCCACCATTGCATCGGCCAACAAGCGGGCAAAACCGATCCTGTTTTATTACTGGGGCCCCACCTGGGTCATGGGCCTGTATGACAGCGTCAAGCTGCAAGAACCGGCCTATAACAAGGAAATTTTCGACAAGCTGAAAGATGGCAGCGATACCAGCAAGGCAACGGCCTATCCGCAAAGCACGGTCACTGTCGGGGTGAATACCGCATTCATGAAATCAGCCCCGAAACTGACCGCATTTCTGTCGCATTATCACACCAGCAGCGCGCTGGTGTCCGAAATGCTGGCTTATATGCAAGATGAAGGGGAAAAGCCCGAAGGGGCCGCGCAATATTTCCTGAAAGAAAAACAGGATGTCTGGACCAAATGGGTTCCGGAAGATGTTGCAAAACGGGTAAAAGACAGCCTGTAAATCCGGGCCTTTGGGGCCATTAACCCCTACAATCGGGGCAGTCACGGGCTGCCCCTTTTTTGTGGTATTATTGGCTTGCACGCGGGTCAAACAATGCGCAAAACCCGACAAAAAAACGGCTTATGACGATAGCGTTGAATGCCCCGGCCCCCGCCGGGTTGGCGGACGCGGGCCGATATCATCCCCCTCCATCAACATCGCAATTTTCTTTAACGACGTCACAATACGTCCGCGTTCGTTGTCTTTGAGTTCTTCAAAGCGGTCCATAAAATCGTCGTCCAGCAAAGGCGGCGTGTTGCAGATCATATCTGCGCCCTTTTTGGTCAGGCAGCTATTGACCACGCGTTTATCGGTGGTGTTACGGGTGCGGCGAACAAAGTCGCGTTCCTCTAACCGGTTCAGGATCGTTGTGACCGTCGCCTGACTTAACGACACATGCCGCGAGATTTCCTTCACCGTTACCTCGCCCAGTTCCTTGATCGCAAGCAGAACCACCAGTTGCGGCACCGTTAGGCCACAAACCTTCATCACCTGTTTTGAATGCAGGTCCGATGCGCGAATGATTTGGCGTAACGCCACCAGAACATCAAGAGAATCGCGCCTTTTTTGCAGTTCAGACGTCATTTGGCCGTTTCCCAATTCGTAAAACCGTCGCCAACCTAGCTCAATATTCATTTGACATCAAATGTTTTGAATTGTAACTATCTTGGCACACCATTCGACGATGCCTGGGGAAATCATCGTACTGGTCACGCGATCAAAGGCCAGCCAACCACACAACGAACAACAGGACTGCCTTTTCAAAATCGGGCGGTTTTATGCGGTTCGTCAAAAAACCGACAAGGGACCATGACCGATAAAATCGTTGTAAAAGACCTCTATAAAGTCTTTGGCGATCAGCCGGACCAAGCCATGAAAATGGTACGCGACGGCATCGACAAAGCCGACATTTTCGAACAAACAGGCCAGACTGTGGGTGTTTGCGGTGCAAACTTTACGGTCCAGGAAGGCGAAATTTTTGTTGTCATGGGCCTGTCCGGGTCCGGCAAATCCACCCTTGTCCGGTTGCTTAACCGGCTTATCGAACCAACCGCTGGTCAGGTTCTTTATAATGGTGTCGATATTGCCGCGATGGACGCACAGGAACTGATGAATTTGCGCCGCCGTGATATGTCGATGGTATTTCAGTCCTTTGCCCTGATGCCGCATTTATCGGTTGTCGACAATGCTGCCTTTGGCCTTGAACTGGCCGGGATTGACCTTGAAGAACGCCAGAAACGGGCGTTAAACGCCCTTGAACAGGTTGGTTTGCACGCCCAGGCAAATTCATACCCCGATGAACTTTCAGGCGGGATGCAGCAGCGTGTCGGCCTGGCCCGCGCCCTGGCCAATGACCCGTCTGTCATGTTGATGGACGAAGCCTTTTCCGCACTGGACCCGCTCATTCGCGCCGAAATGCAGGATGAATTGCTGATTTTACAGCGCGAACACAAACGCACGATCATTTTCATTTCGCACGATCTCGACGAAGCCATGCGCATCGGCGATCGTATCGCGATTATGGAGGGCGGCATTGTGGTTCAGGTCGGCACCCCCGAAGAAATCCTGAATAATCCTGCCAACGATTACGTCAAATCGTTCTTTCGCGGGGTGGATGTTTCGACCATCCTGTCGGCCAGGGACATCGTATCGAAACGCGAAACCACCGTGATCGAACGCGAAGGTGTCGGCCTTAAAACAGCCCAGCGCCGCCTTGAAACCGAAAACCGCGAATTTGGCTATATTGTTGGCCAGAACATGGAATTTCATGGCGTGATTTCGCAAGAAAGCGTTGAACGCGCCATCAAGGCCGGGGCCAGCAAACTCTCTGCCGCCTTCCTGCCCAATATCGAAGCCGTTCGCGAAGATACCCAGCTTTCCGAATTGATCGGAACCGTGGCCCATGCCCCGTGCGGCGTGCCCATTGTGACCGAAACCGGAAAATATACCGGCGTAATCAGAAAAGCCAAATTGCTGGCAACGCTGGACCCGGAAGGAGATTTGACCAATGGCTGATAACAGTAACCCCTGGGCAAGCGGTGCCTCATCGGGTGCCGCCGATAGCGCGACCAGCACCGGTGGGGCAGCAAGCAGCACGGGTGACGCCGCATCTTCTGCCGCCCCCAACCCGTGGGGCACACCCGATACCACAACGGGCAACGGCGTTTCCGATACTGCGGGCGACTGGCTGGCAAATGCCGCCCCGGCCCCGGAACATCATTTCAGCATCATTCATCCGTTTCGGGATGCCGCCTTTCCGGTGGATATCTGGGTTAATAATGGTCTTGACTGGGTTGTTGATAACTTCCGCAGCTTTTTTCAGGCCGTGCGCTGGCCGATTGATGCGGTGCTGACCGGTGTTCAAACCGGGCTACAGGCCACACCGGCCCTGATCGTTATCGTGATCATGGCGTTGCTGGCGTGGCAGGTTGCCGGGCGTAAACTGGCCATTGGCACCTTTTTGTCGCTGGTCGCCATCGGCCTGATCGGCGCATGGTCCGAAGCCATGATCACGCTGGCGCTGGTGATAACGTCGGTATTTTTCTGCGTTGTCATTGGCCTGCCAACCGGCATCTGGCTGGCGCGCAACGAAAAGGCATCACACATCACACGTCCGGTACTTGATGCCATGCAAACCACCCCGGCATTCGTCTATCTGGTGCCGATTGTGATGTTATTCGGGATCGGTAATGTGCCCGGTGTGGTGGTGACGATTATTTTCGCCCTGCCCCCGCTGATCCGCCTGACCATCCTTGGTATTCGTCAGGTACCCGACGATCTGGTGGAAGCAGCCCGCTCGTTTGGTGCCAGCCCGAAACAGTTATTGTTTCGCGTCCAGTTACCGCTGGCGATGCCCACCATTATGGCGGGTGTCAACCAGACCCTGATGCTGGCCCTGTCGATGGTTGTGATTGCATCCATGATTGCCGTTGGCGGCCTTGGACAAATGGTGCTGCGCGGGATTGGCCGCCTTGACATGGGGCTGGCCACCATTGGCGGCATCGGCATCGTTTTACTGGCAATTGTATTGGACCGCATGACCCAGGCCCTGGGCCAGGACATGCGCAGCAAGGGTTCCCGTCACTGGTATCAAACCGGTCCGGTTGGCCTCGTCCGCTCCCTTACGGGCAAGAAATAACCGCACAGCGGTTGCAATAAAGGCTGAATCAACGGCCCAAACCACATAACAAGGAGAAGCCAATGACCATCCTGAAAAAGATCACCACCGGGGCAGCAATTGCTGTCACCAGCAGCATGTTGCTGGCAGGCACCGCCTTTGCCGACAATATGAAGCCGGGCGAAGGCATTGACGTCCAGCCGCTCAAAAGCTCGATCGCTGAAGAAACTTTCCAGACCCAGATCGTGATGAAGGCTTTGGAACAGCTTGGCTACAGCGTCAAACCGATCCAGGAAATCGAATATGCCAGCGGCATTGTTGCCATTGCCAATGGCGACGGCACCTTCATGGCCGATTACTGGGACCCGTTGCAGGCTGATTTCTATAAAAATGCGGGCGGCGATGACAAAATCTATCGCGAAGGTGTGTATTCTCCCGGTGCGCTTCAGGGTTACCTGATCGACAAAAAAACCGCCGAAAAATACAACATTACCAACATCGAACAGCTTAAAGACCCGAAAATCGCCAAGATTTTTGACGTCAATGGCGATGGCAAGGCCGATCTGGCCGGTTGTAATCCGGGTTGGGGCTGTGAAAAGGTGATCGAACATCATCTTGATGCCTATGGTCTGCGCGATACGGTATCGCACAATCAGGGTTCTTACTCTGCCATCATCGCCGACACCATTACCCGTTACAAACAGGGCGACCCGATCCTGTATTACACCTGGACCCCTTACTGGGTTTCGGGCGTGCTTGTCCCGGGCAAAGACACCGTCTGGCTTCAGGTTCCGTTCTCATCGCTTCCGGGTGAAAACAAGGATGCCGACACCGCCCTGCCCGATGGCAGCAACTATGGCTTCCAGGTGAACAACCAGCGGATCATTGCCAACAAGGTTTGGGCAAATGAAAACCCGGCTGCGGCCAAGCTGTTTGCTATCATGCAGATTTCCGCCAACGACATCAGCGCCGAAAACACCCTGATGCGGAATGGTGAAAAATCAGCTGAAGACATCGGCCGTCACGCCGATGCCTGGATCAAAGCCAATCAGAGCAAATTTGACGGCTGGCTGACAGAAGCCCGCGCGGCGGCAAACTAATTTCACACCGCCCCGTCAGATAAATATCTGACCTCCAACATTCTAAAACAGCCCGTAAGCTCATGTTTGCGGGCTGTTTTTTATGCCCCGCCAACAAGGAATTCCTGTTTTCGGTTGTGTTTGTCTTTTTGTTTGTGCTGGCGATCCGCAATCATTTCAAACTGAAATAGCGTCTTTGTCGCAAATCTATTTACGGATGGATTCCAAAAACAGATAAGCGTTTTTTTGTAAATTATGGGCTTCGTCTTCCAGTTCGGCAGATGAGCTTCTGACATGCCCGGTTGCTTCGCCTGCTTCATGGATGGAACTGACCACATCGCCAATATCGTCATTCATATTGGTGATGGCGTGGCCGGTCTGATCTATGGTTGTGGTAATGTCGATGGCGGCGTTTGACTGGTCTTCAACCGCGGTTTCAATGCTGAGCGATACGACATGAACCTGGCTGATACGCTCGCCAATTTCGCCAATCGCCCCGGCGGCTTCCTGGGAGATATTTTGAACGGCAATGATTTGTCTGGTGATTTCCTCGGTTGCGCGCGCAGTTTGATTGGCCAGTGTTTTGACTTCATTGGCAACAACAGCAAACCCCTTGCCCGCATCGCCAGCCCGTGCCGCCTCGATGGTGGCATTCAGGGCCAAAAGGTTGGTTTGCGCGGCAATATCCTGAATAAGACTAACAACATCGCCAATTTTGCGGGCTTCGCCAGACAAGTTTGCGACCGTTTGGTCGGTATGGCGGGTTTGCGACACGGCTTCTTCAATCGCTGCACGCGACTGCACCATTTGCTGTGACACTTCATTCAGGGCACCGCGTAACCGGTCCGAGGCCATCGCGACCGACTGCACCCCTTTCGAGGCCTCGGCAACGCTTTTTAAAACCCGATCCGTTTTTTGCCGCGACGTATCGGTGGCCGAGGCAAGAATACGGGCATTGTCCGACAAACCATGGGCAGAGCTTAAAACCGCCTCGACGATACTGCCAACCGTACCGCTAAATGATTTGGCTGTTTCATCGAGACGACGGGTATTTTCGGCCTGGTTTCGGGCATCAAGTTCCTTGCGTTCCTCATGCAGGCGAGCAATGCGCTGGCCATTTTCCTTAAATACATTCAGGGCATGGGCCATTTCGCCCATTTCATCATGGCGAAAGGCCGCAGGCACAATAACATCAAGGTTGCCATCGGCAATCTGGGTCATCGCACCGGTCATGGTTTTAAGCGGCGATGCGACAATTTTCTGAATTAACAAAAACAGAAATACCAGGCAGGCCGCCAAAAGAACGATGGCGATTTTGGCCTGATCAATAGCGTTTTCCGTCATTTCACGTTCCAGCGATGCAAAGGACCAGGCCATGACAACAGCGCCGACGATATCCTGATTTTTGCCAAAGATTGCGGGTTCGGCAATCACCTGCAAATCGCCCGCGCGGGTTTCCTGGCGGTCGGCAGCAGTGATCGCTGCCATGCCAAGTTTGGTCAATTGCGCAGACAAGGCCGGATTTGCGCCCGGGGCCGCATAGCTGGCAATCGGTTTGCCTTCGGCGTCAATTGCCAGCACCAATGCCAGTGTTTCGCGTCCATCGGTAATCAGATCCTGATACGAGGCCTCGATCGCATCGGCTTTGCGAAACTTGACGGCCCCGCCATTTTGCGATGCAATTAACGACGTTACAATGATATTGCTATCGGCCAGCCGTTCCCTGGCTGACTCCATTGAAAAGATGATGCCGACATAGATGGTCGCCATAAACGCAATAACGACCGTTGCGGCGACACCAAACACCAGTTTGCCCCGAATGGACCATCCCGTTCGGACAAAGGGTGGCATGGCTGAGCCACCCTTTGTTGCGCCATTTTCAATGTTCATTTTCCCACGTTCCCTACCCCGAATGACCATCGGGATTTTATCTGTTTTTTCGCCGGTTTTTATGGTGCAAACCGTCCTGTGCGGGCGGCAATCCGATGATGGTTATTCCAGCAATTCCACATTGATGCCCAGGGTGATCGCCCCGATAACTGTGCTTCCGTCGCTGTCAAGCACCGGCAGGCTAAGCTGCGATTGATAGGTCTGGGTGGATTCATCAAGTTCAACGTCGCTCATATGGATGGCATCAGCACCAACGGGGTATGTTTTTTGCCATTTGGCTTCGTCACCCTGCCAGTAATCGCTGGTGACATCGCTTTGGCCAACATTCAGCCCTTTGTTATCCATGACGAAAATTTCCGTGATCAGGCCTTCGGTTTCATCGGCTTTTTCGCGCAGAAACTTTGACAATGGCCGATCCAGAACCTTGTCGATCAGGGGTTTGTCCGTGGCCGATGTTTCGGCACGCCATTCTTTATCCAGCGTATCGATGTCCTGCTGCGACAAACCGGCATTTTCGGCGTTCTGGGCTTTCACCGCATCAATCACAACCGGGTCGGACAACCAGATTTTCACATCATCGGCATAGCTGCGCAATTGGCCTTCAAATTCATTGGCACTGGCAACCGTCATGGCCGAAACCAGCGTGATCGGCGCAATAACCAACATTGCCAGTATTTTTGATTTAAACGACATCTCTTCACCCTTCTATTGGCCGGAACCTCCGGCACCCCCACAAACAGGCCCCCGAAAGCGCCCTTCCTGTTTCAAACGTGGGGTCAGCAAGAAGAAATTCAACCAAAGATATTTTCGGCCTGTTTCCCTTTGCTTTACTTGAAAAACAATCCACCAATACCCAACCACGTAATTAAATTACGCGGAACATATGTAACAAACGCAGCGTTCATCATTGTCACTCCTGACAACTCCTGACGCAGCATCTGTGATTAAGGGGTGAGTTATGATCCTGTAGTTGCTAGGGTTCAGGCAAAATCCTGCCACCCCAAAAACGGAAAACACTTACATGTTTCCTGACAAGCTGAATATTCCCCTGGGAAAATCGGTAAATGCCCTGGTCGACTGGCTGGTCGTTCATTATGGCGACGCCTTTGAAACCTTTGCCGATGCCTTGCTGAGCGTTCTGGTCTGGCTGGAGCATTTGTTGCGCGCAACACCGTGGTGGCTGGTCATCATCATCATTGCCGCCATCGCCTTTCATGCCAGCAAAAGCTGGAAAACAACCCTGGGGATTGCCGCTGCCATGCTGGCAATTGGCATGTTGGGCCTGTGGGACAAGGCAATGCAAACCCTGGCCCTTATGATCATTGCCACCGGGCTTTCGGTTATTATTGGTATTCCCGTGGGCATTGGCATGGCGATGTCAAACAAGCTGCGCGCGATAATGGTGCCTGTACTTGACGTAATGCAAACCATGCCCAGTTTTGTTTATCTGATCCCGGCCTTGATGCTGTTTGGGTTGGGCAAGGTTCCCGCCATTCTGGCAACGGTTATTTATGCCGCCCCACCCGTCATCCGCCTGACCGATTTGGGTATTCGCCTGGTCGATAAGGAAGTGATCGAAGCATCGCGGTCCTTTGGGGCCAGCCGGGCGCAAATTTTGTGGGGCGTGCAATTGCCCCTGGCCCTGCCCAACATCATGGCGGGCATTAACCAGACCACGATGATGTCGATTTCGATGGTGGTGATTGCGTCCATGATCGGGGCGCGCGGCCTTGGCGAACAGGTGCTAACCGGCATTCAGCGCCTTGATGTTGGCCAGGGGGTTGAGGCCGGGATTGCCATTGTTTTGCTGGCCGTTGTGTTTGATCGCATTGGCCAATCCTATGGCAAACGGTCCGGGCGCGGCGGCAGCCGCAGCAAGGCAGGAGACGGGGCATGAGCTATATCGAGATTAAAAACATCTATAAAATTTTTGGCCCCCACCCGCAAAAAGCCCTGACCATGGCCCAAAACGGTGAAAACAAGGACGATATCCTTGCCAAAACCGGCCATACGGTGGGTTTGACAAATGTATCGCTGTCGATTGAACAAGGGGAAACATTTGTGGTGATGGGGTTATCAGGCTCGGGCAAGTCCACCCTGATCCGCCATCTCAACCGCCTGATTGACCCAACTGCAGGGGAAATTCTATATGGCGGGGAAAACATTTTGCACATGACCACGGCCCGCCTGAATGCATTTCGCCGGGCCAAACTGGGCATGGTTTTTCAACGCTTTGGTCTGCTGCCACACCGAAACATTCTCGACAATGTTGCCTATGGGCTGGAAATTCAAAGAACCGACAAAGCCGAACGGTTAAAATCGGCCCGGATATGGATCGAACGGGTGGGATTGGCGGGCTATGAAGCAAGCTTCCCCGATCAACTTTCGGGCGGGATGCAACAGCGCGTTGGCCTTGCGCGTGCACTGACCACCAACCCCGACGTTTTACTGATGGATGAAGCCTTTTCGGCCCTGGACCCGCTGATCAGAAGCGACATGCAAGATGAATTGATGAAGCTGCAAAGCGAGCTTCACAAGACCATCATTTTCATTACCCACGATTTGGACGAGGCCCTGAAACTGGGCGACCGGATTGCCATTTTAAAGGACGGCGCCCTGATACAGGTAGGCCGCCCCGAAGAAATTATAATGAACCCCGCCGATGATTATGTCCGTGCCTTTACCCGCGATGTGAACCGATCAAAAGTGTTGCGGGCCAAAACCCTGATGGCACCCTTGACGGATAATGGCAACATGGGCGTGACAACGGACTGGCCAAACGTGGATGCCAATATGATACTGGCCGATATTTTGCCCATTGCCATCGCCTGCCCGTCCGGTATCAACGTGGTTAATCACAATCAGCAAAAAATCGGCACGCTTAGCAAGGATCAGATCATCGCTGCCCTTGCTGCCTGATCTTCACGAGGCCTGTAACGGCCGATAGCCTCGCTCATGGCGGTATGGTGCCGGGGAATGGCGACTTCTTGCATATGAAAACCCCGGCTTTCGCCCGAGCGTTTCCAGTCGGCAAATGACGGATGATTTTCATCCTTGTACGAAATCACCGGCACCATGCGACCCAGTTGCCAGTCAATCGCCATATCCGGGTCGTCCCAGGCGATGCCGCGATCATGATCAGGGCTGTAATAGGCGCTGACTTTATAAACAACTGTCGTATCGGGCACCAGGGTGCGAAAACCATGGGCAAAGCCCGGCGGCACCCACAATTGATACCAGTTCTGGTCTGAAAGCTCGATCCGGATATGTTTGCCAAAGGTCGGGCTGTCGGGACGGATATCGACCGCCACATCGAGAATGGCACCATGTGTCACCCGCACCAGTTTGCCTTGCGCATGGGGGTTAACCTGAAAATGCAGGCCGCGAATGGTGTTGACCGGCGCGCTGACCGACTGGTTTTCCTGCACCAGACTGGCATCGCCAATGGCGGCGGAAAATTCGTCCTCGCGGAACGTTTCGGCAAAAGTACCACGCGGATCACGATGCTGATTGGGCACAAAAAGCAACGGTCCCTCTATGTCAAATCGGTCAAATTGCATTATTACGCATCCTTGATAAAAGGTCTATTTTTCGTCGCTGTTAAAACGGATCGGCTGGCGCATTAATCTACGCGTCATCGCCCATTTTCCATCGCGCTTGACTGGCACCAGTTTGACGTAAAGCAGGCTGGCCTGTGCATCGACAGTGCCAAAAATACGGTCCTTGCTGTCATCATCAATGATGGATGGATAAGCAACAAACGCGTCCCCCGGCCCGGCATCGGGTTTCAGGTTGGCCGCCAGCAACATTTTGGGCATCGACCAGTTGATCATGTCTTTGGATGTTGAATAATAAATGCCGTGTTCGCTGGTTCCGTCCTTGTGCCTGCGGCGGTGTTTGTAAACGGCAACAAAGGTATTGCTGGCCTCGTGGCGGACAATGCCGCGAATGGATGTTAAGCCATAGGGGCCAACACGCGCACAATCTGTCTGGTACACCTGCCAGCCTTTATCGGGCGTTAACCGCGCAGCATCGACAAACTTTTCGCCGTTCCATATCTGCCAGCGCGACGGGTCGTTGGCATTGGCGCGCGCCAGACAATTCCGCGATGATTTCCAGTCCACACCGCGCCGCCAGACGATCGAATAAAGATAATCCTTCCAACGCACGATATTGGTGGCTGTCACATAGCTCGGTGCGCGTTTACGATCATCACGATACGCCATCGGCGGCGGGAACGGCGCGTGATGCGGCGGTTTTGCCTGATAGGTAAAATGCTGCCCGCCATCGGTGGATTTTAACATTACCAGCCCGTTGATCCAGCAATCGGTACGTTTTTTGGCATTCACGCACGGCATATCGTGGCGATAGGGCATAAAACTGGCACTGCCCAGCGCATAAACGGTTTGCCCATCATCGGTATAAATCGCATGAAGCCAGGTGCGATCATCCAGCATTCCGGGATCGGCCTGTCCGGCGGCTTTAAAGCGGCTGTTGCAATCCTTGTGCAGAGATTCAAGATCTTGGCCAACAAAGGCGCGATTACGAAAATTAGGCGCAAATAAAACCATTCGTCCCTGCCCGTCGCGAAAGGCACGCGCGGGGGCATCGGGCAAATGGGAGCCATCACAGGCATTTAGCGCGGTATCAAACAACACACTGTCATCGCCCGCCAGGCGCACATCAAGGGCCTGCGCCCCGTGGGTTTGCATCACCCAGGCCGCCACCACCGCAAGGGCAGCACTTCCCAAAAATCCGATGAGTGCGTTTCTATGCATTGTTCATATCCGCATTATGCTCCGCTCACGAAAAAGGCCGGGATGTGCAGGGCATAAAAGGTTCCCTGCACATCCCGTCGTCATGGTCACGCCGCCTTGTTCAGGTTTGGGGTCGGGTTCTCAACCAGGCGATGCGCCATGCCGTTCTCATCAAGGAATTTCTGCAAATCCTTGAACCGTTCAGCATAGGTCTTTTCAAACAGGTCAAAATCGGCCTTGTCCCAGGCTTCCTCGAACGAAAACCGGTCGATATAGCGGCCATCAACGTGGGGAATACCCAATGTTTTGACGAATTCGCGGGTGCGTGTATCGTAGGTGATGTAAAGGGCTGGGACTTCGTTGGCCAAGGCCAGCAAATTGCCATGCAGACGAAAACCGGTAACGGCATCCTGGCGGCATTCGGCGTCTTCAAAATCACTTACAGTTTCAAAAACGCTTAATGATGAACAATACAGATCCAGCAACGGATCGTTTTCGCCATAGAACCACTTTTCCTTGATCAGGCTGGCAACTGCTTTTTCCATAACCTGTTTCGGGTTGGGCACCAGATTGCTGCGCGCATAAAAGATCGCTTTTTCTTCCAGTTCGCCAGCACATAAAATTTCAGTGTGATATTTTTCCGAAAGGGTCCGCAGCATATAACGCTGCAAGGTGGCAAAGCTGTGGGTTTTACGGCGCAGGGTGAAACCCAGATTTTTGATCTCATCGGCCTTTAAGCGCGGCAAATTCAGTTCCGGCTTACAATGGCGAAATGCCGTTGGGCAGCCAAAAATCCGGACATTTTTAATCCCGATTGAATGAAGCGCCTTGCGCGAAAGCGCACCACGCACCCCCACTGTTTTTGACCGGTCCGCAATCAGTTGCAAAAAGCGTTTGGTGGAATCATTGACATATTCTTCCGAATTGTCAGGCACCTGCACCCCAATGCCAAAGGCCATCACCGGCACCTTGGTTTTTTCCAGTACAGTGGTAATTTCATCCCACTGGCCGTTGGTATTGATATAGTTCGATCCGCGCAAAAAGATGTAATCAAGGGTGTTGATCTTCTCGATCTGCTCGTCGCTCAGCCCGCCACTGCTTTGCCCGTAAATCGGATAAAGTTCAGCATAATCAAGAATACGTAACGAACTGTCATAGACAAAACAGTCGCCAATATTGGTAAACAGTTCTGTTGCACGTTGCGGTGCGCCAAAGGTGTGGGTCACAACCCCCTTGCCTTTTACAACCTTGCCTGCGGGCATCAAAACGCCAATGCGCGGCCTTCTGGCCGACCCTGAAATGGTCTGGCTAGTCATTTCGAACTCCTGCGGTTTCGCAGATCGCCGCTTTTTTGGTGGCGTTTCTGCGGTTGCTCGTGTCGCTTTATGTTCTGTATTTAACTATGGTGTTACCTGTTGGCACACATGCTCAGGCTGCTGTGGTTTCACGCAGTTTCAGGCTTTCTTCCCACGCCAAAGCATGTTCGACAATCACATCAAGATTGTCATATTTGGGCGACCAGCCAAGTTTTGCGCGAATACGATCCGCACCAGCGATTAAAGCCGCCGGGTCGCCAGGGCGCCGTTCCGCCAGTTTAACGGGAAAATCGGCACCCGAAACACGTTTGACCGCGTTAATAACCTCGTAAACCGAAAAACCCGAACCATAGCCGCAGTTCATAACGTCACTTTCACCGCCATCTTCGAGATATTTCAACGCCAATACATGGGCGTCAGCAAGATCGCTGACATGGATATAATCCCGAATACAGGTTCCGTCATGGGTCGGGTAATCATCCCCAAAAACGTCAAGATGGCTGCGGCTGCCGCTGGCGGCCTGGCTGGCAATTTTGATCAGGTGGGTTGCCTTGCGTGATGTTTGCCCGGCACGCCCTGACGGATCGGCACCCGCGACGTTGAAATAACGCAGCGCAACATAGTTTAAATCATATGCCACAGTTGAATCCTGAAGCATTTTTTCCGTCATCATCTTGGATGTGCCATAGGGCGAAATCGGCTTGGACGGAAAATCTTCCAGGATCGGTGTTTTTTCGGGTTCGCCGTAAACACCAGCTGTCGATGAAAAGATGAAATGCTTCACACCGGAATCAACAGCAGCCTGCGCCAAAGCACGCGAATTCACAGTATTGTTGTAATAGTAATCCAGCGGATACATGACCGATTCAGGCACAATAATCGACCCGGCGAAATGCATGATCGCCGTAATGCCGTGTTCCCGAATAATTTGGTTCACCAGATCAATATCGCCGCAATCCCCTTCCACAAAGACTGCATTTTCAGGAACTGCCCAGCGATACCCCTGCGATAAATTGTCGAGAACGACAACCTTTCGGCCCGCATCAAGTAAGGCCAACGCTGCGTGGCTGCCAATATAACCGGCGCCGCCGGTAACCAGTACTGTCATCTTGTTTACTCCTTAATGCAGATTTTTCCGTATCAACCCTGTGATTGATCATAGTCCGGAACGGTGCATTGTCGCCTAAAAGACGACAATGCCACCAAATCTACGCAACTTTTCGCTGCACCTGACCCTCGGGATTCATAACATCAACCATCTTGTGATCGATATTGTTTTCGCTCAGGAACATCTGCATTTCACGATAGGTCTGGAACCAGGCGCGGTTGAATTTATCAAACAGGGACTGGTCCCAGTAATCTTCCAGCACGAAGTCCTTTTGCGAGAACACGTCATAGCTGGGGATTTGATAGGTTTCGGCAAATTCGACGGTGCGGCTGTCATAGGTGAAATAAATGGATGGAACACCGTTGGACAATGCCATCAGATTACCGTGCAACCGATACCCCAAAACGCAATCCTTGGTCCGCACCAGATCTTCGTAATCCGACACCACATCAGAATAAAACAGCTTTTCGCGGTAAAGCTTTTCCATGGTGTCATCAAGATACCAGTTCTTGACCCAGTCATTGTCCTTCAAGGCCTGCATGGCTTCCTGTTTCTGGACATCTGTCCCAAAAACCAGTTTCTTTTCTTCGGGTTCGCCCTGGGCCATCAGGGTTACATCAAACCGGTTGGCAAGTTCCTTGACCAGATCACGGTGGAAGGTCAGATACCGTTTGATGTCCTGGGCATAAGCTGGCGAAACTTCACGGCGCAGGGTTACACCGACATTGTGAACGTTCTCCAGTTCTGGCAATTGAATACGCATGTTGGGATTATTGGACCGAAACGCCGTCGGGCAGCCGATAATGCGCACATTGGTAATGCCAATGTCCCACAAAACCTGTGCAGTATAGGCCCCGCGCACACCGATCGACGGGGTTGAATCCGCCATCATGTGTAGCACCGTTTTGGTTTGCTCGGACAGTTCCAGCTTGCCCTTGACCGGTGCCTGCGCCCCGATGCCAAAACCAAGAACCGGCAATTTAAGGCGTTTAAGCACGGCAATGGTATTGCGCCAGTCCATATGCGAATGAATATAATTCGATCCGCGCAGAAAAACGTAATCATATTCTTCGCGCAAACGGTCGATGTCTTCCATATCTGGATCAGCAATCGGCAACACACCCAGCTTGTCAAAATTCATCAGTTTCAGCGATGAATCGAACACAAAGGCATCACCGATATTGTGATAGTGATTGATACTTTTTTGAACATCACGGTAATTGTACCAACGGACACAATCATGGTCGTAGACTTCGCCCGAGGGAATCATTACGAGGACGCGCGCCATGGTATTTCTCCTTGCAGTTGATGGACCAGTGATGGTTTGACCCTCACTTTTGTCCCTTTCACGCGATGGCGTGGTTAACGTTCAGGCCGCTTCAAGGCGTGACAAAACTGTCACGCCCCGACCACGGATTGTTGCGGAGCCACATTGGGTGCAGCAACGGCCGGGCGGTTTTCAAGAACCTCCCGATACTGCGCAAGATGCTGTTTTGCGCAGTCGATGTAGGTAGGCGCGCGACGAATCCCGTCATGCATCCGGTCCCACAACGTTTTGTCTGTCAGGCATTCGATCAGGCGATCTGCCAGATCTTCGGCACTGCCAACACGGAAATGCAGGCCATTCACACCGTCTTCAATTTTCTCGGCCATGCCGCCAATGTTGCTGGCAATCATGGGGCGGCCATGAAAGAAGGCTTCCTGAATAACGATGGGCGAATTTTCCCACCAGGTGGATGGAATGATGGTCCAGTCGGCCATTTCCATCAGGCGCGGCATTTCGGTATTTTGATAGGCACCATAAAAGCGAACCCGTTCGCCCGCCTTTTCAATCAGATCATTGACTTTCTTTTGATATTCAATCGGTTGGCGCTCCAGGTTGCCCCCAAAGATCATCAAGCGGGCATCATCCCCCCAGATCGAATCAGGCACACGGCCCACCGCATCTAGCAGAACATCCGCGCCCTTGAACATTGTCAGCTGGCCAAAAAAGGCAAATCGCGAACGGCGCGGTTTCGCCTTGGTCAGCGGACGAATGGCGGCCTTCTTGTCAATATCCAACCCGTTTTCAATCACCGACATTTTGTCGGCTTCCAGGCCCCAATCGATAAACCGGTCGGCCAGAAACTTGCTGGGCGAAACATAATGATCGACCAGATCGAGAATGGATTTGATAAACCGTTCGCGACGCAAGAAAGACGCCGGCGACACACCGGGGAAACAGCCGTTACATTCAGTCGGGCTGGCCCGGTTACACAGCTTTTGCCCGCCACTTTTAACCATTTGTCCGTGATTGTGGCACATGGTTAAAAACTCGTGGAAGGTAAAGAATATGGCAGCATCGGGCAGTGCTTCACGCACCGCATAAATGGTTTCCATCCCCAACCCCAGCACATGGTGGAAATGCACCACATCGGGGTTGTAATCTTTCACAAAACGCAGAAAATCGCGGTCTATTTCATCGGTGCTGCGGTTTGAGAGCAAAAAATGATCGTAATTTTCTGCGTGATATAAAATTTCATTGTCTTTCTGGCGCAGGCTCATCAGGGCCGATGCCCCGTGGCGCGGCACCGGGTGACCAACACGGGCCAGATAAAAGCTCTCGACACCGTCGAGTAGATTCAATCCCTTATGCAGGTTATAAGACCCGACTTCGGCCCCCCCCAGCGACAGACTGGGATGGCCATGAGAAATGACCAGCACGCGCAAATCAGTCGACGGCATGATTGTGGCTCCGCAAATTTGAAACGACCAAAGACCAACGGCGATCAAACGCCCAGCGGTCCAAACGATGCGAGAGTTCCTCCCAGGCGGGCGTGGATGTTATGGATTGTTCACTGCCCAATACTTCAACCTCCGGCAGCCAGTAGGATGGCGTGCCGGCCATGCGCAATTTAAGCGCAATATCCAGTCCCTTTTCTGACGGCCCGATATAGCCACGGGTAAAGCCCTTAACGTCGAGAAACGCCGAACGTGGCAGGATGCAACATTCGACCGTTCCGGCGCTGACTTCACAGGGCTCGGCATCACTCAGCACCGCACGCGGATAACCGACAAACCGGTCCGCCAGATATTTCCCCTCCGGCCCTTCTTCGATCCAGGTGCCCGCCCAGCGAACGGAATCATCTTCAAACAAAATGGTGGGGCACACGGCACCTTTGCTGCCGCGCTTGCGATAGGCCGTTAAAAGCGGACCAAACCAGCCTTTTTCACGCGGCAAAACATGCACCGACATCAGGCAAACAGCTTCGGATTTTGTTGCCTTCACGCCCACTTCCAGGGCGTCGCAAAAATCTTCGACACCTTCGGCAAAAACAAACCGCACATTCAGTTTATAAAACGCCGCCAGACGCAGCATATCGCTGCCAACCTGATCAAAGCTTTCAGCCGGACCGGCAATAACAACCGGCAATTTCCGGGTTTCCGGGTCCAACCCCAACAGGGCGATTGTCACCCCCATATCGCCGATCGTGTCATCCGCACCCACAATCAATGTTACCGGCGCGTTTTCGTCAAAATTGCCAATATCGTGAACATCAATTGCAAACGGGCTTTGCGCCGTCATATTTTGCAACATCGGGCCAAACTGGCGTTCAATACTGCTAGATGCCGTGACAGAACGCGGATCAAGCGAGGGTAAAACCCGCGACAAGGCCTGGCGTGCCGATGCGCGCGTTGGATTAAGCGGGCAATAGGCCGGGAAACTGTCGGTAATGTCGAATTCCAGATAAATGGCCTGATCTGACGCCGGGGTTTCCGACAGGGGGCAAAACACCAAAAAACCATGGCTGTTGCGTGCCGAATTCATTCCGGTAAACATCGGATCATTGACAAAGGCATCGGTCACATCGGGGCGCGTTTGCCGTGTCCAGGCATCATCAATGCGAAGACTATCCTGCCCGACACGCAAATTGATCTGATTAACCCCGCGATCCGGGTCCAGCATCCAGCCCGAAACCAGAACACCACTGCCTTCAATCACCAGCGCAAAGTCAATGCCCACCCGTATCGGGCGTTCCAGATCAGATACCGTATCGCGGCCGTCAAACCGGTGCGCGGCCAGTTGCATCTGCGCGCGAATATTGTCGGGTGCCTTGACCCGCCCCAGAACCGACCGGATATGGGCGGGCACATCGCGCGGGGCCACCAGCACACGTTGTTGATAAACCTCGATGCCAAACCAGCCATCCCGGCCCCGAAAATAAACGCGTTGCAGTTTTTCGGGTTTCACCAGCCGCTCGGTTGCCAGCAAACCAACAACACCGGTGGCATCTTCGCCCAAATCGTCGCGCTGAAATTCGGCACTGGTCAATTCGGCAAGAACCGGCCCATCTTCAATAGCGATCACACGTGTACGACCATGGGGAAAATTGCTCGACCAGCCCTGAATATAAAGCTCGTTATCTTCAAGGCCGCCCAAAACTTCGACAAAGCCATTACTGTTTGCCGCAATGCGCACCAACGCCGCCACGGTTCGTAACCGTTTTTTGTTGGTTTTCCCCGCCAGCAAGGCTTCGATCACACCATCCATGACACCGGCAAACGCAGCGCCCGACTGATCGGCAACCGCCGATAAAATGGCTTCAAGCCCCTGCCCGCGACTTTCAATGGCATATTCCGCCGGATGCCCGGGGCGGCGAAACACCACCTTTTTCAATCGGCCGCCGCTAACATTTTTTAACGGTAACAGGGCGACAAAACCAAAGGCTGAATCCGCTGAACTATCATTACGACGCCAGCTGATCATGGATGCCTGCACTTTGGCGTCGGGCGACCCGTTTAAATAAACATCAATCGTGGCAGGCATCGCACTGCCCACCCCGGCCATCAGGGCCAGTCCTTCGTCTACCAGCGTGGCCATAACGGTTGCCCCGTCCAATGGCAGGCCTGAAGACTCACTCATGCCCTGCTCTCCTGTTGTTTGATGAACTGTCAAATGTCTGTTTTGCCCGTGTGGTGACGAAACCAAACGCCCCCAGCCCATCCCCCTCAATACCCATGGCATTGTGATCTTTGGTATGGGCCATATCATCAAGGTAACGGCCATATTCGCTATTGGCAGAAAAACCGGCACTGCGGGTCATATCGCCGCGATCAATCCAGCCAAGACGCCAGGCTGTTTCTTCGGGACTGCCAATTTTAAGGCCCTGGCGTTCTTCTACCGAACACACAAACTGTGCGGCTTGAAGCAAACTGGCGGGGGTTCCGGTATCAAGCCACGCGCAGCCCCGACCCAGCATTTCGACAGTTAATTTACCATCTTCGAGATAGGCCCGGTTAAGGTCGGTAATTTCCAGCTCGCCCCGATGGGATGGACGCAAGGTACTGGCACGGTCCGATGCCGTTGCATCGAAAAAATAAAGCCCCGTTACCGCCAGGTTTGACGGCGGATGAGTTGGTTTTTCGATAATATCCAATGGTTTTCCCTCGGCATCAAAGGCCATAACGCCATACCGTTCAGGGTCGCGCACGGCATGAACAAACACCGTTGCCCCATCATGGCGCTTGGCCGCCATTTGCAAGCGTGCGCCCAGATTATCGCCATGAAACAGGTTATCGCCCAAAATCAGCGCGCAAGGTGCCCCGGCCAAAAATTCACGGCCAATCAGCAAGGCTTCGGCAATGCCATTGGGTTTTTGTTGTTCAGCATAGGAAATTTCAATTCCAAACTGGCTGCCATCACCCAAAAGCGACATGAACGCTTCGGTCTGGCCTTTTGCTGTCACAATCAGAATGTCGCGAATTCCCGCCAGCATCAGCGTGCTTAGTGGATAAAAAATCATCGGCTTGTCCCACACGGGCAGCAATTGTTTGCTGGTCGCATGGGTAATCGGCCATAGCCGACTGCCGGTCCCTCCGGCCAGAATAATGCCTTTCATGCGATTTTCCCTTCTGGAATAGCGGCGCATTCCTGCCCCAATTGGCCCCCACCCCCCAACAACAGCACATATCGACGTTTCGGAAGGTCATAAAAGGGCGAAAACCGGTCAAGGGTCATAACATCTGCCTCACCAAACAATTGCGCCAAGCGACAAACCACCCGCCAGGCCTACCAGCACCGCCAGCAGTAAAAGCGGCGTTTTAAGATCATTGCGATGGCGGTCGCCCAGAACGGCAAGCCGTTCGTCAAATCCGCCCAGCGACTTGTCGAAACGCACCAGAAACACTTCCAGTTGTTCAACCCGGCTTGCCAGTTCTTCCTGGCCATTGCGCACCAGCCGCACCCCGGCTTCGATACCGTCATCGGCCGAGGCCAGTTCATCCATCCGTTTGGAAGATTCAATCAGGCGCCTGGCCGCTTCACGCTGACCGTTTTGCAAAATATGCTGTGCCGCCAATAACCGGTCGAGACGATCCAGAATTTTACCCAACGGCGCATTCAGTGCCGAATGAGCGGCCTGTTCGGAATGGCTTGGAATACGTAGCGGGGTTTCGGCCCCGGTTTCGGGCATGATCGCAACGACGCTTAAACTTTCAACTGCAGCAAGGGCGGCGTCGGGCAATTCAATTTCAAAGGCATGTTTGCCATTGCCAATGCCATTGCGGCGCAAGTCTATCCGCTCGCGGTCGGCCTTGATCTTAAGCAGGGTGTGGCCGTTCATGCGGACAATAAGGTCTACTTGCGCATCAGGGTGCTGCGGGCACCAAACCCAGCCAAACAGACGGTTGCGGTCGATGGCATCAACATTGCCTTCAAGCACAGGCGGGCCGTCGGCCTTTTGAACATTTTGGGCGGCTTGCGCGTTGCCAGCCTTACCGGGTTGGGATGGTGGCATTGCCTTTGCTTGCCGCGCATTGACCAGCGGGGTCGTATCCTTGGTCTTTTCCTGTGCAACTGCCATGGAAATCTCCTTTGTCAGGCCGCGACGAAATCGGGCCGGATCAGGTTACGAAAACGCGAAAGATGGGTTTGGGCGACATCATCGATATTTGCCGGGGGTCGCACATTGCCCGAAAGTTTTTTCCAAAGTTTCAGGTTGCTGGCACAATCGGCCATAGCACGGGCCAGGGCACCCGGATCATCGGGGCGCACGTGAACACCGTCCATGCCATCACGCACCATTTCTGCCATGCCGCCAATGTTGCTGGTAATGACGGGCCGGTCGTGCTGAAACGCTTCCTGAATAACCAGCGGCGCGTTTTCCCACCAGATCGACGGGGCCACGACCCAGTCCACAGCGGCCATCAGTTCGGGAATGTCATCCCGGTCATAGGCACCAAGGCGCACAACATGGCTGCTGGTTTGCTCGAACAATTTGTCGATTTTGTCGTTGAAAGCGGCGGTTTGAAATGGTGCGCCGCCATGAATGCGCAATTCAAAATCAACGCCGTCATCAATCAGCTTGCGACACGCCTCCAGCAATACATCCGCCCCTTTCCAGGGGTTAAGATTACCAAAATAACCAAAGACATTGGGCATGCCGCCCGTACCATGTTCACGCCGCCGCACCGCACGAACAGGCGGTCGCCCATTGTGAATGACCTCGATCTTGCGCGGGTCAATGCCCCATTCGATATAACGCTCCTGCAAGAAACGACTGGGCGACAAAAACAGATCGACCACGCGCAGATGATTGCGAATATTGACCGACCGCATGGCAAACCGGTCGGACGAAATGCCGTCAAGTCCGCATTTTTCGCCCGATATATCCGCCGACAGATACCGCTTTCGTGTTTGCCGATGGATCATTAATCCATCATGCGGGCAAATCTGGTAATAGTCGTGCAGGGTCATCACGATTTTGCAATCAGGCAGCACCCGCCGGATTAACATCGGCAGTTCAATACCAAACAAAACCAGATGATGGATGTGCACGATATCGGGCCGGAAATTTTCCAGAAGCTCGGTCATAGCAGGCACAACGGCATAAAGATCGGTTTGCGACATGTTAAAACGGTCAAAATGCCCGGCCCAGAACAGCAATTCATCATCGCTGTCATTGACCGCCTGAAAACTTGTTCCCGGACGGCGCAATCGATGAACATCATTGGTCGCCCCGACAAACAGGGCGTCGCACCCGGCCCGTTTATACGCCCCGAACAAATCATGAGCGAAAATTTCGGTGCCACCGGGATGAAGGTCGGGATGGTTATGGGCCAATACCAGAATACGCGGGTTCATTGCGGGCTCCTGCGTGGTTTTTGAGCAACCAGAATATCCTGATAATGCGAGGATTTATCGCCGTGCCAGGCACCAAAACCCTTGCGCAGCAGCGCAAACCCGGCCTCTGCCAAAACAGATTCCAGATAGCCATTGTCAAAACCAACAGCCGCCATCGGGTTTTCACCGCGCAAATGCCAGCAGGGTTTATCCTTGTCACGGACCAGGCCACTCAGGCGCGGGTCGCATTTGGGGGTGGCAAGTTCGTTCGCGCTGCGGATGATAAAGGCCGTCATAAACAGGCGACCGCCAGGGCGCAGGGTGCGGAAAATCTCGGTGCAATAACGTTCGACGTCGGCGGGCGGCAAGTGCGTTGCCACCGAGACCATCGTGACGAAATCAAACGCCGCATCCTTGGCTGGCAGTTGCCAGCTATCGCCCGCAACCTTGCCTTCAGGGTTATAAAGTTCGTTGGCCAGATCCACGGTCTGAAACCGGAAATCCTTGTAAACCGGGGTGATGGCGTTTTGGCACCATTTGATGCCGTCCGCGACCGGGTCGATGCCCAGATAGCGGGTTTTGCCCGGCACCAGATACTGGGTTAACGGCACGGCCATCCGGCCAATGCCACTGCCAATATCCAGCACGCTTTCGGTGGGTTTTAACCCGCCCAGACGGACAAAATGGCCTAAAAACTCGGCCCCGATCGCCAGAAAATCCCCATCGCCGACAAAGACTTCATCCTTGGCCGGGGTTGGCAAAAAACGGTTATGGGCGATCTGGCGACATATCGCGCCCAGATAAACTTCCTGACGCGGGGTTAAATCGCCAAAGGACGATGTTTTGCGCCCGCCGCGCCCTTTGCCAATCCCGGTATTATCATCGTCGTCCTCACCGTCAACCGCCTCGCCCAATGACGTATCGGGAATAAAAAGGCCCCCATCCGCATCGCCCGACATCGCCCGGTCCTTGGCAGCAGGCGGCGCAATCGGCGCAACATCGGAAATTTGCGCGACTGCCGCAGCTGTGCGATCAAGCAGCGCAGAACCCGCCTTTGAGGAAACGTCCGCCGCTGTGTCTGCTTTTGGCGGGGGTGTTGCAACCGGTGTCCGCATGATCCGAACCGACGGATATTCGGATTTTTTCACCGCAGCATCGGCATCATTGCCTTTGGTTTCGGGGCGATGACCGGGAATTGCAAGAATACTGTTCATAATACACCTCCGACCGTTACGGGTTCTGCGGCCGGTTGCGACACGCCTTGCAGGGAAAATTCGGTCATTTGAGTGTCCCAGCGGCGCGCATGGAGCCACGCGTTATATTGCGTTGCCACACCGCCCATATAGTCGGAATGGGTCGAAATTGATTTGCGTTCAAAATGATAAAGTTCGGCGTCGGGCACATAGCGAATATCAAAGCCCCTGGCGCGAATTTTCAGGCACAGGTCACTGTCTTCGTAATCGCCAATGACGTAATCCTCGCTAAAGCCGTCAACATCTTCAAACACACCACGATGCAGCAACATGCACGCCCCGGTAACAGCCGGAACCGAGCGCTCGATACAGGCATCGCCATAACGGCCCGGCATGCCTTTGTAATAATGATGGTTCAGCCATTGCCCGCGTTCATTACGCGCAAAATACATCCCGGCATGTTGCAGGGACCCGTCTTCAAACAGTAATTTTGGCCCGACAACGGCAACATCATCAACACCGCCCATGCGGGTCGCCATCGTGCCCAGCCAACCAGCCTGATGGGGAATAATATCGGAATTTAACATTGCCAGCAGATCGGCCGTGGCCACTGCGGCACCGCTATTACATGCCCGGGCATAGCCGCCATTACGTGCCATAACCACCAGGCGCAACGGCACACCGTAAAGCTTATATAACCCGCGCAGCAAATGTTCGACCTGTTCGGCCTGCTCGGGGGAATCCAGCACGTAAATCAATTCGCAATGCCGTGAAATCCACGGATCACAGGCAAAAGCACCGACCTGGGCACGCAGAAAATCCAGCACCCGATATAATGGCACAATGATCGATACCGACGGCTCGGTGCGCTGGGTGCCAATGTCAATCACCGTGGGCTCGCCAATGCTGCCCAGCAATTTTTGCTGCACATCACCAATCACCGGTGCCAGGCAATTTTCCATGATGTCATCGTTCAGATGTTGCGGCGGCACGGCGCGCAAGATGCGTGCCCGGGCTTCTGCCAGGTCGGCGGGTTGTGCGGTTGGCACCATCAAATGGCGACTGCCAGAGGTTAACCGCAAAATACTGCGCGGTTGCAAGATGGGAACCTGACTTTTAATTTCAGGATGAAACCCGATAAAGCCGGTTGCCGGAACTGTTTTGTCCTCCTGCGCAACGCTGCCTGCATAACGGTAAAAATTGGCTTCGAATTTGTGTTCGACACCGGTGTGATCAAGCACATCAACGCCGCCGACCATTTCCGCCGGGTCGCGATACCAGCCGCCAATTAAAGTGCCGCGTGCCGTGGTAACAGCAAGGTCAATTTCACCCGAGGGCAAACCACCACCGCCCGTAACGCGCTGTGCCGAGAGCGGGCAGCGCAACTGAAATTCAAGGGCAGCCTTGCGCGATACCGCATCGCCACGCGCCAGGGCGGCAATGGTATATTCGCGCAAATCGGCATCGGCCTGCCCCTGTGCCAGCCACCAGCGTGACAAAGACGGCAAGGTCGATTTTGGTTCAAGCTGACGAATGGCCAGTGCCCGGCTGCCGGTAATCACCAGATAGGCGCCGTTTTCCAGACCATTGCGTTCGGCAATAAAGAATGTCTGTTTTGCCCCGTGCGGGGTTTCGCGGCCTTCATGGGCGGCGTTGGTTAACCGCCAGAAACCTGTTGGCGACACCACATATGTTCCTTCAATCCCGCCAAAGGCGGTTGGCAAGGTGGTGGCGGTCAACATGTGTTGTTCGGAAATTCGGGCAACCGGCTGGGCACGCTGCGGTTCGTCAACAATCCGCGCCACCAGGCGGTTAAGGGTCTGGGTATAACTGCGGCTGCGGCGCATCCGAAACATGCTGGCCCACGCGCCAAGCATGGCCGACAGCAACGATAACCGTCCTGCCGGGGTAACATCACCCAACAACATATAGGCATCGACCGGGTCAAAATCGCCTTCCGGGTCAATGATAATTTCTTCCTGCCGTCCCAGTGTCCCGGCTTCAGCCAGCAGGGATAAAGGGGCATCCTTCGGCTGGGGAATAACGCGCAACAGCCGCGTGCCCCCGTCACTTAGCGGCAACCGCAATGTTGCCTGCGGCGACACCTTGCGTCCGTCGCGTGCTTCAAGTTTGGGAACTGTCCACAGCCGGGTTGGCAGGTTCCAGATCAAAATCAGTGTATCGGGGGTTAACCGGCAAACTTCCGGCATATCGCCAGATAACTGTCTGTCATCAGACGTGGCAAGTTCAAGCATTTGTCGCCCACACCCTTGCAAATAAAACGATAAAACAGGATGCCCGCAGCCTGGCTGCGGACATCCCGGGGTCGTTACTGTACGTTGAAGAAGTGGTCCGGGTGATCCTGGACGTCGTCTGCGTCAACATTGTTAAGGGTGATAGAATCACCATTGCCAAGATCGACAACAGTATTGGCGCCGTCCTGCGTTGCCCGGGCGGCAACGTCATCGGCCGACGAGATGTCGGTATCGTTAATGCCCTTGGAAATCGAGAGCATATCTTCACCCACCTGGAAGTCGAGGACAACATCGTTGCCACCGCCGCCAGAGAAGACAAAGTTATCCTGACCAGCACCGCCGACAAGCATATCGTCCCCGGCACCGCCATTAATAACGTCGTCACCGGCACCACCCATCATCAGGTCGTTGCCCGCACCGCCGTTCATTATATCGTCGCCCTGGCCGCCAAGCATGACGTCGTTACCGTCACCGCCCTGCATCAGGTCATCGCCCTGACCACCAAGCATCTGGTCGTCACCAGCGCCGCCAAGCATGATATCGTCGCCAGCACCGCCCTGCATCAGATCATGGCCGGAGCCACCATCGATCAGATCGTCGCCTTTGCCGCCTGTCAGCAGGTCATCACCGGTACCACCGAAAAGCTGATCATCACCGTGACCGCCAAACAGCATGTCGTTACCGCTACCTCCCAGCAGTTGATCATCACCCGACCCGCCAAACAGAAGGTCACGACCAGCGCCTCCCATAAGAACATCGTCGCCAGAGCCACCAAACAGGTGGTCATTGCCTTCTTCGCCAAACAGAACATCGTTCTGTCCGTGTCCAAACAGGGTGTCGTCACCGCCGCGACCAAAGATCACGTCGCTAAAGCGCGATCCGAGCAGCGTGTCGTCATAAGCACCGCCTTCGAGAGTTGCCATCATATCCTCCTTGATTATCCCAATACGGGTTTCGGTGTGACTAGAGGCTGGCCGTTCCCTCTGGGCTAGACTGTGCATTGCCCAAGTAACGGCCACACAGCAACCCTATATTCTTTTACTATTTTATAGGAAGTTATTATCAAGGTATTATTGTGGCGACATTATGTATGAGTCAATTTTTACATTACTTTACTCATTTATTTAGTTCCATTATTTATGCATGTTTAAACTATATTTGATTTTAATTTTGAATTGCTGTCGAATAACAACAGGCAGATGCCTTAAGCACGATCGCACGCAAAATGAAGGCCCTGGTGACCGGCTCCGATCACCAGGAATAACTATCAATCCTCGCGGAAAGCGCGATCCATGCTTTCAACAATCGGCGCAAGCAAATAGTCGATAGCTGTTCTGGGCTTGTTCAACACCAGAATATCGGCTGGCATCCCTGCTCTAAGTTTGATGTCAGGGTGTTTTGCCAGTTCGCCCGGATCAATTTTGGCCCGCACCACATAATATGAACTGTCGCGCTTTTCATCGACGGTCTGATCGGCATCAATGTAACTGATCTTCGCCTTCAGCGGCGACAGGCGACGCTGGTTATAAGCGGTTAAGCGTATCTGGGCATCCGCCCCCATATTCACAGCATCAATGTCGCGACGATTGATCATCGCCTCGATCTCAAGGGGTTCATCATCAGGGACAATATCCATAATCGGCTGGGCCGGGCTGATCACACCGCCTGGCGTTCTGATCTGGATGTTACTGACGATCCCCTCCTGCGGCGACCGGATCTCAAGTCGGCTTAACACATCATCCTTGGCCGTAACGCGCTGATTAACGTCGTTCAGGGCCAGTTGTGTTTCCTGGATGGAGGTGGCGACATCGCTTTGCCATTCCATTTCAATTGACGCCAGTTCAATTTGCGCACCGGCCTTTTCCTGCTCGGCTGCGGCACGCTGGGCTTTATACTCGCCCGAATCCCCAACCAGATCGCTCCAGTTATTTTCAATTTCCACCAACTGGGTCCGGGTGGCATAGCCTTTTGATGCCAGTTCGCGCACACCATCAAGCTGTTGTTTCACCAGTTTCTGCTGACGTCCGCGTGCGGTAATTTGCGAATCAAGCGCATCGGCCTGCGCGGAGAACTGTTTTATCTGTTTTTCCTGCGCGTCCCGTTTGGCGGTATAAACTTCGTGACGTTTGTCAAACAGTCGCCTTTCATCATCGAGAATATCGGCGACATATTTCTCGTTAGATGAAACTAGGTTTTGGGGAAACGTGATTGTTTTTAATCCATCCTGTTCCGCCCGCAACCGTGCCAACTTGGCCTGAAGACCATAGCGCTCGCCGCGTAATTGCTCCAGTTCCGACTCCTCGCGGGTTCCATCAAGCAAAGCCAGAACCTGCCCCTGGCGCACACGCTCGCCTTCATCAACCAGCAGTTTTTTTAACATTCCGCCTTCAAGATGGTTCACTGTTTTCTTGCGAGAATCGACAATCACCGACCCGGAAGCAACCGCAGCACTGTCAAGCCGGGCATTAAACCCCCACAACAGAAAACCGCCAAAACCAACCAGTATCACCAACGCTCCGGCGATCATTGGCTTGCGCAAACTTTGTTTCGATGCCGCCCGTTCTTCGGCCAGCACCTGATGCCAGACCGGTTGGGGTGCATCGGGGTTGATCACGTTCCCGCGGTCATCAAGATTGATCAGGCGATTCATGCCACACCTCCATTTTCCAGCTTGTCCCTTTTTGCAACATAGGATCGTCCGGCGTCCGGCAAGGTTTTGACATCATGGCCCTGTTCGGTAATCGCCTGGACAACATCTGTACGTTCCCCAAACTGTTTGACCCGCCCTTCCTGAAGGACGAGCAATTTATGGGCATATCGCATAATGGACTGGCGATGTGCGATCAGAACCACCATCGCGCCGTTTTCTGCCGCCGTCCGAATGGCCCGGATCAACGATGCCTCGCCTTCGGCATCAAGATTGGCATTGGGTTCATCAAGAACCAGCAAACGGGGCCAGCCATAAAGGGCACGCGCCAACGCAATGCGCTGTTTTTGCCCCCCCGACAGGGTATAACGGCCTGAACCGATGGGGGTATCGTAGCCCAGGGGCAACCGCCCGATCATTTCATGCACACCAGCCGCACGGGCCGCATCGATCACTTTGCGCGGGTCTGCTTCGCGCATCCGGCCAATGTTTTCGCGAATTGTCCCGTTCAGCAGCGACACCGATTGCGGCAAATAGCCGACCATGTCGCCAAAGGACCCGCGTTCCCACAAATAGGTACTGTGCCCGTCAAGATAGACACCGCCAGCGGTTGGTTTTGCTGCACCGATTAAAACACGCGACAAGGTTGATTTACCCGCTGCCGACGGGCCGATAACCCCCAGAATTTCGCCGGGATTCAGATCAAACGAAATCCCTTTCAGGATCGGCATGCTATGCCCGCCAACGGCATAAACAAGGTTGTCAACAACCAGCGGCCCTTCACTGCGCGGCGTTGGTTCCACTTCGCGTTCGGACTGGCGCTGTTCGAGAATGGTCCGGATGCGTTGCCATGCCGACGCGGCATTCACCCAGCCCCGCCAGTCGCGGGTGACATTGTCGAACGGCAACAACAGCCGCCCCATAATCACGGTGCCGCCAATCATGGCGCCGGGCGATGTTTCCCCCTTGATCACAAGGGCCGCCCCCATGGCCAACACCCCAACCTGCAAGCCATAACGCAAAGAGCGTGTCAGGGCATACATGCCTTTGCCGCGCGCATTGGCAATATCTAGCAGTTCGGTTGTATGATGCTGTGCAGATCGCCAGCGCATGGCCAATGCGGGCATCATGCCCATGCCTTCAATGGCCTCGGCATGGGGAATAGCCGACCCGATATCGGCAATGTTGCGTAAATTGGCGTCGCTGGCTTCTTTTGTCACCCGGCGGGATAAAACGTCGCCCAGCAGGCTAAGCCCGATCAGCATGATCACGCCAATCACCCCGGCCAATCCGTAAAAAGGATGCAGGGCGAACATTACGCCTAAAAAGATTGGCGCCCACAATGCTTCAAGCGGGGCACCAATGGTATTGCCGTTAATGAAGGTTCGCAAATCAGAAAGATCGCGCAGAACCTGAGTGCCAGGTGTCGATCCTTTTTCCATCGAAACGCTCATGGCGGCAGCAATTGCGGGCAAGTTCATGCGCCGCAACAATGACTTTGCCATTTCCTGAAAAGTCATGGAACGAATGAAATCAAGAATGCCATACAGAATGACGGCACCCACGGCAATCACCAGCAAAAGTTTCAGCGTATCAATGCTTTGGCTGTTAATCACACGGTCGTGGACCTGCAGCATAAACAGCGGCACGGTCAATTGTAAAACATTTATGAAACCACTAACGATCCCGGCCCATGTCAGGCCGCGCACGAACGTAAAACGGGCTTCGCGGATCAATGTGGGCGCATCGAGTGCGGGCCGGGTTTCCAGCCGCGCTGTCATGGCGCGTGAAGCGCCTTTTGACCGAAATTGCATCCAATCTCATCCAATTTGTAAAAAGTCATAGTTTTTCCGCAATCTGCTCACATAGTTGCGAAATCATGATGCAATAAAATAAATCGAAATATGTCGATCTAATGTTCGTGATGGGACAATGTAAAAATACCAAACAAAGAAGTATACCAGGTAATAATACTTGAAAATTACTTCAAAATTTTGAGCAAACTACAGGAAGTATTGGGCATGTCACAAAACATTGCAAAACAACGCCCTGTTATCTTCCGGAAACGATTGGTCAACTGCGGCGAAGGCCGAACAGAGACTTATTTATCTTGGGACCAGATAACGGATCGAATGCCATGACCGTCACTCATCTTGAACTTGCAAATACTGTTGAACGAATCTATCGGCGATTTGCCGATTTGCTGCGTGTCGATCTGATCAGGCTGGGGAATGATGACATCAGCCCGGCCCAGGTTGCATTGCTGTTCAACATCGGCGACGACGAACTCTCCGTTCGCGATCTGCTTGATCGGGGGCACTATATGGGCTCAAACGCCTCATACAACCTGAAGCAACTGGTGGAAGCGGGATATATTGAACGTCAGGTGATGGCACGTGATCGCCGTTCTGCACGGATCAAACTGACCGCAAAAGGCCATGAACTGTGTAATTCCCTGCAAGAGTTTCATGAAGAATATCATGAAGCCCTGTCCAACGGGCGTGACGGGGAGGCAGAACTTGAAAATGCCTTGCACACCCTGCGTCGGCTTGAAGAATTCTGGACGCAAACCCTGCGTTACGGCAGCATCCCGGCATCCACGGCAATGATGGCAAGTGAGGCGCGGAACCGCCGATGAAAATCGTCTTTGTCCATCGTCGCGGACCGGGACAATTTGTACATCTCGCCTGCCACCTGGCAAATACCGGGTGGCAGGTGTCCTTTCTGTGCGAAGGAATGAACGTCAAACTGCCCGGCATTCGCGTGTTACAGCATCGCACAGCCGATGCCCAGGCCGATCACGGCAACCCCCTTAGCCACATTGATTTACACACCCGGATCGGGCATCAGGCGGCCGACACCCTTGCCGCCCTGGTTGCCCGGGAAGGCAAACCCGACATTGTGTTTGGTCATATTGGCTGGGGCAGCATGATGTTTGCCCGCGATGTGCTACCCGACACCCCGCTTTTGGGATATTGCGAACATTTTTATCATGCCAAGGGCCGCGATGTGGGGTTTGACCCACACGAACAGGTATCACTGCAACAGCGCAAACAACTGCGCCTTCGCAATAGCAGCCAGCTTTTGACCCTTGAACAAATTGACGCCGGGGTTAGTCCGACGCAATGGCAACGTGCGGCTTATCCGCGCCTGATGCGTGGCAAAATTGGTGTCTGCCATGACGGCATCGACATGCAACGCTGCAAACCCGACGCCAGTGTCAAATTTGCCCTGCCCGATGGCCGCATCATTGATCGCAACACCCCGGTCGTCACCTATGTTGCCCGCGATCTTGAACCCTATCGCGGCTTCCCGCAATTCATGCGCGCGGCAAAAAAAGTCACCCGCTCCCATCCCGATGCCCTGTTTCTGGTCGCGGGGGGCGACGGGGTAAGTTACGGTGCCCCGGCCCCTGATGGCCGACCGTGGCGTGAAATTATGCTGGAAGAAACCGGCATCGACCCGTCCCGAATCGTATTCTTGGGCCAAATCCCTCATGAACAGCTTATCAGCCTGTTTCAGGTCAGCCGGGCCCATGTTTATCTGACATTCCCGTTTGTGCTGTCATGGTCGGTGCTGGAAGCCATGGCATGTGCAACGCTTGTGATCGGGTCAAACACCGGCCCTGTCGAGGAAGTTATCGCACATGGAAAAAACGGCCTTCTGACCGATTTTTGGGATCCTGATCTGCTGGCAAACCAGATTGGCGATGTGCTGGACCATCCCGCCCGATATGAACCGATGCGCCATTTTGGCCGTCAACTGGTGAACCACAAATACGATCTGCAACGCTGCCTGACCCGCCAGACCGGTGCCCTTGAACACCTTGCGGCGGGCTAAAGCAACCGGGTAAACCAACCCTCACACCAATTTATAATCGCAACGCCGAAATGATCTGGCTATTGCCGGGTCGTGATGCAGCGGCACGCGCTGATATAACGCCCAGTCGCGGGTGTCATTGGCCTGACTGCCAACAATCAGCCAGTAAAATCCCGGCTGTTCCGCCCGGGCCAGATCGGTGCGCGACGGCAATATCCGGCCATCAGGGTGGGAATGATAACAGCCAATAATATCTTCCCCGGCATCGCGCACGGCACGGTGCGTGCGCAATAACAAACCGGGGTCAATTTCAAAGGTCATCGCGGGGTCGGAGGCAACATTTTGCGCCACAACAATCCGCGAAATAACGCGCCCCGGACCGTTATCCGACGTTGCCACAGGCGGTAAACCCGCATCCGAAATCAGCAACCCGCAACATTCCATTGGCCAGCTTTGCGCCGCATGGTCAAGTATTTCGCCCAGCACCTGTTGCGGAAGAATGATATCGCTGTCCATCATGTGACACGACCCTGCCTCGTACCGCCCCTAATTATTTGGCTTCATCAACAATATCTGTCCCAGCACGGCCTTGTCAGCCATCGAAACGACTATGATGCGTGCCCCTTTAGGGCCAGTCAGATGCAAAAATGCCCGGTTGCCCTCGATGCGAAACGATAACAATGTTTCATCGGCAGCAAGGTCAACATTGATGGTGCCAAACGGTTCGATCAGCACGGCATCACCCGTGGTTGAAAGATCAGACACAGCTGTCTGTGCCGATACCCCCATATTTTCGGGTTCTCCACCAATCGGGGCCGAAGGCTTGGCTGAAGTTGTTTGGATTGCGGCATTTTCAACCAGCCTTGCGGCCTTGTCGCGTTGCAAACCATAAACGATCAGGCCAATACCAACCAGGATCAATAACGCCATTACAGCGACAAGTATTTTAACAACGCGCATTATGTTTCCATAAAATTACTGCTTTTTGCCCCTGCCCGATCGCAGGAAAGACGAACCATTATGACCGCAAATCGACCATAAGGTGAAGCCTCGAATAAACACATATCCCCCTTGAATGCACAGGAATTGCAAATAGCGGGTTTTACGCTATGTTGCGCCAGCTCAAGTGGTGCGAAACCCATAAATATACTGCTAACATGGTTTTTACGTATCGCTTTGTCTTATTCCCGTGCCCCATAGTGATGAAATAAACAGATCCATGACCCTGCCATCCCAAGATCATGACGACCTTGTCTATCATGCGCAACCCGCAGATGCCGGTGCGCGACTGGACCGGGTTTTGGCAAATGCCTGGCCCCGGGAATCACGCTCGCGCCTGAAATCGCTGATTACGGATGGTCATTTACAGGTGGATGGCGTGGTTCAGGACAGCGTATCGGCCAAGGTCCGCGCCGGACAAAAAATGGTTTTGCATATCCCCCCCGCCGAACCCGCCACCCCGGAAGCTGAAATCATCGCGCTTGACGTTCTCTACGAGGATGATGACCTTTTGGTCATCAACAAACCCGCCGGCATGGTTGTGCATCCCGCCGCAGGCAATGAACGCGGGACCCTGGTCAATGCATTACTGGCCCATTGCGGCGACAGCCTGTCGGGCATTGGCGGGGTGAAACGGCCCGGGATCGTCCATCGGCTGGATAAAGACACCAGCGGCGCGATGGTGGTTGCCAAAAACGACATGGCACATCGCGCCCTGTCAAAACTGTTTGCCGAAGACAAGGAAAACATTGAACGCACCTATATCGCCATTGTCTGGGGCTGCCCAAAGGCGCTGGAAGGCGATATTGTCGGCAATATCGGGCGCAGTCCGCGCAACCGGAAAAAGATGGCGGTTCTTGTCTCGGGCGGGAAACCTGCCCTTACACATTATAAAGTTGTAAGCACAAGGCCCGATTCGTTGGCATCCGTGGTTAAATGCAAACTTGCAACCGGACGCACACACCAAATACGGGTTCATATGGCGCATATAGGACATTCACTTGTATGTGACCCTGTTTATAGTCGGTCACGTTCGATCAGGCACCTTGGGGCGGCAGCGCAGCAAACTTTGGAAACGTTTGGGAAACAAGCATTACATGCGCAAACTCTTGGCTTCTCACACCCCCGCACGGGTAACTTTATTACCTTTGAAGCCACCATGCCAGACGATCTGAAAGCCGTATATAACGCCCTAAACCTATCCTTAAGTTGTATGTAATCTATACGTACCTACTATTTTTATATTGACGGGACTAATACCTCTGTATAACTTGTTTTGAGTGCTAGGGGATTTGTGCACTTTTTAACAAGCGCATTGGGAGGCACCAATGAAACAGGGTAATTCAATACCAACGATCTCTCCAGATGGCCTGACAGGCTACTTACAGCGTATTCGTCGCTATCCGATGTTGGCGCCCGAGGTCGAAACCGCCCTCGCCGAACGTTATCGCGATCATCAGGATGAAAAGGCCGCAGAAAAGCTGATCACCAGCCACCTGCGCCTGGTTGCGAAAATCGCCATGTCCTACCGTGGCTACGGTTTGCCAATTAACGAACTGATTTCCGAAGGCAATATTGGCCTTTTGCAGTCCGTCAAACGCTTTGACCCTGACAAAGGCTTTCGCATTGCGACTTACGCCATGTGGTGGATCCGCGCCGCCATTCAGGAATATATTTTGCATTCATGGTCGCTGGTAAAAATCGGCACCACAGCATCGCAAAAAAAGCTGTTTTTCAATCTGCGCAAGCTGAAAAGCCAAATGCAGGCAATTGAAGAAGGCGACATGACCCCCGAACAGGTCGAAACGATTGCTGAAAAGCTGAACGTTTCCGAAGACGACGTGATCATGATGAACCGCCGCCTTGCCGGTCCCGACCATTCGCTAAATGCGCCGGTTCGGGTTGAAGGCGAAGGTGAATGGCTCGACTGGCTGGAATGCGAAGACGACAATCAGGAAGTGCGCCTTGGCCGTCGCGAAGAATTTGTTGAGCGCATGAGCATGTTGCAAACCGCAATGTCGGGCCTCAATGACCGCGAACGCGACATTCTGACCCAGCGCCGGTTGTGTGAAACACCTGTAACGCTGGAAAACCTGAGCATGACTTATGGCATTTCGCGCGAACGTATTCGCCAGATCGAAGTTCGTGCCTTTGAAAAAATCTGCCAGTCGATGCACCACTGATACCAGATCCAGCAGCTTTGCCAGCCTGGAGATTCAGGATAGGACCAGGGCACCCTCTGCCCTTTGACATCATACCGGGCTGACAAGTTGTCCCGTTTCTTGCTGCCTTCTAAAGAACGGTCAAATTGGCCGTTCTTTTCTTTTTTGTCCGCACTCAAAACAACCAGATATACCGCATCTGGCGGATATTTCCGCACGGCCTGCCAATTTGAAAATCGCAGCACCATTGGGCAAAATGCCTTACCGGCTGCCTTTTTCGATTTCGGAAATCAGGTTATCACCCCAGATCCTGATCAGATCCCGTTGCTGTTCGCGCAATTCAACGGTGCGGCGTTGCGCTGTCAAACTAAGGACATTGGCAACAATCGGGGGCATGGCCAAATACATCAGCCAACCCAGCCCGGCGGCACCATACATGATTGTCATGGTCATCGGATCTAGCAACTGGTGGGTTGCCATTGCCATGCTTTGCCCGCCATCGCGCCAAAGCTCCATCACATAAGGCGCAACCCCGGAAAAATTCAACCCAAAAACACACCGCACCAGATATCGCCCGTGATGACGATCAAACAAAAACGCCAGAACAGAGGGCAACAAGCCAACACCCAGCGTGATAAATGTGGGCAAGGCAACCATAAACAGCAAAACGGCCATGACCAAAATCGCAAGGAATGATAATCCCCCGGATTTTTTACCCTTTTGGCCCGACTTCGCGGCGGATTTATCCTTTTTCTTTGCCATGCCCCTACCAGACAATCATCATGAATAAAGCAGAAACGGTCAAAAGTGCGATCATGGTCGAGGCAAAAGAAGCCACCTGACGGCCAATTTGTTCTGCCAAAATCATCCGCGATGCGCCAGAAGATTCAATATCAAACACTTCGTTATCTGCCGCCGAGTATTCCTCAACTGCTGCAATGAATTCGTCCTGATCGCGACGACGTTCTTTTTCGTCATTGATCAGGTTATAAAGTTCGACCAGATTACCGCGTTTCGCCAGCTTTGGAATTTCGCGTTCAACTTTTTCCCGCCGTTCCTTGCTATGAAACACCTTGGTCGCCGGTTCCATCAGGCGTGCAACCCACAATCCCAAATGCGGCAAGCTATCAGGGCCATGCCGCCATTGCACAAGGGCCAGCAGGCTAATAATCGACCGGCTAAATTCAACTTCATCGCCAGGGTTTTGCAACGCCGTCAACTGGGGTTCAGTATCATCTTGTAATCGCACCGCAATAAATGCTGCAATATGACGGTCAATCGGCCAACTGCTGTGCGGTGTTACCGTAGCGATTTTTTCCAGTGCGGGCAGTAGCTGCGCGATATGAATGACATATTCATTTTCAACCAGCGGGCTCAGGCAATGCTGGTTTTTCACCAGCGCATAAAGGCACCGCTCATAGCCATAGCCCATGGTTTGCTGCTGCATGTAATAGCGCAGCATCTTGTAAACCTGCTGCTGAGACTGGATTTCGGGGCGAAACCCGCTCAGGCGCGAAAACCAGAATGTCGGCAAGTCACGGATAATAACTTCGGAAAAGGCCTGCGGCCCACGACCATGCTGCACATCATAGGACAGCATCGGCCCCAACCCGTCCAGCATGGCTGAAAATGTCTTGTGGCGCACCGGGCCGTTCGGGTCCAAAATCGCAATCCCGCGCGCAACCAGAACATCTTCTGCCGTCCGCTTGTCACTGCCAGACCATGCCATCTGGCGCATGGCTTCGGACATCGCCTTGGATCGTTCGGCGTCATTCAGACCGCGCCGCAACCATACCTCGATCACACCATCACGCAACGGGGCCAATGCAGCCGCCCAGTTATTGGTAACACCGTTAGCAAGGCCGCGTGCGGTATAATAATCGCGCCCGCCCATATTTTGCGCGCGTGCAGCCCGACGGTCACTATTGCTCTGCACCGGCTTTACCCGGCGGCCATCAAGCCAGTTGTTAAGTTCGGCCAATCCCCAGCGTTCTTCAAAATCATCACACAACAGGCCACGGATAGGCTCGATCAGGGTCAAGGGCAGTTTTTCATGCCCGACCAGCGCCTGAAACGATCCCCGCGCCAGCTTCATGTCGATGATTTCCTTGTCAGAAAACTTCGACAGCGGCGTATGACCAATGCCAAGGGCGGCAATGGTAATGCCCAGCGCATAAAGATCATCGGAAAGCGCCCCCGCCCCGCGCCCCGCAGGCTCGGCGGTCATGCGGTCAATCGGTTCATAAACCAACGGCTGGGCAAAACCCGCCGGGCAAGAAGAACAATCGCCCGCCACCACAGTCGTGCGCTGTTCATCGGCAAAAAACAGGTTATCTGCCCGCAAATTGCGATGCGCCAGGTTTTTGTCCGATAGCACCGTCAGAATATTGATAATCGGCGCAATAACAGCCAAGGGCAGATCATGCTCGTCAATGACTGCCTTTTTACCGCCATCGGTAAAAACTTTGCTGCCGCCCGGTTTGGCATAAAAACAAATGATCGTGCTGCGATCCAGCGGCGGCCAGTAAATAATTTCGTAATCCAGCAAATCAAGCTGGCCTGCAACCTTAACCCCGGACAAGACACGCAATAATTCAGATCGGGTCGGCAATAACGGGTTGGCCAGCAGGGCAAAAATAGGCCCGTCATCGCGTTTGGTGCCTTCGGCAACAAATGCCTGCGAGGGGCCACAGTCAAATTCAGGTAGCCTCAGATCCGGGAATATCCGAAAACTGCCCACATCGACATGGCGGTTGCCGCCGCTCCTTGGCGCGGCAACTTCCGGTGACGGTGCTATCTGGTCTTCCTGACCACCCTCTAATGCGTCGTCATCCTGCACTGCTTCCAGCCCGGATTGTGCATCATCAGGCTGCATCTTTGCGTTATCAGCCATCGAACCCGCAGTTTAATGTTCATGAACAACCAAAACGATACCGCTGTTACCCATAAGGGGCAAGGCGTTATCGACATGGCTCAAGAACGTCATCTATCCATTTGCATTTAAAGACAAAAAACCGCCCGACAATGCGGGCGGTTTTTTGGTTTCATGCGCACATTTATTATGCGCTGAAAGGGTCGTGAACAAGAATGGTGTCATCGCGTTCCGGGCTGGTTGAAAGAAGGGCCACCGGCGCCTCGATCAGTTCCTCGATACGGCGCACATACTTGATCGCGGTTGCGGGCAAATCAGCCCAGCTGCGCGCGCCCATTGTGGTTTCCGACCAGCCAGGAATGGTTTCGTAAACCGGCTTTGCCTTGGCCTGCAAACGCTGGTTGGCGGGCAAGTGGTCGTAAATTTCACCGTCAATGTCATAGCCGGTGCAAATCCTGATTTCGTCAAACCCGTCAAGAACATCAAGTTTGGTCAACGCGATGCCATGAATACCATTCACCTTGACAGACTGGCGCACAAGGACGGCATCAAACCAGCCACAACGGCGTTTACGCCCGGTTACCACGCCAAATTCATGGCCGCGTTCGCCCAAACGGTCGCCATCGGCATCAAACAGTTCAGACGGAAACGGTCCTTCGCCCACACGGGTGGTATAAGCTTTGGTGATCCCCAAAACATAACCAACACCCGACGGCCCAATACCCGACCCGCCCGCAGCAGAACCGGAAATGGTGTTTGACGAGGTCACAAACGGATATGTGCCATGGTCAATATCAAGCATGGTGCCCTGCGCGCCTTCAAACAGAATGCGCTTGCCCGCTTCTTTAAACTGGTTCAACGATTTCCAAACGGTATCGGCAAACGGCAGAATTTTCGGCGCAACTTCTTTAAGCTGTGCCAGCAATTCGTCACCGTCAACTTCGGGCTGACCCAAACCGCGCAGCAAAGCATTGTGATGGGTCAGAAGGTTATCAACCTTGGCGGCCAGCAATTCTTCGTCAGCCAGATCACCCACACGAATGGCACGGCGGCCAACCCGGTCTTCATAGGCCGGGCCGATACCACGGCCGGTGGTGCCAATTTTGTTGTTACCCGTGGCAGCCGCTTCGCGCGCCTTATCGAGATTGCCATGCAGCGGCAAAATCAGGCAGGCATTTTCGGCAACACGCAGGTTTTCGGGCGTAATGGTCACACCCTGTTCCTGCAATCGCGAAATTTCTGCCAGCAAGGCCCACGGGTCAACAACCACGCCGTTGCCGATCACCGACAGTTTCTTGTCGCGCACAATACCTGATGGCAGCAGGCTTAATTTATAAACCTTGCCATCAATTACCAGCGTATGACCGGCATTGTGACCACCCTGAAAACGAACGACAACATCGGCACGTTCTGACAGCCAGTCAACGATCTTGCCTTTACCTTCGTCCCCCCACTGGGAACCGATCACGGCAACATTGGTCATCGCAAAACTCCTTGAGCGATAAAAAACAGCTTCACTTCTCCAGCGAAAGCCTACGCGTCCAGCGGTTGTACCCGCCCATCAAGATAAATGAAATCACAGCCCATCCGTACCGCTTCCTTGCGGGCGGCATCGGCGGTTTTGGCCTCGGCCGCCCCTTCAAGGGCAGCAATTGTCACATGGCCTTCACGGCGCAATTTGCGTGCTTCGCGCTGGGCAACCCCCAGCGGCAAATATACCCGCGACGTTGCCACAGGCGCTTCAAGGCCGCGCAACACCGTATCCATAAACAATGACATGCCCGTTGCGGCTTCACCGCTGGCGCCACCGGCGCGATACCGGCCCCCCCGGCCCAACTCGCCGCGAACATGCTTGCCAAAAATGGTAAAGCTGACACCGGTCTGATAGCGGAAACCCGCCATTTCAACCGGGTCAATCGTCAATGCGGCGTCCAGGTCCGATGCCAGAATACGTTCTGCCACCTCGACCAGACGATGAAGGTCTTCAGACGCCCCCAATGGTAATTCCAGACGTTTAAGGCGCGGCAATGCTGTGCTGGCCGGGCCTGCGGCCTCCAGCAACGTCACCAGAACATCGGTAACCGGGCCATTGGCCGCCTTGATCGCGGCAACATCGCGGCGCTCTAACGCCTCGGTCAGTTTTTCGCGATCATCCAAAGGCACAGAAAAGGCTTCAAACAGGCGGTTTGGCAGGGTCGGCAAATTCAAATCAACCGACACATCGGGCAAGCCGACATTTTCCAGTGCCTCCAGGGCCAGCAAGACAATTTCGGTATCTGCCGCCGCACTGGAAACACCAATCAGTTCGGCACCAACCTGGGCAAACTGGCGTTCAGGCCGCAACTGGGTGCCCTGGATGCGCAAAACATCGCCAGAATAGGCCAAACGTAATGGGCGGGGATCGTCTTTTAACCGGGTGGCGGCAATACGGCCCACTTGCGGGGTCATATCGGAACGAACACCCATCATCCGGTGCGAAACCGGGTCCATCAGGCGAAAGGTCTGCTTTGCCAATTCGGGCGCCGCCCCTTCAAGCAGGCTTTCTTCAAATTCAACCAAAGGGGTTTTTACGCGGTCATAGCCGGCAAGGGCGAAACTCGCCATCAGCTTTTCGCGAATTTGCGCCTCTTGGGCAGCAACCACCGGCAGGACATCCTGCAAACCGGCGGGAAGAAGGGCTTTCCTGGCGAGTTCGGTCATATTTTCAGACTTTCCGGACTGTGCGTGCAAATTCGGGCAAGGCATCTGGCGCGCATGCGCCTTGCTCTGTGCATCCGGTAGCGGTTACTACCGTGTTGTGACGCACAGGGCAACGGGAAAACCCGGAAAACGCAAATAATATCTTGGGCCGTGTCCTCAGCCCTGCTTGTTTTCGGCTTTGGCAACGGCATAAGCCCAATCAAGCCACGGCAATAACACCTTGATATCGTTTGATTCTACGGTAGCCCCGCCCCAAATGCGCAAACTGGGAGGCGCATCACGATAACCATTGATATCATAGGCAACTTTTTCATCATCCAACAGCTGAGAAATGCGTTTTGGCAATGCCGCCTGAATTTTCGCATCCTGTTCCAACGCCCATGGATCGACAATTTTAATACACATCGATGTATTGGACGCCGTTTCGGGCTTTTCAGCCAAATCTGCCGCCCAGTCACTTTGGTCCAGCCATTCATCAAGCAAGCGGCGATTTTCGCGGGTACGGGCCAGCAAACCGTCCAGTCCGCCAACATCCTGTGCCCACTTCAAAGCATCAATCGCATCTTCAACCACCAGCATTGACGGGGTATTGATGGTTTCGCCGCGAAAAATACCGTCAATCAGCTTGCCGCCCTTGGTCATGCGGAAAACTTTCGGCATCGGCCAGGCCGGGACATGGTTTTCAAGGCGTTCAATCGCACGCGGGCTTAAAATAATAACCCCGTGGCCCCCCTCGCCGCCCAGCACTTTTTGCCAGCTATAGGTCACCACATCAAGCTTGTCCCACGGCAGTTCCATCGCAAAAATGGCCGATGTCGCATCGCAAAATGTCAGCCCTTTTCGGTCGGCAGCAATCCAGTCGCCATTGGGCACGCGCACACCAGCGGTTGTACCGTTCCAGGTGAAAACCACGTCGCGATCAAAATCAATTTGGCTCAGGTCCGGCAGCTTGCCGTAATCGGCCTCATGCACCCGCACATCTTCAAGTTTCAACTGCTTTAAAACGTCAGTGACCCAGGTGGCGCCAAAACTTTCCCATGCCAGCATATCAACGCCGCGCGGGCCCAGCATCGACCACAATGCCATTTCCACCGCACCGGTATCAGACGCAGGCACAACACCGACAACATACCCCTCGGGCAGTTTCAAAAGGTCATGCGTGCGGTCAATCGCCTCTTCCAGCCGGGCTTTGCCCAAGGCAGATCGATGCGAGCGCCCCAAAACTGCCGTTTCAAGCGCATCTGCGGACCAGCCGGGGCGTTTTTTGCACGGACCCGACGAAAAATTAGGGCTGGCAGGGCGACTAACGGGCTTGGGAAAATTGGCAATATCGACCATGGGGCTGTTCCTGAGCAGACGGAAAAAACACCGCAATACCGGCTGTTCCGGTAATTTAACGGCACATTGGCAAATCGAAGCGCGATCCTATTGCCTTGATTGCAAAAGTCAAACGCGTTCGATGCAAGGGTTAATGCCGATTTGAGAATGTCAGACATGCACGCAAGGGCAATATATCGCATATCAGGCGGGCAATACATTGCCGCACACAACATACTCTTTGCCCATATTTACATGGAAAGGCCGTAATACCACGGCGCAAACAGGCTAAAGACAATCCATAACAAAATGATCAGCGGTGTGCCGGATTTAAGAAAATCAATGAAACGGTAATGCCCCGGCCCCATCACCAGAAGGTTGGTCTGATAGCCAACCGGGGACGCAAACGAACAGTTCGCCGCCATCACCACCGCAATCGCAAAAACATGCGGCGGTACATCAAGTTGTTGCGCCATGCCAATGCCGATTGGGGTAAACAGCACCGCACAGGCATTGTTTGACAAAACATTGGTAAACACCGCCACCATTATAAAAAACACCGATAAAATCACCGGTGCCGGGGCGCCGTTTAATGCCGAAAGCAACGCATCGGCAATGTAGGACGCGCCACCGGTTATTTGCAGGGCATTGCCCAGTGCCAGGGCCGCTGCCACCAGCAACACAATTTTTCGGTCAATCGCCCGCGATGCCTGGCGCATATTCAGCGCACCCGACGCAATCATAAGCCCAGCACCGATAAAGCTGGAAATCATGATCGGCACCAGCCCGGTTGCCGCCAGCGCGATAACACCCAGAAAAATAAACGCAGCCCGGCGCGCATGAAACGGACGCGGCAACGCACGGGTTGACCATTCCAGCAGCACCACATCGCGAATGGTCCGCAAGGCTTCGACATCTTCGGACCGGCCCTGCACCAGCAACACATCGCCTGCCTCAAGCCGGATTTCCGTCATCTGTGTGCGGATCATGCGCGACCGGCGCTGAATACCCAGCACCAGGCATTTATACTGATAGCGAAAGCCGATCTGCTCCAGATTAAACCCAATCAGGCGCGATCCCGGCGGCACCATCACCTCGGCCAGAAGCTGGGTCGATTTGTTTTCGGCATTGGCACTACTGCTATCGCGTACACCTGCGGCTTCGGCATGGATCAGACCGGGGTCTTTTTGCAAAGCCTCGGTCAGGGCTTTGCGGGTGGCCGCCACCACCAACACGTCACCGGGCTGAACTTCAAGATGTTCATCAAAGGGGGGCAAATCGGCATGTTCGCGCCGAACAATCATTTGGATGGTGACATTGGGCAGGTTTTTAAAAAAGCCCGCGACCGGTTTGGTCCCAATCATTTGTGAAGCAGGACCAACGGTAATCTGGGCGATAAACTGTTTGCCACTACCATCGGGTTTGGTCAAACGGCTGCTCATGGATGCCAGGGCCGGTAACAGGCGCGGCGCAATCAGCAGCACATAGAAAAACCCCGAAAAGGCGAGAACAGACCCCACCACGGTAAATTCAAAAAATTCCAGCGGTTCCATCCCCAGCTCGATCAGCGAGCTTGAGACCAAAAGGTTGGTCGAAGACCCGATCAGGGTCGTCATACCGCCCAAAATTGCGGCAAAAGACAGTGGAATCATGAGCGAACTTGGGGATCGCTGAATGCGTTCGGCCAAGGCCTGAATGATGGGAATAAAAATAACCACCACGGGCGTATTGTTCAAAAACGCCGACAGCAACATAACCACAAACAGACCGACAAAAATCGACAGCGAGGCATTTTTGCCGCCATGTTCGGTAATCAGCCCGGCGATGTAACTAACCCCGCCCGTCAGCACCATGCCCTGCCCCACCACCAGCAATGCCAACACAGTCAGCAAGGCGGGGTTGGCAAAGCCCGACATCAAGGTGTCCGGGCCTAAAAGGTTTGTGCCTTCGCCATCGTTCAGCGGCACAAGATTAAAAAACAGCAACAAAACAGCGATGATCGCCATCGACGTCATCTCAAGCGAGATGCGTTCCCAAGCGTAAAGCCCGAGCGAACCCGCGACCAGCGCAAGCACAACCCACATCTGCAACGGTGTCGCACTGTTTGCGACGACATTGTCTAGCACGTTGATTTTCCCCTGTCGCAAATGCCTTATGCATCCCGAAAAACGGGCCGATACCCAACGAAACCAAAGATATCATGCATATTATTGCTATTACTTAGCCGAAAGCCCTGCCATGCGGTCAATAAAAATCTCGCACGGGGAATTTGGTATATCCTTGCCCCAGGCAAAGTTCCGCGCACAAAAACGCCCTGACAATCGCATTTGCGAACCTGTCAGAGCGTTATAAAATAGCAGATGCCGCGTAAAATGATCAGACTGAAACCAAAGGTTTTAGCTCTGCCGGAATATTTTTCGGCGTCGCGGCTTCTTCAATTGCGCCTTCACGGCAAATATATTGCGGGCACAGCCGTTCAAGGGCTTGGTCACATTCCCAAAGCGTGCGTTCACGCGCGCGTTCGGTCAAATGGTCGATCAACGCGCGCACCGCCGGGGGCAAGCCGCGTCGTGCCTTAAACAGAATATGCACAATGCCGCCAACAGCACGCCATTCCGGCAATACCTGCACCAGACGCCCGGCCTGAATGGCATGATGGGTGCTAAAACGTGGCAACAGGGCAATCCCCTGCCCGCGCAGGGCACATTGGCGGATCATGGAAATATCGCTGGTGGCCAGTCTCGGGGTAACTTCCAGCATACGTGTATCGTCATCGGGACCGACAAGCTGCCAGCGAATGGTATCAACATCCTCCCCTTTGATGCTGAGAGTGGGAAAGCGGTTAATGTCATCAACCGAAAAGCCGGAGCCAAGTTTTTCCATCAAACCGGGGCTGGCCACCATGATTGCATCGGCAAGGCCCAGGGTTTTAACAATCAGGGTCGCATCGCTATCAAGCGAATCGCGCACCCGAAACGCCACATCAACCCGGTCCTCGATCAAATCCACCCGGCGGTTGGTTGCCATCACCCGCAATTGCACCTTGGGAAATTTTTCACTGAAATCGGCCAAAACTTCGGCCAGTGCTGTTTCAAGCATGGCTGGCGGCACACTGATGCGAACCACCCCCTGCTCTACCCCTTTTGCTTCCGCAACAATGGCTTCGGCTTCTTCGGCTTCGTTTAAAATATTGGCACAACGGTCATAAAAAGCCTGCCCCAGTTCCGTCACCCGAAAGCGCCGGCTTGATCTTTCGATTAACTTGACACCAAGACGGTCTTCGAGTTGAGCTACCCGCCGACTGAGTTTCGATTTGGGCTGGTTAAGCGCGCGGCCTGCCGGTGCAAATCCACCATGGGACACAACCTGCGCAAAATAAAAAAGATCGTTCAAGTCCTGCATGACCGGCCCCATTGTTCTATATGATGAACGCAGAGTGCCGCAAAAAGGAACTTTTGTCCATATCTTGAAAATTCTAAATTCTGTTGCATCGTCGACAAATCGGTTCTTTTCCCCTTCAACCGGAGCCCCCATGAGCAAACTTCTAAATGGCAAAGTCGCCCTGATCACCGGGGGCGCATTCGGCATCGGTGCCGCCACCGCCCGCATGCTTGCCGAGCAAGGCGCGAACATTGCCATCGGATATGTTTGCGACCGCAAGGTCGCCCGGGAAATGGTCGAAGAACTTCAGGGCATTGGCGTGCAAGCCAAATCATTTGAAGCCGACCCGGCCGATAACCTGCAGGTCAGCGCAATGGTACAAACTGCCTTTGCCCATTTTGGCCGCCTCGACATTCTGGTCAACGCCGCATTCATTGCCGTTTGCGGCCAGGTCGACAACCCCGATGCCGATCTGAATGGCATAAAACGCCAGCAAAACGTCAATTTTTGCGCCACAACACACACCATTCGCACTGCCGCCCCCCTGATGCCCAATGGCGGACGCATCATTACGCTGGGATCGTGCCTGTGCGCCCATGCCGGGGCAAGCGGACTGGCCGATTTTACCGCAACCCAGGCCGCCATGGTGGGCTATACCCGGGGTGCCGCCCGCGACCTTGCCCCCCGCAACATCACGATCAACGTTGTGCAATCGGGCTTTGTGAATGACGACCTGCTGGACCCGCTGGCACAGTACCCGACCCCCATTCAAACAGCCGTGCCCCTGGGCCGCCCCGCCATGCCCGAAGAAGTCGCCGCCGCCATTTCCTTTCTTGCCAGCCCCGCTGCATCCTATATCACCGGAACAGTGATCAACGTTGATGGTGGTTATAGCGCGTGATCAAATTCTTGCCCCAATATCGTTCTATATAACGAACGCTAGGTCGCAAGAATAAGGACTATTGCCTGCCGGGTTTCAGACGTAAGGTTTTTGCATACAGGAAAAACCCTTGTTCGGGAGAACAACCATGAACAAACCATTGGCAGGCAAGATTGCCATTGTTACCGACGGGCATTACGGCATTGGCGCCTTAAGCGCACAGACCCTGGCCGATCAGGGTGCCGACGTCATCATCAGCCACCCCGCGAATGCCTGGAACGCGCAAGGCATCGTTACCGGGCTTGAAGCCCGCGGAGTCAATGCGCGCGCCTATGCCATTAATTGTGATCGTGTTTCAGGCATTAAAATACTTGTTTCCCAGGTCATCGCCGATTTTGGCCAGGTTGATATTCTGGTAACCAACAATGTATCCTTCGTTCTTGTCGATGATGAACGCATTTATAGTGCGGCTGCCATTGATGCCATTACACCGGCTATTCGTGACGGGGGCCGCATCATTGCCATTGGCAAAACCACCCCGGCCCAACCGGTTAACGATCTCGCCGCGAGCAACAATAACCACGCCACCCTGGCACCGCTAGACGAACTGATCACGCACAGCGCCAAATCACTTCATAATCGCCACGTTACGGTTAATCGTCTGCAATCGAATATTCTGGGGCGCAAGAACCTGGCGGCATCCTTGGCCAATATCCCGGTATTGGGCGATATCGCCAAAGGCCTGTCATTTTTGGCCGGGCCTGAATCCGATTTTATAACCGGCACCACATTTAACTTTAACGACCGAAACGACCACAATGCCCTTCATGCCGCCTAAATCCCCCCACCCCCACAACCCGCCAATTTGGCATTATTGGCGGGTTGTTTTGCGGGGGCCTGTCATTTGGCCGGTCTATTGAGGCAAGAAAATTTCGCCTTTCAAATACAAAATAGCGTTGCCTTTTAAATGCACCCGGTCACCATCAACAGTGCAATCAACAAACCCGCCACGCGCAGATGCCTGATAGCCAACAAGGTGCGCCTTGCCGGTTTGCGCGGCCCAATAAGGCGCAACAACACAATGCATGTATCCCGTCACCGGATCTTCATTAATACCCAAAGCGGGTAGAAAATACCGTGACACCATGTCGCAATCATCACTGTCTGACGGGGCGGTTACAATTACACCGCGCTGGGCCAGTGTCGCCAGAACCGACATATCCGGGGCCATATTGCGCACCGTGTCGGCATTTTCATAAACCAGAACATGGTCAGTATCGCGGCTGGCAACCCTGAAACAGGCAACGGCACCATCAGGCGACAGGGCCTTGGCAATATTTTGCACGATCGCATCATCGACCAGAGGCTGGACCGGAAAATTAAGCACAATGGCAGCGCCATCGCGTCGGGCCGTTAACATACCACTTTTGCTTTGCAGGCGAATTTCATCGCCCGTCACGCCCAGCTGATGAAACAGCACATAGGCACTGGCAAGGGTTGCATGGCCGCATAACGGGACTTCTACCGTCGGGGTAAACCAGCGAATGTGGTAATCTGCATCACCCTGATCGACTTTGACAAAAAAAGCCGTTTCCGACAGGTTATTTTCCATTGCAATCTGCTGCATCACCGTGTCTGGCAACCAGCAATCCAGCGGCACAACAGCGGCCGGGTTTCCGGCAAAAAGATGGTTGGTGAAAGCATCAACCTGATAGATCGGCAGCGATGTCTGGGGCATAAAAGTCACCTCGAAATCCGGAATGGTGGCGGTGCCGCACGCGGTGGAACCACCAAAAACAGTTTATGACAGAACGCCTTGAATGGCATTTTTAATAATCGTCATGTCATGGTCGCGTGTGCGCCAGTTGCTAAAAGCGGCCCGAAACCCGAAACGACCATCGTAAATTGTCGGTGTCAAAAAGACTTTACCTGTCGCATTGATCCGCGACAAAAGCTGGCGATTGGCATCATCATTTCCCCGCCCGCAAAACATCACCACATTTAACAGCGGATCGCGCAGCAATATCAGCTCCGAATGGTCTGCCACCCAATGAGCAAGGTCACGCGCCTGATCACAATTGCGGCGCACAATGTCGGCAAACCCTTCGCGACCATAGGCCTTAACCGCCATCCAGATGGGCAAGGCCCGAAACCGGCGCGAATTTTCGACACCCCGATTAATATAATTATTCCCGCGAGCATCCGACGCCAGATAAGGGGCAAAGGCGCGAAAGCATTTTTCCAGCACTGAAATCTGCCGGGTTAAGAAAATACCGCAGTCATAAGGCACATTCAGCCATTTATGCCCGTCGGATGTGATCGAGTCTGCCCGTTCAATACCGGTCACCAAATGCGCCCGACGGTCGTCAAGGGCCGCAAACAGGCCAAATGCCGCATCCACATGCATCCATGCACCATAAGCGGCACACATATCGGCAATCGCCACCAAATCATCAAAATCGGTGGCATTGACCGTACCGGCACTGGCGATCACCATTTTTGCCTTCGAGGTGCTATTTGCCAGTTTGTCGGCCAGGTCTTGCACATGCATTGCTTCAGTGCCCGGTTCTGTCGCAACCTTGATGATATTGTTGCGACCTACACCGGAAACCGACAAATCCTTGACCATGCTGGCATGTGGCGTGGCTGAAAAAACCTCGAACGAAGGCAAGGCCATGGCCCCATCGGCATCAACATCGATCCCCACCTGTTCACCACACCATTGCCGCGCTGTTACCACCGCCAACAGGTTTGATGCCGTTGCCCCGGTGGTCAAAGCGCCGTCAAACCGGTTGCGCGGCAGCCCGCCCAAATCACAAATCCAGTTTAAAACCTGCTGTTCCACCGCCGATGCGACAGAACCTTCCGGCCCGGTCGCATTCTGATCAATGGCACTGGCGATCCAGTCGCCAGCCACCGCCGCCGGGGTTGCCCCACCCGTGACAAAACCCAAATAACGCGGCCCGCTTGATGTTGCCAGAAAAGGCAGAATTTCCTGTTTAAGCGCGTCGAGTGCCGCCAGCGCGCCAGCACCATGGGCAGGCAGGGTCGCAAAGGGGTCAAACGCACCGGTATCATGGCAAATGACCGGGGCGTCGTCGCCTGCATTTAAATAATGCTGCGCGATATCGCCAACCTTGGCAAAAATATCGCCGATCTGGTTCAGATCTTCAAATTTCTGGTTCATTCTGATGACTTCCTTGCAGAATATCTGCGTAAACATCGCGGTCGATATTTGCGCCACTTAAAATAATGGCGCTTTTTTTGCCGATGGCCCGGTTCTTGTCGGCGATAACGGCGGCCAGTGCTGCGGCACCGGCCCCTTCGGCCACATTGTGGGTGGCACTGAATAAAAGGCGCATCGCCTGCTTTATGTCGTCATCGGAAACAGCAACAATATCGCTGGCCCCACGATTGATAATGTCAAACGCCGCAGGGTCCGGTTTGCGACACGCCACACCATCGGCAAAGGTCACGGCGGTTTTGGTTTCGCAAATTTCGCCTTTGTAAAAAGACTGACGCACCGCGTCGGCCCCGTTGGCGACCACCCCGATAATATCGGTTTTCAACCCCAAAGCATCGCGCGCCGTAATCAGGCTGCAAATACCCGACCCCATGCCAATGGGCACATAAACCCTGTCCAAATTCTCGATCGCTGTAAACAATTCTACACCATAAGATGCCACCCCGCGCACCAGTTCGGGGTGAAATGGTGGCACCATCACCAAATCATCCTCGATTGCTTTTTGGCGGGCAAAGTCGGCGGCGTCCTGAAAATCGTCGCCATGTTCGATCACCTCGGCACCAAGGGCCTGTATGGCGGCATTTTTTTCGGGTGAATTGCCAAAGGGTACAATGATCGTGGCGCGCAAACCAAACACACTGGCAGCATAGGCCAGGCTTTGACCATGATTGCCACGTGTTGCACTGATGATGCCATTTATGATTTGCGTTGATTGCGACAGATAACGGCAAAATGTTAGCCCGCCACGCAGCTTGAACGCCCCCAAGCGGGTATGATTTTCGTGCTTTACATAAAGCGAAAGCCCTGTTGCCTGCTCAAGAAGCGGCCATCGGATGGTGGGTGTGGGCGCGACATATTGATGCACAAAGTCGGCTGCGGCGTTCAGTTCCTGCGCGGAAAACATATTGTACCCCTGAATTGATATTGTATCGCCATTTTAGCACAGACATTGCGCGAAATTCCGGGATACAGAATTGTACCCCTCCCCCTGGGAAAGGGTGGAGACCGGAACGCGAGGGAGCGGTGCATTCCGGTCGCAGCGCGGTTTAATAACCGCGCGGGGGCAAGTCTTTCATCACCGGTGCCGAGACATAAGGTTCAACGTCAGATCTTACCAACCCGACATCCTTAAGCAACCGGTCATCAAGGTGGCGCAGGTTATTCTTATCTCGATGTTTTCGCTGCACCGACACCAGAGCAACAAGCAGGCGACGGATCGCGGTGCTCACAAAACCGGTGCGGGTTGCATTTGCATCCCCTGCGCTCTGGTCCTGCGGTAACGAGCCGCCAGCGAGAGTCGCAGGAAACCGAATTGTATCATTACAATTTGTCATTATTTCCTCCTGCTTTAAAATTGTGTCGATTTCCTTTTGTCATTGACATTGTAACCCTGTCAAACTAAACATTGTCACCATGACAATATGGACCCCCGATCTTTCATCCGGTAGCGGCCCGGTTTATCGCCGCATCGCGCATGCCATTGGTGCTGCCGTTGAAAAAGGGCAATTGCAGGCGGGTGACCGCCTGCCGACCCATCGAGATTTAGCCTATCATTTGGGTGTGACGGTTGGCACGGTAACGCGCGCCTACCGAGAGGCCGAACGCATGGGCCTTGCCATTGGCGAGGTTGGGCGCGGCACTTATGTCAGCGGGCCAATAGACGTAACGCCGCCTTTATTGCTGCCCGGCCATCCCCGCACCTTTGGCAAAGAAGGCGCGCTAACAGGCGGCGGCGATACCGCCAGCATCGCCCGGCAAAACACCGCGAACGGATATGTTCAATCTGGCACTGCCAGTGCACCGGTTAATTTCGGCACAGCAGACGTATCGTTTACGCAAAACCGCGATTCTCAAACGCCCTATCCGGTAAAACTTGATGACGGGCCAATCAATTTTCGCATGAATTGCCCCCTGCCCCCGCAGGAAACCCACATCAATCAGGTTCTGATCGACATTGCCCAGGGCGGCTCTATTGAAAACCTGATCACCTATAAAACCGAATATGGCATGCCCCATCATCGCCAGGCCCTGGCCAAAATGGCCGGGCGTTTCGGGCTGGACGACAACCCGGACCGGGTTTTGCCAACCGCCGGTGTTCAACATGCCATGACGGTGGCGTTAATGACCTTTACCCGTCCCGGTGATCTGGTTCTGTGCGAAGAAATGACCTATCCCAATCTGCGCAGCCTGGCCGCGATGATGCAGTTTCGTCTGCGCGGCGTCGCGATGGATGAAGAAGGCATTTTACCCGATGTGCTCGACAGCCTGTGTCGCACACAATCGCCGCGCGTCATTTATCTGATGCCAACCCTGCATAACCCGCTTTGCAGCACCATGAGCCACGAACGCCGGATTGCCATTGCCGATGTGCTGCGAAAACACAATCTGTTGCTGATCGAAGATGCCATTTACGGGTTTTTAAATCCCGATTCGCCCCCGCCATTGTCATGCTTTGTCCCCGAACGGGCCATTTACCTCAATGGCATATCCAAAAGCGTTGGTGGCGGATTACGCATCGGCTTTATTCATGCGCCGATCCAGTATATTGCCAAACTGGCCAGCGGTATTCGCACCACCTGCTGGATGACGCCGGGTATCAATCTGGAACTGGTTACGCGCCTGATCAATGATGGCACAGTGGAACGATATGAAAGCTGGCACCGCGAAGAAGCCTCCCGGCGACTGGGGGTTATTCTTGGCAGCCTCAAAGGTTATGATGTGCGCTTCCACCCCACCAATTACTTCATATGGCTAAGCCTGCCCGACCATATTGAAACCACCGAACTGGTGATGAATGCGGCCAATTCGGGCGTGATTCTAACTGCCGCCCAACAATTTTCTGTTGGCGTTCCCCCACGCGGATTGCGACTGTCCTTTGGCGCCGAACGCTCGACCGAGCGGATTCATCACGGAGTCAATATTATCCTGCGCCTGTTACAAACCAGCGAGTTTAGTGACGCACAGGTGATGTAAAATTTGCAATTTCAACAAACAAAAGCTGCAACACCCTTTTTCATACTGAATGATCAATCCAGGATTGGCCCGCCCAATCTTTTAAAAAACCATCCGGCAAGGTCGGCATTGCCTGACCCTGATTTTGCAGCTGTCTCATGAGCGCCATCACCGGCGCATTGGCGAAAATGCTGCGCAATAAAAGGCTCGGACAATGGCACAAGCTGCCAATATAACTGCCGGATAACATCGCGCGCCCGATGCCCCGGCCAGTCGGTCGGTAACAATTGGGCCGGCAGGCCGGGGTCCCGCAAAACCACCTGCTTAAAACCGTGCATCAATAACATGCGCAGGGCAAAAGCCAGGTCTGGCGTGCATTCTGCCGCCAGATCAACCGACAGCAGCGGTTCAAACAAAGCCAGTTTTTGCCGATATTCCTGCTGCAACGATTTCAAATCCCAGGTGGATGCCACCATATCGCGCAAGGATGCGGATTCAGCAATGTCCTGCGTTTCCGCCCGCAACGAAATTGCCGCCGATGCCAGCCCGGTTTCCGTTAAAATTTGCCGGGTCAGCGCCACATCAATCCCGGGATGGGCAAAAACATTGCTGGCAACCACGCCAAAGCCGCGCCACGATAAGATGCGGGCCGCCGCCCTTCTTTGCTCGACAGTAATCGAATGGTTGTCAAACATGATCAAGGTCCACTGCCCGTCCCAGCCAGGCGTCGGGGCGGTATAGAACTGGCGACATCCGGGTTCGATCAAACGCCAGCCCTCCGATGTAACCCGGTAAACCGCCTGCCGCCCCACCCGTCGCGTTTCCAGCCAGCCATCGCGCGACATGCGAAAAACAGCGGTCCGTAAAACCCGTTCACTCACCCCGACGGGCGATAACAGTGAAATCATATCCGCCAAAAAAACAGACTCGCCTCGGGGCCGCAAAACATCACACAGAAAAGTAATCACAACAGCCCGGCTGCTCAGATCAAGCCGGGTGCGTATGGCGTCGAACTGTTGATAGGCAAAGCTGGTCTGGCGGCTCATTTATGTCCTCAAGGGTCATTTCAAATAAAAGATTTACACGTTTTAGCGGTCGTGAACCGGGCAAGCCCGGGTCGCCCTTTCGATCCATATCATCACACATGTTCTCATTTTAAACATGATACACAATTTAGAAAAATCGACAATATTTGTATCACAATGACATAAATTTCGCCGTGAACCCAAAGCGAGGCAAAATTCGGCAAGGCAATGCTTGACCAGCACGCAGACTTGCTTCCAAAATCATTTCGCACCTGCGTTTGCCAAGTTTGCAAATGTCAGGTTTCCGGGGTCCTTACAAAAGAGCGCACATGCCGATTTCCCGCCTTGATGCCGACGATTGCAGTTTTCCGCATTTCCGTATCCGCAGCCCGCAAAAGGACACATCGCCAGAAATTTTCGATTTTACGTCGCATTACCGTGCGGCCGAGGCCCTGAAATTTGGCCTGTCCATGTCAGAACCGGGCTTTAACGTGTTTGTCCTGGGGCTAGACCGGGCAGGGCGCATGACCGCAACGATGGATTATCTGAAAAAATCGATGGAGCGCCTCCCGGCCCCGGCCGACTGGGTTTACCTGAACAATTTTTCACGCAGCAACCGGCCCCGCCCCTTCAGCTTTGAACCGGGCACCGGCCGCAAGCTGACCGAAGCAATGGAAACTCTGATTTCCCATCTGCGCGAGGCCTTTGCCTCTGCCTTTAGTGCCCCGGCGCATTTGACCGAGACCCAGGCGCAAACCGAAGAAGCCCGCCACCAGGTGCGCGATAAATTCGACACCCTGCGCAAATTTGCCCGGGAGCGCGGGCTTGATGTGCAGGAAAACGAAAAAGGCGTCATGATCGTTGCGCTTGATGATGAAGGCGAACCAATCCCGATGGACAAATTGTCCAAGGAACGCCGTGACACCGCCGATGCCGTCTTTGAAGAAGTCGCCGAAGAAGCCCGTAAAACCCTGCTTTCCACCCGCGACCTTGAAGACCAGATTGGCGACACACTTGATAGCCTGCGTCGATCTGCCGCCAGTGTCGTACTTAAACCCCGCATCGAAAAACTGCGCGAGGTTTTCACTGTTCCCGGTCTAAAGGCGTGGTTCGATGCACTTGAGGCCGATATTCTTGACAATATCGACGCCTTTGAGGAACCCGACGATCAGCCATCCATTGATCTTGGCGATGGCAAAATGCCCGAAACGGTCGAAGATCGTTATGCGGTTAATTTGCTGATTGATCATTCCCGCGACGACCACCCCGATGTGGTTCTCGAACCCTCGCCCAGCTATGACAATCTGTTTGGTCAGATCCAGTATCGCCCCATGGCAGGCGGGATGCACCCGCATTTCTCGCTGATCAAACCAGGGGCTTTGCATCGGGCCAATGGCGGGGTTCTGGTGTTACGTGCGGAATCTTTGGTCGAACACGAAGAAAGCTGGAGCTATTTGAAAGCCGCCCTGCGTGATGGCGAAATCCGCATCGAGGAACGGCAAAAATCCGGTCCGCCCACCGCCGGTGCCCCCGAACCCCGCGCCATTCCGCTGGATGTCAAAATCGTCATTGTCGGTGCGCCCAAATATTATTATTCCTTCTTTTCGCTTGATGTCGATTTTCGCAACCATTTCCGCGTCAAGGCCGATATCGACTCCGACATGCCCGCCATCACCCGCAATATCTCCACCTATACCGGGCTTCTCACCCGCTCGGTCAAGGCGCGCTCGGGCATTTCAATTGATACTGGTGCCATTCGCCAGTTGCTAGGCCAGGCCGCACGCTGGGCCGGGGAACGCGACAAAATTTCAGCCCAGATCGAACGGGTTGAAGATGTGGCAATTGAAGCAGGCGCCCTGGCAAAGACAGCGGGCCGCACCACCATTCGCGCCGCCGATGTCAAACGCGCAATCGAAGAACGCCGCCACCGCAACAGCCGCCTTGAAGACCGCTCGCACGAACGGGTTCAGCGCCGTGAAGTCCTGATTGACAGCTTTGGCAGTGTGATCGGCCAGGTCAACGCGCTGACCGTTCTTGATTATGGCGACCACGCCTTTGGCCTGCCCGCCCGTGTCACCGCGCGCAGCTATGTCGGCAATCTCGGTGTGCTCAATATCGAACGCATGGTCGATCTTTCAGGGCCGCTACAGCAAAAATCAGTCATGACGATCGAAGGCTTTTTGAAATCCCGCTTCGCCCAGGAATTTCCGCTTTCTTTTGCCTGTTCCGTCACGTTCGAGCAAAATTACGGCGGCATCGAAGGCGATTCAGCCTCGCTCGCCGAGCTGTGTGCAATTATTTCAGCCATTTCCCAGGTGCCGGTTAAACAAAATATTGGCGTGACCGGATCGATGAACCAGTTTGGCGAAGCCCAGGTTGTGGGTGGCATTTCGCATAAAATCGAAGGATTTTATCGCATCTGTGCCGATCAGGGCTTTACCGGCGATCAGGGGGTTATTGTCCCTGCCGCCAATGCCGAACATATTATTCTGCGCGACGAGGTCGTCCATGCCATTCGCCAGGGTAAATTCAATATCTGGACCATCGACAATATCAGCGACGCCATCGAAATCCTGACAGGAAAACCCTGTGGCGATACTGCCGATGGCAATTACCCGACGGGCAGTGTTTTTGGCAAAGCAATGGAACGTCTGCGCCGCAATGATGTCTTGCTGCGTGAACGTCATGCCTATCCCGGATGGTCTGAATAAAATGTCTCCTCCCCGCCAATCCCCATCTTTAACCCCAATCCGGCGCGGCCTGTATAAAGGTCGCACCGGATTGAGGTGTCACAAAGCCACATCGCCACACAGGCAACGGGCGCAATACCTGTTATGTGCAACGGCATTGGCTGCTTTCATGTTTCAAGCATGGCAGGTTACGCCCGCATACGCACAAAATGCCGATCTGAACACCCGCGCCGACACGGTATCGGGCCTTGAGGCCATTCCCACGGATATTCCCGGCAGCGCGCGGCGCATCACCGATAATCCTGGCCCGGCGACCGGCCCGCTTGATTTACTTAAACTGGCAAAAGAACGGCCCGAACGCGCAAGAAATGCGCCATATGCCACATCATCTCCCCCCGAACCCGGTACAGAATCCGGTGTCGAGCCCGCCGATTTTTTGCTTTCCAGCCGTTACAGAAACGACAGACAGGTAAAATCCGGCACACCAACATCAAAACGCCCGATGAATGCCAATGTGCTTCAGGCATCCATCATGCCGTCCGAGAACGGGCAACCTGCTACAGCCGCGCAATGGGTTCGACCACAATACCAAAAGGCACCCACAGCCAACCCTGTCAACGCGCCGGGCAAACCAAAGCCAGCAGTCACGCCGCCCGCAGCACCACAAGCCGCCCCCGCACAGACCCTGCAAATTATTGCCCCGTGGGGCGGCAATAACGATCAAACCGGCAGTAAAAATGCCATGCCTGTGGCCCAACAGGCTCTCCCCGCATCAATCCCCGCCCAAACACCCGATGCAAAACCGGCTCCATCGGCGTCCTCGGCCATTTTCGCCCTACCGCAGGCAGCACAGGCACCAACACCGTGGGGATCAAACAATGAGCCGTCACCGCTGCCTGCACCAGAGCGCGACACCACGACAATGACAGCGCCCTCTGCCCCGCCAGGCGGTCCCACAACGGCCATAGCGGCGTCACATCCGGCCTCGGCCATACCGCCCAGGCCCCCGGTTTCAGGTGGCGGCTTTGTGCTGCAGCTTGGCGCCTTTCGGACAGCCGTTTCGGCAGAAACCTATTGGGCCAGCTTTGCCATTCGCTACCCGGAACTTGCACGCCAGCACCATCATTACCTGGGTATTGTTGACCTGGGCGACAAAGGCCGGTTCCATCGTCTGCGCATTGGCGGTTTTTCATCCTTGGCACAGGTCAAAGAAAAATGCCGCCAGCTTGCGACTGACGGCACGGCATGTATCGGGTTACCCCAATAGGGCACGACCCGATAAACTTTACCCGGAATTACTGCCCGGTCTTCGCGGGCACCAGCAAGGTGATTTTATCGACAATCAGGGTTGATGCTTCGCGGCACGTGGTCATCAGGGCCGAATGCCCGGTTACGCGAACACGGTCACCAGGGCGAAAGCCCGATGCCTTGTTGGCCAGCGCATAAAGCGTGCCGTCATTGGCCCGAAATGTCACACATTCCTGCCCCTGATCGGTGATTTCGCCCGTTGCGGTGATGCTGTCACGGTTTAGCGTACTGCACGCCCCCAGCATGAGCACCATCGCCGATGTCGCAACAATTTTGACGTGCCTGTTACCCAACCAGAAATTCATTTTTCCACGTCTCCTTGACGGATTTTCATCAAAAACCCCGGATTTAAAGATGTTGTTAATACTCTTGTAACCGAGAGTTTGTAAAAGAACACTTGAGATTCCTTATTTTGTAGCCGTTTCGTCGCCCCGTGTCATTGCCAGAAACAAACGATGGACAACATGAAAGATGTTGATCTTCCCCTTCTGCAATCCTTAATAAAGGCGGCATCCATATGCCCCGATCAAAAATCACGCCAAACTGCCCGTTTGACACCGGAATTGGCCCCGCTGATCAAACAAACCCTTGCCTTGCAAACAAAGTTAAAACAATCAGAAATCCGTGTTCGTCAACTCGAACGCCAGCTTGATACCGATGATCTGACGGGGCTTCACAACCGGCGCGGCTTTATCCGCCTGTTAACGCTGGCCCTTGATGCCAACGCACAATCTGGTTACCAAACCGAAGTCATCATCGCCGATTTAGACGGTTTCAAAGGCACAAATGACCAATATGGTCATGCTGCGGGTGATGCAGTATTGCGCCATGTCGCCCGCCTTATCAAAAGACATCTTGGGGAAAACGATTTTGCCGGGCGTCTGGGCGGCGACGAGTTTGCGATTGCGCTGGTTAAGTGTAACGACAGCAAAGCAATCGCTTTCATCGAACAGGTTAAATCCTGCCTCGGCAAATCACCTGTTTCATGGCAGCATCACCATCTGGTCGTTATGGCCAGTTTTGGCCGCGCCAACAGCAATGACCATGCCAGCATGACCAAACTTTTGCACAGTGCCGACCTGGAAATGTATCGCCATAAACATGCAACACAAACAATTGCCGCAAATCCAGCCTCTCCGACGTAAAAAAAGCAATACCACCAGCACAACCCGGAACGAATAGACCGGTTTATTTTTTTGGGTTTTCCTTCATTATCGTTGCAAGAAGCGCTATCTATACCATTGGCAAGCCTTGATGAGCCTGCATATACCGGTTCACAGCAACATCAAAATAGCGTGGCGGTCATGGAATGACGGAATACTCTTCGGCCGATATTGGCGAAACAGACCGCGACCTTCTGGCCGCGATGGCGTTTTGCTGGGCTGATATGCTGCTGGAAGTAGATGAAAACGGCTATGTTCTTTTCGCGGCCGGTGCCATTGAAAGTTTGCTGGGATGTACGCCTGAACGTCTGGTGGGCGAAGCCCTGGAACAATTGATCATTCCGGCACAACGTCCGCTTTTACGTGCCTATCTGCATAGCAGCACCGGCATCAAACGCCTTGAAGAACTGGATCTTGACCTTCTGGTTCTTGCAACAGAAAACAATACCGGTTCATCCGTGCTGCCCGTATCCGTCAGTGGCTATCTGATTTCGGACCCGGTGGGCCGCTATTTTCTGGCGATACGTCATCGCGCCATCCGCCCCCGGGCGCGCCATGGCATAGACCAGTTGATATTGCAGCAAGGCATGTCGGGCAAAACCCGTCTGGCGCGCAAAAAACCCGTTGGCAACGCGACCGCCCCCCATATCGCGGCATCGCGCTTTAACGACCTTGACGATACGGACACGCCACAAAAAAACGCCCATCACAACGCCGCCCTGATCGTGCTTGAAAACATGGCCGCTGCGCGCCGCCGTGCTGAAACCGATGCTGCCAATGAACTTTCCGACATGATCCGCCAACGCAATCACGAAGATCCGACCGCTGCCGGGCTGGTGCAACGCCCCGGCATGCACGAACCCATGATCGAACTCGAACGCCGGATCGTTGCCTATGCCAGTGCCCTGCGGGCAGACGTGAATGACCCGGCCTATACCAGCCCGCAAAAGGACCAGTCCCCATATGATAAAGCCGCAGATATAGCGGACCCAAACACCCCTTCCGGGCCTGATGGCGCAACAGAGCCGACCCTGCATCGCGATCCTGATGTTCCCGCCGCCAGCACCCTGCCTGGGGCAAATCCGGCCTCTGTGACAACAGACGCCCTCGCCGCAATTCATGCAATTGACGATGAAGCGATTACACATTCCATAACCGAACGTGAAAACAGCCTTGACGAACCGGTTTTTGAAGGCCCCGATTATGACGTGGCACATGCGGTTCATCATCAGAAAAGCGTTGACGGAGACGGCTTTGCCACCAATCTGACCCGCGCTGTTGCCTATGCCTTGAACCGGCTGCATGCACGTCGCGACACCCGCGATGACGTCAGCGCGGCAAAACTGTCGGCCAGCCTGCCCGGATTGATTCAGGAAACGATGAAATCGGTCCGCGCCTTTCGCGAGATTGTCAAAAACGGGTCGTTCACGGTCGCCCTTCAACCAATCGTCAACCTGAGTGACGAACAAACACATCATTTCGAAGCCCTGGCCCGCTTTACCGGAGCAGATGATACCCTGGCGATCGATCAGATCATTCATTTTGCCGAAGGCACCGGACTGATTACTGAATTTGACCTGGCGATGTGTCGCAAGGTTCTCGATTATATGGCATCCGCGCAATGCCCGGCGGGCATCCATATCGCCATCAATCTCTCGGGCCATTCGCTGGAACAGCACAATTTTGACGTCGCCCTGCTGCATGTTCTTGATGAATTTGCCATCGACCCGTCATTGGTGTATTTCGAAGTCACCGAAACGGCACGCATCACCAATTTACGAATGGTCAATGCGACGTTGCAAAAATTGCGGACGCGCGGCCACATGGTCTGCCTGGACGATTTTGGTGCCGGTGCGGCCAATTTTGAATATCTGAGTGCGCTTGACGTCGATGTTATCAAATTTGATGGTCGCGCCATGCAAACCGCTTTGGTCAACCCGAAAGGAAGAGCATTTTTAAAGGCAACAGCATCGCTATGTCGTGATTTGAAAATCCGCACCATTGCTGAAATGATCCATGATCAGGCAACCTTTAAAATGCTGCGCGATCTGGGCATTGATTATGGCCAGGGCTATCATTTTGGCCATCCTGAAACGGTTAGCTTTACCCCGAAAAACAGTCCATTGGCGGACATATGCGACACGACATCCCCCCCGCCAGCAGGAGACCGCCGATGATTTCGCGCCTGATTAACCGTAAAAAGAAATCACTCAGTGAAAAAACATCTGCGCAGCAGCCTGAACATGGCGCAGACCAGCGGGAAAATATCGGGGGCGATATTTTGCAAGAGCGCCACGAAGCGGCCATCAACGGCACGCTAAGCGCACATGACGCCAAAGATGTTGACCTGAACGCCCTGCGATTTGAACTGGACCCATCGACAATGGCGCAGGCAGAAGCCCCGGTCATGGTAATGCGGTCCAACGGAAAACCACTGTTTGCCAACAAAAATGCCATGGGTTTTGCCGATGGCATCCGCGAAGGCCTGTTTCCCGAAATTGTCGCGCTGATTGCACGCGCACTGGAAACACCTGGTGGTGTGGTCGAACTTTTGACATTCGAGGTACAGCGTGGCACGGCAACGCTGGAACTGACCGCCTTGCCGATGCGCGATGACCTTATCTTGTTGCTGCCCCGCGACGTATCAATGGACCGTAACCTGCGCGAAGCCCTGATTGATTCACGCCAGCGCTATCGCGACATTGTCGAGGTTTCATCGGCCTTTGCCTGGGAAACAGATGACAGCGGAAAGTTTGTTTTCGTCTCCCCGCGCGGCGCAATGGATTATCAACCAAAGGCACTTCTGGGTCGGTTACCAATAGAATTCATGATCGAAAAAACCGATCAGGATGCCGAACAGGTCTTTAAAACCACCCGCCCGGTACGCGATATGCCCATCTGGTTTTACCGCGCCAATGGCAGCAGCGCCTGCCTGTCGGTATCGGCAACACCGATTATGAACCGCGACGGCAAATGGTGCGGGGCGCGCGGGCTGGCACATGACATTACCGAACAACGTCAACATGAAACCGAAGTTGCCAATGCGCGAAACCGTGACCGGCTGATCACCTATATTGTCCGCGCCATGCGCGATGAAATCAACCCCACCGAAGTCTTGCGCAACGCCGCCACGGCCAGCACGCGCGCCCTTGCCTGTACCGCCTGCGTTATTTTTCGCCCGGAACACGAAGGCGGCGACATGGTCGAGGTTGCCAGTCAGGGCGATGAAAGCCTGCACAAACTTGCCGCCGACATTTTAAATGAGCTGCCCGCCGATATCGATAACCAGGAAATCGTCAAGGATGATTACTGGGTCAAAATTCGCCGGTGCCACTATCACCATCGGGTCAATGGGGCGGTGGCATTTATGTTTGCAAACGACCACCCCATTCCCAATGAAGGCGAACGGGCGATCATGGATGACGTTGCCGACCAGATCGGCATTGCGATCGAACAGGCCGACAACCACGACCGTATCGTAACCCTATCGCGGACAGATGGTCTGACAGGGCTTTTGAACCGACGCGCCTTTTTTGATGAGCTTAAACGTCGTTATGCCCGGCTGATACATCAACCAAGCCCGGCAGCCCTGATGTATGTCGATATGGACAACTTTAAACTGGTCAACGACGTCCATGGTCATCAACGCGGCGACGAAGCCATTCTGACCTTAAGCCGCCTGTTGCACAACAACACCCGCCCGGGCGACCTTGTGGCGCGACTGGGCGGTGATGAATTTGTTGTGTGGCTGGATGGTGCAGACCGCACTGCAGCCGAAAAACGGGCCAAAGACCTGATTGAAGCCAGTGCTGTCTTGCGCCCGTTATCGGGCCGCGAAGACCGACCGCTGGGCATTTCGCTGGGCATCGCGGTCCACGAAGTTACTGAAACCGAAAATATTGATGATCTGGTGCAACGTGCCGATGACACAATGTATTTTGTAAAAAAACACGGCAAGGGCAGCTATGCCATTGCGGAACCTGTTGGTATGCACACACCAACCAGAACTGACTAGGGAGCCAACCCGATGAAGGGTTTTTTGCAGCGTGTCTTCAATCGACGCAAGGAAACACCGATTTCCTATGAGGAAGCCAAGGATATGGCCGCCAGCACGGCAGCGCATGTGCGCGGCACCCTTGCACAGCGCCATGACACCCGCCCGGAAATTCTTTATTTTCTGGCCAATGATGCCGAACCTTCGGTGCGGCGCCATGTTGCCGAAAACGAAGCCACACCGGTTCAGGCGGATTTACTGCTCACGGACGATAAAGATGATGATGTTCGCGGTACGCTGGCGCAAAAAATCGCCAATCTGTCAGACGGTTTAACGCCCAACGAAACCGACAAACTGCGCCGTATGACCTATCAGGCGCTGGAGAAACTGGCACGCGACCAGGCCATTCAGGTGCGTCAGGTTATTGCCGAAACGCTCAAAGACCTGATCAATGCCCCGCAACCGATCATCAGCCAGTTGGCCCGCGACACCGAAACTGTGGTGTGTGGTCCGATTCTGCAATATTCGCCGGTTCTGACCGAACTTGACCTGCTTGAACTGATCGAAACCAGTACCGCATCAGGGGCGCTCAGCTTTGTCTCCCAGCGCCGTAATCTAAGCGAACGCCTGTCTGATGCGATTGCGGCCAGCACCGACACCGATGCCATTTCGCATCTTCTGGGGAACCGGTCGGCCCAAATTCGCGAAGAAACCCTTGATCAGCTGATTGATCGCGCCCCCGATATTGAGGATTGGCACGAACCCCTGGTGCAGCGCCCGGCCCTTGGCCCGTCCGCAGCCGGGAAACTGGCCCGCTTTGTTGCCCAGAACCTGATCTCGGTGCTTGAACGCCGCAAGGACCTTAAAGAAGACCAGCTTGCTATGGTGCGCAAGGTTGTGGAGCGCCGGATCGAAGCCGGAGAATTTAGCACCGCCCTCGCCCGTCAGGACAAAGAGGATAAAGACCCCAAAAAGAAAGCTTCCGGAAAGGACAAGAACGCAGCCCCGGCAGAGGAAGACGCAAGCTCCAATGAAACTGCGGCCTATCTGAAGGCACTGGACCTGCACGCCAAAGGCAAGCTGACGGATGCGCGCATTTCAACCGCGATGACCGAAAACGATGTTAAATTTGCCCGTGCTGCCCTGGCGGTTCGCGCCGGCATTCCCGCCGAGGCCGTTGCCAAGGTGCTTAACACCCATTCGGCCAAAGGGGTGGTTTCATTGGCATGGAAAGCAGGCCTGCCAGCGGATCTGGCGGTGAAAATTCAGGTGAAACTGGGCCATGTCCCTCCCGGTCAGGCGCTAAACCCGCGATCCGGCAACAGTTATCCGCTCAGCGAGGATGACATGCTTTGGCAGCTTGAATTTTTTACCGGCATGGCCACAGTTGGCGTGCGTTAAAAACAGGTGCCGCCATCATGGGCACCTGTTGCGTTTAAATCGGCGCGTTATCGACCGACGCCCGTCGCATGGAAATATGGGGAATACCATCCTCGTCAAAGGGTTCCCCCTCCTGCACAAAACCCAATCCCTGATAAAACCGTGCCAGATGTTGCTGGCCATTTAAGAAAATGCCCGATTCCGGGAAGTATTTTTGACATGCCAGAATCGACTGCATCATAATGTCACGACCAATTCCCATCCCGCGTAATGACGATGCCGCAACCACCCGGCCAATCGCCGGATCAAGGCCCTGCTGGCTGTGATGCGGGTCAATCCCCGGCGGGACAATCCGCGTCGCAGCGACAACTTGCCCGTCACGCATCCCCACAACATGAAATGATAGCGGATCAAGGCCATCAATGTCGGGGAAAATACAATTTTGCTCGATGATAAAAATCTGTTGGCGCAACATCAGCAAATCGTGAAGTTGCCGTAATTCCATACCGTCAAAACGGCCATGCCACCAAACAACGTTATGCGTTTTCATAAGAACCTGGTCCTGTTACTTGCCACGATGCTCGATGTGGTAAACAAACACATCATCTTCTTGCAATGATGCCAGCAAAACATTACCCGTCATTTCGCAAAATGACTTCATGTCAGCGACAGAACCCGGGTCGGTTGCCATTACCTTGATAACACCGCCGGGCGGAACATCATGCAATGCCTTTTTGGTCTTTAAAACCGGCATCGGGCACATCAGGCCGCGCGTATCCAAAATCAGGCTAAAAGGTTCCCGAGACGAAATTGTCATGGCTTTTCCTTCATATTTTTGCTCATCCGGGCTGTCAAATGACTGCGCCGATGATTTGGCGATTGTTGCATTTGCACAATATGTTAGACTGGCCTTCAATAATCAATCAAACGCTCACGCCTGTGCTGCCGCAATGCAAATCTATCTGCCTATCGCCGAGATGTCGGTAAATGTTCTGCTAATTTTAGGTCTTGGCGGCGGCGTCGGATTTGTGTCCGGATTGTTCGGCGTTGGCGGTGGCTTTTTGATCACCCCGTTATTGATCTTTTTTGGCATCCCGCCAGCGGTTTCAGTTGCGACTGCCGCTAATCAAATTGTTGCGTCCTCATTGTCGGGTGTCATCGTGCATTGGCGACGCGGCAATGTTGATGTCAAAATGGGGCTGGTTTTGCTGGTGGGCGGCCTTGTCGGGTCGTCGTCCGGGGTTGGTGTTTTTGCCTGGCTGCGGTCACTCGGGCAAATCGATCTGGTTATTTCCCTGTGCTATGTCATATTTTTAGGGACCATTGGCGGCATGATGCTGATCGAGGCATCGCGCGCCATTTTCCGCACCCGGCGCAAAAGCGGCAACCTGCGGCGCAGCAAAAAACACCAGCACGGCTTTTTCCATCGCCTGCCCCTTAAAGTCAGATTTTACCGGTCCGGTCTTTATATCAGCGCGTTGCTGCCCCTGTTGGTCGGATTTCTTGTTGGCTTGCTGACAGCTTTGATGGGGGTTGGTGGCGGCTTTGTCATGGTTCCGGCCATGATTTACATTCTGGGCATGCCAACCAGCGTGGTAATTGGCACGTCTCTGTTTCAGATCATTTTTGTTTCGGCCAACGTCACCATTTTACAATCCGTTCAAACACACACGGTTGACGTGGCATTGGCTTTGCTGCTGGTTTCAGGTGCGGTTGTTGGTGCACAATTTGGCGCGCGTTTTGGCGCACGGATCAAGGCCGAATATCTTCGTGCCGGTCTGGCGGCCCTGGTGCTGGCGGTATGTATCAAACTTGCACTGGACCTTGTTATCACACCCAATGACCTGTTTTCCGTTGCGCCGGGGAATTTGTAATGACTGTGTGTTTCCCGGGTTTTACCGTTTCGGCCTTGCCTACCGCACGACCATCTGTGTCTCGCCATCCTCAACAAAACGCAAAAACGATTAAAAATATGCGCCTGCGTATGACCATTATCATGGTGGCAACGCTGCTTTTTGCCGCCATGTCGGTATCAAAACCGGCCAGAGCCGACCCCCTGGTTGTTGATTTATCCAATCATCTGGTCGCGATCAGTACCGGGTTTACCGGCACTGATGTTTTGCTTTTTGGCGCAATCGAAAACAAGGGCGACGTCGTTATTACCGTTCGCGGACCGGAACGCGACGTGGTTGTGCGCCGCAAGGAACGCAAAGCCGGCATCTGGATCAATACAAAAAGTGCTTATGTGCGCAATGTACCGGCCTATTATGCCACTGCCGCCAGCCGCCCGATCGAACTGATTGCCAATGACCGCCTGTTTGCATCCTATCATATCGGGCTGCATAATCAGCGATTTGTCACCACAATGGACGGCGACGACACCGACGACAGCCTGTATCGCGACGCTTTGCTGCGCAACATGGAATATGTCGGGCTGTTTAATGACAAGCCTGCAAAAATCAGTTTTCTGTCAAACCAGCTGTTTCGCACCGATATTCATTTTCCGGCCAACACCCCAACCGGCACTTATTTGATTGATGTATATCTGATCCGCGACGGACGGATTGCCAGCATCAAAAGCACGCCGCTTGTGGTTTCAAAAACCGGCATCAGCGCCGAAATATACGACTTTGCCCACCGTTATTCCGCGCTTTACGGCATTATCGCCGTCATCATTGCCGGGATCGCAGGCTGGATCGCAAGTGTTCTGTTTCGCAAGAACTAAAGCACATTTCCTTTAATATGACGGATATTTTAGCCCTGCGCAAATCCCGCTTTGCTAACGAAAACTAACAGATTTATCACCATGGCAACTGCCTGTCCTGGCTGTCAAGCTGGCATCGTGTTAATTTATTGCATATCCCCATGCAGCAAAACGATTAAAAATAGCTTGGATAATCACCCTTTGATGCGGCACAATTTCACGAAAACATGGTGCGCGTTCGCAGGCTGGCTTGTGACGACACCGCACCCCACCGTAAAATCATCACAGGGCAGGAACAGATATGAACGCCAACCAAGATGATCGAGAATTACTGAGTTCGAATAATCGAACCTTTCTGGTCGTTGTCGATGATAGCGATGAAATGACCAAGGCATTACGATATGCCTGTCGCCGTGCGCAACATACCGGCGGACGGGTCGCGTTGCTAAGCGTTATTGAACCCGCCGAGTTTCAGCACTGGATGGCGGTTGGCGATTTGATGAAGGAAGAAGCCCGGGAAAATGCCGAAACCCGGATCAATGACCTCGCCGGTTATGTTCATGAACAAACCGGGTTCATGCCGCTGTTGTTTATTCGCGAAGGGCGGATCAAGGACGAACTTTTAAGTGTTCTGCAAGAAGAACAAATTTCCATTCTTGTCCTTGCTGCCAGCGCCAATAACGAAGGCCCCGGCCCGCTGATCACAGCACTGACAAAAAGCGATGTGGTCGGTCAGCTTCGCCTGCCCCTGACCATCGTGCCCGCCGCTTTATCCGATGCCGATATTGACGCGCTCAGCTAAAGAACTTTTCTTTTAAAACGGCCTGAACATTTTGTCAGGCCGTTTGCTGTTCTAAAAAATCCATATAGGCAATAAAGGATTCTTTCTGTCCGAAAAGAACGTGCGAGCGGGTGCGAATGGCCTGTGCAATAACCGAACGGCGACGTTTATCGGTTGCCAGCGTCAGCGCGGTTTCAACATAATCGGCCGAATTATAGGCCACACAGTCAAACACCGAAATTTGCCGATAACAAGTATGGCTACGGCGCGTTCGGGCTTCCTTGCCTGGCAGCGTCACCAAGGGCACACCCAGCCCAAGACAATCAAACCCCAGCATGGCATCGTTCCAGGCCGGGCTTTCCAGCACCACGTCAACCGCACCAAGCAATGACAGCATTTCGGCCCGGTTGCGCACATTCACAAACCGCATCCGCCCCGCAACATCGCCATGATTAACCGCAAAACGCCGCCCCCATGCCGCGTCCCAGGTGTCGCGCTCTGGCGCAATCAGCAACAATTCGGCGGTTTCATCAAGGCGCAAAATTTCAGCAATCAGCGGGTCAAAATCGGCACTTAGCACGTCAAGCGGCTGCGGGCATAAATAGCTGTTGCGGTCTTCGTCAATGCGCCATTGGCGTTGCAAATCGCGCGGCGAATGATCGGGCACCGATGGGCATTCGCCATTCACAAACAGGCCCGGCAACCGCACCAGTTTTTCGGTATAACGTGCTTCGCCGCCTGCAGCTTCCCAGTCATCGGCGACAAAATGGAAATCCATATTTGAAAGCCCGGTGGTTGCAGCAATACCACCGCCAGCCACCTGTATCGGTGCCAAACGCCAGCTTGCCAGCAACATGGTATAGGCATCGGCCTGGGCATCGACATAATGCAACACATCAAATTCAAGCCCGGCAATGACCCCGGCAGAATGTTTCGGGTCCAGCGGCAGGCGCACCACCAAATCGGCATTCACATCAATGCGCGATGTAATGTCGTCTTCTCCCAATGGCGGGCGCACAACAGTAATGTCAAACCGGTCCCGATCCAGGGCTGCAACAAAACCGGCAATCCAGCGCCCGATACCATTATCGCACATATTGGCCGAAACAATGCCCAACCGGACTTTTCGCCCCTGTGTCGAAACCGGGTCATGAACCGCCGGAATATCAGCATCTGCGGTTAACTGTTCCCAATATCGGCCTACCGCCATCAATTGTTCGTCGCCTTGCGGGCGCAATGCCGCGCGCCATACCGGCGGAAACCGGGTCAGGGTCATCGGGTCGATACGGCCAGGGGCAGCAGGTGTCCCGTTTTGTTCGTCTGATAAAATCGCATCTTCAACGATGTCGCGAACGACTTCGTCATTTTGGGCATTTATATCTGCGGGAACCGGCGAAAACAGCAACCGCCGCGCGGTGCGAAACAAGGTGGCGTCATTGCCATTGCGAATTTTGCGATCAATGGTTTTTTGCAAAACCTCGTGTGCCATTGCCGCATCGGTTTGTTCTGACAGCTCTACCGCCAGCCGAAACACCGCATCATCGCCACCGCCCGCACCAATGGCCGCGCCAAACCGTTCAACGGCTTCGTTATGGCGGCCCGAAAGACTTAACCCCTCGCCCATCATCAGTAACAATTCCGGGTCATCGGGGTAACGGCGTACCAGCGGGTCCAGGGATGCAATGGCCTCGGCCCCCTGGCCTGTCCGCAAATTCAGCAAGGCCAGCGTGCGACGCGCCCCTTCGGCTGCGGGGTCCAAAGCCAGCACCTGGCGCAGGAAATGCAGGGCACCCGCGAATTGACCCAATCGAAATAACGCCTCGCCATACGTCGTTAATGCCGTTTTATGGCCCGGCGACAGGCGCAACGCCCGGATCAACGGGTCGGTTGCCGATACCGTTCGCCCCTGATCGAGCAAAATTTTTCCCAAAAGAACCTGTGCCATAACAATATCGTCGCGCAATGATAAAGCCAGCCGACACGCGGTTTCGGCCCCGTCCAAATCGCCACTGTCGCGCAGACAGGCCGCATAATTGGCGTTGATATCGGCACTGTCCGGGGCAAGGTCGAGCGCGATGAGATAGTTTTCGCGGGCATGGTCGAGATCGCCAAGATCACGATAGGTATTGGCAAGGTTGCAATACAGCGCCGCCGAGTCCGGGCACAGGCGAATCGCCCGCTTGAACGCGCCCACCGCGTCGCGGTTTTTGCCAGCAGCCTTTAAGGCCCGTGCATGGTCGTGCTGAACTTCCGCATTGCTGGCATCGGCAATGGCAGCCCGCCCCATCCGTTCGGCGGCAATATCAAAGCGGCCCTGTTTAAGGGCAACCAACCCGGCAAGATGCATGGGTTCAACCGCTTGCGGGTAAGCAAGCGTCAATATGCGGCAGGCATCTTCGGCCTCCGCAAAATGACCGGCCTCGAACAAATCAAGTGCCGAATAAAACATCTCGCCCAGGTCAGACAATGAATTTTCAACCATTCGATCAGAACGCACATAGATATTCATGCGCGAACAATAACGACGAAGCGTTAACAAACCACGCAATTCAAACGCGAACAATCAAACAGATGGCGGCAGGTCGGATCAATGATGATTTTATACCTGCCGGGTCAAAAAATCTGATTTTCTGAAATTCCGGTTTCGCTGACGTTTAAAACTTTCCAGTCCGCTGTCTGGGCATTAATCAGCCCTCCCTGACGCAAACATTGTGCAAGCAGGCCATTTTGCCGCAACGCCTTTAAGCCGCGATTCAAAACCGCAATAATTTCCTGTGCTCGCGCATCTTTACGCGACACCATAAAATGCTGGGAACCAGGCATTGCCACCTTTACACCCGGTGCTGGCACCAGCTTTTCCCCGTCAAATTCGCGCATCATGTCGGCCCGTGGCGAAAATTCCAGCAAAGTAAAATCAACGCGCCGCTGCGCAATCAAATGATACATCTGCGCCGTGGTGCTGACCGGATATAAACTGGCAAGTTCCATGTTTTTCAACACCTGCCAGTCCAGCCGCCAATGCGGGTTGGTCGCGGCAATCAAGGGCCGGATATCGCCAATGTCGCGAATGTTGTGCAATGACGTATTATCAGGCAAGCCATAGACCCCCTTGAACAATTCGCCTGACCGGATAAAGGCGTCACTTTTCAGGACCAGGTCATTGTTATCTATGTTGAAATTCCAGTCGGCCTTAATCGTTGCAACCCCGGTTTCAACCATCATTCTGCTGCGCGCCGAATTGGGGGAATCAATGCCGACCAGTCGCACATCCATGCCCCCGGCTTTCAGGGTTTCTCGCAACAACACATAGTTGGTCAGTGAATTGTTATTGTTGTTCGGGCTTTTGCACCGGTCGCAGAAACCACTTGATTGCGGGTCATCATAGCATTTTTGCACCCCTTCAAGATCGGTTGATCGCACCGGCACAATCAGGGGCGGATCGGCCTGCGCATCATTTAATGCCCCGCCAACGATCACGGGCAATAAACCGGCAACAACTGTTACAAAGCCGTTGTTTAATATGTGCCAACACCGCATTTACGCCCCCCTTAACCAGGTGGTCCAGACAGTAGCATATTTTTATATCGTGCCATCATACGCGATGTTCAACTTTTGCGTTAGACACAAAACGAGAGTACGTAGGCGCAGGTAAAAACGGGCCTGCACCTGGCAAGCCCGCTTGTAAAACCAAGTCGTCTGGTCAGAATATTCAGGAACTATGCTGGTAATAGCGACCAAAACGGTTGGCCAAAAAGTCGTTCAGGGCAACCTGTTCTTGCTGGATATATCCCTTGCCCGGCAAGGTTCCGGTCAACACCATATCCATCACCGCGCACAAACCTGCCGATGTCGTCACCTGAATGGCCGACCATTGACGCAGGCCAATTTTGGTGCCATGCACCTTGCGAATGAAGTTTTCTTCGCACAAATACCCGTCACGTTCGCCCACGGCATCGGCAAATATCACAATCACATCCTGGCTGGTGATCGGCAGGGATTTTTCAAAAATATCCTTCAGCAATTCCGGGCGTTGCCCCAGTGCCAGATCTTCAATCAGGATTTTCAAAATCTCCTGATGGCCGGGATAGCGCACGGTTTTGTAATCCAGACTGTCGAGCTTGCCGTCGAGCATGTCGCACAGCGCACCAACACCGCCTGATGTATTGAACGCTTCGTATTCGGTGCCATCAAGGGTGAAACGCTCGTATCCTTCCAGCGGCAAAACCTCGATCCGTTTGCCTTTATGGATCGCTTCGCACGGGTTGAGATATTCGTTAATCAAACCATCGGTCGACCATGTCAGGTTATATTTAAGGCGATTGGTCGGGTTTTGCGGCAAAGCCCCCACGCGCAGGCGCAAACTGCGAACCTTGTCAAACCGCTTGAAAAGGTCGTGTGCGGCGATCGAGATAAAGCCCGGTGCCAAACCACATTGCGGCACAAACGCCCCGTCAGCGCCCTTTGAAATTTCGCGAATGGCACGGGTGGTTTCCACATCTTCGGTGACATCGAAATAGGATGCGCCAATATCACGGGCAACACGGGCAATGGCAACATTCAAATAAAACGGGCATGTCGACAAAATGGCATCATGCCCGCTCGCAACCTCACGCAAGGCAGCTTCGTCGGTCACATCGACCTTCACCAGCTTTGCGGCACCATCTGGCGCGCACACTTCAAGCATCTGCCCGTTCGCATCGGCCAGGGTCACCGCGTAGTCACCAGTTTCATGCAACATAACAGAAACGATACGGCCAATTTTGCCCGCACCCAGAACCAGAACTTTTTTCATTGCCATCTCCCGATAAGATATTGCCGCCTGAAACGACGATCATGGATCGTTGGGGTTTGAATAATTTTAATCTCTGAATGTTCTGCCTCTGGACTGCCGGAAACAACCCGGCAATACTGTCAATCCGTTAAGTTTTTCCGTCATATTTATGGGTAAAACCGTTGAAACGCCAAATCGATGACATCGACCGCCGCCTGATCGCCCGCCTGCAACAAGATGCCCGCCTTCCCACAGCGGCCCTTGCCCGCGACGTTGGCCTGTCGCGCAGTGCCGTTCAGGAACGCCTTGCAAGACTTGAAAGAAGCCAGGTCATACGCGGATATACTGTTATTCTAGGGCAAGAAGCCCGCCCGCGCCTGCTCGCCGAAGTCATGATCCAGGTTGAACCGCAAAAATCGGCCGGTGTTGTTGGTGCCTTGCAAAAAATTCCCGGCTGCATTCGCTGCCTGGCGATTTCCGGTGAATTTGACCTGATTGCTGAAATTTGCGCCGATGCCCCCGAAGAGCTTGACCAGATGCTGGATCGCATCGGTACATTGACCGGCATCAAGCGCACTTCAAGTTCGATCATTCTCTCAACAAAGTTTGATCGCCGCCAAACCCCGTAAATCCATTCCCAAAGCCCCCCAAACACAATAGGATTACAGGGCAAATTTCGCTTTCCGCCACCATGCCAAGGCTTTGATACGTGAAAATAAACCGGCGTTTTTCTGTGCTGAGTGTTCTTCTGGCAAGTTTTGTTGCCACAAGCATTGGCGGTGTTGGCATTGCCTTATATCTGGGGCTGAATGCTGCATATGAAAACACACGCAATCTTTGGGTGCTGGTTGCTGATAACGAACTGATTTCGTTACAACAAGCCATGAAAGATCGCATGAAAAATGTCGGGGCACGTGCCAACTGGGTCGCATCCCAGGTAACACAGGGCCGCCTTGACCCGGACTTTGATCTGGGCTGGGACAACACCATGCGCGCCCTTGCCGCCGATGAAATGAATGTGATGGCCTATGGCCTGATTAAAGGGTCTCGTCAGTTTTTCGGCTATAATCCGCGCGACATGACCTAAATTCGCCGCCTCCTGCCGGTCGACGACATGTTGATATCGGAAATTTCGCAATTGCGCGAACCCACCAACAATAAAACCAGCTTTCCCCGCTGGGATGCGTATTTTAAACAACCCGTGATTATTGACTGGGTGCCGCTGTTTCGCAACGGCCACTATCTGGGCACCTTTGTTCAATATCTGTCGCTATCAAACCTGTCGCACAATCTGGTCCGTGGGCGCGAAAATTCACCCGGTGTGCCCTTTATCATTATTTCCGGTAATCGGGTTCTGGCCCATCCCATGCTGCAAAGCTGGGGGGATCATGTGGCTTCGGCGCTATCAGATGGTGCCGACCAGATCGAACGAAGCCCGGTTCCCCTGCCGCGCACCGTTGATATCGGCGATCCGGTTCTGGCCAATCTGGGCCAATCAAAGAAAATGGATTACCCCGCCTATAACAAAGGCACCAGCACCAGTGACGTCCAGATTTCCGGGCTGGATGTAAATGGTCAATATTCCGTCATTGTCACCAAACAGATCTCTGGAACCCCGTTTTCACCGCTTATCATCGGCATTCATTTTGAAGAAAGCCTGTTTGATGCTGAATTTGACCGGCTGGTCCTGACTTCCATCCTCGGGGCGATTGTGCTGGGTCTGTCGATCGTTCTCGCGGTGTTTCTTGCGCGTCACTTTACCCGCCCTATCCGCCGCTTTGCCGCTGCCGCCCGCAGCCTGGAAGCAGGCCATCTGGACCTCACCCCCACCCTGACGGGCAGCCGTATCCGCGAATATGACGATGCCGCCCGCTCTTTTAACCATATGATTATTGCCCTGCGTGACCGCGAACGCATCAGCAGCCTGTTTGGTAAATTCCTACCGCCCTCGATTGCCCGTGAATTGCTGGCATCCGGAACAGATTCGGGCGTTTTACCCCCGCAACAGCGCGACGCGACGGTCCTGTTTGTTGATATTGTCGGCTTTACCAGCATGTGCGAACAGCTTGACCCGGCAAGTATCGTTGCAATGCTAAACGCCTATTTCGATACAGTTACCAATATTATCGAAGATCACGGCGGCATCATTACCCAGTTTCAAGGCGACGCCGTGCTGGCCGTTTACAATGCGTTTGATGATTTAAACACCCATGCCGACGCCGCCCTTGATACCGCGATCAACATTCAAAAGGCGGTCAGAAACCAGTTGTTTGACGGTCAGAAAATCAGCTGCCGGTGTGGCATCAATACCGGCCCTATGATTGCTGGCAATGTTGGGGCAACCGACCGCCTGTCCTTTACGGTACATGGCGATGCTGTGAACAGCGCATCGCGGCTTGAGTCAGAAAACAAACGCTTTGGCACCCAAATCCTGCTTGCAGACAGCACCCGCAATCAGCTGTCAGACCCGGACCGGGTAACAGTTGCAGGCGACATCCTGTTGCGTGGCCGCAGCCAGACAACCGCAGTTTATACTGTTCGCCCGACTATCATCTGATCATACATCGTCGGCACTGCCAGCATCACCCCAAGCGCCAGGATGGCATCAGCGATAAATATAAACAGATGCGCGAAATACAAAACGCCACCATCGCTAGGATGGTGGCGTTTTGTAAAACCTGTTTTTCCGTCCGTAAGGGAATTAACCCTGACGTGCTTTAAAACGGGGGTTCTTTTTATTGATGACATATACGCGGCCACGGCGGCGCACGATACGGCAGCCTTTTTCCCGCAGCTTCGCGGATTTCAATGAGTTCCGGATCTTCATAACAGTAAACCTTAGAAACTTTGGCCCTATTGGGAGCCGGGAAAATAGAAGGCACCCCAGTCCCTGTCAACACTTAAAACGCAATAATTTTGCCTCAAGTTGTCAACCGGGCTGTGTCAGTGCGTTAGTCGTGCGTTGCGTAGAACCGATAATAGGCCAGTTCACCATTTTCAAGCATTTTTACCCTTCTCATCCACATTTCCATGTCATCTTCGAGAAAAGCGGTGAAATCGGGGTCCAAACCGCTTCTTTGAAGCTCGGCGAGAAAAACTATCCAGGCACTTTTGATCTGTGAGACATGCAATTCGGTTTCATCTTTGGCGATGCGAATATCAAATCGCAGCTTTCCGAGCACGTCTTTGTAACGATCCGCCGTCCATGGATGAGGTTTTATGTCCTCTTTTTCGACCCATTGACGATAATTTCCCGAAGACTCGTCAGCTTTTGCTGTCACCACATAATCGGTAATCAGCAATTGACCCTGTTCGCGCAGCGATTCGGTCAGCTTTAAAAGAAAGGTATCCTTCTTCTCGACAAGGAACATTTCCCCAAACGAATAGACCACATTGAAATACTTGGCGCGAAAATCCGGTACCAGCGGATCATATTGCTGAACAGGCACCTTTTTCTGACTGCCCGTCGCAACAGATCTCTCCATCCCCCGCAGGGCAAGTTCGCCATCCTGTTCCAGTGCCGTAACCCAGACTCCGAATTTGTCGGCCAACAGTCGGGCAGTCCCGCCAAGGCGCGCCCCGATTTCAAGGCAGCTCATGGTTTCGTCAAGCGCCAATGGTTTTGCCAGCTCCATCGCATATTCATGCCCGCCCGGCTTCATGATGCCGCGATCAAACAGTTTGCCATAAAGCTTCAGGCGTTCTGGCGGCCAATTCCCGACTTCGTCATCAAGGTCAAGTTCACCGGCTTCTTCTTCCACCGGCATCGCGGCTAAAACCATCATCCGTTGCAACCAGCGCCGATAATCGTCTAGTTGCTGTTCCATCAGATAATATTCAACCGGGTCATCGTACCCTTCCCAGCGCGCACGAAGGCGCTTGCGAAAAGGCACCTTGACCGCTTCCGTCACCGCAAGCGGGTCATCTTGTGAACCGGCATCGTCGATATAGGGATTGGCATTCGATGATTTTCGTTGCCAGAACTTGAATTTCAATGGCATCGCCCGCTTGTGTTAAATTGTTCGACATTCATGCCCCCCCATCATCAATGATCCCCCCGGCAAGGTAAAGGATGAAAGCATGGCAACACAGCGCACCACAGAGGCCCTCTGGTCCGACCCATAACCACAAAAGCAATCATAACTAGCATACCAATGCATTTGCATTCCTGATAAAACACAAACAAGTGTGGCGCCAAACGCCCTGATATTTCACAATATGCCTGCCTGTAATGGCGGCACTGCCTGATAAACGGCGTTCTTGCGGGATACTCCGCTGGCCTGACAGACCCAAGAGACAACAAAAACCGCATGAGCCACGACCCCCTCATCCCATATTATCGCCAGTTGGGCCTTAACCCCGGTGCCAGTGAAAAAGAAATCAAGCTGGCCTATCGACAAATGGCATTTAAATTTCATCCTGACCGCAATTCCGATGCCGATGCGGAAGACCGGTTCAAGGATGTGACCGAAGCCTATGAAATTCTGGCCGGGATTCGCCGCCGCCCGCCAAATGGGCCGCGTACGGGTGCGGGGGGTGCCGCCAAACCCGATGCCACATCACCCCAAGGCGCGAAAACCACCAAAGGCACAACCAGCGACGCACCGGGTGCCGATCGTGCCCGCGCCACCAAACAGGGCTTTGCCGGGGCGGGTCGCAAACAACAGCCCCATGACCGCGAAGATCGCTATGCCGAAGCAAGTTCCGCCTATCAGCGCCACCAGGCCAAAACCGGGCAGCGCGACCCAAAGGTTAATCCCGGTGCCCGCCGCCATCATAAATCATCCAGTCGCAATGGCGACGCCAGCGGCTTTGCCCGCTGCGCCATAACCGATGTTATTTCAGCCCAGCCGCGCCATATTGAATTTACCGTGATTCACGGTTTTCTGAATTCAATGCGCCGCCAAACCGTCAGCGCGGTTTTATCGCCCAAAGGAGCGCGTCGCATGGCGCTGCGCGCCAGCCTGCGCACCTGGCTGGGTGGGTTTTGGGGCTGGCGCAGTTTTTTTCCGGCATGGCGGGCAATTATTTCCAATATGCGCGGCGGTGTGTTCCCGCCCGAAGCCAACGCACAGCTTTTGTTTAATCAGGCCACCGCCTTTGAACGCAACGGCAACAAGCCACTGGCCCGCGCTGTTTTGTTGCAGGCATCCGATTTTATCGGCAACAACCGATCGGCCCTGGCCGAACAGATCAGGGCCAATTTACGCCGCCTTGATACCGGGCAACCAGCACGGCGCGTGCGCGATGAATGGAAACGGGTCGCCATGCTTGACGCCTTGCTGCATTTAGGGCCGATATTCGTGGTGATCTTTTGCCTTCTTCTGGCATTTGGTCCCGCCCACACCTATTTCAGCACCGATTTCCCCGCGCAGGTTCGCACAACCATTGCAACCCTGCGCAACAAAATCGACGACCTGATCTCCCCTAAAACCGATCCTTATTATGTCGATCGGCAATTTTTGAATTTACGATCAGGGGCTGGCATCAAATTTCCGGTCATGCGTCAGTTGTCCCGGTTTGAAACTGTTTTTCTGATTGGCGAAAATCAAAATTTCTGGATCCGCGTCGAAACTGAAATTGGCGAAGACGGATATGTAAACGCCGATGCGCTGGTGCCCGGCGATGGCAGCGCCGCGCGTGATGAATGGTGTAAAAAGAACAAATGCGACTGACCCAAAAGCCAGTCGCATTTAAAAATGACCAGGCTATTGCCCGCCAAAATCAGGCAGCTTTTACCGGAATGGCCTTTAACGCCGCCTGCAAATAATCCCAAAAACGGGCCACAGCAGGGATATGGGCGCATTCATCGGGGCTATGTGCACGTTTAATGGTCGGCCCAAACGAAATCATATCCCAATTAGGATATTTCGACCCTAAAACACCACATTCCAGCCCGGCATGAATAACCTTTACCTCGGCATCCTTGCCAAACAGATCCCGATGCACCGCCTGCATCATCTCAAGCACTTCGCTGTCCATATTGGGTTTCCAACCGGGATAGGCATCGCCCCAGGTCACAGTCGCCCCGATATTTTCAAAAACAGCCGTCGCAACATCGCGCGTCGCATCACGCGCACTGGAAATGGAACTGCGCGCCGAAAGCGTTACCTTCGCCTGCCCGTCCGCCACCGAAACAATGGCCAGATTAATCGATGTTTCAACAATACCGGGAACACTGGTGCTCATGGCTTGCACCCCGTTAGGGCTGCCCAGAATGGCGTTATTAAAGGTTATGCTATCGGCCGGTGTCATTGCACTTTCCGGCAAATCCACATTCGATGCGGCAATGGCAAAATTCGGTTCAATATCGGCATATTCGCCGATCACGGCATCGCGAAATGCGGCCAATGCGCTATCAAATGCATCTGAATTATCAGCAGGCAAGACAATGGTGGCAAATGATTCGCGCGGAATGGCATTGCGTGCGGTTCCTGCCTGGATCGACACAATCCGCGCATCAAGATCGCGCAATAACGGGCGCATAAACCGCGCCATCAATTTATTGGCATTCCCCAGCCCCAGAATAATATCAATGCCTGAATGCCCGCCTTTAAGGCCGGTCAGGGCAATTTTACGGGCAATCAAATCGTTGGCGACAACATCGGCACCATATTGCCAGCGCGCGACCAGATCACCGCCCCCCGCACAGCCAACATAAAGTTCGTATTCATCTTCGGTATCAAGATTCAGCAGGATTTCACCCTGTAAACGACCGGGCTCCAAATTCATCGCACCGGTCAGCCCGCGTTCTTCATCGACCGTGAAAAGCAATTCCAGCGGGCCATGCGCAACCGACTTATCGCACAGAACCCCAAGCATCGCCGCAGCGCCAATCCCGTTATCGGCCCCCAGCGTGGTGTTATCGGCCGTGACCCATTCACCATCAATATAGGCATTGATGGGATCGGTATCAAAATTGTGGGTCGATCCGCTATTGGCCTGGGTCACCATATCGACATGGGACTGCAAAACCGTCATTTTGCGATCTTCATAGCCCGGTGTCGCTGCAACATTCACCACCAGGTTGCTACCGCTATCGCGATAATGGCTGCACCCATGATCATCGGCCAGCTTTTCAATCATCTGCAACACAGCCTCTTCCTTGGTCGAAGGACGCGGAATGTCACACAGTTTCTGAAAATTGGCCCAAATTGCAGTTGGTTCTATTTGGCTGATATTGCCCACGGCGGCGCTCTCCTGTCTGGATCGAAACATGCAGGCCCAAGAACATCGTTGCTTTCAGCAATAGCATCACCGTCGCGAATGGATCATAACGCCCCATAAACCACCCCGCACAGGAAACGGTTTATGTGGGGATGCGCAATGACGTTGCCCTGAAAGCCTGTTCTTCAAAACCCGACAGCCTACTGATTATCGCATATCGGGATGCATTTCCACCGTCTCGTCAGGGATTTCCCGCACAGCCCAGGCCAATCGTGCGCACCAAACCGGAATGCTGCCGATCGTATCACAGCAACCAAAGATACAATCACGCGGGTGTTTCATCGGACCGGGTGTCGTTATCTGGCAGAACCTGTGTCGATGGCAGGGTCGGGTCGGCATAAACAACCCGGTTACGGCCATTTTGCTTGGCCTGATACAGGGCACGGTCCCCGACCAGAAGGGCTGTCGGCAAATCAATTTCACGATCCCCCACATCCCCGCCAATGGTGACACCAATGCTGACGGTAACAGTCACCACGGCGGCATCACCACCTTTAACAGGCAAACGAATGTCGCTGATCAGCTGTGCCAGCCGCCCCGCAATGTCCATGGTCACGCGTGCCGTGGCCGATGGCAGCAAAACAGCAAACTCCTCGCCGCCCAGCCGAACAACCAGGTCATCCTCGCGCAGCGCCCCGCGCAACACGGCGGCAACCTCCTGCAATATCCGATCGCCACAGGCATGGCCAAAATTGTCGTTGATCTGCTTGAAATAATCCAGATCAAGCATGGCAATACCATATAGCCAGGCCTTGTTGCGCAACCGTCTGATATCCTCGAGGCGGCTGACAGCGCCTTCAAAACCGCGTCGGTTCAAGACCTCGGTCAAAGGGTCGGTCGAGGCCAGAACCGCCAGTTGCTTTTCCACTTCCTTATGATCGGTCACATCAAGGGCGGACACCATCATGCCGCCACCTAGCAAACGATTGCTCCGGATATCGGCCATGCGCCCCGACGGCGTCATCACACCATTGCGATCGGCGTGGTCATGACCAGCCAGCACCATTTCCCGATAAATCGCGTGCAGGCCCGATACATCAAATTCCGGTGTGGCGGCAGGATAGACACCCGGGTTTTGCGAAAACAGGCGGGAAAATTCACGATTGAAATGCAGCACATGCAATTCTTCGTCAAACATGGCAACAGCGCTCGGCACCATACGGATCACCTCGGCCACCGCATTTTCCAGACTGTTTTTATGGCGCACCAGCATGTTGGTCATGCGCACTTCTTCGCACACATCATGCGCCGTCGTTAAAACCGCAGGTTTGCCATCATGCCACAAAATGCGCTCGTCGGTCAGATCCCACCAAACTTCACGACCATCATCCAGGCAAATGCATTCGCGGCGGCGCTCTCCGGCGACAACACCCTGCAAAATCTTCTCGCTATAAGCTGATCGTTTTTCGCGCACTGACACATCGATAAACCGGGAAAGATCGGGGTTTTGCATAAAATCGCTGGCATTGCCCGCCCCGAGCAACCGGGCGAAAGCGTCGTTCACATATAAAGCCTGCATCCCGCGATGAACGGTTACCCCGACAAACGACCGACCCATCATATGGTCAACCTGCATCGCGGTTGTCCCATTTTCGATCATCTGTGCTGTGGTCATCAGGGCGCGGCCATCTTCCCACTCAATGGTTTCATCGCTGATTTCAAGCCATACCGGCGTGCCGTCACGGCGAATATTATAGACCTTTTTCCAGCCGTGAAAGCCGGTTGCCATCATGAACTTATCGTAAAGTGCCTGGGATTCGCGGTGAAAGGCGGGGGGAATATAACGAACAAGATCAGGGTTCTGCATAAAATCGGCGGCATCCTTGCACCCTGCCATGCGGGCATAGGCATCATTGACATATATCGCCCGCAGATCGCGATGAATAACAACACCAACAGCAGATTGCCCATAGAGACCTTCAATCTCTTTTTTCTCGAAGCGCGCCAACCTGTTCCCCCGGTCGCAACAATAACAGCCATGTCAAACGCGATCCATGCGATCACGTTTGACAAAGGCTACGCATACCACCAATAAAACCCATAGTTGATGGAGACTGCTTTTCTGCGATATCTATAATATAGCAGTCCTTAATATAGTATTTTTCACGAGGAATTCATGCCAACCAGAGCTTTAATTCGTGAATTGTGCATATTGTATAGCTATCGTACAGATACAGAAAAGGGCGTATATGCCTAAAAAACAATAAATTATGTGACTTTTTTAAAACAAATTCGAACAATAACTATTCTTTTAGCCAGGATTCGCAGGGCCTCCCATTCGAAAGCATCATCTCCCTAACCCAAAGACGACTTATCCTTTTATCGCCACAAAAGAAGACGAAAACCGGCTCTGCCCTGACGATATCCTGACTATAGAATTTCAATCATAGATTGAAAATTGGACATTTAAAGGTGGGATGCCTCAATATCACTAACCGAGATATCAAACGCCGACAGACCTTCCTCGATATATTCGCCCAGCATCGGAATCCCGGTCAAATATTCAGCCGTGTGGTTGGTGTGCCCGTCTTCGGCTTCCTTCAAGGCTTCCTGCCACTGCTCGGCGTCAAAACTGCCCCGGCCAATCCAGACCAAAGCAACCAGATGGCATTGTTCATCCCAGTTCAGGTCATTGATCGCATCCACCAGTTCAGCATGCGTCGCATCACCGCCATAGGCCTCAAGCACCTCGCGAAACTGGTCGTCTGAGCCGTTCGATCCATAATCAGGCTCAACCACATCTTCCTGCGCGTCAAAGGCACGCGCCTTTAACAGGATGAAGGCGATTTTTTCCAAATCAATTGCTGGAAAATCATCTGTTTCAGTATCATCCACAACGTCCGCCATAAAATTCTCCATTCGTTAAAGAAAACGCATGATCGCGTCGCGGCACGTGACCACAAAAGACAAGGCATACCATTGTCCGCGCAGCGCCATGTTTCCACCAATTATTATGGCAATCATCTGTGCCTTGTAACCATCAGGGCACAGAAATGTTCCAAATCCCTGCTGCAAATCACGCATGGGTGCCTTGGTAAAATGACCTGCCATGCTGGCTCGATGGCGCAGGCTGGGATAAGGTTACAATTATAGCGCATATAAATCGGAGAGAAAAATTGGATTATCGTGACGTCGATATCATCACACATCAACGGGGCTGGGACGGTTATTTCAAACTTGATGTCTATGAACTGCGCCACAAACAGTTTAACGGCGCTCAAAGCCCGGTTATCCGGCGCGAAGTGCTCGAACGCGGCCATGCCGTTGCCGTTCTGCCCTACGACCCGGTGCGTGATGAAGTCGTCCTGATCGAACAATTTCGCCCCGCCACGCTTGGCGTTCATAAAAACAGCCCCGACATGCCCGTGTGGCTGGTCGAAATTGTCGCGGGCGTTGTCGAGCCCGGCGAAACCCTGCAAGACGTTGCACATCGCGAAACCATGGAAGAATCCGGTTGTGCGATCATTGGCGATCTCGAAATCATCACCCCGCGCTATTACACATCGCCGGGCTGCACCAGTGAAACGGTGCAGATATTTTATGGACAGGTTGATAGCAAAAAGGCAGGTGGCCTGCATGGCCTGGCCGAAGAAGGCGAAGACATCCGCGTTTTCACCAAATCGTCCGACACGTGTTTTGCCATGCTGCAAGACGGCGTTTTTTGCAACGCGCCCATTATCATGGCCATGCAATGGTTGATGCTAAACCGCGACCGCCTGCGCCAGAACGCAACGCGACATAAATAACAAATTTATTGTGCAAATATTATATTTGACACAAAATTTACGTTATATTTTTAAAACTGTGTTGACTTTTGTGTAGAAAAAGATCAATCAACAGGCATATATTTTGTAAAACGATAGATCTGGAGTCTGTCATGGACATTCGCAATGGCACCATCGAGGCCATTGGCCGGACGCCGCTGATCCGGCTAAAAAAGGTTTCGGAACTGACCGGCTGCACCATTCTGGGCAAGGCCGAATATACCAATCCGGGTGGATCGGTTAAGGACCGCGCGGCCCTTGCCATCATCCGCGACGCCGAAAAACGCGGCCTGTTACAGCCGGGCGGCGTTATTGTTGAAGGCACGGCGGGCAATACCGGCATTGGCCTGGCAACTGTTGGCAATGCCTTAGGCTATCGCACGGTTATCGTGATTCCGGAAACGCAAAGCCAGGAAAAGAAAGACCTGTTGCGTCTTTTGGGTGCCGACCTGCGCGAAGTTCCTGCCGTACCGTACCGCGATGAAAACAACTATGTCCATGTGTCGCGCCGTCTGGCCGAAGACCTGGCAAAAACCGAACCAAACGGGGCCATCTGGGCCAACCAGTTTGACAATGTTGCCAACCGTCAGGGCCATTATGACACCACCGGCCCCGAAATCTGGCAGCAGACCGATGGCAAGGTTGATGGTTTTATCACCGCTGTTGGTACTGGCGGTACGCTTGCAGGCACCGCAATGGCGCTGCGCGAACGCAACAAAAACATCCAGATCGGCCTGGCCGACCCGATGGGGGCCGCCCTGTTTAACCATTACAAACATGGCGAACTGAAATCCGAAGGGGGTTCTATCTCCGAAGGGATTGGTCAGGGCCGCATCACCGCCAATCTGGAAGGGCTTGAAATTGATCATCCTTTCCAGATCACGGACGCTGAAATGCTGCCCATCGTGTTTGACCTTTTAAAAGAAGAAGGCCTGTGCATGGGCGGATCGACCGGCATCAACATTGCCGGTGCGGTAAAGCTGGCCCGCGAACTGGGGCCGGGCCACACCATTGTCACCATCCTGTGTGACCTTGGCACGCGCTATCAAAGCAAACTGTGGAACCCGGTATTCCTTAAGGAAAAGGGCCTACCAAGCCCCGAATGGCTATAGTCAGTCGCCAGCCTTTTTGCCAACAAAATACGCTCCCGAAAACATATCGGGGGCGTTTTTAATTCTGACAGCACGCCTTACTCAAGATCAATTCCTACAATTAAGGTAGGTTAAAATATTTCAATTATAATCTGTTGATTTTATAAAATTCGCGACAGATTGTGCAAATACCTTGTTTCCCTTTGGCGTAAAGTGCCCGCCCCAATCCAAAAACATAGGCCCAGCACCCGAGAAAATATTCTTCATGTCAATCACTTGTGGAATATCTTGGTACTCCTTTTCCAAATCCACGCCTAATTCGATCACCAAGCTCCTGAAAGCAAGATTATTTTCACTTAAATTCTCTACATTAACATTACCAACGTAAGGCGATGGTGGCACGACAATATATGTTTCGCTTCCAATATCACGACCATATTCAATTACGCTTTTAAAATCAGAAAAAACATTTTTTATTAATAAATTATTATAACTCTCATCAAGACAAGGTGATTGGTACTTATCTTGATCGCCAGTCAACATACTATATATTTGGGACGCTTTGTCGATCAATTTCATTACGGCCATTCTATGACCTTCTCTCAAAGAGAGATTGAACCCTGGAGCGCAATAATTATAAAAGTCAATTGGACCTTCTATTATAATAACCTTGTCGTACTTCTCCCCAAGCAGAGAAAGCCTTTGCCAGTTTGCCTTTGTTTCTGCGATCATCTGTCCTGGGACCGAGAAATTACTAATTCGATATTCTGGCAACTCCATTGCAAGCTGATTGGCGAAATTATCAACAGGACCACTAAAATAACCGAAGCTCTGAGAACTTCCCAGGATAAGAATACGTTTCAAATTATTTTCTATATTTTGATCACTATAATATTCAATTTTCCTATCCCCCCTCGCACCAATTTTATAAGAACCATAATCACCAGGTAGCGGAAGCTTACCAACGACACGCATCATCGAGTACTTAATGCCATTAACATCTTCAAACGCCTGTGAAATATTTTCACGATCCACATCAACAGGCAAAGACTTAAATTTTTTTTCCCCCGCAAAATAATTCGTCAGATCTGGCTTCACATAAGAGATGAAATCCAGAAACCCATCGAACGAGAAGAAAAGAAAAGCAAGAAAAACGAGTACCGAAATTATCTTCTTCATTTCATTTCTCAAAAATCAAAGTAATAAAAATTTTGCGGGTGAGAACTCGCGACAAAAGATCCGCCAACTATAAGCCCAAGACAAGAAAAAAAAGTGATAAATGCCGGAACCTTCACAAATGCCCCTCTGATCTTGTCCACTTGGTCAAAATAATGAAAAGAAAGTGCGACTAAAATTAGAATAATGGTAGTCATGCCGCCATCTGAAATATTACCAAAATTAAAATCCATAAAATAAGAGTAAAAATTAAAAGCCTCCTTTAAAGTCGAGGATCTAAAAATTACCAATAGAAAGGTCCATATTGAAAAATTTAAGAAAGTTCCCATGCATCCTAAATACCATTTTCTTTTCAAAATTCGATCGTAATCACAATAAGTCTCCAAGGCGATTATAATTCCTTGAACAGCACCCCACACCACAAATGTCCAATTTGCTCCATGCCATAAACCGGACAGCGTCATAGTTAAAACAAAAGGAAGATATGGTGAGGATTTTCGCATTTTTTTATACATGGGTTTGAATAGATAGTCGCGTATCCAAAAACTAAGTGTCATGTGCCAACGGCGCCAAATTTCACGCATCGACTTCGACAAATAGGGCGAACTAAAATTCTCAGGAAAGTCAATGCCAATCATACCTGCTACTGCAATAGCCATATCAGAATAGGCGCTAAAATCACAATAAATTTGGATGGAAAATCCAATTGCAGCCACCAGCAACTCGGAACTATTATAGGAACCAGAATTAAAAAAAATGGGATCGGCATACCGAGCTATTGGGTCAGCAATAAAAACTTTCTTCACCATTCCGGTGGCGAACAATGGAATATTATATATTATATTTTTACGAGTAACTTTAAATTTATCTAACTGCGGGATTAACTGGCTTGTTCTGAGAATCGGCCCTGCAATCAAATGCGGAAAAAAAGATATATAGGCACTCGTATCTAGCATACTGCTTTCCGGGCGTTGCGATCTTGATAAATCCACCATCATACTGATCAATGTAAACGTAATAAACGATATACCAAGCGGCAGATGAACTTGCAAATTAACAGATGACAGCCCTATCGAATGCAAGAAAAAGTTCGCATATTTAAAATAAAAAAGAGGAAGAACCGAAATTACAATAAAGAACGGTAAAAGTTTAGTATTTTTACTTATGCATCGACACGCAACCCAACTAAAAATCATCAAAATTATTAGCAAAAAAACGTCGGAAACGAGCCAAAAAGAATAAAATAAAACACTCCCCAACAGGACATAAGTCTTGACAAATCTCTTTGGTACAATAGATAGTATAAAACAAAACCCACCAAAAAATAAAATAAAATCTGGTAATTGAAAAAGCATTCCTACACCGCATAAAAAAAAAGTAAAGTTGCTAACCAACTACCACCAGGTTAGATTCATTTTTCCAGATAGACATTTCCGATAACAAGGCAGTCGATACGTGTATTCATAAAGCATCTATATGCATCTGCCGGCGTCAAGACCATAGGTTCACCGCGAACATTTAAACTTGTATTGACCAAAACAGGGCAATTTGTTAGAGATTTAAACTTACGAATTAATTTATAAAAATCTGGGTTAAATTCTTCAGAAACGGTCTGAACCCGTGCCGTACCATCAACATGTACAACGCTAGGAACGACATCTCTGACTTCTGGTCTAGTTTTACATATAAAATTCATCAACGGAGACGGGGACGGTAAATCAAACCAGTTCGATGCATCCTCCTCCAAAACTGCTGGGGCAAACGGACGGAAAGATTCTCTGAATTTAATCTTAAGATTCAGCGTCTTCTTTAAATCTTTTACCCGAGGGTCGGCAAGAATCGAGCGATGACCAAGAGCTCTGGGACTAAACTCAGCACGTCCTTGCATCCATGCAAGTACTTTTCCATCAGCGAGGGCCTGTGCCGCCCGCTGCACCACTTGGTCAGGTGATAGCACCTGGTAACCGGCTTTACAGCTATCCAGATCCGCCAGAATCTGATCGAGTGTGAACTCTGGTCCGAGGAAAGGCATATAATTCTTCAAAACGGCTCTCGGGCGGCCCAAACCAATGTGGTAATAAGCAAGCGCAGCCCCGAGTGCACTTCCTGCATCACCGGCAGATGGTTGCACCCAGACTTTATCAAAAATCTTGCTCTCTAATACCTTCCCGGTAGAAGCACAGTTCAAGGCGACTCCTCCACCAAGACAAAGAGACGATTGTTTCGTCAGTTTTTTTACATATGAAACAAGCATAAGAAATAGTTCGTCAGAGACCTGCTGAACCGATGCCGCAATGTCCATATGGATTTGCTCAATATTACTTTCTGGTTCTCTGGCTGATATACAAAATATTTTCTCGAATTCTGAACCAAACATTCGCATTTCGGTGGCAAATCTAAAATTTTTCATCCGGAGACGAAAGCTACCGTCACTACGAATATCGACCAAGGTTTCCTTTATTTTTTCCGAATAAATAGGCGAACCGTATGGGGCCAGTCCCATAACTTTATATTCTCCGGAATTCACCTTGAAACCCAAAAATGCCGTTACTGCCGAATAAAGCAGGCCAAATGAGTGTGGGAAATTCAGTTCTGCCAAACGTACAATCTTACCTTTACGCCCAATGGAAACTGTCGTTGTCACACGTTCGCCAACGCCATCAATCGTTAAAATTGCAGCATCTTCAAATGGAGACGGATAAAACGCCGCCGCACAATGGGAAAGATGATGTTCTGAAAAAAATAACTTCTTGTTCCAACCTGATTCAGGAAAATTATCCTGAAAATGGTTTTGTATTGTCTTTCTTTGAAATATCTTTTCTTTTAACCATGTTGGAACCTGCTTTTTAAAGAGACCGAACCCCCTAGGCGCAAAATGAATACAAGTCGCAAGTATTCTTTCAAATTTTACGAATGGCTTTTCATAAAAAACAACATGGTCAATATCGGACAAGCCAAGATGACTATCAGATAATATCCATTTAATCGCCTCGATCGGGAAAGAACAATCATTCTTAACTCTGGAAAATCGCTCCTCCTGAACCGCAGAAACGATTTGACCATTCTTGATCAGAGCTGCAGCACTATCGTGATAAAACGCGGAAACACCAAGAATATAGATGTCTTTATTTTCCATAGTAAACCATCAAAACTGCTTCGTAAAATCAATATCGTTCGAGTCTTTTATATTTTCTGTCTCCCAATAAGTTATGGGAGAATCCGACGGATGCGACGTCATGTCATCCAGTCGTAAAGCACGTAAAACCCAACTCATAGGCGTAATCACAAAAACAAAAACGACAAAAAACGCGACCACGCCAATTTTTTTGTGTAATTTTTGAATATAATAGAAAAAATTCGACAATTTCGACGGATAAAAAATCCCTAACATTATAATTATTACTGCGGCAACAGTAAAGATCGGCCAAGAGAACCCATTATTGAAATATGAGATACTCGACAGAACCGAAAAGCCGCAACACATGGCAATGCTTTTTTTCCTGAGGAAAGATAGATCGTCATTTTCTTCCTTCTTATCAACCATTAAATTTCCCATCAAATAAATTTCTATTTATTAGATTCATAAAATAATTTTATATCACCCACCGTCGCATCTGCCATTATCTTCAATGCTTTTCCATTCGGATGAACATCTCGATCAGAAACCCAATAGCTGGAGGATGGAGGCCCCTTCAGCAAAGAAAGAGTACTTACATATTCAAATCCGTATTTGTCAGATAAACTCCTGATCTCTTGCTGCATGAAATTAAATTTATAATCATTGAAATCATGCGGCTCAGGAACATCTAGTATTATAATATTAGATTTATCTTTATTTTTTATTTTCAGAAGTTTGTCGAACGCGCTTTTTATAATTTTTTTACCTTCAGGGCTAGACCATTGTTTTTTATAACCATCAACCAGTGCCTGAGGACCATACTCGCCACTGGATAATTGTTCAAATATGGTTAAGCCTATTGCGGCCAACGCACTATGCTCGACCAACCATCCGGCTGATTTGGTGGAAACCGAAGTTGTTGCGCGCGGAGCAACCACAATGACCAACGTGTCCGCAGTAATTTTATTTCTCAAGTCTATCCATTGCGATACAGCCTGATCAATATTACGGTTCCCAACTCCCACGTTTATGACATCAATAGAATCAGGTAATAACTTCTCAAGATTGCCGCGAAGGGTATCATCTTCCGGAACCCCCCAGCCAAATGCGATGGAATCGCCGATTATAGCAACACGATGAGGCGCGTTTTTTACTGGCTCCGGCCCTCTCAATCCCAGACTATTAATTCTAACCGCAACATTTTCCAACATTGCAGTTCTGTTAGGGATATGATCATGCCCGACAGCAGGGTCCACACTTTGTTTCTTCAATAACTTTGCATAACGCCACATTTCAATTATATAATTTTTCTGGTTTGCCGTCGCAATCCGTATAATACCTTCACCAATTGCAAAAGCGACAACCACACCAGCGAAAGCCATAATTGAACTACGAACGAAATTCCGAAAATTCATGCTTCATACTCACAATCATCCAATAACAAAAAAAACAAGCCTCAACGAACAACATTGAGGCTTGTTTAATTCGACGTTCATAAAAATCTAAAATATCGCATACACGAATGGAGCCCATGCGGATCCGCTAGCGAAAAGAAAGAGAAAGGCGCATAAGAACAAAATCAAAAAGAACGGTATAAGAAAAATTCGCCGACCTTTCGAGAAAAAAAATCCGCACAATTCTGATATAAAATCACCCATACCGTCCCCGACCGAAACCACAAAACTTAACTAATTAATTTTATTTTGCCTACGACAACCAAGTAAATTTTAAGTAGACCAGAGTTAATTATAAAACACAGATCCACAAAAAACTTTGAGTGTTGCAAATCATTTATGTTGCCCAAAACACCCCAATTTTACATTGATACCATCACGTCTCAATGCTGTCAAGCATGCGCGAATAACCTCGACTAGCCATTTTCGCCACTAAAGTATACGTAAGAATAATCATTCACCGCTATCTTCGCCGCGAATTTTCATTTTTAACGACATAGACAACAATACGGCATCCTTTCAAAGTTTAAGGTTAATATATGGAAAATAAAATCGGCAGTTCCTTACCGGACTGGATGTAATCCCGACCGACTTTTTTTTCATCAGAAAATGATGATCTCCAAGCAGAACGACCTCCATAAAAGATGGGCATTTTGCAGGTTTGGTTAATTTAAGGACTGAGTTCTATCTTGTACAAGACTTAGCTCTATGATTTTCAGTTTAATGTAGTAATGAATATTCTCGTCGAGACGATTTCGATGCTGTCGATGCGGGTAAAGTGATTGGGATGAAATCATTCGTATTTAAGAACAGAAAAGAAGCTCTCCATGACAGCGTTATCAAGGAATTTACCTTTGCGGGTCATGCTCTACTCAATCTTGCGGCGCCGGGAGTGAGTACAAAAAGATATTCTTGCTATCAAATACTTCCAAGACAGCTCAGAGATAGGGTTTTTCTCTGGCCTCAGCACACGCTGTCACATTGATCAGTCATTTCTGGCTATCTGAATTTCGTCATCAGCCTCGCGATCCATTAGCGGCAAGGATCCTAGCCAGTGACGCCCTGTTGAACTATCGATACCAAAATGCTTGCTCACTTCCCGGCAAGCGGGCTCGCTGCTACCGTAGAATTCAACGGCTCTATGTTTGAAAATCGTTGTGTATTTGGACATCCCCAAAGGTTAATGCCCAACTTCCGGGGGATCGGTTCACGCTATGCTATGTCCGAGGCATCTCCATAGTCTACTTTATACAGGTCGGGTTTCAACCCTGCGCGCATAACGCCATAAATGCCCGGAAACCAACAAGGCGATGACCAGCAACGCCCCGGCAAAACCGGCCACCGCCGACCAGCCGCCATGCGTCCAGAACCAGCCGCCAATAGACCCCATCACGCTGGAACCCAGATAATAAGACAGCAAATACAACGACGATGCATGGCCCTTGGACTGTTTTGCCATCCGCCCGACCCAGCCACTGGCGACCGAATGGGCCATGAAAAAGCCGCTGGTTAAAACAATAATGCCGCCAATCACGCCATAAATTGCCCCCATCAACGTCAGGGCGACACCGGCCAGGGCCACCAGAATGCCCACCGCCATCACCGGGCCACGGCCATGTTTGTCGGCCAGGCCACCGGCGATAGAAGATGCGGCAATGCCGAACAGATAGACCATAAAAATCAGGCTGATTTCGCCCTGCCCCAGATTATAAGGGTCCGCCACCAGGCGGAACCCGGCATAGTTATATACCGTCACAAAACAGCCCATCGACAGCGCGCCAGTCACGAACAAAAACGGCAAGGCCGGATGGCGCAAATGTTTCGCCCAGGCATCGATATGATAGGCCAGTTGAAAGCCGGGTTTGGTGGTAAAATTGCGCGAGGGCGGCAACAGAATGAAAAAGCCAATCGCGGCCAGCAAATCCAGCCCGCCCAGAACACCCAATGCCACTTCCCACGACGAAAATTCGGTTAGCAATCCGACACCGACCCGCCCGGCCATGCCGCCAAATGCCGTGCCACCGACATACAACCCCATCGCCAGCCCCAGCCCGCGCGGATGGATTTCTTCGGCCAGATAGGCCATTGCCACCGCAGGCACCCCACCCAGAACAAAACCTTCAAGCGCACGCGCCATCAGCAGCACATGCCAGTTAGGAATAAACGCATCGGCAATATTTAACACCGACGCCGCACACATCGACACAAACATCAACCGCCGCCGCCCAAATGCCTCGGACGCGGCACCGGCCAGCAAAATTGAAAAGGCCAGAAACCCGGTGGTCAACGACAAGGCCAGCGAGCTTTGCGTCGGACTGACGGCAAAATCATCGGCAAAGGCAGGCAATAAAGGCTGCACACAATAAATCAGCGAAAATGTCGCAAACCCGGCCAAAAACAGCGCCATCGCCACCCGGCGATAGGCCGGTGTGCCAGGTTCAACCCAGTTTTGGTCGTCACGGGCTGTCGCGGCGGCGGGTGTCGGCATTGCTGCTACTGTCGGTTCGGTATCGCTGCGCGGTGGCAGGTCCGGGCCTGCCTTTTCGTCGGTCATTTTCAATCCTTGGCGGGTGGTAGGGCGATGTTTTTATTTTGTCCAAATTGTTGCACCAACCATGCCATCCGTCCAATATATGTTACTGCCGTTTTTAATATGTTTTAGAGATACCAAAACATGGAACTTCGTCATATCCGTTATTTTCTGGCTGTTGCCGCAGAAGGCAATTTCACCCGTGCCGCCCAGCGCATTGGCATTGGTCAACCACCGCTTAGCCAGCAAATAAAGGATCTGGAAACCGAAATTGGCGCAAAACTGTTTCACCGTGTTCCCCATGGTGCCGAACTGACCGATGCCGGTCATGCTTTTAAGGCCATCGTGTGCCAGTTTCCCGACCTTGCCCAACAAGCGATTCATGCCGCACAACGTGCCGCGCGCGGCGAAGTTGGCACCATTCATGTTGGCTTTACCGGCTCTGCCGCCTTTAGCCCGGTGGTGCCGGCCGCCATTCGCGCCTTTCGCCGTACCTGGCCGACCGTCAAGCTCACCTTAACCGAAACCAACTCCACCCGGCTGTTAACAGACCTGATTGACGGGCAGCTTGATGCCGCCTTCCTGCGCCAAAACACCGTCGATCATGCCAACATCAAACTGCACGATCTGGGCAATGAACCCATGCTGGCGGTATTACCTGTCGGCCATCCTGCCGCTGTTCATGAAACCATCTCGCTTGCCATGCTGGCACATGACCCGTTTGTTTTAACCCCGCGCGAAGTGGGCCCCACCCATTTTGACACCGTGGTCAATGCCTGTCGCAATGCCGGTTTTGAACCGGAACTGGGGCAATCGGCCCCGCAAATCGGGTCGGTAATTAATCTGGTGGCCGCTGAAATGGGGGTGTCGCTTGTGCCTGCGGCCATGGGACAATTGCAGGTTCGCGGGGTTGCTTATCGCCCGATTGATGGCATTCCCGCCATCGCCTTTTTGTCATTGGCCTATCGCCGCGACACCACATCAACCGTCATTCGCAACTTTATCGACAGCACGATCAACGATCAAAAATAGTCATATTATCAAAACATTAGGGTGAATTTCCAAACAAAACTCACCCTGCGCCGTCATCGAACAGCCGCGATATCACCTGCCCCACCAGTTGTTCGGCAGTATTTTGCGCGCTGTCCAAAACCAGTTGGCCGCTGTGCCAGGGCTGATAATCGCGGTTTTGCACGGCCTGCCAGTCTGGCAGTTTTAAATTTGGCACGCTTGTTTGCCGGGTTTCGATGCGCTTGCGGTGCTCCCCCGCATCCGAACAGATCAGTTCAATTTCAACAAATTTAACACCGGTCTTCCGTGCCACATCGCGCCACGCGGCACGGGTAATTTCAAGCGGGTTTACACTATCGGCAATCACGTAATGGCCCAGTGCCAGATTATCCGCCGCCAGTTGATAGGCCACCATATAACCCTGCGGCCCCATTTCAAGCGGCCCATTGCCATATAGATCATGGGCATCGCGCAGGGCCTGTTCGATGCTGTCAATCCTTAACCACACAGCAGACAAACGTTCTGCCAGCATCTTTGCCAATGTGCTTTTGCCACATCCCGGCAGGCCGCCCAAAATAATCAACATGACCAAAACCACCCCTTCATGCGCGCCAATCCCCTGATTTGCCCGTGAAATAATGCCCCCGCAACAGGTCGCGCTGGCGTTATGGCATTTTTGCCCTAAATTAGGTCGTAACAGACCCATTTGGCGCGGCAGAAAATGCCCGACGCCCAACAGGATATAATGTTATGACGCGTTTCTCCATTCTTGATCTTTGCCCGGTAAATGACGGTGAACATCCGTCCGATGCCTTGCGCAAAACCCTTGAACTGGCCCAACTGGGCGAAAAGCTGGGCTATTATCGCTATTGGCTGGCCGAACACCACAACATGCCCGGCATTGCCAGTGCCGCAACATCGGTGGTAATCGGCCATGTTGCCGGTGGCACCAAAACCATTCGGGTCGGATCGGGCGGCGTGATGCTGCCCAACCACGCGCCGTTGGTCATTGCCGAACAGTTTGGCACCCTTGATGCCCTGTATCCGGGCCGGATTGACCTTGGCATTGGCCGCGCGCCTGGCACCGACCAGCGTACCGCCGCCGCCCTGCGCCGCGATATGCATGGCAGCGAAGAACGCTTTATTCAGGATGTGTTGCAGGTGCAGCAATTCCTGGCGCCGCTAGATGGCAACCCGCCTATTCGGGCTGTGCCGGGTTATGGGTCCCAAGTCCCGATATGGCTTTTGGGGTCCAGCCTGTTTTCAGCCGAACTTGCCGCCCGCCTTGGCTTGCCCTTTGCCTTTGCCTCGCATTTTGCACCTGATTATCTCATGCAGGCGTTGGACCTTTACCGGTCGCGGTTTGAACCCTCCGAGCAGCTGGAAAAACCTTATGCCGCTGCCGCCATGGGCTTTTTTGCCGCCGATAGCGACGCGGAAGGCCAGTTTCTGGCAACATCAATGCAACAGCAATTCCTGAACTTGCGCCGTGGCAACCCCGGAAAATTGCCCGCCCCGGTCAAGGATATGGATGCGATGTGGAATTCGATCGAAAGGGCCGGTGTTAACCACGCCATGCGCTATGCCGCCGTTGGGTCGCGCGACACAGTACGCACCAAGGTTCGCGAATTTTTATATGAAACACAGGTCGATGAACTGATCTTGACGGCCAATATTTTCGATCATGATGCCCGCCTTAAATCCTTTGCCATCGGGGCCGAAATTCGCGACGAACTGGCGGCCAAGGAAAGTCGGCAGGAATGCGCCTAAGCCCTACCACGACCACATAAAACAGCCCTAAATCGACCAATGCCCACCAAACGACTTTCTCTGTTTGGTGGGCATTTTGTCGTCCTGTTTATAAGGCATGATGCGTTCCCGGTTGCATAATTACCCCTTGATGAACCAATTTGCTGTAAGCCGAACCATTTCCATAATACGAAAAGCGCCTTGCGCACCCTTGCACATATCACAGGCATCGGACATGATACACGGGCGGTTAAAACGGTTTTGTGTTTAACCACAACATGTTGTTCCCAAAGGTTAACGCATTCCCGATGATCAAGTTTATTCTGGCCGCCCTGCCCATTGCCACCATTTTGTTTTTAATGATCAAGGCAAACTGGGGCGCTGCGCGCGCCGGTGCCGCGGCATGGTTCATCACTGCGGCTATCGCCTTTTTTGCCTTTGGCACCCCGGTCGATATGCTGATTGTCGCCCAGGCCAAGGGCGTGATGCTGGCCCTGTATATTCTATATATCGTGTGGGCCGCGCTGATCCTGTATTTCGCGGCAGAGGAAGCCGGGGCGATTAAAACCATCGGCGCGGCCATTCGCAAACTGACCGATGACCGGCCCTTGCAATTGCTGATTTTGGGGTATGTTTTTGCCACCTTTTTACAAGGTGTCGCCGGGTTTGGCGTGCCAATTGCTGTCATCGCCCCGTTGTTGCTGGGCATGGGGTTTTCGCCGGTTATTGCGGTTGCCGCCCCCATGATCGGGCATAGCTGGTCGGTTTTGTTTGGCAATATGGCCACGTCGTTTGAAGCCCTGATTGGCGTTACCGGCATCCCCGGCAGCGAGCTGACCCATTATTCGGCCATTTTGCTGGGTCTGTCGGGCTTTACCTGCGGGGCGGCCGTTTTGTGGCTGGATGGCGGGTTTTTGACCATTCGCCGCCGCATTGTGCCACTGGTGATCATTGCCGGGGTAATGGGTGTTGCCCAATATATGATGGCAAATTACGGCGTCTGGACTTTGGGCGGGCTGACCGCCGGGATTTTCGGGCTGATCGCATCGATCATTGTCACCCGGTTCTGGAAACCCCACCCCGACGACATTGCCGAACCGGGATCGGATGATGCCCAAAAAATGCCCCTGATCGAAGGCTTAACCCCCTATCTGGTCTTTATGATCATTGTGGGCCTGGCAACCTTTGTCGCCCCGGTGGGCCGGTTTTTATCGGGCATTGAACTAACCTTGTCTTTCCCGGCAATGCAAACATTGCAGGGCTGGGATATTGCCGCTGAAAAAGCCAAGGCCATTGCGGTTTTTGGTCATCCCGGTGCCCTTTTGCTTTATACCGCCGCCATCAGCTTTACCTTTTTCAAACTGCGCGGGCGCTATGCACCGGGTATTGGCAAACGCATTGCCCAACGCACCCTGAAAAGCGCCCTTCCCACCAGCATTGGCATGGTGCCCGTCATTGGTCTTGCCCTGATGATGGACCATGCCGGTATGACCTATGCGCTGGCCGAAGGGGGATCAAAACTGTTTTCGGGCACCTTTGCCATTGCCTATCCCGTGGTGGCCCCGGCCATTGGCGCGCTGGGCGCTTTCATGACCGGCAGCACCAACAATTCCAATGTGGTTTTTGGCATGTTCCAGCGCCACACAGCCGAACTTTCGGGGCTTTCCACCGCCCTTGTTCTGGCCGCACAGGCAACCGGCGCATCGCTTGGCAGTATGTTGGCCCCCTCTAAAATCATGGTCGGGTGCTCCACCGTCGGGCTGTCGGGCAAGGAAGGGCCGGTTTTATCGGTTGTTTTAAAAACCGGCGTGATCCTGACCCTGCTCTGCGGTGTTTGGGCGCTGGGCATTTTACTGGTCACAATGGCGCTGGGGGGCCACTGATATGAAAAAGATGCTTTTTACCCCTGTCTTTCTCGTACTGGCTTCGTTGATTTTGCCCGTGGCATCGTTTCTGGCGATGAATGGCAATGACAACCTGCTGGCCGACATCCTGTTTGGCGCATTTGTGCTGGTGATGGCGCTGATTGCCTTGCGCACGTAAAAACCCACACCCGCCGCGCCCGCATCCACACCTGATCGAGCGGCGCAAACTGATACAGAAATTAAATTTTAAATATAGCAATATGCCGGGTATTTACGGGCGGAAAGTTGCCAGCTTGATGCCAAAGGCAATAAACACGCTGCCGGTGACGGCCTTTAACCACCGCTGGAAGCGACCATTGCGCACCGCCCCTGTTAACCGCGCCAGCAACAAAACCATCGCCGTGAACCAAACGGCATTAATCAGGGCATGCACACAAACCAGCATAAATGCCGCCCCGACAGCCCCGGAAGACCCGGCACCGCCTGCCCCAACAGGGATAAATTGAGGAAAAGCCGCCAGATAAAAAATCGATACTTTGGGGTTTAGCACATTGGTTAAAAACCCTTCGCCATAGGCTTTTATCAAGGTGCGTTTGCGCCGTGCGGGCGATGTTTCGCCAACGGTTTTAACCCCGCGCCAGGCATCGCGCAGGGCCTTGAAACCCACCCAGCACAAATAGGCCGCACCCAGCATTTTGACGGCAAAAAACAACTGTGCCGATTGCACCAGAATGACCGAAATACCCAGAATGGACAGCGTGCCATGCACATAAAACGCGGTAACAAACCCGGCAACATTGGCAAAGCCCGCCGCACGCCCGGATGTGGGCACCGTTTTAGCAATCAACACCCCGTTCGGGCCGGGTGACATCACCAAAAGCGACGTTACCAGCGCAAATGTCAGTATCTGAGACCATTCCATAACCATCGCCATACCTTTGTTCACCGGTTTGCAATTTACTGCCAAAGGTTAGCGTAAATATTTTAAACCGGAAACAAACTTCACGCCAAAGCACGCACAGGCAGGCAACGCCCAGGCGCTGACCGTGATATTTGCGATCAAGGAACGGCTGCCACCATTACGCATGGTTCAAATACCACGCCACGGTATCGCGTAATCCGCGAGCCAGGTCACAATGCGGTTGCCAGCCCAACTGATTTTCCAGTTTGTCGGCCTGCACAAAGCGATAGCCCGGTGCGCCTTCAATTTCGGCCAGCGAACGCAGATCGGCAGCGTAGGTCAGCTTGTCGATATTCAGAACCTGCCAGCCACATTGCCCCACCAGATAGCGGCACAACGCCGACCCGATAAAACCCGCACCACCCGTTACAACCGCGCGCATGGCACCCTCGTTTCGTTAAAAATCACCGATCACTGCCAACCGCCCAAACATAACCCGCAAAAGGCGGAAACGGGGTTTTGCGATTGCAATGTTCATTGTTTGTTCTATAGTGGCACTATGGAAAACCAAACCACCGCCCCATCATCCGAGTTTGAGGATTTTGAAGCCATCCACAACCGGCGAGCTTCTGATCCGTCCGTGCTGCCAGCCCGGGCGCAAAAAGGACGCGGGGCGATTTCCAACACCAATGGCCGTTATGAAAAATTCAGTCATCAGGCCTATGATGATGGCTGGGCATCGGGCCTGATGGAAGATCCCGATCTTCCCCGCGTGAAAACCACCCTTGGCATTGATGGCGCGCGCAGTGTCATTACCAAAAATCAAAGCCCGGATGTGCCGTTTGACCGCTCCATCAACCCCTATCGCGGCTGTGAACATGGCTGTGTTTATTGTTTTGCCCGGCCAACCCACGCCTGGCTGGGCCTGTCGCCGGGGCTGGATTTTGAAACAAAACTGTTCTGGAAACCCGAAGCCCCGGCCCTGTTGCGCAAACAACTGGCTGCAAAAAGCTATATGCCTGCACCCATCGTTATTGGCACCAGCACCGATCCCTACCAGCCCGTTGATCGCGAAAAACAGCTGACCCGCCAGATCATTCAGGTTTTGGCCGATTGCCAGCACCCGTTTTCGATCATTACCAAATCGGCCCTGGTGTGCCGCGATATCGACCTGATTGCCCCGATGGCGAAACAAAACCGGGCCTCGGTTGCGGTGTCGGTGACATCGCTTGATAACAGGCTATCAAACTTGCTGGAACCGCGCGCCAGTGCCCCGCACCGCAGGCTGGATGCCATTGCCCGGCTTAGCGATGCCGGTATTGCAGTAACAGCTTTATGCGCGCCGATCATTCCCGGTTTGAATGACAGTGAAATCGAAAATCTGGTTGCGGCCTGCCATAAGGCCGGGGCGCAATCGGTGTCGCATATTGTGTTGCGCTTGCCGCTGGAAATTGCCGATTTATTTGATGAATGGCTGCAAAACCATTACCCGGACCGCCACGACAAGGTGATTTCCCTGATCAAACAAATGCGCGATGGCAAATTATATGATGCAAACTTTGGCAGCCGGATGCGCGGCAGCGGCCCGATTGCCGATTTGATCGCCCAGCGCTTTAACCTGGCCCGGCGCAAACACAATATGGCCGGGCGGTCGCTAAATCTCGATTGCAGCGGGTTTATCCGCCCCGCTGCCAATGGTCAATTATCGCTGTTTTAAAGTATCCGTTACAGGGCCTGAATATCGTGGTGACGGCCCGGTGTTACCCCAAATGTTTTTTTAAACGCGGCAATAAACGCGCTGATATTGTCATAGCCCAAATCCAGCGCAACAGTGGTCACCGCAAGGCCCGATGCCAGCATTTCCAGTGCCGCCAACAGCCGCGCCCGTTGCCGCCAGGCCTGAAAAGTGAAACCGGTTTCAGCCGCGAAATGGCGGCTTAGCGTGCGCGGGGCAATGCCCGCCCAATCGGCCCATTGCACCATGGTTCGATTATCGGCCAGATCGATTGTGATTTGCCGGGCAATGCGTTGCAACCGGGCATCACGCGGGGCAGGCAAATGAAAGGAAACTTTCTGTGCGGCGGCAATTTCATCCATAATCACCTGTGCCAGCCGGTGCTGGGCATCGCTTTGGGGGCCATCGGGCCAGGTGGCGGCACGGGTAATTGCTGCGCGTAACACATCACTTGCCACAATCACTTGTGGCGATGTTGGCAACCCGGCACATAAAGCAGGCGGGATATAAACACTCCATCCCTCAAACGGCCCGTTTGATTGCAGGGCATGATCGTGCAAAGGCGGCACCCATACCGCATGAATGGTCGGCACAACCCACGCACCGGCATCTGTTTCAATGCGGATCGCCCCGGTCAAGGTGCCAATCAATTGCCCCTGGGCATGATGATGCCATGCCGTTTGGCGCACCAAAGCACTGCGCCGCAAAACCGCCCGGATCGACAATGGCGGGTTTTTACCCCTTAAAACAGTTCGATCAATCAAATCATCAGCCATGGCTTTAAATCCGTATTCATTGGCATTGATACGTGAGTACGGCCAAATTTATAACGCTATTTTCCCGTTACCGGCAATTGGCATGGGGCCATTGCCCATACGAGATTAAAAGACATGACCAAAACAGATGCCGAACACATGTTGCATCGCCTGTTTACCGCCCTGATCAACCCGGCGGTATCGCTAAAAGATCTGAAAGGTTTTTTCACCCCGGACTATATGCAGCTTGTAGACGGAAAAAGCCTGGATTTAAAAGGATTTATCGACCATGTGGCAACATTGCGCCGCACCCTTGCGACCCTTGATGTTGAATTTGAAAACATCATCGCCAACGACGCCACCCTGGCCGACATCCATACCGTGACCGCGCACAAAAAAGCAGGCGGCATGATAAAAGTGAAGGTGATGGCGTTTTATACCCTGCATAACGGTAAAATATCCCGGATCGAGGAACTTACCCGCCTGATCACCGGCAACGCGGCCGATGGCGATATCGGATCGCGCATTGATCGGAAAATAACCGCAAATTCCTGAAATAAAACCCGGGTCGCCCCGCCCGAGGCAGGGCCTGCAACGATGGCATTGCAACCGAAAGTGGCGCAATGCGGGAAACAAAATTGTGATGCCCCAATTATTTGGTAGCAAAAAATAGCAATTTTATCCTCGACAGCCCGGACAAAGCCGCGCCACGATGGTTTTAGAAAACGTGAAAACCGACATCCGGCGCCCCCGTGCCCGGAAAACAGGGAGCCCCCAATGACCGACCTTCTGTTTCGCAAGGATGCCTATCAGCAAGACTGCATCGCCACCATTGTCGCCCACCATGACCGGGCCATCGCCCTTGACCAAACCGTTTTTTATGCCACCAGCGGCGGACAAACCGGCGACAAGGGCGTGCTGGTTTTGGAAGACGGCAGCGAAGTGCCGGTAACCATTACCGTAAAAGACCGCGAGTCGGGTGTTCCCTTGCACGTGATTGCCGATGATCACGACCTGCCACCGGTTGGCAGCAAGGTGCGCGCGGTGCTAGATTGGGAAACCCGCCATCGCCATATGCGGTTTCACACCTGCCTGCATGTTTTGTGTTCAATTGTGGATGGCGGAGTAACCGGCGGCAACATTGCCCGCCACAAGGCCCGGCTGGATTTTGACATGGAAGACAGCCCCGACAAGGACGCCCTGACCGAAAAACTGAACGCGCTTTTGGCACGCAATGCCGATGTTTATGACGGCGAAATCAGCATTGCCGAACTAAAAGCCAACCCCGAACTGGTGCGCACCATGTCGGTTCAACCACCGATGGATGGCGAAACTGTCCGCACGGTGACCATTGAAGGCATCGATTTTCAGCCCTGTGGCGGCACCCATGTGCGCAATACATCGGAAATTGGCCGGGTTCGGGTGTCAAAGATTGAAAAGAAGGGCCGACAGAACCGCCGCATCAATATTGTTTTTGACGAAGAGCAATAAAGTTTTCAGAATTGATTGTGAAAACGAACCGGAAAAATTAAAACCGCCGGTTCGTGCCTTTAAAAACAATGATCTTCGGAAACGACCGGGGACATGCAATACCCACCATTGCAAACCGGAGCTTGACCATGAGTGATTCCAAATCCGACGCGCTGGTTTCCACCCAGTGGCTGGCGGAGCATTTAAACGCCCCTGATGTGCGCGTGATTGATGCAAGCTGGTATATGCCTGGCAGCGGCAAGGACCCGCGCGCCATTTTTGATGCCAAACATATTCCCGGTGCTGTCTTTTTTGACATTGACGATATTGCCGCCGACGACAGCGCCCCCCTGCCCCATATGATGCCTGATGCCATTAAATTTTCGGCCAAAGTCCGCAAGCTTGGCCTTGGCGATGGCGTGCGCATTGTTGTCTATGCGCAAACCGGTGTGGCCTCGGCCGCGTGCCGGGCATGGTGGATGCTGCGCCATTTTGGCCACAGCGACGTTGTTGTTCTTGATGGGGGCCTGCCCAAATGGGAAGCCGATGGCCACCCGGTAACCGATACAATAACACCACCGCGTGAACGCCATTTCACCGCACGCGCCAACAGCTTTTTGTTGCGTGAATATGACCAGGTGCTGGCCAATGTGGATACCGGGCGCGAACAACTCGTCGATGCCCGTTCTGCCGAACGTTTTGCCGGCACCGCCGACGAACGCTGGGGCGCACCGGGGCGCATTCCCGGTGCCTATAATGTTCCGTTTGAAAAACTGCTCAATGGCGATGGCACCTTTAAGGAAGGCGACGACATCAAGGCGGTTTTCAGGGATGCTGGCGTGAATATTGATAAACCCATGGTCACCAGTTGCGGGTCGGGTGTAACGGCCTGTGTGCTGGCAATGGGGGCCTATATTGCCGGAAAAAAACACACCGCTGTTTATGACGGGTCGTGGGCCGAATGGGCATCGCGCCCCGAAAGCCCGCGCGCCTCGGGCCAACCATCATAGGATAAACCCATGATTTTTCGGCCTTGCCTTAACATTGCGGCCCCGATATGCCCGTCACGGCATATATGGCCGCACTGTAAGGCAGGGCCGAAATTACGGGCTTTTCCAACAACAGGCACAGGCGGCACCACCGCCAATACCAATTGCACCAGAAACCCCCGCCAACCGGGCCGGTATTGCCGATGACAGAATTATGTGCAAATCGGCCCCCGCCAGAAAATCCCCGCAGCGACAGTACCGCGCGCGCAAACAGCACCCCCCCGGCATCTGATCTGCTGATAGACCGGTTGTCGTTGGAAAATACTGCCGCCTGCGACGCGGTGATTGATTTGTGGTATGATGGTGATCTGATTAATCAGGATACCAATGCCGATGACGATTTACAAAATTGCTATGCATCCGGGCGCGGCTCGGTGCTGATTGCGCGCCAGTCGCCCCAACAGCCCATCATTGCCACCATCATGGTCGGGCATGATGGCATCACCGGCTGGGTGCATTATCTGGTTGTGGCATCGCCAAAACGAGGACAGGGCCACGGGGCAATGATGCTGGAAATGGCAGAAAACATCCTGTTGGCTGCCGGGCTGGCGACATGCAAGGTTCATGCGGCATCGCCGCGCGCGGCAAAATTCTATCGTCGCCAGGGATATCGGCAGGCACCTGCGCCCGATTCCGGATGGTCTGCCGGACCAGCCCATACCGACGATGCCCGGTTTTATGAAAAAAGGTTAACCTCATGACGACAAAGACCCCCGGGAAACTGGAAGTCACCATCACCTATCTGGAAATGACCCGCCAGCCCGACCGCCCGGCGGCGGTTATTCCGCCGGGCAAGGTTGCCATTGTGCGCGCCGAAGAACCAACCCTGTCGTTTTACCGCTATCTGTATAATACGGTCGGTGAACCCTGGATGTGGTGGTTTCGCCGCCAGTTAACGGACGCGGAACTGGAACCGATTCTCTCAAGCCCGGAAAACCACGTTTACGTTCTTTATGTTGGCGGGGTTCCGACCGGATTTGCCGAACTCAGCCTGATTTTGCTGGAAGACGACCGCCAGATCGACCTTTCCTATATGGGATTGATCCCCGAATTTATCGGCAAGGGTTATGGCAAATACCTGCTAAACTGGGCAATTGACACCGCCTGGAGCTTTTCCCCCCAGCGTTTGACCGTAAATACCTGTTCGATGGACCATCCAGGTGCGTTAGGGGCTTATCAACGGGCAGGCTTTACGGTATATGATCAGCGAACAGAAATTATCGACGACCCCCGTGACACCGGGCTGATTCCTGCCACCGTAACCGTGGCGAACAGGCCCGGCGCACCAGAATCGCAAAAAGATAGCGAATTTGGCAATTCGGATACTTTGATCGTTGACTTTCCTGACCGCGCAAGGTAACAAGCGCCCCTAAGTTTACCCAAGCCTGAGGATTATGACCCATGGCAGTGCCAAAAAGTAAAGTGACCAAGTCCCGTCAGGGCATGCGTCGCTCACATGACAAGCTCGCCGCGGGCTCGTACCGCGAAGACAAAGAAACCGGCGAACTGCATCGCCCGCACCACGTTGATCTGAAGACCGGTATGTACCGTGGTCGTCAGGTCATCGAGCCGAAGATGTAATTTACGGGGGAAGGCTTCGGCTTTCCTGTGTAAAGCATCGCGGTTTGCGACGCTGTTTTCCGCGAGCCCCTTTTTAGGGGTCTGCTGGTTTAAAAAAGGACGAGACCGCAAGGTTTCGTCCTTTTTTATTGCCCAAATGATACCCCGAAATTTGTCGCCAAACCAAAATCAGCCGACAGGCGCGGTACGCGCCGATTATGTGGCAGGCGCTGATTTCGCAGGCCCGCCGCCGGGTTCTTTATTGCCCGTCTGTTCCAACGCCACAAACAATAATGCCGGTTTTGCCAATTGCCGTATCGCCAAGGCGGCCCTGCATCACAGCGGCCAGCCCGGCAGCAGCCGAAAGCTCCACCGACAGGCCCAGCTCACGCCACATCCAGCCTGCGGCGGCACGCATTTCATCATCCGATACCAGCACAATCCGGTCGACATTTTTGCCGATCAAATCGACATTCAATGCCGACGACTGACGCGGGGCCAAACTGGTTGCTGCAGTATTAACCGATGGCAATGTCACCACTTCGTTGTTTTTCAGGCTTTCAAACAGGGTTGCCGCCCCCGTTGGTTCCACCCCGATAATCCGTATTCCGGGGCGCAGCATTTTTGCCGCCGTTGCCACACCGGAAATAAGGCCGCCGCCGCCCACCGCCACCACCAATGTATCCAGATCGGCTTGCTGTTCGAGCAGTTCCAGCGCAATAGTGCCCTGCCCGGCAATGACATTGGGATCGGCAAAGGGGTGAATATAGGCCATGCCGGTTTCACGCGCATGGGCCATCGCGGCATGATTGGCATCATCCCAGACAGCGCCGTGCAAACTGACATCAACACCCGATTTACGCAATTTGGCGACCTTGGGTTTGGGGGTGTTGGTAGGTAAAAATATTTTAACCGGCACCCTTAACGTCCGGGCCGCATTGATAACCCCCATCCCGTGATTGCCACCCGATGCCGTCACCAGCCCCTTTTCCCGCACAGCATCGTCAAGGTTAAGGGCGGCATTCATCGCCCCGCGCGCCTTGAACGACCCCGACACCTGCAAATTTTCCAGTTTCAAAAACAGGTCGGGCGTTGTGGTGCCATTGCGCAAACCAGCGCCAAAATCGGGCTGGCCAATGGCAAAAACCGGCGTAACACGCATGTGGGGTGAAATCAGACGGCGGGCTGCCCGAAAATCCTGAAGCTGAAGCACGAAACCTCCCCTATAAAAGATGACAGCGGTTTTACATCATTTATTGCCCCCGATGCGAGCCACAATCACACCGAAAGATTTATGCGGCCCAACCGCAAGCCGCAAAGACCAGGCCCTCTGGCGCAAACCCGCCCAAACCGCCCCCAATCCACATCAAATTGCCGTAAAAACCCTTGATCCCCATGCCCTGAGATGCTTTGTCTTAGGCAATAAATGACACATTGGCGGCGTTAAACGCGGCAAGGAGAAATGCTTTATGTCGGACACCAAAAATTTTAAATCCTCAACACGGCTGGTTCATGCCGGGCGCCGGTCCAGTGAATATCATGGTGTGGTCAATCCGCCGGTTTTACATGCCTCGACCATTTTGTTTGAAAATCTTGACGCGCTGGACAAGGCATCGCCCTTCCCGCACGGCAACAGCTTTTATGGCCGTCATGGCACCCCGACGCGCTATCTGCTGGAAGAAGCCATTGCCGAGCTGGAAGGCGGCCACGCCACCCTGTGCCTGTCATCGGGTGTTGCGGCCATTACCAATGCCATTCTGGCATTCGTTAAACCGGGCGATCATGTGCTGATCACGGACAGCACCTATTTTCCCACCCGCAACCTTGCTAATACCTTTTTGAAGAAATTCGGTGTCGATATTGACTATTACGACCCGACCCTCGGAGCCAACATTGCGCCGCTTATTCGCGATAATACCACCGTCGTCTGGTGTGAAAGCCCCGGTTCGCTGACCTTTGAAATGCAGGACATTCCCGCCATTGCCAAAGCAGCACACGCCAAAAACGCCAAGGTTTTGCTAGATAACACCTGGGCATCGCCCATATTGTGCCGCCCGTTTGACATGGGGGTGGATGTTTCGGTGCAAGCAGGGACAAAATACATTGTCGGCCATTCCGATGTCATGATGGGCACCATTACCACCGCCAGCGAAGAAGATTTTATCACCTGTAAAAAACAGGTCATTTTGTCGGGCGATTCAATTGGCCCGGATGATTGTTATCTGGCCCAGCGCGGCTTGCGCACCCTTAATGTGCGGATGCGCCAGCATCACGAATCGGGTCTGGCGATTGCGAAATGGCTGCAAACCCGCCCCGAAATCAGCCGCGTTTTGCACCCCGGCCTGCCCGATGACCCGGGCCATGCGATCTGGAAGCGTGATTTCATAGGTGCCAGCGGCCTGTTTTCTTTCATCCTGCATCCGGTGGACCGCCCGCAACTGGCCCATATGCTGGACCATATGGACCTGTTTGGCATGGGCTTTAGCTGGGGCGGGTTTGAAAGCCTGCTTTTGCCATCAGACCCGAAAAAAATCCGCACCGCCACAAGCTGGGACGATCCCGGCCAACTGGTGCGCATTCATGTGGGCCTGGAAGATACCGACGATCTGATCGCCGATCTGGCTGCCGGGTTTGAGCGGCTGAAAACCGCGTAATCACGTCTGAACACCCCCTGAAAAAACGGCGCGGGAAACAATATCGCGCGCCGTTTTTATTGCAATCTGTTGAGACACTACCTTGATAAACGCGCCAGACAGCGAAAAACGGAGACAAGCGCACCACTGATTAAAAACAGTCCGGCAGCCGAAATAACAATGCTGGGCCCGGCCGGGCTATCGATATGCCACGACAGGGCAATACCGGCCAAAACCGCTGCCACACCAAACAAGGCCGCCCCCACTGCCATTTGCTCGGGCGTGCGCGAAAAAAAACGCGCGCTGGCGGCAGGAACAATTAACAGGGCGGTAATCAGCAACACACCGACAATTTTAATCGCAATGCCAATCACCAGCGCCATCAGCAGCATGAAAACCACCCGGAGCCGTTCCACCGGCACCCCTTCAACGGCGGCAATTTCGGGCGATACGGTAAGGGCAAGAAGCGGCCGCCACATCCAGATAAGGGCTGCCACCGCTGCCCCGCCGCCAACGCCCAGCAACCATATATCGGTCGCATTAATCGCCAGAATATCGCCAAACAGATAGGCGACAATATCAACCGCCACCCCCTGAACAAAGGCCAGGGCAACCATGCCCAGCGCCAATGTGGAATGGGCAAGCATACCCAATACGGTATCACTGCCCAGCTTGCTTTGCCGTTGTCCAAGGGCCAGCAACAAGGCCGCCATCAGGCAGGTAATGATCATGCCAAACCGCACATCAACGCCAAACAACAAGCCAAGCGCCACGCCCAGCAAGGCCGAATGGGCCAGCGTATCGCCAAAAAATGCCATCCGCCGCCAGACAATGAATGTGCCGAACGGGCCGCACACCAATGCCAGCAAAACACCACCGGTCACCGCCCGGATTAAAAAGCTATCCACGGTCCTGATCCCCTAACAGCATGTCTGGTTGTTGGTGTTTTGGCGCGGTCGCAGCGCCCGAAGCCGGAGGTTCGGAATGGTCATGAGGATGTGCATGCGTATGATCATGCGCCTTGCCATGATCATGGCTGCACCCGCCAACCACATGGCCCGACAAATCATGTTCGTGGTCATGTTCATGGTGGTAAATGCCAATCGCATCGGCGGCCTGATAGCCAAACAGCGACCGGTATTCGGGGTGCTGGCGCACGGTTTCGGGCAGGCCCGAACAACAGACATGGCGGTTAAAACACACCACCTTGTCGGTCTTTGCCATCACCAGATGCAAATCATGCGAAATCATTAAAACCGCACAGCCCTGCTCGCGGCGAATGGTGTCGATCAGGCGATACAAATCGGCCTGCCCGACCACATCAACGCCTTGTGTCGGTTCATCTAACACCAGCAAGTCGGGTTTGCGCAACAGGGCGCGGGCCAGCATCACACGCTGGGTTTCCCCGCCCGATAAATCGCCAATCTGGGTGTTTAAAACCGGGCTGGCCCCGACATGATGCAGGGCCTCGGCGCGTTCTGCCAGGCTGGCGCGATGGGTCAGGTTTAAAAACCGTTTCACTGTCATCGGCAAAACCCGATCAATCGCCAGCTTTTGCGGCACATATCCCACCCGCAGGCCGGGCTTGCGCATAATTTTGCCGCGATCCACCGCCTGCAACCCCAACAATGCCTTGACCAGGGTGGATTTCCCCGCCCCGTTTGGCCCGATCAGGGTGATGATCTCGCCCGCTGAAATTGCCAGACTGACATTATCAAGCACGGCTTCGCCGCCAAAAGATAACGTCAGATCCTGCCCCTCAATGAGCGGCACAGTCATGGCATAGCCCCTTGATTTCAATGGTTGTAGCTTCAATTTTAAAGCCAACAATGCTGGCCGCGGCACGAACAGCAAGGCTCATGTCTTCATTCACGGCTTCGGCGACACGGCCACACTTGCGGCAAATAAAATATTGGCCCAGATGTTCGCAATCGGGCATGTCACAGCCAAAATAGGCATTTAACGATTCAATCCGGTGAATAAGCCGCAACCCGACCAGAAATTCCAGCGCCCGATACACCGTTGGCGGCTGCGCGCGCACCCCTTCGGCCTGCAAGGCATCGAGCAGTTCATAGGCGGTAATCGCCTTGTGCGACTGCCAGATCAGGGTAAAAACGCGGCGGCGCATATCGGTAAAGCGGGCATTGTTTGCCTCGGCCACGGTCTGTGCCTGATGCAGGGCACTATCGATACAGCGATCGTGATCATGCCCTTTGTCAGGGAAAAGGTCCGTCATTGCGTGATCCTGGTGACTTGTGATCATTAAATATTGCGATTGGGGATCGCTTTTATTGAAGTGTTATATTATATCATTTCGTCAAGAGCCAACAGACAATTTAACCTATTGCCCAAATGCCGGAGCGAACAAAAATGACCGCACCCTATGCTGCAATTACGGATCGTTTAAAATTCAACGAACAGGGATTGATCCCGGCCATTGCCCAGCAGCATGACAGTGGCGAGGTTCTTATGATGGCATGGATGAACCGCGATGCGGTGATTGAAACACTTGGCACCGGGCGGGTTTGTTATTTTTCGCGGTCGCGCAACAAGCTGTGGCGCAAGGGCGAAAGCTCTGGTCAGGAACAGTACCTGGTTGATTTTCGCTATGACTGTGACCAGGACACCATTTTGGTCCAGGTCGATCAAAAAGGGGTGGCCTGCCACACCGGGCGGCGGAACTGTTTTTATTTTGCCGCGCGCAACGGCGCTGAAACCATCATTTCCGAGCCGGAAATTTCGGTTGAGGACCTTTATGGCACCCAGAAGTAATCCGCATTTACAGATTTCAATCGCGACCGCAAAGGTATGATCATGGCGATCAGAGAAGAGCAAAACGAACGCATTGCCGCAACCGTAATTACCGGCTTTTTGGGTAGTGGCAAAACCACCTTGCTTAATGCGTTATTGTCGCATCCAACCATGAGCAACACCGCCGTTCTGATCAATGAATTTGGCGAAATCGGCCTGGATCATTTGCTGGTGCGCGAAATTTCCGAAGATGTGGTTTTACTAAATTCCGGCTGTATTTGTTGTTCCGTTCGCGGCGATTTGATCAGCGGTTTGCGTGATATGTTTTTAAAACGCGTCCGTGGCGAAGTCTCCGCCTTTGACCGCGTAATTATTGAAACCACCGGGCTTGCCGACCCTGCCCCGATTTTGCACACCTTAATGACCGACCCGCTGTTAACCAACAAATTCCGCCTTGACAGCGTGGTCAGCACGGTTGACGGGGTTTATGGCAACAGCCAGCTTGATGACCATGCCGAAAGTGTCAAACAGGCCGCCGTTGCCGATCGCATCCTGATCACCAAAGCCGATTTGGCGACAGAAAGCGGTTTAAAGGCCCTTGAAGCGCGCCTGCACAGCCTGAACCCGGCCGCCCCGGTTTATCGGGTGCATATGGGCGAAATTGACCCCGAAAAACTTTTTAATGCCGGGCTTTATAACCCGAACACCAAATCGCTGGATGTACAAAAATGGCTGCGCGAAGAAGCCTATGGCGATGACAACGCCGCTGGTCACGATCACGGCCATGACCATAACCATACACATGATGACCACAGTTCCGAACATGCTCCCCGTCACGGCCACAATCACAGCCACGATGTGAATCGCCATGATGACCATATTTCATCCTTCTGCCTGACATTCGATGAACCGCTGCACTGGGATGCCTTTGTAACCTGGGCTGAAATTTTTACCCAGATGCGCGGCGAGAATCTTTTGCGGATAAAAGGCGTGCTTAACATTGCCGGCGAAGACAAACCGGTCGCCATTCACGCGGTGCAACATATATTTCATGCACCCGCCACCCTGCCCGACTGGCCCAGCGATGACCACAGGTCGAAACTGGTTTTCATTACCCGCGATCTCGGGCCTGATGTGATCCGTCAGTCATTGTTGCAATTAAATGCGGCCTCCACCGAAACAAACGGCCCGGGGCACACTTCTTCCAAATAAAACCGATGGTTTGACGCATATCAAGGTCTCGACAATATCGATCTGTCAGCTTGAAGAAGGCTTGATACAGCCTCACTCTAAGTCCTGAAACTTTACAGCCGGTCGCTGCATTCACGACCGGCTTTTTTCTTGTTTCGGGCATGGGTTATGATCGCCCAATCCCCGTGTTTTGCTGCCGGTATCCGCCGCGCATCCCCCCGTACAGGTTGCGGATCAATTGATCTGAACCAATTGAGGTATTAAAATTACATCATGTCCTTTGCTGCACACAAACAGCAGGGCCGCAAAAAAGGCCCATTTGTGCAGCAAGGTCGCAAAACGACAATTATATAAACAGGGGATATGCATCATGATCACACGTGACATTCACGGGGTTTCGATACCCGCGCTTGGTTTTGGAACATTTCAGCTTGATCCCCAGGCTGCCGAAACCATGGTAGCGAAAGCCGCTGAAATTGGTTATCGCCATTTTGATACGGCCCAGATGTATCATAATGAAGAAGGCGTTGGCCGCGGCCTTAAGGCCAGCGGCCTGGCCCGCGATGATTATTTTCTAACCACCAAGGTCTGGTCAGACCAGTTCCATAGCGGTGACTTGCAAACATCGGTTGTTGAATCGCTGCGCAAGCTCGACCTTAACCATGTTGACCTGTTATTGTTGCATTGGCCCAATGATGACGTTCCGCTTGAAGAGACCATTGCAGCATTAAACGAAGTGCGCAATCTGGGCATGACAAAACATATCGGAATTTCGAATTTCCCCTGCGCCCTGATCGATAAGGCGGTTTCCTATAGCAACCTGCCACTTTTGTGCAATCAGGTGGAATATCATCCTTACCTGTCACAAAAGGCCGTGATGGATTGCCTGAAAAAACACGACATGCTGTTAACCGCCTATTGCCCGCTGGCCCGTGCCGAAGTGCTTAAGGACGATACCTTGATCGCCATTGGCAAAAACCACGGCAAATCGGCAACACAGGTTACCTTGCGCTGGCTTATGCAGCAGGACGGTGTAATGGCCATTCCCAAATCAGGCTCGCCCAAAAATGCCAAAGCCAATTTCGACATTTTTGACTTTGAACTGAGCGATGCGGAAATGACCAGGATTAGCGGCCTGGCCCGCCCGGATGGCCGCATGATCAACCCGGAATTTGCCCCCAGATGGGATGCCGCCTGAAATATCGGCAAATTGCAGCGGCACAAAACACCCCCTGATACGCGTCCTTGTTTCGCACCTGCGAAATACGTACCATTCAATGATCGGGGAATTTATCAATGAGGGTGGCCATGGCCGATATTTCGCAAACACAAGCAAACCTGTCAGCCATACAAGCCAATGCAGACGCCCCCGCAAATGCCCCTGAACCTGCCCCTGCACCAGAAACCGATAAAGCGACAAACCCGCCAAAGCATCGGCTGTATGAAGATGCGATTGCGCTTGTTCTGGGCACCCTGATTGTTTCGCTGGGTGTTACATTATATACGCAGGCAGTTCTCATTACCGGCAGCACAGCCGGGGCCGCCCTTTTAATCCATCATGCCAGCGGGCTGGATTTCGGGATTGTCTTTTTCGCCCTTAACCTGCCGTTTTACTGGTTGTCCTTCAAACGCATGGGTTGGGAATTTACCCTTAAAACCTTTATCGCCGTTGGGCTGGTATCTGCCTTTTCCCGCCTGACCCCGATATGGATCAACATTGATACCTTGCATCCGCTTTATGCCGCCCTGATTGGCGGCGGATTAATGGGCGTTGGTCTGTTAATGTTGTTTCGCCATCGCGCGGGCTTGGGCGGGATTAATATTTTGGCCCTGTATTTACAAGAACATCATGGCATTCGCGCCGGTTATTTCCAGTTGGGCATTGATGCCAGCATCATGGTGTGCGCGCTGTTTTTATTACCCTGGGACAAAGTATTATTGTCGTTAGCCGGGGCAATGGTTTTAAACCTGATCATCGCCATGAACCACCGACCGGGACGCTATTTTAGCGCCCGTTAAAAAGCATATCCTGTTTTATTGCGACAAATCCGCACGGCTATCTGCCCGTTTCACATTGGTGAAATACACGGTTTGCGCCGGGACCTTATCGGTTTCATTGGCATTTTGATAGCGCGATACGAACGACCGATAGAGGCCGTATTTAAAATAAACCTTGTCTGCCGTCATCGTAGGGCCGCGATAATCAAATTTAAGGTCGTTATCGGCCCATACCTGCAACACACCATCGTCGCTGGTTGCCCAATGTGCATAAACCGTAATGTCATGCCAGCGCCCGCGCAAAACAGCATTGTCGATCAAGGTATGATCGTTTGGTTTGCCATCCGATACATGATTATCGATGCGATACCCCGAAGCACCAATTTCAAACATCCAGGCTGGATGACTGCCTTCTTGATGAAACTGGCCCAGCGCCACCTTTGTCGGCGCCACATTGGCGAAATTATCGGGAATATAAAGCGACCAGCCATACCAGTATGAACTGCCTTGCGGGTTGCGATCGCCGCGTTCGCTTAATTCCGACCGCTCCCGGTCCCGGCCGCAATCAATGGCAGTGTCACCGCCGCAATCGCCGGGGCGGACTTCAAACCGTTCCACCAGCGCTATTGCGTCGGCCCCGCGCCCCGTATGGGACGAAACCGGATCGGGCACCAATTGATAGCCATAAGGCTTGTCGTTAAGGGATCGAACAAACGGCCCGAAATTTCCGCGCAGAACAGCGTCGGGCGACGCGGCAACCAAAGGGATGCTTTCCGCCACAACGCCCGCCCCAACACCATTATTAGCGACGGCGGACCCGGCAATAGCCGCGGCAATCAGCAAGATTCCAACACATAATATCCGCCATCCCGTTCTTCGCGACATCGACGCACATCCTTGCGACCATTTTCTGTCACGCAGTGTGCAAAGCGATCATGTCGGGATAACGGCAAATAACGATGAAAATAAGAATCTGTGCAAAAAAGCACGCACAAATACACAGGCCGAGCCACTCAATTCTAAAAATGGCATCCAACGCTATGATTTTAAAAAGGAAAAATGGCGATCCCTGCAGGACTTGAACCTGCAACCTACAGATTAGAAGTCTGTTGCTCTATCCAGTTGAGCTAAGGGACCGCGGGGCTGGAAATACCAGACTGGTGCACGTTATATACAGATACAAGTGCAACTTTAAAACCGGTTTTAGCGCAAAACGGGGCGATAATCGCCCCGCATTCCGGCTTACAAATCAAACCGGACGGTTAATCAGACAACGCGCTTGAATGCGAAATTGTCGGCATAGGTTTTAATCTGAATTTTGCGGGTTTTCGGCTGTTCAATTTCGGCAATCAGATTGTGTTTTGCCGCAAATGCCTGTGCTTCTTCCAGCGTTTCAAAGTCCATCCGGACCTGACCACGGGTATCGGTCGAGCCGATCCAGCCCATCAGATGATCCGGAAGTTTCTGGGCGCGGGGTTCAAATTCCATAACCCAATGCTTGGTCGCGGCGCGACCGGACTGCATGGCATTTTTCGCGGGTTTGAAAATACGAACCTTCATCGGACCCTCGTTTAACTTGTCAACCAGATGAAATGCGATGTTGCGATCATCAATCTACACCCGATTGGGCGACTTGAAAGCGCAAACATCCGCTTCGAGATGAAATGGTCGGGAAGGCGGGATTCGAACCCACGGCCCCCTGCTCCCAAAGCAGGTACGCTACCAGACTGCGCCACTTCCCGACACGGGGAGGGATTTAGCACCTTAATCTGTTCACGGCAAGACCGGTTTAATGCTTTTTATCACCTTTTTTACAACAACATGTCGTTTCGGTGCTTCAAACAAAACCAGCCTGACCCGCACATATTACAGATACCGGCAGAAAACCGCCCCACCCCAAACCATACACGCTAACTAGCGCGGCAAACCATCAACCGTATCACCCACTTTGAAATCAAATTTGTCGGCCAGCCCGGCATTAAGTTCCAGAACAAAGCGCACCGGACGCGGTGCCGAAATGATCGCTTCGGATTTTGGAACCGTGCGCGGCGCAATGCCAACAATTTTGCCATCCTGGCCGATAAACAGCATATCAAGCGAAATAAACGTATTTTTCATCCACATCGACACATCGCGTGGCTGGCCGAAATCGAACAACATGCCGTTGTCATCTTCCATGTGGGTCCGAAACATAAGCCCCCGCGCCCGTTCATCGGCGCTTAAGGCAAGTTCCACATTAAAGATCTGTCCATCGACCAAAAGACGCGATCGCTCAAAACCTGTGGCTTTTGCATTCAGGCCAGCCATAACCGCCGCACTGACAAAAAAGAATACAAACACCGTTTGAACGAAAGACTTCATACCCCATACCCTTTAAGAAACTGCACATGACCCCGGACTTCCGCCCGGATTTCCCCACCCCGCCAATCATCGGCAAGGGTTGTAAGCAAGCTGGCCGCTGGCTGTCTGCCAAGACGATGCGACCATTTTATGTCACGCAGTATCTCTTCTGCCGATTCCGGTAATTTTTCCGGAATTTCATTATTATTCACAGTTGCCCATATCCCGGCCCAACATCGGGCCACCCCGTAGGGATTGTATCCGCCACCGCCTAGAACCATCAGGCGGGGCGCAATTTTCGCAAACTCCCTTACCACTTCCCACACCGACTGGTTTCCCAGCCTTTGTCGCGATTGTGGATCTTCTGCCAGGGCATCGCATCCGCATTGCAACACCACCGCCTGCGGCGCAAAATTCGCCGCCAGGGGCAAAAGATAGTCAAACAGCACAAATCGCATTTCATCGTCATTCATGCCCGCAGGTATCGGCACGTTGCGCGCCATGCCCCCGGCCATGTCGGTAACAGCGCCGGTTCGCGGCCATAAATCATCCTGATGAACCGAAACTGTCAAAACTCTGTCATCATCGGCAAATGCAAGCTGCACGCCATCGCCGTGATGGGCATCGATATCCACATACAACACACGGTCCAGCCCGCCATCAAGCAAGGCCAGAATGCCCAGCACCGGATCGTTAAAATAACAAAACCCCGATGCCTCGGCCGCGCGCCCGTGATGGGTGCCGCCCGCCGGATGATGGACGATACCGCCATCCCGTAACAATTCTGCCGACAAAATCGATGATCCGGCCGACGTCGCCGGACGCCGGAAGATTTCCGGATAAATCGGATTGCCGTTTTTCCCCAGTTTGTAACGATCCATCATATCATCGGGCAGGCATTGATCCCGTTCTGCCTGCATCACCGCAGCGATATAATCTGGCGCATGAAAACGCGCCAGTTGTACCGGTGTGGCCACAGGCCCGACAACATAATTGGTCGCATCGACCCAGCCCAGAGCATGCACCATATCAACCACCAGCGACACACGCGGAATGCCCAAGGGATGTTTGGGACCATAAGACGAGCCGCGATAAATTTCGGCGGCAATCATGCGTGGCAGGTAGACCATAAAATGCCAGAACACCAGGGCGTGGACAAAAGCAGCGAAACAAACGAAACCAATGTATAGCCTAAAATGTTTCTGGCATCAGGGTTTGCAGAAGCGCGCATAAATTTCAAGGGGTAATACGTAAAACACCCCAAAATCTTCGCGTGTTTGTAACATTTCAAAAATTGTAGCACCGTTCCTTGCCTTTACGGCTTAAAACCAATCACGATGCAAGGCGGCCTATCGTTTTAATCAGAAAATCCATCCCGCTTCTCACACGCGAGGCGTGGCGCAAATCGGCATGAACCAGCATCCAGATTTCGCGGGCGGGGAAATCCTCGCGGCCCTGAAATTTCAGCAAGCGCGGATCGGCATCGCCGAGATAACAGGGCAACAATGCAATGCCCAAACCGGACCGGGCGGCAGACGCCTGCACATCCATATCGTTCGAGCGCAAAACAACACGCCGCCCGTCCAACCTGTCTTCCAGCCAGCGATATTGCGGAATATCCGCACTGGTTTCGTCCCAACTGATCAGGTCCCAGTCAGGCTCGGCTTTATGATAGTCCCGTGCGCCATAAAACCCCAACGGCATGTCGGCCAGTTTACGGGTAATCACACTGGATTTACGCGGCCGCGACAACCTTATGGCAATATCGGCCTGGCGACGGTTAAGGTCGGCAGACTGCGTTTGCCCCTGTAAAATCACCTCGATATCGGGATGCATTTCGCGAAAATGGCTCAGGTTCGGCGCGATCACATACCGCGCCAGTGCTGGCGGCGCGCTGATACATAACGGCACCGACACACCGGCAACAGCCCCGGCTGCCGCCCGTTCAACGGCAAACATGGCATCAAGTGCGCCCTGCCCGCGTTTGGCAAGCACATGGCCTTCCTGCGTTAACATCACAGCCTTGGGTAAACGGTCAATCAAGCGCACACCAAATGCCATTTCAAGCGCCGCCACGCGCCGGGCAACCGTGCTGTGATCCACACCAAGCGTGCGTGCCGCGCCGGAAAAACTGCCCGCATCGGCAAGCGTTAGAAAATAACGAAAATCTTCCCAGTTCATTTGCGCATTATCACCCGTTTACTATGCAAATATATGCAATTTCCCCCATGATCAATACGCCTTAATCCTGAACATGTCACAACATTCAGGAGACAGTCATGACCCGCATCATTCACATGGACAAGGCCGGAGAGCCATCGGCATTATATGCCACCGATATTGATTTGCCTGCCCCACAGGCCAACGAAGTGCAAATCAAACAAAGCCTGATTGGCGTTAATTTCGTTGATGTTTATTTTCGCAAAGGTCTTTATACCATGCCCGCCCTGCCGGGCTGCATTGGTGTTGAGGCTGTCGGAACGGTTTGTGCCCTCGGCAAGGATGTTCGCGATTTTAGCATTGGCGAGCGGGTCGCCTATGCCGGGTTCCCGGTGGGAAGCTATTGCGCCCAACGCAATGTTGCCGCGAACCGCGTCATCAAACTGCCCGACGACCTGAGCGACGCCCAAATTGCAGGGTCCTTGTTACGCGGACTAACCGCCTATTTTCTGCTGGTTCATGTGTGCAAGGTGCAAGCCGGGCAAAGCATCCTTGTGCATGCAGCGGCGGGCGGCCTGGGGCAAATTCTGGTGCGCTGGGCGAAACTGTTGGGGGCCACCACAATTGGCACTGTCAGCACAGCTAAAAAAGCCGAGCTTGCCAAACAGCAAGGGCTTGACCACGCCATTTTCTATAAAGAACAGGATTTTGAAACAGCCATCGCCGACCTGACAGACGGCAAGGGCGTTGATTATGCCATTGACGGCATTGGCGGGGAAACACTGAATAAAACCATCCGCACGACCAAACCGTTTGGCACAACGGTCAATATTGGCCAGATCGGCGGTAATGTGCCTTTGCTTGATGTCAGCGCGTTAACAAACCGGTTTTTAATTCGTGCCAGTGTTTTGGCCTTTATCAATGACCTGCAAGGGTATCACCGCGCAGCACATGCGTGGTTTGATGTTTTGCGTCAGTCGCCTTTTCCGGCTGCCCATGCATATGATTTTGCAAACGCATCACAGGCACATGCCGACCTTGAAGCCGGGGCAACAAATGGTGCGGTTTACCTGCGAGTCGATCCATAAACCCGAAAAAGGCCCTTGTCGACACCCTGCCCGACAAGGGCCAAACGAAAAACATTAATCACGAAACTTGACGTCAGCGTTTCATCTGCGCATAGTCGCGTCATCTCCAGGGGGGCCTGTCGTAAATGGGCTGAGAGGTTCGGTGTTGCCGAACGACCCTTTGAACCTGAACCGGTTAAGACCGGCGTAGGAAGGATCGTATGACATATACCGACGCAAAAGCGCCCGCCACAGGGCACATAACGGCACCCTTTGACAAAACTCAAACATCGTTTGATGTTCATTTGCGCGGTGCCAGTGTTGAATTTAACGGCACCAGCCTTTTCCATGACCTTGCCCTTGATCTGAGTGCCAGCAGTTTTACCTGTTTGCTGGGACCATCGGGTGTGGGCAAAAGCACGCTGTTACGGTTTCTGGCCGGGCTTGTCGGCGATGCCGCCAGCGGCACCGTTACCTGCGGCGATGGATTGCCTTTGACAAGGCGGGTCGCCTATATGGCGCAGCAAGATTTGCTGTTGCCGTGGCGCTCAGTGCGCGAAAACGTCGTTCTCGGTGCAGTATTGCGCGGCGAAAAACCCGATCTTTCCCGGGCCGATCATTTGATTGCCGAAGTGGGGCTTGGCAAGGCCGCCCATATGCGCCCGGCCCAATTGTCTGGCGGCATGAAACAGCGTGCCGCCCTGGCCCGCACCTTGATGGAAGATCGCCCGGTTGTTCTGATGGACGAGCCGTTTTCTGCCCTGGACCCGCTAAACCGGATGCGTATTCAGGATCTGGCCGCCCGGGTTTTACAGGGCAAAACCGTTTTGCTGGTCACCCACGATCCGCTTGAAGCCCTTCGCGTCGGCCACAAGGTGGTGGTTTTACAGGGTACACCGGCAACAGTGTCCGATGCCGTTATTCCCCACGGCACCATCCCGCGCGACATAACCGACCCCGCCATATTGCGCCATCAGGCCCGCCTCTTGCACCAGTTGGGCGCGTTATCGCCCCAAAGCAGTATGACGGAGGCCCCCCGATGACCCCGTCCCCGGCGCAGCCCCCCCGTCAAATATCGCGAAAACCGTTGGCCGAGCGAAAACTGCTTAAACTGGCGCGGCCCGTTATCATCATTGCGACCTTAATCGCCACCTGGCAGATCATTGTTACACTTACAGGTGCGCCCAAATATATGCTGCCCGCCCCCTATGATGTGTGGCTTGCGCTGATCGACCGCCATGCGGTGCTGTTGGATCATGCGGGTTATACAATTGCCGAAACCGTGATTGGCTTGTTTGCTGGCGCACTTTTGGGCGCGCTTGCCGCCCTGCCGATGGCATTGTTCAGCCCGATACGGTTTTGGCTGATGCCGATATTGCTGGTATCACAAGCCATTCCGTTTTTTGCCATTGCCCCGTTGCTGGTGCTGTGGCTGGGATTTGGCATGGCGTCAAAAATTGCCATGGCCGCCCTGATCATTTTCTTTCCCGTCACCGTTGCGTTTTTTGATGGATTATCGCGGACAGAACCGGGCTGGCTTGATCTGGCGCGCACCATGGGCACCCATCGCTGGCGGCTGTTAACCCACATTCGGCTGCCCGCTGCCCTGCCCGCCTTTGCGTCGGGTTTTCGCGTGGCAACGGCGGTTGCCCCGATCGGGGCGATCATTGGCGAATGGGTCGGCTCCAGTCACGGACTGGGATATTTAATGCTGCAAGCCAATGCCCGGGTTCAGATCGACATGGTTTTTGCCTGCCTTCTGATCCTGTGTGCCTTTTCGATTACCCAGTATTTTATCGTCGACCAACTGTTGCGCAGGCTGTTGCCCTGGCAACCCGACAGCCTTGCCCGCCACGATTAAACTTGCTGCTTATGCGCCAATAATCGCGGCCTGCCTGCAATTTTGCCACTGCATTTATTCGTTTTACCTTGCTTGTTTGAAACAGGAAAAAGCCCATGTCACGCCTAAAAACCATGTTATCGGTCGCGACCCTTGGGGTGTCGCTGGCCCTGGCAACCCTGCCAGCCCATGCCAACGAAAAACTGACGATCCTGCTGGACTGGTTTGTAAACCCCGACCACGCGCAGCTGATTGTGGCCAAGGAAAAGGGATTTTTCGCCAAACACGGGCTGGATGTGGAATTGATCGAACCGGCGGACCCATCCGCCCCGCCGCGCCTGGTGGCCGCCGGGCAAGGCGATGTCGCCGTGAACTATCAGCCGCAATTACATGTTCAGGTCGCCCAGGGTTTACCGCTCACGCGCATTGGCACTCTGGTAGCAACGCCGTTAAATGCACTGGTGGTGTTAAAAGACGGTCCGATCAAGGAAATTTCCGACCTGAAAGGCAAAAAGATCGGCTATTCACTGGCCGGGTTTGAAGATGCCATTGTCGGCACGATGCTGAAAAAACACGGCGTTGATATAAAGTCGGTCGAACTGGTGAATGTGAATTTCTCGCTGTCGCCATCGCTTTATTCGGGCCAGGTTGATGCCGTGATTGGGGCCTATCGCAACTTTGAACTCAACCAGATGGATATTGAAGGCAAACCAGGCAAGGCATTTTATGTCGAGGAAGAAGGCGTTCCAACTTATGACGAACTGATCCTGACGGTGCGCAAGGACCATGTGAATGACCCGCGCATGAAAAAGATGCTCGATGCGATTGAAGAAGCCACCCAATATCTGATCAACCACCCCGATGATAGCTGGAAAGCCTTTGTCGCGGCTTATCCCAACCTTGACGATGAATTGAATAAACGCGCCTGGGCCGACACGCTAACCCGTTTTGCCCTGCGCCCCGCCGCCGTGGACCGGGGCCGCTATGCCCGTTTTGCCCAATATTTGCTTGATCAGGGCATTATCGACCACACACCGGATCTCGACAGTTATATCGATGTCATCGAGTAAGGCTTTTATCTAATCCGCGCTGACACCCGGGGAAGCAATGCAAATGTAGCGGGCAGTACCAATATGGTGCCGCCCGTTTTTTCTGCGCCGCAGAAGCATGGCATGATCAACGCATGGTTGCCACTTGCGCCATGTCGCAAATGCAACACATAGTAAAAGAACAAATTGATAAGGGAACGCCCGTGAATTCTGCATCGCGCCCAAGCCACCACACTGAAAACGGCTTTGAAAACCGGTATCCCTTGCCCGAAAGCAAAAAATCGTTTTTCACCTTTTTGCGTCTTCGCCTGTTGGGACGCGAAAGCTGGCCCAAGGCCAAAAAGCAGATTGGAAAAACACCGGTCGTTGCCCCCAATCTGGACGCCATCCACACGCCAGACCCAAATGTCGCCCAGGTCACATGGATTGGCCATTCAACGGTATTGCTGCAATATCAGGGGATCAACATTCTGACCGATCCGGTTTTTTCGGACCGGGCATCGCCTTTTGCCCATATTGGTCCCAAACGCTACAGCCCGCCGGGGCTTGCGATTGATCAGTTGCCAAAGATCAACATTATCCTGCTATCGCACAATCATTACGACCATTGTGACATTGAATCTTTGCGCCAAATTGGCAAAGAACCCACCTATATTGTGCCGTTAAAAAATGCCAGCCTGCTAAAAGAAGCCGGAATTGACAGTTGCATTGAAATGGACTGGGACCAGTTTGCCGAAGTTAACGGCGTTAAAATTGTTCATACCCCGTCCTATCACTGGTCCAGCCGCAAGATCAGCGACCGCAAGGAAATGCTGTGGGGCGGATATGCCCTGACATTTCCCAACGGGTTCAAGTTTTACTTTGTCGGTGATAGCGGCTGGAATGAACAGTTATTTGCCGAAATGGGCGAAAAATATGGCCCGTTTGATTTGGGCTTAATCCCGATTGGTGCCTATGACCCGCGCGATTTTATGAAAGCCGCCCATGTAAACCCCGAAGAAGCGGTTCTGATCAAACAGACCATGGGGATCAAACAGGCCATTGCCATTCATTGGGGGACCTTTGTGTTAACCGCCGAACCGGTTGACGAGCCCCCAAAACGGCTTCGGATCGCGCTGGAACAGGCGGGTTTGAACCCGGACCATTTTTTGGCCTTGCCCGTTGGGGGTACGCATCACCACATGCCCACGCCATCGCAGGACTGAACTTCGCCAAACGACTGACAATGCATAATGGCAAAGGCGAAACACCACACCACGACACAACACCCTCGCGCCGCCACCCTTACAGCATATCGTAAGGACGCCGCTTTTCGCCGGTTTCAAAGCGTGACAAACGGAAAGCATCCAGATTGATCGAGGATTGCCCGGTGGTTATCCATTCCGACAGCACCTTGCCAACAATGGGCCCCATGGCAAAACCATGCCCGGAAAAACCGGTGGCCACGAAAAAACCCTTGGGGGTGTCAAGCTGGTCAATCACCGGCACGGCATCGGGCGTTACATCAATATCACCGGCCCACTGATCAACAATTTGTGGCGTTTCGATATGAGGAAAAAGGCGTTTAAAGGCCGCAAGAGAGTTGCGAATACGTTTCGGGTTGGGCAAGGCGGTTGTTTGCCTGCGCCCCATCAGCGGTTTATCCGCCGCCGGGCTACCCGGCAAATGATCGGCCAGATCATCGATAAACCGCATATCAAGATGAAAATTAAAGCTACGCCAGTTGGCCTTGTAACCCGGCCAAAAATCGCCCGCATAGCGAAAACGCGACAGGGTCAGGTCGATATCGGTATTAATATCATCTGACAGATTTAACGAACCATCCGCGCGCTGACGAAACCCCAAGCCGTCCACCACGGCACTGGCCGCCGAAATGGGAGAAACCGGTTTGGTGCGAATAACCGTGCCGCGTGTGGTTTGCTGCGGTAAACGGCGGCCAAATCTGGCGACAAATTTATGGGTCATCGCCCCCGCAGCACAAATAACAATGCGGGTTTTAATCAGTCCCCGTTCGCTGATCACACCGCTGACCTGCCCGGCTTCGGTTTCAATGCCCAGTGCCCCGCATCCCTGCACAATCACGGCCCCCAAATCATGGGCCTTTTTTGCCAGGGCCGGGGCGGCTTTTTTCGGTTCGGCCTGCCCGTCATTGGGGGTAAAAATACCGCCGACACCGGGCGATGCAAGACCTGTCATCAAGCCTTCAACCTCGGCGCGGCCCAATTTGCGGGTGCCAATGTCATAGGGTTGGGAATCGGCCAGCCATTTTTCATACCGGGCCATTTCGGCGTCATCCTTGGCAACATACAAAACACCGCCCTGCCGCCATTCCAGATCCGCGCCAAGGTCGCGCTCCAGATCAGCCCAGATATCAATACAGGCTTTCATCAAGGGCAGTTCAACCGGGTCGCGGCCCTGCTGGCGCACAAACCCCCACGCCCGGCCAGACTGGTGCGAAGCAACCGTATCCTTTTCCAGCAAAACAACCGACATTCCGGCCTTTTGCAAATAATACGCGCTGGAGGCCCCTTGAATACCACCGCCAATAATGACAATGTCGGCCTGATCTGGAACGGTTTGTGTCGGCATGTGCATCATATCCCTGATAGCTGGTCTGCTGGGTATTTTTGTGGTTCCCCAAAATGATAGGGCGCATTAGGGTATAGCAATTAAGCATGGCCACCACCATCAGGGAAACCTAAAATGCCCCACAAAACAAATAACCGGCATGCCGCCACTGTTGCGGCACAGGCTCTGGGCTGGGTGGATGAAACAACACGTTCCGTCACCCCGCCGATTTATCCGTCAACCACGTTTGAACGCAATACCGACCTTAGCTATCACGACGGGCGGTGTTATACCCGCGCCGATAACCCGACCTATGATCAGGCCTGTGCCGTTTTAAACGCACTTGAAGGCGGCGCAGACAGCCGGTTGTTTGCATCGGGCATGGCGGCGGCTGTTTGTGTGCTGCAAGCCCTGCAACCGGGCGACCATGTGGTTGCACCCAAAATAATGTACTGGGCCTTGCGCGCATTTATGCAAGATATCGGTGTTCGGTCAGGCCTGTCGTTTGATTTCGTTGACAATGGCGACGCGGACGCATGGGCAAAACACATGCTGCCGGGCAAAACAAAGCTGATCTGGCTGGAAACTCCGGCCAACCCCGACTGGCAAATTACCGATATTGCCGCCGTTGCCAAAGCCGCCCACGACATTGGCGCCATTATTGCGGTTGATAACACGGTGGCAACGCCGCTGATTACCCGCCCGATTGAATTTGGCGCCGACATTGTGATGCATTCGGCCACCAAATACCTGAACGGGCATAGCGATGTTTTGGCAGGCACACTGACCTGCGCGCACAAAGATGCCTTTTGGGAGCAGGTTTGCAAACAGCACAAGGGCGGCGGTGCTGTTCTGGGTGTGTTTGAAACATGGCTGTTATTGCGCGGCATGCGCACCCTTTCGGTGCGGGTTGAACGGGCAAGCAGCAATGCGATGACGATTGCCCGGCATTTTGAACATCATGCCGAGATTGAACAGGTGCAATATCCCGGCCTTGAAAGTCATATCGGCCATGACATTGCCAAAAAGCAGATGCATGGTGGATTTGGTGGCATGTTGTCATTGCGGGTTAAAGGTGGCACCGAACGCGCCGTTGCCTTTCACAATGCCTGTAAACTGTTTAAACGTGCAACGTCGCTGGGCGGGGTTGAAAGCCTGATAGAACATCGCGCATCTGTTGAAGGCCCGACCAGCCCGGTCCCGGGCGATCTTTTGCGCATATCCGTCGGGATCGAACATATCGACGATTTGATTGACGATATTGAAACGGCCCTGAACCAGACCAGCTAACCCTGATCAGGTATCTTTTTTGCCAACAACACCGAACCGGAACATGACACCAAGTCACAACAAACCACAGGCCGGGAAAACCGGCTTCCCGTTTATTGTTTATCTGCTGACTGTTCTATGCGTTGGTACCATTGTTCCAGCGCAGGCGGCCAATAAGCCCATCAGCCCTATGTCGCCTGCGCCGGGATTAATCTATGACGTTGCCAAAAACGCCTATGTGCGGCTTGAAACCGTGCAATCAGCGGTCGCCGGGGTAAAATACATTTTGCTGGGTGAAACCCACAACAACCTGATCCACCATCAACGTCAGGCCGAATTGATCGATGTGTTATCGGGCGATGGCATAAAACGCGCCGTGGTGTGGGAAATGATCAATCGCGACCAGCAAGCGGCGCTAAACGCAGCCTGGTCTGACAAAAAAAAGACCATTGATGACATCGGCAGCCAGCTTGACTGGGACAATAGCGGCTGGCCCTCGTGGCAGGACTATTCCCCCATCGCCGAGGCCGCACGCCAGCACCAGTTGCCCATGATTGCGGGGAACCTGCCAGACGACCTGCCTGGCCCGCTGATGGACAAGGGCGTTGCCGCCCTGCCCGCAAGCCTGGCAAAAAAGCTGGCCCTGCCGCCCATGCCGGACGATACAAAAATACTGTTTGATCAGGAAATTGTCGATGCCCATTGCGGCATAATGTCCCCCGATCAGGCGCCGCCTTTCAGTATTATCCAGTTCACCCGCGATGCATCCCTGGCGCGTGCCATGTTTGACGCCTCCAAACAAAAAGGCATCGATGGCGCATTTTTAATTGCAGGTTCGATGCATGTTCGGGCCAATGTTGCTGTTCCATGGCATTTAAAACGGTTCGATCCCAAAGGCACAAGCATTGTCATCACCATGATTGAAGCCCCAAATCCCGGTGATCCTGCCGTGCCACCGGCCGATTATCTTAAGGCTTTTGGCCCCGGTCACAGTGTTGATTTTGTCTGGTTTACATCCGACCTTGACCAGTCTGACCCGTGCGAGGGCATTGTCATGCCGCACATCAAGGCCCTTGATGCAAAAAATGGCCCCACCGATGATACCGGCGCAGAAAATACGCCCGACACCCAAAATGACACCCAGGACGACGCATCTGACGGAAAAGATGCCGATGATCCATCCATCGCCGTCCCGGCGATACATGACGACATCACACAGGGCGACGATCAGGGGAATGATCAGGCCGATGATTTAACAGCACCATCAACAAATGAACTTGACAGCGCTGTACCTGCCCCGACGCAGACAGCCCCCAAAACAGGCCCCGCACCGATTATAGACCCGGAACCTTCAACCAACCCGATGCGCCGGATCATGCCGATCCCGCCTGCCCAGCCCAGGGAATAAGCCCCTGCAAACCGTTATTTCAAGCGACGCGGACGCCAGTCTGTTGTGGCAACGGGTTTGCCTTTGTGCGAACGCATGACACGCGGGCGCACAACATCGTCTGCTTCGGGGGTGGTCGCAGATTTACGAACTGCGGTATAAAATGTCACCATTTCGGTAAATGAAATAACCGTGCCCGGCCCGGCACGCCAGGCATCCTGATATGGCGCATGGTTGCGAATGGACGCATTTAAATGATCCACCGAATGATGACCGAACTGCCGCCAGATGCTTTCGATAAAGTGCTTGGTTTTATCATTGATGGCTTTTAACCGCACATCGGGCCGTGTTTCTTCCATCACCACATACAGGTTGGGTTCAATCGGCCCGCTTTCTTCGGCGACGAACAGAGCCGGCATCAGCATTGCCCCATGATAGGACGCGCCGAAATATCCCTGGGCCAGATACAACAACCGATGCAGTTTTTGTGGCTGCAAATATTCGTTATCGTTCAACGCATGATCAATCAGGCGGAACGCAACATCGAATACCGAATAAAGAACCGGTTTTTGTTTCATACCTGCCCTGATCACGACAAAAAACACTGCAAATGACAGCGACATTATAAATGCCCCTGTGGCACATGATAGCCAGCCCGCAATGTGACAACAAGGGATCTGTTACCCGGAAGGACCAAGACAGAAACAAGCCGCGATCAGATATGGAAATCAAGCCGCTGACCACGCGGGGGTACAGCACCATGCGTCACCGCATTGACCATGGCATATATGGATTGCGGGGAACGACGTGCGCCCAGGTCCAGCGGCCCGTCAAAATCAAGAAAATCGGCAAAGCGGGCATTTTCGAGGTCTATGGCATCGCTGGCATCGCGCGCAGCACCATTGCCCGCATTGCGGGCTCGGGCCTGCTGACTGTTTTCATGGGGGTTTTGGTCACGCTGGCCGCCACCCTGCGGGGCGCCATGGCCATTTTTCTGATCAATAAAGGCATTGAACAAAGTGCCGTCGGTGCCGGGCTGATACCCGAACTTTTCGTTGATTTGTTCAACACCAACATCGCGCCCCACCGATGCAATACCGCGCGCACCTGCCGGGGCCAACCGCGTCATATGCATGGCCGTATTGGTAATCTGGGCGGGGGGCAGTTGCGGTATCATCACCTTCACCATCGTTAACAAGATGGGCGTTCATTTGATCAACCCTTATGATCATACACCAACAGCGCAAAAAAATCATAAAAATCGACCAATATGAAACCTGAGGTTGCCGCGACCCGGCAATTGTCAGTCCCCGTCAAATTCAACAATGTTAAACACGGGAACGCCACGTTGACGAATGCGCGCAGCACCGCCAAGGTCTGGCAAATCGATGATAAAGGCGCAGGAAACAGCTATCGCCCCGGCCTTTTCAATCAAATCAATGGCCGCAAGGGCCGTGCCACCCGTTGCAATCAGATCATCCATAATCAAAACCCGTTGTCCGGGCTTTACTGCATCGACATGCATTTCGATAATGTCCGAGCCATATTCCAGATCATATTCAATCGAGACGGTTTTGGCGGGTAATTTTCCCTTTTTACGGATGGACACAAAACCCACCCCCAATGCCAGGGCGACTGCCGGGCCGATGATGAAACCACGGGCTTCGATACCGGCGATCACGTCAATTTTCTGGTCCTGAAACGCGCCAGCCAGTGTGTCGATCACGTCACGCAAACCTTCGGCATCGCCAAACAAGGTTGTAATATCGCGAAACATGATCCCTTTTCTCGGATAGTCGGGAATAGTACGAATAAGGGACTTAATCGACATAGCAGGTGAGACCTCCGACCCGGGTAAAACAAAGCCGCCATCAATGTATCGAATGGCGGCTTAAAATCGGGCAGCTTGGCGAAAAATGCAATGCCGCAATATGTGGTTCTGTATCAAAACATCTCAGGCGGCGTGGTGAAATTCCATTTTGCGCCCGCCGACAATGGCGTGCCCGGTCACACCACCTGCGCCAGCGACATATACCGCCGGGGTAAAATCATCGGCCAGTTTACGGCTGATTTCGGCACGGGTGCCGCGTGGCATGCCACTATCGGCAGCGCGTCGATTACCCCATACCGCCCGATATAAACGATAATCATGGTCATTGATCTGACCAAATACCTTTTCAACTTCCATCAAGGTCTGAACATAACTTTTATTCATGTCAGCCATCCTGTTGCTCGTTTTCCCGGATATGCCCGGCACAAAGCCCGGCATGGCATGGCCGCGCGCCTTTTATGTACTTCAGGGTACAGCGCATCGACCCCCGCGATATAATTCGGGAAATATGGTTTCTCAACTGCAGGACGGTGACATGTTGGCGAACATTTTGTGACGTCGGGCCGGAATATATCCGGTTTACTCCGGAAAACAGCCATATTCACCCAGCCTGGCGTTAACCGACCCGTCACAACGAAAAAGACAAAACGTTGCCGCCCCGTGATCGGAAGACGTTAAACCGGGCGCGCAAGCGCGGCGTTAGCTGCGCCCTTATGGCCCCGCCCGACTGACAATGATCAAACTGATCAGTGAATGTTGTTCGTCGCGGCGTCGATATCCCCGCTTTGCTGATCCATCTGCTTTTGCAGGGCTTCGGCATATTCACCGTAAATGCGGCCTTCAAGGGACAGTTCAAGAAACCGGATATAATCCTGCTCATTTCCAATTTTATGACGTGCCACCGTAATCACATCAAAGGGGGACTGCGCATCCAGCCCATATTGCCGGATCAGCACCAGCATTTCGGCAGTAATGTCTTCCAGCTTTTTTTGTGCTTCGACAAAGGTAATATTCATGATCAACCCCAACTTGTGATATGCCCGTTACGCCGCTGTTTGCCAGCGACTTATCCCGTTACAAGCTGTATGCCTGCCTATCGATATAAATTCAACCGTGACCCAATGAGATTAAGGCATCGCACACGAAATTGTTCCCGATGCAGGCCAACAACCACCGCTGACTGGATCTGACGCGCAACAGGGTTGCGACCTTTCTTTGGAGAGACCGCGACAATTGAAACCACACGTTTAAAAAATAGAACGATAATTGCAATAACAACGAATAGAAAATTGGAATATTTCTGAATAAGCCCTTGGAGTTGAGGCAAATCAATGCTTCCAAAAGCCGGAAGGGCGACGTTTAAGTACACTAAGTCATTCGTTGCACAAGCATGTTTCGGGATCTTGTGCGTATATGTTTATTGCCGGTTTTGACGGGCTTGAGGGAATTTGATGGCGCTTTTATCCAGTTGGAAACGGATGGGAATTCGTAAACGGTTTATGGTTGCATCGGCCTTTGGTGTGACGGCAGTCATGGTAATTGGTTTGGTCATGATCGCCATGACAGAACGCCATGCGATGGATGCCAAGCTCAAACAACTTAGTGACAATGAACTGACATCCCTGCACGCCCTGATTGTGAACGTGATGGCCGCCCGAGTTGATGATTCAGATGATATCGGCATTCGCGTGTTCAACAACTGGTTTGATAGCCGCAACCAGGATTACCCTGGCGAATTATGGTCGGTCTGGGCACCCAAAACCCTGGCCTACATGAAGGAAAACGAAGAAAAGCCCCTTAAACTTCCACGCGATGCCATCGATGAAGAAGCCATTCAGACCGGCAAACTGGTTGGTCGCTATACCGATGAAGGCACCTATCGCATGTCGATGCCGATTGTTCTGGGTGTGACCAAGGGTGCCGACAAGGAAGTTTGCTTTACCTGCCATGCCGGGTTAATGGACGAAGAAAAAGGCGACGTGATTGCCGTTTTGTCCTCCAGCCTGTCGGTCGCGCCAGAACAGGCAAAGACCAACACCATCCTGTTTGGGATTGCCATTGGCGGCATTATTGTTGCCATTTTGACCGTGTTCGGTATTCGGGCATTGCTTTCCAACATTGTTACCAACCCGCTGTCGCAACTTAATCAAGTGATGCACAAACTGGCCGAAGGTCGCACCGATCTGGAAATTGAAAACACGCAGCGTCATGACGAAATTGGCGCAATGGCACGATCGGTAGAGGTTTTTAAAACCAATGCCCTTGCCAAAGAACGGATGGAAAAAGAACAAAAAGCCGCACAACAGCAGCGTGAACAACGCATGGTTCGGCTTGAAACAATGATTGGCGATTTCGAAAAAATTATCGCCGCCATCGTATCGTCGGTGTCAACGTCTGCCACAAAAATGCAAAACACCGCGCGTGAACTGGTTGGCGAAGCCGATCAGGCCAGCAAGAACGCGACCACCGTGGCCGCTGCTTCGGAAGAAGCAACCACCAATGTACGCACGGTTTCCGAAGCCGCCGATCATTTGTCCGCATCCATCACGCAGATTGGCGACAAGGCCCATCAATCGACCGAAATTACCGCCGAGGCATCACGCGAAGCCGATATTTCAAGCCGCACTGTCGCTGGCCTTTCCGAGGCGGCTGGTAAAATTGGCGAAATCGTTAATCTGATCAGCGATATTGCAGGTCAAACCAACCTTCTGGCCCTGAACGCCACCATCGAGGCTGCCCGTGCCGGGGAAGCAGGCAAGGGTTTTGCCGTTGTTGCCGCCGAGGTCAAAAACCTTGCCAACCAGACCGCACGCGCAACCGACGAAATCTCTGACCAGATTAACGCCATCCAGAATGAAACCGGTAAAACGGTAAAATCCATTCAGGACATTTCGGATGTCATCATGCGCATTACCGACATCACCGGCACCATTTCCGAAGCCGTGCGCGAACAGGCCGATGCCACCAACGAAATTGCCCGCAATGTTGAACAGGCCGCACTTGGCACCCAGGAAGTAACCCGTAATATTGAACGGGTCAGCCAAACCGTTGGTGAAACCGACAAATCGGCCCATTCGGTACTCCACGTTGCCGAAGAACTTGGCGCGCTTTCGCAAAACCTGCGTGCCGAAGTTGACCGCTTCCTCGATGGCATTCGCGGCGCATAACGCCATTTCCCGGTTGCCCTGGGCCGCGCAGAGGCGTTGATGTTCGGCCCTGCCCCGGCATTTTCGGTTATTGAAAAATCGTGGCACCCTGTGCAGATACCCTGTCGGGGTCGGTGCAGGGTGTTTTTTTGTCATGCGCCAAATAGGTCATCATGTCCCGACACGTAATACATAGCGTCTTTTTTTCAACTTTTGTAAATTTCGACGTCCCCTAAAAACGTTCAAGTCGAAAAACAGGGCCGATTTGCGCTTTGGAAGGCTCTTTGCTTAACAGGAACGCAAACGCAGTCTATGATGCTTCCAGAAGTGCGCTGCCTTTGGCAGGTCTGCGAAGTGGGAGACAGAAGTCAGGAAGACTTCTGTACGGGGGAACTTAAAAAGCAATGTCGCTGACAACAATTTTCGGGATTATGGCCGGTATCGGCCTGTTTGTTGCGTCGATCTATATCTCGACTGACAATTATGTCGTCTTTCTTAGCCTGTCCAGTGTGTTGATGGTGCTCGGCGGGACGTTTGCAGCAACATTCATCGCCTATGAAACACGGTATGTATGGCTCGCAATCAAATTGATTTTTAAAATTTTCCGGGCCCCGCGCATGGGCCGCGGACAATTGACCGGCGAAGTCGGCCGGGTGGTCAAATGGGGGTATCTGATGCAGAAAAAAGGCATCAACGCCCTTGAACAGGAAGTTACCCGGCTGGGCAAGGAAGAACCGTTTCTGGGCTGGGCGATGGAAATCGTCATTACCGGCTATAACGGCGATGATGTTTCCGACATGCTCTATAATGCAATCGACAGTTCCTATAACCGCAATCTGGTGCCGGTTGATATCTTGCGCAGCATGGCGGGTGCCGCACCTGCCTTTGGCATGATCGGAACGCTGGTGGGCCTTGTCATCATGCTTGATAAAATGGGTGACGATCCGACATCGCTGGGTGCCGGTCTGGCGATTGCACTGATCACAACCCTTTATGGCATTGTCGCGGCGCGGTTCTTTTTCATTCCTGCCGCCAGCAAAATCCAGCAGCGCGAAGACATTATGAAATTTCGCAATTCGCTGATTGCCGAAGGCCTGATCATGCTGGCAGACCGCAAAGGCCCGCGCGCCATTCAGGACCGGATGAATTCGTTTCTGGACCCGGCCATCCATTTCAATATGGACAAGACCCCGCAATAAACCGGTTTGGTTCTTCTCTGAATACAGGACATGCTTATGGCCCGGCGTCGCAGATCACCGTTAGACACGAAACGCCCCGCAGAAATCAACGAGGATTGGCTGGCAACCTATGCCGATGCCATTACCTTGCTAATGGCGTTTTTTGTCATGCTTGTCAGCTTTTCCAAAATCGAGTTGCCGATATTTGAAAAGATTCAGGCGGGTATCGCTGAAAATATCGGCAAGCGCAGTGTGGTGCGCCCCACCGAAATTCTGGAAACCGACCTGAAAGACGTTGTTTTCAACCTGCAACTGGATAAATCCGTCAGTGTTAAAACCGATGACGAAGGCATTCTGATGGAGCTTGCCAGCGGATCGTTTTTTCAACCCGGATCGGCAGATCTGACGCGTGACGCGGTTCTGTTTTTGAAAGACGTGGGCGATCTGTTAAAACAGCCGCGCTATATGGGCTTTCAAATTGAAGTTAAGGGGCACACCGATGATTCCCCGATCAACACGCCACGTTTTCCGTCCAACTGGGAACTGGCAGCAGGCCGGGCAATTGCCGTTGTGCGCTTTTTTGGCGCGGTTGGTGTTGATCCGCAATCAGACCGAATGCGCGCCATTTCCTATGGCGATACCATGCCCAAATTACCCAACGAAGATGACCAGGGCAACCCGATACCGGAAAACCGCGAAGTCAACCGCCGGATCGAAGTGCGGGTCTTCCCTAAATATGCGCGCGGGCTTTAAAGCACGCTTGCCAACGCCAAAGACCCCTGCCAGAATTCAATTGCGGTATCAAGCAGCACCTTTTGCGATAAAACCGGCCAATAAATGCTGACCTTGGCCCGGAATGTAGCCCAAGCGAGCCCCCATCAGGATGATTTGCCCGTAACCTCGACAACCATTTCATCGCGTGCGGCAAATACTGGCGGCCATTCTGCCTGGGCCTGTTTTTCGATCGCAGCCATTATTGCATCATCGTGGTCCGGGTCATGATGAAACAGGGCCAATCGCCCGACACCATTTGCCCGGCACAGCCTGATCCCCTCGCGCCAGGTGGAATGCCCCCACCCGACCCGCTTTTCAAATTCGTCATCGGTATAGGAGGCATCATAAATCACCAGATCGGCCCCGGCGATAAAACCCAGCACTGTCTGGTCGATCTGCCCCGGTCGATGTTCGGTATCAGTAACATAGCAAACCGACGCCCCGCCATACTCAACCCGATAAGCCGTTGCGCCGTTGGGGTGACGCAAGGGGGCCGTTCGCACGGCAATTTCGGGGGCAGGATGCAACGTTATGCCGGTATCAAAATCGTAAAAGGTTAATTTGGAACGCATTGCCGACAAGGGCACAGGAAAGGTCGGATTAGCCATCTGGGATGAAAAAACCTTTTCGACCCCGCCCTGCCCGGTCAAATGGCCTGCGAAAATGTCGAAGTTATTGCCAGGATCATAGGCCGGGACAAAAAACGGAAACCCGTTGATGTGGTCCCAATGGGTATGGGTTAGAAAAATAGACGCATGGGAAACACCCCGCCGAACCAGATCACGCCCCAGATTGCGAATGCCGGTGCCAGCATCAAAAATCAGAACCCGGTCCCCAACCCGCATTTCAACACAACTGGTATTGCCACCATAAACCACATGGTCTGGCGATGGGCAGGCGATGCTGCCACGCACGCCCCAAAATTTGACCGCGATGGTCATATTGTGCGTTTCCCGTTCTTTTTGGCAGTCAGACCATGACTGGACTGCATTTTTCAAACATTGGCCCGGCATGGGGGCCTGCTCTGGCTAACATCACACGCATCAGCGGCATATCAGCAGGTCCTGCCCCTAAACTGAACCGGCCCATTCAATGACTGCGCCTGTTTCAATATGTGGCAACGCATCGGCGCGCCCGCCATTAACCGCAATTTCAACCAAACCAAAAGCATTTTCGTACCAGAAAGCCTCTCCCGGTCGCACATCGGAAAATGTGCGTGCCCGCGAAATCGGCATATCCCCTGCTTTTAACAAGGTCTGGCCCGGAACGACCACGGCAGCACGAAGCCCGGTCATTACGTTTCCATATCCATCAATATAAATAACTTGCGCCAGATCATCGGGCCAGTTTATGGCGTCGGCAAACCGGGCTGATACATCAATTTCACGGCAGGCAACATCCTTGCCCGCCGCGATCATGCCCGCAACCGGGCCAAAAATATCCCGGCCATGAAAACTGGCGGACACGTCCTCCGGTTCCCAGTCAATTTGCCATAAACGCACGTCTTTGGCCCGGCGCAACCACAGTTCAAACAAGCCGTTATCCGGCCCGACAAGCCAGACGCCATCGCAATGTGCCATCAGGCCGCGCCGGTCACTGCCAACGCCGGGGTCCACAACGCACAGTCCGACATCCCCGTGAGTAAATTCGCCCCGGCACGATGCCAGCAAATAGGCGGCCTTCATCGGGTCGCGATCCGGGGCATCGACCATCAGATCAACCACCACGGCCTCCGGCCCGGCATGGCGCAAAATGGCCGCCTGCATTGCCCCACGATAAGGGCCTGTGGCCTGAAAGTCGCTAAACACCAAAATCATGACATCACCTTGTTGGCGGCCCAGTCTGATCCTGATTGCGGCAATGGCATATGATAAACATCACAATACAAACACCGCAGATACCGGGCAGGCCACATCCGTAAAAAATACAATGACCTACCTTGGCCTGCAAAACGGCCCCAGCCCGGTGTGACCTTTATTTAACATCACAAAACTGGCCACGCTTTTTCAAATCTGCACAAACCTGCGCGGCCTTGCGCGGGTCCATCCCATCGGCCAGCAACCGGTAAAAGGTGCCTTTGCCCGGCACCGTTACCTTGCGTATTTCATGATCCAGCCCACCAAGCTCGTTCGCGAACCGGCTTCCCAGAATCAGCCAGCCCCGTTCAGCCTGGGTCTGATTGCGATAGGATGCCAGATGGATTTCCGCCCCGGCGGACGATTTGGCAGGGGCACTGGCAACCTTGTTGACCGGGCGGCTGGGCGCGTCTGCCCCTGTTGCAACGCGGCGAACAGGTTGACCTTCCTGCGCCACCATGCTGGCATTGGCCGGTTCAATGATTGATGCTTCAATCGCATTGCGTTCTTTGGTGAACTCGGTCGACGTAATCAGTTTTTCCTTTTGCAGATCTTCGATCCGCGAAATTTTGCGGGCGGCATCCATCAACCCTTGAGGAGCCGGGGCGGGTGTCGCCCGTTCACGCGGGTCTGCAGGCAACAGACCATCCAAAATCGCTGTGCGCTCATTGACATGGTCCTGCACTGTCACAGCCCCCATCTGCAATGATTTGTTTAACTGTTCCAGCCGACTTTGAATTTCGCGCCCGTCAGGGGGTTCCCGATCAAGATAGGCGGCCGGTGCCGGTGCCGTCATCGGCAGCAAGGCACCCAGATTGGCAGCCCGGCGTGCCGAATATTCCTCGGGCGTGATCAAGCCTGCGGTTTGCAGATTCCGCAAAATTGCAAACCGCCTGGCAATATTGGCATCGGCCCTTGTCGCATTTGCCGGTTGCGGCTGGGCCGTGGCATTATCAAACGGGCCTGCCATCATGGCCGCACCATTCGTCGATGCCGCCGCCATCTTCATGGCATCCGGGCTGACACCGACCACGCCGGGCTGGCCCTGCTCCAACCGGCCAAGATTATATTGGGCGGCATCGCGTAGCGGGTGCAACTGGGTTGTATTGGGACCTGCCATCACAATGGTACCAGGCGGATTGGCGGCGATAACGGCGCTATAATCCTGGCGGGCCTTCTCGGGGCGCCCGGTATTTTGATAAACAAGACCACGCCACAACAAAGCATAACCATTCAGGGGATTACGCTCAATCGCGGCATCAAGAAACTTTTCTGCCGCAGGATAATTGCCTGATACCAATTCGGAAAGGCCCAGTGCGGTATCATCCTTGCCCGCAAACGATGTCGCCTGGTTCCAGAATTCCTGATCCCCGATCGGTGCACATGCCGCACTGACGGAAACAATGCCCGCCAAAATCAGGATACGCAGCCCACGACCACCAAAAGTCATGGTTTTATCTTTTACCGCGTTCATTACGCCAACCCCATATACCCAGATGCAAAACAAGGGACCACTTCCCTGTTGCCCTGTCAAGTTTGTGAAACCGCGAACATTGATGTCACCTTTCAAACAGTTTGATCGATGGCCTTGCAATAATTCGTTAAAATCGCTTGGTTTACCTGCGGACTATGCGCTATGGCTTGCATTTGAAGGACGAATGAAAACATATGCGGAAAGACATATATTAACCTCGCCTTCAGAGAGATATGGTTAAATTTACGGCAAAGGTATAAGGTGCTTACCGTTTACTCAGGGGAATGGGCTTGATTGAGCCGCAACAATATGGACAACAGGCATTGCAGGAACACCTGCTGCTTGATTACGTGCAACGTCTGGAAACCCGTAAATTCGGGCATCGGGCGGTGCATATCCATTTGTCGCGCCTAAAGCCGTTTCATCGCCGGGATTATCACATTCGCGTTGCGACCAATACGTTCGAAAGTTACGTCAAACTTTTTGTTGGCCGCATTTTTGTTCTCAGTAACGATGATCTTTTGTTCATCTGGAAAGACAGAACAATTGCAGATGTAGAGCCGGGGGTGGAAACCCTGCGTTATCTGTTCCGCGATGACCCCGTGGCCCAGGACGAAAGCGAAGAAACCGGTTTTTGCACCTGGTACAATCTGAATACTGAATTTCAGGAATTTTTGCTCCTGTGCCGCTATATGAGCGAAAGCGCGCAAAAACTGCAACGCCGCAACCTGTCGACAGAAAAGAAACTTCAGTTGCAGCCGATCAATGCCGACAATCTGGCGCAACTTGAAGAAACCATCCATACCGCCGATCTGTCCGCCCATATCCGCCAGCAACCGGTCTGCGTGCTGTCAAAAAACAATGGCGGCGAACTTCATCCGGTATTTGACGAATTTTTTGTCTCGATTTCAGAACTGCGTGATGCGGTCATGCCCAATATTGACCTGGCATCAAACAAGTGGCTGTTTCAGCACATGACCGAAGTGCTCGATAAACGCATGCTCAATTATCTGTGCAAGCGAACGTTTAAAACCCATGCATCATCCTTTTCGATCAATCTGAACCTGGCCACGTTAACATCGCGCGAATTTGAGCGGTTTGACGAAATTGTGCGCCGCGGCTGGCCGGGTAATGTGATTTTGGAATTCAATCAGGTTGACCTGTTTTCAAACCTGGAAACCTATTTGCATTTGCGCGACGAGTTCCATGAACGGGGTTACCGTATCCTGATCGACAATTTAACGGTTGAATCTTTATCGTTTGTGGATCGTACCAGCCTGAAGGCTGATTTTATCAAGATCGCCTGGCGTGAAGAAATGACAGATAACGTCATTCGCAAAAAATACAGCGAAATGGATACCCTTGTTCAACAGTCTGGCCGAGAGCGCGTTATTCTATGCCGCTGCGACAGCCCAACCGCGATCCGGTTTGGTCAATCGCTGGGCATTACCCTGTTTCAGGGCCGCTATGTTGACAATATGGTTGCCCGAACCCGCCGGGCCAAGAAAGCCAGCAAGGTGGCAAAAACGGCCAAAGCCGCCGCCGCACCAAAAACACCCTGATCCCCGGGCACCTGGCGTTCTTTCCTGACAGAAACTGTCAGTCACGTTTTGTTCGCTGCTAATTCTTCTTTGCGAAAAGCGAACAAAAGAAGTACAAAAAAGGCATGACATACGCGATTTGCCCTTCCTGCCTGCATAAATGGCGGCCACCGGTTTTGGCCGCGCCCGCCATTTTGTGCCCGCACTGTGGTGACAAACGCAGCATCGCCCATGCTGAATTACCCGAACTTCAAATCGGACATCTGGACTGCGATGCGTTTTATGCGTCGATCGAGAAGCGCGACCGCCCGGAACTGGCCCATCAGCCGGTTATTATTGGCGGCGGCAAACGCGGCGTTGTGTCGACCTGCTGTTATATGGCGCGTAAATTTGGCGTCCGGTCGGCCATGCCGGCCTTCAAGGCCCGCGAACTTTGCCCCGACGGTATTTTTTTGCCGCCTGACATGGCCAAATACCAGCGCGAAGGCATGCGGGTCCGCGACATGATGCGGGCCGTGACGCCGGTCATCGAACCCCTGTCAATCGACGAAGCCTTTATGGATTTGACCGATTCCTATGAACGAACCGGCAAAAGCCCGGCTGAAAATCTGGTCGCGCTGCAACGGTTGATTTTGCAGGAAGTTGGCATCACGGTATCGATCGGCCTGTCCTATAACAAATTTTTGGCAAAGATCGCATCTGACCTGAACAAACCGTTTGGCTTTTCGCTGATTGGCCGGGCGGAAGCCGTCGAATTTCTGTCTGACAAGCCGGTTCGCATGATGTGGGGTGTTGGCCCGGCCATGGAACGCAAACTGCATCAGGACGGCATTAAAACGATCGGGCAACTACACGAAATTGATATCCACCACCTGCAAGGCCGATATGGCAGTATCGGCAAGCGGTTTTACCATTTCTCCCGCGGGGAAGATAACCGACAGGTTGAAACCACGTCGGAACGCAAAAGTCTTTCATCGGAAACAACCTTTAGCGACGACATTTCCGACAGCACCGCATTGGGCGACATTTTAACCCGGTTGACCGGGCGGGTTGCGCATGACCTGGAGCGCAAACGCATTGCCGGGCACACGGTGGTTCTAAAACTGAAAACAGCCGATTTCAAATCGCGAACCCGCAACATGCGCCTGGCCTATCCCACCTTGCGCGAAGACGTTATTTTGCAAAGTGCCATGACCCTTTTGCACCGCGAAATCGATGGCACCAAATTTCGGCTGCTAGGTGTTGGTGTAACCGATTTGTTTAGTGCCGCCGCCGCCGACCCGGACGACCTGTTTGCGACAAAAGCCACCGCAACCGACGAGATCACGTCAGGGGTCGCAGGCAACATTCCGACACCCGGCCCCCTCCCCGCTGTTTCAGCACAGCAAAAACCGTTACAGAACGGAACCGGCGAAACAACACCAAACCATGCCGTCATGCGGGCTACGCCCCCGGTGACAAGTGAAACACCTGCACCTGCGGCCAACCGCCCGCTCATTACGATCAAAAACGACCTGCTGCCCCGGCCAACAACAGAGCAACTGCGCGAAAGCCTGACACGGCCCTATCGCAAGCAGGTTAAACAACCCCGGCAGCACAAGTTTGTTTTTTAAGAAGACAGCATGTTTTCGCCATCCCGCGCCCAACGGCCATATCAGAGGATACATAACACCGAAAAAATTCGTGCTTTAAAGCAAAAAATCACCCAACCCGTCAGGGAAAGGTGATTGTGGGCATTTCCAAAAAGGAAATGGCGTCCCCTAGGGGATTCGAACCCCTGTTGCCGCCGTGAAAGGGCAGTGTCCTAGGCCTCTAGACGAAGGGGACGCAGATCGCAAAGCGATTTTATGTGGACTGTGTTTCGGTGGCGTCCCCTAGGGGATTCGAACCCCTGTTGCCGCCGTGAAAGGGCAGTGTC
>NZ_CAXBJJ010000002.1:0-432324 GCF_963976115.1 uncultured Thalassospira sp.
TGCATGAGTTGCGCCAGGCGGCGGAATTTCTTGAACGGAAGATAGAGTCCGCCCGTGAACAGGCGAAGGCCGAACGAGATGATCTGGCGACGATGAATGTGTCAGAAGAGGTGACAAAAGAGTCCGGGGTGGTGGACAATTCTGTCCCCCTTAAATCCTACAAGTTAAATCCCGGTTCTACGAACCTTGTACAAAGCGGGGCTGCGCAGGCAACGCCCGGACAGAGATCGTGCCCGACAATTTCCAGTCTTGATGTGGATCGGGAGATCCTGTTTTTGATGGTTCAGGCTTCGCCGACCTTGCAAAAACAGCTTACGGCAGCGGAGCTGTGCGACCTGATGGGACCGGAACCGTCTCGTGCCTCCATTCAGGCGGTTGCCACGGCAGTCAAATCGACTCTTTCCCGCCAGATCAAATTGCGGCCCGCTGTCTGGCAGGTGGCTTTGGCCAAACATGGCTGGGCGGCGCTGGCCGCTGTGATGGTGGCGGTTGACCGGCAGGGTGTGCGCGATCCGGCGGGCTATCTCTATGCCATGCTTAAATCGGCCCGTTTGCGCGATACCGTGCGCCATAATTTACGCGCCATTGAGCAGCAGGAGAGTGGTCGTGCATGATCTTCTTCCTGCCGTAAAACATCCTTCTGACTGCCAGCTTTTATTCGCCCGCAAGGCCCGGGGACTGGCGCATTTGAGGCGCTGGAACGGGGCTTGTGATGTCTCTGTCGCCCAGCATTGTGTGATGGCGTGCGACAACGTTTCTCAGCGGGCCGCGCCCTATGCCCTGATCCACGACATCGAGGAAGATGAAACCGGGGACTTGCTCACACCGGTTAAGCAGAAGATGCGGGAGCTTGGGATATGGCACCGTTTTGAAGCGGAGATCGTGCTGCCGATCCGCAAGTCTTACACGGAACTTGCCGGGTTGAATTGGCCGTGGCCTGCCGATGTGGTGGCGGAAGTTGCCAGCATTGATCAGCGTTTGCAGGTAACGGAATATCGCGATGCGGTTGACCTGGGCCTGGTGCGCGGCTTTGTGCCGCGTTCGGTCGCACCTTTGCTGGAATATTTGCTGCCCTGGAGCCCGCAAAAGGCCGAGGTGCAGTTTCTGGATCGCGCCGGGCGACTGTTTCCGGCGTGGGAGGGCTGAACAATGGATTGTGCAATCCACAAACTGGCCGAAGCCCTGCCAAGTGTTGAATTTTATGGCGAATTACAAAAAGCTTTCAGTCATTTCAATGAAGGTCTGTTTGAGAACAAACTGCCAGCCTGTCTGATCACCTTGCAGCGTGAGAAGAATACCTATGGCTATTTTTCGTCCGAGCGGTTTGTCAGCAGTGAATGAAATTATTTCCATGATTGTCAGAAATCTGGTTGTTGTGTTCGTCATAGTCTCAGGATGCAAAACTCCGAACTGTATTTGATTACAGATGAAGTAATTAAAAAGTTCAAGGAAAAATGTTAAAAATCAGACGTTTGCCGAGGGTTTCTGCAATTCGTGATGAATTGTTTCGAGCCATAAGGATATCAATCAAGTGGTCATGGTGGTCCATAGGGAAGGTGTCGTGGCTGTGACCGTTTTTGACTTAAAATGTAGGATACTACCCATTTGAGCAGTTGATAATTTCAAATTTAGAATTAAGCTGGTTTTTAATAATGATTTTGATTCTTACTATCATCTGCGCGGCGAAAATCTGATTTTCCGAACCAGAAATGCAGCCGTTCTTTGTCCGTATGGAAAGGTCGAAAGCTTGATGAATGTAAAGTCTGTCGTGCTCTCTGTATGGCTGTTTTGCTGTTTCTTTGCGGAAAAAGCTCTCAGCCAGGAGATTCCGGATGACGTGTTCGATTGTCCGGCCCGGATTTCGCCGGATAATCCGCGTCGGGAAAAGACTTTTCACGGATATTACGGGACCGGGGGCATCCCGCTGGACCAGTTGATCACGATTCAATATTAGGGGCAGAATTATCGCCTGCCGGTAGGATATCTGGATCCCTGGCCATCAATTTTTTTCAAGTCCGAATATGGTCATGAGGGGCATGATTTTGACAAGCCGTGGCGGAGTTCACAAATAAAAATCGCCTTCTGGATGCCATCCAGACGTTATGTCGAACGGGTCAGTCCTTCGTTTCGGCCTTGTGAAAATGGTCGGCCACGCCCAGCTAAAAATGAATTTGTTGTGCATGCAAATCTTCAATCCCCTCCAGTTCATCCTAATTGGGGGATTACATACCCGCGTCAAATGATGAAAAACCTTTATCGACTTACGGATTGGCAAATAGATTCTGAGAGAGAAAAATATTTTGAAAGTCATTATGGCCTCTTGTCTTATAAATTAACAAAAAATAGAAATTTTGATCAATTTTTTAAAATAAGCGGAAATATCCAAATTCAATTGATGTGTTGGCGTACAGACGAGGACAGGTCTGTGGCAAACCCTAGCTGTCATGGCCACTTGTTTAACTTGAATGACGGACTTCATTTTTTTGTTTTTTTTCCTTCCTATCAATTGAGTGAATGGAAAGAAATTTCCGAGGCAATTCTGGATGTTTATCATAGCTGGAAGCTTTGAAAACGGCATTAATATTGAGGAAGCGGGTAATGAGCAATTCCAATGATAATCAGTTTCTTTTAAGCCAGCCGATAATCGAGGAATTGTCTCTGGTTACCGCCGGTGGTACTGCCGACTACTACAAGGCTTACGCTGTTATTAGTCGAGATGTCTCGAATGGAAATATCTCGATTGGTAAAAATAGCATTGGTAAGATTTAAATGTTTTGTTTTGTTTTTTTTAAAAAAATGATTTTTTCATTTATAATAGCAGTCGTTGCGATTGCTGTTATGGGGGGTGGGTTGTCCAAATCGTATGCGATGTTTTTTGATAATGACCCGGTTTATGGCGACCCTTCGTTTTCGCCTGACGGGAAAACACTGGTATTCCGGGAGCGAAATGTGAGGGGGAAGAACGGCCTTGGTTTTCTGGATATTGAGACCAATGTTCATACCTTTATGGAAACCCCTGAAAACTCCAGACTTTCCTATCCATCATTTTCGCCTGATGGGAAGCACATTGTAGCGTCAAAATCTTACGGTCCCAATCAGTCACAGATTGTTGTTCTTGATGCCAATGGTAGGGAAGAGGTAGAGCTTACTGAAGGAAAAGGCTGTCGTACTACTCCCAGTTTCTCTCCAAATGGTAATAAAATTCTATTTGTTTTTTCTCCATTACCCGAAACGGGATCGACAAAAAAATGTGTGGACCAGGATATTTTCGAAATTGACTTGGTTTCAGGGGATATCAGGCAGTTAACTGATTTTCAGTTTTACCAATTGTTGTATCCTCAATATTTTCCCGATGGAGAGAGGTTTATTTTTTCGGGTGATGGGCCACGAAAACCTATTGGTTATCGTGAATATGAGAGAAAATTTGGAGCAAATTTTATTTTTATAATGTCACTGGATCACCAAGAATTGGTGCCTGTAGTGCAAGGGTACCCTTATTCAACCAAACCATCGATAAGCAGGCGCGGGGATATCATTTTTATGGCGGTGACTAACCGCATTGATAATGCTCGAGGCTCCTGGAATTATGATTTGTTTTCCTTATCTGGCGGGCAGGAAATAAGATTAACTAATTTGAAATCTTCAATATTGACTTATTCCATTTCGCCTGATGGGAGAAAAATTGTCCTGCTGGCGAACGATCACCCGAAACGTCGAGGGAATTATGAAATGTTTATCATGAATTCGGACGGAACGGGTTTACGCAGTCTTGGGCTCTCAGGGCGACTGAATTAACAATAGTTTAGGGGAACTGTCATGGGGATGACCGATATTATTGTACCCACCTACGGAATGTATGGTGGTCCAGGCTGGACTGGCGGTACTCGCGACAAAGACCTCACGAAAGAAGATTATTTGGTCGAGCCAATCGATGATCTGGATCGATTGTTTCAGGCTCACGATAAGGCATATCGCGACGCTGCTGGTGATTCAGATTTGCAGCTCGAAGCAGACATTATCCTTTTAAATGCAATGTGGGACATGACGCCGGAACAATTGTCGCAGCTTGATTTTGAAGGTTTACGCTATCGGCAATTGGCCATTACCGGATTTGAAGCGAAAGTCGGTTATAATGATGGTCTTGATTCGGCTCCAGAAGCTCTTCTTATCGCCGGATTGGGAACAACGGCGTTTGTTGGTGCGGTTGCCGAGCATCTCACGGATTTGGTTGAATTAATTGGTTCCGGCCTTAGTTCGTTCGTTGACGTCATTGTTGCCGTGTTTGATCCGATTGTAGATGCAATTTTGTCTTTGGGAACGGCTATTTCCGACTTCTTCACAAGCGTGTTCGGGACCGATTTTGGCGAAACGTCAGTTAACCTGGATCCGATTACCATTACGGCAGAAGACCTTAGTGAGAAATCGAAGAATTTTGAAGTTCATTACAGCGAAACGGCGAGCTGTTTTGTTGCGGGTACGGCCATTCTGCTTGCGGATCATACCGAAAAACCCATTGAACAAATCGTTGTCGGCGACCGGGTTTTGGCGTTTGAGGGGGCCGGTGCGGTTACGGCCTCAACTGTCAGCGAAGTATTCGTGCATCAAAACAGGCCCATTCTCAGCCTGACCGTTCGCCTTGCCTCGGGTGCCGTTACGACACTTGAGGCGACGGGGGAGCACCCATTTTTTGCCGAAGGCGGTGTTTTCAGGGAATTGGAGACGCTGGCTGTTGATGACCTGATTTATGATCATGAAGGTAATTTCGCCGAGATAGTTTCGCTGGAAGAAACGGGGCGCAAGGAAACCGTTTACAATTTTACGGTTGACCAGTTTCACACCTATATTGCCGCCGGTTTGCGTGTTCATAATAAAAGCAGTGTTGGTGCACCGCCCGTTGTGCTTGATCTGGACGGGGACGGGTTTGATCTTGTCCAGCTTGAGAATTCGGCGGTTTTTTATGATCTGGATAATGACGGGTATCTGGAAAATACCGGTTGGGCCGGGGCCTCTGACGGTATTCTGGCGCTGGATCTTGCTGCAGATGGAACCGCGGGGCCGGATGGGGTGATTTCTCGTGCCGACGAGATTGTTTTTACCTTTCATGCCGATGGGACAACCAGTGATCTCGAAGCTCTTGCTGTTGCGTTTGACAGTAACCAGGATGGCAAGCTGACATCCGAGGATGCCAGGTGGTCGGAGTTTCGTGTCTGGCGGGATCTGGATCAGGATGGTGTTAGCGATGCGGGTGAAATATATACGCTCGATGAGCTGGGCATTACCGAGATTAACCTGGCGGGAACGCCGGTGCAAGACCCGGAAGCGGGACCGGACAGCACAAGGATTGGTGCGATTGCAACCTATCTGGATGAAGCAGGCAGCGGTTTTGTCGGGGATGCTACCTTTGTCTATAGCGAATTTGGTTATCGTATTCGAAACAGCAATATCCTCGAGCTTCAGGCGGATAGTGGCGATTATCGTTATCTTGTTGATGGCATTGACCATGACGTGACGATTACTTCAACCGACAGCAAAGGCATTTTCGGGGCATCGGGGAATGATCGTATTTCGGCGTCCGGTGTGTCTCGTGACATCCTGATAGATGGTGGGGCCGGAAACGACATTATTATTGGTGGCCAGGGCGATGACTGGCTGAGTGGTGGCAGTGGGGCGGACACGATTTATGGCGGGGCAGGCCATGACGTGTTGTTTGCTGACAGTGCCAATGATGTGCTCAATGGCGGTAGTGGTAATGATATTGCCTTATATCACACAGCCGATGACGTCGAACTTGATCTGGGTGCCAGCAGCATTGAAATGGTGCGTGGCGATACGGGCAATGATTATTTCCATGCAACGGACAGCTTTACCGCCGACCTGGTGATGGAGGGCGGTGAGGGTGCCGATACGCTTGTCGGGGGCGGCGGAGATGACCTGCTTTCCGGTGGGGCAGGTGCGGATACCTTATTTGGCGGAGCTGGCGATGATCAGCTTTTTGTCGATGCCCAAGACGTGGCGAGCGGCGAGATCAATGGCGGATCGGGCAATGACCGTCTGTATGTTACCGATGATACCGGTATCGAGCTTGATGCGACGGGACTGTCTGTTGAGCATGTCTATGGCAATAATGGCAATGATACGCTGCGCTATGACGGGGTGGAAGGTATTGCCCTTGATGGTGGGCGCGGGAACGACACGCTGATCGGCGGTGCTGGCAATGATATTTTACAGGGCGGATTGGGACATGACCTGATCAATGGTGGGGCAGGTGAAGACACTGCCGTGTTTATGGGAGTCTTTAGTGATTATCAGATTACCCGTAATCAGGATGGATCGGTAACAGTTAGCGACAAGCGCCCGGAAGCCTGGGGCGATGAAGGTATCAATACTATCATTGATACCGAAAAGCTTCAGTTCCTGGACCGCACGGTATCCCTGGATGGAGAGAACAACGCACCGATTGCAGAACGCTGGAACTGGTCGCGGACATATAAAGACACAGCAATTGTTGTCACCGCACAGGATTTACTCTCATCTGCCGGTGATTTTGATGGCGACGGAGTCAGCGTTAAACTGGCTGGAAATGCCCGGCATGGCACGCTGGTTTCCGATGCCAATGGCAATGTCGAATTTACGCCGGACGAAGGGTATGTCGGGCGGGCGATGTTTGATTATGTGCTGACAGATGCTGACGGCGCCGAAACTGTGGCGACGGCTTATGTCAATGTGTTGTCCGATAAACCCACGGACGACCTTTTTGGCAATCAGTGGCATCATGGTGCCATTAATGCCGATGAAGTTTGGGAGGATTATACCGGCGCAGGTGTTCTGGTTGGGATTGTCGATAACGGTGTTGATTACACGCATCCGGATATAGACGATAATTACGATACGTCCAAGGATTGGGATTATCTGGACGGAGATGCAGATCCTTATCCAACATACAATAATGAGGGGCATGGGACAGCACTTGCCGGTATCGTTGCGGGCGAGCGTAACGGGCAGGGTATTGTTGGTGTAGCCTATGGTGCGACCGTGGCCGGAGCACGCGGAGCCGTTGGTCCTACGGGGGCCTGGACATGGTCAAAGTCGATTGCCTGGAATTCATCACATAAAGATTTTGACGTAACCAACAATAGTTACAGCTCAAAGATCTATTTAAAGATGAACTTTCTAGCCGATAGCAATCATCAACAAATTGCAAACGGCTTGAAGCTTGGTGCCGAACAGGGTCGGGGCGGCCTTGGAACAATTATGGTTTTTTCAGCAGGCAATGATCGCGCCGATGGATACGATGCCAATTATGATAATCGGTCTGGCTCCCGATATACAGTAGCGGTTGGCTCTGTGGCGATGGATCTGGCATATGCGTCTTATAGTGCTCCAAGTGCGGCAATGCTTTTGACAGCGCCAGGTGAGAACATTGACACAACCAACGCAACGGAGCCATATGGCTTCTTTGATGACGAGTATGCATATGCGTGGCTGGGGGGGACATCGGCTTCTGCGCCGGTTGTCTCTGGTGTTGCCGCGTTGATCCTTGAAGCCAACAGTGCCCTTGGCTGGCGCGATGTTCAGGAAATTTTTGCTCTCTCTGCTGTTCAGACCGATCCCGGCCAGGCGGACTGGGTCTGGAATGGGGCCACCAACTGGAACGGCGGGGGAATGCATGTCAATCATAATTATGGTTATGGTTTGATTGATGCGCGTGCCGCTGTTCGCCTGGCAGAAACCTGGACCAGGCAAAGTACATCGGCAAATGAGCAAAGTATTGTGGCAACCAGCTCTGCCACGGCAACCATCGGGGATGGCGGCAGCGTAGAACAGACGCTGAATATCGCATCCGATATCACCGTCGAGCAGGTCGAAGTCGTTGTTGATATCACACATCCGCATATTGGTGATCTTGTCATCACGCTGATTTCTCCGGATGGTACCGAAAGCATTCTTATGAATCGTGCGGGTAAGAACCCGGATGATCCGAATGATACAGGTCTTGATACGGCCAATTTGCATTATACCCTCAATTCTGTCCGGCACCGGGGAGAAGCAGCCGATGGTGCCTGGCGGTTAAAAGTGGAAGATGCCAATGGCAATGATTTGTCTGGCACGCTGAATTCATGGACGTTGTCGCTGTATGGTGCTGCCGCCGACATCAACGACACCTATTTCTTTAGTGATGAATACAAGAATTTCTCAGAGCGGGATGACGCCGACCGACGGATGCTTGATGATCATGATGGCGGCATTGATGCCATTAACGCTGCCATGGTCCGGTCTGATATTTTTGTCGACCTGAATGCCGGTGCGACATCATGGATCGCGGAAAACACCCTTACCCTGAGCGAAACAGCCGAGATCGAGAATGTTTATGCCGGGGACGGTTTCGACGAACTCCATGGCAACGAGCTGGACAACCTGCTTTCGGGTGGTCGGGGGGATGATACCCTTTACGGCGCGACCGGCAATGACACCCTGGATGGTGGAGCTGGAGACGACACGCTTTTGGGAGATGTTGGCGCGGACGTTTTAATTGGTGGAGAGGGCAGAGATACAGCCGATTACTCTTCGTCTCTGGAAGCGATTAACATCAATCTGACCGAGGGAAGGGGATCGGGAGGCGATGCCGAGGGCGATCAGCTTGTCAGTATCGAAACAATTATTGGTACAGACCAGGGTGATACACTTATCGGCGATGCGTTTTCCAATGCCCTTTATGGCGGGGCAGGTGATGATATCCTTTCAGGGAATGGTGGGGTCGATTATCTGGATGGTGGCACCGGGTTTGATATTGCTGTCTTTACGGGTAGCCTGAATGACTATCAGCTTGTTCAGACAGGAGTTGGTGCCTGGAATGTAGGCCTGCTTGATGCAGAAAGTGGACAGTCCGGGTATAGTGAACTTGTTAATATTGAACAGATCATGTTTGACAATGAAGTTGTTTACCTTGATGGCACGGTAAATAACCGGCCTGTTGCCTTTGGAGGCACCGTCCAGATCGAGGCAGGCAGCACAATCGAACACTATTTGCATGGTACTGACCTTGACGGGGACGCCCTGACCTTTGAACTGGTTGAAGGTCCGACACATGGCGCACTAACGTTAAATTCTGATGGTTCCTATAGCTACAATGCTTTACCCGGTGATACGGCGGATGACAGCTTCGTTTACCGCGTTACAGATGAGGATGGACTGTCGGCTGAGGCGATCACTCATATTAACCAGATCGTACAGAATCCCTTTGTGAGCTTTCCTGATACAACTTCATCTTTAAGCAGATTGCAGGAGGCTGACGGCGACTTAACAAAATGGACCTTTTCTTCGTGGGTGGATTTGAGTTTAGGCTACGAAAGTCAGATATTAATGTCGTCCTATGGTGATTCAGGTTCTTCAGGGCTGACCGTCATTTCTGTTAATGATGATTATACTGTAAATGTAACAAAAGCAGATTTCTCTCAGCCAGCATTCGGTATGTCTTATTCTTTTGATTTACCCAGTGATGTGTTTGATCGTAAATCTAATATTGTGGTGTCTTTCTCAGATTATTTAGCTGAAGGTTATGAAGTCAAAGTCTGGGCTGATGGCATTCAGTTAGGTTCGTCGAGTCAGGTGGCTGGGTATTATTATAAGCGTGGTGACACGATGAGCCACGTAAATGCCGACGGGTATTCCTTAGGTATTGGTTCGGCCTATGGGATCCAAACGTTTTATGGTGGCATGGCGCTGACAACATTGCTTGATGGAACCGCCGTAAACGATCCGTCACTTTTCGGTCATCAAACCAGTGACGGTGAATGGGTTCCAAGCGAAATGGGTAACATCGATTTTGGTGTTAACGGTTTTCAACTTGATTTCTCCGACAGTAATAATCTTGGTAATGACACAAGCGGAAACGGAAATGATTTTGCTTCTACCGACGTTGTGCGTGATGACAGTCTTGTAATTTCCGGGGAAGCCAAAGTGTTCGATGGTAACGGCGGGAATGACTGGCTGGAAGGAGACGCCTACGACAATAATCTGAATGGGCAAGCAGGTGATGATGTCCTTGCCGGGAGGGAAGGAAATGACACCCTGACGGGCGGGCAGGGTTCTGACAGATTTGTCTTCGGCGAAGGATATGATCAGGACGTTATAACTGACGCCGAAGCCAATGATACCCTCTCGCTGGAATCGGGACTGGACCGGGATGATGTCTGGCTGTTCAGGGATGATAACGATCTTGTCGTTCAATTGCTGGGTACAGAGGACAAATTAACGGTTGCGGGCTGGTTTGATGGTACGGGAAATCATCAGCTTGATCATATCGGGCTTTCGGATGGGGAACAGTTGGTTGCCGGGAATGTTCAGGCTCTTGTCGATGCTATGTCTGTCTTTGGCGTTGGCGATGTCAGTGCGGACACCCTTGATCATAACAGTACCGAGTTTAGCAATGTTCAGGCCGTTATTGCGGCAAACTGGCAGAGTATCTAATCGATCTTGGGGACCAGGGGCTATTTTGTGCCTGATGAAGATTTGGAGATATTCGTGGAAAACGGGGCGACCGAAAAACCGGCTGAATCAAGCTCGGTTGATACCGGCTTGCGAGCCCTTGTTACAATCCTGAGGTTCCATAACTTGCCAGCGGATATTGAACAAATCCGCCATCAGTTTGGCAATCCCGGGAAGCTATTTACAACTGATGATCTTTTGCTGGCCGCTCGGCGTTTGCAGTTAAAAGCACGGGTGGTCAGCACAAACTGGGAACGCCTGAAAAAAACAACATTACCCGCGATTGCTTCTTTGCAAGGGGGTGGTTTTGTTGTTGTTGCCAAACTGAACCCTGAAAAGTCGGTATTGTTGCTGCAAGATCCGGCCTCGGGCAAAGCAATTGCGGTTGCCCGGGACGAGTTTGAGCGAAAATGGAACGGGCAAATGCTGCTGGCAACCCGGCGGTCTTCGGTACTCGGTCGGGGTGGAAAATTTGATATATCCTGGTTTGTCAGTGCTCTTTCAAAATATCGGAAGATATTTGTCGAGGTGCTGGTTGCATCATTTTTTTTGCAGCTCTTTGCCCTTATCTCCCCGCTGTTTTTTCAGGTTGTCATTGACAAGGTGTTGGTACACCGGGGGCTAACAACGCTTGATGTTCTGGTCTTCGGGCTGATTGTTGTTTCCGTCTTTGAAGTTCTGTTAGGCACATTACGCACGTATATCTTTTCTCACACCACCAATCGGGTTGATGTCGAACTTGGTGCCAGATTATTTCATCATTTGATGGCCTTGCCATTAGGCTATTTTCAGGCACGCCCTGTTGGGCAAAGTGTTGCCAGGGTTCGTGAGCTCGAAAACATACGCAATTTCATTACCGGGTCCGCACTGACACTGGTGATTGACCTCTTCTTTACCGTCGTTTTCTTTATCGTCATGTGGCATTTCAGCCCCCTGCTCACAATGATTGTGTTGGGATCTATTCCGTTTTTCGTTGTCCTCGCGTTTGTTGTGACGCCGATATTACGTGCTCGGCTAGATGAGAAGTTTCAGCGCGGGGCCGAGAATCAGGCATTTCTGGTCGAGAGTGTTACGGGCGTTGAAACCTTGAAGGCGCTTGCGGTTGAACCGCAAATGCAACGTCGTTGGGAAGAGCAACTGGCGGGGTATGTTGGGTCCAGTTTCAGGACTGCCAACCTTGGTAATGTCGCGGGACAACTGACACAGTTAATTTCGAAAATTACGACGGCTCTCACGCTTTATTTTGGGGCGATGGCAGTTGTGCAAGGTGACTTGTCGGTTGGCCAGCTTGTAGCGTTTAATATGCTCGCCGGTCGCGTTACCGGTCCTATTTTGCGGCTTGCACAATTGTGGAATGACTTCCAGCAAGCGCGGATCTCGATTGATCGCCTTGGGGATATTCTCAATAGCCCGACGGAACCAACGTACAATCCTAACCGGTCCACCTTAAACCAGATTAAGGGGCATATTCGCTTTGATCAGGTAACTTTTCGCTATCGGATTGACGGGCCGGAAATTTTACGCCGGGTTAATCTTGACATCAGGGCGGGGCAAGTTGTCGGGATTGTCGGCCCGAGCGGGTCTGGCAAAAGTACACTGACCAAACTGGCTCAGCGTATGTATGTTCCGGAAAGTGGTCGGGTGCTTATTGATGGGATTGATCTGTCGATGGTCGATACCGCTTGGTTGCGGCGTCAGGTTGGGGTGGTTTTGCAAGAAAACATCCTGTTTAACCGTTCCCTGCGTGAAAACATTGCTCTTGCGGATCCCGGGATGCCGATGGATCGGGTTATCGAGGCTGCGGACCTTGCGGGTGCTCATGAGTTTATTTTATCTCTTCCGGATGGATATGACACGAAAATTGGCGAGCGGGGCTCGAACCTGTCTGGCGGGCAACGCCAGCGTGTGGCGATAGCACGGGCGCTGGTTTCCAATCCCCGTATTCTGATTTTTGATGAAGCCACCAGCGCGCTTGATTATGAGTCTGAAAAAGTTATCCAGGACAATATGCGCCGGATTTGTGAAGGCCGTACGGTCCTGATCATTGCTCACCGGCTGGCAGCTGTAAGACGTGCAGATCGGATTATCACGGTAGAAGAAGGTCAGGTCATTGAAGATGGTACCCATGAAGAATTGATCATTAAGGGAGGGCGTTACTCCAAGCTTTATAAATTGCAATCCGGGGCACTGTCTGATGTCGCAGCAGAATAAAGTGATGCGGTATGTTACGCTTGTATGCGACAGATTTGTTATCGGTTGTGACGTGTTTAAGGCAAGAATAACGACACTGTTTTCTCGACGAACCGGTTCGTCATTTGGCGCTGGAGGGCGTCATGAGAGGGAGTTTCTTCCGGCTGCGCTGGAAATAATGGAAACACCAGCCAATCCTCTTGGGCGTACAATTGCACTTTCACTGGCAGGTTTTTTTACAATCGCCATTGCGTGGGCGGTGATTGGTGAGATTGATGTGGTTGCGGTTGCGCAGGGACGCATTGTTCCGGCTGGTGGGGTGAAGCAGATTCAACCGCTCGAGATCGGGATCGTGCGCGCTATTCATGTGCGAGAAGGCCAACATGTTGATGCAGGAGACCTGTTGCTGGAACTTGATCCAACAGATAGCGAAGTGGATAAGGGACAGCTTTTATACGAGCGGGATTCATCCGCTCTTGAGATTGCGCGGTTACGGGCCTTTCTGGGGCAGCTTGATGTTGATGTCGTAGAGACATTGCCGCTTACGACTTTGTTAAATAGGGATATTTTGCAAATGGCCGAGCAAAAATTACAAAGTGATCTTTCGGCCTTTTCTGCCCAGATGGCATCGATGACAGCGGAAGCGGCCAGGCGGAAGGCTGAGCGTGCATCTATCCAGGCGGAAATTGCCAAACAACGGGAATTGCTTCCGCTGCTCGTTGAGCGAGAAGGATCGCTTTCCAGGCTTGTAGCCGACGGTATTAGCACCAAACCAAAATGGCTTGAGATCAAACAACAGCTCATTGAAACGCAAAGCGATCTCGAAATATATCGGCACCGTCTGGAAGAAGCCGATGCCTCAATAACCAGCGGGGTCAAAGAAAGAGAGAATTTGGTTGCACAGACCCGGCAAAAGGCGCTTGAGCAACTTCTTGATGCAAAAAACAGGTTTGAAGAAGCAATTATTGCCCTCCGTAAGGCCGAGAACCGGGAAAACCGGCATCAGTTACGAGCCCCTGCAAGTGGCACGATTCAGCAACTTGTTGTCCATACTGTACGCGGGGTGGTCTCACCTGCTGAAACCCTGATGGTTCTTGTGCCTGATGATGTGTCTCTGGAAGTTCAGGCTCAATTGCTTAATAAAGATGTGGGTTTTGTTGCTGCGGGCCAGGAAGCGGTGATTAAAATCGACAGTTTTCCGTTTACACGTTATGGAAAAATTGATGGTGACGTCAAAAGTGTTTCCCGGGATGCCATTCAGAATGAAGATCTGGGGCTTGTTTATGACGCACGAGTTGTGATGCGAAAGATGGAAATCAATGCAGACGGGAGAAGGGTTAAGTTGGCTCCCGGGATGACGGTGGTTGTTGAAGTTAAAACGGGTAAACGCAAGATCATCGAATTTTTATTATCTCCTATTCTCAAATATGGAGATGAGGCGTTAAGAGAGCGTTGAATGTCGCTTTAGGAGTGCAAATTTCATTTTACCTCCGGTTTAGTTGATCCGTATGTTCTTTTGTGTGGATGTTGGCAGATGGGACTTGAAATCCTGCGATTACGCAATCAGGTTTGCGATCAATCGCCATGAAGGTCTGTTTGTAACCGGCAAAATTTTGCCGGTTTACTTCTTTTGGCCGAGAATACGTACCATGGCTGGAAAGTCATATTCAATCTCGCAGGTTCGATACCAGCGTTTGCCGTCCGGGTCCCAGTGCGCGGTGATGGTGTAGCTTTTCATCGTATTGCGCAACTGGGTAACAGCCTTGGGATCGCGGCTCCAGACCCGCAGTTTTTCGATGTTTTTGGCGAAACGCGAATGGATTTCCCGAATATTGGCGGGGGGTGACAGGTCGGCCAGGGCGCGTTTTTCCCGGTCGATATCAAGGCGGGTCAGGCGCATTTGTTCGGTATTGTCCTCGAACCAGGCCTTAAGCTCGGTGGTGTCGCTGCCCAGGCCAAAGGTGCTGAGCGCATGTTCGGCCCGATGGCGCAGTTCTTCAAGTTTCTGTTTTGACTTCTCGCGATGTTTTATGTGGCGCTGGCGTTTGCGCTGCATCTTGTCGTTTTCATAATAATCCGCAATGTCGCCGGGTTTAAGCCGCAGGGCCGCTGCCAGCACCGCTTCCATCAGATCGCTATAGCGGACCGAGCGATTGGCGCATTGATGATGCTTGCAGGAATAACGATCCCCCCAGTGCGCGCCCATTCTGATGCCGTGATGGGCGCATTTGAGGCGACCGCCAAAAACAGCCGCGACTTTGCCGCTGGTTTTAATCTGTCGTTCCCGCCAGTCGCGAATGCGCGATTTGGCAATGGCGTCGCTTTCGACCGGATCGCGCAATTTGATGGTTTCGCGATATTCGGCAGCCTTGCTGGAACGTTCATCCAGCATCGCCTGCACCGCATCGAAGGTTGCATCATCGATAATCTGCAATTCCGGGATCGGCACATGAATCCAGTCGCTTTGCGGGCGGATCACCGACAGCTTTTTGCCGGTTTCCGGGTTCTTGCGATAATGCATCCGGTTAAAGGTGACAAGGCCGCGATACAGGGTGTTGCGCAAAAGGCCGGTTTTGCGCACCCGTGTTCCCACCAGCGTGGTCGGTGCCCATTTGCCGCCAGAGGGGGCGGCAATGCCCATGCGGTCCAGCGCATTGCAGATATGGCGCAGTTTTTCGCCACTGTGATACAGGGCAAAGATCTTGCGGATGGTTTCGGCCTCGCTCGGAACGATTTTGCGCTTGCCATGCAAAAGGTCGCCATTCTCGTCCAGTCCGCGAACGATGTCGTAACCATAGGTGCGGCCACCCGGCACACTGCCACGCAACACAGCAGCCACCATGCCACGATGGGTCTTGTCGGACAGATCCTTCAGATACAGCGCATTCATCGTGCCTTTCAGGCCGATATGCAGCTCGTTGATCACACCTTCGCTGATGGTTTCGACTTCAATGCCGACAAAAACCATTCTTTTGAAGAAATGGGCGGTATCGGCCTGATCGCGGCTGATGCGCGAGAGGTCTTCGCAAATGATGCGGTCAAAGCGGTTATCTAAAGCCGCCATCAGCAGGCTGGCAATCCCGGGCCGGTTTTCCATCATCGCGCCCGAAAAGGCTTCATCGTGATAAATATCGGTGATCTGGTAGTTCTTGGCCTTGCAATAGGCTTCACATCTTGAAATCTGGTCATGGCTGCTGGTGGCCTGACGATCCGTCGAATGACGGGCATAAATGGCAACTCTCACGTATTCTGGCCTGATTGTGTTTTGGGTTTTTAGTGCTGGATCGACTGTGATGGGGCTGCCTCGGCTCCGCGGGCTTCATTGGCGAGCCGCCGCCGCCAGGCAACCCATTCAGGCGGGTATTTGTGGCTGGAGGCGAGAGGGGTGATAAAACCGGAAATTTCGTCATCGCCAAGAGAGGAATGCCGCACCAGAATATCGGCGGAACCGACAATGACCTGGTTTTCCATATTTTTTTCGGTGAACTGCTTTGCCAGGTCTTCATTTTGCGCCAGATTGTAGCGGTTCCAGCGATGGTTCAGGTCGTTTTCCCGTTCTTGAAGCTCGAGCATTTTTTGGGTGATGGTGTCATCGGTGCCCGATTGCGGAGAATTTTCACTCGTTCGATAAGCGCCGGTTTTTCGGATGCTGGGAAGAACTTCGTGCGCCAGCCAGTGCCTGAACTTTTCCGCAGCTTCGATCCGACTGGTAAAAATCAGTCGATAGATGCCGGTCTCGTTAATGATCGTCCGATTTGGGTTGCCCGGAATACCGTCACTGATGGTTACGGTATTTTTTTCATCATCTTTCAATCGCGAAATTGCTTTTCGTGAATTGGATAAACCTAAAGCATTGCACACATCGGAACCCAAAGCCCAAATCTGTCCATCAATTTCAACTGCCCGGAAATCAAGGTTATCGAACCTGAAAGTGAAGATTTCTGTCATGTAGATAGCCTCTCTGAAAATCAATTAAAAGTAGAAAATTATTAGCAGCAGACCTTTTTCATCATCCACATTGGAAGCCAAAGAGCAAGTTGGAAAATGGTTTTTCCTCATAGAGAAATAAATGGGATACTCATTTTAAATCAATGGTTTGCATGAGATTGCGGGAGTTTGCAGGAGATTGCATAAGATTGCAGGACTTTGCACGAGATTGCACAACTTTACCCTGTCGTGGGTCTGGCAGGACATGCTTGGTGGGACCACCAAGCCGCCCAGACGGGCGTCCTGCTTATTCGCATGGCAAGCCATGCTCAACGAAATGGTGTTATCATTCGATCAGAAAATTTCGGCGAGCCCAAAACCGGGTCAGCAGATATGGGGGTGCCCGGCGATAGATTGACAACTTTCGATGTCTGCCTGATTGTCTGGCGGCAACCCGTTTCTGGAGTAAGTCGTTGGCCGGTCAGTATGTTGAACCCCGAAAATCGCCAGAAGAGACATTTGGCCTGAGGGCCTATGTGAATGACGCAGCCGACAACCGCGTCACACTGGCGCATCTGGCAAGCACATGGCAGATGGCCCGGATTGGTGTGGTCTGCACCCGTGCCGCCGATCTGGCCCGCGTCCCCAACACCATCGCCCGGATACGCGGGGCATGGGGGCGCAAACTTGCCGAAGGCGCATCGGTTGAAGCGGTTGCCAAACAGCCCTGCCCGTGGCCAGCCCCCTGTGCCTATGACCTGTTTTTTAACAGTTTCGGGCGTGTTGACGGGCGGATTGAACTTCCCAAGCCCTTTGTGCTGTCGGCTGAGGCGGCTGGAGGGAACCTTGTGGTGAACCTGACCCTGTTTGGCATTGCCAGCGATTGGGCAGGCGAGGCCGCCGATGCCCTGGTGCGCGGGTTGCGCCATGGTCTGGACGAGGCCGGGAACAACCGCCGCCCGCTTGATGTTATCGACCGAAATATCGGGGTGTCCAGTGGCCTGCCGGTGGCGGATATGGCCAATGGGGCAAGCCTGGTGTTCACAAGCCCGGTGGTGGTGCGCAGCGGCGAACAGTTGCATGTGCGTCCGGCCAGCCTGATTAAAAGTCTGGGTAATCGTCTGGAGGGGCTGGCCCGCTGGCATGGCATGTCGATTGATCTCGACCCCGCCCGTTTTTCGCAGGAAGCCGAATTATTGGGCCACCATGCCGTTTGGCACATCGACGATCAGCCGGTCTGGCGCAGGGGATCCCTTGCCCAACAACGCCGCATGGATATGGCAGGTGTGCTGGGCACGCTGGCCCTGCCGCCGCTGTCGCCCTTTATGGCAACCCTGCTGTCCTTGGGGGCTTATGCGCATGTCGGGTCTCGCGCTGCTCTTGGCATGGGCCATTACCGGCTGGCGCTTTCGCCTTTTTGAAAATCGCAGATTTTGCCCGGCTGTTGTCGGGGAACAATGCCAGGAAGCCGGAAATTGCGTGTGTGGGTGTCCGGACACGTGCGATTGCCGACCATACGCCACATGGATATTGCTGCTACTGGCCTGATGGCCAGCATTCAGGGCTGGCGAGTTTCACCTGAATTTCCGGCAACCGCGCAAGAATTATATTTGGAATTTCAAAAATCCAGAGGCAGTTGCTGTGCCGCTGGTTGACCGTTTCAATCTGCATTGATGCGGGCAATGTGTCCGGACACAAGCCGGTCTTGCGGTGCCGTTATATCGCGCAGTTTCTTATCGAAGGGGAAAAAGCAGCCGGGCATAGCGGCGTTTGAATGGGGCGCGATGGCTGGGTCGGTGTGACGACATTCGATTCAAGCGAAGATTATATCAGGGATTTTCGCAACGGCATCTTGCCGTATCGGAGGGATTAAAGCACTTTTCCTTTAATATGACCCATTTTGCCAGCTCAGTCTGCCGCCTGACAAGGAGAAGTCCGTAGGGCGTAATGGGTTTACGGACAAGGATTTCGACGCGGCCAGGCGGCAGACTGCGCTGGCCCACAGGGTTTGATTTTGGCGGTGTTTGGCGGCGTTACACCGCTCGCCCGATGCGCCGCATCGCGCAGCGCGCTGTGCCTTGCCAAACGACACGCCAAAAACAAACAAAATGGGTCATATTAAAGGAAACGTGCTTTAAGGCCCGGTCGTCGCCGCGACCGAGCCGGTTTGCACATGAGGGAGCTCGGCGAAACAGTCTTCTCGTGCAATAACCCTGTTAAAAATTATAGGAGAAAGAGGTGGCTGGAGCAAGATTGCAGATATCGGATTCGGATCAAACGCGCAAGGCGCGGGGATGAATTCGATCTCCTTAAGTCTCGATCTGCATTGATGCGGGCAGGGTGTATGGATGCAATCAAAGCGCCCGATGAGATATGGCTTGCAGGCGAGTTTCACGGCGCAACCTATAAACCGGTTTTGCAGTGTCGTTATATCGCGCAGTTTCTGGTCGAAGGGGAAAAGCAGCCGGGCATTTCTGTGTTTGAATGGGGACGTGATGGCTGGACAAGGGGGGATGACATTTCAAACGGCAGAAGATTATCTGCGAGAGATTCGAATGGGTATCGGGCTGTATCGGCGTGCACAATAAAAACCGCAACGCTGACCCGTTGCGGTTTGCCAGGATCTGGGAGTTGAGGTCCGGTCAGGAACTGCCGACCCTATGACGCTTACACTTATAGGACAAAGACATAGCCGAGGCAAGTTTGGTCTCAATTCGCATTCATGCGGGCAGTGTGTCCGGACGATTGTCGGCGGTTCGGGTTCGGCCCCGGCGGAAGAGTCTCAATCCGCATTCATGCGGGCAGGGCGTCCGGGCCAATGGCGCGGTCGCCCTTCGCAAGGCCCTTCGGTCTCAATCCGCATTCATGCGGGCAGGGCGTCCGGACTCAAACTGGTCTCTCCTTCTGCTTGCGTACGCGTCTCAATCCGCATTCATGCGGGCAGGGCGTCCGGACTCGATCCTGTGCGGTTCACGCGATGATATGCAAGTCTCAATCCGCATTCATGCGGGCAGGGCGTCCGGACTCAGTGGATGGCGGAATGTCGCAAACGCACGCTAGTCTCAATCCGCATTCATGCGGGCAGGGCGTCCGGACAGTCCAGCTTTACCTGCCCCTGCTGTGATAAAGTCTCAATCCGCATTCATGCGGGCAGGGCGTCCGGACAAAGAAGGCAATGGAAGGGGACAACAACAAAGGGTCTCAATCCGCATTCATGCGGGCAGGGCGTCCGGACGGGGTAATTTAACGGATATATGTGTCGGCCATAGTCTCAATCCGCATTCATGCGGGCAGGGCGTCCGGACCTTGATATCGATTGGTCGAAAGATGCCTTTGCGTCTCAATCCGCATTCATGCGGGCAGGGCGTCCGGACACAAGCGGTTTTACGATCCTGAATTCTGGATGAGTCTCAATCCGCATTCATGCGGGCAGGGCGTCCGGACGGGATGGGGTGTCCAACCCTATGGATGAAGGCGGTCTCAATCCGCATTCATGCGGGCAGGGCGTCCGGACCGACCTTCTGGAATATCCTGATTTTTTGGGCAAAAAGCAACCGGTTTCCAACGGTGATGGGGAATTTCCCTTTGGTCGGCGTGTTTTTGCGCGGGTTTTGCGTGTCATTTTGGCAAAAATCATAATCATGGCAGAGGGTTATCATTTTTCCACGGGCGAATGGGCTGTTTTGGGTGTTTTGGGACTACCCGTGTGGGGCATTATGGCGGCTGGCAGGCGGAATGTCACGTCTGGCAGTCACAGGGGAGGGCGACAGTTTGCGGGTATATGGCGATGTCGCCCCCTTTGAAAGCGAAGAGGGCTATTGGCTGGTGTGATCGGCAGGCTGGTTGCAACAACCAAACCGGACTTAAGGGGTTTTGTCGTCGATACCGATCAGATCACAAAAGACCAGACGCTTGCCTGATTCCATATTGCGATAGAAATTAGCGTTATCACAAGACGGCCAGTGGGCAGACAGACCCAGGGCATAGTCGAGACGATCAAAAAACAGGTTGTAATCGCCAATGGTTGCACCAACGGTCGTGTTTCCGCCTATGGGTAAATGATCTTTAAATCTGGTTGAAACCGGTAAAGAAAACATGCCGACATTTGATTCTTCACTTTCGCCAAGCGTCACAGCTGTTTTGCCGTCTTCCTGTCGGGCGAGAACTTCAAAATATTGCCGTCCCCAGCCAGAAGAAAATACGGCAAAAAATGTCCACATGCGTGACGCCAGCAATCTGTCTTGTTGCATATTATAGATGAAGTCGCTTCCGTCCATCGCGTTAAACACAGTTTGCGCGGCATTGTAGATTTGATCGGGAGACTGGCTGTAGATCCGGGTTGCGGCGGTCTGGCGGTTTGCCTGTGTCTCGCGAATATTTTCCAGATTTTGCTGTGGTGCGGTTGCACAAGCAGATAAGGACCCTATGAGCATCAAAGCCGGTACTGCCTTTAACATCCCGATAATTCTTCCGGTTTTGGTCATGCAAGTTTAACTGCTGCTGTCAATTTTAAACCTCATTCATGCACTCAAGGCGTCCAGATCTATTTCCGTTTGCTATCAGGGCGATAGGGGAACGTCTCAATCTGCATTGATGCGGGCAGGGCGCCCGGACCCTGCGCGGTGCCAACCTGCGCCGTGCCCACCTGGTCTCAATCCGCATTCATGCGGGCAGGCTATCCGGACTCTATGTCGAGCCGGGTGCGACCTTCACCGCGTCTCAATCCGCATTCATGCGGGCAGGCTATCCGGACGCGCATATGGCAAATCCCGTCGAAACAGGTTTGTTAAAGTCTCAATCCGCATTCATGCGGGCAGGCTATCCGGACCCAACCGGACACGGCATTGTGGTGTATAACATTGTGTCTCAATCCGCATTCATGCGGGCAGGCTATCCGGACAAACAGCCGTGATTTTCGCACCAAACACTTAGTCTCAATCCGCATTCATGCGGGCAGGCTATCCGGACTGATGATTTTTATAAAGCAGGTATGAATGCTTTAGGTCTCAATCCGCATTCATGCGGGCAGGCTATCCGGACTCATTTCGTTATCATTGAATGTGTTGATACGCGTCTCAATCCGCATTCATGCGGGCAGGCTATCCGGACTGACCTCCTGCAATATCCTGATTTTTCGGGCAGAAAGCAACCGGTTTCCAAGAAGGGCGGAAAATTTCCCTTTGGTCCGGGTGTTTTTGCGCCGGGTTTGGGGGCGATTTCGGTGAAAAGCATAATCATGGCAGGTGCTTGCAAATTTTCCACGGGCGAATTGTGTTTTTAGGGGACTGATATATCCTTTGTCGCGGTCATTATTGCTCATTTTTCGTAAATACAGGAGGCCCGTTATGCCCGAAGACCTTTTTGCCGCACTGGTTGCGACCGATAATTTGGCGGCGGCGTGGGAAAAGGTGCGGCATAATGGCGGTTGTGCTGGCGGGGACGGGGAGACGATTGCGGAATTTCAGCGTCGCGGCGCAAGCCGCCTTGGGGCTTTGGCGGCCAAATTGCGCGACGGGGATTATCGCCCCGGCGAGTTGCGCCTTTTGCAGGTTCCCCAAAAGAATGGCGAGATGCGCCCGCTTGCCATTCCACCGGTTGAAGACCGTATCGCGCAAACCGCCTGTGCGCAGATATTATCGCCGATTCTGGACCCGCAATTTGAGGATGGCAGTTTTGCCTATCGTCCCGGTCGCTCTGTTATGATGGCGGTGCGGGCGGTTGAAAAATGGCGCAAGCGCGGGTTTACCCATGTGGTGGAAGCCGATATTGTGCGCTGTTTTGAACGTATTGCGCATCAGCCATTGCTGGCACGGCTGGAGCAGGGGCTGGGGCCGCGTCCGGGGGCTGGCCCTCTGGTTGATCTGGTGGGGGTGTGGCTTGAACATGCGGGCCTGGCATTTCAGACGCCCGGTATCGGGCTGCCCCAGGGCGCGCCGTTATCGCCGCTTTTGGCCAATTTGTATCTGGATATGTTTGACGATGCCCTGGATGCAAAGGGCATCGCCTTTGTCCGCTTTGCCGATGATTTTGTGCTTTTGTGCCGCAACGAAGCCGCCGCCCGGCAGGCGCTGGCGCATTCCGGTGCGGTTCTGGGGCGGTATGGTCTGGAATTGCAGTCTGATAAAACCGGCATTGTCGATTTTGACCGCAGCTTTGCCTTTCTCGGCCATTTGTTTGTCCGTTCCATGATCCTTAAGCAGGTTGGCGACCCGCAAGAAGACCCCGTTTCGGTGATGCAGGATGTTGCCGCCGCCGATCTGCAGGCCAGCCTTGACATGCAGCAGCAAAAAGAGGCCGAGGCTGAAGAACGGGCCAGTGGCTATGACCGGGGCCAGCGTGTGCTTTATGTGACCGAACCGGGGCGTCGCCTGGGGCTTCGCAATATGAGCTTTACGGTCAAAACGGCACAGGAGGACCGGGAGCTTTTGGCGATTTCCCATCAGCGGGTAGACCGGATCGACCTTGGCCCCGATGCGCGGGTCGATAGCGATGTGATCCGCCATGCGCTGGCGACAGATACCGGCATCTCATTTATGAACGGGCATGGGGAAACGCAGGGCTGGCTGTATCGCCCGCATCATGACCGTGCGGCGCTGCATCTTGCCCAGGCGGCGATTGTGCTGGATCCGGCGCGCGCCTTTGCGCTGGCGCGCTGCATTGTCAGGGCGCGGCTGCATAACCAGCGCGCCCAGCTGCACCGCCTGAACCGGCAGGCCAAAGATGCCGATGTTATTGTGGCAGCCCGCGATATGGGCCGCATGATCCGCAAATTGCCGGTAAATGGCACTGTTGCCAGTTTGCGCGGCCATGAAGGGGCGGCAGCGGCCCGGTATTGGCCCGCCCTTGGCCGGTTGTGCGCTCATGCCACACAACCTTTCCATCGGCAACGCCCCGCACGTGATCCGCTTAATGCCACGATCAATTATCTGACCGCGATGCTGACCCGCGATGTGCGGGCGGCGATTTTGGCCGGTGGCCTGCATCCCGGCTTTGGTGTGCTGCATGTCAGCACCGATGGCCATGAAGCCTGTGTCTGGGATGTGATGGAAGGGTTTCGCGCGCCCTTGACAGAGGGGCTGGCCGTGGCCCTGTTTAACCAGGGGCGGTTAAAACCGGAGATGTTTTCAAACCGCGATGACGGCACCTGCCATATCCGCCGGGAGGCGGTGCGGGCCATTATTCGCGGCTATGAAACCGCCGCCGCGCGCCTGGTTAAAAGCCCGCGGTCGGATCGCAAACTAACCTGGCGCAGCCTGATGGCCGAGGAAGCCCGCGCCTATGGCAAACACTGCCTGTCGCCCGCCGACACCGCCTTTGCGCCTTATCATATGGATTTTTGAGAAGGCCGCCCGGTATGTGGTTGTTTTGGCAGCAGGGATCCGCTTGCTGGCGATGAGGTAATGTGAGGCGGGCAGGGCGTCCGGACCATCAATTACTACAGCCAACAGAACATTGGCGCGTCTCAATCCGCATTGATACGGGCAGGGCGTCCGGACACAAGGTGTATCAGGAACAGCCGGAAGGGTTTGAAGAGTCTCAATCCGCATTCATGCGGGCAAGGCGTCCGAACCAACCATCAATCAACCATCAGTTAACCATCAAGGTCTCAATCCGCATTCATGCGGGCAGGGCGTCCGGACCTTGGAAGGTTACACCTTCGCTAAGCGGGTAAAAGTCTCAATCCGCATTCATGCGGGCAGTGTGTCCGAACGCGAACGTTGCGGCGGTGCTGGCTGAAGCATCTGTCTCAATCCGCATTCATGCGGGCAGTGTGTCCGAACCCAAGGAAACCCCGTTTCAGCTGTCAGAGGTGAGTCTCAATCCGCGTTCATGCGGGCAGGGCGTCCGAACACCTTCTGCAATATCCTGATTTTTCGGGCAAAAAGCAACCGGTTTCCAACGGAGATGGGAAATTTCCGTTTGGTCGGGTGTTCTTGCGCGGGTTTTGCATGTCATTTTGACAAAAATCATAATCATGGCAGGTGGTTATCATTTTTCCACGGGCGAACGGGCTGTTTTGGGTGTTTTTGGACGGCCCGTGTGGGCATTATGGCGGCTGGCAGGCGGAATGTCACGTCTGGCGAACAGGGGAGGGTGATATGGCACGCGGGGAGATGCTGACGGTTTTTAGTTATGACGTGTCGGACAATAAACGTCGTCGCAAGATTGCCCGGTTGCTGGAGGATGCGGCGACCCGGGTGCAATATTCGGTGTTCGAGGTTGCGATGGGCAAAGCCGATGCGAACAGCCTTGGCCAGCGCATCGCCGCCCTGTTGGGGGAGGGCGACAGTTTGCGGGTTTATGTCATCGGTGCCGATGGCCGCGCTCGCAGTCGTGTTTATGGCGATGCCGCCCCCTTTGAAAGTGAAGAGGGCTATTGGCTGGTGTGATGGGCTGGTTCTGAGGCCCAATTGATTCATCATGGCAGCGTCTCCCTGCGGGCAGGGTGTCCGGATTCAAGCTCAGTTGCCGTCTCTCAACAAAAGAAGTTTCAATCCGCATTTATGCGGGCAACGTGTCCAGACTCGCCGAACTCTTGCGTGTGAACGTGGGCGAGCGGTCTCAATCCGCATTTATGCGGGCAATGTGTCCAGACGAAGCAAAAGGCCAAGGGTAAGCAAAAGAACTATGTCTCAATCCGCATTTATGCGGGCAACGTGTCCAGACAAAACATCCCCCAACTTTGCGCGCAAATCAGACCAGTCTCAATCCGCATTTATGCGGGCAACGTGTCCAGACTCTGAAACAGCTAAAAAGAACTGCGAACAGCTTCTGTCTCAATCCGCATTTATGCGGGCAACGTGTCCAGACTCACCTTCTGGAATATGCTGATTCTTCGGATGAAAAGCAACCGCTTTCCAAAGGTGACGGGAATTTGTGATTTTTGCGGGGCGGGTTTGGCCGGGTTTGGCGATCATTTTTTTCAAAATCATCAATATATCAGCCAGTTGGGTGTTTTCCACGGGCGATTGGGTGTTGTGGCGGCCTTGCGAGAACAAAATCATGTTACCAGATCGAGCGGCAGGTCGGAAATATCGCGCAGGCGTTTGCCCTCGATCATTGTATCGAGCAGCTCCAGGGTCTCTTCGCGGTTTTGCGCGATCAGGGTGCTGCGCAATTCGTAAAGGGCGAAGTGATAAACGCAATCAATGTCGCCGGTACCCAGTGCGAGGGATGCGACCCGGCCCGGTGTGGGTTCGCCGGTAATGACGGCGATATGGGGGAGTCTTCCTTTGCGGTTGCGCACAAGGTTGAGGCCTTCGGACCGGGCATTTTGCGCCCGGTCGCTGCGCAATGTCCATTTGCAACTGATTGAGGCATGGAGAATATCAAGCCCCTGATTGGCCCGGCGCAGGCTGCTAAGCCGGGCGGTTGATGTATCGACCAGAAATTCCCGGGCATTAAAGCATGTTTCCTTTAATATAACCCATTTTGTTTGTTTTTGGCGTGTCGTTTGGCAAGGCACAGCGCGCTGCGCGATGCGGCGCATCGGGCGAGCGGTGTAACGCCGCCAAACACCGCCAAAAACAAACCCTGCGGGCCAGCGCAGTCTGCCGCCTGGCCGCGTCGAAATCCTTGTCCGTAAACCCATTACGCCCTGCGGACTTCTCCTTACCAGGCGGCAGACTGCGCTGGCAAAATGGGTCATATTAAAGGAAACATACTTTAAGGGTGCTGTCGTCTTCGGGGGTGCGTGCAATAATAATATCGGGTTTTATCAGATAATCGGAGCCAAGGGCGGTTGCGATTTCGCGGTTGGATTTGGCGATGGCCTCGAGTTCATCAAGGTGGGCATATTGGTCAAAGGAGGCAATTGCACCGCCTTTGGCCACCCGGAAGGTGCCAGGGCGCAGATGGGGCATATGCTCAAAGCAAAGGCTGACAAAGCGGGCGCAAACCCCTTCAAAATCTGCTCCGGCGGTTTGACCGGGGAGTTTCGGGGCGGTTTTGGCCGGTCCCAGTTGCTCCAGGATTGAATTTGCGATGGCGATGCTGGGTTTGCTGGATTTGTCGGCATTGCTGGGAATGCCGGTAGCACTTTTGGTCAGGATATTATCCAGCAGGGTGGCGTGAAATTCCCGCCTTGCGACCGTAAGCCAGCTTTCTGTCATCATGCCACGACCTGAAAGGATTTGCGGGCCGTCAGGGCCTGTTTGATTTTAAGGGCAACCGCCCTGGCAACGGGTGGGGGAAAGGCATTGCCGATCTGGCGGTAGGCGGGTGTTTTTTTGCCCGAAAACTGCCATTCATCGGGGAAGCCTTGCAAACGGGCGACCATGCGCACCGTTAAGCGCGGCATGCCGACAAAATCGGGTTCGGGGGTGTCGTTGGCAATTCCCATGCCATCCACGCCCAGGCTTGCCCAGGCCCGCTTGGCCCTTGTGGGTCCCAAATCGGGGCCGCCGTGTTTTTTGGAGCCGCCAACGATGGTGGGGGCAATATCATCGGCCCGCTGTTTCCAGCGCGCAGCCCCCGGCCAGCCCTTTTCGGCCATCAGATCATAGAGTGTTTCGCCAACGGTTGGCGGATTGATGCCCGTGGGCACGGGCCAGGAGAAATGCTCCGCCATATCCTGGCGAATGGCAACAATGACAACACGTGGTCTGAGCTGGGGCACGCCAAAATCCGATGCGTTAAACAAATGCCATTCGGTGTGATAACCCAGCTTGTGCAGTTGTTGTTTCAGGCCCTGGCGATAGTCGGCAAACACGGCATCAAGAAAGCCGCGCACATTTTCGATCATGATGGCACGGGGGCGAATTTCATCGACAATGCGCAATGCTGCGGGAAACAGATTGCGTTCATCGGCATCGCCAAGTTGCTTTCCTGCCACGGAAAAGGGCGGGCAGGGCAAACCGTCGGCCAGCAAATCCACGCCCTGATAGGGTCGCCCGTCAAATCGGGTTACATCGGCCTGTTCACCCTGAATAATGTTCCAGCGGGGACGATTGAGCATCAGGGTGTTGCGGCAGTGATTGTCTATTTCAACGGCGGCTTCGTGGCCATAACCGGCCTGCTCCAGCCCCAGCGCCTGCCCCCCGGCCCCCGCACAAAGTTCAACCGATGTCAGGTTCTGCTGCATTGCTGTTTTTCCTTTAGCGGGCGATAGACCGGGCACGGAACACATCTGTTCCACATGTGTTCTACTTTTTGTGCGCAGACAGGTCAAGCCCGCTTCGCCAGGCACAAGGCAGGCGACATAAAGGGCGGGTGGAGTGCCGGGGCTGATGCTTCAAACGGCCAGCAACAGCCGGAAGTCTCAATCCGCATTGATGCGGGCAGCGTGTCCAGACCCATCACCCATATCAATGACGGTACCCTCATTCTGTCTCAATCCGCATTGATGCGGGCAGCGTGTCCAGACTGGAAGTTCTCGAAAGCACGCGTCGTAAGATCGAGTCTCAATCCGCATTGATGCGGGCAGCGTGTCCGGACACTCCACTCTATCATGACTGTGGAAGGTATTAATGTCTCAATCCGCATTGATGCGGGCAGCGTGTCCGGACTTAACCAGGCGACAAATACGGTACGGGTCCGTCAGTCTCAATCCGCATTGATGCGGGCAGCGTGTCCGGACCCGATCCGGAAGCCCGGGAGCGTATGCGTGAACGGTCTCAATCCGCATTGATGCGGGCAGCGTGTCCGGACAAACACGCGGCTGCCTTGCGCAACGCGTCTGACGTCTCAATCCGCATTGATGCGGGCAGCGTGTCCGGACACAACCTCGCGTTAATCCACACGGCGTCTCGTGTCTCAATCCGCATTGATGCGGGCAGCGTGTCCGGACTTAAACACCTGCCCAACAAGGACACGGTCAACGTCTCAATCCGCATTGATGCGGGCAGCGTGTCCGGACTCACCTTCTGCAATATCCTGATTTTTCGGGCAAAAAGCAACCGGTTTCCAAGAATGACGAGAAATTTCCGTTTGGTCCGGGTGTTTTAGCGCACGTTTTGGGGCTGTTTTGCTGAAAATCATAATCATGGCAGAGCGTTAGTTGTTTTCCACGGGTGAATTGAGGGCTGGAGGTGCTTTTAGGTCGTTTGTTGATGGGGTTTGTTGTGTGGTTTTATCTGGTTCGTTTGTTTCCGCTTGCGTTGTTTGGTTCTGCGCGGGTGGGGTTTCGGCGGCATTTTGGGGGTGCAGGCCAAACCAGCTAAAACCGGAAGTAAGGAGCCCGCACATAACCAGAATGATCAGCGATATTTTCAGTTTGCATCGGGCGTTCCTAAAAACAAAGAGCAAGGTTAAAAATGCGGTGATTGCCAAAATCGCGCCTGCTTGCAGGAGGTCAAACGCAAGCCCGAAATTGGTAAGATTATAAATTTTGGTTAAGCAGGATTCCAGGGGTTTGCCAATCAGGACATTCATGCCCAAAGCGCCGACAACAATGCCAATCACGACGCCCAGTGTGGCGACTTCGGTCAATTGGTGTGAGGCCTCGGTTGCCTCGTGCTGTTCCAGGGCGAGGGCAAATTCGCTGGCCTGTTGCAATTCGGTGCGGACATCGTCAAACAGGCGATCAATGCCCATGCTTTGACGCAATTTGTCGTAAATCTCGGTGCCCTGAAGCTGGTTCGAAACCCCGGTGAAACGATAGCGATGGGTGAAGTTGAGGAATTCGTTTTCAATTTCAATGACTTCTGTGCGGAAGTTTTTGGTCTCATTTTTAAGGTTTTTGTGTTTGGCGGCATGGCTCAGGCGGCTTGAAAGCATGAGCAGGGTGGCATGTTCGAGCTGGACGATAAACACCATCTGGCGGTAGTGACGGCGCATATGTTCTGTGACCAGATTATCAAAGAACCACCCTGCCCCGACGGCGGCAAAATGATAGCCGGCAAACAGAAAGCGGGTGGCACCACTCTGGCCGCCGTCCCGATGGGCATGAAAGCGGTCGTAAAAAAAGCTGTCGCGGTAGTGCTCCAGAAAATCGGGGTTATAGGGATAGGGATCATTCCCGGCGGCATCGGCGGCGGCGAGGCGGAACCAGTCGCCATCGGAGACCCGTTCCAGATTGGAGCGATGACCTTCCCCGCGTGTCAGTGACAGGGTTGTCATGACCGGAATGCGTTCATCAAGAACCTGGCGGAAAACGGGTTCTTTGTTTTCTTTGGCGGCCTTTGTGCCTTCAATCACCAGCGGGGCCAGGATGTGTTCCCACCACGGGAACATGGGTTCGCGAAAGCCCCTTTTGTGCATTGCGGCGCTGGCTGTGGTGCGGTCCTGTAAGTCCCCCAGACCACAGGGCACGTCATTGATGGTGACATTTTTGGGGGACAGGCCAGGTGCGCCATCTTTCCAGAACGGAGCATAGGCGCGGCGCAGATAATCGATCAGGGTTTGTGCCTGATCAAGGGTCAGCGGTGTGTTTGCGCCTGCATCAAAACCCAGTTCCAGCGTAAGGATCGCGACGCCGAACGGGAAAAAATGGAGCGTGCAATGGTCAATAGCAAAGTGATAATCTTTGTCTGACGTACCATCACCGATTGTCGCGGTCAGGGTTTTCAGGTCTTTGCGCTGAAAAACCTTTTGTTGCGCATCACCATCCTTTTGATACAGAAAATCGCGGACAAAATCGTGGAAATAAACGGCTTCCTCGTATGTTCCCAGGATGCTGTTGTCATTGTCATCCTGCTTGCCGGTGACGGGTTGCCAGAGATCGGAAACCTTTTTCCAGTTTGGCCCGCAGATTTTTTTTGAAAGATCGTTGAACCAGTTTTCGCCCGGTTTTTTGTCAAGGACTAGCGGCCAGACAAATATTTGTCGAAAATCCTTGACCGGAATTTCGGTTGCCCTGGCAGGTGCCGGATGTGTCATAAAATTCCCCGAGGTTGCATTTGTTTGCTGGTCAAGGCCGGTCAATACACGTTAGAGTTTTGTTGCTTGGATAGTATCCGCAATCAGGGGAGGCGGGCAAGGGGATGACGGCAGCGCAGAAGTTTTACATGTGGCTGGAGGGCGTTAATTTTGCAGCCACCCTGTATGATACCAATGATCTTTCCGTTATGTGAGGGAATGGCTTGTGCCAATTGGGGGGCGTGTGAACGTTTTATTGAGAATAGAAGGGGTGAATTTTCAAAACACCCTGTTTGATACAGATGACCTGAGTACCAATCGCGGCGCAAGTTTGGCTTATTTGAATGCACCCGACATTCTGGTTGCTGCGTTGCAAAAAGCATGTCCCGATCTTGAGGTCGAGATTGTTTATACCGGGGCGTCGGGGGGCGTTTTTAATGTGCAGGGGTGTGATGCTGCAATGCTTGATCAGGTCGTGCTTGATCTGATTGACGGTTTGCAAACGGGACAGGACAAGGATGTTCCACCGATTTATCGCCATCTTGGTTTTGCCAGTGCGGCGGTTGCGGTTGACGCGGGGTATCTGGAGGCAGAAAGCCTTGCCCAGGCGATTATTCGCAAACGTCAGTTGCAATCTGTAACAATTGATGTGCCAGATCCACGTCTCGACAATGCCGGGCGCTGTCGCATTGACCAGTTTCGCCCCGCAGATGGCGGCAAAATCATAACCGGTTCTGGGCAACGGTTTGTGTCGCAAAGTGTTCAGGAGCGTCGATCCTTTGGCCGTGACATGCGCCAGAACTTTTACCCGCACGAACTTGCCGGGGTTCTTTCGGGGCAGGACGACGATATTATACCGGAGCATTTTGCTAATTCGTTTCAGGATATTGTTGCCAACCCGCCCAAAGGGTTACCGGAATCCCTGCAGGCCAAGATGGCTGTTTTGTATCTGGACGGTAACAGTTTTGGCAAGGCGCGGCGCAATATTCTATCCCTGGATACGCCGGTTTCCTATCAACAAGGGATGGCGCGGGCCAAGGCATTTTCCGATCATGTGCAGGCACGACGGCGCGCGCTCCTTTGCGCAATCCTGACCCGGTTTAACGCGATCGCGCAGCGTGATGCGGATGGTATGGATGCGGTTTATTACGCCGACAAGGACACGAACCTCGAACCCAGGTTCCGCTTCGAGACGCTTTTGTGGGGTGGTGACGAAATGATGTTCGTTTTTCCGTCCTGGTTGCTTGAAACCGTTCTCGATTGTGTAGCCGAAAACCTGTGTGACCCGATTTGGAAACTGCCTGCTACCGGTGAAATGTTAACCCATGGCGGGGGCGTTGTGGTTTGCAACGCCAAAACACCCATCCGTGAAATTCAGGGCTTGGTGCGCACCATTGCCGATCAGGGTAAGGATCACGCAAAAAAGACGCCAAAGTCTTTTTCGGGCTTTACCTATCTTATCCTCGAAAGCGAGGCCCCGCCGCCCGAGATTAACACCTGGCGCAAAACATTTTACGGCACGGGTGATATTGGTGCCTTTACCATAGATTTTGCAGAGGGCTACCGGTCACTGGCGGATACGGTGGGAGCGATTAAAGCAGACGGTATTATTTCACGCGGACAGGTTTATAACCTGTTGCGGCGGGCACGGGCGCAATCAGACTGTCTGGGCCACAGCACGGATCATGATATTGCTCTGGTCGAAGACTGGATGGAAAATACAGCCGTTTTTGGTGATCCGCAAAAAAACATCCTTGAACAGTTGCGCTCTGATCCCGCCTTTGGTGGTTCTGTTCATCCGCTTTTACCATTTAAACGTTTAGCCGAACTTTGGGATTATTTGGGGGATGTCAAATATTCCGAAGCTACGTCAGACGATGCAAGGGAAGTGGTCAATGGCTGACAATGTGATTAGCGTTGAGCTGACTGTGCGAGCGCCATTTCTGTTTAGCGGTCTGAATGCACCGTCTTTCGGGATCAATAATGGTATGCTGCGCAATGCCAAGGGTCAGATGATCGTGCCGCAAAGTCTTCTGCGTGGAAATATGCGCCATGTTATTGGCGAAATGTTGCAACAAGGGGCGCAATTTGCCGATGGCTGTCATCCCGACGTGTTGTTTGGCCGGGCAACAACCAGCACGACCGATGAAACCGAAACGGAAACGGATGGGGAAGATGATAATGCGGATGGCGGGCGGCCCAATTGGGCACCGGCACGCGGCATTCTCGAATTTTCCGATCTTGTTCTGGTCGCGAATGACGATGCGGCAAAGCCCGATTCAACACGGGCCTTAACCCGCATTGCGATCAACGAAGAAACGGGGTCGGTGAGAACCGGTGCCTTGCAAGTGATTGAAAGCCCGTTTGCCGTTGGTGAATGCGCAATATTCAAAGGTGATATTCGCGTCGGAGCAGGCGCCGATGTTACAGATGTTGTGAAAATCTTCAAGGTTGCGGGCGGTCTGATACCGGCACTCGGCGCGAATAAAAGCAGCGGCTTTGGACGGGTCGTGGGGATCAGGTTCGCGCGTGTAACAGTCGATAACGACGTTGCCGAAAAAACACCGGTCCCGGGGTTTGATTTTGCGGCGTCTTCGGCCTCGGATTACAGTGTTGCACTGACATTTGACCAGCCTTTTCTGGTGAACAGCACAAAACTGGGCACCAATGTTTTGAAAAGTGATGTTAACCCGTCGGGTGCTGTGATCAAGGGGGCGATGGCGGCCAAGCTGCAATCGCATGGCGCACAGACTTATAGCGACTATTCCGACATTCTTGATGCGATTATTGTGCGCAATGCGGTGCTGTTGCCAAATGGAAAAGACGGCAGCAGCATCGCGCATCGGCCCCGGACAATTCCCAGGTCACTGGCACTTTATGCGGATGCCGCCGCCTTCGATGCGGGCAAAGCGACGGAACGGTTTTTGGACGGTTTTTGTGATGCAGACGATTTCAAGTTCTATAGCGCACTTGGCGGATGCCGTTTTTCCCTGGACTGGAAAGACCCGGAATGGGGCAAAATCGCACCCAGATTCGGGGCACCGGAACCTGTTGGCCGCGAAGTGCGCACCCGCACCGCGATTGACGCACAGCAAGGCATTGCGGCGACCAGTCAGTTGTTTAGCGAAATTTGCATTGTGCCGGAAAACCGGGTATGGCAGACAATCATTTCTCATGATCTGACCGGTGATGATCGTGCGAAATTTGCTCGTATGATGGCGATCATTACCGATGGGGGGCTGCCAGGGATCGGCAGCACGCGCGCGTCTGCCAATATGGTGGTCTATCCGCTTGATAACGTGATCAGACCTGTTAAACCCGATGACAAGGGTTTATGGCGGGTGACATTGCAAAGTGACGCCATTCTTCATTCCATGTCGATGCTTGAACGCCAAGGTGCTGGAACGGCGCGCTGGTTGCGCCAAAGTTATATCGACTATTGGTCCGGTCTGGTTGACGACTGGAACAGCCGTAACCCGGAAAGTCAGGTACGCTTTAACGATGGCAGCTTCGATTTTTATGCCTCCCAGCGTTATGCCGGGGGCTATCTTGCTGCGCGCTATCCGCTGCGCGATGATAAATACTATCCCTATTTCGTGACCGAGGTCGGCAGTGTCTTTCGGCTTGACCTTGAAGGGGCGGCCAATGCGTTTATCGCTGTGCTGTGCCGGTCCGGTTTGCCTGCTGCGCATGATAACCCGGCTGTGGCGCATAACTGGCAGCGTTTTCCGTTCTCGCCGCGACTGGGATTTGGCGAAGTAAGCGCAGATGCCGTTGATCCTGATTTGCAGCATGAGGAGATCGGCTAATGTTATCGCATTACAGGTTTACGCTGGAACTTGAACTGTTGTCCGATCTTCATCTTGGCACCGGTGAGACAGTAAAGTTATCGGAATTACGAAAATCCAACCACGGGGCGAGCGATGATGCCGACCCGGAGGTTTCGGTAACGGCCAAAGATGGCTCCGGGATGCCTTATCTGACCGCAACAGCGATTAAGGCCGCCGCCCGGCGGCTGGTGCTTGGTGCCGGGCAGGAAGATCTGTGTGACAAGCTGTTTGGCAAAATCAATTCGACACCAACCTATCGCAAGGGCGCGGTCGAGGTCAGCACCAATGAAGGGCGTATGGGGCGTTTGTCCTTTGGCTATGGCCGTATGGTTCATGCCCGCTCAGAGCTTCCGCCTTTGCCGCTTTATGATGCCAAAACCCGGTGCTGGATTTCGACACGGACCCGTATTGACGGGGCGACTGGAACCGTAAAACGCCACCATTTGTTTAATCGGGAATACGTTGTGGCGCAGACCCGGTTTGAGGTTGACTGCATTTTTACCGGCACCGCAAAAGAAGTTGCCGACGATCTTGGCATCTTGCTCGGCTTGATCAAAAAGGCGGGCTATCTGGCAATCGGCCAGGGCAGTCGTTTTGGCAGTGGGCGGATCAAATTGGGCAACACGTGCATCAAGGGAATGATGACAACCTTTGACCCGGTAACGTTCAGCATCAAAAACCAGGATATGAGCGTTGCGCCGATTGAAAGTGATGATGTTGTCTCCGCACCGCAAAAAACCTGGCACCTTGCCCTGCGCGCAACCGCCCCGTTTCTAATTGCCGATCCCTATGGTCGCGGCGGTGAGGACGACGAAAAAGGCGCGAACAATGTGATCCATGCCTTGCGCACGCCGCAGGGCGGACCGGCCTTGCCGCCGTCATCCCTGTTCGGGGTGCTGCGGGCGCGGGCGGTCTGGCTCGCATCCCTTGAAAACCCCGATCATCGCGATGATCCCGATCTTAAGCCATCGGCGTGGTCGTCTGGCGCGGATCTGTCGGTGACCGAGCGCCTGTTTGGCGTTAGTGGCTGGCGCGGGACGCTGGAGTTGGACGCTATCGTTGATACGGCGGATAACGGCTATGTCAAAAAATTTTCGGGTATTGCCATTGACCGCTTTTCCGGCGGGGTTATTGACGGCGCCCTGTTTTCGGTCGAGGCCTTTTGCCATGCGGCCTTCAGGGTCGGGCTAAAATTATGTGCCCGGGGATCGGGAACACAGGAAGAAGAAGCGTTCGTCTCGCGCCTGGTCAAAGCGGTGATCAGGGATGGACTGGAGATCGGACATGGCACCAATAGTGGTTTTGGATGGTTCAACGTGGTTGAGGGAGAAAAGAAATGAGCAAATCCGGTTATCGTTTTATCCCTTTGAACAACAAGGTTGTTCCAGCCCCGATTGCGCTCGATGAAATTCGCCACGACCGCCCGGTGCCAGGCACCCTGACCGGCGAAATGACGGTTGAATGGACGGCAGATACACCGTTATGTGTGGCGTCGGGTGTGAAGAATGCCGATGGCGAGCACGAGAACGTTTTTATTGCCGATGATGAAAAGGGCAAGGGCCGGACATATGTGCTGCCCGGAAGTACGACCGGCGGGGCCATTCGTGCGGTGTCGGAAATTGCCGGTTTCGCGCATTTGGGGCCGATCAATGCGGATCGGAAATACGGTACGCGGGCAATGATCGGTAAAAATAGCACGGCTGGAGGCGGCGATGACGATGTTCGTCTCGACACCTCGGCAAGCAAGATAAGAATGGCATGGCTTGAATGGGTGCCCGATACACCCGACACCGATACTGAAATCACGATGAAAAGCGGTGAAGGCAGTTGGCGGATTTATCATGCCGGTGACAGCCGGACGCGCGATAATATCTATCTTGTCAAATTCGCCGAACTGAGCCGATATTTTCAGGTTGATGTTGCCGATTGGGCGCATAAGCAGTCGCCTGAAAAGGCAAAGCTGCTTGCAAAGGCCAGCTTGATTTCCAAGGTTAACTTTATTGGTACTCCGCCGTCAGGAAGAAGTGGCTACCACAAACCTTTTGTGGGCGAGCTTGATAAAACCGGTTCCGTTGCTGTTACCGGGTATGTTGTGTGTACAGGGGCGACAGTTTCCGAAGATAAACCCAAAGCCCACGAATATTTGTTTCTGCCGCCGAAAAGGGATGCTGCATCATATGATGTTCATCCCGAAATTATGCACGAGTTCAATAAGCTTTATACAACGCCGTCGAATGACGGCGGGGTTCCACTGGAAAGCTGGCGGTTCTGGCTTAGCCAGATTGGCCATTTAAAATGGCTTTCAAAGGCTAAGAGCGTTGATAAGCGTGCTTATGACAAGGCATTCGGGCGACGCATTCCGGTGTTTTATACGGCGATTGACGGATCTGAATTACATTCCTTCGCAGATGCCAGAACTATGCATGACGCAGGTGTATGCTTTGGCTTGTCGCCGGTGTTGCGGAAACCCAATATTTACACGGTCGGCGATATTGCCAAGCGAACTTATGGTGGGCAGGAGGCCGAAACCTATCGTGTGCCCGCGTTTTCACAGGGCGGTTTGGGGTGGGATATGCCCACTGCAATGTTTGGTGCGGTCGAAGGTGTGGATCAGGACAGGCTTTCCAAACAGGATGATACGGCCCGTGCTGCGTTGAAAGGGCGGGTTTCTTTTGGTTTTGCGATTTCGACAAATGCAGAGCCAGGGGAGGTCAAAAAAGGGGTGTTCGGCGTACCGCGACCGTCGTTTGAACCATATTATCTGACTGGTGCCGATGGCTATAATGACGGCGACAGTCGTCTAAGCGGGCGCAAACGATACCCGGTACGCAGCAAGGTTAACGAGTTTGTCATTCCCAATGACAATCCTGACACGCAGGAAGCCGTGCGGTTTTTAAAATCCGGTGCCAAATTCACCCAAACCATCAAATTCAAGAATCTCAGGCAGGAAGAGCTTGGCTTGTTGCTGTGGGCGATCTGTTTTGGTAACGGCAAAAATACCGGCCAATATCGTCATGCTATTGGCCGGGCCAAAGGGCATGGCTATGGCAGTATGAAAACAGAAATCACCCGGCTTGTTTCAAACGAAGAAGACAAGGCCGAAACGGCCATCGACGCATTCAAGGCATATGTCCTTAAGGCTTTGGATGAGGATTCAAGAGAATTTGAAAAACTTGAACAGATCCAGAAACTTCTTGCCTATGCCGATCCGAATAACGGGGATCAGAATGCCAATAAACTCACTTATCCTGCATTGACCGATTTTGCCAATATCAGGGGCAGGGGGTTAAAGCTTCAAGACTTCTGACCCATCAATTAACGATGCCGCTAGCAGGTTTCAAACTGCTCTGGCATGTGTCTCGTTGGTTCTCGTCTCATCTGGCTGATCATGGTGGTGTCCATTCTGCCATGCCTAGCTCGTGATTTTTAAAAAACGCGCCGAACTTATTCCGTGCTTCCTGCAAAGCTATGGCACAGAAACGCTATCTTCTGCCTGACACTGGATTGAAAGGATATGTGCTTCGCCAAATTTCCTCGTTCATTATGTTCGAGAAAATTCTACTTTTATTGGGTCAGCGCGGTAATTGAAGAAGAAAAAGGACTGACACCCTGAAAGGATTGAACACGCAGATCACAATGAACACAGCTTGACTGTATCTCATTTGAGATACATACTTGAGGTCATATATGGCAAGTGGAGAATTTATCATGGCTCAAACATCAATGCTGCACGTTCGCGTGGACGATGAACTGAAGGCGGATGCGGCTGAAAAGCTCGCCAGTTTCGGCCTGACGGTATCAGATGCTGTCCGTATCCTTTTAACGCGTGTTATCAAAGAGGGTGGGTTGCCTGCTGGGTTAACAGCTGATCCGGAAGTTCATGATGCATGGTTTCGTGGCAAAGTGAAAGAGGCCCTGGCTGATGAGCGCTCTGCGGTGCCCCATCAACAGGTCATGGAAGAGGCACAGGCGTTGATTGACCGGAAGCGTGGCCGTGTCTGAACTGGAATGGCTGGAACTGGCACGTGCCGACCTTCTGGGGATTGTTGATTATATCTCTGATGATAATCCCGATGCGGCACAGCGTGTAAAAGACGATATACAAATGAAGGCTGAAAAGCTGCTAACGTTTCCCGGAATTGGCCGTTCGGGCCGAGTTGAGAATACCAGGGAACTTGTTGTCGGAGGGAACTACATTATTGTGTATCAGGAAGACGGGCTAAGGATACGGATACTGCGTGTGTTACATGCTACGCAGCTTTGGCCTTTGGGTGTTTAACGCATTTGGGGTGATGTTAAGCGAGACTTTCTAATCAATTTGGACCGGACGGGCCGGGCTATGGACGGGGGTTTGCGATTGATTAGGGAGAAGACCAAACTGCAAACCAGTTTCATGCAATATTTCACTTACCTGTCTTGTGTTTTTATTTAGTAAAAGTTCTCCGAACGTCATAACATTTTGCTTCCTGCCGCCTTCCGAAAACGGCGGTACAACCAATGTTCCCTTTACAGCCTTTGCCGCTTCTTGCGCCAACGCCATCGGTCGGTTTTCCTTGGCCATATGCGCATCGGTCGCCGCAATAACGATCCGATGTTTGGGCATAAACCGCCGCAGGTTTTCGGCCACAGCCTTCAGGTTCTCTGCCTTCACTGCCCACACAACCGGTTTTCCCGTTAGTCTGTTAAGCTCGATGGCGCTGACTAGGTCATCGGCTATCAGGATCGGGTCTTTGGGGTTATTTGAGAGCGTGCCGCCAATGACATGGTGCAGCCCCTTGTCGCTGCCAGGCCCTGTGATCATGTCGCCTGTTCCGTCGGAATCAACTTGATAGAGAGCGGCCAGGCGATTGCCGCCGTCACGAAGCGGGATCAGCACCTTGCCGTTTTCATCTATGCGATAGTTCGTCCACGCTTTTGTCGTGCCCAGTTCCGGTCGGGCCTTGATGGTTTTCTTGTCGGCCAGAGAGGCCATCTGCCAGGCACGCCAGGCATCATCATTCACTTTTGCGGCCAATTCTGTGCGCAGGGCTGTCATTGTTGGGGTTTTGGCCGGATCTTCTTTGATCTCGGTTTTCCAGACATTGCGGTGCGTCTCGATGACGCGTTTTTGTAGCTGCCCGGTTTCGTCGCGATAACGTTCTTCAACCTGGACCTTTTTCTTCTCGGTAATTTCAAGCGTGATCCAGTTGCCTTTGGCGGCCCCCGATTGTCTGACACTGTCAGCAATATCACCCCCCCAGAGAGTGCGTTGTGACCCGTCAGCGTCTTGCAGCTTCACAAAGCTCGATTGTGATTTCTCGGGATCAAAATTGTAGGGCGCATGACCGGTTTCGATCAGGCGTGACACCTTGTTTCCTTCATGTGGTGCGGCATAGGCTTTGAAGGACGTGGCCATGACGGGACGTATGATCTGCACGCCCAGTTTTGTCGATTTCTCCCTGTCGTCGGGCTGTTCGGCGGCATCAAGTGCCACAACAATATGGGCGTCATTGTTGCGTTGCCGGATCTGTTCGGCCAATGCTGCCCAGCCATCGGGTATGGCGGGCACCATCACCGGGCAGTTTGTGGCACGGTGCAGGGTGGCAGCATCGGCGTAATCCCGGGCGATAATGAGGGTGTCCTTGTCCTGGCGTCTTTGCGGATCGATCATGTGGCAAAGCGGTTGTTCTGAATCCGCCTCGTGCACCAGGCTTTGTTGGCCCTGTTTATCAATCAGCATGACATTCTCGATCCGCCCAGAACGATCTCTCAGGGGAACGGCCACGTTGCCATCCGCCGTCAGCTTGACGCCATAACCGCGAAGGCCTGCTGTTTTAAGCCATGCAGAATTATCCGGTTTGGCCCAGTTGGTGCAAGCATCCCAGACCATAAAGGCTTTGTCATCGGTCGCTTTGGCAAAGGCACGGCGAATGTCGGTGGGATCGTCCTGATCGGGCAGGGGAATGGATGGCACATTGGGCTGGCGCGGGATGTTGTGATCGGCAATGATTGCTTTGCTGTCGGGATATTGCCTTTGATGTTCGATCAGCACCTGTCGCATATCATTAGGATCAGCCAGAACCACAACTGGTCGCCGTGTGGCATCGTGGATTTTAACGGCATCGGCATAATCGGCGGTAAAGATCACTGGCCCCGCATTGACTTGTTTTTTCGGATCAATGAGGTGGGTCAGGCCGCGTGTCTGGGTGCTACCAATATCCATTGTTTTCCCATCCGGGGAGTAGAGACGCACCGCCTGCATATAGCCGTTGTGATCCTTGAACGGCACCAGCAGATTGCCGTCCTCATCCATGCGGCAGCCCCGACCGGTGGAACGGCTGTCTGCCAGCCATGCCAGCGGTTTTGCCGTCGCCCAGTTGCCTGCTTTCTTCCATGCGGCCAGCGCCGGATTGGCCAGTTTGGTGACGGGGGTGGGCCGGTTATCGCCAAACACCAGGTGCAGCAGTTCCTGCTGGGCGATCAGGAACACCATGGCCAGCGGATCGCGATAGGCTTCGCTGATCAGAAACAGTTTCCAGTTTGACAGGGTTCGCCCGAGCAGGGTGGTCCGGGTTGGTGTCAGGTTGCGGGTGCCCAGATATTTGCGCCATAGGGGCGGCATGGCCGGGTGGCGTAATGTGGGGCGGGGCCGGTAACGATGCTTGGTGCGCTGTTTCTGACCGGCTTTTTGATGTTTTGGTTTTGGTGGCGTAAACGCGCCGAACTTCTTTTCCAATGCCGCCTTGCTCATGGTTCTGTCCAGCGCCGAGGCTTTCATGGACTGGCCATCGGGGCTGAGCAGGACAAAACCATTACCACGTTTTTTGAGCGTGATGTCGTAATCGGCCAGTGCCTCGTGCAATGCCTGCCAGTTTTTGGCCTTGGCGGCACGCTCAAGAATGTCATCGCGCTGGCCCAGCACATGGGTTTGAAAGCTTTCTTGCCAGGTATGAGCTTCAAACGTCCTGGCTTCGGACGAGAGTTTCTGGCTGTTGCGGTTTTCGGGGGACATGCCGTTATCGACAAACAGGCCGTATTTCTTTTCAAGCTGGCGCGAGACGCGGTCGCGGATTTTATAATCGTTAAAGGGTGTATGCACTTTCAGTGTTTGCGGATGCACCTTGTTAAAGGCAATGTGCATATGGAAATTGTCGGTATTGATGTGGGTGGCGGCTACATATTGATGCTCGCCAAAGCCAAGGGCGCTGGCATAACTTCCTGCTATATCTTTTAAGTCCTGATCAGACAGGTGTTCTTTCTCGCCCGGTCGGAACGAGACGATCATGTGATAGCTTTTGTCATCAATGGCCGGTTTCATGCGACGAATGGCATTGATTTCCATAATGGCCAGATCAAGATCTTCGCGCTTTTCCCCCGCGTTGCAATTGGCAATCCAGAACCGGTCGAGCTTTTCCCCGGGTTCTTTGGCTGCCGCAATATAGTCGGCGAGTTTTTTGTAATTGTCGGGAATGTTTTTCTTTTTGGGGATTTTACGGGCGATCATGCGGAAGGGGACCCGATCCGGTTATTGATTTCGCGCACGCATTGTTTCAACGCATTTTGCGTCCCCTCGATCTCGACAATCAACTGATCAAACTTGGCCAACAAATCGGCACTCAACGGTTCATCCAGGGCCAGCTTGAACAGGTTGCCCAATCGCGCCTGATCGGCATTAACCTTAAGCAGGTCGAGAATGGCCTCGGAGGCGGCAAAATCGCGGGCATTGGGCAAGCGTGTGCCGACAATCAGGCGGCGGATCAGTTCCGAGCGACTGAGGCGGAGTTGGCCGGTTAAGGTATCGAGACGGGCCAGTTCGGCGGGGTCGAGATAGGTTTTAACCAGGTTACGGGTGGTGGCCATGAGGTCGTTCTTTGTCGTGAGAGAAACGAAGCGGGATGACCGGCAACGATCACCCGTTGCCGGTCATTGATTAAGGATCACATCGCCACTTGCGGGCGCTGTTGCTTCTGTTGTTGTTTGGGCGCGGGCAGGGAGCGGGTTTTCTGCATTTTTTGCGTAAGACCCAGTTCCTTGATCTGCTGCTTGACGGTTTTGGCGAAGCTCTCCATGCCGCGCGTTCCATGCAGATCGTTAAAGTCGGTCAGCCCGGCCTGTTTCTCCGCTGGCGAGAGGTTGGGCCGGATAACCGACGCATCCACCAGCGCCGCTGCCCGCTCAGCCCCCTTGATGCCGGGATTGATGCCCTGTCTGGCTTCCACGCCATGATCATCATCGGCTGCAATCACCAGCGGGCGCTCGGGGAAGGCCTTGTGCAGGGCTTCGGCGACCGGGGCGAGATTGCCGCTATCCAGGGCAATCGCGGTCTGATAGCCCGTCGCCATATTGAGGCTTTTGCCGGTGGCATAGCCTTCGGCAATCAGGATCGGGCCTGTGCTGTTTTTGTTGGTGCCCGGGATCATGTGCATCAAGCCAGTCTTGCGGCCGTCCTTGAGGAAGCGTTTGGTGCCATCGGGCGTGATCATTTGCAGGTTTTCAATAAAACCTTTGGCAGTGGTCATCGGCATTAGAAGGTTGTTGTTGGGATCGGTCTTGAGTGTCTCGCCGCCCACCTGCTTGCGCTGCAAATAGACATGATCCCCGCTGGCGGTATCGGCCCCCTGGAGGATGGCATAGGCGCGTTTGGCCACCTGCCTGTATTGGGTCTTGAGGTTTTCCTCCATTTGCGCCTTGCGGGCGGCGGCTTCGGCTTTGCTGCGTTCAATCTCGGCGGGGTTGCGTTCAGCGGCAGAAGATACCCATTTGATCGCTTCATTGCCGGATTTGTAATTGACGATATTGCCCGCCGGAATGCCCTCGATAAAACCGCGATAGGAGCCGCTTTTCTGGCCCTTGCGGTCGCCTTCAACCGCGACCCGGTGCCATTTGCCATCCATGGTCGGCGGGCCGTCGATCACCAGACCGTTTTCCCGGCACGCGAGGGCAAACTCCTCTTCCGGGCGCATCCGCGTTTCCGGCTGTTGGGCCGTTGCTTCATTCCAGCGGGCAAAGGGTTTGAGATCGGCATCCTCGCGCACATACCAGGATTTGGCGCGCCGGTCCCATTTGGCCCCCAAGGCTTTGGCGTCATTCTTCTCGTTATAAGGCACATTGAGATAATGGCGTTTGGCCGGGGTCTGATCTGTTGCCGGGCTGTTGTCTGGCGTCTCCATGGGCGAAACCTCCCTTGTTTTTTCCGGAGCCAGAACCGGTTTGAGCTGCTCGCGCATGTCCGGTTCCATGATCCAGCTTTTGATGTTTTCGGCATCGCGCGCAGCGGTGAACAGCACATTGCGATCCTCTTTGATCGCCTTCATCCAGCTTTTGACATAGGCGGCATGGCGCTGGGGATAATGGCCCAGCCCCAGTTCGGTGCTCAGCATGTAGCTGCCAATCTCGGCGCGCAGTTCTTCCTTGGCATAGACTTCCGAGCCAAACGGCCCGAACTCGCGGGCCATTCTGGATTGATGGCCGGTGGCATGGCCAAGCTCATGCAGGGCGGTTGCGTAATAGTCATATTGACTGCCAAAGGCATCTTGTGGCGGCAGATGAATTTCATCGGCCATTGGGCGGTAAAAGGCCCGATCCCGCTGATCATGAAAGATCGGCACATTGCCCTGTTTGAGCAGTTCTTCGGCCACCTGGTCGCGGTAGGATTTTTTCTCGCTCATTGGACGTTCTCCCCGCTGGGGTTGTTATTTCCCGCAGGGTTTTTGTTCGTCGTCGGATCAACGCCGTCAAAATGGCTGTCCAGTGCGTCCTGGTCCGTCAGGCCGGTTTCCCAAAAGTTCCTTGAATAAGGCGATTGTCCGCAATGTGCTTATTGACATGCAAATAATCATGTATAAGAAATAAGATACTAAAATATTTTGTCATGCATTTCCGATAAATCTGGTGCCAGAAGTTAAGGTTTTTGCTGTCGGGAGGCAGGGCAGAGTTTTCGTTTTTACAGAGTATTTAAATGATGATTGATTTGCCGTTGGGTGCTGTTTTTCAGTTTTTGTCGATTGTTGCGGTTGGTTGTTATGTCCAAACGGTGACCGGATTTGCATTAGGACTTACGGTGATGGGGGGAGTTGCGCTGCTTGGCGTTGTGCCTCTAAATGTTGCGACGGCGGCGGTGACCTTAGTGAGTTTGGTCAATACGTCTTTTGCTTTAAAAAATAACGCCGGGAATATCGCTTTCCGATATTTGATTATCGTCGTCGGAATGTCCCTGCCTTTCACCTGGTTAGGAGTTTGGTTGTTGCATTATTGGCAGGGGGCCGGGCAGCTTATGCTTGCGCGTCGCTTGCTTGGCGGGGTGATCGCTATTTGCGCAATATTGTTTATGTTGCGGCCATCGGCCAAGCCAACCCCTTCATCAAACAGTAGTTTTTTTGTTGCAGGTGCATTGGCCGGTTTTCTCGGGGGGATGTATGCAACGTCTGGCCCGCCGATCGTTTTTCATTTTTATCGCCAGCCATGGTTGCGCGAGGTTATTCGCGACACATTGCTCGCAGCTTTTTTCTTGATCGCAACATTTCGCGTCATTATTGCCTATACTCAGGACGCCGTCCCGATTGAGGCCGTTGGGATGGCGGTGTATGCCGTGCCTGTTGTTTTGTTGTTTACATGGTTTGCTAAACGCATGCCGCCCAAAGTATCCGACGCTACCTTACGGCGGTTTGTGTTCGCCGTTTTAATTTTTACCGGTGTTGCTTTACTTGTTTAGGATATAGAGGCAGTTCATCCTTTACGGTGCATTTGACGATTTGGGGAATGTTGGGACTATCGTATTTTCGGTGTATTTGAGAACAAGATGTTTAGGTTGGAGGGTGTTTTCCAACTGATTAAAACAGTCAAGACTGAGATGATCATTGATGATATCATGTATCTGATATAACAACTTATGCTTCGTATTCCCGATGTCATGCAAGTGGATAAGCTAACAATGCCAAAATCAAACAAGGAAAAACCTGGTAAGTCAAAAATGTCGAGTTTGGTTGCGCAGCCTCTTTACCGCATGGCTGAGAATGAAATGCTGCGGCGGATCGCGAACAAGGTCTGGGTGCCAGGACAACAATTGCCAAATGAGTTCATACTTGCCGAAGAGTTCAATATCAGCCAGGGAACTATTCGCAAGGCCCTTACGTCGCTGGAAAAAAAGGGGTTGCTTGTTCGTCATCCGGGTCGGGGGACAATGGTTGCTCGAACCACCCAGGAAGAGGTGTTGTTCGCCTTTTTCCGATTGCGCGATGGGAATGCCAATATCGTTACCCCGCAAACGCTTTCTGAAGATTTGAGACGGCGTAAGGCTACCAAGTACGAATATGAAATACTCGCGCCCAAGTGCGAGGAAGTGTACCAGCTAAAGCGTGTGCGTCACAATCAGGATCGCCCCTTCGTGTTGGAAGATATGGTCTTTTCGGCAAAACTTTGTGATGGTTTGGAAGATAACCTGCCGCTACCCAGTTCTTTGTACCCATATTTGAACGAGCGCTGGGGCATTACGGTGATGTCGGTCCAGGAATCTGTTGCTGCCGTTGCTGCCGATGCTGATGTTGCAGAGGCGCTTTCGGTTGCCAATGGAACGCCGTTACTTCGGGTGGAGCGTCGGGCGCTGGATCTTGGGAAGCAAATTATAGAAGTTCGCAGAAGCCACTATTTGACGTCGTTTGCGACATACCAGGTGGAACTCAACAGATGGGACAGCTCATCGGAATAGTCCCATCTGTTGCATGTTTAAGGCCGTATTGGATGGATATTATATCCCGCCAATGCAGATATATTTAGTGTCGAGATAGTCGCTCAGGCCTTGGCTGCCGCCTTCCTTGCCCAAGCCACTTTCCTTGATTCCGCCAAATGGTGTTTCGACCGTTGTGATCAAGCCTTCATTAATGCCGATCATGCCATACTGAAGGCGGTCATTCATCCGAAATACTCTGACCATATTATTAGTATAGACATAGGCGGCCAAGCCAAAGTCAGTATCGTTTGCTGCTTCAATAACGTCATCTTCATTCTCGAAGCACATAATGGCTGCGACAGGTCCGAAAATTTCTTCGGTGGCGATACGCATGGTCGTGGTCACATTTGAAATCACCGTTGGTTCGTACCATGTACGCCCCAGATGATGGGGGTGGCCGCCGGTATTAATGGTCGCGCCTTTTACCTTTGCATCATCGACCAAAGCGCTTACTTTTTTAAATGCGCTTTCATCAATCAGTGGACCCTGATCCACACCGGCTCCGGTCCCGTCGCCGACAATCAGGTTTTGGGTCTTTTGGGTAAGTTTTTTAACAAAGGCATCATAGATACCGGATTGAACATAAAACCGATTAGCGCAAACACAGGTTTGTCCCGAGTTTCGGTATTTGGCAACTAATGCTCCCTCAATTGCCTGGTTGAGGTCAGCGTCATCGAAAACGATGAACGGCGCGTTTCCCCCTAGTTCCATTGAAACCTTTTTCACGGTGTCTGCCGACTGTCGAATCAGAATTTTGCCGACATTGGTCGACCCCGTGAAAGTAATTTTTCGGACGCGCTTGTCGGCCATCAATGTTTCGGCGATTTCGCGTGGCGGTCCGGTGACAATGTTGATTGTGCCTGCGGGGAAGCCGACTTCTTCTGCGAGCTTCCCCCAAGCCAGTGCAGAATAAGGCGTCTGCGACGCCGGTTTGACGACTGTCGTGCAGCCGACAGCGAGCGCTGGCCCAAGCTTTCTTGCGAGCATTGAGGATGGGAAGTTCCACGGAGTAATGGCACCAACGACCCCGACAGGGTGATGGGTGACCATCATCCGTCGGCCCGGCGTTGCTGCAGGAATAATTTCGCCTTTTGCACGTCGGATTTCTTCTGCAAACCACAGAATATAAGCCGCTCCGATTGAAATTTCTCCTGCGGCCTCGGCAAGGGGCTTGCCTTGTTCGGCTGTTAGCAATGCGGCAAGTTCGCTCCGGTTGTCAAGAAGTGCATCATGGAGTTTTCGCATCAAGGCGATGCGTTCGCCAAGTGGCATGGCGGCATAGACCGGAAAAGTTTTATAGGCAGCAGAAATAGCTTCCCGGGTTTCCGTCGCGCCAAATGACGGGACCGTTCCCAATATTTCGCCGGTTGCAGGATTGGTGACGGTAATGCTTTTGTCGCCGGAGCGTTTCCATTCGCCGCCGATGAAATTGGCATCAATCTTGTAGCGTGACATGGTGGTCATGTGTTCCTCTGGCCTTCGAAATTACATTTCGCTGTAAATGTGGCGGAAACTTGCGTCCGAAGGAGAGAACTTGAGACCGTCAGCATTAAATAATGCGTGCTTGTGCCAAGGCAGGGCCGTGTCATCGGTCAGCTTGTTAAGTTCTGCAATATAGTCGCACGCGCTGTTGGTAAGTTCGTTCCGCATTTTAGTCCAGTCAGGGAAACTCTGGAATGCTTCGAGCCAGATGGCACGGCCGGCAAGATAGCCCGATGCACCCGCATGATATGCGTGTGAGAGGATGTTTTTGAACTGGTTTTTTTCTGCTCCCGCCGACAGCATAACCCATGGGCGTCCGGCAAGTTGGCCCATTTCATCGAATATTTTCTGGGTTTCTTCCCAGTTTTCGTTGCCGACGCCAGGAACATTTTGGGCGGAGACCGGGCTCTCTAGTTTGAAAACGTCGATACCGTATTCCGGTTTCGCGAATTCCTGGACTGACGCCAAGACATGGTCGTGTTTTTTTCCGGCCATTTCGACATAATCTTTTGTCTGATGCAGGTCCGATTTTAGAGGGAATACCAGAAGCTCAAACAGGAACGGAATGTCGTATTTTGCACAAGCATCACCGATTTTTTTGACAAAATCTTGCTGGTGTCTGTTGATTTTCGGGTCCGCATCCGGACGGTACCAGGCAAGAACCTTTACTGCGTCTCCGCCCATGCGTTTGATTTTGTTTACCGACCAGTCGTCGATTTCTGATGAATAGCGGCCCGATCCGTTATCCTCAAATATCGAATCTTCGAGGGTGACAATCAGCCCTTTGGACGGCGATAGCAGGTTGATTCCACGTGGTATGGCAAAGTGCGGATCTAAAAGGAGTGCGCTTGATTCCGGCTGCAGTGTTTCGATCAAAAGTGATTTGAATTTGGCTACGTCGTCATAGGGGGCAGTTTCGACGCCGTAGTGTTTTGAAATCGGTCCTTTAATGGGTGGGCGTTGGTCTACTGCTGTCATTTTAAACAGCCCTCTGGAATCGGCCATGCGCCGCATTCCCCAAAGTTTACCTGCGGTAAGATTCATTTCAGGTTCTCCTTTAACAGTTGTTCAATTTCTTTGGGAGTTGGTAGCCAACCTGCTTTCGTGGTCTTTAGGGCGGCGGCTGCATTGGCATAGGAAACGGCGCGAACCGTGCTGAGATCGCGAGCAAGTGCAAGGGTAAACGCACCGTGCCACACATCGCCGGCCCCTAGCGTATCGACTGCCTTGACGCGATAGGTTGGGATTTCGATAAGGGTCGTTCCATCATGGCACAATACCGGGTTCGGTCCTTGGGTAACACAGGTCCAGTTCCCAAGCTGTTTGGCGACTTTGGCGATGTTGTCTTCGTTGACGATATCGGCATAGTCAGAAAATCCCTGCTCGGAAAATGCAACATGGGATGCCTTTGACAGAAGATTGTCCAGACCGGCAAGCGGGGACTCCGCATCAATGACGGATACTTTGTCATTTTGAATTGCGATTTCAATAAGTTGAGAGGCGCCACGGAGCCAACGTGTGTCAACCAGGACCGCGTCAAATTCTCTTGGCTCTGTTGCCGGTAAGTCCACCTCGAACAGTTCGTCACTACGGTAATTTATGATCGTCCGTTCTCCGTCGCGCGTGACGATAACCGAAGACCGCGCGGTTTGCTGTCCCGGTATAGTAACAAGCAAGTCGTCGCAAACACCAAGGTGCCGAAGTTCATTGCGGACAAACTGTCCCAGGCTGTCATCGCCAACCGCTCCAGCAAGCGATGCCTTCCCACCCAGTGCTGTGATTGCCAACGCGGCATTCAGGGCGCAGCCGCCTACAGTCATCAAAGACGATTTTGCGCGATGTTTGATGCCGGGTGCCGGGAAGGAATCAAGATGCAGAACTGTGTCTACGGTAATGACTCCTGCGCAAATGATATGGGGCATGACGGTGTTACCCTTTGTCGTTAGGACGTTGTGCTTTGCCAAAAACTGCTATTTCTATTATATAACTTATAGAAGAATTTCAAGATTGAAATTTGCCGAAAATTCTGTTTTTAATTTTATATAAGTTACCTTATACTCGGGTCAAAATAGAGGTATGATTTCCGCAGAAGCGGCTTTGGATAGCGTGCTTTTAAGTGGGGGCATCAAGCTAGGGAGGAAGAATGTTCCAGTTGGCTTATAATGGTCTTGTCAGGGTAAACGACCTGATTGTTCGCGTATGCGGCATCCTGATTGGGGGGCTGCTGGCAGTGATTGTCTCGGTTCTTTTTTACGCCGTCCTGTGCCGGTACTTTTTTTCGAGCCCCATTTCCTGGGGCGGCGATTTCACGCTTTTGGCACTTGTCTGGATGACGTTGCTCGGCGCACCTGTCGGTATGCGAAATGGGCATATTTCAACGGAGTTCGTGCTCGATATCATGCCGCCGTTTATGACCAGGCTCTTGAATGCCGTGATTGGCTTGGCCGTTCTTTTCGTTTCTGTTCTTGTTTTGGTTTACGGCTTTGCACTGGTTGAGCAGGGTATGGCGCGTATCGTCCCGTCGATGGATTGGCTGAGCCAAGGGTATTTCTATTTGTGTCTACCTGTTGGCTTTGCCCTTGTCCTACCGCTGAGTCTTGAACGCGTTTTTGTGCCTTTCCTTGGGGCTTCTTCAAATCGGCAGGACGCCTAAGCGATGCCAATTTTTATCATTTTTACCTTATTGGCGGCTTTGATCGGCGTGCCGATCGTCTTTGCGCTCGCTTTCGGTCCTTTGCTGGACTTTTTTCTGCAGGGCAATGATGCGATGCTGAAAATCAGTTTGCAGCGGTGGTTCGCGGGAATCAACCAATTCCCTTTGCTGGCTGTGCCCTTGTTTATTTTGGCGGGTGAGATCATGAATGCCGGTGATATTACCCGGCGTTTGGTGCGCCTTGCGCAGGTTCTGGTCGGGCATCTGCGCGGCGGATTGGCACACGTAAATATTCTTAGCTCCATTCTGTTCGCGGGTTTGAGCGGCTCAGCCGTGGCCGATGCATCTGCACTGGGATCGATGCTGGTGCCAGCGATGGAACGCGATGGTTATTCGCGGCGCTTCGCCACGGCAGTGACCGCAGCCTCTGCCGTGATAGGTCCGATCATTCCGCCCAGCATCATTATGATTGTGTATGCCTACATTATGAATGTGTCGGTGGGCGCTTTGTTCGCAGCTGGTGTCGTGCCGGGATTGTTGATGGGCGTCAGTCTGATGGTCATGACGGCTTTTCTCGCACGTAAACATGATCTGCCCAAACAGGAAAAAAGGGCTGATTTCAAAGAAGTCGGCAAGGCCGTCACCCAGGGGTTTTTCCCCATGTTAACTCCGGTGATCATTCTTGGGGGTATTTTGCTTGGGATTGTGTCGCCGACCGAAGCCGCTGCGATTGCTGTGGTTTATGCTTTGGGTCTCAGCTTGTTTGTGCGCTCGCTGAGCTTGTCGGAATTGCCGGACATTTTCTGTCGTTCGGCCAAGTCTTCGGCTGTAATTCTTTTGATGATCGGTTCGGCAGCCTTGTTGGGCTGGGTTTTAAACATGTCCGGCGTACCGCAGTCACTTGCAGGCACTGTGCTCGGTTTGACTGACAGTACACTGCTGTTTTTGCTGGCGGCCAACTTGCTGTTGCTGGTGACGGGCATGTTTCTTGATGCCGGTCCTGCCATCCTGATATTAGGGCCGATCCTCGGGCCGACCCTTTTGGGGTTGGGGCTGGACCCTGTGCATTTCGCTGTGATCATGTGCCTTAACTTGACGATCGGTTTGGCTACGCCGCCATTTGGCCTGATCCTGTTTACGGCTTCAGCGGTGTCTGGCGTGAAGGTCGAACAAATCGTTCGGTCAATGCTTCCATTCTATTTCGTACATGGCGTGGTGTTGCTTTTGGTGACCTACGTTCCTGCGATTTCTTTGACCTTGCCCAGATGGCTTGGTTTTTCAGTCGGCCAATAAAATCTAAATACAGGGAGGAAATAATGAGATTTTCGTTTTCAATTGCCACCATAATAATGGCTGTTGGCGTGTTTTCCCAACCGGTTCTCGCGCAGACCTACACTCTGAAAATTTCTCATGCCGGACCAGCGACAATGAACAATGACGACTACGTTGGGTCGACATCGCTGAAAGAGTATATCGAGGAAAAATCCAATGGAGAGATCTCTGTGCAGATTTTTCCAGGTAATCAGCTTGGTAGCTATGAAGAAGTCATGGAGCAGGTGAATGCCAATGTGATCGAAGCTGTTCATGTTTCCATCGGAGGCGTCACGCCGTTTGTCCCTGAACTGGGTGTCGTCGATCTGCCCTATGTCTTGCCAAGCGACAAAGTTGCCTACGCTTTTATGAAGGGCAGCTTCACCCAGACGATGCGGGATGCTGTGATGGCGCAGTTGCCCAATGACCGCCTGGTTGCGGTCAGTGACGGTGGTCGTTGGCGCTCGTTCTTTACAACCTCGCAAGAGGTCAAAACGGCCAGTGATCTTAAAGGATTGAAAATCAGGACAATCAATTCACCGTTGCAGCAAGAATTTGTCCGCAGTCTTGGTGCCGCGCCGACGCCCATTGCTTGGGGAGATCTTTATACCGCGCTTGCAACCGGTGTCGTGGACGGGACGAAGAACGGAACGCCAGACATTATGTCGAACAAGTTCAATGAGAGCATCAAGTATCTGATCCTTGATCGGCATACCTTTCTTTTCGGTTATTATTTCGTCAGCGATGCGTGGCTGAACGCTTTACCTGAAAATCTTCAAAGCGTTGTTCTTGACGGTTTTGAATATGCAGCAGCAAAGCAAACGAAATTCAACGCTGACACGGAAGAAAGTGCCAATAATGAGTTTGTTGCATCGGGCGGTAAAATTTATGAACCGACAGAAGAGGACCGCTCAACCTTTTTGGGCGCGCGTCAGCATATGCAAGATTGGTATGTGGGCAAATATGGTGATGAATGGTTGAACATCATGCTTAAAGCTGTTGCGGAAGCGGAAGATGCCGCAGGGCGTTCCTGATCACCGAGGTTGGAAGCGTCAATGCTAAATATAGGAATGGGGCAATAGTCAGGCCCCATTCTTTCTTCTTACCGCTGTATTCGCTAGGGCAAAAAATGTTTTCAATGGGATTTCCACGCATCTACCGCCAGGGTGGCGGTATTTTGAATGAAATTGGTCAGCATGTTGGTGTATTTGGATCGAAGCCGCTGATAGTTGTCGATGATTTGGTTCGGGGGCTTTACGGCGATCAACTGACTGCAGCTCTTGCAGCGGAGAACATTGTTCCCGTATTCGCCAGCTTCGCGGGCGAATGTACCGCCTCGGCAATTGAAAAGGCAAGCATCCAGGCGCGTGAAGCGGGATGTGATGCGGTGATTGGCTTAGGGGGTGGCAAGGCAATAGATACAGCGAAAGCCGTCAAAATTGAAACGGGTTTACCGGTCATCGTCATACCAACGATTGCTTCAAATGATTCTCCGACCAGCCGTTTGGCCATCGTGTACACTGATGCAGGTAAATTCGTCGGACCGCGGATAATGGATATGAATCCGGACGCTGTTCTGGTCGATACCGACGTCATCGTAAGAGCACCGGTTCGGTTTTTCGTTTCTGGTATAGCTGATGCCCTGGTGACGAAATTTGAAGCTGATCAATGTGTCGCTTCAGGAGGGAGAAATTTCTTCGGTGGACTTCCGACTGAAGCTGCCATGTGTCTTTCCAGCCATTGTTATCAAATCGTCAGGCAATATGGAAAGCAGGCGGTCGAAGACGTAAAAGTGCAGAAAACCTCTTTATCCGTTGAGAAAATCGTGGAAGCAAATACGCTGCTGAGCGGGTTAGGATTTGAAGGTTGCGGCGTCGCAGCTGCGCATGCGATTGGTTTGGCAATTGGTGATCTTCCGGGCGTTTCCGGAATACTGCATGGTGAAGAGGTTGCCGTGGGTTTGATTGCTCAGTTTATGCTGGAAAAGCGCGAGAAGGCCTTTATGGATGACATTCTGGCTTTTTATGATGATCTTGGTTTGCCGGCCAGCCTACTGGACATCATGGACGACTTGCCTAATTCCGAGAGCTTGCATCGATTGGCGACTTTTGTCGTGCGCGACAACAGTCGCATTCACAATATGGCGATGCCGGTCAATACCGAAAATGTCGTAGAAGCGCTAACTGCAGCTGTTGATCTGGTGGTGAATTGGCGTAATTCGAAATGAGATGTAAAGGTTAACGGGGGGGGCGGATCGCTAGAGTGTCTTGCTCGGCCTTCATTCCTCGGTGACAAATTGAATTTGAAAGCCTTCTCTCGGAGAGCCATTGGCATTGTTTTGGTGCCGTACCAAGCCAAACCGGCAACTGCCCTCCGAGAGCAAGAAATTCGTTTTGATCCGGGTTTGCGCGTTACGGGGGATGCCTCGGTAATCTTCTGTTTTACGGGACTTTCATAAAGCCATTGGCTAACGAACTCTTGTGCCTCATCAATGCTTTATGTATTGTAGTGGCCCTGCCATTCATGCCGAACAGTTCAGTTATATCGCTTGATATAAGCGTTTTGCAGCGGCTTGCCAGGCGGGATAACCAGCTTGCGTTTATACTATTTCAGGCAGGCCCTAAAGCTTTTGGCCAAGAGCATCCTGACATATCTCGCGATCAAGGGACTGGTCGGTAAAAATCTTCCTCTGGCGGTTGTTTCGAGATTCAATTGCTGCCAACCGGCATATCTCGTTATGCAAAAAAAAACCGCAATCGATTTTCATGCGAGGTTCGTTAGAGCACTTGCATAACGAACGCTCTTGCGAGAATATCGACGGCGATTGGTTTTTGTTAGGGCCATAGCGCTTTCCCTTGAAACTTTAACAAATCTGAAAAGTCATATCCTTCTGAAAAAATTCAACTTTTTCAGTCAGTCCCGAAATCACTTTTTGACCGCAAGGGTCTTGATCAGATAGGCCACCAACTTCATGCCTTTTTGACAAGGGACATGCGGGCTGGAATAAAACTGCCTTAACTCATATCTTGAAAGTCAGTTTGAGAAAAACCATGGACAAGTCCTCCGTCCTACATCCTTCCGCATCTGAATGGTTGGCCATCCTGCTGGCGCCTGGCGCGCAAACGCAACGTCGGTCTGCCGTGCTCTCTGTTATCGCTGCGCTGATCTGGCCCTTGCAGGCGGCGGTGGTGGCCTGGGCTTTGGGGCAGTTGCTTGCGGGGCAGACGGCTTCGCCGCTGACCACAGCCCTTCTTTTTGCTGCGTTTGGCATTTCGCGCGCTGTCTTGACTTATTTTGCCGAGGGGCAGGCACAACAGGCTGCCGAGGTCATTACGGCGAAGGCCCGCGCAGAAATTGTTGCCATCGAGGCGGCTCGGTCCGCCGACAGTTCTTTTGGCGGGGCCGGTAGTGTGGCCGCCATCGCAGGCGAGAAACTGGACCTCCTGATCCCCTATGTCACCCGCTATGCACCGGCACGTGCACGGGTCATGGTTGTGCCGCTGGTCATTCTGGTGCTGGCGTTCTGGCATTCATGGGCGGTGGGGATCGTGCTTTTGATTTCGGGGCCGCTGATCCCGGTGTTCATGGCGCTGGTCGGGATGGCGGCAAAAGAGGCCAGTGCCCGGCAAATGACCGAGATCGGAACGCTGAACGATTTTTTGGTCGAACGGCTGTCTGCTCTTGCAGATATTCGCCTGTTAGGAGCCGGGCCAGCTGTTTTGCAAGGGTTTGCGCGGCAGGCAGGCGATCTTCGGCGCCGGACGATGAGGGTGCTCGGGGTGGCGTTTCTATCCTCGACAGTATTGGAGCTGTTTGCGGCAATCGGTGTGGCAATGGTTGCCGTTTATGTCGGATTTTCGCTTTTGGGGGTGCTGGCATTCGGCGCCTGGGGGGCTTCGATCACGCCACAGGCGGGGATATTTCTTTTATTGCTGGCCCCAGAGTTTTATCAGCCCTTGCGCGACCTTTCGGCTGCCTGGCATGACAAGGCGGCGGCCACGGCAGTGGTTGATGAGATCACCGCCTATCGGTCAGATACCGGCGGGTCATTGCCCGGCACCGGGGGGCGGGCCGCGCCATTGCCCGGCCCCGCAAGTCTTGCCCTGCATGGCTGTTTCACACTATCGGGCTGTGCCTTGCCCGAAATTGTTATTGCTGCGGGCGAGCGGGTTGCCCTTGTCGGGCCAAGCGGTGCGGGTAAAACGAGTGCGTTGCGGCTCATGGCGGGGCTGGAGGTGCCAGCACAGGGGACAGTCCTTGTTGCGCAACAGCCTTTGACCGCCGATAACGCGGATGGATGGCGGGCCCGGCTGGGCTGGATGCCGCAAGCCCCGCATTTCCTGACAGGCAGTTTGCATCTAAACCTTACACTTGGACGCAGCGGCGATCTTGCCGCAGCGCTTGATACGGCGGCAGTACAGACGGTGGTGCAGGCAATGCCCCAGGGCCTTGCCACGCGGCTGGGTGAAACTGGTGGGGGGCTTTCGGGCGGCGAGGCCCGACGGGTCACGATGGCGCGTGCGGTCTTTGGTAATCCGGATGTCATTCTGGCTGATGAGCCAACCGCCGACCTTGATGCACAAACCGCGCAGGCCGTAACAAGCGGGCTGTTAAAGCGTGCAAGGCAAGGAGTTACGTTGGTTGTTGCCACGCATGACCTTGCCCTTGCGGCACAAATGGACCGGATCATTGATCTGGAGGGCTTGTCATGAGGGCGCTTTGGGTAATTTTCCGGCTTATCCTGCGCGATCAGCGATCGGCAATGTTGCGGGGGGCGGCGCTGAGCATTGTTGTTTTGTTAATGGGGGCCGCACTTCTGGGCTTGTCGGGATGGTTTATTACGGCCGCGGCAGCAGCAGGTTTGGCTGGTGCGGGGGCAGTTTTTGATGTGTTTCGACCTTCGGCGATGGTGCGGTTTTTGGCCCTTGGCCGTGCGGCTGCGCGCTATGGCGAACGAATGTTGACCCATGATGCCACCTTGCGCGCCCTGGAATCACTGCGGTCACGGGTGCTGGCGACATATTTGAACGCCCCTTACCCCCGGATGATCCGGGTGCGTGGCGCACAGGCATTAAACCGTCTGACGGCAGATATTGATGCGTTGGACGGGGTGCCTTTGCGGCTGGTTTTGCCGGTGCTGGCGGGAATATCGACGCTGGCGCTGGCCTTTATCGCGCTGTGGTGGCTGGTGGCACCGGCCGTAGCATTGTGGGTGGCGGGGGGATATCTGTTTGGGGCTGCCTTGATTTTCGTGTGGATGGCGCGGGTGTCCGTACCCTTGTCGCGTCGGGCAGAGGTGACAGCACAGGCGTTTCGCACCCGGCTGATCGACCTGATCCGCGCCCGTCGGGATTTGGCGGTTTATGGCCGGTTGGTCGCACAGACAAAGGCCGTTCAGGCGGCAGAACAACGCCGCCTGGGGTTGCGGCGTCAACTCGACGATGCCGAACGCAGGGCAGGGGGGGCACTTGCCGTATTGGCAACCATTATTGCGGCTGGAACCCTGGGGATCGGGATGATGCTGGTGCAGAGCGGGCAGATCGGCCCGGCCTTTGCTGCTCTTGGGTTTTTTGCGGCGCTGGCGCTGGCCGAAACCCTTGCCCCTCTGCGACGTGCAGTATCTGATCTTGGGCGGATGGCGGATGCGGCCCGCCGGATCGGGCGTGATCTGGTGCACCCCGTGCCAGTTGGCTGCGAAGTTCCGATGGCGCCAGCCAACGAGTTTGAGGTGCGGGTTATGGATGTGACTCTGCATCGTTCGGGCACGTCTGTGCCTGTTGTCACGGCATTTTCACTGGTGGTGCAGCCGGGTAAGACCGTTGCAGTCACCGGGGCCAGTGGCACGGGAAAATCGACGCTTCTTTTGGCCATTGCCGGGTTGCATCCGCTGGTGGCGGGGCAAATCAGCATTGGCGGCAGGGCGGTGACCGATTGGCCAGAGGCTGATTTGCGCCAGTGCCTCACCCTCTTGCCACAGCGCAGTACGGTGATGGCGGGCACCGTTGCCGATGCGCTGCTGATTGCGGGGCCTGCCGATGAACAGCGCCTTTGGCAAGTGCTGGCAGCGGTGCAGCTTGACAAAATCATTGCTGAAAAAGGGGGCTTGTCTGCCCTGATCGGGTCGCGCGGCGAAGGGCTGTCGGGCGGAGAGGCGCGGCGTCTTGCACTGGCGCGCGCGCTGTTGCGCAATCCCAAGGTTCTGTTGTTAGACGAGCCAACCGAGGGCCTTGACGATGCCACGGCAACCGCAGTTTTACAGGGCATACGGCAAATTCTACCTGATGTAACTCTTCTGATTGCGGCGCACAGGAAAATAGAGAAGTCCTTTGCCGATCAGGTTCTCGAATTGAAATAATTTTTGTCTGAAACGGTCGTTTTTGACTTGGGTCAATATCCAGTTCGGGGCGTATGTTATTATATTCGCGAATAATAATTTACACCGTAAAGGCCTCGCTTTGCGGTCATTGGAGCCAAGGATATGGAATTTGGCATCGTAGAACTGTCACGGCTGCAATTCGCCATGACGGCCATGTATCATTTTCTCTTTGTACCGCTGACACTGGGTTTATCGATCCTCGTCGCGATCATGGAGACGGTCTATGTCATGACCAACCGCCCGATCTGGCGGCAAATGACAAAGTTTTGGGGCACGTTATTCGGGATCAATTTTGTTCTCGGCGTCGCCACCGGGATTACCATGGAATTCCAGTTCGGCATGAACTGGAGCTATTATAGTCATTATGTTGGTGACATCTTCGGTGCGCCTTTGGCGATCGAAGGGCTGATGGCATTCTTTCTTGAGGCCACTTTCGTCGGCCTCTTTTTCTTTGGTTGGGACAAGCTCAGCAAGGTCGCGCACCTGATCGTAACGTGGCTGGTGGCCATCGGGTCGAACTTCTCGGCATTGTGGATCCTGATCGCGAATGGATGGATGCAAAATCCGGTGGGGGCGCAATTTAACCCGCAGACCATGCGGATGGAGATGACGGATTTCTTTGCTGTGCTGTTCAATGATGTGGCGCAGGCGAAATTCGTCCATACTGTCAGCGCAGGCTATGTCACCGCCTCGGTTTTCGTGATTGGCGTTTCGGCCTGGTATCTGTTGAAGGGGCGTCATATTGAGCTGGCGCGCCGTTCGATCACGGTTGGCGCTGCTTTTGGTTTGGCAGCGGCTTTCTCTGTCGTGCTTTTGGGCGACGAAAGTGGCTATTCTGCCACCCATAGCCAGAAGATGAAACTTGCCGCCATCGAGGCGATGTGGGAAACCCAAAAGGCCCCTGCATCCTTCAACCTGATCGGTTTTCCTGATCAGGAAGCGCGAGAGACGCATTATGCGATTGAAATCCCATGGGTGATGGGGTTGATCGGGACGCGGTCACTGACAACGGAAATTCCTGGCATCAACGAACTGGTCGCTCAGGCCCAAACCCGCATCCGTTCCGGCATTATTGCCTATGACGCGCTAATGCATATTCGCGCAGAGAAAGATGCTCCTGATCCCGCGCAAACGGCGATTTTCGAGAAACATTCGGCTGATCTTGGCTTTGCCTTTCTGCTGAAAAAATACGTCGATGACCCGCGCCAGGCGACAGAAGCACAGATTGTCGCGGCGTCGAATGATACGGTGCCAACCGTCTGGCCATTATTCTGGAGCTTCCGGATCATGGTGGCGTTGGGCTTTGGCTTTATCGGTACCATGGCGTATTTGTTTTACCGTGCGTCTTTCAAGGGCATGAATTATCCCCGCCCGGTACTTTGGTTGGCGGTGGTGATGATCCCCGCGCCGTGGATCGCAGCGGAAATGGGCTGGTTCGTATCCGAATTTGGCCGTCAGCCCTGGACGGTGGACGGGGTTCTGCCCACTGCTTTGTCGGTTTCGTCCTTGTCGATCACCGAGGTGGCGCTGACACTGGCGGGCTTCGTCGCCTTCTATACAGTGCTTTTCATCATCGAGATGGGCCTGATGCTGAAATACATTCGCAAAGGCCCGTTCCAGGATGTGTCGGAAACGGACGCCTGGGTGAAACGTCACAATAACCGGCTGGCAGGGCGGCACAATGCTGACTCCATTGCCATGCCTGCGGAGTAAGTGCCATGATCCTGCACGAACTAATCAGCTATGAACTGCTGCGGGTGATCTGGTGGGGCCTTCTGGGCGTGCTGCTGATCGGCTTCGCACTGACCGACGGGTTCGATATGGGGGTTGGGGCACTTTTGCCCTTTGTCGGCAAGACCGATATTGAGCGTCGGGTGGCAATCAACACTGTCGGGCCAGTCTGGGAAGGGAACCAGGTCTGGTTCATTTTGGGGGGCGGCGCGATCTTTGCCGCCTGGCCCCCGCTTTATGCGGTGTCGTTCTCCGGGTTTTATCTGGCGATGTTTGTGGTGCTGGCCGCTTTTATCGTACGGCCCGTGGCGTTCAAATACCGCTCCAAACGCGATAACCCGCAGTGGCGCACGGCATGGGATTGGGCGTTGTTCGCGTCTGGTGCCATCCCGGCACTTCTGTTTGGTGTGGCGGTGGGAAATGTCATTCAGGGCGTGCCCTTCCATTTCACCGAAGACCTTCGTTCGATCTATGAGGGTGCCTGGTATGCCAAGTTCATCGGACTTCTTGACCCGTTCTCACTGCTGGCCGGTGTTGTGTCGCTGTCCATGCTGGTCATGCATGGCGGGGCATGGTTGACGTTAAAAGCCGAAGGGGCGGTGCAGCAGCGTGCCCGCACCATCGGCTCGGTAGCCGCTTTGGTTGCTGTGGTGGCTTATGCTTTGGCAGGGGTCTGGATGGCGTTTGGCATCGAAGGTTACCGTATCGTTGGCGATTACGTTACCGGCGGGCCGTCTAATCCGCTTTATTTCAATGTCGAAAAAACTGCGACATGGCTGAGCGCTTACAGTGATCGCCCCTGGATTGTTATCGCACCGGCGATGGGCATTATTGGTGGTCTGCTAACCTTCCTTGGATTGCGGGCGGGGCGTGAGGTGTCAACCTTGCTGTTTTCCAAGATGGCAATCCTTGGTGTGATCTCCTCGGTCGGGCTGACGATGTTTCCCTTCATCATGCCATCCTCGTCTGATCCGCAATCGTCGCTGACGGTGTGGAACAGTTCCTCCTCGCACCTCACGCTGTTCATCATGCTGGTGGTCACGGCAATTTTCATGCCGCTGATCCTGATGTACACCGCTTGGGTCTATAAGGTTCTGTGGGGCAAGGTCACTGCGGCCAGCGTCACGGATAACTCGCACTCGGTCTATTGACCGGAAAGGACTGAAAGCATGTGGTATTTTGCATGGCTTCTCGGGCTTCCTTTGGCCGCCATCTTTGCCGTGATGAGCGCAATGTGGCAGGAACTGAAAGAAGACCAAAAACTTCTAAACCGCGACGACAGTACGCCGCCACGTCCTACACGGACTTGACCGCATGACCATGTCGGCAGGGGGCGTTGGCTCGCCACCCTGCCGATCCTTCCTATAGGGTCGATGTTTAGTTCCGGTATTTGATGTCGGGCACGGTTCATCCATTTCCCTAGCCAAAAGCCCTTCTGCGTGTGGTGGACGAAGAAAAGCAGGCCGCATTCATCGCCCTTTATGAATAGCTGATGAACGATCTGACTGTCGATGAGACGGTCTGTTTCGCCGATGCGCCTTTTGTTGAGCCGCCCACCGTTGACGGCAACAGCGCGGTGCAGATTCCGTCCAGGATTGAGGCGAGAAACCCAATCAAATCAGCCATTCACCTGATCCGGGACAATGCGCCCTATCATCGTTGCGAAGAGGCCAGGCGCTGGCTTCCCCACCCTGAATGTCGCATCCGATTGATCCAGCTGCCCGCCAGTTCCCCGCATCTCAACCCGATAGAGCGGCTAAGGGCCCGTCACTCATAACCGGTTCTACCTGACGCAGAAACAGTTTGCGCAGGCAATGTTTTCCTTTTTCCGTGAAACAATCCCCAAACACCGGTTTTCAGGTAAATGTTTTCCAGGCGTTTTGAAAGCCTGATTTTTTCCGATCATTATTATCGTTTCTATTGAATTTAATCCATTGATCATATTTCAAATACGTTACCATGGCCTGATCAAAGGGCTTGTCTCGCCAAAATGAAAAAGCCTTGTTTTGCGCCAGTCCTGAACTTCGTATGAGATGGTCAAAGTCAGGTACGGTAATCAGAATTCAATGCCATTCCGATAGATATGGTATCTGATGTGTCGATATTTTTTAATCGACCTAATTATCTCTATTTATATGGTTGTATAATTTTCAAATTTAATATTTATTTACAACTTGTAAATTTAGCTCGTTACGAAGTCACTGCATTTTGGGGCCGTAAAAATAGTTTCAATGATAATGATATGGCGGAAGAGATGCAAAAAATGGTCTCAAATGTGCTGCTATGGAACTGATTCTTTCAGATTGAGAGCAACTTGAAGGGGTACTTTGCCGACAAATTGGGGGCTTCTGTGGCCCAAAATGGTGCCATTACAATGGGATATAGATACGTGCCTTGCGTTCACGGCAGATTCGACCTACCTAAATAAAAATTTTCGATTAAATTGGCCTGTGGTCATTTTTGAGGTTTTCGTGAAGCCTTTTTTGCGGTAGCTAAATATTGCTGAATATCCGAAAAGTAAGAGCAGAAAGAAAGTGCGAGGTTGCTGCAATGAAGAACGTACTAACTTTCCGGAATATTATTATTGCGATTCCTTTGCTGGTCATAATTTTGGCTCTCAATTACGCATTGCCGCAAGTTGACGTGGTGAGGGCTGTTGGCGTTGAAATTAAACGCTTGGACACCGAAGATGCCGGGACCGGACAACAGCGCACGCGGGATGTCTATTTTCTGCAGACGGAAACGCCAGGCGGAAAGCCGAAGGTGTACCGAAACGAGGATAATTTTCTTTATTGGAAATTTGACTCTGCCGATCTTCAAGCACAGGTCCAGTCTTTTGCCGCCGACAAGCAGCTCATCGCGATAAGGCGTTATGGCTGGCGCATCTCGGCGTTTTCCATGTTTCCCAATGCTGTCAAGGCTTGGCCCGTGGAGCCTGGATACCGGCATATCCCTGTTTTTAACTCTATTGTTATAATCTGCCTTGTCAGCCTGTTGGCTTTCGGCTTTCTGCGCGCCCGACGCGCCTCAAAAGCAAGAGCCTTAAGGCGGCAGCAACACGAGGCCGAACAAAGGGAACGTGATGCGCTTAAGGCACGTGAGGCCGAAGAAGCGGCTGATCGCGCACGTCAGGATGTCCACCGTAAAGATGCAGATATTGATTCTTTTCTGAACTCCGATGATCGCAAGACTGACTGATTAACAATAAAGGCTGCAACGAGAGATATGCTTAGGCAAACCGATACCTATGACCTCGAAGCAGGCGTATTGACGCTGACAACATCTGTGCGAGAAGGACCGGATCTGTTTCGCATTGCGGAACGTCTGAATCCCAAGCGCGCGTTTCTCTTTGTGTCAACAATCCTTGGACGACATATTCCTGTGGACCCCGCAGAACACAGGGCGGCCTTGCAGCAGTTGGCAGAAGGTGTGGCGGCACAGCTTTTGCCTGGTCCGGTTTTTGTTATGGGATTTGCAGAAACTGCTGTCGGCATTGGCGCGGGGGTTTTTGATTGTCTCAGGCTTTCGGAGCCCGAGCGTAAAATGGGGTACCTGACAACAACGCGGTTTGCGCCGACGGGGGCGCAGGAATGGTTCAGGATTGAAGAAAGTCATTCACATGCTGTTGAGCATTTAATTTTTGAGCCAAGGCCCGGGGTCCTTCACCATGGACCTGATGCGACACTTGTGATCGTTGATGACGAAGCGACGACGGGCGCAACCTTTGCTGAACTGGCTGCCGGATTAAAAACCAAAGGTTTGACCTTTGGTCGCCTTATTCTTGTAACCTTAACAGATTGGTCTGACGGCCAGGCAGAAGATGCCGTCAGGGGTATTTTGGATGATGCGGATGTGTTTAGTGTCACCGTTCAGAACGGCACCTGGTCGTGGATGCCTGATGAGACAAAGACGCCGTTAGCTTTGCCGGGTTCGTGTAATCCTTCGGTTAAAACCTGGATTCCCGACTCAGTACAGGAATTTGCGGCGCCGCGTGTTGGTCTTTCCAGCAGTCAGATCAGGCAATCTGGCGAGGATATCCTGTCAATACTCGAACATAACGGCTTTCAGCTTCCCGATGCAGGGGATCGCATTCTTGTGGTCGGCGCCGGAGAGCATGTTTGGCAACCAATGCTTGCCGCAGAAGCGCTGAGTGAGCGCGGGTTTTACACGCGTTTTATCACAACCACCCGATCCCCCATCCTTCCTGGCGACACCATTCGGCATAAACTGAGTTTCCCCGACCATTACGGCCAAGGATTCTGGATGTATATGCACAATGTTGTGCCATCGGAGTGGGATCGTATCCTGTTTTTTACCGAGACCGGCGCGGATGGGCTGTGCGATACGCTTTTGTCGGCGTTGGGTCAAATAGATGTGATTGATGGTGCGGGCGCCATTTCTGTCCTGAAGCCAACGGAAGGAATGCCCTAGTGCGCCCCGTTTTTTTCTCTGATCTGGATGACACGATCTTTCAAACGGCACGAAAGATGCAGGAGGCCCCTGACCTCGAAAGGTTAGCTTCCGAAGCGTTGAATGGAAGCCATTCCTATATGTCTGCATCCCAGGCCCTTATGATGAAATGGCTTTTGACCTCGACGCGGTTCATCCCTGTAACGGCCCGCTCCTCAGAAGCCTTGGGACGTTGCAGATTACCGTTTGAGGATTATCAGGTTTGTACCAATGGGGGCGTGATCCTTACCCCCTCGGGCATCCCTGATCCGGACTGGCACGCAAAGATGAAGCGTGAAGCGGAGGCAGTGGCGGCGGAACTTGAAAATTTGATGTCATTTATGTCCCGGAAAACCACACCAGACCGGTTCAGATACTGGATTGTCGAAGAGTTCGGGACGGGGTTTTATTTCTGTGTCAAATCAAACGATGATGCTCAAAGGCTTGATGAAATAGACGATGCGCTGAGCCGCATTGCCGCACCGGGATTGGTGCGGCACCGCAATGACAACAATCTTTCGTTCACACCTGCGGGTATTTCCAAGCGGTATGCTGTTGAATATCTGTCTCAAAAGCTGCTGAGCGACAAATCCGTGCCGGTCTTTGGCATGGGCGACAGCGTGACAGACTTACCTTTTATGGCAACCTGCGACATGCTGGTTATTCCCAAAAATTCGCAAATTGATCAAAAGATATTGCAGTCAGAGGAGCGTTGATGCCTCAGTCCGATCAAATGATCATTGGATCTTATAACGCTGAGGACGTCACGTTCCTTCTTAAACGGGTCCGGATGGCGCCAACGGATATTTCAACCAAGGAAAGAAATATCCAAAGCGGGGCTGTGCATTATTCGGAGATGATCTCGGAGGAGCGCCGACCTGATGCGCGCTATTTGAAGATTTTCGAGAAGGCGCGTCAAAAGAGTGAGGACCGGATCGCACGCGAGATATCGGGGCTGGCCCGGCGCATTGTTACGCGTATCGGCAACGGCTCTCTTGATCGTCACATCACACTATGCTCGCTTGTGCGCGCCGGGGTGCCTTATGGCGTTTTACTGCAACGGGAACTATCTGCCCTGGGCGTGGATAGTCAGCATTTTGGCGTTTCAATCATTCGTGATCGCGGTCTTGATCGCAATGCAATCGACTTTATTCTTGGTAAACACCCCGCAGGGGGGGTTATTTTTGTCGATGGCTGGACCGGGAAGGGTGCGATTTCAACCGAGTTAACAAAATCGTGGCAAGAAATCACGGGGCGACCCCATGTTGAACTTGCCGTTCTGGCTGATCCAAGCGGTTTTGCCTCTATGGCGGGGTCGTATGAGGACTGGCTGATCCCCTCGGGTATTCTTGGCGCAAATGTTTCAGGCCTTATCAGCAGATCGATCCTGAACCGGCAAGTCATCGGCCCCGACGATTTCCATGGATATGTGCCAGTAGACCATCTTGCCGATATCGACATATCACTTGATTTTGTCGATCGGATTACGCAGCGCATGCCTCAATACAGGGGCGGCAACGCCATCGCAGATCCGGCAATAGATTTGGCGCAACTGCGCGCCCGTGCGCGCGCTTGCATTAATATCGTCGCGGAGATGTTTGATATCGATGACCTTAACCGGGTTAAGCCAGGAATTGCCGAGGCAACGCGGGCCGTTTTACGAAGGCGCCCCAAAAAGGTCATAATCAGGTCACTTGAAGACCCTGATCTTGCTGCACTCATTCATTTGTGCCAGCTGGACCACATCGAACTGCTTGAAAATGCAACGCTTACTGGTCCGTATCGTGCGATAACGTTGATTGAGAAAATGTCCTGATGCGGGCATCGAGGGATCGCGCTGCCGGATCGCTGTAGCCAAGCAAAATGGAGAGCTCGCTGCTGCCATGCCAGCTGGTTAATTGCCACCGGACAGCTGTCAAAGATGATCGAGTTCACAGCTATCGCGGTTGCAAGTTTTATTTAAGTCTTTAAAAAACAGAGAAAATAAAATTCTATGTTCCGACGCGCAGGGGAAAGAAAAAAATTAAATTAGTCGATTTCTCTTTCGCTCAGCTTGTATCAGGATACATGTTAACCACTCCATTGATGTTAACTTTCACCATTCGGAGAACAAGGAGAATAATATGAGTATCTCGCTTTCCAAAGGGCAGACCTTGTCCCTCGAAAAAGACACGGGTTTATCCAAGATTTTTATGGGCTGCGGCTGGGACCCGGCAAAACCCGAAAAGAAGGGTTTTTTTAGCAGCCTGTTAGGCGGCGGCGGCGGAGCAGATGAAATTGATCTTGATGCCTCTGTGATTGTTTTTGATGCCGACAAGAATGCGATCGATCTGGTGTGGTTTCAGCAGCTCAAGTCACAAGATAACGCAATCAAGCACAGCGGTGACAATCTGACCGGCGAAGGCGACGGGGATGACGAGATAATCTATGTCGACCTCAAGGCTCTGGATGCCCGTGCGAAATACCTTGTTTTTACCGTGAACAGTTTTCGTGGTCAGACTTTTGACGAAGTTGATAACGCCTTTGCGCGCCTTGTTGATCAAAGTAAAAATGTAGAGATTTGCCGCTATACCCTGACCGAGAAAGGCCGTCACACCGGTGTTGTGATGGCTTCGATGGAGAAAACGGGTTCCGGTTGGCAATTGACCGCGCATGGCAACCCCACTAACGGGCGCACCGCGCAGGATCTTACGGGCGCGGCATTGGCTGCGATTTGAGGAGAATGACATGCTAAACTGGTTAAAAGAAAACGCCGCACAAGCACGCTCAAAACTGACTGCCGAAGCCTCCAAATTTAAAAATAAAGCCTTTATGGAAGCCGTTGTGAACGGCTGTGCTTTGGTGGCGGCAGCAGACGGCAGTATTGATTCGTCTGAAAAGCAGAAGATGGCCGGATTTATCGAGCGCGCCGATGAGCTAAAACACTTTGATATGCGCCAGATTATTGAAGTCTTTCAGAAAGCGGCTGGCGACTTCGAATTCGATCACGGGATAGGCAAAGCCTCTGCGTTGAAAACGATCAGCAAAATCAAAGGCAATGATGAACAAGCACGACTGCTTGTAAGGGTTGTCTGTGCCATTGGTGCTGCTGATGGCGATTTCGACGCGCAAGAAAAGGCAATGGTCGCCGAGATTGCGCGCGAACTTGGCCTTAATCCGGCGGATTTCGATCTTTAAGTCATGGCGAGTTTTCGGGCAGGCCTGTGCGCCTGCCCGTTTTATAAATGCTGGAAATCTAAATGCACGAGCTCGACACATACCAGCTGACTGTTATCGCCCTTGGCGCGATCTCTTTTGGCATTTACCTTCTTATAAAAGGTGGCGACTGGACAATTGACAACGCAGTGGTCATTGCTGAAAAATCTGGTCTTTCAAAGCTTTTCATCGCAGCGACAATTGTTGCCTTCGGAACCTCGGCACCTGAACTTTTCACGTCTGTGAACGCGAACTTGTCGGGCTATCCGGGGATTTCAGTTGGCAACGTGATCGGTTCGAATATTGCGAATGTCTTGATGGTGATTGGCATTTCCGCCATGATCGCACCTATTGTCTTTAGCCGTACTCAAGTGCGCGTGGACGCCCTTGTCATGCTCGGTGCCACCGGGGCAATGGTTGTCGCCATCATGTCCGGCCTGTTGCCCCGCTGGGGTGGTTTTGCCATGGTCGCGGCGATCATTCTTTATGTTGTATACCAATACAAAGCCTCCAAACTCGACATCGATGAAGTGGAAGAACATGAAGCCGGTAGCGCTCACCCTGGTGTGATGGTGGTCGTTGGCATAATTACACTGGTCGTTGGCTCTGAACTTCTGGTTCAAGGTGCCGTGGCCGGTGGTCTGGCGCTTGGGGTGCCCGAGGCCGTGATCGGAATGACGGTCATTGCCTTTGGAACATCGCTTCCGGAACTTACAGCCTGTGTGGCTGCGGCGCGGAAGAACCACTCCGACATGATCATTGGCGGAATTGTCGGGTCCAATATCTTTAATATATTGTCTGTCATGGCATTTTCGGCGGTCGCAAAACCGTTGGTCATTGAAAGCCGATTTGCCAGCTTCGACATGCCGATCGTGGTTGCCGTGACGTTGCTTTTTGCGGTCTTCCTGCTTTTTGCGGGCAGAATAGGCCGTGTGGTCGGTGCGCTGATGGCTGTTAGCTATCTGTTATTCACTGTTGCACAGTACCAGTACTGACGCCCGTCTTAAATTCCCCGAGAAGATGATTTGCACCATTTTCTCAACGCTCTCTGACAAGAAAGGATGAAAAAATGGCCCTTACGCTTTCCAAAGGTCAAAACCTCTCGTTAACCAAAACAGACCCGGGACTGTCGAAAATCCTTGTCGGCCTGGGCTGGGACGAGCGCCAGACAGATGGCGCTGAATTTGACCTTGATGCTTCGGCGTTTTTGCTGACCGAAGCCGGCAAAACCCGCAGTGATGCCGATTTCATTTTCTATAACCAGATGAATTCGGCATGTGGTTCTGTCAGCCATACCGGCGACAATCGTTCAGGCGAGGGCGACGGTGATGATGAAGCGATCAAGGTTAATCTCGGCATGGTCCCGGCAGACGTTCAGACGATTGCAATTACCGTAACGATCCATGACTTTGAAGCGCGCAAGCAATCCTTTGGCCAGGTTTCCAATGCTTTTATCCGCATTGTGAACGACGTGACGGGGTCAGAGGTGGTTCGCTATGACCTGACAGAAGACTATTCGACGGAAACGGCGATGGTTTTTGGCGAGCTGTATCGTCACAATGGCGAATGGAAATTTCGCGCTGTCGGCCAAGGCTACAATGGCGGTCTCGCCGCACTTAGCAAACAGTACGGCGTCAATATCGGTTAATTTTGAGCTCTCTGACAAACAGGAATGCCGACATTCGACTGACGGCATGTTTTCGTAAATTAATGGAAGGAACTGACAATGGCTGTATCACTTCAAAAGGGTGGCAATGTCTCGCTGACCAAAGAAGCTCCGGGTTTGAGCAAAATAATCGTCGGTCTGGGCTGGGACCCGCGCGCGACCGATGGTGCTGATTTTGACCTTGATGCGTCGGTTTTTGTCTGCGGCGAAGACGGCAAAGTGCTGTCAGACAGCCACTTTATTTTCTACAATAACACCAAAAGTCCTGATGGTTCGGTCGAACATACGGGCGATAATCGTACCGGTGCGGGTGAAGGTGACGACGAACAGGTAAAGATTGACCTTGGCAAGGTACCTGCCGATGTCAAGAAACTTGTCTTTGCGGTAACCATTCACGAGGCTGCCGCGCGCAAGCAGAATTTCGGGCAGGTGGGCAATGCCTTCATGCGGGTCATCAATCAGGACGGTGACAAGGAACTGGCCCGTTATGACTTGTCGGAAGACTATTCTGTCGAAACGGCAATGATTTTCGGCGAAGTCTATCGTCACAATGACGAGTGGAAATTCAAGGCTATCGGGTCCGGTTTTGAAGGCGGCCTCGGCCCGCTAGCCTCCGCCCATGGCGTGAATTTGGGCTAAGCCCGGTTTTAAGTGCGCGCGGATAAATCTCTGCGCGCACTTTTTACTTTCAAAACCGGAAATCTGCACAGAATGCAATTTGGACGAACGCCAGGAGATCCGCTATGACCACCCTTGCCATGGGCGCAAATGCCCCGCTTTCATCGCTGACGTTCGAACTTGACGTTCTGTTGCCACAAGGAAGTCAAATCGATGTTACGGCTTTGCAACTTTATGCCGACGGCAAGGTTCGGGGCGACGGTGACATGTGCTTTTTCAACCAGACAACAATCGGCGGCGGAGCTGTATCGCTCACTACCCGTGCCGACAGACAAAGCTTTGCTTTTGATCTGGGCAAAGTAGGTCGGGATGTCGAAAAAATTGCGGTGAACGCGACGCTTGAAGGTGGTGCCTTTTCGTCTGTGCGCGACGTAAAGATTGTGACATCGGACGGTATTGAAATGCCGGTGGATACAACGGGTCGGTCGGAAGCAGCGCTGATCCTGTGCGAAATCTACCGGCGTAATGATCAATGGAAAATACGGAATGTCAGCCAGGGGTTTAATGGCGGGTTACAGGCTTTAGCCGAACATTTTGGTGTGGAGGTTGCCGCCCCCGCCAGCCCCGCACCGGCCCCGAAGCGTTCATCCGTACCCTCAACGCCAAAACCCAGTGTTAATCTTTCCAAGGTTTCGTTGACAAAGAAGGAAAGTACGATTTCGCTGAAAAAGGATGACGGCAAGTTTGGCCGCATCCGGGTTAATCTGAACTGGAATCAGAAACCAAAGCCTGGTGGCTTTTTTGGCATGGGCAAGCGCAGCATTGATCTTGATCTGGGGGCCTTTGTTGAATTTCAGACCGGTGAAAAAGGCGTCGTCCAGGCGCTTGGGAATTCATTTGGTGATTTAAACAATCTGCCATTTACCCAGTTGATGGGCGATGATCGGTCGGGAACATCGGCGGATGGCGAATGGCTTGAAATCAACGGTGATGCATGGTCCCAGTTTCGGCGTGTTCTTATTTTCGCTTTTATTTATGAAGGTGTGGCCAACTGGCAAGAAACAGATGGTGTCATTCGGATGATGGTGCCCGGTCAACCCGAAATTGAAGTTCGCATGAATGAACTAAGCACCAACAGAAAAGATGGCATGTGTGCCGTTGCCCTTTTGGAAAACAACAATAACCAGATCCGGGTCAGCCGCGAGGTTCGTTTCTTTAATGGTCACGAACAGGTTGATAACGCGTATGGCTGGGGACTGGCATGGCGCGCGGGCCGAAAATAGCACCTGCGACATCGGCATTTCCCGCCAGGGTTACCAGTGCCGATATTATGGAACGCCTTGAAAACCGCGCCGGAGTGGACCCGTTTATCAAAGAAAGGTTTATCGCATGAGAAGACTTCCCGTATACCTTCTGCTTGATACATCGACCTCCATGCGCGGTGAGGCGATCGATGCCGTCCGCGATGGCCTTGATTTGCTGGTCAGCACGTTGCGCCAGGACCCTTATGCGCTGGAAACCGCCTATTTGTCCGTGATCACCTTTGATACTTCCGCCAAACAGGTTGTACTCTTGACGGAACTTACCGAATTCCAGGCACCAAACATCGAGGCCAATGGCGCAACATCAATGGGTGAGGCGCTTTCGCTGGTCGCAGATTGTATTGGTCGCGAGGTCCATAAATCGGATGCCGAAACCAAGGGAGACTGGAAGCCTTTGGTTTTTCTGATGACGGATGGCGCACCTACCGATAGCTGGCAGAAAGGTCTTGCCTTGTTTCAGGCTGCCAAGCCGGGCCTGGTTATATGCTGTGCGGCAGGGCCGCGTGCGGACACGAAAGTGCTTCAGGCAATTTCCGAAATTGTCGTGACGCTTGATACGGCGGATGGTGCAACGATTGCATCCTTTTTCAAATGGGTATCGGCATCGATCACGACTTCTTCGCGCAAGATCGATCTAAGCAAGAATGATGTTGGCGGTGTTGAAGAACTTCCACCGACGCCTGCGGGGGTCAACCTGACAAAATCCTGATTCTGATGATACCGGAATCAAAGGAACAGATTTGAAAGGACCAACATGAGAAGACTTCCCGTCTATATTCTCCTCGACACGTCAGGCAGTATGCAGGGTGAACCCATCGAAGCTGTCAATTCTGGCATGGAGACCCTGATCGGCGCGCTTCGGCAGGACCCCTATGCGCTTGAGACAGTTTATATGACCATCATAACTTTTGATGCCGAAGCGAAAACGATCCTGCCGCTTACGGCACTGGAAGATGTGGTCCTTCCACAGATAACCACGCCGCGCTCTGGCCCCACACATCTGGGGCTTGCGCTAGAGGTACTTGGCAAGCAGGTTAGTATCGACATCATTAAAAGCACAGATGAAGCCAAGGGCGATTGGGCACCTTATTTGTTTGTGATGACTGATGGCAAACCTTCGGATACGCAGCTTTATCAGGAACAATGTGTTGCAATGCGTAAGCTGGGTTTTGCAAACATCATTGGCTGTGCCGCGGGCCCCAAAGCGCGCGAAGATGATCTCAAACCGCTATGCGATCATGTCTTGCGTCTTGATACGATGGATGGCAGCGCTTTTGCTCAGCTTTTCAAATGGGTCTCCGAAGTCATCGCTTCAGGGAATAAAAGCCTTGGCAGCAATACAACAACCAGGTTGCCGCCGCCGCCGCCGGAAATTAATGTGGTATTGTAATGCGCAAGTTTCCTGTTTTTTTGGTCATTGATGTTTCAGAATCAATGGCGGGTGACGCCCTGATCGAGCTTGAGAACGGGATGCGTCAGATCACGTCAGATTTGATGACCGACCCTTATGCGCTCGAGACGGCGTGGCTTTCCGTCATTGCCTTTGCCGGCCGGGCCAGAACGCTGACCCCCCTGACCGAACTGCCGGAATTTGTGCCACCGCATCTTCCTGTTGGCGGTGGCACCGGGTTGGGTGGTGCGCTTGTTCATCTGATGGACGAAATAGACCGGAATGTATCGGTAAACACCGCCGGGCAAAAAGGGGACTGGAAACCACTGGTGTTTCTTATGACCGATGGCGTTCCGACAGATGATGTTGAACCGGCCCTGCGACGGTGGCAGCAGGAATATGCCCACCGTGTTGCCCTTGTTGCGGTTTCCATCGGGGGTGGGGGCGACCCGGCGATTTTGTCGCGCCTGACCGATGACATCATCCCCTTTGATGACACGGCAGAGGGGGCGTTTAAAAGATTCATCATGTGGATCACCAATTCGGTTAAAAGCTCAACCCGCAGTGTCACGGCGGGCGGCGGTATCAGCTTGGCCAAGATCGGAGACGATGTTTCCGGGGGCAGTGCGGGCCGCTTGCCGTTTGAGTCCGTTGATGATCGCTATGCGGTGTTTGTCGGCCGCTGCACAAAAAACAGAGCACCATATGTTGTCAAATATGAACGTCATTTAAATCAGATCGGTTCACAGGACCCACGGCTGGCAGAGCTTTTCAAGAGGCGAGACTATCTGCTAAAGGCAGCCGTGCCGGTGCAGGAAGACTATTTTGAGTTGTCGGATGGGTCGCGCTCTGACGCAAGTGTCAGTTCTGTTCAACTTATCGGGCAGCCCGACTGCCCGCATTGCCATGTGCCGTTTGGCATGGCGGTATGTGCCTGTGGCGGCATTCACTGCGTTACGGGTGATGGTCCCGCAACCTGCCCCTGGTGTGGAAAGACCGGGAATTATGGTGTTTCAGACGGATCGGATGGTGGCTTTGACATCGGGCGGGGCCGAGGATGAGCAGGTGTCCCGAGCAAAAAACCTACGAGGATATTGCCTTTCGGTCTTTTGTCTCGACGTTGTGCTGTAATGGCCATCGGGTACCGTCAAATATTCCCAAGGGGTTTGAAAACCTGACCGAAGAAGAACTGACCGTTCTGGCCTATCTTCAAGAGGTATCGAAGGATCGATCTTCTCAAGCGGACCCCCCAAATGACGATCAAGCGGACTTCGGCACTGAAGATACCCTATCTAAAGACGTTAATGATGATGTTGATGAAGGTGACGGTGCCACGGTTTTGACCTCATCGTTAGCGGGCGAAACAGAGACCCCAATACAGAATTCAACGGCAGCCGATGGTACTGTGCCAATTACCGAGGAAATAAATAGTCGCACTGCTCCTCGTCAGATGTCGGGCAGCGCGCTATCTCAGGAGGACGAAACGTTGATCAATGGGCCAGGTGGTATTCCGAAAACGGGTTTCGAGGCATCGCTTTTAGAACCGGATCGGATTAACCTGAAAAATGGTCGGTCTCGTCAGCCTTATGAAGCCGCAATCGAGGGCTATTGTGGCATTGAGATCACCGATGATGGCGGAACCGGTTTGGCAATTTCGTCAGATGGTCAGGTTTCGGGGCATGATATTCAAGCGGGTGAATACACACTGTTTTTAAAAGCGACCAAGCACGATATGCCCGTTGTCATTCGTGCCCGTTTGTCGATTATCCCGGACCCTCGCGATCTGTGGAAAACCATTGCCTCTGATCAAGAGGCGCCGATGGCAAAACCGGATCAGGATTTCGATAGCCAAACGGGTGACGGTCTTATCGTGGCGGCCAGCAAGCGTGGTCGGTCTCACGCCCAGGAGGGCAAGTATCGCGATGATGATTTTCGCATCCGTGCCGATACAGATACCGGTTGGCATATTCTAATCGTTGCCGATGGGGCCGGGTCAGCCGAACTCAGCCGGGAGGGGAGCAAGATTGCCTGCGAAACCGTCATGGAGGCATTGCCGGGACTTTTGGCCGAAAAGATAGATCCTTATCTTGAAGAAACCCTGGCACGATATGATCGGGACCCTGACTCCTGGGCTACCGAAGTGCGCAGTGATCTGCTTTATCCCGTCCTCCCGGAGGCGGCCCTCAGAGCGGCCCGCGCGATCGAGGACAAGGCCGCCGCAATGAAACTTGAGCCGCAAGAGTTTTCAACGACGATTGTGATTGCGATTTCCCGGAAGGTGTTGGATCGGTGGTTTACCGCAAGTTTCACAATCGGTGATGGCGGTGTCGCAATTTTCAACGCCGCAGTACAAACAGTCACTGTAATGTGTCGGCCCGACAGTGGCGAATTTGCCGGTCAGACGCGGTTTTTGGCATCGACAGAGTTCCGGGACCCGCAATCTGTCATGGGGCGCGTCTTTGTGGACCTTGGCGAAAGCTACACTGTTCTTGCCGCAATGACCGACGGTATTACAGACCCTAAATTTCCAACGGATGCCGCCTTTGCCAATTTGGGTATCTGGGCGGATTTCTGGGCTAATGATCTTTGCGCACAGGTTGATTTTCATCCGGATAATGATGACCTGAAGGAACAAATGATGGCCTGGCTTGATTTCTGGTCGCGTGGAAATCACGATGACAGAACCATCGCCTTGATGATGCCAAAGCCGCAAAGCCGCCCCGTTTCGGACCCTCAGATCGACGAGCGGACAAAGAAGGACGAGCCTGAACCCGAACCTGAAGAACCCCAGGCCCAGGCGCCCGCAGCACCCGATCACGAACCCGCCAATCGGGCACATGACAAATGACCATTGTAAATCTGGTATCTGAAGGTGGAAAGCCGGTTTCTTTTGTTGATGAAGTGATTGCTTCCGGGGCGATGAAAGACATTTATGTCAGCCCCGACAAGACCTATGTGGTTGGTTTTTTCAGGGATGCGCAGGACGCGGCCCTTAGGGAACGTCTGCGCGAAATTACCACGCGGTATAGAAACAATCTTTTTGATAAAGATAGTGGCGATTTCTGGAAAGATTACTTTTGCTGGCCTGTAGACACCGTCGAACATAACGGTCGGATCGGGGTTGTCGTGCCATTTTATGCGTCAGATTTCTTTTTCCAGTACGGAAGTGTGAAAGATGACATGCTTAAAATTCGGGGCAAGGACAAGGAGGGCAAATGGTTTGCCTCTGCTTCCAACCGGGAGAAATTCCTGGACCCCCGCGAGAAGGGCAACTGGCTCACACATCTTCAGATCTGTTTATCGATTTCGCGCGCGGTGCGGCGATTGCATATGGCGGGCCTTGCGCATTCAGATTTAAGCTACAAAAACGTTCTGGTTGACCCCACAAAGGGCAAAGCTTGCCTGATCGATATTGACGGGCTGGTCGTGCCCGGAAAATTCGCGCCTGATGTTGTTGGCACGCCTGATTTCATCGCGCCCGAAGTCATCGCGACACAACATCTCTCCAAGGATGATCCGGCAAGGGTTTTGCCCTCCCGGACGACGGATCGCCATGCGCTGGCCGTTTTGATTTATATGTATCTGTTTTTTCGGCATCCGCTGCGCGGGCGAAAGGTCAACGATCCCGATGCCACGCGCGACGAGGAACTAAGCATGGGAGAGCGTGCACTTTTTGTCGAGCATCCCGACGATACGAGCAACCGGGTTCGCCCCGGCGAGTTAAGACCCCAGTCACTGCCTTGGGGCGATCCGTCCGAACGTCCCTATACAATGGCGGGTCCGCTTTTGACCGAACTGTTTGATCGCGCCTTTATCACGGGTTTGCATGCACCTGAAAAGCGCCCGTCTGCTGCTGACTGGGAGAGTGCGCTAATCCGCACGATGGATATGATACAGCCCTGTTCGGCAGGCTGTGACATGGGCTGGTTTGTGTTTGATAATTCACGTGCGCCTGTCTGTCCGCATTGTGGCACCGCCTATCGTGGTAAATTGCCGGTGCTTAATCTGTATTCAAGCCGGACCAAGGGAAGTTTTCATGCTGACAATCATCGTGTGATGGTATGGAACGGCCAATCAATCTTTCCGTGGCATGTGAACCGGACGATTTTCCCCAATGAACATCTCAATGCCGCATTGAAAAAAAGGGTGGGCTATTTTCAGTTGCATGATGGCGACTGGTATTTGGTCAACGAAGCGATGCCGGGCATGAAAAACATTTCCACCGATAAAGAAATCGCTATTGGCGATAATGTGAAACTCGAGGATGGATTACAGGTTCTGTTGTCGGCACAGGAGGGCGGGCGGCTGATTCACGTACAGATGGCAGGCGTGTGATCTGCTCATCACAGTTTACGCAGGCAATATTCTTCTTTTTTCGAAAGCCCGGTCGTTTTTTCATCTGACGAAGGGCGAAAAACACGCGCATCATGTTACTTTATCATCCGACAGGCGTTTTGGTCCGGTCACGATCAAGGGCCAGAAACAGCTTGTGCGGGACACCATCAAGCGGGAGATAGGCCACTGTTGCGGGGGCGATGACTTGTCCATCAAGCCGAGATATGGTCTGATCTGTTTGTTCCACGCGAATATCGCAAATTGTATCTGCGACTTTGAGGCGGGCGGAAAAGCCCGGCCAGTCTTTTGGAATGGCAGGGGCAATCCGCAAGCGATTGCCCTCGCGTGTGATGCCTAATATCCCTTCAATGGCGGCGCGGTGCATCCAGGCGGCAGAACCGGTATACCAGCTCCAGCCGCCACGGCCGATATGGGGGGCAATGGAATAAACATCGGCGGCCACAACATAAGGTTCGGTTTTATATTGCTGCACGGTCTTGCGGGTAAGTGCATGGTTGATCGGGTTCAGCAGGGCAAACAGTTCGGCCGCGCGATCACCATCGCCCAGACGGGCCCAGGCCAGGATGGCCCACATGGCCGCATGGCTGTATTGCCCGCCATTTTCGCGTAATCCTGGCGGATATCCGGCGATGTAACCAGGGTCATGGGCCTCTGCTTCGGGGTTAACGCCAAAGGCGGGATCAAACAGCAGTGACAGACCATCGGCACGGCGGACAAGCTGTTGGTCGAAGGCTGCCATTGCCTGTGCCGCACGGGTGGGCTTGGCCTGACCAGATAAAACGGCCCAGCTTTGCACAATGGAATCTATGCGACAGGCCGGGGCCGATGCCGTGCCCAGCCATGTGCCATCGTCGAAGGTCGCGCGCCGATACCAGGCACCGTCCCAGGCTTTGGCCTCTATTGACTGGCGCAGGGTCTCTGCCTGTTCGCGCCAGCGATGGGCGATGGTGGCGTTGCGGGGCTCGGCCAGGGCAGCAAAGGAATGCAATGTTTGCAACAGCAACCAGCCAAGCCACACACTTTCACCCTGGCCTTTTTCACCGACGCGGTTCATGCCGTCATTCCAGTCGCCCGTGCCGATCAACGGCAGGCCATGTTGACCGGTGAGCTTTAAGGCGCGGTCGAGCCCAAGGGCACAATGATCAAACAAGGATGCCCCATGACCTGCATCGTCGGGCAGGAAAAAGGCATCATGTTCGTTTTCGCAAAGGCGATGCCCGTCGAGGAAGTTGATGTGTTCATCCAGTACCGCTGTGTCGCCGGTCATGGTGACATAAGCCGCAACCGCGTGCCCAAGCCAGACACAATCATCCGAGATGCGGGTACGTACACCCTGCCCGGAATGGGGCAACCACCAATGTTGCACGTCGCCTTCGGGGAACTGGCGGGCAGCGGCGCGTAACAGATGGGCGCGGGTGCGTGCGGGCTGGGTCAGGGTCAGCGCCATATTGTCTTGCAACTGGTCGCGAAAGCCATAGGCACCACTGGCCTGATAAAAGGCGGCGCGGGCCTCGATGCGACACGCGAGCGACTGATAAGGCAACCAGCCATTGACCATGATGTCCATGGCGCGGTCGGGCGTTTCGATTTCAAGATCGCCCAGGGTATCGTTCCAGTATTGTTGCACCTTTGCCAGCTCTGCGTGCGGGTCGGTTGCGCGCATTTCTCTGACCAGTGCGACAGCTGCGTTTTCGTCTGTGCATTGGCCCAGCAGATGAACGAGCTCGACGCTGTCGCCCGGGGCCAGGGTAAGGGTATTGATCATTGCCAAACAGGGATCATGCCCGGCACCAACCCGGCCTGACAGTGTTGTCTGGTGACGCAGTCCGGCCGGGGCGGCGGGGCTGCCATGTGACCCGAGAAATTCCGTGCGGTCACCAGTCCAGCTTTCGGCATCGCAATTGGGTGTGAACAGGCTGGTAAACATCACACGGCCGGGAAAGGCGGTGTTCCAGGGGTTGCGTACCAGAAGCGCGCCGGTTTCCGTGTTGCGTGACGTTATAAGGAACGGGGCAGATGCCGCGCGTGATACACCCATAACAGGTTCACTATAGGCCGCAACACTAAGCTGGCGGGGTATTTTGCCGGTATTAACCAGATGCAGGATCGATATGCGTACCGGTGCGTCACGCGGGACGAATTGCACCATATCGCAGGTAATGTGGTCGGCCTGATGGGTAAAGCGGCTATAGCCGAAGCCATGACGCACAATGTGCAGACCAATTTCCTGGTCTGAGTTTTTACCCGTGACGCCGAGCGGGCGGGCGGTTGGTGAAATCAGTGTACCGCTCACATCGTCGCGGATGTAAAAGGCCTCGCCAGAGGGATCGGCCACGGCGTCGTTGGACCATGGGGTTAACTGGTTGTCACGGCTGTTTTCGGCCCAGGCAAAGCCACTGCCGCTGGCAGAAACCTGAAAGCCGAAGCCGGGATTGGCAATAACGTTGATCCAGGGGGCGGGGGTTGTGTTGTCCGGGCCAAGCTCGATGACATACTCGCGTCCGTTTTTGTCAAAACCACCCGTACCGTTAAAAAATTCGAGGCCGTCGCCACTGGCCTGCGGGATCACGGAACTCAGCCGGGCCGTGCGCCTGTTCCGTATGCGGGGGCTGGCGGGGTCGTCAGGGGTGGCATCCTGGTTTGTATGCGCGCCGATGCCTCCGACCTCGGCAGGGCCGGGTGCCGGATCATGCAGTAATGTGCCAAGCTGGCTTGCAATATCACCGCGTCGGGCCAGCAAAACCACCCGTGCGGCAGACAGCAACTGTGCGCGCGCCTCGGGTTCGATCAGATCCGCGCGCAGCGTAAAGACCGACCCGCTTGCCAGATGATTGCCATTGCGGGGCCGCGAATGGCTGCTGCGAAGGGCAGTGTCAATTGCCAGCTGAAGTTCCTGGATATAGGAAGCCGGGTGTTCATTGAGGATGACCAGATCGACGGTAAGCTGTTTGTTGCGCCAGTATTCATGCGCCTGAAGCAGACTGCGAACCTGTCCGATATCGGCGGGATCGTCGATGCGCAGCAATACAATCGGCAGGTCGCCCGAGATCGCCAGTGGCCAAAGCCCCGACTGACGCCCGGCACCGCGTGCCAGCATTTCGCCAGGTGGCCGGAAACGGGCATCGTGATAAAGGATTGGTGCCGCAAGGCGCTGGAAATCGGCGGCTTCGCCCGGTGAAATGCCAAGGTGACGCAACTGTACCTGGGCCCGTGTCCAGGCCAGTGTGCGGGCACGATCATAGGCATTGTGGTCGTGATGGCGGTCGATCAGGTCGATCAACGCGGCACGGCTGTTGGCAGCCACCATCCAGATCATAACCCGTGCGGTGCGCCCTGGCGCGATATACAGCCGGTTGCGCAAGGCGAAAACAGGGTCAAGCACAGTGCCGGTATTCCCTGCCAGTCGTGCCGGGTTGCCAATAGCGCGCGGCAATATCTGTGCGTGGTCGCGGCCCAATGCGGTTGCCCGGTCGCTGTCATATTGCAGCGGTGCGGTGATTTCGCCGTCAATAACGGTGAATTGTGCCGCCCATATTTCGGGTTCCTGCGGGCTGCGCCGACGACGCCAGGCAATCAGCGCGCCATATTCGGGCAGAAATTCTGTCTGGACGAACATGTGCGAAAACGCGGGATGGGCGGCTTCCGAGGCGGGCGAGGCCAATGTCAGCTCGACATAGGAACTAACCTCGATTTCGCAGGCTTTGCGCCCCGAATTGGTAATAGACAGGCGGCGGACTTCGGCATCGGCTTCGCCTGAAACCAGAATGTCGAGCATGGTGTCAAGCTGCCCTGTTCGGGCGGTAAAGGTTGTATGGTCCTCGAAGAATTGCACATCCTGGCGGTTGTCGGTTCGGCCATGGCCACAAGGGCCAAAGCCTTTCTCGGACCCTTCGGTAAGGTTGCGCAAATGCAGGAAGGCACCCTGGTCATCGCGTGTTGCATCTTCGCGCCAGCGGGTCAGGGCAATATCGCCCCAGCGGCTATAGCCACCACCGGTCGCTGTGAGCATCACGGCATAACGCCCGTTCGACATCAGATGGCTAACCGGCGGCCCGTCGGGACAACCCGAAATCCGGCGGCCGCGCTCGGCGTCTGACGGCAGGGTGCTGGGTGCTGCGGGTTCTTCGAGCGGGGGCAGAACGCGGGCGATGTCGCGCGGCAAACGTTCGTGCAGCAGCAATTCGCTGGCATGGATCATGGGTTCACGGTGAAATCTTTGCCGCATCAATCCGTTGTTGAGCGCATTGGCGATGGCAACGATGGTCATACCCTGGTGATGGGCCATATAGCTTTGCACCACCGACACGCGTTGTCCTGGCAAGACACGGCGGGGTGTGAAGTCCATCGCTTCGTAAAAACCGCAAACACCAAGCCCGCCCAAGGCTTCCAGTGTGTCGTAATTGCGTCGTGCCGCGCCGGGGTCAAGCATGGTTGCAAGGCCCGTTGCATAAGGTGCGATCACCAGATCACCGGCAAGGCCGCGTTTCAGGCCAAGGCCCGGAACACCGAATGTTGAATATTGATAGGTGAATTCGACATCGCGTGCGTTAAAGCCGGATTCCGATATGCCCCAGGGAACATCTTGCGCGCGGCCATAGGCGATTTGACGCGCAACGACCAGGCGACAGGTGCGGCCAAGCTGGCCCCCCTCTGGTTCGGACATCACCAGTTCGGGCATCAGGTATTCAAACATTGAACCGGCCCACGAAACCAGCGCTGTCCCGCCCCGAATGGCTGTCGCAGCACGCCCCAGCCGAAACCAGTGGCGCAAAGGGACATCTTGCTTGGCGATGGCAAACAGACTGGCCAGGCGGGCCTCGGAGGCCAGCAGGTCGTAGCAGGATGGATCCAGGGCATTTTCATGAACGGAATAGCCGATCGAAAGCAATTTACGGTCAGGGTCCAACAGGAAGGTAAAATCCATTTCCATCGCCAGGCGACGTGCTGTTTGGCCAAGTTGGCGCAAATGTCGCGCCAGGCTGGCACAATCAGCCTCGGTCATGGTGGCGTCGGCGGCGGCCTCGATCAGGCCGTCATATAGCAAGGACATCCACGACGGCACGGTTTCATCGGGCAGGCTGTCAGACCGGTCGGTAAGGCATTGCAGGATATCCCAGTCGATCTCGTCTTTTTGCAGGCCGTTGCGTAAGGCTGTGATCGTTTCTTGCAGGGCGGGATTAATTGGAATTGGCGATCGTGCAGCGTCAATCTCGATTAAATCGAGAAGATCAGTCAGGCCGGTTGCGCGATGTTGCAGGTTGGGTGTTTCGACGTCGGCCCATTCGTCGCAGGCATTGGCCAGTGCAATCAGGTGCCCGGCCAGGTTGCCGCTATCGACCGACGAAATATAGGGCGGGTCAAGAACCCGACCGTCCCTTGTGTCATACCAATTATAGAAATGCCCTTTAAGACGCGGAAGGGCTTCCATCGCCGCAAGGGTTGCCGCGATCCGTTTCGTGCCTTGCTGGCGCCCGATCCAGCCAAAATCGCGGGCCGCGACTGTTGCTAAAAGATACAGCCCTATATTGGTCGGCGAGGTGCGGTGCGCGATGACGGGGCGCGGGTCTTCCTGAAAGTTGTCAGGCGGCAGATGGCTATCCTCGGCGGTGACAAAGGTTTCAAAATAACGCCAGGTTCGGCGCGCAATCAGGCGCAAGGATTTGGCATCTTCCGGGGTGAGTGCGGCGTCGGGCTTGGGGGTGGGCGTTTGACTGACGCGAAAGGCGATCCAGGGGGCTGCAAGCCAAATCACGGCAAAAGGTAGGATCAAAGGCAGTGCCGCAGGTGCAACGATGCCTGCGAGCAAGGCACCAACCACGCCCAAAGCGGTGCCAGGCGCCATGGCGCGGGCAAAGCCGTGCAGATCGGGGCGTGGTGCCGCGGCGGCAGATGCGGCTGTGGTCCACTCCAGCATGTGCCGCCGGGAAACCCCCAGCCGCCAAAGCGTGCGTAAAATGGCATCAAGCGAGCGCCATGCGGCATCGGCTAAAAACGCCGCCGCAAGACCGGTCTGGAGCAAGGCCAGCTTGAGATCTTCGTGCATCAGTCGCAGATGTGTTCGCAGATGCAGCCCCGTTCGGTGCGGCACAGCAGAAATCGCCGCATGCAGGAATGACGGCAGCATTAAAACCACCAAAGCCAGCCCCGTTGCCAATACCGCAGCCAGCCCAGGTAACAGCCAGCCGACAATCAGCATTGTCAGGGTTGCCGGAGCCAGTAGCGACCGTCGTAACGTATCAAGCACCTTGATCCGGCCTAGCGCACTAAGCCCGCCATTCGGACCAAGCCACGGCAGAAGCTGCCAGTCGCCCCGGCACCAGCGATGTACGCGGCGGGCGGCAAGGTCTTGCCGTTCCGGAAAGGCTTCGACCAGTTCGACGTCCGAGGCAAGCCCCGCCCGTGCGAAGATGCCTTCTAACAGATCATGGCTGAGCAGGGTGTTGTCCGGCACGCGCCCGGCCATAACCGTTTCAAAGGCATCAAGGTCGTAAATGCCCTTGCCGGTAAAGGAACCCTCGCCAAAAAGGTCCTGATAGATGTCTGACGCGGCGGTGGCATAGGGGTCCATACCGCCCGGCCCGGATGTGGCACGCAAAAAAGCTGTGCCCGTTCGCCCGGCAGGCAGGGACGGTGTAACGCGGGGTTGCAAAATGGCGTGACCTGCGGTGACCCGTTGCAGGGCGGTGTCAATCACTGGCCGGTTCAACGGATGGGCCATTTTGCCAATCAGGCGCTGTGCGGCATCACGCGGAATACGTGTATCGGAATCCAGTGTTAGAACATACCGCACACCTGAGGGCACAACCGGGGTGCCGCCGTCCGGGGTGCGATAATCGGTGTCGGTGGCTCCGCGCAAAAGGCGGTTCAATTCGTGCAGTTTGCCGCGTTTGCGCTCCCATCCCATCCAGATATGTTCGACCGGATTATAGCGCCGTTGGCGGTGCAGGTGCAAAAACCGTACGCCAGACGGACCAGGCCCGTAGCGCTGGTTCAGCCCCTGTATTCCCTTAGCGATCAGTGCCAAAGTGGCAGCATCGCCGGGTATGTCCTGTTGCGGTGCGTCCAGCCCGTCGGTTAAAAGTGCAAAGGTAATGTCCCCTTGCGCGCCAGAAAGAAAATGCATTTCCAGCCCTTCGATCTGTTCTTGCAGATCGTCGCGTGAACTGGTTAGCATGGTGGGCACAACCAACAGAGTACGCAAAGCTGTTGGAATACCGCCTTCAAGCGATAATCCCGGCAATGCGGCAGCGGGCACGGTCCATCCGGTCAGGCGGTCGACCAAAAGCTGTGCCACCGCACTGGCGGGAACCAGGGCGGCAAAGGACCAAAGCGCCCACAGGGCCAGGGAGGGTGCGGTATCACCCGTTTCGGCAAGGATACCAAGCGCCCAAAGGGCAAGTGCAAGCATTCCTATCGTAACGCCAACCAGACTGCCGATATAGCCCGACAGGCTGGGCCGGAAAGAAATTCGCCGCTTTAAGTTCTGTCGATAGCCAATTTTGCGTTCAAAGGCGGGTCGTCCTTCGGCCAGCAGATGCCAGCCGGGGTCACTGCGGCGCAAAATTTCGGTTTCTGTCAGCGGGCCATCAGGCATTTCCGGCACTGCGGTTGACGCGGCGAGAACTTGCTCGGCTATTTTTGTTTCGCTGCTGTCGCTGTGCCGGGAAAGATCTTCGATTGCGGTGCGATACAAATTGCGGCTGGTGAAATCCATGGACGAAAAACCGGGATGTTCGCGCAGTTTCGCATCGACCAGGCTGACGCCTTCGAACAGGTCCTGCCAGTCCATTTCGGAGATTCTCCGCAGGCTGGTGATGACGTTGCGTACCGTAACGTTAGAGGCACCTTGCCGTTCCTGGGCATGTTGCACCACAAGATCGACTTCGGTGCCTTGCTTTGCCAATCGTTCCTCCAGCCATGCGATGGCGGGCGTGATCTGCGGATCGCAATCGCGCAGCCGTTTGGCAAGTTGTGCGGCAAAGACTTCAGGCAGGTCATCATCCGGGTGGGCATCAATATCGCCAAGCGAGATTGGCCGGGCATCATCGATCCCTAAAATTCGATCCGCCAACTGGTTGGCTTCGTGTCGCCGTTGATGGCCAAAGGCGATCTGATCGGACAAACGGCGCAGGTTTTCCAAAAGCACAAGGCGCAACGTAATCGGCGCAGCCCAAAGTTCGCCAATGGTCAGCGGCTGTATGCGCTGATAGGCGCGCAAATATCGCGACAAAGCAGGGCCGTCGAGATGGCTGTCGGTATGGGCGACATAGGCCCAGATCAGCTCGAATACCCGTGGATATCCGCGAAACGGTCCCTTGGCGAGCTTGGGGAGTATTCGATAGTAGCTGGGCGGCAGGTCGGTGCGGCATTCGCGAATTTGCGCATCTACCTGGTGGTAATTATCCAAAAACCACTGCGCCGCAGGCACAATCGGGCGCCCGGCGCCAAGCTCAAGGCTACAGGCCCGGCGCGTGACAAGCAGGGCGACGGCGTTGTCTTCCAATCGACGCTGCAGCGATGCAACGCGCGGTGGTGATGCCGATATATGCTGTTCCCGGGCCAGACTGGCGGCGTGCTGCTCCAGCCGTTCCATCCCGAAAAGTTCAGCCCGGACGGGGTTAACATCATTCCAGGGGGCCGCGCTGCCACGGTGGAGCGGTAACCATGCACGTAACCGACCGCTCATCAGCAAGCCTCCAGGGCAATAATTGGCCAAATACCGGCCATAGAATTAAAAAAATCGTATGCCAAACAACAGACGTGGAAATTTCCACAATGTTGTTTAGGTGTTTCGGTAGGGTGTGGCGACGGGCAGAGACCTGCCCATTGCGCGCGGGGTCCGTTTTCGGGTTGTGCGTTTCAACGTGGAAGGACCGTTCCAAAAACCCCGATCAGGGTTTTTTAGGTTTTGGCTTCGTCGTGATGGTCAGGCCCTTGTTGAAGGTTGGGGCTGGGGCGACTTCGGGCTTTTTCTTTTTCGGTTTTTTTTCTTCCTTGCGGCGGTCTTGACCTTTGGACATGTCTATCTCCTGTGATGTGTGAAAGTGTCGCCAAAACCGTGATGTTTGGCGAAAGGCATAATTACGCAGGGATACCGGATGCCTGGAAAAGCGCAGGGCGAAGATTTCCAAAGAATACGTCTGCAGGCTGCGAAGACATCAGGTATCGGTAATTTTCTTTGGCGGACATTGGGCAACCCGGTTTCGTTGCCGTTGCACAAGTCGAAAGGGCCAAGTTTGGGGCCGGATATACCTGGTTCGGTAACGATGACCGATTGGCTGATTTCGGGGTCGGGTGGGCGGTACTAAAAGAACGTTGAAGGGCAAGATCACGAGTGGTCAAGGCGTAGACAGCTAAGATCAGATGCCTGATTGCATTTTATAGCCCGTTTACAGCCCATGGAAATCTGCGGATGGGTTAAATTCAGATTAGCACAGTCGCATACCGGGCAGCAGCGGATGGTATTTCTGATTTGTCTAATTTATAGGCGCGCCAAGTTCAATCGACAAGTGAAAAATTATCGATTTCATCGACTTAAAGACGAAGTATCGCTTGTCAGGCGATTTATCCTTTGTTTTTGCTTATTGGTCGGCAGGAACAGATGCAGGCGTGGCGGTTTTAGAGAGCATCAGATTTATCGGCTTTAATAGAAAACCGTGTTCCGGCTTCATTGCGAATGATTTTTTCAAGGTCATTCAGGGCACCAATCGCGGCAAAGCCCTTTTTTGTTTCGGCAAAACTGTTCGCGGCCTCAATTTTAGGGCCCATCGAACCGGCAGCGAAATCGACCGGGTTCAGAGTGCCGGGTTCCACATGACGGATCGATTGTTGTTGTGGGGTTCCGAAATTCAACATAACAGCGTTAACATCGGTTAGCAGGATTAGCCCGTCAGCATTGACATCGCGGGCCAAAACCGCCGAGGCGCGGTCCTTGTCGATGACCGCTTCGACACCCAGCCATTTACCATTTTGATCCAGGGTAACCGGAATGCCGCCGCCACCCACGGCGATAACAATTGTACCGCTGGCCGACAGGGTTTCGATTGAACGTTGCTGCAAAATTCGTTTTGGGCGTGGCGAAGGGACGACACGGCGTTTTTTGCCGCCATCATCGACCATCGACCATCCCCATTTGGCCTGTAATGCGCTGGCCTCGTCATCGGAATATTGCGGGCCGATTGGTTTGGTCGGGTGTTCGAAGGCAGGGTCGTCAGACCCTACCTCCACTTCTGTTAAAAGCGTTGCCACATCGCGTTCGACCGGCAGGTTGTTACGCAGTTCCGTTTCCAGAAGGTAGCCAATCATGCCTTCACTTTCGGCATCCAGCACATCCATCGGATAGCCCTCCACCGCGCGATACATGGCGTTTTGCAAGGCGATTAACCCAACTTGCGGGCCATTGCCGTGGGTAAGGATAATTTCATGTTCGCCCGCCAGCCGGGCAATGCCCGATGCCACCATGCGAATATTTTCCCGCTGGTTTTCAACGGTCATTTTCTGACCACGGCGCAACAAGGCGTTACCCCCCAGGGCAATGACCAACCGCATGGCTTTCAGGCCCCCATTGTTGCCACAAGAATGGCTTTGATGGTGTGCAGGCGGTTTTCGGCCTGATCAAACACGATCGAGGCGGAAGATTCAAAAACCTCCTCGGTGACTTCCATACAACTGATGCCAAATTTGTCCTGTATATCCTTGCCTGCGGTGGTATCGGCATTGTGAAATGCGGGCAGGCAATGCATGAATTTGACAGCCGGGTTGCCGGTGCGTTTCAAAAGGGCGTCATTGATCTGATAGGGGGTTAAAAGACGAATACGATCTTCCCAAACTGCGTCATCCTCGCCCATCGAGACCCAGACATCGGTATAAACAAAATCACACCCGGCAACACCTTCATCAATGTCATCGGTAACGGTGATTTTGGCACCGGTTTGTTGGGCAATTTGCCGGGCAGTTTCAACCAGTTCTGGCGTTGGCCAGCAAGATTTCGGGGCGCACAAGCGCACATCCATACCCATTTTGGCAGCGCCAATCATCAGCGAATTGCCCATATTGTTGCGTGCATCGCCGAGGAAACAGAACTTCACGCTATTGAGCGGGCCTTCAAAATGTTCGCGCATGGTCAGAAAATCGGCCAAAATCTGTGTGGGGTGAAATTCATCGGTCAGGCCATTAAAGACCGGGACACCAGACCATTGCACCAGCTCTTCAACCGAACTTTGGGCGTAACCGCGATATTCGATGCCGTCATACATGCGGCCCAAAACCCGCGCACTATCTTTTACCGTTTCCTTATGCCCGATATGCGACCCGGTTGGCCCCATATAGGTTACAAGCGCGCCCTGGTCATAGGCGGCCACTTCAAAGCCGGACCTGGTGCGGGTTGAATCTTTTTCAAAAACCAAAACGATGTGTTTGCCGGTCAGGCGCGGTTGTTCGGTGCCCGCCCGTTTTGCGGCTTTCAGGTCGGCTGATAATTGCAGCAGATAGCCAATTTCGGCCGGGGTGAAATCAAGCAGTTTAACAAAACTGCGACCTTTGAGGTTAAAAGCCATTTTCATTTTCCTTGATCAGACTGTCATGCGTCACGTTCGATGGGGCAGCTCATGCAATGGCTGCCACCGCGTCCGCGGCCAAGCTCGGACCCTTCGAGGGTAATGACCTCGACGCCAGCTTTGCGCAGCAATGTGTTGGTATAAACATTGCGGTCATAGGCAACGACGACCCCGGGTTCGAGGGCCAGAACATTGTTGCCATCATCCCATTGCTCGCGCTCGGCCTCATATGAATCACCGCCGGTGGGCACAACGCGCAGCTTTTTAAGGTCAATCGCGCTGGCGACGGTTTCAACAAAGGATGTTTTTTCGGCACGTACATCAATGGTGCCTTCTGCCTCACCGGGCCGAATAGAGAATGCCTTAATACGATCAACAACGCTGGGGAATGTCGTGACCAGGTCGCGGTCGCAGAACGAAAATACCGTATCAAGATGCATGAAGGCCCGGTCACGCGGGAAGGCCGCCGCAATGACGCGCTCGACAGCACCCTGGCGGAACAGCTCGCGCGAAAGCGATTCAACGGCCGTCGGGGTAGAACGTTCACCCATGCCAATCAGAACCGTCCGGTGACCAATCGGCATAACGTCGCCCCCTTCAAGGGACAATCCCGCCTGGGCCTGTTTGTTTTCGCCCCACCAGATCGAAAAGTCGGCATCGCGGAACATGGGATGAAACCGATAGATCGCCGCCATGTTCGTGGTTTCCTGCCGACGTGCAGGCCAATGCATGGGATTAAGGGTTACACCGCCATAAATCCAGCAAGTGGTATCGCGGGTGAAAAGCTGGTTGGGCAGGGGCGGCAACACAAAATCATGCGGTTCCATCAGGGCGATGGGCAGGCTTGCACTTTTAAATGGCAGTTCGGCAACGGCAATGCCACCGATCAGATATTCCGCCAATTGAGCTGCCGCCATTTCTCCAAGCCATGTCATCATTTCGTCGCGCAGAACCGTACCCAGATGTGCTGCCGACAGGCGTTTGTCCAAAAGCCATGCGCGGGCGTCTTTGTCCGCTACTGTGTCTGACAACAGGTCTTGAACCAGGTGGACCTTGATTCCGCGGCTTTGCATTTCATCGGCAAAAGCCTGATGTTCCTGACGGGCCTTTTTGACCCATAAAATATCATCAAACAGCAGTTCCTTGCAGTTTGCCGGGGTCAGACGCCGCAGGGACAGATCGGGGCGATGCACGATGACCTGGCGCAGGGTGCCACATTCGGACTGAACAGAAAATTTTGCCATTTTACGCGGCCTTTCTGATGAAAACAGAGGTCTTTAATCCCTGTTCGGGTTTGGTTTTGGTTAGGCTTCACGCACCACATAGGTGTGATAAACCACACGGCCCTTGTTATCGTGTTCTTTGTAAATGCCCTGAATTTCGTATTCGAAGCCGGGGAAAAGATTGTCGTTTTCCTCAAACATCCTGAAATAATCCAGTTGCGGGCGGGCATGTTTTGAATAACGTTCCCCCGGAACCATCACGCCAATTCCCGGCGGATAAACCACAGTCAGGGTTGCTGCGATGCGGGTTTCCAGTTCGGAAACCGGGATATAATCCACCTCGTTGGCAATAAGGGCGGCATGTGCCTTTTGCGGGGTCAAAGCCAGTTCTGGAAAATGGCTTAATTCAAACTGGTTGCGTTGCAGGGACGGTAGTTTGTGCTGTTTGAAAAAAGCGTGCATTTCCTTTGCCAGCATCTGGATGCTGACCGTGCCGTATCTGTCCGGGTAGGCCTTGACCTTGGCGGGCATCATTTTTGCCAGTGGGGCATCTTCATCAAACAGCTTTTTGAATTCACACAACGCCGATAACAGCGTTCCTGCCTTGCTGCGTTCAATGGCCGGGGTGACCAGAAACAGAATGGAATAAATATCGTTCTTTTCGCAAACAATGCCGCGTTCGCGCAGGAACTGGGCCAGCAAGGGTGCTGGAATGCCCAATGGGGCAAAGTCGCCGGTTTCGCGATCAAAACCGGGCATTAACAATGTCAGTTTGTTGGGGTCGGTCATGGCAAGACCGTTGTCCATGTCGCCAAATCCGTGCCATTTGGCGTTGGGGGCCAAGGCCCATGCCGCCGGGTTCCGTGCCAGTTCCGACGTTTCAACATCTTCCCAGGCGTGCTGTTCGCCGGGGGTGTCCGATATTGAAATCTGGTCCGGGACGAACGGGTCAAAAAACCATCCGCCATCGGCTTCGTAACGGCGTTTGTAAAAGCGGATTTTTTTGCGGATTTCGATTGCCGTGCGAATGGCCTGATCCCACAAATAGGTGCCGTTCGCCCCCTTCATCATTTGTGCGCCCACATCAAGCGAGGCAAAAAGCGGATAAAACGGCGACGTCGAGGCGTGCATCATAAATACCTCGTTGAAACGCCGATGTGCGACCAGCCGTTTCTGGTTTTGAATATGGTTGTCTTTGATGTGAATTTGCGATGCCTGCGAAAAACCGGCCAGCTGTTTATGGGTCGATTGTGTTGCAATCAGGCCCGGGGCGTCGTCGCCAAGGTTTTCCAGCCCCATGGCAAAATGGTCTTTAAACAGGGGGTGGAACTTCATGAAACCGGCCCAGGCTTCATCAAACAAAATATAATCACACAGCTTGCCAATTTTTTCGATGATCTGGCGAACATCGTAAATTGTGCCGTCATAGGAACAATTTTCAAGTATCGCCAGGCGGAACGGGCGTTCGCGTTTCCAGGCATCGGGGTCTTTAACCAGCGGGTGATCCTTGAGGCGCTGGCGCAGTTCATCCTCTTCCAATGCCGCCATATCCATCGGCCCGATCAGGCCATATGAATTGCGAATAGTTGGAATGTAAACCGGAATGCCACCCGCCATCATCAACGCACCATGATGCTGTGATTTATGATTGTTGCGGTCAAACAGCACAAGGTCGCCGGGGCTGATCAACGCACCGGTGGCAATTTTGTTTGAGGTGGAGGTCCCGTTCAGCACAAAATAAGTGCGGTCAGCGCCGAAAATTTCGGCAGCCTGCTTTTGCGCTTCAAGGGCGGGGCCTTCATGGATCAAAAGGTCGCCCAGTTCGACGACTGAATTGTCCAGATCCGTGCGGAAAATGGCTTCGCCCATATAATCGAAGAAAACCCGGCCCACCGGGCTTTTACGATAGAACATGCCCCCTTCATGTCCGGGGCACGTCCAGACTTCGTTACCGGCCTCGGCATAGTCCAGTACTTTGCCGAAAAACGGTGTTTTGTGCTGGTTGGCGTAGTCGTGGAAATGGCGGGTAACGAACTTGGCGATGAAATCGGGGGTGTCTTCTTCAAGGTAAATTACACCGCGCACACGTTCGATCAGGCCAGGGTCAAGTTCGGACTTTCCCAATTGCGACGCCAGCACAAACACCGGTGGCGACAAACCCATGATGGCAAGTTGGTCGAGAAAGCTGTTCAGCCGGGTTATTTCTTTGGCAGTTTGCCCGGTGATCAGAAAGCAGCCAAAATTAACATCCCGGGCAAGCTGTATTTCTGCTTCCTTAATGCTGGCTGTCCGAACGACATCGGGACCCAGTTTTTTGATTTCCGACAGAATTTCGCTTAAGGCTGAATTCTGTATGTCATGATCGCGGCGTTCGGGTTCTACAACCAGAAATTTGAACAGGTCATAAAAACTCATTTTGACTGCCTTTCAAGGGAAGGGGGCCGGGGCGGGGCAGTGATAGAATGACGCCGGGTCGCTCCAAATTTGGGCGCGCCCGGCATCCTGTTTGGCTATCAAAGCCCGATATTGCCACTGGCAAACAGATAGATCGCGACAATCGCGGTCAGGGTCATGAGAATGGCAAAGACTTTTTCAACGATATGAAACACCGGTGCATTTGGTTCCCAGCTGCGCCGTGCCCACCAAAAAACCGGAATGCCCAGCGCATAAATAATCGTCGACATCAGGAAATATTTGGGACCCGCAGCATAAAGAAGCCACAGGCTATAAACCGTTCCTAAAACTGCCGTTGTGATGGCCGCATTGCGCGAAGAAATGCCCGCTGTCTTGAATTGCGGGGCGAAGGCCAGCTTGCACAGATAAAGGGTGCTGGCAACATAGGGCGGCAACACCATCACACCAGTAATGCTGATGAGGAAAATCCAGGCATCATTGGCAAAAAGGACAACAAATATTGTGACCTGCATAACGATACTTGAAAGCCATAATGCAGGGGCGGGCGTGTGTTGTTTGTTTTCATACGATAGTGATTTGGGGAAAACACCATCACAGGCGGCCGCAAACGGCACTTCGGCAACCAGAATGGTCCAGGCCAGCCAGCAACCCAGAACAGAAATCAGCAGTCCCAGATTGACAACGACAGCCCCCCAGCCCCCAATGATCTGGTCAAGGATATAGGCGGTTGACGGGTTAGGCAGGGCGCTTAACTGTTCTTGCGACATGATGCCAAAAGGTAACAGCGAGATCAGGGCATAAATTGTCAGGCTGGCGATCAGGCCGATAAGTGTGGCGCTGCCAACCATTTCAGGTTTACGGGCCCGGCCCGATATGACAACGGCACCTTCAATGCCGATGAACACCCATAATGTAACCAACATGGTACTTTTAACCTGATCAACAATCGGGCCCAGTCCCTGTTCTTTACCCCAGGCGTCGAAGGTGAACTGGTCCCAGTGTGCCGCGATGGCGGTGACAATCAGGATCAGGATAATCGGAACGATTTTGGCAATGGTTGCAACAAGGTTAAGCGAGCTTGCCTGCCGCACACCGCGCAAAACCAGAAAATTCATCGACCAGATCAGCACCGATCCGCCGAGAACAGATTGCCAGTTCCGCCCATCGCCAAAAACCGGCCAGAAATAGTTCATGGTTTGCATGACAAGTACGGCAAAGGCGACGTTGCCAAATGCCGCCGAAAGCCAATAGCCCCAAGCCATTTCAAAGCCGACAAATTTGCCAAAACCGTGCCGGGCATAGGCATAAATGCCGGTATTGAGATCGGGTTTTTCGTCGGCAAGAATGCGAAATGAATTTGCCAGAAAATACATGCCGATACCGGTGACGACCCAGGCAATAACCACGGCAATCAGGCCAGCACCCGATGCCATGTTCTGCGGCAGGTTAAAAAGCCCGCCACCGATCATTGAACCGATAACCACAGCAGCCAGCCCTGCCAGACCGAGCTTTCGGGATTCAGGGTTTGCATTTTGCGTAGCGGGTTTGTCAGTCATGGAAAACTCCCTTGATCATGCTCATTTCCCTTATATTTGTATGGTAAGGAAATGATATTTCCGGGTCGATCAGGCACCGGACTTGTTCAGGACATATGTGTAATAGGTCGGAAGGCCCCGGGCATCACGGTCTGTTTCAACCCCATGTGTTTCGTGTTCGAAACCGGGGAAACGGGCGTCAAATTTTTCCATTGCCGACAGATAGTCGAGGATGGACTTCGAAACCCGTGTGATTTTTTCACCGGGCATCAAAACGGGAATGCCAGGCGGGTAGGGCACAATTTGTACGGCCAGAACCCGGTCCATCAGTTTTGAAACCGGAAGTCTTTCAACATCCCCGCGAACCATTTGGTTATAGGCATCACGCGGTGTCATTGCGGCGGCAGGCAGTTCCATAAACGCCGCGTCGAGATGATCAAGAAGCGCTGTTTCTGCGAGAAACCCATGCATTTCGGATGCAAATTCCTTAAGGCCGATGCCCTGATAACGTTCTGGGAATGTTGTGGTCAGACTGGGAATAACATCGCCAAGCGGGGTATTTGCGTCATAAGCATCCTTGAATTCCAGCAATGCACTGACAAGCGAGCCCCACTTGCCTTTGGTGATGCCCATCGAAAACAGGACCAGAATGGAATAGGGCTCGGTCTTTTCCACCACAATGCCGCGCGCATCAAGAAATGCCGATACAATGGAAGCAGGAATGCCGGTTTCCTGAAGGTTGCCATCGGTGTCAATGCCGGGGGTTAACAGCGTCACCTTGATCGGGTCAAGCATGCAATACCCGGCTCCCAGATCGCCAAAGCCATGCCATTTATTATCGCTGGCATTCAGCGCCCAAAGTTTGGGGTCGGTGGCAAGCATGTCGGGGTTGGCCTCATCAAAGGGTGCCTCGCCCGCATGTTGGGGCTGCCAGGTTTCAAACCACCAGCCGTTACCGTCCTTACCAAGGATTTCCTGGCCAATACGACCAATTTCCTGACGAAAATCAATGGCTTCGCGAATGCATTCGTCCGTTAGGGCCGGGCCGGCATCATGCATCATTTTTGTGGAAATATCAGTCGATGCCATGATGCTGTATTGTGGCGAGGTGGAGGTGTGCATCATGAAGGCTTCGTTAAACAGGGCAAACTCAATTGGCTTGCGCCCCTGACGCACATGAACCATCGATGCCTGTGACAGGGCTGCCAGCAATTTGTGGGTTGATTGGGTTGCGGTTACGGTCGGGTCCGAGGTTTCGTGCGGTTCATCATGCATGCCGAACCGTCCGGCATAAATGGGATTAAAACGGGCATAGCCATACCATGCTTCGTCATAATGAATGCGATCAACGCTTTGACCCAAAAGTTGCGTTGTCGTTGTAATGTTGTAACATAATCCGTCATAGGTGGAATTCGTAAGAACCGCCAGAACGGGCTTTTCCCGGCCTTTTTTGATCAGCGGATTTGCTTTGATTTTGGCCGCAATTGCGTCGGGTGTCATTTCTTCGCGCGGGACAGGGCCGATAACACCACGAGGGTTGCGGCGCGGCATCAGATAAACCGGAACGGCACCGGTCATGTTCAGGGCATAGTTCAGCGATTTATGGCAGTTGCGATCCACCAGAACCACATCGCCATCGGTGGCAAAGGCATGCAGAACCATTTGATTGCTGGCCGAACTGCCGCCAACGGAAAACACCGTGAAATCCGCCCCGAATGTCTTGGCTGCGAATTCTTCTGCTTTTTTCAAGGCACCTGAATGATCATTCAAAGAGCCCAATTCGCCTACCGAAACCGAAAGGTCGGATCGCAGCATTTCTTCGCCGTAAAAGTTTAGAAAGGCACTGCCCACGGCTGTTTTACGAAAGGCCGTTCCGCCGGTATGTCCCGGCGTATGCCACGAATATTCGTGGACCTTGGCAAAATTGGCCAGCGCCCCGAAAAAGGGCGGTAGCACAGTGTCCAGATAACGGCGTGCGGCGGCAACAATGCGCCCGGCAATAAAGGCGGGCGAGTCTTCAAACAGCCAGATATAGCCTTCCGTTTCCTTTAAGAGTGCGACGGGAAGGCGGCCAATGGCCATGCGCGATGTCGCGACAAAAATTGGCAGGTGACGGCCATGGCGCCGGATGGCGCGGACCAGTGTTTCAAACTGTTTAAGGCTATCGGTTTCATGATCCAGCCCCAATATCGCGCAGCTCATTTGCGGGGTTGCGGCGATATATGCCGCACCCTCGGTGTCGCTGTGAACAATGTCCACAGTTAAGCCGGATAAAGTAATATCACCGATAAGTTCCCGCGCTCGGTTGGCCAGCGGGCTATCAGCACCATTTGTACCAGTAACAATTAAAACGGGAAATTTTTTCCCAAGGTGAGGGGGCATGGGGGTGTTGTACATGGGGGGTCTTCCAGTGGGTGGTGGAAGCAAATTCGGGGAACATTGAGGCGTCACGGCGCAAGTTACTGCTACAGTTAAAACTGTCCCGCATCTGTGACGTATATCAAAAGTTGTTAAATTAGCGTAATTTTATGAAATATCAGAAAGTTTGCAAGTTGTTTTTCTATTTATGATTGTGTTTTGGCGGGTATACGGGGGGTGCCATGAAGACTTCTTCGTTGGTTACAACAAGTGGAACAACAAATAACCCGTCGCGCCGGAGTCTTTAACCAGCCCCGATTGAACGGGCGTGTGCAACACCAATAATCAGGGCTGGTTTGTTTTCAAGACGGATCATTTCTGCATGACATATGTGCCAGGGGCGTCACATAGGGATGCATATTGGCCCGAACGCGCGCCGAGCGGCGGTGGTGCAATCTGTTTGGATGAATGGTTTTCCAGCCATTTGGCAAATTCCGTCCACCACGATCCTTCGGTGGGTTTTGTGCTTTCCAGCCATTCGTCAGGGGCGCAAAAAGGGGCATCAAATGCGGTGTCGGCAATTCGGAAATGGCGGTTCTTGTGGCCGGGTTCCGAGACGATCCCGGCATTATGTCCCCCACTGGCAAGGACAAAGGTCATGTCGGTGTCGGCAAACAGATGGAGCTTATAGACCGAATGCCACGGGGCCACATGATCCTGTTCTGTGCCGACCGCAAAAATGGGAACCCGAATATCAGAGACAGAAACGGCTTTTTTTCCGACCCGGTATCGGCCCTCGGCCAGGTCATTATTAAGGAACAATTCGCGCAAATATTGCGAATGCATGCGATAGGGCATGCGGGTGGCATCGGCGTTCCACGCCATCAGATCAAAGGTGTTGTTGCCTTCTTTGCCAAGCAGATAACTGCGGATGGCCGGGGCACAGATCAGATCGCGGGCGCGCAGCAAGGCAAAAGCACCTGCCATCTGATCGGATGACAGATACCCGGTTTCGGCCATCATGTCTTCGATCATGGTAACTTCGGATTCAGAGATAAACAGGCGTAAAGGCCCGGCTTCTGTGAAATCGACCTGTGCGGCAAGAAGGCTTACGGATGCCAGGCGCGTATCCTTGTCGCGGGCCATGGCAGCTGCCGCAATCGCGAGCAACGTGCCGCCAAGGCAATATCCAACGCTATGGAGTTTCGGCGCGCCTGTAATTGCCAATGCGGCATCAATGGCATCCATGATGCCAAGTTTGTAGTAATCGTCCATCCCAAGGTCGCGGTCATCGGCATTGGGGTTTTTCCACGACACCATGAAGACCGTGAAACCCTGTGCTAACAAAAAGCCGACAAACGAGTTTTCCGGGGACAGATCCAGAATGTAGTATTTCATGATCCAGGCAGGCACAATCAGGATTGGCTCTGGATGAACGGTTTGCGTAACGGGAATATATTGAATAAGTTCGATCAGGTCGTTACGGAAAATGACCTTGCCAGGTGTGGTGGCCAGATTGCGACCGACCTCGAAATTTTCCGCACTTTTTGTATGATGCCCATGGATTTTTTGATCAATGTCCCGGGCCAGATTTTTCATTCCGTTAACCAGATTTTTCCCGTTTTCTTCCCGTGTGGCTGAAATAACGTCGGGGTTGGTCAGGGCAAAGTTTGACGGGGCCGTCATATCAACGCTCAGACCAGCGACAAATGCCATCAGGTCTTCGTGGGGCTTGGCAACGCCATGAATGTCGGTCATGGCATCTTGCCACCATTGCCAGTTCATTTGATGGGCTTTTGCCCAAACATTAAACGGGTATTGTTGCCATTTGTCGGTGGCGAAACGTTTATCTGGCGATAGCGCGGTTGTGCCGTCTTCACCCTTGCCAGACGCCCCGGATATGGCTTGGGTGAAAAGGGTCTGCGCATTGCTCAGTGCCGTTTCGAAAAGATGTAATTGTTTGCCCGGTGAAATCGCCAAATGTACCGCCCAATCCATCCAGGCCTCCCCAAGAACCGACGGAGATAGCCCTGATGTAGCCTTGGCAACGGCGGCGTGCGCCTTTTGGTCTATCGATTGATAAAAATCGGGGATGTCTGAGCGTTCCGTCGCGGGGGTGGCGGGCGTTGCAGGAACGACTTTTAAATGTGGGGCGGCGTTTTGGGCGGCTGGTGTGGTTTTAAAGCGGCGATCCATCGTGGCTGCTCCTGGAATTGAATTCTCGAAGAAAGGCGGATGGCAGTCTTGTCTGGTCATACTAAGACCTGCGGCAACAGCGCAGGTTTTAGGTACTTGCGGTGAGGGCACGCAAATTTGGGGCTTATATCCGTCCGAGAAGGACCAAAGCCACAATGACGATAAGAATCACGCCAAGCAAGCCAATGCTGGTATGACCGAAGCCATATCCATAACCACCAAAGCGTCCACTAAAGCCACCAAGCAGGAATATAACGACGAGAACGATAAGAATTGTGCCTAATAACGACATTTGAGTCATCTCCCGTTTTGTGGAAACAAGGACGCAAACGACAACCAGCGTCTTTTTTGCGTTACAATTCAGAGGGTGATCGAAAACCAAAAAGCAGGTATATTTTTACCGGTTCCTGAGGGTTCTAGTCTTCTGCAGGTGCCGGGGTTTGTTGATGGGCCAGTCGAAACCATTCGCCTTCATCCCGCAAATAGGTGGATGTGCAAAGTGCTTCGTAAATCGGCACATCTGCCCGTTCTGCCGAGACGTGATAGGCCAGAACCGCGACATCTCCTTTTTGAGTTAATACAGGTTCGGTGAAAACGACCGTGCGCCATCGTTGCGCCACGGCAGTTTCTTGCCAAATGGCTTCGTCAAGCAGAATGCCGACCGGGTAGGGCAGGACAGCAAGCGCACCTTTTGCTGTTAAATGGTGGATGCCGTCAGCACCTTCCGTCCAGAATTTCTTTTCCAGTGTCCATAAGTCGTCTTTATCTGCCATCAACAACCCTTTTAGCAGGATGTCGCGCGCAATCTTACGGGGTGCGATAGGGCGGGTATTTTAGTCCCTGAATAACAGGATACCCACTTGCACAATAACAACTGCGGCTGCGACAATAAAATAAATGCGTGTATCGAATGCTTTTGATGCCTGGTTGCCAGACTGTTTGCTGCTGTCATACAAGGCACCCCGCGGCAAAGAGGCGATAAGGCGTGTGGTAACGTCGGCGCGGTCGCCAACTAAAGATGGAACATCGGTAAAACGTGCCATCAATGTGTCCAGTCGTTGCCAGGCGGAACTTTTGGAAAGAGCAGCGAGGTCTGATGCCTCGCGCCATGGGTCAAGACCAAGCCTTGCAAGCATCGAAAGGACCGTAACGCTGGTACCTGCCTGATCATTGCCAACGGGTGTATACAGAAATTGATCGAACTGCGGGTCCAGGCCAAGTGGTGTTGGAACATGTGCCAAAGCAAGATCCTAAACCAGCGATGTGTGGTTCAGCCAAACTGACCGATCCCAATGTACTTCCCGGCTGGGTAATTAAAGCACATGCTTGTTAATATAGACCAGTTGAGGATAAATGAACAGCAGTCATATTTTTATCTTATGAGTTGCGGATACTATACCGGTGCTTAGTTCGATAATTTCGGCAGTAATTTCTTCTTGCCGAACGCGGTGTAATTTCGTCCGATAAACTTCAAGTTCGTGTTCGATCTGACTGCCTGCTGAAGACATGGCTTCCAGGCGCGCTTCGTTTTCCGCAGCAAAGGCATGCAGGGATGCTTTGCAGACCAAAGCATGGAAATAATCTGCACTAAGACTGTCAATCAGGGCTGCTTTTGAGAGTTGGATCAACGGTGCCGGACGGTCATTTGAAGACAATTCTGTCAAATCCACTGGGAAAAGGGCTTGTCGCACGGTTTTTGAATGTCCCGAATGCCAAGCTGAATAAATGACATCAAGGCTATCGATTCTGCCTTCTTCCACAGTTTGATAGATGGTTCGGGTAATCATATCTGCCATTTTTGGAATGCCCGGTGTATGCGATGGCATCGCAATGCTCCAGAAAGGGGCGCGTCCCTGTGTTGTGGCGATGGATAACCCGCGTGTACCCACCAAAAATAGTGTTGTTCTGGCCGGATCGTCGGTAATGCTGGCCAGAACCCGTTCACTAAACGCACCGGCAAAGCCCTGTTCGGCACAAAATACAAGCAATCCCTTGCGGCCTTTTGGCCGATTATTCACCGTTGGCGGTCGATCATCGGCGGTAAGAATGTCGCCAATGGCGGCGGCGATTGTATCGGCATACCCATCAATAGCGTCTAGCTGTGTTCGTGCGACATGGGCGCGAGCGGCGGCAATACCTTTCATGGCGTTTACAACCGCACCAAGTTTTTCGATGCCGTCGATCCGTGCGCTGACATCGGCCAAACGTTCTGTCATGGCTTCTTTCCCCCGCTGGTATTGTTACTGCTGTTTGGGGTATCGGATAATAACGCAACAAGATCGGACATCGCCCGGGTCAATGCGGCGCGGGCGGCGTCATCTATTTTGCCGGTTTTTGCAATTACCGCCAAAATATCGGCGGCGTCCCTGTCGAGCATTGCGGGTAATCGGGTGCGAAACGCTGCAACCTTTTGGGGCGGTAAAGGATCAAGCAGTCCCGATTGAACGGCAAACATCAGGGCAATTTCATCGCTCAGACGAAATGGCGTATGTTGCGGTTGTTTCAGAATTTCGCGTATTCGTGCCCCGCGCGTTAATTGCTGACGGACCCGGCCTTCCGGCATCCCGCCAAATCGGGTGAAAACCTCAAGCTCAAGAAACTGGGCATAATCAAGCCGCAGCGTTCCGGCAGCATCGCGTAATAGCGGGGCTTGTGTTTTACCACCGACCCGGCTGACACTCAGGCCAATATCGACAGCGGGTTTCTGACCCTGGTGAAACAGCCCGGCATCAAGCACAATTTGCCCATCAGTGATCGAGATCAGATTGGTCGGGATATAGGCCGACAGGTTGCCAGCGTCTGTTTCTGCAATCGGCAGGGCCGTTAACGACCCCCCGCCCAGTTCTTTTGACAGTTTGGCCGCACGTTCCAAAAGGCGGGCATGGATGTAAAAAACATCGCCGGGATAGGCCTCGCGGCCGGGGGACTGGCGGGTTAACAGGGCAATTTCGCGATGGGTTGCGGCGTGTTTTGACAGGTCATCAATGACAATAAGCGCATGTTGGCCCCTGTCGCGAAAATATTCTGCCATCGTCATCCCCGCATAAGGGGCAATCCATTGTAACCCCGGCGCACTGGCCGATCCGGCCACAAGGACAATGCATTTTTCAAATGCCCCTTCAGATTGCAGGGCATCAATGGCACGGCGTACGCTTGATGTTTTTTGGCCAACCGCGACATAAATACAAATCATGTCGCTGTCGCGCTGGGCAATGATGGCATCAATTGCCAGGGTGGTTTTACCGGTGGAATGATCGCCAACAATCAATTCGCGTTGCCCGCGCCCAAGGGCAAATAATGTATCAACCACCACCAGCCCGGTTTGTACCGGTTCGGTGACAAGATCGCGTTCTATGATCGACGGTGCCGGTCGCTCGATTGGCAGTTTTGCCTCGGTCGTAATGTCGCCTTTGCCATCCAGTGGTCGGCCCAGCGGATCGACAACCCGGCCCAGCAGGGCTTCGCCAACCGGAACCTGAACAATCTCGCCCGTGCCATACACCGCATCGCCCGCCTCAACTGCCGTTGCTGTATCTAGCAAAACGCACCCGATCAGATCCGGGTCAAGAACCCGTGCAAAGCCAACTTGCCCCCTTTCAAAACGCAACACTTCATCGAGACGAACATTCCGCAGACCCGATATCATTGCGATCCCGTCGCCAATTTCCTCAACCCGGCCTTTATGTTCGGCTTGTGGACCGATCGTCGCTGTGTCAATGGCCCGTCGCGCAGAAACGCGCCAATCTGTATCATCAGATGGCATCCTTCATCTCCCTTTGAATGCGGGCAAGATCGGATTGCCAACTGTTATGAAGGATGAAATGTGGCGTGTGGATTTCCAGCCCGGCAATCAGATCGGGGTCTGTTGCGAAACGGATATCCTGTTTGGTGCCAAGTGCCCGGGTGATGGCTTTCGTGATTGTTTCTTTATCCGCATCTTCCAGGTCTGCCGCACTTACCAGATTGATACCGTCTGTGCTGTCGGTCAGGGTTGTTCGGTCTTTTGGCGGCATGTTTTTAACGCCCGTTACCAGCGCGTCTAGAAATGCTGTCTGAACAGTGGATGCGTTCAGGTTTTTTAAAAGTTTTTCAGCAATTTCTATGGAAAGTTCGGCGGCTTGTGTCGCCATTTTCTTGCGAAGAATTTCGGTATCGCGAGCAAGGGCAAGCTGTGCCGCCGCTGTATTTTTTCCGATTTTTTCCTGCGCTTGTGCCAACATGGCCTTGCTGGCAGCGTCAGCTTCTTCCTTGGCGGCATTGAGGATCGAATTGCGTTCAGCAGCGATCCCTTTGCGTGTTTTTGTCACCTCAACAAGGGCGGCGTCGGCTTTGGCCTGTGCTGTTTTTGCCGCATCAAGCGTGGCTTGCACGGTTTCTTTGCGTTTGGCAATGGCACCCGCAACCGGGCGCCAGAAGACACGCGACAATAGCCACATCAGGATCAGAAGGTTGGCTGCCTGCAGTCCAAGGGTCCACCAGTCAATAGTCATCGTGTTATGCCAGCAACGGATTGGCGAACAGCAGCAAAAGGGCGATTACCAGGCAATAGATTGCCGTTGTTTCGATCATCGCTAGGCCAACAAACAGGGTGCGCGAAATGGTGTTGGCTGATTCCGGCTGGCGGGCAATGGCATCAAGTGCGGCGGCAACCGCCCTGCCTTCGGCAAGTGCGGGGCCAATGGCGCCAAAGGCAACGGCAAATGCCGCAGACACGATGCTTGCAAGGCTCAGGTAATCCATCATATGTCCTTTTTTTCTAACGGAAGGGGTGGCTTTGCGTTTTCTGTGGGGTGACGTGCGCCATCCTCGACGGCGGATGTAATGAACACCATCGCCAGAACCGCAAAGATATAAGCCTGTACCAGCCCGGTTAGCAGATCAAGCGCCATAAGCGGGATAGGAACAATAAGCCCGGCAAGGGATGCAACGATGCCGATGACAAAAACCCCGCTCATGACATTGCCAAAAAGACGCACAAACATGGAAAAGGCCCGTGTGACACTTTCAACCATGTTCAGCGGGATCATGATCGGGTTTGGTTTGGTAAAAGACCGTAAATAACCTGTGATTCCGGTTCCTCTGACGCCAAACCAGATGACAGACAGAAAAACAAGAACGGCCAATGCGGCATCGGTTTCAAGTCGTGCGGTCGGTGGTTCAATGCCGGGGATCAGGGATGACCAGTTGGCAACAAGGATAAACAGGAATAACGAGCCAATGAAACTTCGATAGGGTGCGGGTTTGGCACCGCTGGTTTCGTGGATCTGGTTATCCAGGGTGGCGACCAGAAGTTCAAGCATGGCCTGACGCCGGGTTGCAATCAGATCCAGCTTGCGGGTTAGTAAAAATGCGCCGATGACCAGAATGCCCATGATGGCCCATGTCGTGACAACGGCCTGTGTAATGGGTATCGGCCCGATATGAAAAAGTGTTAGCGATTCAAGCGGCGATTTCATGCGCGTGCCCCCCCTTTACGGCGGATCACGCATTCGCGCCCAATGATAACACCCGCCAGTGTCGCAACAAGCCCGAAGCCCCCCGTTTGAAGGGCAAGCAAAAAACCGCCTGCCAGTAAAACCAGCCTGGCCACAAGCAACGCCATCGCCAGCACAGGTCGTTGCCCCGTCACAATCAGATCCGCCGTTATGCGGATACAGCGAAAATAGAGAATGCCGAGCACGACCCCGCCGATAAAACAGGCAGGAAGCAGTACCATGATGGGCAATGTTTCGGGATGTATCATCGCGTGTTCATCCATTTCCAGGCGGTCCAGCCGCCAACTGCCAATCCGACAAACAAAAACGCGCCGGTCCAGAAAACGCCTGTGCCGTTGCGCGCATCAATCCAGTGACCGGCATACAGGCCCGCCAGGGTTGGTATAACGATGATCCAGCCCAGCACACCGATTTGCGCCAGACGCCGCCCGATAGACATGTCGCCTTCGCTGAGCCAGCGCGCCCGGCGATCCCGGCGCAGGCGGGTTTCACGCACCAGCGGATCGTCTTCTGCCGATGACGGGGGCGGTGACGGGGTCTTGTCGTCTGTCATCGGAAGGATTCCTTGCGCGATCCCGGGCCAAGTCGGCTGATCATTTGACGAATGGCGTGCATCTGCAGGCGCATTGTCTCAACATGTTCGACCCGTTCGTCGTCGGCTTCGGACTGAAACCGTTGCAAAACTTCCTGATCCAGCGTCGTTAAGTCATCCCCGGTGACGGCTTCGCGGGTTGCGATGGCTATTTTTGTTCTTCCGGCAACGGTCATTACGCCGTTGCGGACGGCACAAAACCGGTCTTTGCCCGATACACGCCAGTTGACAATCGAAATCGTCAAGGCGGTCAGAAACGGGGCATGGCCAGGCAGAATACCAAAACTGCCGCTTTTATCTTCGGCGCGCAGGCTGTCTATGTCTTCATCGACGACAATCGACAGGGGGGTAATGATTGTCAGCCTCATAATGTGGCCTCATGATCTTTTGTCGCCGCTGTATCCGCCTTATCCGCCGCCGCTGCTTTTGCTTCCTTGGCCCGTGCATCTTCCAGCGTGCCAATCATATAAAGCGAGCTTTCTGCCCAATCGTCGGCATCGCCGTTCAAAATGGCCTGGCAGCCCGCAAGGGTATCGGCAAGGGATACACTGGTTCCCGGTGTGCCTGTAAAGGCCTGCGTCACCATAAAGGGCTGGCTGAGAAACCGTTGCAAACGCCGCGCACGCTTGACGATTTGCCGATCCGCAACCCCGAGTTCCTCGATCCCGAGCAACGAGATAATATCGGTCAGTTCCTTGAACCGGGCCAGTGCCTGACGGACGGCTTCGGCCGTGGCATAATGCGCGTCACCCACGACCAGCGGGTCAAGCAACATGGAAGACGAGGCAAGGGGATCAATGGCAGGATAAAAACCTTCTGCCGCCTGGCTGCGCGACAAAACAATAACGCAATCCATATGGCTGGAAATGGTGGTTACAGCCGGGTCGGTAAAATCGTCTGCCGGGACATAAACAGCCTGAATGGCGGTAACAGCGGCACCGGCAACCGAGGCAATGCGTTCCTGAAGCCCGGCGACTTCGGTTGCCAGGGTGGGTTGATAGCCAACACGTGATGGCAAACGACCCAACAGGCTTGAAACCTCGGCCCCGGCCTGGACAAAGCGAAAGACATTATCCATCAGCAACAACACATTTTGGTGTTTCTGATCGCGGAAATATTCCGAAATCGTCAGGGCTGTCAGCGGCGCGCGCCACCGGGCACCGGGCGGCTCGTTCATTTGGCCATAGACCAGCACCGTGCGCTCCAAAACGCCAGAAGACTGCATTTCGGTCAAAAGTTCATGACCCTCGCGGGATCGTTCGCCAATGCCGGCAAAAACCGAAATGCCTTCATATTTTTCGACCATGGCCCGGATCAGTTCCATCACCAGAACCGTTTTTCCCACCCCGGCACCGCCAAACATTGCCGCCTTGCCGCCCTGCGCCATCGGGGTCAGTAAATCAATAACCTTGATGCCGGTTTCAAACATTTCGGTGGTGTGTGTCTGCGATTTCAACAGCGGAGGAAGCGCATGAATGGGGCGACGCGGGGTATCTTCCGGCAATGCTGGTCCGTTGTCTTTGGGGTCCCCCACGACATCAAGAAGCCGCCCTAAAACAGCCTTGCCAACAGGCACCGTCACAGCGCCGCCGGTGGCATGAACCGTAACACCGCGCGCCAACCCCGCCGTCGATTGAAAGGCAACCGCACGCAGGGTTGTCAGGTCAAGATGACTATGAACTTCGAGGATCAGGGGTGTTGGCAGATCCCACTCCACAATCAATGAAGAATTGATCGGCGGCAGGTCAGTATCGTTAAAAACCACGTCGACAACAGCGCCGCGAACGGCATGTATGATGCCTTGTGACTTTGGGGCTTTGTCGTTTGCCGGGGCGTCATCCGAGTGCATGATTGGAAGCCCTCCTGACCGGAAACAGTTATGGCATAGTCAAACTGTAGCAGGTCGTTCACTGGCATGATAGCATCAAACTGGCCGGGGTGCGGATTTATATTCGGTTTGTCTTATACTATGAGATTTGATGTCGTTAAATACGTTTTCGGACCGTCCTGTCAGAACCATTCTTAATTTTAGATACGTATCTTTTAATTAAGCCAGCGGGCCATCATATGTGTCGCTGATTATTCGTTAGCATGTTACATTGTCGTTGCACCTTGCTGACAAGCACCCGTTTTGCGGGTGTCATTTTCGGGCTGGCGATCTTCGCTGTTCTTGAACTTTTCGGCCACTTCATCGCTTTAAATACTTGCGGCGATTTTGTTTCAGGTCGTTTTCGATCAAATCCCGACCAAGGCAGACCGGCTGCGCATGTCTTGCCCGAAGTGACGGCCCGACAGACACTGGTGAATGTACCGAAAATTCGATCTCGCTGGTGCACCATGGCATTTTGACATGGAAACAAGAGTAAGCAATGTCATGATGTTAGAGTGATTTCAGCGTGGATTATAGTCCCCGCATTACGGATCAGGTCATGATGAACGATGTCGAACGTATCGCTGGTGTTCTTCGCTTCGCAAGCTATTTTCGAACCTGGCGACAGGAAGATATTCTTAAACTGGCACGTCTTTGCGAATGGGCGCGGCTGGATGCCAACACGGAAATGTTTTGTTCCGGACAACCGGCATTGGCAATGTACCTGATTGTGAATGGGCATGTTGAGCTGTCATTTGAAGATTGTGACGGCAAAAGCGGACTTATTGATCTGCTGGGCGACGGACAGCTTGTGGGGGAATGTGCGCTGATCCCCAGTGGTCGCTATGTTGTGTCCGTCCGAACCTTGGAGGCCACCACGGCCATCCGTATTGACGGGGTGAGGTTTTCTGATTTTCTGGCTGATCATTTTGATTGCGCGTTGACGATGATGTCGGCGATGACCGAGCGGCTGCGCCAAATGTTGCGCCAGGCAGAAGAATTTAAATGCCGGTCGGCAGTACAACGACTGGGGATTTACCTGCTGGCCGATGCCGTGGTGACCAACGGTATATATGAAACGCCGCTCACCATTGAGAAATCAGCATTGGCGCGCAAGCTGGGCATGACCAGTGAAACCATATCGCGGGCTTTTAAAAAACTGACAGAGGTTGGTGTATCTCAACATGCCAATGGGCGTATTTTTCGTATTGAGAATGTGGAAACATTGGCCGAATGGTGTGGCATTGCAGAGCGCGAGGGAGAAAAAAATGAGTTCAAGACTGCTGTCTGACGCTGAACGCGATCTGGTTGCGACAGCCCCGTTATTTGCTGCTCTGGGGGCAGAACGGTTTCGCGATTTAAGCGATAGGTGCCGGGTTGAGCATTATGGTGTTGGCGAGCATCTGTTTGAGACAGGAAGCATTGCTGATCATTTGTATTTCCTGCTATCGGGGCAATTGCGACTGGTCAGGATTTCGGCGCAGGGCGACGAAACGGTGATACATTTTTTAACCCGCCCCGGCGCCTTTGCTGCGGCCATTTCGCTTGCCGGGCGGGCTTATCCGGTAAATTGCGAAGTGATGGATGAATGCGATGTCGTTGTGATTCCGCGCGAAGCCTGCATTGGTATTTTGCGCAGCACCCCGCGCGTTGCAACAGAGGTTCTGGGTGCTCTGATTGAATGGGAACGCTTTTTGCGCGACGAAATTTTCCTGCTTCGTCATACCAAACCGGTACAACGACTAGCTTCTTTCCTGATCGATTTTGAAGATTGCTGTTGTGAACAGCTTGATTGTGAAAACAGCGTCAGCTATCCCGAGAAACGCCAAATCGCAAGCCGGATCGGCGTTCGACCCGAAACCTTTTCCCGGTCCTTGCGAAAACTCGAAGCGGCTGGTGCAATCGCCAAGGGAAGCCGTCTGAAAATTCTTGATCGCAAAATCCTGGCGGAATCCGCCCTTGGCACAGGCCGATAGCGGGTTTTACCGCTTTTATCGTTCGGGGCTGTATGTTTCTGATTTTGGCGACACCGATTTAAATGAAACGGCAGTGGTTTGTGTTCTGGCACTAAAGCATTGCCATTATTAAGTCGCCTTTAATAATATCCCCTTGTAATTAGATATAAATTTTTCAAATTATATCATTTTTTGGTTTTATAATTATTCCAGACTTGTTTTGAAAAATGACCAAAGTCAAGTCAGAAGTCCTCTCTAAGGTATAGGTCTTTCCCTCGGTGGTCGCGGTTTTATGGGAAACCGCATATGCGCGGGGAATGACACAAGTGCCAGAATATCGGATATCGGATTGGCAGCGACGGGCACTGGCTTTGTTGGCCGTTTTTGCCGTGATACTGCTAGGCAGTAACGCCCAGGCAGAACGCCTTTCGACGTATCTTGCCAAAATCAATGTCACTGATTTTTTTAAAGACGGAGATCGTATTGGCGACATCCGTGCCGACATGCCCGTTGCGCCGGTGTTTAAAGGGCAACAGCCACTTGGTTTTATCTTTCTAAACAGCGACTGGTCCAATTCCATCGGTTATTCGGGCAAGCCGATTGATGTTGTGCTGGGCATGACAGGTGCGGGCGTAATCACCAGTGGGCGCATGGTTGCCCACAAGGAACCGATCATTCTGCTTGGCATCCCGGAAAGCAAAATAACCCATTACATCGATGGCTATGCCGGGTTTGACGTGGCCGCCTATGCCAAAAGCGATACCCAGGATGTCTTGCCTTCCGACATCGTCAGCGGGGCGACGGTCACCATTATGGTGATTGATGATTCCATTCGACGCTCGGCGATCAAGGTGGCCCGTGCCTTGCAGCTTGGGGGCCTGGTCGTTTCTGGTGGCGTTGCCGACCAATATGTTGTCGACACAGAACAAAGTAGCATTGTTGACTGGCAAAGCCTGTTAGGTGACGGATCGGTGCGTCGGCTGGATGTTACGCGCGACGATGTGAACCAGGCTTTTGCCAGCAATGGCGACCCGCGTGCCGCCAGCAAGGCGTTGCCCCCTCCGGGTGATACCACTTTTATTGATCTGTATGCGGCGCTGGTTTCCATCCCGACGATCGGGCGCAGCCTTTTGGGGGATGCCGAATATGCCAACTTGCAAAAAGTGCTGCAGCCCGGTCAGCAGGCGATTTTAATTGCTGCGAACGGCGAATATTCCTTCAAAGGGTCCGGTTATGTTCGCGGTGGCGTATTTGATCGTATTCAGGTCGTTCAGGGTGATACCAGCATTCGTTTTCGCGACCGCCATCACAAACGCCTTGGCGAAATCGCCGCCGATGGCGCACCCGAATTTAATGAAGTGTCCCTGTTTGTTGTGCCGCGCGACATAAAATTCGACCCGGCCGCCCCGTGGCATTTTCAATTGCTGGTACAACGCCCCTTGGGTGCGTTGGACAAAATTTTCACCACTGTTGGGCTGGATTATACGCCACCGGCCAAATATCTGCGCAAAATTGCCTCGCCCGCACCGGCATCGGGGCAGGGCGCGGCTGCCCCGGCAGCGGGCGGTGATGTCACTGTAAGCGATGACGATCAGGGCCGCGATGCACTGTGGATGCGGGTCTGGAAAAGCCGGGTGGTTGATATTGCCGTTCTGGTAACAGCCATACTGCTTTTGACCGGGTTGTTCTTTTTCCAGGACTGGTTTGTGCGTCGCCGCAAACTGACAGAACGTATCCGTATCGGCTTTTTGTTGTTTACTGTGGTCTGGATTGGCTATTACGCCCACGCCCAGCTTTCGGTTGTGAATGTTTTAACAGTGGCAACATCGTTCGGGTCCGGTTTCGACTGGGGCTATTTCCTGATGGACCCGTTGATCTTCATTCTGTGGTTTGCCGTTGCTGCGGCGATGATTTTTTGGGGGCGCGGGGCCTATTGCGGTTGGTTGTGCCCGTTTGGTGCCTTGCAGGAATTGCTTAACAAACTTGCGAAAGTTATTCGCATTCCGCAACTGACCATTCCGTTTGCTGTGCATCAGCGACTATGGCCGCTTAAATATATCGGGTTTCTGGTGCTGTTTGGCGTGGCGTTTCACGACTTTGATCAGGCCGAACGCATTGCCGAGATCGAACCGTTCAAAACCGCAATTATTCTGGGTTTTGTCCGTGAATGGCCTTTTGTTCTGTATGCCTTTGTTTTGCTGGGGATCGGGCTTTTTGTCGAACGGTTCTTTTGTCGCTATCTTTGCCCGTTGGGTGCCGCACTGGCCATTCCGGGGCGGATGCGCATCAATGACTGGTTAAAGCGCTATCGCGATTGCGGTTCGCCGTGCCAGCGGTGCTCGGTCGAGTGCATGGTTCAGGCCATCCACCCCGATGGGCATATTGACCCCAATGAATGCCTATATTGCCTGCATTGCCAGGAACTTTATTACGACGAACACGATTGCCCGGTGGTTATTAAAAAACTGGCCCGTGTTGAACGGCGACTGGCATTGCAAATCAAAACTCCAGCTTCTCCAAATCAAAATAGTCCAGCCACTGGAACGTCCAGTGGCAAAGGAAAGACTGGGCCGGATTCCGATCTGAATATTGCGGACGGAATATAACATGCACGATCAGGAGTTTTATTATGTCTAATCATGACGAGAACATGAAATTAACGCGCAGAAGCCTGTTGGGCGGGACTGCAAAGGTTGCCGGTCTGGCAGGTCTTGCAACAGCAACCGGGGCCGCAGGCCTTGCCGGAAGTTCGGTTTTGATGGGCAACAGTCGGCCGGCTGTTGCTGCAACCGCACAGGGTGCCGCCAACGTCGCACCAGGCGATCTTGATGAATATTATGGTTTCTGGAGCAGCGGGCAGGCCGGTGAAGTGCGTATCATGGGGGTGCCATCGATGCGCGAACTGATGCGGATCCCGGTTTTTAACCGTTGCAGTGCAACCGGTTGGGGACAGACCAATGAAAGCCTTAAAATTTTAACCGAAGGTTTGACCGACGACACCAAAAAGTTCCTAGCTGATAAAGGTGGTAGCTGGGTTAACGGCGATTTGCATCACCCGCATATGTCGTTCACCGATGGTACCTATGATGGCCGCTATTTGTTTGTGAATGATAAGGCCAACACCCGTGTTGGCCGTATTCGTTGCGATGTCATGAAATGTGACAAAATTACCGAAATTCCGAATGCGTCCGATATTCATGGTTTGCGCCCGCAAAAATACCCGCGGACCGGGTACGTGTTTGCCAATGGCGAACATCGTGTGCCGATGCCAAATGACGGTTCAATTCTCGATGAACCCAAAAAATATCATGCCATCTTTACCGCCATTGACGGCGATAGCATGGAAGTTGCCTGGCAGGTGATTGTAGATGGCAACCTTGATAATTGCGATGCCGATTATCAGGGTAAATATGCTGTTTCGACCTGTTATAACTCGGAAGAAGGGACAACCCTGTCCGAGATGACCGCTAGCGAGCAGGATTGGGCGGTTATTTTCTCGATCGAACGGATCGAGCAGGCCGTTCGTGATGGCAAATTCAAGATCATGAATGGCGTTAAGGTGCTTGATGGCCGTCATGGGTCGCCTCTGACCCGTTATGTGCCGGTATCAAACAGCCCGCATGGCTGTAACACCGCCCCGGATGGCCGCCATATTGTGATTAATGGCAAGTTGTCGCCGACGGTTACCGTTCTTGACGTTACCCTGTTTGAAGATTGCTTTAACGACAAAATCAAACCGCGCGGTGTGGTTGTTGCCGAACCGGAACTGGGTCTTGGCCCGCTTCATACGGCTTTCGATGGTCAGGGAAATGCCTTTACCACCCTGTTTATCGATAGTCAGATTTGCAAATGGAACATCGACAAGGCCCTGCGCAAATTCAAGGGCGAAGAAGTTGATCCGATCCTGAATAAGGTCGATGTCGAATATCAGCCGGGCCATAACCATACATCCATGGGTGAAACCAAGGAAGCAGATGGCAAGTGGCTGGTCAGCCTTAACAAGTTTTCCAAAGACCGGTTTATCAATGTTGGTCCGTTGAAACCTGAAAATGACCAGTTGATGGATATTACTGGTGATGTGCCGGTTATTGTTCACGATGGCCCAACCTTTGCCGAACCGCACGACTGTATCATCGTTAAACGCTCAATCGTGAACCCGGTTCGGGTTTGGGATCGTAATGATCCGACCTGGGATGATGCACGGGCATGGGCGAAAAAGGATGGTGTTGACCTTGAAAGTGCCGAGGATGTTATCCGCGATGGCAACAAGGTGCGCGTCTATATGTATTCCAGCGCACCGATGTACAGCCTGGAGAAATTCGAGGTTAACCAGGGCGATGAAGTTACCGTCTTTGTCACCAATATTGATGACGTCGATGATCTGACCCACGGTTTCACCATCGCAAATTATGGTGTGGCAATGGAGGTGGCACCGTTGGCTACCGCATCTGTCACGTTCAAGGCAGATCGACCGGGCGTTCACTGGTTCTATTGCCAGTGGTTCTGTCATGCGCTGCACATGGAAATGCGCGGTCGTATGCTGGTTAAACCGGCCTGATCGGAGCATGCAATGTTCCCGGTAGTCAAGGGATTAAAAATGGGAGGAATGACCAGCTTTTTGCTGGTCATTCTGGCCTTGCTGTGTGGGCCGGTTGTTGCCGCTGAATTTTCGGTTGCTGCGCTGCCAGGTGCGCTTGTGCAGGTCCTTGCCCGGGCGCAGGACGGTGACCGGGTTGTTTTGCAGCCAGGCCTCCATGAGGGTTCGATCATTCTTTCGCGTGCAGTTGAATTAACCGGCCCGGCCACGGCAGTCATTCGGGGTGAGGGGACCGGTAATGTCATTACAGTCGACGCGCCGGGTGTTTACATTCATGGTATTAAGGTTACGGGCTCGGGGTTAACGCTTGCGACCCAGGATTCCGGAATTTTTGTCACGCCAAATGGCGACAATGCCCGCATTGAAGATAACCGGATCGATAACAATCTGATCGGGATTTATCTTTCGGGGCCTGATAACGCGATTGTTCAAAATAACGACGTTGTCGGACGGCAGGATTTGCGCGTGAATGAACGCGGCAATGGCATTCAGCTTTGGAATACCCCGGGTTCGCAGGTTATTGGCAACCGGGTATCGCAGGGGCGCGATGGTATTTTCGTCACCACAAGTCGCGAAAATCTTTTTGCCGATAATGTTTTTCGCGATGTGCGCTTTGCCATTCATTACATGTACACCAACCACAGCGAAATTCGCGGCAACCGGTCTTATGACAATACGGTTGGCTACGCCCTGATGTATTCGGACCATTTGCAGGTTATCGGCAATCTGTCGGATGGTGATCAGGATCATGGCATTATGCTGAACTATGCCAACGCATCAAATTTTCGCGGAAATGTCGTGCAACATGGCGGGACAAAATGCGTTTTTATCTATAATTCCAACAAAAACGATTTCCGCGACAATATGTTTGAAGGATGCGGCATTGGTGTGCATTTCACCGCCGGTTCAGAACGTAATATCATTGTTGATAACGCCTTTATCGGCAACCGCACCCAGGTAAAATATGTCGGGACGCGCTGGCTGGAATGGTCGCAAAACGGTCGTGGCAATTACTGGAGCGATAATGCCGCCTTTGACCTTGATGGCGACGGCATTGCGGATCGGCCCTATCGCCCCAACGACATGCTTGATCAAGTGGTCTGGGCGCACCCGTCTGCAAAACTGCTTATTAATGCGCCTGCATTTCAAATATTGAAATGGGCACAATCACGGTTTCCCGCCTTGCATCCGGGCGGTGTGGTCGATAGCACGCCGTTAATGGTGCCGCCCCCGATCTCTATTATCCAGGGAGAAACCAACCATGCCGGCTAAACAGGCAGTTTGCGTCCGTGGTGTAACCAAAATTTTTGATACCCAGCATGCGCTGGAAAATCTGTCTTTGTCGATTGAGGCGGGTGAAAGCCTTGCCTTGTTAGGCCATAACGGTGCGGGTAAAACCACATTGATGAAACTGGTGCTGGGCCTGATCCGCCCCGATGCTGGCGAAGTTCGGATATTGGGCGTTGATCCGGCCGGTTCCGGGGCAACGCAAGTGCGCCAGCATCTGGGGTATCTGCCCGAAAATATCGCCTTTTATCCAGCGTTGAGCGGTCTGGAAACGTTGACATTTTATGCGCGGTTAAAACGCCAGCCGGTAAGCGATTGCAAGGATCTTCTTGAACGGGTTGGCCTTGGGGATGCGGGTGGGAAAAAGGTTGGTGCCTATTCCAAAGGGATGCGGCAACGATTGGGCCTTGCCCAGGCATTGATCGGAAACCCGCGTGTATTGTTGCTTGATGAACCCACGACCGGGCTGGACCCGGAACTGCGTCACAGCTTTTATAATATTCTGGCGGAACTTGAACGTGACGGCGTTAGCGTCATTTTGTCGTCGCACGCCCTGACGGAACTTGAAACCCACACGCGAAAAATTGCCATTTTGCGCAAAGGCCATCTGATTGCAGCGGGAACACTGGCAGAACTTCGCGAACAGGCCAATCTGCCCCTTCACATCAGACTGACCAGCAACCAGACCGACAGGTTCATAAATTTTGCCCCGTCCTTGCCTGCCGGGGTGACAGGGAATTTGGTCAATGGGCATGCGCTAGAGCTTGCCTTGCCTGCAAGCCGCAAGATGGAAATATTATGTTATCTGGTTGGCAACGTTTCAGAATTTGACGATCTCGATATCTATCAGCCGACCCTTGCCGATTTGTATTTGCACTTTCAGAACCGGAGCATCCCGTCATGAGAGCCATTGTTATTCTGGCCAGCAAGGAATTTTGCGACGGTATCCGTAATCGCTGGTTTTTGGGGGCAACCGGGGCCTTGATGGTTTTTGCCCTGGGTTTGACCTTTGTCGGCAGTGCACCTTTGGGTTCGGTCGGGGTGGACCGGGTGGCAGTAACAACCGTCAGCCTGACCAGCCTTGCGGTTTTTTTGCTGCCCTTGATGGCGTTGTTATTATCCTACGATGCGCTGGTTGGTGAAGTTGAACGTGGAACCATGGCTTTGCTGCTGACCTATCCGGTTGCGCGCTGGCAGGTGGTGGCGGGTAAATTTATCGGCCAGACATTTGGTCTGGGCGCGGCAACCATTACCGGTTTTGGCGTTGCGGCCGTGTTTCTGGCTGTGCTGTCACCTGGCAGTGCCAATTGGCATGGTTATGTGCTTTTGGTTGCCAGTTCTGTCTGGCTGGGGGCGGTATTTGTTGCCATCGGTCTGGTCATAAGCGGCTTGCCACAACAGCGCGGTGCGGCTGCGGCTCTGGCGTTTATCGTCTGGCTGGTTTTTGTTGTGATGTATGACATGGCCTTGCTGGGCGGGCTGGTGGCCGATCAGGCCGCTATTATCGGGCCTGCATTGTTTAATTTTCTGTTGTTGCTAAACCCTGCTGATGCATTTCGCATGCTGAACCTGGCCGGTGTTGAAGACATTCGTGTTGCGGCGGGCTTGCTGGGTGCTGAAATGGCGGGGGGATTGGCCTTGTCGGGGGCACTGGTGTCTTTGCTGGTCTGGACATTGTTGCCATTGGGCTTGGCTGTGGGCATTTTTCATCGGAAATCGTTATGAAAAAGCAATTGTCTGCCATGGCTGTTTTGTGCGTCTTGCTTGCGGGGTGCGACAATGTGCAAAAGGTTGAAGTGCCGTCCCCCGTGTCGGTAAGCCGCGATGCGCAGGGATTTTTTTGCGGAATGATTATTGAAGATCATCCCGGGCCAAAAGCGCAGGTTTTTCGCCGCAATTCTGACCAGCCGTTCTGGTTTCCCTCTGTTCGCGATGCGATTGCCTATAGCCTGTTTCCCGGCGAGGCCGGAGAAATTGTGGTCACTTATGTGTCAGACATGACCGGCTATACCGACTGGAATAATCCGCCGCAAAAATGGATCAAAATCCAGTCAGCCTTTTTTGTCCTTAACAGCAATCAGACCAGCGGTATGGCGGCACAAGGTTTGGCTGACCCAACCAATGTCAGCCAACAGGCCTATCAGGTTGGCGAAGTTGTGCCGTTTTCAACCCGGACTGCGGCCGAGGATTATGTGAAAAATCACGGCGGCAATATCGTGCGCTACAACGAAATTCCGCAAAGTTATGTCCTGGATAGCGGTGCACCGCCGGAGACAAAATCATGACTGATCTGAAAAAAAGACGGACATTAACCCTGTTTGCCTGTGCGGGTGCGGGTGTTCTTGCGGGAATTCCGCGCGCGGCAAAAGCAAGTGGGGCATCGGCGTCATTGCTGCATCGTTGGCAGGGAACAGCACTGGGTGCGCAGGCAACAATTTTGCTTGATGGCACCGATAAGCCACATGCCGATCAGGTGCTGTCCGATATTGTGGTTGAAATTGACCGACTTGAAAATATTTTCAGCCTTTATCGGCCAACCTCGACCCTTGCCCGGTTAAACACATATGGCAAGGTTGATAACCCGGAACAGGAATTCATTGATCTGATGGCCCGCGCGTGCGGTTTTGCCTCGCTGACCAGGGGGGCCTTTGATCCCACGATCCAGCCGGTATGGCAGGCCTTGGCTGACCTTTCGATGCAAAATACATCGGATCGTGCCGATATTGACGCAACAGTTGAACGTGCGTTGCACCATGTTGGTTATCACGGTGTTATTGTTGATGAAGGTCGTGTTTCGTTGGCCCGGCCCGGCATGGCGGTGACCCTGAACGGGATTGCACAGGGCTATATCACCGATCGTATTGCCGCCCTGTTGCGGCAGCGCGGCTTTGACCATGTTCTGGTTGATTTGGGCGAACAACATGCCATTGGGTCACAGGCGAATGGCGAAAACTGGCGTGTTCGGATAAAATCGGCCAAAAGCGGATTGCCGGGGCGCGAGGTGATAGAACTGCATAATAATGCCCTGGCAACGTCTGGTGCCTATGGTTTTTACTTTGATCTTGCCGGGGGGCGGTCGCATTTAATTGATCCGCGAAGCGGCATGTCGCCTGCGATTTGGCGCAGCCTTAGCGTGCAATCGGCAAGCGCTACAACGGCGGATGCCCTGTCGACGGCGTTTTCGATGATGACAGAAACTGAAATTCGCAAAATTCTGCCGGTAACAGATATATCGCTGGTTTTGGGGATGCCGATGACGGATGACCGCCCTGTGAGAATGCACAGGATCGAAAAGATATAGATCCAGGCATTGTTATCCAGGGCGATTATTATACCAGATCTTTATGAGGATGCCTCATATAGATCTGGTTAGGCGCGACGGTGCCGCGCGGCTTGTGACGCGATTGGCAAGGGCTTTAGCGAAGCCCGGTTACCGGTTATGGAATAATCTGTGCGCGGGCGCAATCATACAATGAAAGTGTCGCATTCTTTCCGTGCGCGTTATGTTGGCCTTGATACAGTCCCAAAATAACATTTTTGGGGGGCTGGCTTTTCATGACCCATTTTTCTGCGCTATCGCTTTTGAAAAACGCGCTGACCGGTAACAAAAACTGGTCGCCGCAATGGCCGGACAGCCCGCCCAAAGCGGAATATGACGTTATCATTGTCGGTGCGGGCGGGCATGGCCTTGGGGCTGCTTATTACCTGGCCAGGGAACATGGCATTACCAATGTTGCCGTAATCGACAAAGGGTGGCTGGGCGGCGGTAATACCGGCCGCAACACCACAATCATCCGGTCCAACTATCTTTACGATGAAAGTGCGCGTCTGTATGACCATGCGCTAGATCTGTGGGACGGGTTAAGCCAGGATTTGAACTATAACGTTATGTATTCAAAGCGCGGCGTGTTGATGCTGGCACATAACGTTCATGATGTTCAAAGTTTCAAACGCCATATTCATTCCAACCGGCTTAACGGTGTTGATAATCGCTGGCTGAGCGCACAGGAAGCCAAGGAATTTTGTCCGCCGCTGGATATTTCACCCAATGCGCGGTTCCCGGTTGTGGGGGCCGCTTTGCAAAGCCGGGCCGGAACGGCGCGGCACGACGCCGTTGCCTGGGGTTATGCCCGGGCCGCTGCGATGCGCGGGGTTGATATTATTCAAAACTGCCCGGTGACTGCGATTCGTCGGGGACCGGACGGGCATGTTACCGGTGTTGAAACCGCGCGCGGTTTTATTGGGGCGAAAAAGGTCGCGGTATCGGCGGCGGGTCATACGTCGGTTGTCATGGAAACTGCCGGTGTGCGGCTGCCGCTGGAAAGTTATCCGTTACAAGCGCTGGTATCCGAACCGGTGAAACCGATTTTTCCCTGTGTTGTTATGTCCAACACCGTTCATGCCTATATCAGCCAGTCTGACAAAGGCGAACTGGTGATCGGGTCGGGGACCGACCAGTATACCAGCTATTCCCAGCGCGGGGGCTTGCCGCTGATTGAACATACAGTGGCGGCAATTTGTGAAATCTTCCCGATTTTTAACCGAATGCGGATGTTGCGCAAATGGGGTGGCATTGTGGATGTAACACCCGATCGTTCGGCAATTCTGGGTAAAACCCCGGTGCCGGGTTTGTATGTGAATTGCGGCTGGGGAACGGGCGGGTTCAAGGCCACACCGGGGGCGGCACATACCCTGGCATGGACCGTCGCCAAAGACGAACCCCACGCCATTAATGCGCCCTTTACCCTGGAACGATTTGGCACCGGACGTCTGATTGACGAAGCCGCTGCTGCCGCTGTTGCACATTAAGGAGAACGGATATGCTGCTGATCCATTGCCCCTATTGTGAGCAAACCCTGCCGGAACTGGAATTTACCTATGCCGGTGAAGCCCATATTGCGCGACCCGATGTCTCAGGCCCGGTCAGTGACGAGGAATGGCGCAATTTTTTGTTTATCCGCACCAATGTTAAAGGCCCGCATTATGAACGCTGGCGTCATTCTCATGGCTGTGGCCGGTTTTTTAATGCTGTGCGCGACACGGTTAGCGACCGTTTCCTGATCACTTACAAGGCGGGTGAAAAACGCCCCGAATTGTCCGACTTGCCGGAGAAATCGACATGAGCCTCTTTCGCGTTACCGGGCGGGGTCGCATTGATCCTACAACGCCGGTTCAGTTCACATTCGATGGCAAAATCATTTCGGGGTATAAAGGCGACACAATTACATCTGCCCTGTTGGCCAATGGCATTCATTTGATGGGGCGGTCGTTTAAATATCACCGACCACGCGGGGCCGTTTGCGCCGGATCGGAAGAACCCAATGCGCTGGTCGGCACGCGGCGTGGTGTGGGGCAGTATGAACCCAACACCCGCGCCACCGTGCAGGAAATCTGGAACGGTTTGGAAGTTACCAGCCAAAACCGATATCCCAGCCTGTCTTTTGACATTGGTGCGGTCAATGACCGGGCCTATATGCTGTTTTCTGCCGGTTTTTATTATAAAACCTTCATGTGGCCGAAATCGTTCTGGGACAAGGTTTATGAACCTTTTATCCGTTCAGCCGCCGGGCTTGGTGTGTCGCCCAGCGAACATGACCCTGATAAATATGCCTCGCGCTATCTTCATACCGATGTGCTGGTTGTCGGGGCTGGTCCCGCCGGTTTGGCCGCAGCATTAACTGCGGCGCGGTCCGGTTTGCGCGTGACACTGGCCGATGAAAACCCCGAAGCCGGTGGTACCCTGATAAGCGAACCGCAAACTGTCATTGATGGATTACCGGCATGGCAATGGGTCGCGCAGGCGACTGCCGAACTTGTATCGCTGGGGGTGCGCGTTATGACCCGCACCACAGCGATTGGCTATTACCATCAGAATATGGTCGGTCTGTGCCAGAAACTGACCGACCATTTACCCTTACCCGATGCAAACATGCCGCGCGAACGCCTGTGGCGGGTGCGGGCCAGGCAGGTTATCTTGGCACAAGGTGCGCTGGAAAAACCGCTGGTATTTGATGGCAATGATCGCCCTGGTGTGATGCTGGCAGGATCAGCACAAACCTATTTGAACAAATATGGCGTGCGGGTTGGCAACAATGCTGTTGTGATGACCAGCCACGACAGTGCCTGGTACGCCGCCTTTGACCTTGCCGATGCCGGAACGAAAATTCAGGCCATTGTTGATACCCGCTCTGAACCCGACGCAAAGCTGGTCGCCGCCGCAAAATCGCGATCCATCAGGGTTTTGTCGGGCTATAGCGTAACCGGCACACAGGGGCGATTGCGCATTAAATCGGTGCGGGTAAACCCGGTTGTGAATGGCAAGGTCGGTGCGCCCGAAACATTGGAATGCGATTGCCTGTTAATGTCGGGGGGCTGGACGCCATCGCTGCATCTTTTTTCCCATACCAAAGGCGCGCTCGCCTGGGATGACGCCATGCAAACCTTTTTGCCGGATCGCAAAACCGAAGAATGCGAAATTGCCGGGGCGGGCAGGGGCCTTTGGGGCATTAAAGCGGTCTTGAATGACGGGGCAGCCATGGGGGCTGCGGTGGCCCGCAATCTTGACAAGGTTGCCAGCGTTTCGCCCTATGTGGTTGAGTATGACCGCATTGGCACCGGGGTAAGCCACACGGAACTGCCAACCGACCAAGATCCCGGCAAGGCCCGTGCGTTTGTCGATTTTCAAAACGATGTGACGGCCAAGGATTTACGCCTGGCCGTGCGCGAAGGTATGCATTCGATCGAACATGTAAAACGCTATACCACCAATGGCATGGCGACCGATCAGGGCAAAATGTCCAATATTAACGGGTTGAATATTGCCGCCGATGCATTGGGCAAGCCACAACCGGAAGTGGGTCTGACGACGTTTCGCCCGCCATACACCCCCACATCGTTCGGGGTGTTTTGCGGGTATCATCGCGGTGATCATTTTGATGTCACGCGCAAAACCCCGATTGACAGCTGGGCCGAAGAAAACGGTGCGGTGTTTGAACCTGTCAGCATGTGGCGACGGGCCAGGTATTTCCCCAAAAACGGCGAAGATATGAATGCCGCTGTTTCGCGTGAATGCAAAACAACCCGTTCCGCGCTGGGCATGTTTGATGCCTCGACATTGGGCAAGATCGAAATCGTTGGTCCCGATGCGGTTGAGTTTATGAACCGTATGTATACCAACCCCTGGACCAGGCTGGCACCGGGCAGAACCCGTTACGGACTTTTGCTGGGCGATGACGGCTTTATTCGCGATGACGGTGTGATTGGCCGTTTAAGCACCGACCGCTTTCACGTCACCACGACCACAGGCGGGGCGGCGCGCGTTTTAAACATGATGGAAGATTACCTTCAGACCGAATGGCCGGACCTGAAGGTGTGGTTAACATCAACTACCGAACACTGGTCGACGATTGCGCTTAATGGCCCGAATGCCCGAAAGTTGCTGCAACCTTTTGTCGAGGGGCAGGACATTTCTGACGATGCCTTTCCCCATATGTCGATTGTGGAATGCAGGGTGGCGGGTTTCCCCGCCCGGTTGTTCCGCGTCAGCTTTACCGGCGAGCTTGGTTTTGAAGTGAACGTTCCCGCCTGTCATGGCCGCGCACTTTGGCAAACCCTGTGGGATGCGGGCCAGCAATATGGCATGTGTGCCTATGGCACCGAAACGATGCATGTTTTGCGTGCCGAAAAAGGCTATATCATTGTCGGCCAGGATACGGATGGCACGGTGACACCGCATGATGCGGGTATGAGTTGGGCCATTGGCAAAAACAAACCCGATTTTATCGGCAAGCGCGGGCTGGAGCGGCCCGACCTTGTCGCACCGGGGCGCAAGCAGCTTGTGGGCCTGTTAACGCAAGATGGCACAACGAAGCTTGAAGAAGGGGCCCAACTGGTGTTGGACCCGAACCAGCTTGTTCCGATGAAAATGGTGGGGCATGTGACATCGTCCTATCACAGCGATGCTGTGGGCCGCCCCATTGCTTTTGCCTTGTTGGAAGGTGGACATAACCGCATGGGCGAAACAGTTTACATTCCAATGCCCGATGGCGTGATCCGGGCCGACGTCACCGGGACGGTATTTTACGATCCTGATGGCACACGGCTGAAACTTTAAGGCGGGAACGATTGATGATGGCACTTACACCTGAATTTACCCCGGGCCCGCTTTTTTCCAGCACGGCTGTTTCGGTTTCGTTGATGGCGCCAGTAGCCCGGTTTTCGCTGCGCTTGCGGGCGGGTGATGTTCCGGCCCTGTCACAGGCGATTGGCCTTGAATTACCAACCCGGATCGGCACCCGCGCCCGCAAAGAACCTTTTGATATCATGTGTCTTGGCCCCGATGAATGGCAGGTCCAGACCGACGCGTCCGACAGTGCCAGATTGATAAATGCCTGCGCAGGCATTTATGCTCAAACCCCGCACAGCCTGACCGATATTTCCGAGCGCGAGGTTACTGTTGTTATTCACGGGCCAGATGCAATTGACCTGCTTGGCATCGGCTGCCCGCGCGATATTGACCAGATCGCTATTGGTGAGGGTTGCCGTACTGTCTTTGACGGCGTTTCAACCATTTTGTGGCGGGACGGTGAAACCAGCTTTCGCCTTGATATCTGGCGTTCCTTCGCCCCGCATGTGATTGATCTGATCCAAACCGGTTGTATTGAACTGGCCACAGAATAATCTGCTCGCTTTACGTGCGAACAAGCATAACAAAAGGGGCAGATTTTGCGGTCTGCCCCGTTCTTGATGTGCCGTTTAAAATGCGCGTCAGCTGCGCGGTTTCAGGTTTTCCGGGTCATACAGCGGTTTATAGCCAACACCTGCGACCTCGACGGGATAAATCTCGTCAAAATACGAAATGGTCAGTTTGCGACCTTCCTGGCAATAGGCGTGTGGCAAATAGGCCAGCGCGATGTTTTTGCCAATACTGGGGCCAAAAGCGATTGAGGTTGTATAGGATCGGCGCCCCAGGTCATCGATCAGGGTTTGACCTGTTTCCGGGTCCATAACCGGCAATGATCCCAGCGGATAACGGGCCACACCGTGGCTATCGATATTATCGCTCATCACCAGCGTGCACAGCATGGCAGGTTGATGGTCGCGCGCGCGATACTCCACATGTTTTGCCTTGCCGCGAAAATCGGCTTCTTTCACCTTGGGCCGGGCGAGATTGGCCTCATAAAGGTTGTATTGCGTGATCAGGTCGGCATTCTGCAGGCGCAGGGATTTTTCAAGCCGACGCGAATTGGCATAGGTTTCCACCCCAACCGCCATCACCCCGGCGCGTCGCAACGCATCCCATACGTCAAGGCCATCTTCATAACGCATATGCAATTCCCAGCCCTGTTCACCGACATAGGAAATGCGAAAGGCGGTAACGGTTTTGCCCGCAATTTTAATTTGGCGAATGGCGGCAAACGGGAAGTTTTCAAGGCTGAGAGCATCCGGGTCTTCGACCACTTTTTGCAGGTTCACGCGCGCATTTGGTCCCCAGATCCCAATGGTGGTGACATGTTCTGTGACATCGGTAAGGGTAACGTCAAAACCCTTATCCTCGGCAATGCGTTTCATATAGATATGGTCGCGCGGCCCGGCATCGGCCCCATTGACCAGACGGCAACGGTCTTTCATGCGAAATACGGTAAAATCGGCCCGAACATTGCCATCGTCATCAAGCATATGGGTGTAAATGCCTTTGCCGATATTGCCATCCCCGCCAATTTTGGCCGCACACAGCCACTCCATCAGGGCAATGTGGTCTGGCCCGGCAATATCGGTCATATGAAAGTGCGATAGGTTGATGATGCCGCAATCCGCACTCATTTCCAGTTGCTCGGCGTTGGAAACACGCCAGAAATGGCGGGTGTCCCATTCGTTTTCACGGACCGGAACCTGATCGGCGTATTTTTCAAGCAAATGTTCGTTGGCCGCATAGCCATGCGCACGTTCCCATCCGCCCAGCTCCATGAAATAGCCGCCAAGTTCGACCTCGCGTTGATAAAAAGGGGATCGGCGAATATTGCGGGCATTGCCAAAGGGTTCACGCGGATGCACCGGCGGATTATAGATCTTTTTTGCCGTTTCCCAGCAGCGGTCATAGATATATTGCTCGTTTAACTGGAATTCGTTGAAACGGGCAAAATCGATAGCATGATGGTCAATATGGGTGCGGTCATGGGTCATCCAGTCGGCAAGCAGTTTGCCCATGCCCGGTCCGTCTTTGATCCAGATGCCAACCGCATACCAAAGCCCGCGCAACTTGCGGCTTTCGCCTATTGATGGGCCGCCATCGACCGAGGTTTGTAAAAGACCATTAAACGAATGGCTTTCGTTAAAACCAAGTTCCGTCAGGATCGGGGTTAGCTCCATCGCACGTTCCAGCGGCGCAATCACGTCTTCAAGTTCCAAATCGCGTTGCGATGGCGACAGACGAGCCTGATGTTTTTCAAGAATTTCACGTGGATGCACCAGACGGGGATTTTCTTCGTAATAATAACCCCATTCAATTTGCCCGCCTTCGGTGCTTTTGGGATCGCCCGTATCGCGCATATAGGCTGAATTGCCCTGATCCCGCAAAAGCGGCATGCCAATTTCAACGCCGGTATCGGCAAATTCATTATACGGCCCAAAAAATGTGAGCGGATGATCAACCGGCATCACGGGCAGGTCTTCGCCTGCCATTTCGGCAATCAAACGGCCCCAAAGCCCGGCACAAACCACAACGTAATCGGCCTGTATGGTGCCGCGTTCCGTGCGAACAGCGGTGATGCGGCCGTTTTCGCTGATCAGTTCAAGTGCCGATGTATTGCCAAAGGCCGCCAGTTTACCCGATGCAATCGCCTGATCGACCAGCTTTCCGGCAACGGTTTGCGAACGCGGCGTAACAAGGCCGGCATCCGGGTCCCACATGGCACCCTGTATTTGGTCTTCTTCCAGAAGCGGGAATTTTTCCTTGGCTTCAGCCGCGCTGATGATTTTGACATTGGTGCCAAAGGCCTTGCCGGAATCTACCCGGCGTTTGAGTTCGGCCATGCGTTCATCATCGCCAACCCGGGCGACTTCGATCCCGCCAATGCGGGCGTAATGGCCCATCTTTTCGTAAAAATCTATGGAATACATCGTTGTCCAGCACGACAAAAGATCGTGGCTGGTGGCAAAGCAAAAATCCGACGCATGTGCGGTTGAACCAATATCGGTAGGGATGCCGGATTTGTCGATGCCGACAATGTCGTCCCAGCCATTTTCAATAAGGTGATGAACCACCGATGCACCAACGATACCGCCGAGGCCGACGATGACGACTTTAGCCTTGTTGGGAAATGCGGCCATTTGTTCATTCCTTCTTTTCGAAAAGCGGGGCGTTTATGACGTGAAAACAACGGTGCGGTGATTGTTCAACATCACACGCCCTTCAAGGTGATACTTAACCCCGCGGGCCAAAACCCGGGCTTCGATATCGCGGCCTGTTGCCACAAAATCTTCGGCCGACATTGAATGGTTCACCCGTTCGGTTTCCTGTTCAATGATCGGGCCTTCATCCAGATCGGGCGTTACATAATGGGCGGTCGCCCCGATCAGCTTCACCCCGCGCTCATAGGCCTGATGATAGGGTTTTGCCCCCTTGAAGGATGGCAGAAATGAATGGTGGATATTAATGATCATGCCAAAGAACCGGGTGGAAAATTCGTTGGTCAAAACCTGCATATAGCGGGCAAGAACCACCAGTTCTGCATTGGTTTCCTTAACCAGATCGGTCAACGCGGCTTCCTGGGCGGCCTTGTTTTCCTTGTTCACCGGCATGTAGTGAAACGCGATACCTTCCTGGTCTGCGATCTTGCGGGCATCTTCATGGTTGGAAACAATGGCGGCGACTTCGGCGTCAAGCCAGCCGACTTTGATCTGGTAAAGAAGGTGCAGCATCGCATGATCGAACTTTGACACCATGATAATGATCTTTGGTCGTCGCGATATTTCCTGAACCTTTAGCTTCATATCAAAGCGATCAACAGAAGGGCTCAGGGTAAGTTCGACCTGTGATTTATCAAAATTCTGCGGGGTGCTGATGGCGATGCGCAGAAAAAAATGGTTTGTCTGACGGTCCCAGAACTGGTTGGATTCAATAATATTCGCATTGCGCGATGCCAATGCCGAGGTCACAGCTGCCACAATACCGGGCCGGTCTTCACAGGCGATGCGCAGGATGTATGACGTGTCAATCACGCGATATGTTCCATTTCAACAAGATGAAAACCGCCTAAAGCGGATGCTCCCGGTGGCTTCATTGGCCCCGGATCGGGTAGGCGGGCGAATTCCCGGTCATGTCATCGTCGTCGTGCTGCAAATTATGTCGGCATATGCTATCGCTGGTCTTGTTGCCTCAAGCTGGTTTTTGCTATCCTGATGAATAATCTGGCGGCATTTTACGCCGAAAAATAGAATGTTTGCGTCAAAGTGAGATTATCGCTACGACAAATGCAGCAACCTTGTCTGTATCGGAGGCCCGATGGACGCGAAGCCCCAATCCCGAAGTTCTTCCATGCTGCAACACCGGGCGGGCCTTTCGCGTGCGACAAAACCGAAAACCGAGGCACCGCGCCTGTCCGTCGGCTTCATTCTTGCGAAACGTTTTACGTTATGTGCATTTGCAAATTTTGTAGATGTTCTGCGGCTTGCGGCGGACGAAGGCGATCGCAGCAGACCGATTTTATGCAAATGGACAATCCTGTCCGATACGATGGACCCGGTGCCCTCAAGCAGCGGTATTTCGGTGCAGCCCAAAGAGCGGCTGGGCGACCCGCGACGCTTTAACTATATCGTCGTGGTGGGCGGCCTTATGGATGAAACACCGACCCTTGGTTCAACCTGTCATCATTTCCTGCACGAGGCCGCTGCCGCAGGCATACCGCTGGTTGGCATCTGTACCGGGGCCTTTTTGCTGCATCAGGCCGGATTGCTTAATGGTTATCGCTGTTGCGTCAGCTGGTTTCATCATTCCGATTTCATGGAACAGTTCGATGGCCTTGACCCGGTTGCAGATCAGATTTTTGTTGTCGACCGGGATCGCCTGACATGTTCGGGCGGGGTAAGTTCAGCGCATTTGGCGGCATATCTGGTCGATAAACATGTCGGGCGGGCGCAGGCGAATAAAAGTTTGCACATCATGATTATTGATGATGCCCTTCAGGCTGAAAAACCACAGCCCGGCATCCCGATGGACCTTAAAACGCGCGATCCGATTGTGCAGCGTGCCTTGTTGATCATGCAGCAAAATATCGACACACCAATCTCGGTGCAGGAAATTGCCCGGCGCATGGGCAACAGCAAACGGCAGATCGAACGCCATTTTCGCCTCAGTCTGGACACGTCGCCGCAGGTGGCCTTTTTGAACATTCGCCTCGATCTGGCCCATCACCTGATAGCGAAAAGTCAAAAGTCGGTGGCGCAGATTGCGGTGGATTGCGGCTTTTGTGATTCATCCCATCTAAGCCGGATGTTTCGCCGTCGATATGGCAGCACGCCGCAGGCTTTGCGTCATCCCGCCATGACCGAAGACTGATTGTCAGACAGCATCTTTTTAGGGCGTGCGCCGGTATAGATACGTGGGCTTCAATACGCCCGGCCTTCAGATTTCCACTTCGACATCGGATAGCGGACTTGAACAGCAAATCAGGATTTTGCCCTGATCAATCTCGCGCTGGCGAATGCCGCCGCCATGTTGCATGTCAACTTGCCCCGAAATCAGTTTCGATTTACAGGTGCCGCAAATACCCCGCTGGCAAGATGAAAGTGGCCGAAGCCCGGCTTCGCGCGCGGCTGAAAGGATGGTCATGCCAGGGCCGCATTCAACCACATGCCCTGTTTTGGGAAAGGTGACACGGAAAAGCTGATCACTGATTTCAGGGGCGACCGAAGCAGGTTCCTCTAGCGTGCCTGCGGTTTCAGCGCCGAAATCAAAACTCTCCTCGTAATATTTCTCCATGTTGAAAGCGGCCTGTTTCAACATGTTGCGCACCCCTTCCATAAACATGGCAGGGCCACAGCAGAAAATTTTTCGATCCAGGAAATCGGGCGACATCAGGGACAGCATCGCAAGGCTGAGCCGCCCGGTATAACCGCTCCAGCAATGGCTGGCAGAGCTGGTTTCACAGGTGAAGGCCAGTTTTAGCGACGGGTTCTGGGCGGCAAGAAGGGCCAGTTCATCGCGAAAAATAATGTCGGATGGCATTCGGGCGGCATGGATGAAATGCAGGTCCGCAGGTTCGGAAAGGTCGCACGCCGTGCGCGTCATCGACATCATTGGGGTAATGCCGCTGCCTGCCGATAAAAAAAGCAGTTTTTCGTCGGTGGTGGCGTCGGTTGTGAATTCGCCCGATGGCCCTGAAACAGTTATTTCCTTGCCCGGAATCATATAGTCATGAAGCCAGCTAGATCCCGCGCCGCCCGGAACGCGCTTGACCGTAATTTCAATGCGGTATGGGCGTGCGGCCGATGCCGAGATTGTATAACAGCGCGTCAGCATCCCTTCGACCGGCAGTTCAAAGGTCATATATTGGCCGGGATAGAACCGGAACGCGCGGGGCTCTCGCCCGGAAAAGACAAATGTTTTTACATCATGCGTTTCCTGGCGCACCTGGCGGCAAACAAGAACATCGTCCTGTTCGGGTTCCCACAGCGGAACGCGGGTTATTTCGGTAAACTTATCCTCGGTTTGCAACGCAAGATTTTGTTCGGCCTCGGATTTTGGATTTTGGGTCATGTCACAGCTATCCCGGTTTTGCCGTTGGCGAAATGGTCTTTTAATCGCGCGATATACCAGTCGCAGAATGCTTCGACATGTGGCTCGGTAAAGCTGGAATAAGGGCCTGGTTCATAGGCGGGCTGTTCGCTGCCAAGCTGGGCCAGTCGAACCAGCATGGCATCTTGCAGATTGGTCATGCTCCAAACCTGGGTCAGGTTATCAAGCGAATAGTCCTGGCCTTCTATCGCATCTTTGTGAACCAGCCATGTTGTGCGCACCATCGTTCGGTTCGGGGCAATCGGCAAAACCGAAAAGGTGACAATATGGTCGCTCATGAAATGATGCCAGGAATTTGGATGTGTCCAGAAACTCAGCCCGCCCAGTTTTGGGTCGGTGAACGACCCCAGCAGTTTTTTAGAAGCAATTTTGGTATCAAGCGTATGGGATTCACCCGCCCACATCAGCGGCAGGCGCATGGTCCGAAAACCGGTGACACTGGCCAGGTGTTCTTCCTCTGCCGAGGGCAGACCGCAGGATTCCCAGTGTTTGTGATCGCGTGCAATGGAATCCGTGTATTTTTGAACATCTTGCGACCGGCGTTCGTCCATTTCGTCGGGCGAAAAGCCAAAACCGAATTCAGAAAGCGGCACTGTTAATTGCGGATGATTTGCCTCGCAGTGATAACACTCGCGATTGTTCTCCATCGTCAGCTTCCAGTTGCCTTCCTCAATCAAGTCAGAGGAATGAGCAACCTTGCAATTGGCAATATCATGCGGCGCCAGATAGGGTGCCATCACACGCGCCATTTTCTCGATATCGACAGGCGGGTTCTCTGCCAGACAAATGAAGATCAAACCCGCAATCGAACGGACATGCACCGGTTTAAGGCCATGGCAGCTTTTGTCAAAACCGGCCCCCATATGTTCGGCAAGAATCAGATCGCCATCTTCGTTATAGGACCAGCCGTGATAACGACACACGATGTTTCCGATTGTGGTGGTACGTTCATCAATCAGCCGTGCCCCGCGATGGCGGCACACGTTGTGAAAGGCCCGAATTTCCATATCGTCGCCGCGCAACAAAAGGATCGACGCTTTGCCAACCTCAACCGTAACACAATCACCCGGTTCGGGCAGTTCCGGTTCCACGGCAACAAAAATCCAGTGCTGACCAAAAATCACCCTGATGTCGAGATCAAGAACATCTGACGCACTATAGAACGGCGCTTCCAGGCTTTTGTTCGGCTCGCGGCGGTTTACAAGTTCTGGAATATCAGAAGAAAAACGCATGTTCGGATACCTTGACTTGTAAGGGGGGCCTAAAGCAGAGGCCGGAAACTGTTTCGGGGATGCTTTGGTGTTGACCATAAAACCAGGTCTTTCCGCTTATATGCCTGCTGCGTCGTACCATTGGTAATTGGTGCCTGTTGATAACGCCCGCAAGATATAAACCGATGATTTGCAAGGACTGTGCGCAGGATATCGGGCCAGGGTTGCCGTTTTTGGTCGGGTTTTGATCAAAGCAAGTTTGCACATGCCCCTTGCCATGAATGGCCGGAAGCCGGGCGGCATTCAGACCATCGACTAAATACACAGGGCTTGTCCCGTTAAAAGTACGGGCTTTATCGTGGACTTTCAGTCGCACCCACAGTCTCCCTCGTATTTTTGGCAGGTAACCTGCTCTTTGTTCGCCGATGGTTTACAAGGGCGATTTGAAAATCTATTTCGGATTGAACGATGTTTGGCAGAAAGCTTAAGTCAAACAGGCAGTAGAAATGCGACGGTTGCACGCAATCGCACGAAAATGGCGGTTATCAAGGGGTTCGAACGTCTTTTACTTATGACGATCATAAGATCATTACGCAGAATTCAGGACCAAAATATACAAAGCTGATGGGCTTTGGTGCCATGCCCGTTTCAATCTTGATCAGGATTTCGGGGCGTAAAATATCGGCAATTTGGGGAGGCGAAAGCAGGACAGAATTGTTCGCTTAACCTGGCCCATTACCGAAATTTTCAAGACTTTGTCGCCCTCAGGCATGTGATCAGATTTAACGGTGTGAGATTTGCGCAGGTCTGAACAACCTGATGATCCCAGTTATGTTGTTATCAGCTTGTTTGGACGGCATTGAGGCAACCGTTTCGGGCCAGGACGACCGCCTTTTCAGGGCACCAATGAAGGGTTGTTTTCTGTGTTTGTTCTAACCATGTCATTTGTGACACCCTGGTATTTACACGTAAATACAATATGTTAACAGATATTTTGTCTGATTTTTCGTTTAGGTAGGAATCAGTTAGAGTAAATCCAGCTGACGATTTCGTTGGTCGCGGGTCGGTGTTTGCATCTGTTTTCCCGCAGCCAAACGTCCTGAAAAAATATGTTGAATGTTGCGTTGGTTTTGCGATGCCGCAGCTGGCATTTTTGCAAGCTGTGTTAAATTGGGGGGCGTTAGCCGATATTCAGCGATGCGCCCTTTGGCCGGTGTCGCATAATACGCGCCTTGCATATCAATATATCGTGCCGACAACATGCCAGCACGAATGAACTCGTTTATCACCCGAGAAACATTGGCAAGGGTCGGTGACCGGACTTCTTTCAAAAAGCTGTCGATCGCGCGTTCTCGGGCCTGCTTCATTTCGCCAAACGAAATGCGGCCTGTCGCATGGCTTTGTTCAAGCCCAAATAAATAGTGATCAAGTTCTTTTTGACGCACGACAAGGCGCTCGGTCCGCGCCTGGTTGCGGGCGGGGTAGGCGTGGCTGCGATCCACGGCGGCGGCCAATTCGGCGCGGCTGGCATCAATATGCCCGTCTTCGCGCGCATGTGCCAGCAGCACCAGAATAAGGGCGCTGGCAAACCGGGGGCGGGTGCTTTGCTGGGCGGCAGCCTGTAAACGATCAAGATATGGATTTTGCATGTTCTCACCTTGAAAACCTTGCAGAATCTTAGAGTCGCGGCCCATCCATTGCAAGACAAATCGTGAACATTTTAGGGTGTCACACCCGGCAGCATTAGGTGAACGGCATCCCACGGCAGCCAGTTTCGGGGTGCCGCCATGTTTATAATGCGGCCCGTATTTAGGGTGTTTTTATCGGGCACTCAATTTTTAAAGCCAGATCGGGGGTGCATTGATGATCGGTGCAAATCATATCAAACTGGCTAAGCTTGGCAAAAGGCATCGGCTTTATGACATCGAACTTGGTTGAATCAACTACCAGAATTTTATGGGCTGCCGTTTTCAAAGCCGCGCGTTTGATGTCAACTTCATGCGGGTTGGAGCAACTGACCCCGCGGGCAATGTTAACCCCGCCTGCCGACATGAAGGCGATGTTGATATTCAGGTTCAAAATCGTGTTCACGCTGTTGCTGTCAGCAAAGGATGCCGATGACGCATGATACATGCCACCCAGCAGGATAACGCGGACTCCCCGTTTCTTGCATAAAATTTCAGCAACGTTGATTGAATAACAAATAACGGTGATGTCACGGTTTTCGGGCAGGGCATTGGCCAAATAGGGAATGGTCGTGCCGCAATCGAGAAAAAGGGTGTCGCCGGGTTTGACATAGCTTGCCGCAACCTGGCAGGCGGCGCGTTTAAGGTCGGTATGTTCCCCGCGTTCCCGATCAAGGATATAGCCAAGCCCCCCTGCTGCGGGCGATTTTAACGTGATATAGCCGCCAAGATAGCTGAAAATGTTGCCACAGGCCGCTACATCGCGGCGAACTGTCATTTCGGAAACACCTAACAGATCAGCGGCATCCTTTAGCCGGATAATATTGCTGACCTCAAGGCTGCGGGTCAGGGTTTCTATTCGGTCCAGCGATTTGGTCGACATTCAGACTCCGTTCATGGCCGCGCCTGCGCAATGGGGCTATCGAGGTGCATTGTCGCGTCGCTGGCACGCTTAAGATAAGTGTGGTGGAAAGTAACTACAACTATGCCGTTTGTTGTGGATAACGCATCGCGGGGATGCCGGAAATAAAATAATCGGGTTCTGACAGAAGCATGTTTTGGCTTGACCTAATGTTAAGCGGATGACAAAATTATTTCAACAAATGTTACGATGTTCACAAAATATGCATGAATGTCGTCCGCAAACTGGGGAACAGTCCAAATGTCTAACGGTCAGAATTCGCTCGCTGCCAGCGATCTTGCAGCATATATCGATCACACCATCCTGGCCGCTGATGCGACCCCTGATCAAATCATCGCTTTATGTGCCGAAGCACGCACCTATGGCTTTAAGTCGGTCTGTGTGAACCCGATTTATGTGCCGCTGGCAGTGCGTGAACTTGAAGGGTCGAACGTTCTGACCTGCTCGGTTGTATGTTTTCCCTTTGGTGCCGATCCGGTGGACGCCAAGGTTGCGGAAACCCGCTGGGTTGTTAAGCAGGGCGCAAAAGAAGTCGATATGGTTATCGCCCTTGGCCTGCTTAAAAGTGGCAATACCGATGCCGTGCGTGCCGATATTGCCGCGGTAAAAGAAGCCTGCGGTGATGCCGTTCTTAAAGTCATCATTGAAGCCACCCTTTTGACCGACGAACAAAAGGTTCTGGCGTGCGAACTTTCCAAACAGGCCGGCGCCGATTTTGTTAAAACCTCAACCGGTTTTGCCGGGGGTGGGGCCACGGTCGAAGACATTGCCTTGATGCGTAAAACGGTTGGCCCGAATATTGGCGTCAAGGCTTCGGGTGGCGTTCGCACCACCGAAGATGCGTTGAAAATGATTGCCGCTGGTGCTTCGCGCATCGGCGCAAGTGCCAGTATTAAAATCATCGGTCAGTAAAACAGGCTGAGGCGGGCCTTCCGTTGGGCCCGTAAGGGTTTTTACCTGTGCTTTTGGGTATCTCCCTAGTCTTTTTAGCGGATTGCACCAATCGTACTCTTGCGATTGGTGCCAATAAGATGCAGAAAACTGCCACTCAAAGATAAATTTAATTTGGAGGTAACAATGAACAAGTTTCTGTCATCGCTTGTCGTCGCGGGGACCCTGCTGTCAGGGGCCGCACATGCCGACGAAGCAGTAAAAACGCCGGATATTATCCAGAAATTCACCTCCGAAGCCACTGGCAAGGAATATTCCATTGCCACCGTGGTCAAGGTGGATGGTATTGCCTGGTTTGACCGTATGCGCGAAGGCGTTAAACAGTTTGGCAAAGATACCGGACACGACACCTGGATGGTCGGGCCGAGCCAGGCCGACGCAGCAGCTCAGGTTCAGTTGATTGAAAACCTGATCGCTCAGGGCGTTGATGCCATCAATATCGTGCCTTTTTCTGTTGAAGCGGTTGAGCCGGTTTTGAAAAAAGCCCGTGATCGTGGCATCGTTGTGATCGCACACGAAGCATCAAATCTTAAAAATGCCGACTACATCCTCGAAGCTTTCGACAACAAGGCCTATGGTGCCAAGTTGATGGAAGTTTTGGGTAATTCGATGGGCGGGAAAGGCAAATATGTTGCAACCGTTGGCAGCCTGACCTCCAAATCCCAGAATGAATGGATTGATGGTGCCGTTGCGTACCAGAAAGAACATTTCCCCGATATGGAAATGGTCACCAAACGTCTGGAAACCTATGACGATGCCAACACCGACTATACCAAACTTAAAGAAACCCTGACCACTTACCCGGACCTGTCGGGTATTGTCGGGGGTCCGATGCCGACTTCTGCTGGTGCCGGTCGTTTGATTGCCGAACGTGGTTTGCAGGGCAAGCTGCATTTTGCGGGTACGGGGCTGGTGTCGGTTGCCGGTGAATATCTGGCAAAGGGCGACATTCAGTACATTCAGTTCTGGGACCCGGCTGTTGCTGGTTATGCCATGAACATGTTGGCTGTTATGGCGCTTGATGGCAAAGGTGATCAGATCAAAGCCGGTCTGGATCTTGGCCTGCCGGGTTATACCAAGCTGAGCACCCCTGAAGGTGACAATGCCAATCTTGTTTATGGTCAGGGCTGGGTAGGCGTGACCAAGGAAAACATGGACAAGTATAACTTCTGATTTCATCAGATGATGAAGGCGTCCGTAACGGGCGCCTTCATTTTATTTTGAAATCGGGCCCTTTGTTTCACGTTGACGGGCTTGTCATGTCTGAAAATTTTATTGAATTGCGAAACGTCCGCAAGGAATTTGCCGGTGTTGTCGCGCTTAACGATCTTTCGCTGACGATACGCAAAGGCGAAATTCATTGTCTGGCCGGTGAAAACGGGTCGGGAAAATCCACCTTGATCAAGGTGATGTCGGGCGTATACCAGCCTGACGCAGGCGAAATTTCCATTAATGGAAAAGCAGTTGGCCAGTTGTCGCCAATGGCATCCATCGAACATGGCGTTCAGGTCATTTATCAGGATTTTTCCCTGTTCGGTAATTTGACCGTCGCGGAAAACCTGGCGATGAATGTGCAGTTGCGCGAACAGCGCCACATTCTGAACTGGCGCCGGATGCGTGAAATAGCCAAAGAGGCCGTGAGCCGCCTTGGCGTTGACCTTGACCTTGATGCCGATGTTGAAAAACTTTCAACGGCCGGGAAACAGCTGGTGGCAATTGCCCGTGCGTTGATGTCTGATGCCCGTCTGATCATTATGGACGAGCCGACAACAGCCCTGACCGGCAAGGAAATCGAAACGCTTTTCCGGATCGTCAAGGATATCCAGTCGCGGGGCATTGCGATCCTGTTCGTTAGTCATAAAATGCGCGAAATGCTGGAAATCAGCGAACATATTACTGTTATTCGCAATGGTCAGAAAGTGGCAGACGGCCCGACCAGCGAGTTTGACGAAGCCCTGATCACGCGGCATATGACCGGATCGGATATTGTTTCCGAACCCTATGTTTGGGATCAGGCGCAATATGGGGCGCAGCCAGCACGAATTGAAACACAAAACCTGTCCTTTGACACCGATCTTGATAAGATCAATCTGTCGATCCGGCCAGGTGAAATCGTTGGCGTTTCCGGGCTTTTGGGATCTGGCCGTACTGAACTGGCATTGGCGCTGTTTGGCATGATGCCCGGATACAGTGGTTCAATTTCGATCAACGGGCAGCAAACAAAACTTTCAACGCCGCAAGATGCAATTAATGCCGGTATTGCCTATGTCCCCGAAGATCGTTTGAGTGAAGGCTTGTTCCTGACACAGGGGATTGACCGTAATATGCTGTCGACCAGCTATGAAAAGCTGGCACCGGGCCTGTTGATTGACCGTAAAAAAGCCGAAGACTGGGTTGATACCATGATCCGCGACATGCAGATCGCAACCCCGACCGGCAAAAAACTGGTCAAGGAACTTTCCGGTGGCAATCAGCAGCGCGTGGTAATCGCGCGCTGGCTTTTGACCAAGGCGAAATTCCTGATCCTGAATGGCCCGACCGTTGGCGTCGATGTCGGTTCCAAGGCTGAAATCCATCGGATCATTCGTGAACTGGCCGAAAAAGAAGGGCTGGCGGTGTTGATGATTTCCGATGACGTGCCGGAACTGGTCCATAACTGTAACCGTATTGTCCTGATGCACCGTGGGGCCTTTGTCGAGGAAATGGCATCTGTCGAAACCTCCGAAGACCAGATCAGCGACAAGCTCAAGAACTTAACGTGAGGAAAAACTCGATGGCCTGGTTTCAAAAATCAGAGGTGGTCATCGCGGGCATTCTTGTGCTTGCCATGATCTTGATCGGGCTGGTCAACCCCGCCTTCTGGAGCCTGGACAACATGTTCAGCCTTTTGCGCAGCAATGTCATTATTGGTATTATGGCGCTGGGCGTGTTGCTGGTGATGATATCGGGCGGGATCGATGTTTCCTTCCCGGCCTTTGCCGTTGCGGCAATGTATCTGACCATCAAGGCGATGATCTGGTTCAATTATGACGGGGTGGTTCTGCCGTTTGTTGCTGCGGCAACAATGGGCGCCTTGTTTGGGTGTTTGAACGCGTTTTTTGTTTATAAATTCCGCATGATTCCGCTGATCGTCACCTTGGGTACGGGCAGCATGGTGCGTGGCTTCCTGCTGGGTGTTGTTGGTACCAGCATGATCAATATTAACAAAATGCCCGATGCCCTGATTGATTTTGGTAAATCCGATATCATCAATATGGTCAAACCCGACGGCACGACCTATGGCTTGACCGCGATGATCCTGGTTTATGTTGGTCTGGCCGTTGCCCTGCATCTTGTGTTACGTCATACCATGATCGGTCGCGGGGTTTATGCCCTGGGCGGTGACCCGGAAGCGGCAAGCCGCGTTGGTTTTAACATTCGCAAAATCACGTTTTTTATTTATTGCGTTGCCGGTGCTTTGGCCGGTTTTGCCGGTTTGCTGCACAGCGGCATGATCTGGCTTGCCAATCCGCGCGATTTTGTCGGGCTGGAACTTGACGTGATCGCGGCTGTCGTTCTGGGCGGGGCCTCCATTTTTGGCGGGCGTGGTTCGGTTCTGGGAACCATGCTGGGCGTGTTTATGCTGGTGATGGTTAAAAACAGCCTGATCATTATGAAAATCGACACCACCTGGCAGCGGGTTGTTGTCGGTGTCATCATCGTCATTGCCACAGCCATTACGGCATGGCGTGACCGCCGTGCGAACGCGTGAGGAGGCCGATATGAAACGTCAAATGGATTTTCGCAGCCTGCTCAACCGGGACAATAACATTGTTCAGCTGATTGCGATGACGATCCTGATCTTTGTTGTCATGACAGCGCTTAGCCCGGACAAGTTCCTGCGGTATTACAACTTTGAATCCATCACCTATATTTTTCCCGAACTGGGCCTGTTGTCGATTGCGATGATGATCGCAATGTTGACCGGCGGTATCGATTTGTCGGTCATTGGCATTGCCAATCTGTCGGGTATTTTTGCCGGGGTGATGTTTAAAAAATTCGCCACCGATGCCGGTGTTGCCGATACCGGTTTTGGCATTGTGCTTTTGGGTGCAGTCATTGCGCTGGGCACCGGGCTTGTTGCCGGGGCGCTAAACGGGTTGTTAATTACCCGGCTTAAAATTACGCCAATTCTGGCAACCCTTGGCACCGGGCAAATCTTTACCGGCCTTGCCATTGTCATGACCGGCGGCCCTGCCATTGTCGGTTTTCCCAATGCCTGGGCATTTATTGGCAATGGCAAAATTCTGGGTCTGGCAACGCCGTTTGTGCTGTTTATCGTGTTGGCCTGCCTGATCGCCTTTATTTTGCGCCGCACCACCTTTGGCATCAATCTGATGCTGATCGGAACCAACCCCAAAGCCGCTTTGTTCGCCGGTTTGAAACGCGAAAAAATGGTCCTGATGAGCTATATGCTGACCGGGGTTATGGCATCGATTGCCGGGATCATCCTGTCGGGTCGCACCAATGCCGCGAAGTCTGATTATGGGACGTCCTATCTGCTTCAGGCTGTGTTGATTGCGGTTCTGGGTGGCACCAATCCGGCTGGTGGTCGGGGCACGGTTCTGGGTGTGTCGATTGCGGTTACCGCATTGATGCTGCTGTCGAGCGGCTTTCAGATTTTGCGGTTTTCAAACCATTTGATCGATTTCATCTGGGGCGCGTTTTTGTTACTGGTGATTGCCATTAACGCCTATAAAAACCGTACACGTTAAGGGATGCAGAAAAGATGAGTGTTGCGACCCAAATCAATCTGCGCAAAAGCTATTTCGGCGATGCCGAACAGGTGATTGCGGCGCATGGCAACATGTCGGCCAGCCTGTTTCGTTATGAAAGCGGTATCGAAGCCGTCCGCTTGAAAAACGGGCGCGGGCACCTGGTGATTTTGCCCTATATGGGGCAAATGATCTGGGATGCCGTGTTTGATGGCGTTGATCTGACCATGCAGAACATGTTTCGCATGCCGCGCCCGGCGGATGTCATTGTCGGCACTTATGGCTGTTTTGCCTTTCATTCCGGCTTGTTGACCAATGGCTGCCCCGGGCCGAGTGATACCCATCCGTTGCACGGTGAAATGCCGTGCGCCCCGATGGATAAGGCGGCTATCGAATTTGGTTCCGATGACGAAGGGGCCTATATGGCCATCACCGGTATGCGGGAATATGTGATGGGTTTTGGTGCCCATTACATTGCCCGGCCCCGTGTGGTTTTGCGGCCGGATTCGACCCTTTTCGACATACAGATGAATGTTGAAAACCTGTCGGGTGCGGCTATGGACCTGATGTATATGTGCCACGTTAATTTCGCCTTCTGCGAAGGGGGCCGGATCATTCAACCGGCAAAATTCACGCCCGATGAAACCATTGTCCGTACCGAGGTTCCGGCCCATGTGCCGCGCAATCCCGATTACGATGCCTTTTTGCATATCCTGGCCGAAAATCCGGCGGCAATGGAAACCATGAGCGAACCGCACCGTTACGACCCCGAACAGGTATTTTACATTCGCAATGGCAAAGCCGATGCCAATGGTGACACATCCTATATGATGCGCCGGATCGAAGGCGATGCCTTCCACATTACCTATAATATCAACGATTTTCCTAAAACGGTGCGCTGGGTTATGGCCAATCCGGACCAGAAGGTTTGCGCATTTGCCCTGCCATCGACCTGCGAGCCTGAAGGCTTTAGCGCCGAACAGGGCAAGGGCAATGTGATTTCGTTGCAAAGTGGCGAAAGCCGGCATTATTCGGTGCGGCTTGGTTATGTAACACGCGCCGACAGTGATGCGGCCGAACAGGCGATCCAGTCGCTGTAATTCAGGAGAACTAACATGGCAGGCAAAATCGCCATTGTCGGCAGCAACATGGTCGATCTGATCACCTATACCGATCGGATGCCGTTGCCGGGCGAAACCATCGAAGCCCCGCGTTTTGAAATGGGCTGTGGTGGCAAGGGGGCCAATCAGGCCATTGCTGCGGCACGTCTTGGTGGTGATGTAATGATGGTAACCAAGGTTGGCGATGATATTTTCGCTGACAATACCATTCGTAACTTTGAGACATCCGGTATTGATACGCGTTTTGTGGACCGTGTTCCGGGCACATCAAGCGGTGTTGCGCCCATTTTTGTTGATGCATCAGGCGAAAATTGCATTCTGATCGTCAAGGGTGCCAATGCCGAATTGTCGCCAGCGGATGTGGACCGTGCTGCCGATGCCCTTAAGGAATGCGATCTTATTTTGATGCAGCTCGAAGTGCCATTGGAAACCATTTATCATACCGTTGCCTTTGGCGCGAAACACGGTATTGAAACCCTGGTTAACCCTGCCCCCGCCCCGGCGGATCTTGATAGTAGCAAAATCGAACAAGCCACCTTCCTGGTCCCCAACCAAACGGAACTTGCCACCATTTCGGGCTTGCCGGTCAATTCTTTGGCTGGCGCCGAAGCCGCTGCCCGCAGCCTGATCGCGCGTGGTGTTAAAACCGTGATCGTGACGTTGGGCGGCGATGGTGCACTTTTGATTGATGGCAAAAACGCTGCAGTTCATATCGACCCGGTATCGGTTAAACCCGTTGATACCACCGGGGCAGGCGATGCCTTTATCGGCAGCTTTGCCCGCTATTACGTTGAAAGCCACGATGTAACAGCCGCCCTTAACATGGCTGTTCGCTATGCCGCCGACAGCATCACCCGGCCAGGCACCCAGAAATCCTATGCAACGGTTGAAGAATTTGAAAAGTTCTGCAACGCGCTTTAATTCTGGCGCCATCACCTGTTAACAACAGGCCTCGGCAATGCCGGGGCCTGAAATGTTTGGAGGGGGCCCTGTTGTGGCAGCCAAATTGCCACATCCCGGCGATTTACGATAATAACCGATTCAAGGCTGGTAACCGCATGCCCAATAGCGCAGGCAAAGGGTTTTAAACTGGCAAGCGCGAAACCACGTCAAGGATCGGGCGTAGATGGCGTGAAATGATGCCAATAGCGGCGTCTTCATCAAAATTTTCCAGCGCAATGATCAGGTCTTTATGTTCCTGGTCAATTGTTTCGGCGCGTGCAGGCTGGACCCGCATGGCGGCAATGGCAACCCGTTGCTGGCGCACCTGCAAGGACCCGTATAGTTCAACTAGAACTGCATTGTTGATCGTGGCGACGATGTTGCGGTGAAATTCCTGATCATATTCGGCACGCTGAACAAAATCCTGGCTTTTGCTGGTGATGCACATTTTTTCGTATAAATCGTTTAGAATGGTGGGTATTGGCAGGCGTTCCTGACAAATTCGCTGCATAGCGTGTGCTTCAATCAGGCGGCGGCTTTCATATACTTCGATCAGTTCCTGTGCTGTAATTTGCCGAACAACGGCACCGCGCCTTGGCGTCAGACTGATATAATGGTCGCTTTGCAAGCGATGCAGGGCTTCGCGCACCGGCGTTCGCGAAACACCAACCGCATCAGATACGATTTGTTCTTCGATGAAATCACCGCCGCGCCATTCGCCGTTTAAAATTTTACCCCGAACATAGTCATAGACAAGTTCTTTGGCGGGTCTTTTAGGACCGTCTTCCGGGCTTTTTGTCTTGCGGGCTGCTTGCGTCATGTTTCCTCGTTCGGGTTCGTTTTTGTCCCAAAGCAGAATTACACCACACAGACGGGGTAGACAACGAAATATTTTTTTTGTACATGTCATGTATACACGGTGAATAAAGTTTGTCGAAAGGACATAAAATGCGTGTCGCGATCTGCCAGTTGAACTCTCAGGATGATAAAGAACAGAACCTTGCGACTGCTGAAAAGCTGGTGCGCGCTGCGGCGGCGGATAAGGCCGATTTGGTGGCTTTGCCGGAATACACCGATTATCAAGGTCCCAAAGAAGGTGCGCTGGCATCGGCCGAACCTGAAAATGGCCCAACCACCCAGCGGTTTTCCGCCCTTGCGGCTGAACTGGGTATCAATATTCTGTTGGGTTCGATCCGCATTCAGACCGAAGACGCTGCGCGCTGCAATAACCGTAGCTTCCTGTTTGGGCGCGATGGCAAGGTGGTTGCGCAATATAACAAGCTGCATCTTTATGATGTCGATTTGCCGGGCCGCATTACCTATCGCGAATCAGATACTGTCATGCCCGGTCAGGAAGTTGTCTTGGGCGATGTCGATGGCCACAAGGCGGGCTTGTCAATTTGTTACGACGTTCGTTTCCCGGAACTGTTCCGTTTGCAGGCCCTTCAGGGGGCGAAAATTCTGTTCGTTCCGGCGGCCTTTGCCCTTTATACCGGGCGAGATCACTGGGACGTGCTGTTGCGCGCCCGCGCCATTGAAAACCAGTGCTTTGTGATTGCACCGGGGCAGTTCGGCCCGTATCCGCCTGCCGGGGCGTGCAATGGCCGCAGCATCATTATCGATCCGTGGGGCAATGTTTTGACCCGTATGGCCGATAAGGTCGGGTATGCCATCGCTGATCTGGATTTTTCCATGCAGACCAAAACCCGCGAAGAATTGCCGTCCTTAAGCAATCGTCGCGCTGATATTTACGATTTGAAAACAGCGTAATCCCCACCGGTGCGCCTGTGTAGCGCACCGTTATGCTTTTCGAATTCCCTTACGCCACGCATTGAATATATATATAAAAGGTCTCTGCAATGAACGTTTCCAAATACGGTTTCTGGATGTCATCGCCCAATTTTGCTGCTGCCGAAATGGCACGGCTTGCCGGGTACGAGTTTATTATTCTTGATATTGAACATGGTTCGTTCGACTTGCAGGACCTTGAACGGTTGATTCCGTTTTTAAAGGCCATTGGGTTTGAAGTGCTGGCAAAGGTGCTTGGCCCCGAACGCGGCCCGATCCAGCAGGCGCTGGATTTTGGCGCTGATGCTGTTGTCATTCCGCATATTTTAAGCAAAACCCATGCCGAAGAAATTTGTGCCTTTGCCAAATTTCCGCCGCTGGGGGATCGAAGCTTTGCGGGCGGCCGGACATCTTCCTATGCCGGGTTCAATGACGAATGGGTTGCCACCCAGGACACCAAAACCCGTTGTTATCCCATGATCGAAGACCACGGCGCGATTGAAGAAATCGACGGTATTCTGTCCTTGCCGACCGTGGATGGTGTTTTTGTCGGGCCGTCGGATTTGTCGCTACGCCGCGAACGGGGAGCCTATGCGCGCCAGCAAGGCGATTTTGACGATCTTGCCAAGGTTGCAGCGGCGGCCAAGGCCAGCGGCAAGGTATGGGCATTGCCCGCATGGAGCCCGGAAGAAAAGACGTTTGCCCATAATAATGGTGCCGCTTATTCCGTGTTGATAATGGAGCACGGCGCGATATTTCAGGGGCTGAAATCTGCCATGAATGACATGAACGAGATATCTGGAAAATGACGGGAAAAAACATTTCTTTCATCGCGCATCTGGATGGGGCCATGACGCGATCAGGGCGCTGGTTGTCGTGGGTTTCGGTGGCATTGATTGTATATATGCTGGGCCATATTGCGCTTGAAATTGTGCTGCGCGCCTTTTTCGACACATCGACCTTCGTTTTGGAAGAATTTGTCGGGTATGCGTTAGGGGCGATGATTTTTCTCGCCCTTGCCGCAACCCACACCGAAGACCGGCTGATCCGCGTGAATTTGCTTAAAAATTTTCTGGGTCCACGCGGGCGCGAAATTGCCGATGCCTTTGCCAATCTGGCGGCAATGGGGGCCTGTCTTTTGTTGTTTGGTGCCCTTTACAACATTTTTACCCGCAATTTGCGCTTTGGCATTACCAGTTCCAGTTTTGCCGAAACGCCCCTGTGGATACCGCAATCGCTGATCATTGTTGGACTGGGGTTTTATATTCTGCGTCTGGCGGTCAACGTGCTGGTGCACGCCGAAAAATCATTAAAGGCTTAAAAAAGCCAAGGCTTCAGGTGAGGTTAAATTGGACCCGTTAACATCTGCTGCGGTTGTTCTTGCCGCCATTCTACTGGTTCTTGCATCGGGCATCTGGATTTATGTCGGCCTTATTCTGGTCGCGGCAGGTTCGTTGATGTTTCTGGGTGATATGCCGCTTGACCGGGTGATGAATATTTTTGGCTCTATCATTTTGCGCAGTGCCGGGTCGTGGGAACTCTCCGCCATCCCGTTATTTATCTGGATCGGTGAACTAATCCTGAAAACCGATATTTCGATGCGCATTTTCCGTGGGTTGGCCCCCATTGTCGGGCGTCTTCCTGGTGGGTTGATCCATTCGAATGTTTTTGGCTGCACCCTGTTTTCGGCCATTTGCGGGTCCAGTGCCGCGACCACGGCCACGGTGGGTAAAATTACCATCACCGAACTGGGCCATAAAAATTACCGCGAAAGTCTGGTGCTGGGCTCGCTGGCGGGGTCGGGCAGCCTGGGCCTGCTTATTCCGCCGTCAATTGTCATGATTGTTTATGGTGTTCTGGCCGAGGTGCCGATTGACCGTCTGTTTGCGGCGGGAATTTTGCCAGGTATTTTTATTGCGATTGTGTTTTCGGTCTATGTCGCTATTCGCTGCCTGATTTCGGGGGATCAAAATGCGCCAGGCTCGCCGCAATATCGCGCCGTTGCCCCGCTCGAAGAACCCGCCCAACATTATACCCTGTGGAACAGCCTTCAGGATCTTGCGCCGATCATGCTGATTGTCGGTCTGGTGTTGGGCTCGATCTATACCGGTTTGGCAACCCCGTCCGAAGCCGCCGGGATCGGCATGGTGTCTGTGCTGGTGTTAACGGCAGTTACCCGGGCGCTGACATGGGATGTGTTTCAGTCGTCTTTGATGAGCACCCTGCACACCAGCATCATGATTTTTACCGTGGTGATTGCCGCATCGCTGATCTCAACCGCCCTTGGTTATCTGCATATTCCGATCGGGCTTGCCAACTATATTGTTGGATCAGACATTTCGCCCGGCCAGTTTATATTGTTAACCTCGGTCTTCTTCCTGTTTCTTGGCATGATCCTGGATGGTGTTTCCATCATCGTGATGACGTTGCCCATTCTGTTTTCCATCGTGCAGGGGCTTGGCATTGATCCGATCTGGTTTGGGATTTACCTCGTGATCATGGTCGAGATTGGGCAAATTACCCCACCGGTTGGCTTTAACCTTATGATTATCCATTCAATTTCCGGTGTGCCTATTTCGCGCATGGCGCTTTATGCCCTGCCGTTCTGTTTCTTGATGTGCCTGTGCGTTGCGATTTTCTACTTCATCCCGGAAATCGTTATGTATCTACCAAATACACTGTTCAACTAAAAAAATGGAGGCTTCAAAAATGATCAAATCAATGCTGTTTGCTGCTGTTGCGTTTGTCCCGTTATGTCTGGGGCAGGCACAGGCCGCCGAATATAACTGGGACCAATCCACCGAATATGGCCCCAACTCGATTAATACTAAAACCGACGTTTTCTTTGCCGACCGGCTTAAAGAACTTTCGGATGGTAAAATCGCCATCACCATCCATTCCGGTGCGGCACTGGGCTTTCGCGAAAAAGACCATCTTTTTGCGGTTGCCGATGGTGCACTGCCGATTGCGACCACGGTGAGCGGCACACTTGCCGGTGTTGATCCGATCTTTTTGCTAAGCTCGCTTCCGTTCGTCGCCAAGGACTTTGATGACGTTCGTAAATTGTGGGATATCGCACGGCCTTATTACGAAAAAGTATTCGAAAAATATGACCAGAAACTGATCCATGCAGGCTGGATTGATCCGTCAGGCATCTGGGCGGAAAATGAAATCAAATCACAGGCCGATTTGAAAAACCTGCGTATTCGCACCTATGACGCCACCGGCACCCGCGTGTTAAATGCGCTTGGTGCGTCGCCACTGCAAATTTCATGGTCCGATGTGGTGCCGCAGTTGGCAACCGGCTCTATCTCTGCCGTGTTGACCGGGGTAGATGGCGGGGCTGCTGCCAATTTCTGGGATTACACCAGTGTTTTCACTCAGATCAATTACGCCATGCCGCTGACCTTTGTTCACATGAACATGGATGTTTATAATTCCCTGACGCCGGAACTGCAAAAAGCCGTGATGCAGGCCGGTGAAGAAGCAACCGAATGGCGCGCCACGCAAATTCGCCAGAATCAGGCCGCCAAATACGATGAATTGCGGTCGCACGGGATGACTGTTGTTGAAAAAGTCGATGCCGGTTTTGCCAAAACATTGTCGAACGCCGCACAGCCGGTGATCGATGACTGGAAAGCAAAAACCGGTTCGCGTGCGGATGAAATTCTTGCCAAATTCGCGGCTGAATAAAACCTGAAGGGTCCCGGCATGGCACGCCTCGCCATTACCGGGACTGCTTTTTTTAAGGCGTGCCTGTTTTACGGTCATTTTTAAGGGTTTGTTTGAAACTGCTGAAATTTTAACACAAGTGTTTGAACCAGATAGCTCATTCTGTCGCAGTGCAAATCTCGGCATCATTCTTTTGATAAAATTGAAAATCTTATGTCTGCGGCATTGTTAACCATGCTGCAAATCGGCTGATATCATCAGGAGGCTGCAATCTTGCATTCTGCATCCGTCACCGGATTTAACCGGTTCACATTTCCTGATTTGAAAACGGTGCTGGCCAAAGCAAGCCCGCTTCGTTCGGGCGATTTATTGGCCGGGCTGGCTGCGGGGTCTGACGAGGAACGGGTTGCCGCCCGTTATACGCTGGCCGATATACCGCTAAAGCGGTTTTTATCCGAGGCCCTGGTGCCTTATGAGCGCGATGAAGTTACCCGCCTGATTATGGATAGCCATGATTACAGTGCGTTCCTGGCGGTATCATCGCTGACTGTTGGCGATTTTCGCAACTGGCTGTTATCGGACGAGGCCACCCCCGCCGCCCTTAAGGCGCTGGCACCGGGCCTCACCCCGGAAATGGTTGCGGCGGTTAGCAAACTGATGCGCAATCAGGATCTGATTGCGGTTGCCCGCAAATGCCGGGTGGTAACATCCTTTCGTAATACCATTGGCCTTGAAGGGCATTTGGGGGTGCGGTTGCAACCCAACCACCCAACCGATGACCCCGCCGGTGTTGCCGCCTCTATTCTTGACGGGTTGATGCACGGGGCCGGTGATGCCGTGATTGGCATTAACCCGGCGACGGATAGCCCTGATGCCATGATCGAACTTTTAAAACTGATCGATGATGTGCGCGAACGGTTGTTAATCCCCACCCAATCTTGCGTTTTATCCCATGTTACCACCGCGATCGAAGCGATGAACCGCAATGCTCCGGTTGATCTGGTGTTTCAGTCCATCGCCGGCACCCAGGCTGCCAATGACAGCTTTGGCATTAATCTGGCCATATTGGCCGAAGCCCAACAGGCGGCGTTGTCGCTCAATCGGGGGACGGTTGGCACAGATGTAATGTATTTTGAAACCGGGCAGGGGGCGGCATTATCCGCCGATGCCCACGAAGGGCTGGATCAGCAAACCGTTGAAACACGAGCCTATGCCGTCGCCCGTGCGTTTTCGCCGCTTTTGGTCAATACCGTGGTTGGCTTTATTGGGCCGGAATATTTGTTTGATGGCAAACAAATCACCCGTGCCGGTCTGGAAGACCATTTTTGTGCCAAGCTGCTGGGCGTGCCGATGGGGGTTGATGTTTGTTACACCAACCACGCCGAAGCCGATCAGGATGACATGGATAATTTGCTCACCCTGCTTGGCGTTGCCGGGACCAATTTTGTTATTGGTGTGCCAGGGGCTGACGACATCATGTTGAATTATCAAAGCACCAGCTTTCATGATGCCATGTATTTGCGATCTGCCCTTAATTTGCAGCCTGCCCCCGAATTTGCCGCGTGGTTACGTAAAATGGAAATTTTTGATCAAAGCGGGCGTACCCGCCCCAAACTTGATAGCAGCCTGACACAGGATTTGCTGGCATGGTCGGGGGCGGCGTAATGAGCCTGTCAGATAATCCCGACATCCCGCGATTGGACCCTTGGTCGCGCCTGCGGGTGCATACCAGTGCGCGGATCGGCCTTGGCCGGGTGGGGGATGGCCTGCCAACCTGCCAGTTGCTGGAATTTCAAATGGCCCATGCCCGGGCGCGTGATTCCGTCCATATGCCATTTGATGCGTCGATGGTTGGTGGCAGCATTGCCGATCTGGATTTGCCTGTTATCACGGTTCAGTCTCGTGCGGCCAATCGGGCGGAATATTTACAACGCCCTGATTATGGCCGCAAACTGGCCCCGCAAAGCGAAACGGATCTTTTGGATGCGGCAAATAGTGCAGGTGCCAACTCATCACCCGATATCGTCTTTATTCTGGCCGATGGCTTGTCTGCGCGTGCCATTCATGAAAATGGTGCCGATATGGTGCGTCAGACATTGGCGTTGTTGGGGCGTGACTGGTCCATCGGCCCTATTGTTTTGGCCCATCAGGCGCGTGTGGCATTGGGCGACGAAATTGCCAGCCGCTTACAGGCAAAAATCAGCGTGATGTTGATTGGCGAACGCCCCGGTCTTTCCAGTGCGGATTCCCTTGGTGCCTATCTGACTTATGCGCCAAAACCCGGTTGTAGCAACGCACAGCGCAACTGCATTTCAAATATCCGCCCTGCCGGTTTCCCGGTAGATGACGCGGCACAAAAGCTTGTTTATCTTATGAATGCCGCCTGCAAAAGCAGCATTTCGGGCGTAAATCTCAAGGACAATTTCAGCCCGTCTTTGGTGGATGCGTCGCGTTGAAATAGTGGCCCCCGCCCAAATTTATCGGGCGGGGGCCACGGTTTTGATCAATCGTAATATTCCGGGGCGTGTTTGAAGGTTGCCCAGGCATCCGGGTCGTGACCGGTCACGACCGTTGCTTTGGTTTTTTCAGCCAACGCACGCAGTTTTTTAACCGAACGCACGGTGTCCACAGTTGATGCCAGGAAACCCGGCAATGATTTCTCTTCCCAATGATCGGTGGTATAGGCCGCATCAATGGTCAAAATCATCGGTCCGGTATTGGGCAGGTTGACTTTGAATGACATGTGGCCCGGCGCATGGCCCGGGGTGAAAACGGTGGTCAGCGTTCCATCGCCATAGATGTCATAATGATCATCGTCGGTGCCATTCAGGAACTGCCATTTCAGGCCCGGTTTGTCGAAATCCTTGCGGATATAGCCACCGGCGGCAAACCAGTCCGGGGTAAAGGCATATTCATATTCGCTGCGCTGCACGATGTGGGTTGCATTGGGGAAACGGCCAATGGCACCGGTATGGTCCAGATGCAAATGGGACTGCACCACATAACGAATATCTTCCGGTTTGATACCCATTTTTTCAAGCTGGGCCACACAGCCTTCGGACGGGTCCATTACCGGCCAATAAACCTCGGTCACACCACCCCAATGTCCAACCGGGTCAGTGGCGGCTTCGACGGCGTTGCCACCATCAATAATGGTATGACCTTCAGGATGGGTAATCAGAAAGAACGGAACCGGAATTTCATAATCGGCACCGTTACCTTCGTTCATTTTAATGTTATGCACTTTGCATTTCAGCGAACCGGTCTGAAACATGTAAAGGCGAATGTCAGTCATGGGTTTACCTCCCGTTTTGGGTCGTTTCTTCTGGCCTGTGCCAGATATATTGCCAGGGAATTATGCGAAGCCTTAATAGGCTTCGCGATAAAGTGCCAAGGCATCTTCCTCGGTCACTTCAACAGGGTTGTTCACCAAAAGGCGCGATTGTTTCATCGCATCTTTCGCCAGCATGGACAGGCTGTTATCGGTGACATTAACGTCGCGCAAACGACGCGGAGCCCCGCTTTCATCCATCAGAGCCAGCATGTGATTAACAAATGCCTCTGAACGGGTATTTGCATCCCCCGTGCCGTCAACACCCATCACATCGGCCAGTTCGGCATATAACGGCGCGGCAACCTTTGCGTTGTAGCGCAATACCGGGCCTAGCATCAGGGCGTTGGTCAACCCGTGCGGCAGGTGATAATGCCCGCCCAACGGGTAAGCCAGGGCATGAACAGCTGCGACCGGCGAGTTGGAAAAGGCCTGGCCTGCCAGCATCGCACCCAGCAGCATGTTTTCACGTGCTTCGCGGTTGGTGCCATCTTTGCACGCCGCAAGCAGGTTGCTGCCCAACAGGCGAAGGGCTTCGCGGGCAAGGGCATCGGATAGCGGGTTTTTCTTGAATTTCGATGTATAGGCTTCGATGGCATGAACCATCGCGTCAATGCCGGTGGCTGCGGTATGAATTTGTGGCAGGCCCACCGTTAATTCGGCATCAAGAAGAACAAAATCAGCATAAAGCTGGCGCGAAACCACACCCATTTTGGTGGTTTCGCCGGTGGTAATAATGGAAATATTGGTCACTTCCGACCCCGTGCCCGCCGTTGTCGGGATCAGGGCGAGGGGCAGGCGTTTGCCTTTGACATTGCCAATGCCATACATTTCCGCAAGCGGCTGGTCACTGCCGATGATGACAGCCGCCAGTTTGGCAATATCAAGCGACGATCCGCCGCCAAGGCCGATCACGATGTCAATATTCTGCGCGCGTGCCATCTCAACGCACTTCATAACAATGGCTTCGGGCGGGTCGGCGACAACATCGTCAAATACAGAAACAGAAAAACCAGCTGCTTCCAGTGCCGTTTTAACCGGTGCAATCAGGCCTGCATCAATCAGGCCACGGTCTGTAACCAATAAAGCCTTGCGCTCGGCAAAGCGTTCGACAAGCAGGTCGCCAAGGCGGCTTGATCCGCCCCATTCAACGAAAATATCGGCCGCTGTTGTAAAGCCGAAAGGATTGAGGGTCATCGTTTCCTCCGTATATATCGGTTATTTGTTGGGTCGGTTTAGCGAATGGCAGTGCAGAAATATTTGATTTCCAGATATTCCTCGATGCCATATTTGGAGCCTTCACGGCCCAGACCCGACTGCTTTACGCCGCCAAAGGGGGCTACTTCATTTGAAATCAGGCCGGTATTGTGACCAACCATGCCGTAATCAAGGGCTTCTGCGACGCGCCAGCTGCGACGGGCATTTTCGGTATAGAAATAAGCCGCCAAACCAAATTCGGTGTCATTTGCCATGGCAATGACCTCTTCTTCGGTTTCGAATTTGAATAAGGGGGCAACCGGGCCAAAGGTTTCTTCGCGGGCCACTTTCATTGCCTGTGTCACATCGGCCAGAACGGTTGGTTCATAAAATGTGCCGCCTTGAGAACCGCGCTTGCCGCCTGTCACAACCTTGGCCCCCTTTGACAGGGCATCGGCAACATGTTCCTCGACCTTGGCAAGGGCATCTTCATCAATCAGCGGGCCGATTAGAACGCCTTGCTGTGTGCCTTCACCCACTGGCATCGATTTAACCCGTTCTGCCAGTTTGGCGGCAAAGGCATCGTACACACCAGCCTGAATATAAAGGCGGTTTGCGCAAACGCAGGTTTGTCCGGCGTTGCGGTATTTTGACACCATTGCCCCTTCGATGGCAGCATCGATGTCGGCATCGTCAAAAACGATGAAGGGGGCATTTCCGCCCAGCTCAAGGCTTAGTTTCTTGATGGTCGGGGCGCATTGGCCCATCAACAGGCGTCCAACTTCGGTCGACCCGGTAAAGGACAGCTTACGCACTTTGTCAGACGCGGTAAGGGCGCCGCCAATTTCCTGTGCCGGGCCGGTGATGACCTGAAACACACCTTTTGGAATGCCCGCAAGTTCAGCAAGATAGGCAAGAGCCAACGCGGTCAGCGGCGTTTGTTCGGCCGGTTTGACGATCATGGTGCAACCTGCGGCCAGTGCCGGGGCGGCCTTGCGGGTGATCATGGCGGCCGGGAAGTTCCACGGCGTGATGGCGGCACAAACACCGATCGGCTGCTTTAATACCAAAAGGCGTTTATCGGTTGTTGGTGACGGGATGGTGTCGCCATAAACCCGTTTTGCTTCCTCGGCAAACCATTCAACAAATGATGCCGCATACATTGCTTCGCCTTTGGCTTCTGCCAGCGGTTTGCCCTGTTCGGCGGTCATCATGGCGCCAAGGTCATCGGCGTTTTCAACAATCAGGTCAAACCAGCGCCGTAAAATGGCGGCACGTTCCTTGGCGGCACGGGTTGACCAGTCGGCAAACGCCCGTTCGGCGGCAATGATGGCCGTTTCTGTTTCGACAGCGCCCAAAACCGGAACCTGGGCGACAACGCTGCCATCAAACGGGTTGGTCACATCAAGGGCGGCGCCCTTTGGCGAGGTTACCCATTTGCCATCAATCAGGCAGGCTGTTTTTAGAAGCTGTGGATTTTTTAAGTTTAGCATTGTTCCTCCCGAAAGGTTCATTATATTGAACCTGTATCAATTAGATGAACCAACGGTGCCTCCAAACCCTGTTTGAAGTCAAGAAGGAAAAACGACGTGACAGAGAGTGAAACGATCAAAGCCGGCGCAACAGCTGTGCCTGCGTTGCGCCGTGCGGTTGCGATTATGGATTTTGTGTCAGGATCATCAAAACAACCAAATGCCGCCGAAATTGGGCGCGTTTTGTCGTTGCCCAAAAGCACTCTGCATGGGCTTTTGCTCGCGATGATTGAACTGGGGCTTTTAACCAGGGGTTCAGATGGCACCTTTAGTGCCGGGCCACACCCGATGCGCTGGGCGAACGGATTTTTGGCGCAAAATGATTTGGTGGAGGTTTTTAAAACCTACTTTGCGGAGACTCGCGACCTTACCCGCTACACCATTACGATGACGGTGCTCGATGGCTGCAAGGTTGTTTATCTTGCCTGTTCCAATGCCAGTTTACCGCTGGGCGTTACATTTCGCATTGGCATGCGCCTGCCTGCGGCCTTTACCGCAACAGGTAAGGCCTTGTTGTCGGAATTTGACCCAATCACCGTCAAAGACCTGTTTTCAGATGGGTTTCCTGCCCCGTTAACCTCGCGTAGTGTGCGCAACCTGACCGAACTCAACAGCGATCTTGAAGAAACCCGCCAACGGGGGTTTTCAATTGATGACGGGCAGGTGCGTGAAGGGATGATCTGCCTTGGGACGGCATTGCATAATCATACGGGGGACGCGGTTGCCGGGCTGGCCATTTCATTAACGCGCAGCGAGGCAACCGCCAAAGCGATTGATGATTTGGGGGGCAAGCTTGTTCTTGCGGGCATAGAAATTTCCCGTCGCCTTGGCGCATAACGGGGCCTGATCCCGCTTGAGGATGCGGTGTGCGTCGCATAAAGTGACCGACTTCGTGACGCTGTGATATGAAAGAAATGCGGTGCCCGTGATGCCTCAGGACAAGACCATAACCGAACGCGACCGTTTAATCGGCTTGGCGATGCCCCAAATACAACTTCCTGCAACCGATGGTCGCGTTTTTGACCTTGGCAAAGCCAGGCCTGACTGGCTGATTGTGTATTGTTACCCGCGCACCAGTTCGCCCAACACCCCAACCCCGAAGGACTGGGATGTGATCCCCGGTGCGCGCGGGTGCACGCCGCAAAGCTGCGCCTTTCGCGATCATTACCGTGACTTGCAGCAAAAACGTGCCGATGTTGTTGGCCTTAGCACCCAATCAACCGATTATCAGACCGAAATGGTCAATCGCCTGCATTTACCGTTCCCGGTTTTAAGTGATGAAAAACTGGAATTGGCAACAGCATTGGGATTGCCGGTTTTTCAGGTGGATGGCATGACATTACTGTGCCGCCTGACGCTGGCAATTAAAGACGGCATTATTCGTCAGGTTTTTGTCCGATTGAACAGCCCGAAAACCACGCCGATGAAATTTTGGCATGGCTGGATCATTCATGAATCGCGTCTTTTGTGCCTGCGCCACGTGCTAAATGCCACTTAGGCCGGGGTGGCGTATCCGGTTCGAAGGGCATAGGCCCAGTCATTGCGCCTGTTTTCTTCGGCTCGTTTGGCAGCTTTTTCGTGGTCATACGCAACGGCAATAAATTGCACATCGGGCAGGTCGGCATCTTCGGCAACGTCAATTATGGCATAGCGTGCATGGGGTGTAGCGCTTTCAGAAACATGGGCCGGGGCATCATCTTCATAGGCCGGGCAGCCAACAGACCCGGGATTGATAATGGTAATGCCGTTTTGGGTGCGCAGCATATCGGGGCGATGGCTATGCCCGGTCAGCACGATATTTGCTGTGTTAATGGTCCCCAGTCGCGTTGAAATGGCGGCTTCGTCATCGCGCACCAGCCCGCCATTTTCAATTCGTTCCAGCAAATAGGTGGCGTCATCGTCCGGTGTGGCGTGGCAGGCCAAAATGCCAGGTGTTAGCATCACAGTTTGTGGCAGTGCCGCCAGCCACGCCCGGTCCGCCGCTGTTATTTCCTGCACAGCAAAGCTGTCTGATGCGTTCATGGTTTCGCGTGTCAGGGTCGCAACCTGCCGATCATGGTTGCCGCGCACGGTAGTGGCGCCAAGCTGATGCAAAATTCCCATGGTTTCGCGCGGCCATAACGGGCCCGATACACAATCACCCAAATTAACCACCATGTCAGCACCCGCGCGGCGTTTCAGGTCGGCCAGTACGGCGTCCAGTGCCAAGGCATTGCCGTGAATATCTGCGATAATGGCTATTTTCATCAATGTACTTGTCTGAAAATCAAATTTGGTGACTGACTATGTCTGGGCCGCCTAAATTTGCGCAGTCGTCAGGATCGTGGCAAGCGTAAAAACCATTGATGCCGATAACTTTTATAGTGCGGGCCGGTTAACTCACGGTCTATTTCATACAAAATTCCGGTTTGCATTTCCCTGTTCTGCGGGCTTAAGGCCAGTAAAGCCGCTCCATAGCTGGTTCCGGCATTGCCCGATGCGATATGTAGCGGCTGTTCAGGCCGAAATAATGCCAGAATTTGGCATAAATGCCTGTTTTGGGCAAAGGGACCATCAAGTATCAGTGGGCCACTCGCCCCAATCATACCCAGGCAATAATCAATCATCAGCGCCCCGTAAAGGGTGGCAAGGGCGCTATGGCGGGCCGGTGTTGCAAGCCCGGCATGATTTTCAACCGCGCCCGTATGTCCGCTAAACGGCCCGCCCGCCGTGGCGAAAGACGGAATGGCATAAATTCCCTGGTCAATGACATGGTCGATATCGTCCATGGTAAAGGGGGTGTCGGCCTTGGGGCACAGGGTTTCATATTCGCGCCCGCCCATAAACCGTGCACTGGGGACTGCATGGCCATCAAGATCGACATTACATAATGTATCGCGGTCTTCGCGCAAATTGTGCGTGGCCGAACTGCCAACGGCAAAGCAGATAACCCATGTGCCGGTCGAAACCAGTGTAAAGGGTTTGGGCATTGTTTGAATATAGGGTACGAGCGAGGCATTGCTGTCGTGAATGCCACACAGAATTTCGCAGTTGGGTGATATGCCGGTTTGTGCGGCGATTTCGGGTAAAAGCGTGCCAATCACAGCATCCGCCTTTTGCAGCGGCGGAAATTTCGCGGCCCAGCCCTGTTTTTGCGCTAATGCTGACCATTGCCCGGTTGTTGGCTGCCACAAATCACTATGACATCCCAGTGATGTGCATTCGCTGGCTTTTACCCCGCATAACCGCCACGCCCAATATTGCGGATACAGCAAAATGTCGCTGGTATTGTGAAAGGCATCTTTATGGGTTTGGCTTAAGGCGTAAAGTTGCCGACCAATATTTAACCCGGCGGGTAAATCGGGGCTCAGGCTGTGGGCAAACGGGTCGCGAAGGGTTTTGTATTGGGTGTTTATGACTGCCGGTATTTCATTTTCGTAATCAACCACAGGCAGGGCAACCCTATCGCCCTGCATCACAACAATTGTCGCCCCATGCGTGGTGACAACAATGCGGATAATGTTGAATTTTTCTGCCGCATTTTGTAACTGCGCTAAACAAAAATGCCATAGTCCGTCAATGTCATGATGGCGATAAGGAGGGCCGGGCAAGGGCGTGTTGGCCTGTTTTTGTTCGCAAAACAACCGTGCGTTTTGCGCATCACGAATACTGATTTTGGCATTGGTTTTGCCAATATCAAAAACGGCGATAGCATTGGGTCTGGTCTGTGTCATGGCAGTTACGGCAAATGGAATAATGGTAATAGCGGGCGGCTGGCCGGGCTGTTATCGGGGTTGGTCGCCATAATATCCCCCATATGCGCCCACCATTTTTTCATGATGTCGGTTTTTGGCAGGGCATCCATACCGTGATTGTCTGTGCGTCTTAAAACCGCAAACAGGATGTGCGTTTCTTCATCCAGAAAAATACTGTAATCGCAAATGCCTGCGTCTTTCAGGGCCACGACAAGGTCGGGCCAAATCGCATCATGGCGGCGTTTATATTCGGTTGCCTGGCCAGGATTTAGCTGCATTTTAAAGGCGATTTGTTCCATGTCACCCGCTCTTCATTTTGGAACGTATTTTGTGGGCCTGTAGAATGCGTCGCCAGATAATGGGCGTGCCGATAACCCCAATCAGCAACATGCCGGTAAAAATTGACATAACAATGCCGGGTACATTCAAAAGCCCCATGCCAAATGTCACCAGCCCCATCAGAAATACGGCAATAAACACCCCGGCAATGCTGCCTGCACCCCCCATGATGCTAACCCCACCCAAAACCACCATGGTAATTACCTCAAGTTCCCAGCCCATGGCGATGGAGGGCCGGGTGGACCCGATACGCGATGTCAGCAAAATGGCCGCGACTCCGGAAAAAAGCCCAACCAGGGTAAACAGCGCCATACGATGGCGTTTAACATTGATGCCGGAAAAAAGGGCGGCAGTTGGATTATTGCCAATGGCGAAAACGCGGCGGCCAAAAGTTGTTTTGTGCAAAACCACGGCAAAAACCGCCGATAGCAGCAAAAACAAAGTAAATTCAAACGAGATTACCCCGTAAACATAGCCCTGTCCGAAAAAGGCAAAGGCGGGCGGGTAATCACGATAAACCCCGTCGCCCAATACAATATAGGCAATGCCGCGATACAGGCTCATGGTGCCGATGGTCACCACAATGGCGGGAATATCAAACCGGGTAATGATATATCCGTTAAACAGCCCGGCCAGCAAACCGGTGCCTGCGCCGATTGCCACCATGCCAGCCGTGTCAATGCCCGCACTGTTGGCCGCCCCCATGGCGACCGATGACAGGGCAATGGTCGATGCGACCGATAAATCAATGTCGCGCGCAATGATCAACAAAGCCATCGGCAGGGCAATAATGGCTTTTTCGGTAAAGTTGAATGTCGCGTCTGACAGGCTCCACGGGTCCAGAAAATAAGGTGAAAGCTGGGTGTTGGCGAAAAATGCCAGCACCACAAACAGCATTAACAATGTTTCCCAGCGTAGCACCCGGCCGCGCCATGCCCCGTTCAGGGTGTTGGGTAAATAGCGGTCGTGCTGTGTGTTGGGCATTATGCCCTGTCGGGCGGTTTGTTGGGTGGTTTGACGGTTCATTGATGCACCTCTCGCAAAATGCGGCGTCCAACCTGTTTTTCACTGCGCGAATTAACAATAACAGCCAGCACAATCACCCCGCCCGAAATCGCCATTTGCCAGAACGGCGATATTCCCAGAACCGGCAGGGCGTTTTTGATCAGCCCTAAAAATAGAGCGCCCAATACCGCACCCCAGACAGATCCAATGCCCCCGGCAATGGAAATGCCGCCAATTACGCAGGCGGCAACCACCTGTAATTCAAAGGCTAACGCCACCTCGGTATAGGCAACGGCAAACCGCGATACCCACAAATAGCCGCACAAACCGGCCATGGCCCCCGAAATGCAAAATGTAATGAACTGATATTTGCCCACATTAAGCCCGGCATACACCGCCGCCTTGGGATTGCCGCCAATGGCAAAAATGGCCCGCCCGGTAGCGCTATAGCGGCAAAATAGGGCGATGATCCCAATCATGATTATCGCCAGCCACGACAGCGTTGTCAGGCCCAATGTTACTTCACGTGGAAAGGCCAAAAATTGCGGTGTCATTTCATGGGCATTCACCCATTCCCCGCCGCTGAGCAAAAAGACCATACCGCGATAGATGCTCATGGTGCCAAGGGTCACAACGATGGAGGGGATGCCTACCAGCCACACCAGAACACCATTAAACGCCCCTAAAACAGCACCAATGCCAATCGACATCGCCAGCGTAACCAGGGCAGGTGTATCAGGGTGGGCGACATTCACCAGGGCCACAATCATTCCGGTCAGTGCCAGGTTTGATGCGACGGATAAATCAATGCAGCGCGTGACTATCACCAGCATTTGCACCATCGCCAGCATGATCAGAATGGCGGTGTCATCCAACAGTTCGGAAAGGTTATTGGGAGTGATAAAAAACGGTTCCTGCGTGCCGATGCCCGCTGTCATCACCACAATGATGGCAGCAAGGATCCATTCACGATGTGCGAGAATTTTGCCGATGGCGGTATGTGTTTTTGTCATTTACGCCGCCCCCGTCGCAGCCGTCACAATCGCTTCGGCACTGGCCGTGTCGCGGTCAAACCGGGCGGCGATACGACCTTCATGCATCACAACGATACGGTCGGCCATGCCCATAATTTCGGGCAGTTCGGACGACACCATAATGACCGATAATCCCTGCGCCACCAGATCACCCATAAACTGATGAACGGCGGCCTTTGACCCAATATCAATGCCTTTGGTTGGTTCATCGACAATAATGACATTGGGGTTGGTCGCCAGCCATTTGCCAATCACCACCTTTTGCTGGTTCCCGCCCGACAGGTTTTCAACGTTTTCGCTTAGGCTCGCGGCTTTTAAATTCAGGCTTTGCGCGTAATGGCGGGCAACGTCATATTCACGTGCCATGTCAATAAAGCCGTAGCGCGACAGGCCGCTTAACCGGGGCAGGGTGATGTTTTGAAAAATCGGCAGGCTCAGGATCGCGCCCTGGTGCTGGCGATCTTCGGGCACATAGACCAACCCGTTGGCAATGGCCTGGCTGGTATTGGCCGGGGCATAGGGTTTGTCGTGCAATGTCATGTAACCAGCACTGGTTTTGGTCAACCCAAACAGGGCCTGCATCACTTCGCTGCGCCCGGCCCCCACCAGCCCGTAAAAACCCAGAATTTCGCCCGCGCGTAAATCAAACGAAATATCGTTAAATTCGGTCGGGTGTGACAGGCCCGTAACTGTCATAACAACCGGGCCAATATTGGCTTCGGTTTTGGGGTAAACCTGGTCAACCGTGCGGCCAACCATCATGGACACCAGGTCATTCTGGGTTACATCGCCGATCAGGCCCGATCCCACCAGTTGCCCGTCGCGAAACACGGTATAACGGTCGCAGATTTCAAAAATTTCATCAAATTTATGGCTGATAAACAAGATCGCCTTGCCTTCTTCTTTCAGGCGGCGCACCAGTTTATAAAGATCGTTGATTTCCTGATGCGACAGCGACGCTGTTGGTTCATCCATGATCACGATATTGGAGTTGTGTGAAATGGCCGATGCAAATGACACCATATGTTTGTGTGCAACGCTCAGGTTCTTAAGCGGTGTTTGCGGGTCAACCGGCACATCAAGATATTCCAGCAATTGCCGGGCACGTTTGCGCATCAACGGCCAATCTAACAAGCCTAACCAGTTGCGATCCTGGTTATTGATAAAAATGTTTTCGGTGACGCTAAGCTCATCAAACATCACGGCTTCTTGATGAATGGCGGAAATACCCGATTTTACGGCATCGGTGGCGGCATGAAATTCAACCACATTGTCCCCCACACGTATTTCCCCGTCGTCCGGGGTGTAAATACCGGTGAGGACCTTGACCAGGGTAGATTTTCCGGCCCCGTTTTCGCCAATCAGCGCCGTGACCTGACCTGGGAAAAGTTGCAGACCAACGCCATCAAGGGCTTTGACACCCGGGAATGTTTTGGAAATGTCGCGCAATTCAAGAACCGGCCTGTTCATAACTTTCAAGCCTTTGCCGAATAAAGAAGGGAATGCTGCCAACAGGCGTAAGGCCTGCAACTGCCGAACATAAAGCGGATGGGGAAACCCTTGCTGCACTGGCAAAAGTTTCCACCGTTTCCATCAGCGAAATCAGAAGATTTTCGCGAATTTATGCACGTTGGAAGCGTCATAGATAAACGGATCAGACATTGCGCCATTGCCATCGGCATCAAAGCTGATCGGGCCCATCCGTCCTACTTCGATGAACTGGGTTTCTTTGGGGTCCTGCGTCAGTTTATAAGCAATCATCATGGCAGAATAACCCAGATCAATCGGGTTCCAGATGGCGAAACTTTTAACAGAGCCCGCATCGACATGCCCTGCAAGTTCCGAAGGCAATCCCAGACCCGTAACATATACTTTGCCGACCTGACCCTGATCCTCGACAGCCTGGGCGGCTGCGACAATGCCAACGGATGTTGGGGCAACAATGACCTTAAGGTCTGGATATTTTTTTAGCAGGGCGACAGTTTCGCGGTAAGACTTGTCCGCAAGATCATCGCCATACACAGTATCAATCAGATCAAGTTGCGAATAATCCGGCAAAACCTTCTTCATTTCGTCAATCCAGATATTCTGGTTGCTTGACGTTGGTGTCGCGGACAAAATTGCCAGTTTGCCGCCATCCTGCCCGGCGACATCTGCGGCAAGCTTGATGCACATTGCCCCGATCAATGCGTTGCTTGAGGGGTTAAGGTGCACAATGCGGGCATCCTGGGCAACGCCGCTATCCCATGAAATGACCTTGATACCGCGCTGCATGGCACGCTTTAAAATCGGCGCCAGTGCGTCGGGGTCATTGGCTGATACGGCGATCGCATCCACATGCTGGGCCATCAGGGCATTAATGCTTTCGATCTGTCCTTCTGCTGTCGTCGATGTGGGGCCGGTATAAATGACCTCGGCATTGCCAAGTTCCTTGGCGGCCTCCATCGCGCCATCGCGTGCGGCTTCAAAAAAACCATTCCCCAGCGATTTTACAACCAGACCAACGCGAACAGTGTCCGCGGCCTGTGCCGATACGGTTGCCAGGCCAAAAACAAGTGCCGCAGCCGCCAAAAGAGACTTTCTGAATTTCATAGCGTTTCCTCCATGATTGATGTTTGTTTTCATTGTCCGGCATCACGCACAGGCTCTTGCGGCCCTTATATTATGCGCTGGCCGTTTCCTTCGAGGCGTCCTCTTCACACGCCGCAATCACAACATTCACACCTGCCTTATCCAGCATCGTGCGATCTTCATCGCGAATGCCATCATCGGTGATTAAAGTGTCAATGCGGTCCAACCGGCACAAAAACATATTGCTGCGCTGGCTGAATTTTGAACTGTCAATCATCACCACCAGCTCTTCAGCCTGTTCAATCAGGCGTTGCTCGGACTGGATGATTAACGGGTCACTTTCCATCAGGCCCATCGCGTTGATCCCCTGCGCGCCGACAAATGCCTTGGACGCATAAAAATTGTGGATCACGTCGCTTTCAAACGGGCTTAAAATAATATTTTGCTCGCGGTAGATGGTGCCACCGGGCAGCACAACATTGTTTTCGCTGTGTTTGACCAAAAATTCGGCCAGCAAAAACGAATTGGTCAAGATCTGCATTTTGCGCGATTTTAACAAAGGGGCCATCTGATAGGTGGTTGACCCGCCGTGAATGATAATCGAGTCACCGGCACTGCACATTTCGACAGCTTTGGCAGCAATGGCCGATTTTTGCATGACCTTCATGGTTTTGCTGACGAAAAACGGTCGTCCCAGCAACGATTGGTTCGACACCGGATGCAAGGCTTCTGCCCCGCCGCGAATACGGCGTAACTTGCCATCCTGATCTAGCGCATTGATGTCGCGACGAATGGTCGCCTCGGACGCATCAAGCATGTCAACAAGCTGGGCCACGGTTACCACCGGGCGCTCGCTAACGGCGCGCAAGATCAATCTGTGTCGTTCACGTTCGTGCATTTTGCTTCTCCATTAGCCTGATATTCCCGCAAAACCAGTCATTGTCAATCGCAAAATTGTCACAATCAGTCATATTGCGGTGCAATATTGAAATATTATGATCGTTAATGATTGACTATGACTGAAAACGGCGGTAGGCATTTTTAAAAATCGGCGGGCCTTTAACGCGCGCCATCATGGTGTAACGTCCAAACAACAGGTTATCAGGTCATGGCTTCTGTTTCGTCTGATGTGCTTCTTCCAAATAAATGGGACGCCGCCCGTGCGGCGAAACTAAGCGAACCCGAACGGCTTTTATACCGTTCCAATCTGCTGGGTTCCGATTTGAGGATTACCAATTTTGGCGGCGGAAATACATCGGCAAAGGTCTTTCAAAAAGACCCGCTGACCGGAGCCGAGGTTGAAGTGTTATGGGTCAAAGGCTCTGGCGGCGATGTTGGCAGCATGAAACTTGACGGTTTTTCCACCCTGTATATGGAAAAACTGCGCGCGTTAAAGGACCTGTATCGCGGCCCGGAACATGAAGATGAAATGGTGGGTTATCTGCCCCATTGCACTTTTAACCTCAATCCCCGTGCGGCCAGCATCGACACCCCGCTTCACGCCTATATCAACAAACCCCATGTGGACCATATGCATCCTGATGCGGTTATTGCCATTGCGGCCTCGAAAGACAGCAAAGCAATAACGCAGGAAGTTTTCGGCAGCGATATTGGCTGGTTGCCGTGGAAGCGCCCCGGTTATGAGCTGGGCCTGATGCTGGAAAAATTCTTTACCGATAACCCCGATACCAAGGGGGTTGTCCTTGAATCGCACGGCCTGTTCACCTGGGGCGACAGTGCGCAGGAATGCTATAGCACCACCATTAACATCATTAACAAGGCCATTGCCTGGTTTGCGGCCAAAACCGACGGGGTAACCGCGTTTGGCGGGGCAAAATATCACAGTCTGGACGCCTCGCAGCGCCGCGCCATTGCGTCAACCTTAATGCCCCGTATCCGCAGCTTCATTGACCGGGATGAACGTAAAATCGGCCATTTTAACGATGACCCGGTGGTGCTGGAATTCGTTAATTCGCAAAAACTCGAAGACCTGGCCGCGCTTGGCACCTCATGCCCGGATCACTTCCTGCGCACCAAAATTCGCCCGATTATCATTGATCTGGACCCGGCCCAACCCGATGTGGACGGCATTATCGCTGGCCTGTCCGATGCCTTTGCCGCCTATCGCGAAGATTATAAAGGCTATTATGATCGCTGCAAGCGCCCCAACAGCCCCGCCATGCGCGATCCCAACCCGGTTATTTATCTGATCCCGGGGGTGGGCATGTTGTCGTTTGCCAAGGATAAGGCAACCGCGCGCATTGCGGGCGAATTTTATGTCAATGCCATCAATGTGATGCGCGGTGCCGATACCGTCAGCACCTATATGGGGCTGGACGAACAGGAAGCCTTCGATATTGAATACTGGTTGTTAGAAGAAGCCAAATTGCAACGTATGCCCAAACCCAAAAGTCTGGCCGGGCAGATTGCCGTGGTCACCGGCGGGGCAGGCGGCATTGGCCGGGCCACCTGTGCACGGTTATTGCGCGAAGGGGCCTGTGTTGTTGCCTGCGATATTGATGCCGACGGCCTTGAAACGGCGGTTTCAGATTTGCAATCGGCCTTTGGCAAGGATGTCGTGCGCGGTTTGCCGGTAAATGTGACCGACGAACAATCGGTGATCAAACTGATGCATGATAGCTGCACCGAATTTGGCGGTATTGATATTCTGGTTTCCAATGCCGGTATTTCATCTGCCGCACCGATTGATGAAACGTCATTGGCAGTGTGGCAGCGCAATATGGATATTTTGTCGACCGGGTATTTCCTGGTATCGCGCGAAGCTTTTAAAATTATGAAATTGCAGGACCGCGCGGCCAGCATGGTGTTTGTTGCCAGCAAAAACGGGCTGGTGGCCTCGCCGGGTGCGTCGGCCTATTGCACGGCAAAGGCATCGGAAATTCATCTGGCCCGTTGCCTTGCCCTTGAAGGCGCGCCTTATGGTATTCGTGTTAACGTTGTTAACCCCGACGCGGTTTTGCGCGGGTCCAAAATATGGACGGGCGAATGGCGCGAACAGCGCGCCAAGGCCTATGATATGGAACCCGATCAGCTTGAAGAACATTATCGCAAGCGCAGCATGTTAAAGCTCAACGTTCTGCCCGAAGACATTGCCGAAGCCATCTATTTCCTGGCATCTGATATGGCGGCAAAATCGACCGGTAATATCTTGAACGTCGATGCCGGGCACGCCCCATCCTTTACGCGCTAACCCATATCATGGCCCGAAAAAGATAATAACGGGCCGGGGAGGAAAAACAAATGGCTGCCAAACAGATTGATCCGGCGCTGATTGCGGATCACAACCAAAATGCTCTTGGCGATATGCAGGCGGATTACGATACATTGGGCGCAAAACTTGCCCGCCAGAATGTTGATATTGAAAAATTAACGCAAAAGGCGGTTGATTTCGGCGTGGCCATTCCGTCATGGGGTGTTGGCACCGGGGGCACGCGTTTTGCGCGGTTCCCCGGCGTTGGCGAACCGCGCAATATTTACGAAAAGCTCGCCGATTGCGCGGTCATCGCCCAATTATCGCAGGCAACCCCCACGGTATCACTGCATATTCCGTGGGATCGGCCCGATGACCCGGCCGCGCTTCGCGACATGGCGGCATCGTGGGGGCTTGGCATTGATGCCATGAATTCCAATACCTTTCAGGATCATGGCGACATGCCATTGTCGTTCAAATATGGCAGCTTGTCTCATGCTGACGGGGCCGTGCGCGAACAGGCAATAGCGCATAATATTGACTGTATTGAAATCGGGCAAAAACTGGGGTCAAAGGCGCTGACGGTCTGGGTCGGCGATGGCACTAACTTCCCTGGTCAACAAAGTTTTACCCGCAGTTTTGAACGTTATCTTGCGGCGATGAAAGCGGTTTATGCCGCCTTGCCCGATGACTGGCGGGTTTTCATCGAACATAAAATCTATGAACCGGCCTTTTATTCCACCGTAATTCAGGATTGGGGCAGTAATTATCTGGCGGCAAAGGAATTGGGTGACAAGGCGCAATGCCTGGTTGATTTGGGCCACCATGCGCCCAGTGTGAATATTGAAATGATCGTCGCCCGTCTGTTCCAGTTTGGCAAACTTGGGGGATTTCATTTTAACGACAGCAAATACGGCGATGACGATCTTGATGCAGGTTCTATCAATCCGTATCAGTTGTTTTTGGTGTTTAACGAACTGGTTGATGCCGAGCTTTCAAATCCGTCCGGGTTTAACCCGGCCTATATGCTTGATCAATCCCACAATGTCACCGATCCGATCGAAAGCTTGATCATAAGCGCGATCGAAGTGCAGCGCGCCTATGTTCAGGCGTTGCTGGTGGACCGCGCCAAGCTGGCGGACTATCAGGATTCTAATGATGTGATGATGGCAAACCGTACCTTGAAATCAGCCTATATCACCGATGTGTCGCCCATTCTGGCGATGGCACGGCACCGGGCGGGGGGCGCAATTGACCCGATTGCAACGTATCGCGCCACAGGGTACCGCGAAAAGGTGGGCAAACAACGCCCGGCGAGCAAAGGCAGTGGCGGCGGGATTGTTTAGCTTTGCCATAACAAAACCCCCGAAGGTTGATGTCCAACTTTCGGGGGTCGTTCAATGACAGCACCGGTTTTGCACCAGGGCCTAAGCTTTAACGGCGGACTTAGCTGGCAAAGGCAAAATGAACCTTCACGGCCTTGCTGCGATCCCGTGCCATATCAAATGCGGCAACGGCGTCTTCCAAATCAAAACTGGTTGTAATGATCGGCCGCACATCGATTTTGCCGCTGTCGATGGCATGAACGGCATCTGCATATTCGCTATGGAAACGATGGGTGCCGATAATCATCAATTCCTTGGCAACAACCGGGTTGAATGAAACCGGAATATCGCCAGCAACGCCCACTTGCACCAAAATACCCTGCGGGCGCAGCATTTTAATCGCTGATTGAATGGCCGGGGCCGCCGCCGAGCATTCAAAGCACACATCAATCTGGCCTTTGCCGTCTTCATATACGGCAAGGTCACTGGCGTGGGTCGCAATATTTACGGTTTTGGTCGCGCCCATTTGGGCGGCAACACCCAATGCGTAATCTTGCAAATCGGTCACAATAATTTCGCTGGCACCAGCCTGTTTTGCTGCTGCTGCGCATAACGCACCGATCGGCCCGGCACCGGTTACCAAAACACGTTTGCCGGTTAAATCACCTGCCCGGCTAACCGCATGAAGGCAAACCGCCAACGGTTCAGCACAGGCAGCCTGGGCCAGGCTGGTGCCATCGGAGACCGGCACACATTGTTTGGCATCCAGCGTAATCACATCGCGAAACGCACCTTGCATGTGCGGCAACCGAATGGCAGAGCCAAAGAACCGCATATTCAGGCAATGTTGCTGCATATCTTTTTTACAATATTCGCAGTCGCCGCACGGATGGCTGGGATTAAGCGCAACCTTTTGACCAACGGCAAGGTTGGTAACACCGTTGGCAACGGCAATCACGGTTCCGGCCACTTCGTGACCCAGGATAATCGGCTCACGCACGCGGATCTGGCCGATGCCGCCTTCATAAAAATAATGAATGTCCGAACCGCAAATGCCGCCTGCGCCCACGCGCACAGTAACCTGTCCGCTTTCGGGGGGTGTGACAGTATCGGTTTCAATACGAACATCTTGCTGCCCATACAGGCGGCAAACACGGGTTTCCATAATTTGATTACTCCATCAAGGACGGCAGCCAGGTCGAGAAGAACGGCACATAGGACACCAAAAACAGGATAATGATGTTTGTGATCAGATAGGGCACAAGGGCCTTGATCACTGGGCCGAGTGGCGATTTGGCGATATTGGCGCAAATAAACAGGCAGATACCAACTGGCGGGGTTGTCAGGCCGATCATAAGGTTCAACACCGCAAATACGGCAAAATGGATCGGGTCAATGCCAACATTCTGGGCCAGTGTCAGGAGCGGCACGAACAGAATGATCAAGGCGGCAATGGTTTCCATGAACATGCCGACAATCAGCAACACCAGATTGATCAACAAGATCACAACATATTTGTTATCTGTGATGGCAAGAACGCCATCGGAAATCATGGTCGGGATACGTTCGGAAACCAAAATCCAGCCAAAGACATTGGCAAAGCCAACCAGGGCCAAAATCGCAGCTGCCGTAATGGCACTGTCTATCAAAATACCCGGAACCGCGCGGATCGGCAGGTCGCGATAGACAAAAGCGCCAACGACAAAGGCATACAGGCTGGCAATAACTGCCGTTTCGGTCGGGGTGGCAAGACCGCTTAACAAGCCACCAATGATCAGCGCGGTCATGGCAAGTGCCCAGAACGCCCCTAAAAAGGATTTACCAAGTTCGCCAACACCTTGCCATGGCTGGTGGGGAAAATCGTTTCTGACCGCAATGATATAGGTGGTCACCATCATCGCCAGGCCCATCATCATCCCGGGCAGGGCTCCGGCGATAAACATTTTACCCACCGAAATGCCCGAAAGGGCGCCAACAATGATCATGGGCATGGAGGGCGGAATAATGGGGCCAACGGTGGATGACGCGGCGGTGACCGCGGCTGAAAACGGTGCCGGGTATCCGGCACGTTTCATGCCGGGGATCATCATGCCGCCAATCGATGCGGCATCGGCAACAGCGGTGCCCGAAATGCCGCCAAACAGCATGGAACCGGCAACGTTGGTCAGGCCAAGCCCGCCGCGCATCCAGCCGACCATGGCATTGGCAAACCGCACAATGCGCGGTGTAATGCCTCCGCCATTCATCAGGTTACCCGCCAGAATAAAGCCGGGAATACACAGCAAAACGAACACATCCATCCCGGCAAACATTTTTTGTGGAATGATCACAAGCGGCATGCCCTGCATCAGCAGATAGCACATCGAAGACAGGCCGAGGGTAATGGCTACAGGCAGGCCGATTATCAGGCCAATAATAAAGACACCCAGCAAGACAGCAAGGCTCATGGCAATTCTCCGGACTGGCCTTCGGGTTTGCCATTCGACACCCCGGCAATCATGCGCACAACACGCAACAGGGCAAATAGCGACAAAAGAACAAGTAAAACAAAAACGGATGCATGAACAAAATCCATGCGAACCCCAAGAGCAGGGGAAGTTTGCCACTTGCCAATCGCCACAAACTGCCATGCGGGCATCACCAGCAGCCCGGCAAAAACAGTGGTCAGAATGGCGGATGCAAATAAGAGTGTTTTCTGGATCGGGCCTGGCAGAATGTCGGTTACCAGTTCCACATTGACCAGTTCGCCATTGCGATAGGACAAGCCAACACCAAAGGCTGCCATATAAAGCAGGCACTGGCGGGTAAATTCTTCGGTCCAGACCGGCGATTCAGGCAGGAACGTACGGGCAAAAACCTGAACCAGCACGGTCACAAAAAGCAAACCAAAGGCAACGCCGGTCAAAATCCGGCACAGGGCAATCAAAAGGGCATATAAACGGGTGGCGATCACGATAACTCCCCTATGTCGGGAATAGCCCGGTTGCGCGGGCAACCGGGCTGTCTGGCTCTTATTTCTTTTTGGCAAACAGCTCTTCGACAATCGGGCGAATGTCGTCAGACACGTTTTTCAAAACGGCTGCTTCGGCCTGTTTGGCAAAGGCGGCCTGGTCCACATCAACAAAGGTCATGCCTTTGTCCTGCAATTCCTTGGTCAGGCGCTTTTCATCTTCCAGGAACAGGCCACGTTCAAATTTCTGGGCCCGGCTGGCAGCTTCCATCACGGCTTTTTTGTCCTCATCAGACAGTTTCTGCCAGGTGATTTCCGAAATGGTCAGATAGATCCAGGACCGGACATGTTCGGTCTTGTTCACATATTTCTGCACTTCGTTAAAGCTGGCCGATTCAATAAGGGCCAGCGGGTTTTCCTGTGCATCAATGGTACCAGCCTGAAGAGATGTGAACACTTCGGAGAATGCCATCGGGGTCGGGCGGGCACCAAGGGTTTTCCATACGTCCACAAACAGCGGAACGTTCGGGACGCGCAGTTTCAAACCATCGAGGTCGGCCGGTGTTTTGATCGGGCGGTTTGATGTCAGGTCACGCGGGCCACGGGCAAAATAGGCAATCGGGCGGATGCGCGCACGTTCAATAATCTGTGCCTCAATTTTCTTGCCAATGTCGCCGCTGGCAACTTCGTCCATTTCCTCAAGCGAGGAATAGGCATAAGGTACCGCCAAAAGGGCAGCCATCGGCGCCCAGTTTTGCAGGCTTTCACCGGTAATGGTCATATCGACTGACCCCAGCTGCATGCCGTTGATCAGGTCGATTTCCTTGCCCAGCGTTTCGTTGGGGAAAACCTGTACGTCAATGCGCCCATCGGTCAGTTTGGACAATTCTTCGCCGAATTTAAGGGCGGCCTTGTTCCATGCGTTTTGTTCGTTGGCAAGGTGCCCCAGTTTCAGGGTCATTTCGGCAGCACTTGCACTGTGCGTTAACAGCAGTGCGGCAGCCCCGGCCATAAGTATGGTTTTTGTTTTCTTGAATGTAAGCATCATGTTTCCTCCCGTGATAATGTGATGCCTCAGGGTGACAATACCGGATCGGCATCGTCGAATAGTTCGGATCTTGACCGCGCAATATCGGGCAAGGTCAGTAGAATTTCGCGGGTGTGGCGGCGCATTGCGGCCCCGGCCTGCACCGCGTCTCCTGCTTCAATGGCGGCCAGGATGGCTTCGTGTTGGGCCACAATGTCTTCCATCGAAAACTGGAAATAACTTAGGAAACGCACCCGGTCGAGTTGGGCGCGCACATCTTCGACAATCTTCCACGCATAGGTTTTTCCCGCTGATTCAGCCAGGCACCGGTGGAAATCATGATCAAGGCTTAAAAATGATTTGGCATCGTTCTTCATTGCCGTGCGCTGGGCGGTAATCAGGTCGCGCAGGCGGGCAATCGCACCGTTAGCCGGATTGCTGGCAACATAGCTGGCGATGTCGGCTTCAATCGCCTCGCGGACGAACCGTGCATCAAGCACCGAAGAAACCGAAATTTTGCGCACATAAGTGCCGCGTTGCGGGCGAATTTCCAGCAATCCTTCGTCGGCCAGTTTGATAAAGGCTTCGCGCACCGGCTGGCGGCTAACGTCATAGGACCGTGCCAGTTCTGCTTCGGAAATACGGACGCCAGGCAAAAGATCGGCGCAGACAATCCGTTCGCGGATGATGCGATGGATCTGCGGGCCAACCGCCTGATCCGGGGAAACGGACCAGTTATACTCGCCGGGATCGGTCATATTCTTACTCCATGCGTTTTTTGCTTATGATGCATACTACCATACTAGTCAACCATATTTTGTCATGTTATGGTCCCCTCAGACTTATAGACTGTGGACATGCAACCACGCCAACACAGAGAGAACAGCATGAAACAAACCTGGAGATGGTTCGGCCCGCGCGATTTGGTCAGCATTGACGATATTTGTCAGGGAGGGGCCGAAGGGGTGGTTTCCGCCTTGCATCATATTCCCAGTGGTGCCGTCTGGACCCCGGACGAAATCACCAAACGTCAGGCGGAAATCGCCACCATGAAAGACGGTGCCGTGTCTGGTTTGACGTGGGATGTGGTTGAAAGTCTGCCGGTTTCCGAAGCCATCAAAAAGCAGGAAGGCCCGTGGCGCGATCATATCGAGGCGTATAAACAAAGTTTGCGCCACCTCGCCGCTGCCGGGATCGACATTGTTTGTTACAATTTTATGCCGGTTCTGGACTGGACCCGCACGCACCTTAACTGGCGTTTGCCCAATGGCGCGACCTGCATGCGGTTTGATCTGACCGACTTTGTTGCCTTTGACCGTTATATTCTGGCCCGCCCGGGTGCGGACGAAAGCTATGACGCGGCCCTGCTGGCCCAGGCCGAAGAACGCTTTGCCAATATGGATAATGCGCGCCGCGAACAATTAACCCGCACCGTGGCCTTTGGCCTGCCCGGATCGGTCGAAAAACTGACACTGGATGATTTGCGCACTCTGCTGGCAAGCTATGCCGGTATTGATGCCGAGCACCTGCGCCGTAACCTGATCGATTTTCTGGCTGAAGTGGTGCCGGTTGCCCGTGACGTCGGCATTCGCATGTGCTGCCACCCCGATGATCCGCCCTTCGAACTTCTGGGCCTGCCGCGTATCATGTCAACCGAGGATGACTATCGCCGCATCATCGATGCGGTTGATTTGCCCGAAAACGGCATTACCCTGTGTTCAGGGTCGCTAGGTGTGCGGGCTGAAAATGATTTGCCGGGCATGATGAAACGCCTGGGCCATCGTGTGCATTTCATTCATTTGCGCAATACCTTGCGCGAAACCGAAGGCCTGCCATGTTCGTTCCATGAAGCCGACCATCTGGGCGGCGACACCGATATGGTGGATCTGATCGAAGCCATTTTGAGCGAAGAAACCGTCCGCAAGGCTGCAGGTCGTGCCGACTGGAACATTCCGTTCCGTCCCGATCACGGGCATGACATTCTAGATGACCTTAACCGTCAAGGTCAGCCGGGCTATCCGGCAATTGGTCGCCTTAAAGGTCTGGCTGAATTGCGCGGCATCATGACGGCCCTTATGGCACGCCCCAACCGCAAACCGGCAGCCTGATCATGACAATTACTTCGCAAATTCAACCGGCTGACTGGCCCGAAAACCCGCTTTCTAACCGGGGCAACGGCATTGTCCATATCGGGGTGGGGGCTTTTCACCGGGCACATCAGGCGGTTTATACCCAGCAGGCGATGCTGGTCGCGGGGGGCGATTGGCGTATTATCGGCGTGTCACCGCGCAGTACCGATATTGCCGATCAGTTAAATGCGCAAGACGGGGCCTATTGTGTCGTCGTGCGCAACCCGGCCGGGGACGAATGCCAAACCATTCATGCCATTTCCCATGTTATTGCTGCCGCACGCGATGGCGATGCTGTGATGGCCGCCCTGTGTGACCCTGCAACCCGCATTGTCACCTTGACGGTAACCGAAAAGGCCTATGGCATTAACCGTCACGCCATGACAATTGCACCGGACCATGTCGGCATCGCCCATGATCTTGCCGATCCCCGCCATCCGACAGGTGTTTTGGGACTGTTGACTGAGGCCCTGCGCTGCCGCCGTGATGCTGGTGTGGCACCTTTTACATGCCTGTGTTGCGACAATTTACCGGAAAACGGTATTGTCCTGCGCGCCGGGGTTACTGATTTCGCCCGTCATATTGACCCGGCCCTTGCGGGCTGGATCGAACAGAACGTGCATTTCCCAAGCTCGATGGTCGACCGCATTACACCGGCATCAACGGCGCACACCTATGAAACCGTGCGCGCCATGACTGGCCATGACGATACCTGTGCCGTTGAAACCGAACCTTTTTCGCAATGGGTGATCGAGGACGATTTCCCAACCGGTCGCCCGGCATGGGAACAGGCCGGGGTGTTGATGGTCGATGATGTGCGCCCGTTCGAGCATATGAAGCTGCGGATGCTCAATGGCAGTCATTCGCTGATTGCCTATTTGGGCCAACTCGCCGGTTTTAAATATGTGCGCGATGTGATGGCCGATGACGATTGCGCAAAACTGGTTCATGCCCACATGCTGGCAGCGGCACAAACCCTGGTGCCGGTCGCGGCACTGGATTTTGCCAGCTATGCCAATGATCTGGTTGCCCGGTTTCAAAACCCGGCCATAGCCCATGAAACCCGGCAAATTGCTATGGATGGCACCGAAAAATTACCGCAACGCTTGCTGCACCCGGCGCAAGATGCTCTGAAAGATGGCAAGGACATTGCAACTTACGCCATCGCAATTGCTTTCTGGATGGCCTTTTTGCACAAAATGGTGACCCAGGAAAACGGCAACGATATTTCAGACCCACGGCAGGTCGAAATTATTTCTGCCCTATCGGGCCAAACCACAGCACAGGGCATTTATAACGCCCTGTCGCAATTGCCGGATCTTTTCCCGCAGGCTCTTACATCCTCGCCCGTCTGGGCGCAAGCCGTTATCTCTCGGCTTGACTGTATTCTGACCCAAAGTGCCCTTGATGCCGTAAAAGCTGATTTAAGTTAATTTTCGGCAATTATTTTGCGGTAACCAAAGATAAATGCCCGGATCAAAACAATGATACGGGCATTTTTATTTCGTATTTGCGTGAATAAATGAAGTATTTATTATCCGTTGCATGTTGGTATATTTAGGCGCATGATGTAATGGATAATGGTTTACAGGATGTACATGATCTGAACTTGGATTAGTACCCAAATATATTTGGCCTATTCCTTCTGATCAAACCAGATCCCATTCAATATCCGGCTGACAAACTTCGTGCGGTGCATTGACCCGACGTGAGGGGTTTCTCAGCGGCTAAGCTGCAATTTGTAATTTCATTAATATTGGCCTTTGCGTGGTCCTGCAACAGGCGCCGAGGGGATGGGGTAACTTTGCCCATCGCTATGGCGTGCCAATGTTTAACCCCGGAGCCAGCATGACGATCCCTTCATTTAACAAAGCCTTGAATAACGAAAATGTTGTCCATTTGCCCTTCAACACGAAGGCCGCCAAATCATCGGCGGTGCCGACAGCACTTTCCGCCCGCAAGGCCCGGCCAACGGCAATTGTCTATTGCGAAGCCAATTTTGGCCTTGATGATGGCAAAACTGCAAACGGTCTGGTCCGGCATTCGGAAAAATACGAAATTCTTTCCGTGATCGACAGCACCCAAACCGGGCGGGATACCGGCGTTGTGCTCGACGGAAAAACCAACGGCATTCCGGTTCTGGGTAATATTGAAGCGGCCTTTGCCAAAGGGCTGCGCATCCCGGATTACTTCATTTATGGCATGGCACCGGCGACCGGTATGCTTTCGGCTCATGAACGCGATATTGTTCTTGATGCCTTGAACCGGGGGATGCATGTCGTGAACGGGCTTCACGAATTTTTAAATGACGACGTCGAATTTGTTGCCGCCAGCAAAGCCAACAATGTTGAAATTACCGATATTCGCAAACCGCGCCCCAAAAACGATCTGCGCCTGTTTAGCGGCAATATCAACACCATGCCGTGCCCGCGCATTGCCGTTCTTGGCACCGATTGCGCGATTGGCAAACGCACAACCGCCAGCATTCTAACCCGCGCTTTGATTGCCCGGGGCATAAAAGCGGTTATGGTCACAACCGGGCAAACCGGCATGATGCAGGGGTCCAAATATGGTGTTGCGCTTGATGCGGTTCCGTCACAATTTTGCTGTGGTGAACTCGAAGCAACCGTGATCGAAGCCTATGAAGGCGAACATCCCGATGTTATTATTGTCGAAGGTCAGGGCGCGTTAAGTCATCCCGCGTTTTGCACATCGGCCTTTATTCTTCGTGGCTGTACACCCAATGGTGTGATTTTGCAGCACGCCCCCAAACGTGTGCATCGGTGCGATTTTGACCAAATGCCAATGCCGACACCCGAGGCTGAAATTCGCTTGATCGAAGCCTTTGCAGATACCCGCGTCATCGGTTTGACAATCAATCATGAAAATATGACAGATGCCGAAATTGCGTCCAGCATCACCGATTACCATAAACAGCTTGGTATCCCGGTAACCGATGCCCTGGCGCGCCCGGTTGATCTGCTGGTTGATATGGTGTTGTCGTCCTTTCCCACGATTGAAAAAAAACTGACCGTCACCCTTCAATGATCACCCCGCGCTTAGAGATTGATCTTGATAAAATCCATCATAATGCCTCAACCCTTGTAGGGCGGCTTAAACGGCTGGGGATCTCGGTTACCGGGATCACCAAAGCCTTTCGTGGCGCGCCGCAGATTGCACAGATATTGCAGCGTGCCGGTGTTTCCGGGCTGGGAGATTCCCGGATCGAAAATATTGAACGTATGCGACGGGGCGGAATTGATGGACATATGACACTGGTTCGGTCCCCCATGATCAGTCAGGTAGACAGGGTTGTGGCCGCCGCCGATGTCAGTTTCAATACCGAACTTGATGTGATTGCGGAACTTTCCAGATCAGCGCAAAAAGCCCGCAAAGGGCACGGTGTTATTTTGATGGTCGAACTGGGCGACCTTCGCGAAGGTATCATGCCATGTGATGTGGCAAAAACCGTTCAAACGGTGCGTCATTTACCAAATATCAGGTTGATGGGGCTAGGGGCTAACCTTGCCTGTCGGAGCGGCGTTGCCCCCGATAACACCAATATGGAAACACTTTCTGCATTGGCCGATCAGGTTCACAATCGTGGCGACCCGGTTGGTTTTGTTGTGTCGGGTGGGAATTCCAGCAATCTTTCCTGGGTTTTTGGTGGCGGCCATCTGCGTCGAATTAACAATTTGCGTCTTGGCGAAGCTATATTGTGCGGTTGCGATCCGTTGCACGGTCGTCATATTCCGGGCCTTTATAGCGATGCCATTAAACTTGTCGCAGAAGTCATCGAAAGCAAAATAAAACCAACCAGAGCGTGGGGCGAAATTGGCCTGGCACCGTTTGGTCCGGCCCCTGTTGCCTGCGATGATGGCAATATTTTTCAATCTCTTCTCGCCATCGGCCAGCAGGATATTGACCCTTGTGGGTTGCATCCATTATCGAATGTGACTGTTTTGGGGGCCAGCAGCGATCATTTGGTTTTAAATACCGGGGCCAGCCCGCTGGTTTTGGGGACCGAGGTTTCGTTTCAGCCAGATTATAGCGCGCTGTTGCGCGCCATGACCTCGCCCTATGTGACGCAAACATTCAGGGGCAATGTTATGGCCGTTGCCCCACCTGTGGGGCAATTTCGAGTATCATACTATTCTGGCACAGCATAAATTTGTCAACAGGCTGCCATGTTGCTGCGTTGCGTCAGAAACGGAAAAAGACTATCTGCACGATCAGGGCAGGGCGATGCGGTATCGTTGCCCTGTGCAGATCGTGACACGGCAGGATATATTTTATGGCAGAACCAGCGATGCGGGCAGCACCGCGTATTGGCCTGGATAACGCCGCCAGGGCGGAAAAACTGGCGCGCAAGAAAAGGCTGGCATTGTTGGCTTTGCTGTTGGCTTGTGCCTGTTTCATCGGGTTGACCATCTATGACCCGTCCCATCAAATCCCCTGGGTTGCTTTGCTTGTTGCAATGTCCGAGGCCGCAATGGTTGGCGGGCTGGCCGACTGGTTTGCCATCGTTGCCTTGTTTCGGCGCCCACTTGGGCTTAAAATTCCGCATACCGCGATTATTCCGCGCAGCAAGGATAAAATCGCCCGCAACCTTGCCGATTTTATCTGTGATCATTTTCTGGGCAAGGATCATGTTCTGGAAAAAATTCGCGAATTTGACCCGGCAGACCGGCTGGCCAAACATTGCGCTTCGCCTGAAACATCGGCAAAAATCGCCGATCTGGTGGTTAAATTCGCTCCGCGTCTGATGTATTTGCTCGACAGTGCCGAATTGCAGGAATTTGTACGCGCAACCACCCGCGAAAAACTGCGCGATATGGATGTTGGCCGCTTGTCCGCCCGTTTTCTAACCATCCTGACCCAGGATGGACGCCATCATGAAATGGTCGACAGCCTGTTAAATGACATAGCCGATTTTACCGACAGTGATGAAACCCGCAATATGCTGGCTGATAAAATCGCGGGGGAACTGTGGTCGGTTCTGCGTTGGGTCAATCTTGATAAGGCTGTGGCCGATAATATTACCGAAAAGGTGGCCGTAGGTCTGCGCGAACTTATTCAGGATCTGGCTGAAAACAAGGATCATGAATTACGCCAGCGATTTGAAAGTAAAATCCCGGCCTTCATTGATCGCCTTAATACGGACCCCGCCTTGCGTATCAGGCTGGACCAGTTCCGCGATCGTATGCTCGAAAATCAGGAACTGTCCGAATATATAGCTCATATCTGGCGCAAGGCGCTTGTGTGGATCAAGCAGGATTTCGCCAACCCGCAATCAGAAATTCGCCGCGCCATAACCGGGGCGTCGCGCAATATTGGCCATAAGCTGGACGCCGACGCCGATATGAAAAACTGGCTGAATCGCTGGATCATGGAAACGATTGATCCTTATATTGATGAATATCGCGAAAAAATCCGCGATTTCATCATGCAGCGGGTTAAAGCCTGGAGTGCGGATGAACTAACCGCCCAACTGGAACTGGCCATGGGCAGTGATTTGCAGTCAATCCGCCTGAACGGCACCCTTGTCGGGGCGTTGATCGGCGGTGTGTTATTCGGGGTGATGCAGCTTATTGGCTGGGCGGTTGGCCAAATGTAAAACATGCTTTATGGATATCGGTTGAAAATAACGCCCGGATATTTTGTCCATTCCGGGCGTTAGAATATCCGTTTCTGACGGGTTATATCGCCCGCCCGTCCGGGCCAAAGACGTGGCAGTGCGCAATATCGAAATGGGCTGGAATGGTGCTGCCGTTAAAGATAATCTGCTGTCCGGCCAGTGACATATTGATGGTTTGTCCGTCGGGGCTGCGGGTATAAAGCAGGGTTTCATCGCCCAGATTTTCCACCAGATCAATTGTCAAGTCTGCCAGTTTGATCCCGCTGCTTTCTTCCCGGTCCAGATGTTCGGGGCGAATGCCCAAGGTGATAGGCATGTCAATTTCAACACTGTGTAGCGCGCGTGGCAATGTAACAGATGCCCCGCATACGCGTATGGTTGTTGTCTCGCCATTTGTGGCTTCAACAATCCCTTCTAAAAAGTTCATTTTTGGGCTGCCGATAAACCCGGCCACAAACCGGTTGACCGGATGATTGTATAAATCAAGTGGCCGTCCCACCTGTTCAATGCGCCCGGCATTTAAAACCACAATTTTATCCGCCATGGTCATGGCTTCCACCTGGTCGTGGGTAACATAAATCATGGTGTTGCCAAGCTGGCGATGCAGGCGGGCAATTTCAACCCGCATTTGCACGCGCAATTCGGCATCCAGGTTTGAGAGTGGTTCGTCAAACAAAAACAGTTTGGGTTCACGTACAATCGCGCGGCCAATGGCAACGCGCTGGCGCTGCCCGCCCGACAAGGCCTTTGGCTTGCGATGCAATAAAGGTTCGATTTGCAATACACGGGCGGCTTGCTGCACACGGGGTTCAATCTCGGCCTTTTTATAGCCCGCTGTTTCCAAACCAAACGCCAGGTTTTTATAAACCGACATATGCGGATACAGCGCATAGGACTGAAAAACCATGGCAATACCGCGTTCAGACGACACAACCTCGTTCATCCGTTCGCCGTCCATTTTTAACGCACCACCGCTGATTTCCTCCAATCCGGCAATCATGCGCAACAAGGTGGATTTACCACAGCCCGAAGGACCGACAAAAACGGTAAATTCGCCCGGGTCAATCTGCAAATCAATCCCGTGGATCACGTCAAACACGCCGTAACGCTTTTCAACCTTTTCCAGAACAACGCTGGTCGTCATGATAGGCCTCCTCCCGAAGGGCTGGTCGGTTATGACCAGTGTTATTATTTGGTTTTTGCACGCCAGGACGCGTATTTTGGGCTATCGGCATTCATCGGCAAGGCGACCTGCGCCCCACTGTCAGACGATTGATAAATGGCGGTCACCAGTTCCAGGGCCCGTCTTGCATCGGTGCTTGTTACGGGCAAGGGGCCATTTCCGCATAAATAACGATGAAAATGGTCCATCTGCGTTGTAAAACGCGGGCTTACCGGTTGCCAGTCGCCAATGATGTCATCTATCTGACGTTGCACGGCATCGTTCGCCGCCAGAATTTTCCACGGGTCCTTGCCCGGCGCATAGGGTTCGTGGCTGCTCTCGAACGTGACATTTTCGAAATGCAGGCGCAGGCGGCTGATTTGTTCCTGTGACCCCAATGTACACGACAGTGAAACGAACGCGCCACTGGCCATTTCAAGGCTGGCACTGGCGCAATCTTCAACCTCAATGTCGTTTACACGGGTCGCAACCCGGCCAAAAACCTTGGTAATCGGCCCCATTAGATACATCATCATGTCGTGGAGATGCAGGGCATGGGTGACCAAAACACCACCAAGTTCGGTGTCCCATTTGCCCCGCCATGGCACGGCATAATAATCCGCTGTGCGCAGCCAAAATGTCTCAACCGAACCCATATAGGCTTTACCGGCAATTCCGGCATCGATAATGCGCTTGGCTTTTTCAATGCCATCGCCATAGCGATACTGAAAAATTGGCATCAGGGTGCCTGTGGCGGTTTTCTCGGCTGCTATAATTGCATCCACATCGGCCAGCGACCCGGTAAGTGGTTTTTCGCAAATCACATGTTTGCCACAGGCAAGGGCCGCAACCACCTGTTCGCGGTGAATGCCTGGCGGGGTGCAAATGTCGATAATATCAATATCGTCGTTTTGCAAACATTCCTCGAACGACGTGGTCCGAACGGGAATGTCAAATTCATCGGCAACAGCGTTTAGGCGGTCTTCATTTAAATCGCAAATGGCAGCAACTTTGAATTTGCCGGGGTGGGGCACATATCCTTCAATAATATGCGATCTGCCAATGCCACAGCCAATAACGGCAACGTTTTTGCGGGTCATGTTATTTATCCTCCGAACTGGCAATGTCTTCGGCCATTTCTTGCGCGCTTAAGGCCAGCTCCATGGCATTAAAAACCCGGCCTTGCGGAATGGCGGTTTCAGTACGGTCGCGAATATCGGACAAAAACTGTTTGCCAAACGGCAGGTCGACATCGTTGCAATCGATATGGGTGATCCCCTTTTTATCGGTCAGGAACAAATGGTTTGCCCCCTCGCGCCCGCCAATATCGATGTTTTTGCGAATTTCAATTGCCCCATGCGTGCCAGTAATCATCAACCGGCCATCGCCCCAACTTGGCAATCCTTCGGGGGTAAACCAGTCCACATGGATCAGGCCATTGGCATTGTCGGTTGCCATGTGAATATCGCCGCTATCTTGCAAGCCGGGATTGTCCGGGTTGGCGCGGTTGCTGACACTGGCCGACAGGATTTTGGCGCGGTTGCGATTGGCAAAAAACAGAAACTGCTCGCATTGGTGGGATGCAATGTCGGTTAAAATGCCGCCATAAAGGGATCGGTCAAAAAACCAGCCTGGCCGTGTGGGTTTGCGCAAGCGGTGCGGGCCTAAGCCAACGGTATGGATTACATCCCCAATCGCCCCGTTCGCAACCAGTTCGCCAGCCTTTACCGTGGCCCGGTTTTCAAAATGTTCGGAATATAAAATGTTGTATATCCGGCCGGTTTCCGCCTGTACGCGTTTCACCTCGGCTAATTGGGCAAAACTGGTCATGCCGGGTTTGTCGCTTAAAACATCTTTGCCGTGTTGCATCGCCTGAACGGCAATTGCAGCCCGTTGTGCTGAAATGGCGGCGGTCACAACGACGTCAATGCTGCTATCTTCTAAAATGGCGGCAGGGTCGGTAACACGTTTGGCATCAGGGTATTTTTCACCAAATTCCTTGGCAAAACCTTCGTCGGTTTCATAAAATGAAACCAGTTTTCCGCCCGCCCGCATCAGGCAGTTGCACTGCCCGTAAATATGGTCGTGCTGGATGCCGATGGCGGCAAATTTAAGATCGGTCATGGATACTCCACATCGATGTGGTCACATCAAAAATCTATGGGTGGCTCAGCGTTTCAGGCCGGTTGTGGCAATGCCTTCAATCAGCAAACGCTGGAAAAACAGGAAGAAGAAAAACACCGGCACCAGCGACAGGGTCGACATGGCAAACAGCCCGCCCCATTGCGATGATCCGGAACTATCGACAAAGGACCGCAAGCCCAGCTGGACCGTGTAATTGTTCATGTCATTCAGGTAAATCAGCGGACCAAAGAAGTCGTCCCAGGTCCACAGGAAGGAAAAAATGGCCGCTGTTGCCAAAACCGGTGTTGAAAGCGGCAACATGATTTTCCAGTAAATTCGCCAGGCGCTACAGCCATCCATACGGGCGGCTTCGTCAAGTTCGCGCGGGATGCCGCGAAAAAACTGCACCATCAGGAAAATGAAAAACGCATCGACGGCCAAAAACTTTGGCACCACCAGCGGCAAAATCGTATCGACCCAGCCCAGCTTTAAAAACAGCACATATTGCGGGATCAGCGTCACATGATACGGGATCATCAACGTGCCCAGCATGATGGCAAACCAGAAATTACGACCGAAAAATTTAAGCCGGGCAAAGGCATAGGCCGCCAGTGAACAGGCAATAACATTGCCCGCCACCGATAACACCGAAATCACCAGCGAATTCCAGAAAAACTGGCCAAATTCAACCCGCAACCCGGTCCAGCCTTTCCAGTAGGACGAAATATCGATGCTGGACGGTATAAGAGAGGTCGAACTGAAAATCTCGGCTTCAGGCCGGATCGATGCCGATAACATCCATAAAAGCGGATAGAGCATGATGATGGAAACCACCATCAGCAGGGTATGAAAAAGCAAGCTGACAAACCGGTTCCGGCGCGGTGAAATACTGTCATCCTTGCTGAAAATAGCCAGACTAGTCATCGTAATGCACCCAGAAACGCGCGGTCAGGAAGGAAAATGCCGTGAACAGCGCAATGATCACCACCAGTACCCATGCCAGGGCCGAGGCATATCCCATGCGGAAAAACCCGAATGCTTCCTGATACAGATAAAGGGTATAAAACAGCGTCGAATTGATCGGGCCGCCCGTACCGCCCGAAATGATGAAAGCAGGTGTAAAGGCCTTGAAGGCATCAATCGTTTGCACAACGGCGTTAAAGAAAATCACCGGCGTTAACAAAGGCAGGGTGATTTTGATGAATTGACGCAGTTTTGAGGCCCCATCAAGGCTGGCGGCTTCGTACATGTCGGTCGGGATCTGGCGCAAACCGGCCAGAAAAATGATCATGGGCGAGCCAAACTGCCAGATGCTGAGAATAATCAGCGTCCAGATCGAATAACTCGGATGGCTGATCCAGCTGGGACCCTGAATGCCAAATTCGGCCAATATGCTGTTAACCAAGCCGTCGCTGGCAAAAAGCTGACGCCACAAAACGGCAATGGCAACGCTGGTGCCCAAAAGCGATGGCAGGTAAAAGACCGCCCGATAGACCGGCAGGCCGCGAATGCCACGGTTCAGCACCACGGCCACGCCAAGGGCAAAGGCCAGTTTTAACGGTACAGAAAATAACACGAAAAACAGGGTCACCGCCATGGAGGCGGCGAATTTCGGATCAGCCGTTGCGATCCGTACATAGTTCGCCATGCCGACCCAGTTCGGGGATCGCAACAAATCAAAATCGGTAAAGGACAAATAAAGCGAGACAATCGCCGGTCCCAGGGTCAGCCCGAAAAAGCCGATAAACCACGGCAGCAAAAACATATAGCCAGGGCCGCTATGTTGCCACATCTTGCCCCACCATCCTTTGGGTTGCGCTTTGCGATGGGGCTGCAGGGTGCGGGTTTGCTGGCGTGGCGGGCCGACTGCGGTGATATTCACCGCAGCCTGACCTGTCATCTTGTTACCCATAGTGCCTAGCTCCGCTCAAGGATCGCCGCAGCTTCGGAAACAAAGGCCGCACCGGCATCTTCGGGGGATGTCGTCTCAAAGCCGACTTCTTCGTTTTTGCGTTTGATCATCAACTGAATTTCACCAGCACCCTTGGGCGGGGGTGGGGGCAACGGGCCGGCAAACTTGTCGCCCAGCGATCCAATATATTCAATCTGGATGCGGTCGGCGTTGCTGGATTCTTTTTTAAGAACCTCGCGCATTTTTGAGGATTCCGGCACCCCGCGCTCTACATCTAACACGCGCGCGGCATCGGGGTCATTTACGAAAAAGCCAATGAACTTTGCCGCTGCCTCGGGGTTTTTGGTGTCGCCCGCAACGCTGAACAGCATCGACGGTTTGCGGTATTGCCCTGGCCTGGAACTGCCAGCCTTGACGGGATAAGGCCCCATGGTCAGCGGGTCCTTGTTAATGGCCTGATACCCGACCAACTGGTTGGAATGGGCAAAACACGATGCGGCACGGCGCTGAGACAAGGGGCTGGTTTCAATGGTCAATTGATCAAGCGATTGCACATCGGCAGGGACGCAGGCCCCGCGCTTGCGCATATCAACCCAAAACGCAAACCATTCACCCGCGTCTTTATCATCAAAACCCAGTTTACCCTCGGCGCTATAAAGTTCCTTGCCGCGCTGGCGCAACCAGGTTTCAAACGCCGGTTCAAGCCCGCCCTGGTCGGCACAACCATAAAAACGGTCCCGTTTGGTGGTTTTGGTCAGTTTTTCGCAATGATCGGCGAATTCTTCCCAGGTTTGGCCGGGCTGGGGCGTGTCCATCCCGGCTTCTTCCCAGGCGGCTTTGTTAATCATCATGGCAACCGAATTGGCTCCCAGGCTGATGCCATAGGTTTTGCCATTGATCTGGCCGCCAGCAACACTTTGCGTGCTGAAATTTGATACATCAAGCGTGCCGTCTGCCATGTATTTATCAAGCGGCAGCAACACATCGCGCCGGGCATATTCGAAAATATAGCGATAATCCATTTGCATCACATCGGGGGCATTCCCGCCCGATGTTTGCGTTGCCAGACGGGACCAGTAATTGTCCCAACCGGCACTTTCGCCATCCACTTCAATTTCCGGATGCGCCTTTTTAAAAAGGTCGACCACCTTGTAGGTCCGCTCCGAACGGGCTTGCGAACCCCACCATAAAAGCCGCAGGCGCGCATCCTGGGCAAAGGCAAAACGGGGATTAAGGACACCCAATGCAAGGGCACCCGCCCCGCTTGCCAAAAATGTACGCCTGTTGATTGAAAACGTCATTGTTATCCTCCCTGATGGTTCGCCATTCAAGTGGCGTTTTTTGGTGGTGCGATGGATCTAAATAACTATTTAGTTACAATTAGGGCGATTGCCTTGTCAGGTGTCAACACTTTCTTGCAAGTAATTTACCAAACAAAGCTTTTGTATAGGTCTGTGTTTTGGCAGCGTTAACAGAAAAGGCCAAATTGTCATTGTGACGGTAATAGTCCAGGTGGCATTTTCCTGTCTTTGCGCTGCGGTATTTTTTTGCAGCGCAAATAAACGCGGTGTTCCGGCTTTGTTAAATTGCCATCTTATTGTATGTTTATTCTGCAATATCAGCCTCAATCCTGAAATTGCGATGGCAGTTCAACATATTTTCCCTTGGCGCAGCCGGGCCACACCATCGACAATACCGACGGCTAATCCGGGCGAGGGCCAGGTGCCGGCCATGAAGTGCCTGCCCCGTTGCGCATGTCGATCCGGGAAGAAATAGCCGATGATTGACGGTTAAATTCATAAGTTATCCTCCCTGAATTGCCGTTTTGGGGGAGAGGCCTCTGGTAGAGCTTGAATTAAATAACCAATTGGTTACAATTAGGCGGGTGCATCAAACGGCTGTCAATATGTTGTTTGCAAACGGCACGCGAATTGTCGATATTTTTGACAAGTAAGGCCGTTTTTGCACTCAAAATGGTTCCATGTGTCATTTTTTGGCGTGGAAAGAAATCAACCGGGGGATGAATGACCGACTCGCAGACTGTGCCGAAATCGGCCAAAGCCAAACCAAAAACCAACCAGCGCGATCCGGAACGCACCCGTGCCCTGATCCTTGAAGCCGCCACCATCGAGTTTTCCGAAAAAGGGATCGGTGGTGCGCGCGTCGATGCCATAGCGGCCCGTGCCGGAACCAACAAGCGCATGCTTTATCACTATTTTGGCGACAAGGATCAGCTTTATATTGCGGTTCTGGGAAATGCCTATGCCGGGATCAGAAATGCCGAAAAGAAACTCAATCTTGCCGGGCGCACACCCGAAGATGGCATTCGGGAACTTGCTTTATTTACATGGCATTACTTTGTAGATCACCCTGAATTTCTCAGTCTTTTAGGGACTGAAAACCTGCATCGTGCCGAATATCTCAAGCAGCTTTCCTATATTCCTGAAATGCATTCTCATTTCATTAGCGAGCTTGCGCGTGTTTTAAAACGGGGCGAGGAAGAGGGGGTTTTTGCACCTGGTATTGATCCGCTAAATGTTTATCTGACGATGGCGTCAATGACCTGTTTTTATCTGAATAATCACTATACCCTTTCAACGATTTTTGGCCGCGATCTGATGTCGGACGACAATCTGGGCGCGTGGGAACACCAGATCGTTCAGGTTACTCTGGCGTCGGTGCGTATCGGCTAAAATATCCCTTCCTGTTATTTTTTCTGTTGACAAGATGATGCTCTGACGCCCTTCTTGTAACCAGTTAGTTACGTCGCAACGAGGATGCCGACAAAACGGCATCTCGATACCGGGCGAACGGACGGGAGGAAAAAATGACAACTATCGGGATTATCCTGCACGGTGTAACCGGGCGGATGGGCTATAACCAGCATCTGGTACGATCTATTCTGGCAATTCGCGATCAGGGCGGTATCGATCTGCCTTCGGGCAAACGGCTTCAGGTTGATCCGATCATTGTGGGGCGCAATGGCGATAAAATTGCCGCGCTGGCCCGAAAACATGGCATTGAACGCTGGACGACCGACCTTGATGCCGCCCTTGCCAACCCTGCTGACAGCATCTTTTTCGATGCGGGCACCACTTTGATGCGGGCCGAATTGTTGTCAAAGGCACTTGACGCGGGCAAGCATGTTTATTGTGAAAAACCAATATCGGATGATTTGCAGGTCGCCGTTGATCTTGCCCGCAAGGCGCGCAATTCGGGCCTGAAACATGGCGTTGTGCAGGATAAGCTGTTTTTGCCAGGCTTGCGTAAACTGGCATTATTGCGCGATTCCGGTTTCTTTGGCGAAATCCTGTCGGTGCGCGGTGAATTTGGCTATTGGGTGTTTGAAGGGGACTGGGGCGTTCCTGCCCAGCGGCCATCGTGGAATTACCGCAAGGGCGATGGGGGCGGCATCATCCTTGATATGCTGTGTCACTGGCGCTATGTGCTTGATAACCTGTTTGGCAACGTCAAATCCCTGTCTTGTATCGGGGCGACACATATTCCCAAACGTGTTGACGAAAACGGTCAATCTTATGTCTGTGATACCGACGATGCCGCCTATGCCACGTTTGAACTTGAAGGCGGGGTTATCGCGCAAATCAACTCGTCCTGGGCAGTGCGGGTACGCCGCGACGATCTGGTAACCTTTCAGGTTGACGGAACGCACGGTTCTGCCGTGGCCGGACTGACCAAATGCTGGAGCCAGCACCGGGTGAATACCCCCAAACCGGTTTGGAACCCTGATCAGCCCCAAACCATCGATTTTTACAAAACTTGGGACGAAGTTCCTGACACTCAGAATTTCGATAACGGGTTCAAAGCCCAATGGGAAATGTTCCTGCGCCATGTCGCCGAAGATGCCCCATGGCCCTACGGCCTTGAAGCGGGTGCCAAAGGCGTGCAGCTTGCGGAACTTGGCCTGAAATCCTGGGCAGAACGCCGCTGGCTTGATGTTCCCGATCTGGAGTTTTAAGCCATGCTTGCGCTTGATTTGCCCCAAAACGGTAAACTGGTTTCCTATCAGCTTACCGGTGATCCTATCGTTGTTAAGCCGCGCACATCATCGGCGTTTCCCCGTATTGCCTATGCCGCGGCCCATATTGTTGCCGATCCCATGGCCGAACATGATCCGTGGCTGGAACCGGCGATTGACTGGGAAAGAACATTGGCCTTTCGCCATCGTTTGTGGGATCTGGGCCTTGGGGTTGCTGAATCGATGGATACCGCACAGCGTGGCATGGGTCTTGGCTGGAGCGAAGCCCGCGAACTGATTGTGCGGTCATTGGCCGAAGCGAAAAACCGCCCCGGCGCGCTTATCGCCTGCGGCGCAGGAACCGATCATTTGGCGGTAACACCCGATGTCACAATTGACGATGTGATCGCGGCTTACGAACACCAGATCGACGCGATTGAGGCCCATAACGGGCAAATCATTTTAATGGCCAGCCGTGCGCTTGCCGCGATTGCCCAAGGGCCAGATGATTACGCCCGTGTGTATGGCTGTATCCTTTCGCAGGTACGCCAACCGGTGATTATCCATTGGCTGGGCGAAATGTTCGACCCTGCCTTGCAAGGATATTGGGGCAGTGATGACCACATGGTGGCGATGGAAAACTGCCTTGCCATTCTTAATGATAACGCTGCTAACATTGACGGCATCAAAATTTCCCTTCTGTCGAAAGAAAAGGAAATCGTCATGCGACGCAAATTGTCCGATGGCGTGCGGATGTATACTGGCGATGATTTTAACTATGCCGAACTGATTGCGGGCGATGATCACGGCCATTCCGATGCGTTGCTGGGCATTTTTGATGCCATCGCCCCGGCCGCGTCAGCCGCATTAGAAGCCCTGGGCGCGGGAAATCATGATCAATTCTATAATTTGCTAAATCCGACCGTGCCGTTATCACGCCATATCTTTCGTGCGCCGACGCGGTTTTACAAAACCGGTGTGGTCTTTCTGGCCTATCTCAATGGCTTGCAGGATCATTTTACCATGATTGGCGGGCAGCAATCGACGCGGTCAATCTCGCATCTGGCGGAACTGTTCCGCCTGGCCGATCAGGCCCGTGTGCTGGCCGACCCGGATTTGGCCGTTGCGCGGATGAAACCGGTTCTTGCCATGCATGGCATTGGTAATGGGCGTTAGGGGCGTAAATGATGGATAATTCACCCATTCATATTGTTGATATTGCCGCCTTTGAACGCACAACACCCTTTCGGTTTCCCTTTCGCTTTGGCGTGGCCAAGGTTACGCAGGCCCCGCAATTATTTGTCCGCGTGGTGATAGAGGACGGGCAGGGGCACCGCGCCACCGGGCAGGCCGCCGAAATGATGATGCCAAAATGGTTCGACAAATCGGCAAATCTTTCAACTGATGACAACATCAACCAGCTGCGTCTGTCGGTTAAGCTTGCCATGCAGGCGATGGAGGCTGCCGGGCAATCCAGCCCGTTTGGCCTTCATGCCCGGGTTGAGGGCGACCATCATAAAACCTGTGCCAGCCATCAGTTGCCGGGTTTGGTTGCATCTTATGGTTTGGCACTGGTGGATCGCGCCATTATCGACGGCTTTTGCCGTTTACACGGCCTGACCATTACCCAGGCTGTGCAAAGCAATGCCCTTGGCATCACCACCGATACCGCTCCTGATTTACACGGCTTTGATCTGAGCAGATTTTTGGCAAACCTTGCCCCGCAGCCCACAATTGCCATTCGCCACACCGTTGGTTTGGGCGATGTTTTGTGGAACCGCGACCTTGCCAATGCCGACCGATTAAACGATGGCCTGCCGCAAACATTGCAAGACGTGATTATGGCCTATGGTCATACCTTTTTCAAACTGAAGGCATCAGGCGATGTGGCGGCTGACCTTCACCGCCTGATCGCTATTGCCGGGGTACTGGACCAAAAGGTGGGGCAATATCAGCTGACCATCGATGGCAATGAACAGTTTGAAAATGCCGATCAGGTGGCCGACCTGATTGATCGGATTATGGCTGAACCGCGCCTGAAAAATCTGTGGCAATCCACCTTGTTTCTTGAACAGCCCATTGCGCGGGCCAATGCCTTGATGCGCCCGCTGGGCGATCTTGGGGCACGGGTGCCCTTTGAAATTGATGAAAGCGACGATAGCATCGGGGCTTTTCTGGCGGCAAAGGATCTGGGGTATCGTGGTATTTCGTCAAAATCCTGCAAGGGGTTTTATCGCGCCCTGTTAAATTGTGCCCGTGTCGCCCATTGGAATGCCGATGCGGGCGACAATCGTTTTTTCATGTCGGCCGAAGACCTGACCACCCAAAGCGGCCTTGCCTTGCAGCAAGACCTGATATTGGCCAGTTTAATCGGCGCGCGTCATATCGAACGCAACGGCCATCATTATGTTGCCGGTATGGCCGGGGCACCACAGGCCGAACAGGATGCCTATTTAGCACAGCATGGCGATCTTTATCACGCCAGTGATACAGGGCAGGCGCGCCTGAACATTCAAAACGGGCAGGTTTCATTGGCAACGGTAACGGCGGCAATGGGCCTTGGCTGTGCCGTGACGCCGGACTGGTCGGCAATGACACCATTGGCAGTTTAAAGCACGTTCCGGCCATACCGGGCGAAACAGGGAGGATAAACACCATGTCTGTCGATGGATTGTCGATCAATCTGGCGACCGTGCGCGAACAATGGGGCTTTGCCGAGGCCGTTGACGGATGTTTGCGCCATGGCATTACGGCCATTGCTCCGTGGCGCGACCAAATTGCCAAAATCGGCCTGGCCGAGGCCTCGCGCATTGTGCATCAAAACAATTTACAGCTTACCGGGCTGTGCCGGGGCGGTTTTTTCCCGGCAGCCACGGCAGAAAAACGCACCGCCGCGCTTGACGATAACCGCCGTGCCGTTGACGAAGCTGCCGAACTGGGGGCGGATTGTCTGGTGCTGGTGGTGGGCGGGCTGCCTGAAAATTCCCGCGATATTGTTGCCGCCCGGCACATGGTGGCTGATGGGCTGGATGCATTGTTGCCCCATGCGCGCGCCTGCAATGTGCCCCTGGCGATTGAGCCGTTGCATCCGATGTATGCGGGGGATCGTGCCTGTGTCAACACATTGGGGCAGGCGCTTGATATGTGCGAGGTGCTGGGTGCCGGGATCGGTGTTGCCATTGATGTTTATCATGTCTGGTGGGACCCGGACCTTGCCGCGCAAATTGCCCGGGCGGGTAAAATGAAGGCCATTTTGGCCCACCATATTTGTGACTGGCTGGTGCCCACCCGCGACATGCTGACGGATCGTGGCATGATGGGCGATGGTGTGATTGATTTGCCCGCCATCCGCCGCATGATCGAAGCCGCCGGGGTGACCCCAAAACAGGAAGTCGAAATTTTCTCCGCGCAAAACTGGTGGCTAAAACCCGGTGACGTGGTTTTGAAAACCTGCATTGAACGATATGAAGCCTGCTGTCAGGCAAATAGCCCGGCCTAAGGTTAAAAACAAACATCAATGGAAATTCATCCTGCTGCTCGCAGCGAAAGATGAAAAATCACAATTCCCGAGCCGCACCTGAATCGCATCACGTTGTAACGGGGGCGTTTTCAGCTCGTTCTGCACGCGCGGCAACCTGTCAGAGAGGATCGACGTTATGGCTGAAACCCCAACCGCCCAAAAAACAGAAAGAAGAAGTTACGTTTTAATCGGCACCGGTAATCGTGGCACCACCATGTGGGGGCGTGATTTGCTCGCGGGCTGGTCCGAACATGTTGATCTGGTGGCGATTATCGACACAAACGAACTACGCGCCCAACGCGCACGCCGCATGATCAAAAGCAACGCACCGATATTTTCCAGTGTCGAAGACATGCAAAAAGCGGGTATTTCCCCACAACTTGCCATGGTCTGCACCCCTGATGACACCCACGACGATATTGTGGTGAAAATGCTGGATGCCGGGGCGGACATCATTACCGAAAAACCGATGACCACCACGGTAGACAAAATTCGCCGGATGCTGGATGCCGAGGTCCGCAGCGGCAAACGCATTGATGTATCGTTTAATTACCGCTATTCGCCAACCGCCGCCCGCATCAAGGAATTGCTGATGGAAGGGGTGATCGGCAAGATAACCTCGGTTGATTTTCACTGGTATCTTGATACCACCCACGGGGCGGATTATTTCCGGCGCTGGCATGCTTATACCCGCCATTCCGGCAGCCTGTTTGTTCATAAGGCCACCCACCATTTTGACCTTTTAAACTGGTATCTCGATAGCACACCCAAAACGGTGTCTGCTTTTGGCAAATTGCTGAATTACGGCAAAAACGGTTTGTTTCGCGGCGAACGCTGCCAAACCTGCCCGCATAGTGCCAATTGCGACTATTTCTTTGATATTTCCACGGACCCGTTCCTTGATGCCTTGTATGAAGACCCGGCAGCCGAAGACGGATATTACCGGGATCGCTGCGTTTTTCGCGAAGATATCGATATTCCCGATACCATGGTCGCCACCATCGGCTATGCCAATGATGTTCAGGTTTCCTATTCGCTAAACACATTCCAGCCGATTGAAGGGCACCATATTGCCTTTAACGGCACCAACGGCCGGATCGAACTGCGCCAGCACGAAAACCAGCCCTGGGATATGCCCGATCACGATGAAATCCTGTTAATCCGCAATTTTCCCGCTCCGGGCGAAGAAAAACTTGAACGCATTATCGTGCCGCACGCCGAGGGCGGCCATTACGGCGGCGATAACCTTATGCGCGATATGATCTTTAAATCCGGCCAAACCGATAAACTGCATCAGCGCGCCGGTGCCAAGGCCGGTGCCTATTCCGTGCTCTGCGGTATCGCCGCGCTCAAAAGTGCGCAAACCGGCGAAATCGTGAAAATTGACGCCTTGATGCCCGATATTGGGACGTAAAACCGATTACCTCCTTGCGTGACGATCCAGGAATGGGGCACGGTCGCTATTATGTGGGTAAATGCTCAACGCTGGTACGCGGCACGCCAAAATCATTGGCAAGAACAGCAAGCTGATCGTGGATTTCTTCTAACAAATCCATTTTGGCAGATGATACCCGCTGAACAATTCCGACCTGACGAAAAACCTGCGGTTCGCCAAACGGGCGGATCAGAAACTTTTCGCTGTATTCACGCACCGCAATATTGGGAACAATCGTGGCGCCCAGCCCGGCGGCAACGCATTCAACAATCGCTGAAATTGTATCAATTTCGGCGGTTTCGTTGGTAACAATTCCCATGCGGGCCAGTTCCATGTCAATCAGATGTGCAAGCGGCACGTTGCTGCGAAACCGCACAACCGGCAGCGTTTCAAGCATATCACGGGCTGACATATCGGGTGTGCCGGGTGGCGCAATTACCACCAGTGGCTCGCGAATAAAAGGCCGCCACACCAGGTTTTGCGGAATCCCCAGTTGTTCGGCAACAATTGCCATGTCAAGCCGCCCGGCCTGAACATCTGCAATCAACGAGCTTGAAAGGCCGACCCGCAAGTTAATTCGTAACCCCGGATAGTTATTGCGCAAAGCCACAATGGCACGCGGTAACAGGCCAATTGTGCTGGTGCGCACTGATCCAATGCTTAATGTGCCGGTCTTGCGCTGCCCTAAAAGCGCACTTTTGGTATCCTCCACCATATGCAAAATGGAATGCGCTGTTTCCAAAAGCTGAAGCCCGTGTGTATTCAACGTCGGGGGCCGGGTTTCCCGGTTAAAAAGCGCAACCGACAGCTCGGTTTCCAGCGCATGCATTTGCTGGCTAACGGCAGACGGTGTCAGATAAACGGCATCTGCGGCACGGGCAAATGTGCCATGTTCGGCAATCGCAACCAGGGTCCGAAGTTGACGTGTATCCATGGTAACTCCAGATATACTTAATTTATTCGGAAATATTATTCGCTTTCATAAAATTTATCTACCGCTAATCTCCGGTCAGAAGATTACACAATCAACATGTCAATCAGACATAAAATACGGGGAGGAACGATGTCGGGAGTTTTCACACCGCATCAAAACGGACGGGTGCGTTCATGAGCAAAAACGAAACGATTGTTGTCACCGGCCCCGATCTTGATGCCGCCGCATCGGATCTGATCGCGCAGGCCGGGTTTAACATTGCCCATACCCCCGCCTATCCGTCAGACGATGTTCTGGTGCAATTCATGACGGAATTTAAACCCGGAGGGGTCATTTCCCGGATGGGGCAATTTAGCCATGTCGCCATGGATGCCGCCCCCGGTTTACAAGTGATTTCCAAACACGGTGCCGGAATTGACAATATCGACATTAACGCGGCAACGGAACGCGGCATTCTGGTCTTGCGGGCGCCGGGTGCCAATGCGCTGTCGGTGGCCGAACATGCCGTCACCCTGATGCTGACCGTGGTAAAACAGATCATACCGCTAGATCACGGCCTTCGAGCCAACCGTTGGGACAAACCGGGTTTTCTGGGCCGCGAAATTGCCGGAATGCACCTTGGTCTGGTCGGGTTTGGGGCCATTGCCCGGCATACCGCAAGGCTGGCGCAGGGCTTTGGGCTGCATGTTATGGCATATGACCCGCTTGCCAGCGATGATCTGTTCCTCAAGGCCGGTGTCGCCCGCTGTCAAACTTTGCAAGAAATGCTGCCATCGTCCGATATCGTCAGTCTGCATTGCCCGTTGCTGCCTGCCACCCGGCATTTGATCAATGCCGACAGCATGGCGCAAATGCGACCGGGCAGTTACCTGATCAATACCGCGCGCGGCGGGCTGATTGATGAAGCGGCCTTGCTTGACGCCCTGCAAACCGGGCATCTGGCCGGGGCGGGCCTGGATACATTTGAGCACGAACCGCCTGCTGCGGATAATGCCCTGCTGCAACATCGTGCACTTGTTGCCACCCCCCATATTGCCGGGGTTACTTCGGCGGCGGGGCGGCGAGTGGGCATTGCCGCCGTTTCAGGCGTTATTACGCTGTTGTCAGGTGGCGACATTGCACCGGACCGAATTGTAAATCCTGAAATTTTGGAAAACGGCAGTGCCCGTCTGCACAGCAGTGCGGCAGCCGAATAAATAATTACGTAAAAAAGGGAAGAACCATGCCAGTTGGAAATCGGATTTTACCGCGGACGCGGAAGGTTGCCGACCATATTGTTGCCGAATTTCGGCAATTACCCGTCGCAAATATCAGCGATTGCATGGGGCGGGTTTTTGCCGGGGGCAGCCGCCTGCGGCCCATGCACCGCGACGGCGTGCTGGCCGGGCCTGCCTTAACCGTGCGCAGCCGCCCTGGCGATAATCTGATGCTGCACAAGGCACTTGATCTGGCCGAACCCGGCGATGTCATTGTTGTTGATGCTGGCGGCGATGTCACCAATGCCCTGATCGGCGAACTGATGTTGGCCCATGCCATCAATCGCGGGGTGGCGGGGTTTGTTCTTTATGGGGCTTTGCGCGATCTTGATGCGTTTCGCAGGGTTAATCTGCCAACCTATGCCCTGGGTGTTACCCATCGAGGCCCCTACAAACACGGCCCGGGCGAAATTAATACCGCCATCGCCATTGAAGGCATGGTGATTGAAGCAGGCGACCTGATTGTCGGTGATGCCGATGGCATTGTTGCCGTGTCCTATAACGATACAGCAGATGTATTGCAGGCGACAAAAGATAAACAGGCCGCCGAACACCGTCAGATGGCCCAGATCGAAAATCGCGCCAACGATCGTAGCTGGGTAGACAAGGCACTGTTAGCAACGGGATGCGAGATCGTCCCGGCGTGAGGGGCCCCGAAACGCTGCGTCCGCTGAAAAATGCCAATTTTGCCTGGTATCTGGCCGGGAATACCGGTTCCATTGTTGGCACATGGGCGCAGCGTATTGTGCTGTTGTGGATTGCCTGGGAACTCACCCAGTCCACGACAGTGCTGGGGGTGCTGGCAATCGCTGATTTGTTGCCCTCGGTTGCCATTGCGCCGCTGGCTGGCACCATCGCCGATCGTTACGACCGGCTGCGTCTGGCAAGGATGTTACAGTGGGTTTCGGTGGCACCCCCTATGCTTTTGCTGGTGCTGTCGTTATCGGATCATCTTGGTATTGTCTGGATCGTGGCGGTTGCCTTTGTAACGGGGGTTATCAATGGCTTTGACCATCCGGTGCGGATGGTGATTGTCGGCAGTCTGGTTGAACGGGCGCGTGTCGGCGGGGCGGTTGCCCTTAATTCAATGATGTTCAATCTGGCCCGCATGATCGGGCCGGTTTTTGGCGGGTTGGCAATATCGGAAAAGCTGTTCTGGCCGCTTTTTCTGTTCAATGCCCTAAGCTATGTTGGTTTTGCTGCCATCCTGGCCCGGTTGCGTTTAATGACCGTGCCAAAAGCAATATCTGGCAGTGACATTGTTGCGGCCAATTGGGCGGCGGTTTTTCGCACCCTGACACCGGGTCATAAATACCTGCTGGCGTATTTCCTGCTGATTGCGCTGTGTTTTCGCCCGGTTTTTGAACTGTTGCCTGCATTCGCCGAAACGCTTGATGTTCAAGGTGTCAGTGCGGCGGATGGTTTTTCAATTCTGACTTTTTGCCTGGGTTTCGGGGCTATGGCCGGGGCGATATTGGTGTCGTTTCTGCTGTCCAGGTTCGCACCGTTATATCTGATTGTCATCAGTGGTGCTGCGGCATTGCTCGGCATGTTGTTGTTCTTGTTGTTTGACAGTTTGTATTTGGCGGCGGCCTGCCTGGCTTTATTATCGGGGGCCATTCTTGCCAACGGCATTGTCACACAAATCGTTTTGCAAACGGGTGTGCCCGATCACGTCCGTGGTCGGGTCCTGTCCTTGTATACCATGATTTTTCGCGGTGTTCCGGCACTTGGGGCGATGGTTATGGGCGTCCTGGCAAGCACGGTTTCACTGCACATACTGTTTCTTGTCGGCTGTCCGGTTGTGCTTGTCATGACACTGGTGGTCGGACGGCTAAAACCGAAATCTTTGGCTGAGAATGGAGGATAAGTAAGAATTTCTAATCTAAATATGAATTTTAATTCTCTTTCATAAATAAAAACTGCTGTTATAGGCTTATGCCTGAAAAAAGGGAGGAAACAAATGAAACTTAAAACACTCATCCTGTCCGCATGCCTGGTGGCTGGCTTTACCTCGGCGGCGATGGCGGAATATCCGGAAAAGAAAATCGAGATTATCGTTGGCTATTCTGCGGGCGGCGGTACCGATGTCATGGCCCGTACTGTCGCGCCATTTCTGGAACGTTATCTGGGAAATGGTGCCACGGTTGTGGTTAAAAACATGCCCGGTGCCAGCGGTCAGATCGGCGTTACCGAAGTTGCCAATGCCAAACCCGATGGCTACACCATCGGTACCTACAATCTGCCTGGCATGATGGCACGGACCCTGGATCGCAAGGCCGGTTATTCCGCCGATAGTTTTACCTATCTTGCCAATGTTGTTGATGATCCCAACGTGATTGTCACAGCGAAGGACAGCCCGATTACGACAGTGGACAAACTGGTTGAAGCTGCACGTAAAGAACCAGGCGCAATCACCGTTGGGATGTCCAGCCTTGGCGGCGATGATCATTTTTTCCTGATCCGCCTGCAAAATGAATCACAAGCCGAATACACCATTGTGCCGTTCAAGGGCTCTGCACCGGCCCGTACTGCGGTTATGGGCGGCCATGTTAGCATGGGTATTTTCAATCTTTCCGAAGTTCTTGGTTTTCGCGATGATTTGAATATTGTCGGGGTTGCACGTCCTGAACGATCTGATCTGGCGCCGAATGTTCCAACTTTTACCGAACAGGGATTCAAGGTCGTTAGCGGGTCGATGCGCGGATTTGTAGCACCGGCCAATCTGCCCAAAGACGTTGAAACCAAACTGGTCAATGCTTTTAAAAAAGCCTATCAGGACCCCGAGTTTTCCAAGGCAATGCTCGCTTCGGGCAACCCGGTCAGTCTGGCTGCCGGGGATGACTTCAAGGCATTAAACCAGGAACAGTTTGAATTTGCCAGGCATGTTTGGGAAACGACCCCCTGGAAATAAGAACGTGAACGGGGCCTTTGCGCCCCGTTTTATTCCGGCGTCACTCATCCGGTGACCCGGTAAAACCGTTAGTGACTTTGCCCGATCTGGCAACGGATTCTCGCGATGATACCGTTAAACGGTACCAGGCCATCTATTGGCCGGTAAATACCTCCGCGATGCCAGGGCCGTTTTCCCCAAACCGAAAGACACGCAATATGAAGAACCCAGCCGGTTCCCGTATTTTGCAGGCCGATAACATTGCCGGTCTTGTGATAGTTGCATGTAGTGCCTGGTTACTGACCGAAACCCGCGACATGCCCCCGATGAGCGCGCTTTTACCTGTTGCCATGCTGTGTGCGATGGCGCTGATGGGTGTCATCCTGATTGCGCGCACTATTCTTAACCCCCAAACCGCATCGGCCGGTCCGGTTTTTGTTGCCCCCCGGCGCTTCTTGCTGGTTGTTTTTGTCATCGCTGCCTATGCATTTGGTGTGGCGACACTGGGCTTTTATACCTCAACCACCATTATGGTGCCTGCTGTGGCCTTTTGTTTTGGCTATCGCAAACCGCTTGGGCTTGCCATTGCCACGATCATTTTCGTTGGCGGTATTGCCCTTATTTTCATGGTTCTAATGAACCAGGAACTGCCACCTGAATTTTTCGCCAGCTAACCCGGGAGAGTATGGATGTATGGAAATCTGGTCGATGCTCTACCCAGTGTTCTGGGTTGGGCCAATATGGCCGCCGTTGTGGTCGGCGTTCTGGCAGGTATTTGTGTCGGCGCATTGCCGGGGTTAAGTGCGACCATGGCAATTTCGGTGTTAATACCGTTTACATTCGGGCTGGATCCGCTGGTGGCACTTGGCATGATGGCTGGTATTTATAATGGTGCCATGTATGGGGGGGCGATTCCGGCGGTTCTTTTGCGTATTCCAGGTACGCCGGCCGCCGTCGCCACCAGTTTTGACGGCTACCCGATGGCGCAGTCCGGGCGAGGGGGCTATGCCTTGCAGGTTGCCGTGGTATCATCGGCCATTGGCGGCATTGTTTCGGCCATCGTGCTGATGTTGCTGGCCCCGCCGCTGGCAAAGGTGACATTGCTGTTTGGCCCGGCTGAAATATTCTGGGTTGCGGTATTTGGTCTGTCATCGATTGTCTTTTTGCTTGGCGGTGACCCGTTAAAGGGCCTGATCAGTGCGGCCTTTGGCGTGACGGTTTCGCTGATCGGATCGGATACCATTACTGGCTATGACCGTTTGACATTTGGCCACCTCGAACTGCTTGATGGTATCAACATCGTCGTTTTACTGGTGGGGCTTTATGCCTTGCCGCCTGCCATGGACCTGCTCGAAGACCCTTCCTTTGACGGAACCGGCAAACGCTTCACCCTTGGCACCGGCAGCATCTGGAAAGCCCTTCCCAGCATGTTGCGGTTCTGGAAAACATGGGTCCGGTCCAGCTTCATCGGGGTACTGGTCGGCATTCTGCCCGGTGCCGGTGGGTCGATGGCGGCCTTTCTCAGTTATAACGAAGCCCGCCGTGCTTCCAAAAACCCCGATGATTGGGGCAAAGGCGAACCTGAAGGCGTTGCTGCGGCGGAAACCGCCAACAATGCCGATACCGCCTCGGCGATGATTCCAGCCCTGACATTGGGTATTCCCGGTACGTCTGTGGCAGCCGTTATGCTAGGCGGTTTGTTAATTCATGGTCTGCAACCCGGGCCGCTTTTGTTCCGCGATAATCCCGATCTGGTTTTCGGGTTTATGTGGCAATTTCTGTTTGCGGCTATCTTGCTTGTTTTCCTTGGCGGGTCGCTGGCAACCAACAGTTTTGCCCAGGTTCTGCGCATTCCGCGGCCTTTATTGGGGGCCATTATCATCGCGTTGGTGTTTATCGGGGTCTATTCGATCAATGGTCGCATGTTTGATGTTTATCTGACACTGGGCTTTGGTCTGGTTGGCTATTTCATGGATAAATTGCGCTTTCCACTGCCGCCTGTGGTGCTGGGCCTTATTCTTGGCAGTTTTGCCGAAGAAAACCTGCGTCTTGCCTTGCGCATTGGCCGGGGGGACCCATCCGCTCTGTGGCAGAACACCACCAGCCAGGTCATTATTGCCATTACCTTTGCGGTCGTGGTCGGCCCGATAATTTTGCGCCTTGTTCGGTCCAAAAAGGCGGGGAAGGTGGTCTGACCTCGATCTTAAGGCGGCGGCATGCCGCCGCCTCAAGGGGTATGTGGCTTTGGTCTGATTCTATGGAATCCATGCACAATCCTGCAAGCAGGTTAGTTCTTGCTTTGTGCTTTGCACGGTCTCGGGCATTCTTGCGGCCTAACCTGATCGGCGGAGGACTGTTTGAACCAACCCGAACCATTGGCAGAAATTGCCCGTATCATTGAAGGGGTCATCAATGAAGATGGCCAAATTCCCACTGCGGTCGATAATCTTTTTATTGGTCGTAAAACCCAAACCACCCAACCTGTTCATACAGCCCAATGGCCCTGTTTTGCCATGATCGTTCAGGGGTCCAAGCAGGCAATTGTCGGCACACAAAAAATGTCTTACGGGGCCGGTGATTATCTGGTGGTGTCGCTTGACATGCCGGTTCGGTCCTGGGTTGTGCAGGCCAGCCCCGAAAAACCGATGTATGGTTTGAGCCTGGCAATTAATCATGACGCCCTTAAAACCGTTATGACGCGGATCGCCTTTGACAAAAGACATCTCGATAAAAGCCCGGGTTTTGGCATTGCTGTGCACAAAATCCCGGATGAATTGCTTGATGCGGTTTTGCGCCTGATCCGCCTGCTTGAACGACCAGATGATGTTGCCGGTCTTGCCTGTCTGATCGAACAGGAAATTTTGTATCATTTGCTGCGCGGGCCGTTTGGCGGCGACTTACTGCAAATTGCCACGGCGCAAAGTCCGGCCAACCGTATTGCCGGGGCTGTTGCATGGTTACGCGAAAATTATAAACAATCCTTGCGCATCGAAGACCTTGCAAAGCATGTCGGGATGAGCACATCGTCATTGCATCACCATTTCAAGACAATCACTGCCATGACACCGATGCAATACCAGAAACAACTGCGCCTGCGCGAAGCACGCCGCCTGATGTTGGTGGAAAAACAGGATGTCGGCATGGCCGGTTTTCTGGTGGGGTATGACAGTCCGTCGCAATTTAGCCGCGAATATAGCCGTCTGTTTGGTTTGTCGCCGTCGCGCGATATGGCCGAACAATTGCGCCCGGTGACCGGCTAGCCGTTTCCCCGTAAAGGTTGATGATGCCTGTATACGCGTGGTTGCGCCGCACAATCGTTTCAGGTTAATTGACGGGTCAAAAGATCAAACGGGATGGAGATCTAAATGCAGGAACGCTTAACGGGATGGCTGCTTGGCTATTATCCCCCTTTGGGAAGTTTCGCCCAACCGTTGGCGGTTTTAAGCGTTCTGTTATTGATCTTTGCAATTTCACTGGCGATCCATGTGGTGCTGCATCGCGGGTTCTTGCCCTGGCTTGAAAGCCTTGGCGGTGCACATGTACGAAACTGGCAAAAAATTGTTACCGGGCGTGGCCTGTTTGGACGTTTGGCGCTGGTTGTACAGGGGATCATTGTTCACATTCAGGCCGGTTTATGGCTCAGCGACAGGTCCTTTGTTCTTGAGCTGCTTCATATCTTTTCAGAATTGTGGATTATTTTCTTTGCGCTGACGTCGCTGTTTTCCCTGCTTGATACCACGCTTGAGATGTTGCGCTATAGCCTGATCGCAAGAATTCTGCCGCTGCGCGGAATATGTCAGGGAATGAAACTTGCCGCGTCCATTCTTGCCGGATTGCTGATTATTTCGATCCTGATCGGGCAATCGCCGGTTATTTTGCTCAGTGGCCTGGGGGCCATGACGGCGGTTTTGATGCTGGTATTCAAAGATCCGATCCTTGGTCTTGTCGCGGGTATTCAGCTTTCGGCCAACAGGATGTTGTCGGTAGGTGACTGGCTTGAAATGCCGAAATATGGCGCGGACGGCGATGTTATTGATATCGGTTTGACGACGGTAAAGGTGCGCAACTGGGACAATACCATTACCACCATTCCGACTTATGCCCTGATTTCGGATTCATTTAAAAACTGGCGCGGCATGAGTGAGTCAGGTGGGCGCCGGATTAAACGCAGCCTTAATCTTGATGCAACCAGTGTCGCGTTTTTAAGCGAACAGGAACTTAAACGCCTTCATCGCGGACGGTTGCTCGCCCCGTATCTGGATGAAAAAATAAAGGAAATCAAACAATATAACAGCACCCGTAATGCTGATTTGTCGTCGCTGGTCAATGGGCGGCGATTGACCAATCTTGGCACCTTGCGGGCCTATCTTGTGGCTTATTTGCGTGATCACCCAAATATCAACCAGGATATGACCTTGATGGTGCGGCATTTACAACCAGGGCCCGACGGCGTGCCGCTTGAAATTTATGCCTTTACCAATACGGTTAAATGGTTGGAATACGAGGCCATCCAGTCCGATATTTTTGACCATATCCTGGCGATATTGCCGGAATTTGGCCTGCGTGTGCATCAAACGCCCAACGGTTATGATATGCGTGCGCTTGCCAATCCTGCGCTCAGCCCTCAGGCCGCGATCCCCGAACCTGAGGTGGCTTCACGATCGTAAAATAAATGTTGATATGATCGGTGCGCAAATTTTGCAGCGTCTTTTCACATTCACGGATCAAATGATAGCGACTAACCGCTTCGTCAATGCGGCCATCACCAATCCGCATCCGGGCCTTGGATGTCACCAGAACCTGATCGCGGCGACCGTCAAGAATCTCGCCGAGGATTTTCGCAGACAAGCCGGTTGAATACATATTCGCGGTATCAAACAAATTAACCCCATAATCAATACAGCAATCAACAAGGCGGCGTGGGGGCAGGCCGAAGATATAATCTACGCCGTTGGCCTCGTTTTGTTCGGCCTTGAAACGGCATTATCGTGACAGGTTACACAAGGGGGGTAATGTTTTTTTTGTACATATCGATGTGCCCGCGATGTGTTGGCCACATGCCGGTGTTTAAGCATCATCATTTTCTTCGGTCCAGCGTTTGACGACGGGCAGGTGAATGTCGAGCAGGTCCAGTGCGCGCCCGGTGGTTTGGGTTACCATTTCGTCAATCGATTGCGGGCGGCTGTAAAAGGCCGGAACCGGCGGCATGATGATGGCACCGTTTTGGGTGGCCTGTTGCATTAAATTGATGTGCCCGGCATGAAGCGGGGTTTCGCGCAGCATCAGCACCACGCGGCGGCGTTCCTTCAGGCAAACATCGGCGGCCCGCACGATCAGTTCATCGTTATAGGAATTGGCGATACCACTTAGCGTTTTGATCGAACAGGGGGCCACCAGCATCCCGGCGGTGCGAAACGAGCCAGATGACACCGCTGCGCCAATATCGCGATAATTATAAACCACATCGGCATAGGACCGGATTTCATCGGGGTCCATATCCACTTCGGAAAGCGCGGTGCGCAGGGCCGAGGGCGAAATGATGGCGTGGGTTTCAATATCGGGCACATCGCGCAGCAACTGAAGGGCGCGAATGCCATAAATAACGCCCGATGCCCCGGTAATGGCGATGATAACCCGTTTCATGTGATGCTCTTTTCAATTGTGATCCTGCTTTTGCCGACAGGTGCGGTAAACAGGGGTATCCCTGTTACGTGCAATCTTGTCGCAGATGGCATTGGTTTCAACCATTTTCTTGCCCAATCTGAAAACGGCAACCATTAATTGCCTGACAAATGAAAAATATTATGGCCAGAAAAGTCACGGACGGCGAACATTACAAAGCCGCCGCCCGGTGTGGCGCGACGGCCTGCGATGTTTGTTTATCCGCCGATGTTACAGGTTAATTTCGTGGAGATTACGACGGCGATGCAACCATAACCGGTTTGCCTTTGAGCGTGCCGTTTACGAAATCGTTAAAGACAGAAACGCTGTCGGCCAGATCGAATATTGTAAAATTTGGCACGGCAAGGGGCGTGGTCCGCGACAGGTTGATCAGGTCTGCCAGAATGGCAGCGTCTGTTTGCAGGAAGACAAACGCCGTTTTAACAGCTTTGCCGGTTGCTGTGGCCTCGTCAATCGGAACGGCGACGGTGGCAATATGAGTGCCGGGCTTAACATGTTCGAGGACCACAGCTTGCAGATGCCCGCCGGTTGTATCAAGGACATGGGCGGTTTTTGCCATGATATCGCCAAGGCCGGGATCGGTCGGGGATAGCAGGGTTGCACCCAGATTTGCAACGCGGTCCAGGCCGTCGCCTAGCACAAAAACAGACCCCGGGTTTTGACGATGTGCCAGCAAGATGGCCGCACGGGCAACAGCACCGGTGCCTGTTACAAGCAGGGGGGCGTTTGGCCCGGCGTTTAACGTATTGAGGGCCTGTTGGGCAACGCCAGCCGGGGTAGGCAGGCAGGCCGCTGTTGCGCCAGAAAGCCCGGATGGACGACGGGCGATTTGGGATTGGTCGACACAGACCTTTTCGGCCAGCGCCCCGCCAGCAACCGGATCGGTGCGACCAAAAACGGCATCACCAACGGCGAAATTTTTAACCGAGCGGCCAATAGCGATAATTTCACCAGCAAAATCGGTGCCGGGAATATAGGGAAAGGTAAGCGGGAAAAAGGCCTGCATGACGCCTTGGGACAATTTGGCGTCAAGCGGGTTGAAGGCAGCAGCTGCAACCTGCACAACAATGTCGCGATCGTCCGGTGCCGGGTCCGGCAGGGTAACAAGGTGGGCTGAGAGGGTTGGCAGGTAATCTGTGATATGAAGGGCTTTCATCACGCGCCCCCATTTGCGAGGTCGGGCCAGGTGCCGATTTGGGTGAACATGCCCAGCAAATCTTCGAGGTGCCATGTCTGCGACAGACGGTCGCCGGTAAATTCGTGAAATTCATGAATAACGATATTAATGGCCTTGCCGGTGGGGGTAATGCCCATAAGGGGGCCGGTATGGGTGCCGGTCATGCGCAGGCGCACAGCGGCACGGTCAGCCTCGGCGATGATGTTTTCGATGGTCAGAACAAGGTCGGGCAAGGCGGTTCGAAACATGCGAAAGACGGGTTTGATGCCGTCGCGGCCCGGTTGCTGGCCGGGGCCCAGCGGGATGTCATCCCAGTTTTCGGTCAGGGCATGGTCAACAAGATCGACATCGTCGGTTGCAAGGGCCGCATACAGATTTTCCAGGGCGCGTTTTTGGCCGTTGGTAAGTGCCATTGCTTGGGACGAGGGAACGGTTGGAAGGGTCATTTCAGGCTCCGGTTCAAATTGTGATGACCTGAAGGTAGGGAATGAATTATCATAATTGAAATCAATAATAGTTATTTGGAATTATCAATTTTATGAATTACGCGGGATTTGATTTAAACCTGATTGTTGCGTTTGATGCCTTGATGGCGGAACGCCATGTGACACGGGCCGCCCAGCGGATTGGACTGACGCAACCCGCCCTTAGCGCTGCCCTGAACCGGTTACGTCATATCACCGGCGACGAGCTTTTTATTCGGGCACCAAAAGGGTTGATGCCCACGCCCCGCGCGATGGACCTGGCACCGGCCTTTCGCACCATACTGGCAACGGTGGATGGTGCCTTGTCCTTGCAAACCGAATTTGAACCTGCCTTGTCGCAACAGGTATTTTCGCTGGCATTGGCGGAGCATCCAACGCAGGTGTTGCTGGTGCCACTGGAAAAGGCATTACGTGCCGTCGCACCTGGCGTAGATTTGCGTATTCGGGCTTTGCGTAATCGCCAGGAAGCCATTCGTATGCTCGATGAAGGGCAGGCTGATTTGGCAATTGGCGTGTCGCCGGGCAGCGAAGCGCGCATTTTATCGCGCCATTTATGGACCGAGGAATTTGTTGGCATTGCCCGCAAGGGAACCGATGTTTCACGGTTTGCCCAATCCACACGCGACTATGCAGAAGGTCGCCATGTGCTGTTTTCACCCGAGGCCGAGGATCGCGGTCTTGTGGATGCGGCCCTTGCCAAAGAGGGGCTTAAACGCCGTCTTGGGGTTACTGTGGGTTATACATATGCAGTGCCATCGCTGGTGGCGCAAAGTGATATGCTGGCAACCGTTTTAAGCGGTATTGTGCGCGAAAGCGGATTTTCCGGCCAACTCACTGTTTTTAAGCCACCGTTTGAATTGCCGAGCATATCCTATCAGTTGCTTTGGCATCGCCGCACCGATGCCCACCCGGCACATTGCTGGTTCCGGGATGTGATTGGAACATTATGCGGAAATTTTTAACGCGAAATTGACAGCCGTTATGTCGAGGGCCAGATGCTCAGGGCCTGAATGGCCATGCCACGTACCACAGTTATCAGGAAAGTAGCCAGCGCTGCGGATTTTGCTGTTTGATGCCGGGATGCGCGCATTTGCCGTTATATTTACATTTTAAATGCGGCATTGCCGACTTGTTCAAGCAGCGCTGTTGGCGGCTTTCATCAGGCGCTCAAAGGTGAAGGCCGCAATCGGCAGGTCGGTGCCGCCTTGGGTCGCGAGGTCTGCCAGAATTTCGCCGATGACGCTGGTGAATTTAAAGCCATGACCCGAGCAGGGGGAGGCAACGATTACCCGGTTTTCACCCGGCAAATGGTCCAAAAGGAAGTCTTCGCCGGGGAGCATGGTGTAGCGGCAGGTGGTTTCGTTTACCCGACGTCCGTCCATACCGGGCAGGCTTTTGGCGGCAAAGGTGTCAAGAAGGGCACGGTCGGCGTTATTGACGGCAGGGTTCGGGGTATCGGGATTGATGCTTTCCATGAAATGGGCATGGCGGCCAATTTTTACACCATCCGGACCGATTTCGGGAAAGCCGAAGAACGAACCGTTTTTGCCTTCATCGCGTAAGAATGCAGGCATACGGACCGGGTCGGTGGCAAAACCGTTGGCCGGCCGATACCACGCCACCACCTGACGGATTGGATTGGCGATGTTTTGCAAGGCTGGAATCAGTTGCGAGATCCACGACCCGGTGGCAACAATGACCTTGCCGGCACGAAAGGTATGCTCGCCCGCAACAATGTTAACGCCATTATCATCCGGGTCGATCTGATCAACCTTTGTGCCCATGTGCAAGGCAGCACCATCGGCAGCGGCCATGCGCAGATAACCCCAGATGGCGGCTTCGGGTTTTAACCAGCCACCTTGTGGGTCAAGTAAAGCAATTTCATCGTCTTCCAGCCCGAAAACCGGAAATCGTTTACGCATTTGAGCCGCGCTAAGTTCATCGCAGGATAAATTGTGCATGTTGCAAGAGGCGCGCGTACCGGTGATGATTTTGCTGTCGGGTTTGCCGATTTGCAAAACGCCCGTGATGTTTAAAATACGGTCGCGCAGGCGGGTTTCAAGGCTGCGCCAGTTTTCATAGGCGCGGTGCAAAAGCGGCACATAGCTGGGGTCTTCGAAATATCCCAGCCGGATCAGGCGGCTGTCGCCGTGCGAGGAGCCAAGGCCATGGGCGGGGCTGGCGGCTTCAAAGCCGATAACCCGGACCCCGCGTGCGGCCAAAAAGGACACAGCGGCACTTCCCATCGCACCAAGGCCGATAACGGCAACATCATACGGGTTCGACATGACGGAAATCCTTGTTATCTGACGGTTTATGATTTGCCATTGGCATACAATACCGGCGGTAAAAGGCAATAGCCGCTTGCTGAAAAATGGTCTTTCAGGGGGCCGGTATGGGGGCGGGTTCGGTGGTGGCGATCAGATGGCGCAGGGTTTCAAGGTCGTCGCCAAGGGCATGATCGTCGCGATAGACAGGCAACAGATCGCGGACTTGTTGATAGATAACGTTGGTGCCAGGTGCACGCATTGCGGCACTGTCGCTGTCATCCGCCCCAACCAGATCGGCGGCCTGAACGGCAGCAAGCAATTCAATTGCCAGAACCTGTTCGGTATTATCAAGCACCAAAAGCAATTTGTTGGCCGCCGCCGTGGGGTGGGCCAGGTAATCTTCCTGAAGGGCCGATGTAATGCCGCCATCCAGGCTGGCGGGCGCGCCCAAACGGCGGTTTTCGGCGGCAAGGGCAGCGGCGGTATATTGCGCAATCATAAGACCGGAGCCGACACCGGGATCGTTGGTCAGAAATGCCGGAAGGCCGCTGACCAGCGGGTTTACCAGCCGATCCAACCGGCGTTCGGACACCATGGAAAGCTGGCAAACGGCAATGGCGAGGCCGTCAAGGGCGAGGGCCAGTGCCGGGGCGACGGCGTGGGCCTCGGAGGCGACTTCGGGGTCGTCAGGGGTGCCGTGAACAATCGGGTTGTCGGTGACAGATGCCAGTTCCTGATTAACGATTTGGGCGGTATTGGCAAAAACATCGCGGACCGCGCCATGGGCGTGCGGGGTGGCGCGCAAACTGAGCGCATCCTGGGTGCGTTTACCAACGGCAAGCTTGATCCGGCGGCTGTCGGCCAGCCGGTCACGCAGGGTTTTGCCAACCTGCTGGATGCCGGTTGATTTACGAAGGGCGAGGATATTTTCATCGAAGGCCGCCATTTGCGCGCCCGATGATTCCAGTGTGATGGCGGCAACCGCATCGGCCCAATCGGCCAGCCGATAGGCGCGTGCCAGCGCAAACGACCCCAACCCCGCTGAACAGGACGTGCCATTAACCAGACTTAGGCCTTCCTTGGCTTGCAACACAAGCGGGGTCACGCCGATTTTTGCCAGTGCGTCGGCACCCGGTAACATTTCGCCATTTATCGTGGCACGGCCCTGGCCGATAAGAACCAGCGCGATATGGGCCATATGAACCAGATACCCGGCAGAACCCTTGGACGGAACCGCAGGAATACAATTATGCTTCAGCAAGGCCTGAAGGGCGCGAACGGTGGCGGGGCTGATGCCGGAATAGCCATGGGCAAAATTGTTGATTTGTGCGGCAATGATGGCGCGCACCGCCGGGGCGGATAATAATGGCCCGGTGCCGCACGCGTGGCTAAGGATGATGTTGCGCGAAAGCCGGGCTTGTGCAGTTTTGTCCACCACGGTATCGGCCAGCGCGCCCACACCTGTTGTAATGCCATAGGCACGCACACCCCGGCTGACCAGGGCATCGACAATCAGGCGGCCTTTGGCGATACGGTCGGTGGCGGCAGGGGCAATTTCAAGCGCTGCACCTTGTGCGATGGCCGAAATTTCGCGCCAGGTCAGGCTGTTATCAAGCACAATATTATGCGGCGTCATGTTCGGTTTCCATATGGCGGATGAATTGCTGAAAATAAGGCGAGCCTTTGCCGCCAAACATGTCTTGCGGGGTGCCGTCGCAATCGATCTGGCCATCGCGCATGAAAATAACGCGGTTCGATACATTGCGGGCAAAGCCCATTTCGTGGGTGACGACCAGCATCGTCATTTTTTCAGCCGCCAGATCGCGCATGACATGGAGCACTTCGCCAACCAGTTCCGGGTCCAGGGCCGATGTCGGTTCGTCAAACAAAATGACTTTGGGTTTCATGGCAAGGGAACGCGCAATCGCGGCACGTTGCTTTTGCCCGCCCGACAGATGGGCCGGGTAATAATCCTTGCGATCGGCAATGCCGACCTTTTCCAACAGGGCTTCGGCCTCGGCCACGCAATCGACACGGGGGCGTTTTTGCACATGAACCGGGCCTTCGATGATGTTTTCAAGAATGGTCAGGTGCGACCATAAATTAAACGATTGAAACACCATGCCAAGATCGCTGCGGATACGGTCCAATTGTTTGCGGCTGGCGGCACCGCGACCGCGCGGCGTGGTTTTCATGGCAATTTCTTCGCCATTGACCACGATGTCGCCTTCGTCGGCGGTTTCAAGCAGGTTGATGCAGCGCAGGAAGGTCGATTTTCCCGATCCGCTGGCACCCAGCACACTGATAACATCGCCGTCATGGGCATCAAGCGAGATACCGCGCAATACTTCGTGGGCACCAAAACGTTTGCGGATATTGCGAACGGATAGCCTGGGAATGGCGGACATGGGACGATCCTTTTAAAAGAATGGCCGAATGTGAAATATAAATGCAGGCCGCAGCTAGGGGCGCGCACCAAAGAATGCCGACATGACGGAGGGTTTACGTTCTGCCGGGCGGCGGTTATGGCGGTTTAACCGGTGTTCGATCAGCGCCAGAACCTGTAAAATCAGGAAATTAAGCACCAGATAGAGGGCGGCGGCACACATGAAAACTTCCATGGTGCGATAGGTTTGCGAAATAAGCCGCTGGGCGACACCGGTGATTTCCCACACCGTAACCAAACTTGCCAGCGCGGTTGATTTCACCATCAACACGATTTCGGTAGAATAGGCGGGCAGGGCATGGCGAAAGGCAATGGGGGCGATGATGCGGCGTAACAGCAAAAAGCCCGACATACCCGCCGCCCGCGCAGCTTCAACTTCGCCCGGGGGAACCGCGCGCAGACCACTGCGAAAAATTTCGGCGGAATAACCACCGGTGCAAAGGGCCAGCGATAAAACTGCACAAACAAAAGGTTCGCGAAGGGCAGGCCAGACAAAGCTGTGACGTATGACGCCAAACTGGCCGAGGCCGTAAAACACCAGAAACATCTGGATCAAAAGCGGGGAGCCGCGAAAGACAAAGATATAGCCCTTGGCAAATGTGCGGGCGGCGATATTGTTGCTAACCCGCATGGTGACGATCAACAAGGCCAGCAAACCGCCAAAGAAAATTGACAGCGAAAACAGCCCCAGTGTGGTGGGGGTCGCGGCCAACAGGGCCTTCATCGTGGAAAGAAGAAATGGAAAATCCATGATCGGCCCCTAAACCTGGCCCATGCCGCGCGGCATGGATTTGTTGCTGCGGCGTTCGGCGGAATTAAACACCCGTTCGGAAAAGCTGGTCAGCACCAGATAAAGCAGGCCGCCGACAATATAGAACAGGAAATATTGCCGGGTGGACCCCGCCGCGACCTGGGTGGTGCGCATCAGTTCGGCCAGACCGGTAACGGAAATAAGGGCGGAATCCTTAAGTGATAACTGCCAGACATTGTTCAGCCCCGGGATGGCAAAACGCAGGATTTGCGGCAGGATGATACGCCGCAGGCAGCGCATGGGCGGCATGCCAATGGAAGCCGCCGCCTCGATCTCGCCTTTGGGGATCGCGCGATAGGCACCGCGATACACCTCGGCCTGATAGGCCCCTGAAATAAGGCCAACGGCAAGCGCACCGGCCAAAAAGGACGGCATCCCAAGAAACCCTTCGATGCCCATGGCCTGACCAATGGCGGTAACCGCCGTGGAGCCGCCAAAATAGACCAGATAAATAATCAGCAGTTCCGGGACGCCGCGAAAAACGGTGGTATAGGCCGTGCCGAGCACGCGGGACCACCAGCGATCGGACAATTTGGCGGTCGCAACAATCGCACCAATAAGCGCCCCGATGGCAAGGGATGCCAAAGTGACACAAAGCGTAAGTGCCATACCGGTTAGGATAAGTGCGCCCCAGCCTTTGGTGCCAAACCCGAGTAGATTAATTATGTCCATGTGCCAGGCCTTCGTGTTCCAGGACGGCTTGGGATCTTTACTGTACGCATGAAACAAGCCACGACAGTAGCGGCGCAGGAAAGATGGCAGAAAGCACAGTTTTAGCGCAACGGTGAAACCGCGCTTTCTGCCTTAGGGTATTTCGCGATTATTCTGGGCTGACGTCCGTTTCAAACCATTTCATCGACAGTTTCTTCACAGTGCCATCGGCAAGGGCTGCTTTGATGGCATCGTCAAACATGGCTTTAAGGTCGGTGTCTTCTTTGCGCAGACCAAGGCCTTCGCCGGTGCCAAAGACATTGCCGGCAATTTCCGGCCCGGTGATGGCCATTTCTTCTTCGGCGGTTTTAAACGACGCCAACAGATTGGTGGTGTCATCAAAGCCAAGGTCGATACGGCCGGTTTGCAGGTCAAGATCGCGTTCTGCGCCGGTTTTATATTCGCGGATGGTGGCGACATCCTTGAAATTGTCATAGATGAATTTGGCGTAAACCGTTGCCGCCTGAATGCCGATGGTGGCCCCCTTGAATGCTTTGCGCATTTCCTCGATCTGTTCTTTGCCGCCGGAATAATCTGGCGCCATTTTTACGATGTCTCCGGTGCCAATGGCCTTGGCATATTCGCTTTCGACCGGGGCGGCAAAGGCGGCATGGGTGTTGGCATAGGGGATCGAAAACGCGATGACTTTTTCACGCTCCGGCGTAATCGACAGAGCATCCATGACCACATCAAATTTACCGGCATTAAGGCTGGTAATCATGCTGTCCCAGTCCGACGCGACCAGGGTGCATTCCACTTTCATGTGGTCGCACAGATAATCGGCCAGTTCGGGTTCAAAGCCGCCCAGCGACCCGTCGGGGTTGGTGCTGTTCCAGGGCGCATAGGCCCCTTCCAGCGTGATCGTCACTTTTTTCCATTCTTTTGCCTGTGATGGCGTAACACTGGCAACCGCGCAAAGGGCAGCGGCTGCCATAAGAACTTTCTTAAACATCATAGAGAAATCTCCTGCGAACGACTGAAGCGAATTGACCCTGATAAATTCCACCACACCCTGATATATTTTTTATGTCGGCTTGTCTGCGTCAGGAGAAGGGATGGAACATTTTCGTTAGTAGTTGTATAGGTAACATATGACACTTTTTTACGCGCATCAAATAAAAAGTGTATTATATGTGCAGTGCAAAAACGACGCAGGAACGGGTGAAAATGACCAAAATCAACGCTCAGCGGCCAACCCGGCAAAAAAAGCCAACGTCATTGTTTGCAGGCGAGACATTGCGCGAGGAACGGGAGGGGGCTGGCCCCCTTTATCTGGAGGTCAAACAGATGATTCTGGACCGAATCCATCGCGGGGAATGGCCGCCCAATCATCGTATCCCATCAGAAAACGAACTGGTGTCCGAACTGGGTATTAGCAAGATGACCGCCAACCGGGCGTTGCGTGAACTGGCGCACGAGGGTGAACTGGTCCGGGTGCAAGGGGTGGGGTCTTTTGTCGCCCAGAAAAAGGGTTATTCCGCCCTGTTTGAAGTACGCAATATTGCCGAAGAAATCGCAGAGCGCGGCCATATTCATGCGGCATCGGTCGTGGTTTTGGCCGACCAGGCGGCATCGCCCGATGTGGCCGATGCGCTTGATATTGCGATAGGGGCGCCGGTGTTGCATTCCCTGATTGTGCATCATGAAAATGACGTTCCGGTTCAGATCGAGGATCGCTTTGTGAACCCGGATTTGGTGCCCGATTATTTATCGCAGGATTTTTCCGTGATCACGCCAAATGTGTATTTGTCACAGGTGGCCCCGTTGACCGGATCGGAGCATGTGGTTGAGTCGGTTTTGGCTCAGCCATGGGAGGCAAAATTGCTGGTTATTTTGCATAACGAGCCCTGTTTAATGATCCGTCGGCGCACATGGTCGGCCAACGGGATTGTTTCTGCGGCCCGCCTTATTTACCCCGGCACGCGGTATCGGCTTGAAAGTCGGCAGGGAAAAACAACCCCAGGCTAATATTTGGTCAAAATTGGCGTTTAGTTGTATATGGAACTAAAAATCCGATGATTTTCCGGTGGGATCGGTTGGGGTGAAGCGTGCGACAAGCACATGCCGATCCCCGGGATAGGTCAGACGCACATGGGTGACGGGGCCGTTATGGCTCCAGGTTCGGCGCTCGATGACAAGGCAGGACGTGCCTGTTTTCACCCCAAGGGCGTCGCCATAATGATCGTCGGCCCCGACTGATTTGATCAGATGTTCGGCTGTGGTCCAGGGGATATGCCCGGTTAACCACGGGCCGGGGGCAGCCTCGATAAACTCTTCATTGGCGGCATCGGGGACGACGGCAAGGTTGATCAGGCGTTCTTCCAGGCAGAACACCCGTGGCCCGGCATAGTGTTTGCCGATCACTTTAATGACATTACCGGTTTCAGACAGGTCCAGATTTTTCATGTCGGCTGCGGTGCTCAGGTGCTGTTCGCGGCTGGTACGGTGATAGTCATAGGGCAGGCCCAGCGACTGGACCTCGGATTTGATGTCGTGAATTTCAAGGACAGCCGATTGCGCCTGCGGCTGGGTAACAAAACTGCCGGACTTTTTGCGTCGCTCGATCAAACTGGCTTTGGCAAGCTGGCTTAAGGCCTTGTTCACCGTCATGCGTGAACAGCCATATTGCTGGGCCAGATCCAACTCATTGGCAATGCGATGGCCCGGCGGCCACTGCCCGGAAAGAATACTTCCCTCAATGTCGTTTATGATCTGCTGATGCAGGGTGGGTGTTTTTTTTGCCCGCATGGGTAACGCTTCAGTCCCGGTTGGTGTGCCTGTGCGGTTCTTTTAGCTGATCGCAAAGGGCAAGGGAAAACAAACTCGTAAAAACCGATCTTCCTTTTATTGCGAAAGCAGGTTTTGCATTGTTTTTTGAAAACGGGGTGCAATCTGGTCGCGGGCGATATGACGACCATCCTTTACGACCTTTTTTGCGCGCACCCAAACATCGCCAATCTTGACGGTTTCGGCAAAAATCCAGGCATCCAGAATATGATCCTCGGCCAGATAGGATGCTTCGCGCGTGTCAAGGGCGATGAAATTGGCCGGTTTCCCGGCGGCCAGCCCGCTATCGGTTGCCAGTGCTGTGGCCCCGCCCGCAAGGGCATGATCAAACAGGGTGCGCCCGGTTGAGGACGATATATTGGCGATGGCATTGCGCGAATTGTGATGCAGGCGCTGGGAATATTCCAGCTGGCGCAACTCGGACGGGATGCTGATCTGCACATTTGAATCAGACCCGATGCCAAATTTGCCGCCATTTGATAAAAAGGGCGCAGCAGGAAAAGTGCCATCGCCAAGATTGCCTTCGGTGATCGGGCACAGCCCGGCAATGGCACCGGTTTGCGCCATGCGAATGGTTTCGTCATCGGTCATATGGGTGGCGTGGATCAGGCACCATTGCGGGGACAGATCGGCATGGTCCAAAAGCCATTCAACCGGGCGCTGACCGGACCATGCAACGCAGTCTTTAACTTCGAGCAGTTGTTCAGCGACGTGAATATGGACCGGGTTGGTGCCAACCATAAGTGACACCGCCGCCAATTCATCGGGGGTGACTGCGCGCAGACTGTGCGGAGCGACACCAACGACCATGCCATCACGATTTTGTGCCGTGGTGTTGCAGGCCGCAATCAGCTTTTCAAACTGATCGATGGAATTGATGAAACGGCGTTGCCCGTCGGTAGGGACGGTACCGCCAAAACCGGCATGGGCGTAAAATACGGGCAGCAAGGTCAGATCAATGCCGGTTGCAATGCTGGCACTGGCAACACGGTCGGCCATTTCGGCAATATTGGCAAAGGGCGCACCATCTTTATCGTGATGCAGATAATGAAATTCGCCAACGCGGGAAAATCCGGCTTCGAGCATTTCGATGTAAAGCTGGCTGGCGACGACCTCGACATCATCGGGCGTCATCGACAGGGCAAAATGATACATGTTGGTGCGCCAGCTCCAAAAGCTGTCGCTGCCGGTTCCGCGCATTTCGGCAAGGCCAGCCATGGCGCGCTGAAAGGCGTGGCTGTGCAGGTTGGGCATCGCAGGGACAATAACCGTGTGGCATTCATCGCCGGGTTGGGCTTTGCAGCCGGCTTCAAGGCTTGTGATGGTGCCATCCGTCAATGTCAGACGGACATCCTTTAGCCAGCCATTTTCGCCTAATAATGATTTTGCGTGCAGCGTTGCCGTGCCTGTTGCCATGTCCCTGATCTCCTCTTCGCGCCCGATTTGTGTGGGCGGCAAGAAATATGTTGTTTTGCTTTCCGTTATGTATATACATAAAAACAAGCAAGGAAAAGATACAATTCCAATCAGGTGATCGCAAATTTTAAGCCCGACGATGGCTGGCCTGCAAAAGGCCCTGTTGCCAAGGGCGAAAAACACGCAAACGAGGCGGGAGACATTCCATCATGAGTGTTTTTGACGTTAAAACCGGAACATCACCGGTTATTCTGGCTTTCCCTCATACCGGCACCGATGTGCCAGAGGATGTTTGGGCAAAGCTGAACGATAATGGCAAGATCCTTGCCGATACCGACTGGCATATCCACAAAATGTATGGCGATTTGTTGCCAGATACGTCGTTGGTGCGCGCCCTGTTTCATCGTTATGTCATTGATGCCAACCGCGACCCATCGGGGCAAAGCCTGTATCCGGGGCAAAACACCACCGGGCTGGTGCCAGATACCGATTTTGACGGCAAACCGATTTGGAACGACGGCGCAGAACCCGATGAAGCCGAAATTAAACGCCGCTATGCGCTGTTTCATGTGCCTTATCATCAGGCCTTAAAGGCCGAGATTGACCGGGTGAAAGCGCAGCATGGTGTGGCGGTTCTTTATGATTGCCACTCGATCCGCTCGCATATTTCATTTTTGTTTGAGGGCACGCTGCCTGATTTTAACATCGGCACCAATAACGGCACCACCTGCGACCCGCGCATTGAACAGGCTGTTGTGGATGTGTGCGCACATGCCGACGGGTTTACATCGGTGTTAAATGGCCGGTTTCGGGGTGGCTGGACCACCCGGCATTATTCGGACATTGCCAACAACATTCACACCATTCAAATGGAACTGGCGCAGTCATCCCATTTGGCAAGCGAAACGCCACCCTTTGACTATGACGCCAGCCATGCGGCCCCGTTGCGCCGCCACCTTTCAAAGATTTTGCACAATATTGAAAAGATCGCCTTTGATCTTGCCAAGGGGAATTGAACCATGACCAATCCGCGCCACAATATCCGTGAAATTATCGCGCCGCATGGCAGTGAAATTACCGCCAAATCCTGGCTGACCGAAGCGCCGATGCGCATGTTGATGAACAATTTGCACCCCGATGTTGCCGAAAACCCGCATGAACTGGTGGTTTATGGCGGCATTGGCCGGGCCGCCCGCACCTGGGAAGATTATGACCGGATCATTGCGTCGTTAAAATCGCTGGAAGATGACGAAACGTTACTTGTGCAGTCGGGTAAACCGGTGGGGATTTTTCGCACCCATAAAGACGCCCCCCGGGTGTTGATCGCCAATTCAAACCTCGTGCCCCATTGGGCCAATTGGGACCATTTCAACGAACTCGATAAAAAGGGTTTGATGATGTATGGGCAAATGACCGCCGGATCATGGATTTACATTGGCAGCCAGGGCATTGTGCAGGGCACCTATGAAACCTTTGTCGAGGTCGGACGCCAGCATTACAATGGCGATTTGAAAGGCAAATGGGTTTTAACCGCGGGCCTTGGCGGCATGGGCGGCGCGCAGCCGCTTGCGGCCGTGATGGCCGGGGCCTGTTGTTTGGCGGTTGAATGCAACCCCGATAGCATCGATTTTCGTTTGCGCACCGGCTATGTCGATGCCAAAACCGACAACCTTGATGAAGCCCTTGAGATGATCACGCGCTGGACCAAGGCCGGTGAAGCAAAATCGGTCGGGTTGCTGGGCAATGCGGCGGATATATTGCCCGAACTGGTGCGCCGGGGGGAGAAGCCCGATTTGGTGACCGACCAGACATCGGCCCATGACCCGATAAACGGATATTTGCCCAAGGGATGGACCATGGGCGAATGGAAAGCCAAACGCGAAAGCGACCCCAAGGCAGTTGAAAAAGCAGCCCGTGCATCAATGCGGGTGCATGTCGAAGCGATGCTGAAGTTTCATGAGCAGGGCATTCCGACCATCGATTACGGCAATAATATTCGCCAGATGGCCAAGGAAGAAGGCCTTGAAAATGCCTTTGATTTTCCGGGGTTTGTCCCGGCCTGTATTCGTCCTTTATTTTGCCGGGGTATTGGCCCGTTTCGTTGGGTGGCCCTGTCGGGCGACCCGGAAGACATTTATAAAACCGACGCCAAGGTGAAAGAAATTTTACCCGATAACCACCATTTGCATAACTGGCTGGATATGGCGCGTGAACGTATTTCGTTTCAGGGTTTGCCCGCGCGTATTTGCTGGGTCGGGTTGGGGGATCGTCATCGGCTGGCGCTGGCGTTCAATGAAATGGTGGCTTCGGGCGAACTGAAAGCCCCGATTGTGATTGGCCGTGACCACCTTGATAGTGGTTCGGTCGCCTCACCAAACCGCGAAACCGAAGCGATGCAGGATGGATCGGACGCGGTTTCGGATTGGCCGTTATTAAACGCGTTGCTCAATACCGCGTCGGGTGCAACCTGGGTGAGTTTGCATCATGGCGGCGGGGTTGGCATGGGCTTTTCGCAGCATGCGGGCATGGTGATTTGTGCCGATGGCAGCGAAGATGCCGCGCGACGCCTTGAACGTGTTTTGTGGAATGACCCGGCAACGGGGGTGATGCGCCATGCCGATGCGGGTTATGACATTGCCATTGATTGTGCGCGCGAACATGGCCTGCGCCTGCCTGGTATTTTGGGGAATTAGGGATGGCCGATCATTCTGCCAGTCGTATTTTACAGGCACAGGATTATCGCCGCATGCCGTGGAAAAACGGTGGCGGGGAAACGGTGGAAATCGCCGTTTTCCCCGCCAGTGCCGGGCTGGAGGATTTTGTCTGGCGGATCAGTATGGCGACTGTTGCCGCAAACGGACCCTTTTCCAGCTTTTCCGGCATTGACCGAACCTTGTCGATTTTGCAAGGGGCGGGCATGATGCTAACCATCGGGGATGACGGGCCGGTTGCCCTGACCCCGGCAACACCACCCTTTGCGTTCCCGGCCGACGTGCCGACATCGGCGATTTTGCTGGACGGTGCGATTACCGATTTAAACGTGATGACCCGGCGCGGCACATGCGATCATAGTGTGATCCGGCATGAATTTTCCGGTAAATGCCAGCTTGAAACGGTTGCCAGCGGCATTCGCATACTATTATGTCAAAGCCCGGTTACCATCGCGTGCAGTGAGAGTGGTAATTACGTTATGGAAGCCTATGACGCCCTGATCAGCGATGAAGAATCCCTGCCAATGGTGATAAAAGGGAATGATTTATCCGTTGTTTACGAGATTGTTTTAACACCGCAAGACTGACAGATTTATCGGGAACCCGGCAGGTACTGCACATAAAATAATTTGTGCAGTATTTTCTTTTTCTGATACCATACTGCACATCAAATAATTTGTGCAGTATGGTGCGGTATGGCTGGAACTTACCATAATTTAAGCGCGACAGCGGTTGCGACCTATAGTGACCTGTTGCGATTGTTAAAAGACGCGCAGGTTTTGGATGTGCGCGGCACGCCGGAATTGCGCATTCTGAATGGCCGGGAATACTGGTATGACCGCTATCGGCTGGGGACAGATACCATTGCGCGGTTTATTGGCCCCAATAATGACGATATTCGCGAACGTATTGCGCGGATTGCCGCGATCAAGGCCGACCAGAAAAACCGTGAAAAACAGTGCGGGCGATTATTACGCATTTTGCGTGCCGAAGGCCTGTTGCCGGTGGATCGGGGTACGGGAAGCCTGCTGGCGGCGATGGTGCGGGTTGGGGTTTTTCGCCTTGGGGGTGTTTTGGTTGGCACCAATGCCTTTCGCCTGTACGAGGGCGAATTGGGCATTCGGTTAGGCGCGGATGATGTGGCGATGACCATGGATGTTGATATTGCCAGTTTCGAACGGTTGTCGCTGGCGATTGGCGACCATGTTGATCAAGATCTGGCAGCGGTTTTTGCCGATTTGAAATTTGAAGCAGTACCCGCGCAGGAAGGCCGCACATTCTGGCGCTGGAAACAAAAACAGGATGGATCGCTGGTTGAATTTTTAAGCCCGTCCTTTGACGAGCGCGAAACGGTTAAAAACCTTCCGGCCCTTGGCGTTAGTGCGTTGTCCTTGCATCATTTGAATTATTTGATTGCCGATCCGATCAAGTCGGCGGTTTTGTATCGTAATGGCCTGTTGGTGAATGTGCCGCGACCGGAACGGTTTGCCATTCACAAGCTGATCGTCGCTGACCGACGCCATGGCAGTGAGGCCGCCTTAAAACAACGTAAGGACCAGCGACAGGCAGCCTTGCTGATTGAGGTTCTGGCACAGGACCGGCCGTTTGATTTAAAGGAAGCGTTTGAGGACGCGCAGGATCGTGGCCCCAAATGGCGCCACCGGATTGAGCGCACCTTGGTCAAAATGCCGGTGACTGCCGACATTTTGGCCCGGTTGTAAGGTATGGTTCACCAGGGAACTGTGCGCCCCAGATAATCAAGATATTCCAGCCCCGGTTTACCGTGTTTTTCCAGCAGAACCTTGACAAGGCAGGGGATGCTTTCGTCAATCGAAAGGCGGCCTTCCGGCCCGCCAAGATCGGTGCGGACCCAGCCCGGTGCCATAGTGACCAAGGCACGCGACGGATCGACGTTAGCGGTTTCGCGCGCCGCAAAGCTGCGCATGAACATATTAAGTGCGGCCTTGGTGCCGCGATAAAGCTCGCGCAGGCCGGTTTCATTGTTGCTGATGCTGCCTTGCCCCGACGACATAACCCCGATGGTGCCAGTGGGGGTGACACAGGCTTTCAGTTTTTCAATCACCCGCATCGGGCTTAGGGCATTGGTGATCATGAGGTCGGTGAAGTCTTTGGTCGATATTTCGCCAATTGTCTGGTTGGGGTCCGGGTTGGCGGTGCCAGCATTCACAAACAGAATGTCGAATTTTCGATCTGACAGGCGCTGATGCAAAGCGGTAAGCTGGTCGGGTTTGCAAATATCGAGAATTTCGATTTCAAGCCGGTTTTGATAGTGCGATTGCAGATCGTGCAGCAAGGTCTGACCGCTGCCGTCACGGACTGTGCCCACGACGTTCCAGCCTTTTTTCAGAAATTCTGCCGCCATCGCATGGCCAAGGCCACGTGAGGCACCAATGAGAAGAATTGTTTGAACAGGAGTGTTTGGGGGGGTGTCAGGCATGGGTCGGTGTCCTTTTCGGGTCAGGTTTAACGCAAATATAGATCATTCCATAATGGGCACCAGACGCAGCAAAATCACATTATAGTTGCATCAAACGCTATGTCAGGCGTAGCGAATGAGATAGGCTGCGGGCATGAAGAATGTTGATATTGACTTGAACCTTCTTGTTGCACTGGATGTGTTGCTGGCCGAAGGCAGTGTGACGGCGGCGGCACAGCGCCTTGGCCTGAGCATATCGGCAATGAGCCGCACCCTTGCGCGGTTGCGCGCCGCAACCGGCGACCCGATACTGGTGCGGGCGGGACGGGGAATGGTGCCGACACCGCGCGCCGAGGAATTGCGTGAACATGTTCATATTCTGACACGTGATGCGCAGGCCGTGTTGCGCCCGCAGATGAACAAACTCGATGTCGATGCGCTTGACCTGACATTTACGATACGGGTCAGCGAAGCCTTTATGGCGTTTCTTTCAGCCGTAGTTGTGGCTGCGGTGAGCAAGACCGCACCAGGTGTGTGCCTGCGTTTTGCCCCCAAACCCGACAAGGATGCAGGTCCCTTGCGTGACGGGGTGATTGATCTTGAAATAGGAGTGATCGGCACAACCGCACCCGAAATTCGCACCCGGTTTTTGTTTAATGATCGTTTGGTCGGGCTTGTACGAACGGGGCATTGGCTGTTGGCGGCGGGCGACGTGATCCGCCCGGAAACCTATGCGGCATGTCATCATATTGCCGTATCAAAAGATGGCAATACGGTGGGGCCGATTGACGCGGCTTTGCACGCACTGGGGCTGGAGCGGTTGATAAAGGTTGTTGTCCCTGGTTTTCCCGATGCGATGCGGATTGCGCGGCAGTCGGATCTGGTGGCGCTGGTGCCGCAATCTTGCGTTGGCAATCATCAAACCCCGGATCATGATGCGATGTCGGGCCTTGCCAGTTTTGATCTGCCGGTTGCCACACCTGACTTCAAGATATCGGCAATGTGGCATCCGCGCAGAGATGCCGACCCGGCGCATAAATGGTTGCGCGACACGGTGATGGATATATGCCGGGCCGCGTATTTGCAACGGTAAGGGGTATCGGTGCAAAGCCGGTGTGATTATTCGGATTTGACCACACAGGGTCGCCACGGTTTCCACGGTTGATAATTGGCGAAGAAATTATGCAGGAATGTATCGACTTTTTCGCGGTTGGCAGCGCGGGCGGCGGGTTCCATATCGGCATCAAGACGGGCACAATTTTTGGTAATTGCGTCGCCAATTTTTTTCCAGTCGACATTGGCATTATGGCCGGGCAAGCCTGATGCAACAGCACACCAGCCAACGGCTTTGACGCGGTCGTCTGATTTTTCGTAATCCTGTGCCAGATAGGCCGCGGCGTGCAATTCGCCATGTTCGGCGGCCTGATTAAGCCATTTTTGACGTTCCACAGGGTCGGTGGTGAAACGGGTTGCGATCATGGTGGCAGCGCGCGGGTCGCCTGCGGCCCAGGCGTTATCCAGTTGTTGGCGGGCGTCGTCTTTGCGGTCGTTTTGTAAATCATCAAGGGCCAGCCACATCGAAGCCTGGGCACTGCCTTGACGGGCGGCACTTTCATAAAGCGTGTAAATATCCTGACGGGAGCCTTGAATTGCTTCAAGGCGGCGGGCCTGTAATATTTTGGCATCGGGGTTGCCTGCCTGCGCTGCATGGTCCAGCATTTGCCAGCCCGCATCCTGATCGGCAGGGATGCCGATGCCATTGATCATTTGGCAGGATAGCAAATATTGCGCGGTTGGGTTGCCTTGTGTGGCAAGCGGGGTCAAGACGCTGGCCGATTTTTCAAAATCGCCCCGACGATAGGCATTTACCCCATCATCCAGCGAGGATGCCGCAGCGGCAATGCCGGGAAAGGCCACGATAAACGCCACCGCGACAAAAGTTTTGCGAAAGGGCGGTGTGAAAGGGCGTGTCATGGTATGTCCTGCCTGTTTAGTCAAATTGGAGTGCATTGTCGGCATTCTAACATGCATTGTTACAAAGGTTGGCGGTTTCATAATGCGGAGTTTGGTGATGTTTTAGCATTTGCGCTGTGGTCGTTGCGGATAGAATTTAAAAATTCGCGCACCCTTGCAGATAGATCATCGGATTGATGGCGCAAGCGATTGGTGGCCTGTTGCAGGTCCTCCATCGCGGAAAGGTTCTCGTCGGCCGATGAACTGACCTGGGAAATTGTGCTGTTCATTTCTTGCGCGGCAACGGCGGATTGTTCCACGTTCGAGGCGATTTCTGTGACAAAATTTTGTTGTTCACCAACGGCCTGCGACATTTCGTTGACAGTATCATGAATGCCGGAAATGCTTTGTCCGATGGTGGCAATGGCCTGAACCGCAACGCCGGTTGTCGTTTGAATACCGGTAACGCGCCTTGCAATGCGGTCGGTTGCAATGCCGGTTTGATTGGCAAGATTTTTTACCTCGCTTGCGACAACGGCAAAACCCTTGCCAGCATCGCCAGCACGGGCGGCCTCGATGGTAGCGTTGAGTGCAAGTAGGTTGGTTTGGGCGGCGATGTCCTGGATCAGGCTGAGAATTTCACCAATTTCGTTGGCACCTGTTTCCAGTTCGCGCATGGTTTCGTTAGTTTTGATTGCCGCATCAACGGCATTTTGCGCCGCATTTAACGATTGGCGCGCCCGTTCTCCGGTGTCGCGAACGCGGTCCGACAGGGCCTGGGTTGCGTGTGAAACCGAAGCCATGTTGATGGAAATTTCTTCGGATGCCCCGGCAACCCCGGTGGCATTTCCCGATGCAATTTCGGCACGGTCGCGCACATGGTTTGATGTTGCCTGGATATTTTCGGCTTCGTCGGAAACGTGGCGGGCAACGGTGGAGATCGAGGCTTCGAACGCGTCGGCCAGCGCCAGCATCGCGGTACGCCGGTCGGCCTCGGCAATTTCGCGTTCACGGGTGAGCTGGCCTTCGGCGTCGCGGGCTGCAATCGCGGTTGTGCGGAACTGCCGCAGAATTTCGGCCATGATGCCAATTTCATCGCGGCCGTTATCGGTAACTTCGATATCAAGGTCGCCATTGGCGACTTTGCGTAAACCCGCAATGACCCGCAACAGACGTTTGATCAGATTGCCGCGCACATAAAATACCAGAACCAGCAACGAAACAACCAGCACCGCACCGCCGATGATGGCAATAATTTGCTGGTCGCGGGCGACCTGTTGCAGGGTATTGTCGGCTTTTGCGCCGATTTCGGTGCGCTTTGTTCCAACAAGTTGGGCAATGCTGGTGCCAAGTTGTTCGGAACTGGCAAGCGTAGCGTTCAGGGTTTTTTGCGTTTGCGCCTGGTTGGACCATTCGGTTTCGCGCAGGGCGAAAACACCGTTCTCCCCACCACCATAAGCCAGCAAGGATTTGGCGAGAGCGCGAATTTTTGTACCATCGTCATTGTCGGGCAGTTTGGCCAATGCATCGGTAATGCGCAGTTCGGCCCAGTTCCATTTATTGCGAATTTCGTCCATTGCGTCGCCTTCCGGCACGGCAATGGCGGCCGTCAGCATACCAAAGGCAAGGTTCACATTGGCGCGGATATCGGCCAGCAATTGCGAAAAGGCAATGGTTTCTTTTAACGGGCCCGCAGCATCGCCATTGCCCCCGGCGACCCGGCTGATGCCGCGCGAAACATCAATATCAATGACTTCAATCAGCGGGCTTAGATAATCTGACAGGTCGGCATAGGCATAGACCATGTCGAGGGTTAAATCGCCGCGCTGTTTTTCCAACGCCAGGCGGGCCTCGGTCAATTCTTGCAGGGTTTTGCGGCGGGCAACAATGTCGTCAAGCCGAGCGCTCAGGTCATCAAACGCGGCATCATTTGTGCTGTTGCTAGCGATTTGAGCAAGGCGGCTGCGCGCACTTTCAATCAGGCTGTCAAGCCGGTCTTCGGTGGCGGCGAGTTCGGCGCCATTGCGTGAAGCCGCCAGAACCGGCGCCTGAGCGGCCAAAGCCGTTCCATCCATTGCCAGTTCCATTTGCCCGATGATGGAAGGCAGGCTTTCGGTGGCAATTTCGCCCACCAATTGCCGGGTATTGCCAAAAGACAGCCATGATACGACAGAGGAAACACCGGCCAGAAGAAGGATAATGGCAAACGACGCCATAAGCCGCCCCTGAATGCCGATGCGAAGACCGCGACGCGGGCCACCGCGTAGAATTTTAACCGGAGAGCGGGCAGGCACGTTTGTTGTCGACCCACCCGAAGGGCGGCGTGTATCGGAAGTGGTCTTCATGGTTTCCTCCCTGTCGTCCCCGCATGGTGCAAATTTGCATGGTGATCGACATGCCCCGAAATCGGGGTGTGATTGCATCTGGTTTGCCAGATGTCTTGATGATGATGCCTGTCAGAACAGGGGCAGCATTATAAGTTCAGAATTTTATGACGTGGTGGTGTGGTGTTGTTATGCACAAAACAAGGCGGGTCAGCCAAAGATGAGGTGCATCCTCGGCTGACCCTGGAGATGTTACGGGCGGTTAGTTTGCCCGGCCTTCACGCCAGGCCTGGATCAGATCGTCATATTTGACGGTCTCGCCCTGGGGCTTTTCGTTGGCGATTTTCGGTTTCGGGGCACCGGGCTGGTCAAACCAGTACTGGGCGTCACGTTCTTCGTTCAGTTTCGGGGCGCAATCGCCACCGATACCGGCACGACCAAGACGTTCCATCACCCGGTCCATCGAATTGGCAAGATTGTCCATGGCTTCCTGCGGGGTCCGTTCGCCGGTAACGGCTTCGGCTACGTTCTGCCACCACAATTGAGCCAGTTTCGGATAGTCAGGCACGTTGGTCCCGGTCGGCGACCAGGCCACACGGGCCGGGCTGCGATAGAACTCGACCAGACCACCCCATTTCGGGGCGATGTCGGTCATGGCCTGGGTATCAAGATCGGACTGACGGATCGGCGTCAGGCCGGTCAGGGTTTTTTTCAGCGACACGGATTTTGAGGTGACGAACTGGGCATAAAGCCAGGCTGCCTTGCGGCGTTCAAGCGGGGTGGACTTCATCAGTGTCCAGGAACCCACATCCTGATAGCCCAGTTTCATACCTTCTTCCCAATACGGGCCGTGCGGCGAGGGGGCCATACGCCATTTCGGCATACCATTTTCGTCCACAACGGGGATGCCTTCCTTCACCATGTCGGCGGTAAAGGTGGTATACCAGAAAATCTGCTGGGCGATGTTGCCTTGTGCGGGAACCGGACCGGCTTCGCCAAAGGTCATGCCCGCAGCTTCGGGCGGTGCATAGGCCTTAAGCCAGTCGATATATTTGGTCAAAGCATAGACAGAAGCCGGGCTGTTGGTCGCACCACCACGGGTAACACTGGCGCCAACCGGTGCGCAACCATCAACACGAATACCCCATTCATCGACCGGAAGGCCGTTGGGCAGGCCCTTGTCGCCTTCGCCAGCCATGGACAACCACGCATCGGTAAAGCGCCAGCCAAGGGACGGGTCTTTTTTACCATAATCCATATGGCCATAGACCTTGTGACCGTCGATTTCCTTAACATCATTGGTAAAGAATTCGGCGATGTCCTGATAGGCTGACCAGTTAACCGGCACGCCAAGATCGTAACCGTATTTGTCCTTGAACTGCTTTTGCAGGTCGGCGCGCTGGAACCAGTCATAGCGGAACCAGTAAAGGTTGGCGAACTGCTGGTCGGGAAGCTGGTAGAGTTTGCCATCCGGGCCGGTGGTGAAGGACAGGCCGATAAAGTCTTTCAGGTCCAATGTCGGCGACGTAACATCCTTGCCGTCGCCAGCCATGAAATCGGTCAGGGGCACAACCGCGTCATAGCGGAAATGAGTGCCAATCAGATCAGAGTCATTGATATAGGCATCATAGATATTGCGGCCAGATTGCATCTGGGTTTGCAATTTTTCAATGACGTCGCCTTCGCCGATCAGATCGTGGGTCAGTTTGATCCCGGTGATTTCCGAGAAGGCTTTGGCCAGGGTCTTGGATTCATATTCATGCGTGGTTAGCGTTTCCGAAACCACATTGATTTCCATACCGCGAAAGGGTTCGGCTGCTTTAATCAGCCATTCCATTTCCTTTAGCTGGTCTTCTTTGCTGAGGCTAGAGGGTTGAAATTCACTATCGACCCACTTTTTTGCCGCGTCAGTATACTGATCAGCCATTGCCGGGTTGGCAAGAACCGCCAAACCCAATGCAATTGCAACAGCGCTACCCCTGATGACGGCAGAGGAGCCTTTGGCTGTAACGATCATGTCGTTCCTCCCTGTTGGTCTTCCATTAAATTGCCAGTTTTAAATCCGGCACACCAAAACGGGGGAAGACCGATGCCCGTCTTGGCGAAGGACGAAAAGATGGCAGGGATGGTGTAGGACACATCACCACCAACCGATGAATTTAGCCCCAGCGCATGACGACAAGCAGCCAGATAGCGGCGATGCCGGAGGCGATCAGGACGGTCATGTCGGTAACGGCAAGCCAGGCAAGATGAATATAGGCCGCCCCGAGCAGGCTGATAAAAAGTCGGTCGCCCCGTGTCGTGACCAGCGGGAAAAATCCCCGGCGCGGAATGGTGGGCGAAACTGCCTGCCAAATCCCCATCCCAATCAGCATCAAGGCGATGCAGGTGAAGAACACTGCTGTAACCGGTGTCCAGGCCATCCATGACATTGTTTTAATTCCTTTCTTTTCCGATCAGACCCGGCCCATCGCAAAGCCTTTGGCGATGTAATTGCGCACAAACCAGATCACCAGCGCCCCCGGCACAATCGTTAGCACGCCTGCGGCGGCAAGAACGCCCCAGTCCAGCCCCGATGCGGAAACTGTCCGGGTCATTGTGGCGACAATCGGCTTGGCATTGACCGAGGTCAGGGTGCGGGCCAGCAGCAATTCGACCCAGCTGAACATGAAGCAGAAAAATGCCGTCACACCGATGCCCGAACGAATAAGCGGAATGAAGATGGTGGCAAAAAAGCGCGGGAAGGAATAACCGTCAATATAGGCGGTTTCATCGATTTCCTTGGGAATGCCGGACATGAAACCTTCAAGGATCCAGACAGCAAGCGGGACGTTAAACAGGCAATGTGCCAAAGCCACCGCAATATGGGTGTCAAACAGCCCGACCGATGAATAGAGCTGAAAGAAGGGCAACAGGAACACGGCGGGCGGCGCCATGCGGTTGGTAAGCAGCCAGAAAAACAGGTGCTTGTCACCGGTGAAGTTATAGCGCGAGAACGCATAGGCAGCTGGCAGAGCAACGGTTAACGAGATCACCACGTTGATCGCGACATAGATCATGGAATTGATATAGCCCGAATACCATGCCGGATCGGTCAGGATGGTGGCATAGTTTGCCAGGGTCGGGTTATCGGGAAACAGGGTCATTGACCCGAGAATTTCGGTATTGGTTTTGATCGACATGTTAAACAGCCAATAAATGGGCAGCAACAGGAACAGGATGTAAACCAAAAGGGCGATATGACGTTTCTGGAACTTCATTTTAGTGTTCCTCCCGCTGTCCGGCGTTCATAACGACGGTATAGAAAACCCAGCAAACCAGTAGAATGATCAGGAAATAGATCAGTGAGAACGCCGCCGCCGGGCCAAGGTCAAACTGGCCAACTGCCATGCGTGTCAGATACTGGCTCAGGAAAGTGGTGGCATTGCCCGGCCCGCCGCCCGTTAAGACGAACGGTTCGGTGTAGATCATGAAGCTGTCCATAAAGCGCAGCAGCACACCAATGACCAGAACCGACTGCATTTTGGGCAATTGAATAAAGCGGAACACGGCCCAGCGCGACGCGCCATCAATTTTGGCGGCCTGGTAATAGGCATCGGGGATAGAGCGCAAACCGGCATAGCACAACAACACCACCAGGCTGGTCCAATGCCAGACATCCATCACCAGGACCGTCAGCCAGGCATCAACCGAGCTTTGGGTGTAGTTATAGTCAACCCCGACCATGTTGAGCACATAGCCGCCCAGGCCAATATCGGCACGACCGAAAATTTGCCAGATGGTGCCAACCACGTTCCAGGGAATAAGCAACGGCAGGGCCAGCAAAACCATGCAGGCCGAAACACCCCAGCCTTTACGTGGCAGTGTAAGGGCGACACCAATGCCCAGCGGAATTTCGATCAAAAGCACGCTAAAGGTATAGCCGATCTGGCGCAGAAGGGCTTCGTGAAGGCGACTGTCATTCAGGACTTGCTGGAACCATTCGGTGCCAACAAAGAACCGGGTGTTCGGGTCGAAAATATCCTGGACGGAATAATTTACCACGGTCATCAGCGGGATGATCGCGCTGATTGCAACGATGAAAAACACCGGCAGTACCAGAAACCAGGCCTTGTTATTGGTAATCTTGTTCATTTTCCAGGCCCCCCTTACGCGACCAACTGACTGTCGGCATAAATTTTGGTCCATTCCTGCGGAAACCGCAGGATGCCGCTTTGCCCGCTAATCTGCTGGTCTTCGCCAACCTTTACTTTCAGTTCGGCATTGCCAAACCGGGTGGTGGCGATTTTAAACTGCCCCAGATCCTCGACCTTGACGATATTGACGGGAATGCCGTCATCACCGATCGCTGCGGTTTCATTTTCAAGGCGGACAAATTCGGGGCGAATACCCAATTCAAGTTTGCCTGTTGCAGTGCCAAGCGCAGTCATTTGCGCATCGGACAGGGCAATGCGTTGCCCATCAATCCAGGCGGCACCGGCATCGATATTGCACGGCATGATGTTCATGCCGGGGCTACCGATGAAATAACCAACAAAGGTGTGGGCCGGGTTTTCAAACAGTTCCTGCGGCGTGCCGAGTTGAACAACCTTGCCGCCATACATGACGACAACCTTGTCGGCAAATGTCAGGGCTTCGATCTGGTCATGGGTGACATAAACCATGGTCGGTCGCAGTTTATTGTGTATTTCCTTGAGCTTGCGGCGCAAAACCCATTTCAGATGCGGGTCGATAACCGTAAGCGGTTCGTCAAACAGGATGGCGGAAACATCATCGCGTACCAAACCCCGGCCCAGCGAAATGGTTTGTTTTTCATCTGCGCCCAGGCCCCGGGCCTTTTGTTTCAGTTTGCCGGTTAAATCAAGCATATCGGCAATTTCGTGAACCCGGTTTTTAACCCGTGTTTCGTCAATACCACGGTTGCGTAACGGAAAAGCAAGGTTATCAAACACCGTCATGGTGTCGTAAATGACGGGAAACTGGAAAACCTGGGCAATATTGCGCTGTTCCGGGGCCAGATGGGTGACATCCTTGCCATCAAACAGAACGCGCCCATGCGACGGGGTGAGCAGGCCGGAAATGATATTTAGCAGCGTGGTTTTACCACAGCCCGACGGGCCAAGCAGGGCATAGGCCCCGCCATCTTCCCAGACATGTTCCATGCGGCGCAAAGCATAATCCTCGTCGCCCCGGGGATCAGGGAAATAGGAATGGGCCAGATTTTTAAGATCGATACGTGCCATTTTAACTCTCCGGGCTCAGGCGGCCTTGCCATTTGCGATTTCAACAGGTGGGGCGGCCTTCAGCCGGTTATCGGCATCAAAAACAAACAGACGTGACGGATCGAGATAGAAGGTCGATGTTTCGCCAAGGCGCGGATTATGAACGCCTTCTTCCTGAATAACCCAGGAGGCATCATTGAAACGCACATGAACAAACGTTTCGGACCCGGTGATTTCGGCCAGTTCGACATTGCCCTGCATGGCAATGGCCGATGGGCCGGGATTGACCACCGATAAGTGATTGGCCCGTACCCCGACGGTGTAGTTGCCGTTCGTAATGCCCGACAAATGCCCGGAAAGCGGAATATTGTGGCCACTGGCCAGCGAAAAGGCACCGTCTTTGACATGGGCGGGGATCAGATTGATCGGCGGATCGGAAAAGATCAGCCCGGTTTCAACCGTTGCCGGGTTATGAAAAACATTGGTCGTGGGGCCAAACTGGGTGACGTGCCCCTCATGCATGACGGCACATTTACCGCCCAGCAACAGGGCTTCCATCGGTTCGGTTGTGGCATAAACAACAATGGTGTCGCGCTGTGCCAACAGATTGGGGATTTCTTCGCGCAGTTCTTCGCGCAATTTGTAATCCAGATTGACCAGCGGTTCGTCAAGCAACAGCAACGTACAATCCTTGATCATGGCGCGGGCCATGGCGGTGCGTTGTTGCTGTCCGCCCGAAAGTTCCTGCGGCAGACGGTCCAAAAGATGTTCGATATGCATCAACTCGGCGGTTTCGCGCACGCGGCGGTCAATTTCGGCCTTGTCGGCCCCCTGAAGTTTCAGCGGAGAGGCAATATTGTCATACACATTCATCGACGGGTAATTGATGAATTGCTGATACACCATGGCGATGTTGCGTTTTTGAACGCGCTGACCGGTCACATTGGTACCATTGACCAGAATACGTCCGCTGGTTGGCGGTTCCAAACCGGCCATGATCCGCATCAGGGTGGTTTTCCCCGCCAGGGTCCTGCCTAAAAGGACATTGAACGAACCTGGCTCCAGCGTCATCGACACATCGTCGATATGGGTGACACCTCCCACGGTTTTGGTAATATTTTCAAGCGTCAGGGTCATTTGTCTTCATTTCCTTCGCCCATCGGGGCGGTTAGGATGGAGGGGGCGGTATTGGCAAACCAGTTTGCGATGGCTGTTGCTGTGTCCTTTGAAACATGCAGTCCCAGTTTTGAACGCCGCCACAAAACATCTTCCGCGCATCGTGCCCATTCGTGTTGCACAAGGTAACGCAGCTCGTTTTCGTAAACGTCGTTCCCCAGATGCAGCCCCAAACCGGCAGTATCCGTTGCATCATTCATTATTCTATCGATCAGTGTGCCGTAATTTCGCACGTAGCGGTAGAGTTGTGCTGCCGGAAGCCAGGAAAATCGTTGCTGCATTGCGGCAAGATAATCGTCGAAATTACCATTTGGCATGTCCCCGCCGGGCAAAGGTGCACCGCTGGTCCAGGGTTCCCTGGTGTTGCCCAGATAGGGCGACAGGCGGGCGAGGGCCGATTCTGCAAGTTTGCGATAGGTGGTTATTTTGCCACCGTAAATGTTGAGCAGCGGTGCTTCGGCATCTTTCTGGTCGATCTCGAGCACATAATCGCGGGTGACGGCCGAGGCGTCTTCATCGGCATTGCCATAAAGCGGGCGCACCCCGGAATAAGACCAGACCACATCGGCAGGCGTGATTTTGTGGGCGAAATAGGTGTTGGACAGTTCGCACAGATAGGAAATTTCGTTATTGCTGATGGCAACCTTCGCGGGATCGCCCTTGTAATCGTGATCCGTGGTGCCGATCAGGGTAAAATCCTGTTCATAGGGGATGGCAAAAACAATGCGCCCATCGGGATTTTGGAAAATGTAGCAATAATCGTGGTCAAACAGCTTGGGCACAACAATGTGACTGCCCTGCACCAGACGAATGCCCTGTTTTTTATGGGCATCGACCTTGCTTTCGAGAAGCTCGGCGCACCATGGTCCGGCAGCATTGACCAGCGAGCGAGCCTTGATGTGCCGTTCCTGCCCGTTTTCGCGCACGGTGACATGCCACAAATCGCCGTCACGCCGGGCAGACAGGCATTCGGTACCAACATTAATTTCGGCACCGCGCATTTGCGCGTCCATCGCGTTTAAAACAACAAGTCGCGCATCCTGCACCCAGCAATCGGAATAAACAAAGGCCTTGTCCATGCCCGGTGCCAGTGGGGCCCCCGCAGGATGGGCGGCCAAACGCACGCCTTCGGACCCGGGCAGTTTTTTACGGCCGCCAAGATGATCATACAAAAACAGGCCAAGGCGGATCATCCATGCCGGACGCAGGCCTTTGACATGGGGCAGCACGAAACGAAGCGGCCAAATAATATGCGGGGCGGCCCCCATCAAGACTTCGCGTTCGATCAGGGCTTCGCGGACCAGCCGGAATTCGTAATATTCCAGATACCGCAAACCGCCATGAATAAGCTTGGTACTAGCCGAAGAGGTCGCAGAGGCAAGGTCGTTCTTTTCACAAAGAAAAACTGCCAATCCGCGCCCGGCTGCGTCCCGCGCAATGCCTGTGCCATTGATGCCGCCGCCAATGATGGCAACGTCATATATGTTTGAATTGAGCAACCGATTCCTCCCTGATTGCCCTGATTGATGACAACTGGTGTTAGCTGTCGTTCTTTATTTTCACAAACGTTACAAACAAGAGAAATTAAACGCAAGTGAAAATATTTCATTCGCGAAATTTTCAGCAGCTTGATGCAGAAAAACCAGCCTAAGCAATTGAATATGCTTTATTTTTAATTATGACACTGAATATTGAATTTAAGGAAATCAACGGCAGATTGTCTTGTCGCAAGCTGCAACTGCTTGAATCGTTGAAAAATGAAAAAAATATTTGGACCGTTTCGGGTGTGCTGTTTAGCCTTCCGGCTTCTCGCTTGAGTGAACCCGGTGATGTGACAGCACAGTCAGAACAGCGCATGGGCTGCAAGTAACGCCCGCCAGCCCCGAGAGATTTGGCGGTCTGGGAGGTTAGGAACCAAAGATAGGTCGATGTTTGATTGGAAATTTTCGCCATAAGATTTAACGTCCGGGCATTTGACCACTTCAGGCGGGCAAGAGGGATGTTGTGTAATGCCGCGTCGTGCAAAAGCCACGAATGTTTGCGGTGCAAGCAATCTGGCGGGGCGATTCGACGATCCGGATTTTAGGTTTTGACCGAATGATCCCAGTGTGCCTCAAAATGTTCGAAAATGAAATTTTACGGCCAGTTGACGCTTTTGACACGACCTGTCACGGGATTTTCTGAAAGGCGTTCGACCGGCTGGGGCGGGGCAATATCTCTTTCATTTAAATAAAGTGATACCGAAAATATCGATTATCGGAAATCTGGAATTTCAATGTCGAGCATGGCCGAGGCAAGGCATTTGCCATGCGCGTCAAGCGCCAAAGAGCGGGTGACGCCACCGCCCAGGGCGTTGTGCAGAACGAAATTCAAAGCGCCCAGTTGGGGCAGTTCGTAGCGTTCGACGGGGCCGCTGGCAATGTTGGCAAAGCGCATGGCAACTTGTTGCGACGTAAGGGTTGTGCGCAGCAGGTCATAATCTACCCGGTCATAAACGATGACAGAAATGTTGGAAATATTGCCCTTGTCGCCGGTGCGGCAATGGGCGATCTGGTGCAGGCGCATGGGTTAAACCTCCAGCATGGTCACGGTAGGGGTGATCAGGGTTTCGTCAAGCAGGCCCGATACAATGCCAACAATTTGCCGGGCGGACCGGGTGACACCGCCACCCGCTGCCGGGCCGTTGAGATACAGGCTTTCAACTTCCTCGCCGATCCGCCGGGCGTCGGCCATTGACGATGTACGCGCGGTGAAGCGGGCGCGAATTTCAGGGATTTGGCTGATGTCGCCATTAAACGCCCCTAAAATGGCGTCAAGGCCGATCAAATCGCTGCGTATTTCCTGGCAATTGACCTTGGTGATGTCAAGGCGTTCGCGAACGATATCAAGGGCAAGGCGTCCGCGCGCAACGCACCTGGCCCCGGCATAGGATATTTGCCCTTCGCCAATAAATGAATCGACATAGCCAACCGATACCTTAAGCGTGCCTGTCCGCGCATGACCCGCCCCCCCGGTAATGGCAACACGGTCTGGTCCGGCCTGTTCAATCCTGACATTGGAAAAATCGGCAATGACATCGGGTTGCAGGTAACAGGCGGGATTGTGGACTTCGTAAAGCAATTGTTCGCTGCAGGTTGCGACGCTGACAATGCCGCCGGTAGCCGGCGTTTTGGTGATGATGGCATCGCCATTTTCCGACACTTCGGCCAAGGGAAAACCTAGCCGGGCAATATCGGGCACATCTTTAAACCCCGGATCGGCGAAATAACCACCGGTGATTTGCCCGCCACATTCCAGCAAATGGCCGACGAGCGTGCCGCAACCCAGTTTTTGCCAGTCATCCATCGACCAGCCAAACTGGTAAATTTGCGGGGCCAAAAACATGGCCGGGTCGGCCACACGCCCGGTTAAGACAATATCGGCCCCTTGTGCCAGGGCCTCAACAATGGGTCCGGCGCCGAGATAGGCATTGGCGGAAACAACTGGCTTGTTAAAGGCTGCCAGTGTGTCGCCGGTTTCCATCAAGATAAAACTGCTGGTATTTAGCTGGTCGTGAACATCATCGCCGCAGACCACGGCAATGCGCAGACCGGCCAAGCCCAGTTCGCGGGCAATTTCAAGCGTGCGTTGACCGGCCATAACCGGGTTTGCCGCCCCCATATTGGAAATGATCCGGGTTTTGTTGTGATAGCAAATCGGCAAAACCGCCCGCATTCGACGTTCCAGCAAGGGGTCATAGCCCGCGTGCGGATTGGCCATACGGGCCTGTTGGGCCAGAGCGATGGTGCGTTCGGCCAAACATTCAAAAACCAGATAATCAAGATTGCCATTTTGGGCCAGTTCAACGGCAGGTTCGATACGATCCCCGGCAAAACCCGCCCCGGTGCCAATGCGCAAAGTTTTCATAACCGGGCCTCCTGGCGTGGTTTATGGGCGCGGGACCAGTAATAACACCCCGCCAACATGGCAACCGCAATGATCGGGGCCAGCACAAACGACCAGATGGCAAGGGCGATGCAACCCAGCAAAATGGCGCGATCCAGCCAGATATGCCCCAACAGACGTTGTCCCCCCAGAAGGGCCGGAATGGCAAAAACCAGCACCAGCCCGGAGATGCAGGCATTGATGATTTCAAGGGCACCGCCACGCCCGGTCATACCGGGATAGATCAGCAGCAGGAACGGCACGATATAGGTAACAGCACCCAGACGAACCGCCTCGACCGCAGCGGGCAGCCAGTTGGTATTGGCAATGCCGGAGGCGACAAAAACCGCGACGCAGACCGGCGGGGTGATAACCGAAATGGTGGCGAAATAGAACACGAACAGATGGGCAGTTAACGGATCGACCCCGACATTGATCATGGCAGGGGCCAAAACAGCGGCGACCAGCACATAGGCCGCGGTTGTTGGCAGGCCCATGCCCATGATCAGGCAGACAAGGGCGACAATCAACGCAACAAGGATGATGGAATTACCGGCAATGGCAACAATCATGGAACTCAGCGATACGCCAATCCCGGTCATGTTGATCATGGAAACCAGAATTTGCGCTCCGGCCAGCAACACACCGATAATGACCATGCCCTTGCCCGCATCGGCAATGCCGTCTATCACGCGGCGGACCATTTCAGCCGTGGTGAGTTTGCCAAGCGATGTGCCGACAAAGGCGACGAGCAGGCCGACAATGCCGTAAAAGGCGGAGGTGGCAACCGAACGGCCCAGGAAAATACCAATGCCCAGCCCGGTAAGAGCCGCAATAATGGGCAGAACGCGGCGCCATTGCAAAATATGCGACCAGGCAGGCAGTTCATCATCAGGGACAAGACGCAAGCCGCGCCGCACCGAAATGATATGCACGGTGACAAAAACCGACAGATAAAACAGCAAGGCCGGGATGACCGCAGCGACCATGATATCGACATAGGAAATGCCCAGAATTTCGGCCATGACAAAGGCGGCAGCACCCATAATCGGCGGGGCGATTTGCCCGCCGGTGGAGGCAACGGCCTCGACCGCGGCGGCGAACGGTGCGGGGTAGCCCAGCCGTTTCATCATCGGGATGGTGAAGTTGCCGGTGGTGGCAACATTGGCAACAGCGGAACCCGAAATCATGCCAAACAAACCACTGGCGATGGTGGCGATTTTGGCCGCCCCACCGGGTTGGCGTCCGCCGATGCGCATGGCAAGATCCATAAAACTTTGCCCGCCGCCAGTATGGAGCAACAGCGCGCCAAACAGCACGAAAGCGGCAATGACCGTGGCAGCAACGCCGGTAAGCATACCCCAGATGCCCAGATCGCCGAGAAAAATGGTTTCGGTGACAAAGGCGCTGTCAAACCCGCGATGCCCCAGAATGCCGGGCAGGTTTTGCCCGAACAGGGCATAGGCAAGACCAATGACCACCAGCAATGGAAAGATAATGCCCACCGCCCGGCGACCAATTTCAAGAACCGAGACCACAAGGCAGGTTGTGAGCACCATGTCGTAAGGTGTCGCCCAGGGCAGGGTGGTCATGATTTTATCGTAATTGATAACGATGTAACCGCAAGCGGTGATCGTGAGGGCGGCAATGAGGATGTCAATCAACAGCCCCATTGGCCGCCATTTTGTGTCTTTGCCCAACGGATAAATCGCCAGACCAAGACAAACCACCAGGGCGAGGAAAATCGCACGCTGTATCAGACTTTCAAAAGGGCCGGATGCGGCAGTGTAAAAGACAAAGGCCCCCACAAGCACAGCAAGCCCGTTTTGCACACGCAATAGCACGGCGAATTTCCTCCCGGTTGGTCGTTATTTTTATTGTTCTGGGTCGTGGTACTTTAAGCGCGATCAGCTTTTGGCAGGGTCCAGACGGGCCGGAATGTCGTAACCATGTTCGCGGAACCATTTTGCCGCCCCGGGATGGAACGGGATGGTGCCATATTGCAGTGTCAGTTTTGCCAGATCGGCGCCTTTCACGCTGGCCATGGCTTCACCCTGAACGGTTTTATCGCTCATAATGGCATCAACAATTTTATAGGCGGCATCTTCGGACAGCTTCATGCCTGCCGCAACACCAACGCCGAAGCTCCAGGTGGAATAAGCCGGGATGTTGTTGGATGCATCTTCCGGAATATCGACCAAAGAAATATCGGGCATTTTTTCGCCCAGGATTTTCTTTTGATCATCGTTCAGGCTCAGAACCCGGATCGGGGTGAAGGTGGCAATATCGATGGTGGAACTATCGAGTTTTTCACCGGCACCGGATTTTACATACCCCGCCAGGCGGTTATCCTTGATCATGTCGACAATATCGGTGGTGGAACCACGAACATAATCAGCTGACAGGCCCAGGGCTTTAAAGACGGCTTCGGTGGTGCTTTCGGTGGCTGAACCCTTAATGCCGGGGTTAAAGCGCACATTGGCAAGGTCTGACAGGGTTTTAACGCCGGAATCCTGGCGGACAATAACGTTTTGCGGCGCACCGGTATAAACCCACAACAACCCGATATCGAGCGGATGACCTTCAAATTTGTTGGTCCCGGCCCTGGCGTGCTGGGCCACATTGGTGGTGACAAGGCCAAGGTCGATCTGGTTGCGTTCAATGCGACGCAAATTATCCATCGTGGCACCGGTTTCAACAACCGATGCTTCCAACCCGTCCGCCTTCTCGTTGATCAGTTTGGAAACCGCAACGAAATAACCATAGTGGCTGGACGAGGCAGAGGTGGAGCCAATAAGAAGTTTTTGCTGGGCCATGGCCGGAAAAGACAGGCCAATGGCCAGCGCACCCGCAAGTGCCAGTGATTTGAATTTCATAGCTAATCCTCCCTAATGCCCGTCTGGCGGGCTTTTTCTGTTTATTACGACAGATTATTGGTTTTGTTTTTCGTAACGTTCAAAAGTGTGCCTGATAAGTTTTGTTGCTTGAAGTGAAAAAAACGACATAATTAATGCATGAAACGCATTAATGTTGATATTGACGACATGCGGGCCTTTCGCGCCCTGGTCGAAACCGGCAGCTTTCGCACGGCTGCCGAAGATATTGGTGTATCGCCATCGGCTTTAAGCCGCCAGATTACGCGCCTGGAAAGCCGGGTGGGCAGCCGCCTGTTTGACCGCGATACCCGCAATGTGGCGTTAACCCCGCAAGGGCAGGTATTTTTACGGCTGGCCGAGCGGATTTTAAACACCACCGAAAATGCCATGGTCGAATTCAAGGCCTATCAGGCAGCGCGGCGGGGCCGGCTCACCATTGCCGGGTTGCCGTCGGTGACGGCGGGGTTATTGCCCAAACTGGTACAGCAATTTCTAGATGCCCATCCCGATGTGGATGTACAGATTAATGATGTGCTTTCCAACGGGATCATTCGTGAAGTTGAACTGGGCGAGGCCGACCTTGGCTTTACCGCCGGTGCGGTCGAGGTTTCGGAACGTTTGTCGTTCCAAAAACTGTTAACTGACCGTTTTGTCGCCGTGGGGGCACCGGGCGGGCCACTGGATGAACGCCGGACATATGGCTGGCATGAACTGGTGTGCTTACCCTTTGTCGCGATGGCAAAGGGCACCAGTGTGCGAACATTGACCGATGCTGCCTGCGCCCAGCAAGGATTGCTGTTTCGGCCCCGATTTGAAGTATCGCACCTGGCAACAGCAGGGGCATTTGTATCGCAAGGGTTGGGGGTGACGGCATTGCCTGCCCTGACCTTGCCGGTTTTAGGGCGCGAGCCTCTGATTTTTCGGCCCTTGGGGCAACCGGAATTGTTGCGCGATATTGGCCTTATCTGGCGGTCGGGGCGCACATTATCACCTGCGGCCGTCGCATTTTTGGAACTGGTGCGCAAAACCAACCTGGCCGCACAGATCCCGGACCCGTTTGCGAACTAGGCAATTTTACAAAATAACAAATCACAACCGTATTTATATGGTTATCCGATGCGACTCTTTTGCAGTCGGCCCGATTAATGCGTTTTCGGTGCAGTGCATTGTTCAATCATAAGTGCAACAAATTAGTAAAATTTGGCGAAAGGTCGAAAAGGTGTTGAACAAAAGGGGGGATTTGGACCATCTTCGCGCAGGATTGGAATTGATTGTAATTAAAAAACTCAGAGGGCGTTCATTATGAAAAAAATTGCCGTGATCGCAGCCTTGATGGCCGCGATAGGGGTTGGCGGTGCGGCACAGGCCGCCGATGTTACGTTGCGGATTGCATCGCAGCTTCCGCCCAAAAGCCATATTGTTCAGAATCTTGAGCTGTTTAAAAAAGAAGTTGAAGAAAAATCGAACGGCGATATTTCCGTAGAGATTTATGATTCAGCGACCCTTTATAAAGACAAGGAAATTCCCAGCGCGGTTGGGTCAGGCTCCATCGAAATGGGATCGGCCTCGTTGACCCGCTATGCCGGTGATGTGCCTGCTGTTGATGTTTTCTATCAGCCGTTCCTGATCGATTCCGATGCCAAGGTACGCGCGGCTGTTAGCCCTGGGTCGCCGGTGCGCGGCCCGCTTGATAACGCCATTGCCGATACCGGATCGACGGTTTTGTGGTGGCAGGCATATGGCGGCACCGTGATGCTGTCCAAGGGGGCGCCGATCCACATACCTAAAGACCTTGAAGGTAAAAAAGTACGCGTATTTGGCAAATCGCTGGGCCAGTTTGTGGAAGCGGCCAAAGGCGCGCCGACGCTTATTTCCGGTTCGGAACAGTATCTGGCCTATCAGCGCGGCACGGTTGATGTCGGCATGACCGGTATTTCGGGTGTGAAATCGCGGAAATTGTGGGAAGTGATGGACACGGTTACCGTTACCAACATGGCCGATGTCGAGTTTCTGGTCATGATCAATACCGATTTCTGGAAGGGCCTGACCGAAGACCAGCGTGGTATTATTACCGCTGCGGCCCGGGATGCCGAAAAGGACGTTCGCGACCGTATGAGCGCGATTGAAGCCGAGGCTTTCAAGGAATCGGAAGCCGCCGGAATGACGATTTACACCCCGACCGACGAAGAAGTGAAACAGTGGCGTGCCGTTTCCCAGCCGGTATATGATTCCTTCCTGAAAGATGCCGGGCCGCTGGGCAAGGAAGTTTTTGACGCCGCGAAGAAACTTTAGGCATCTGTCATTCTTTTGAATGATGACGAGGGGAGCACCGCCGCCACCATCAGGATGGCGGTGTTCCTGTCTGTTATTATCTGTTTTTAGCATATGAAAGGTGAGGGTGCCGACATTGGCCACCCGTCACGCGTTGTCCCACGATGTATAATCGATTTATTGTTTTGCTGGCCTGGATCGGTGCGCTGCTGTTTGTGGCGTCGGGTTTCATGCTGAGCTGGGAAGTGGTTGCCCGATATTTCTTTGTCAAGCCAACCATCTGGGCGGCCGAGCTATCGCAGCTTTGCCTGATTTGGGGCGCACTTATCGGGATGCCGTGGGCACTGGCAGCACGCCGCCATATTGCAGTTGATGCCATAACCCGGCTTTGTAGCCCGACAATGCAACGGGTGCTGGAAATTCTGGCGATGATCATTATTGCGCTTTTTTCGGTTATGGTGGCGTGGAAGGGCTTTGGCATTTTCTTTGAAAGTCTGGAGCGCGGACGCACAACCGGGTCGATGCTGGATTTGCCGACCTGGATTTCCGAATTGCCGGTTTTTGTTGGCTTTACCTTGCTGGGTATTCAGGCGGTGATCGAAATTGTGAATGTCCTGCGGGGCAGGGAAATTCCGCAAGGGGCGCACGAATGACCATTATTCTAACGCTGATTGCGCTTTTTGCCATTTTACTGATCCGGGTGCCCGTGGCGTTTGCCCTGGGCAGTTTGGGTCTGGCGATGTTGATGCTGGGCGGTTTTTCGCCCTTGATGGCCCCCCAGGCCATTTTATCAACGCTGGATGGGTTTATCCTGCTGGCTGTGCCGTTGTTTCTGCTGATGTCCAACGTTTTATTGCAGGCCGGGGTGGGCAAGGACCTGTTTGCCGCCGTAAGCGCCTGGGTCGGACATTGGCCGGGCGGGCTGGCTGTGGCGACGATTTTATCGTGCGGCGTGTTTGCTGCCATTTCCGGGTCATCGGTGGCAACGGCGGCGACCATTGGCACGGTGGCGATCCCCGAAATGATCAACCGTGGCTATAACAAGCGGTTTGTTTACGGATTGCTGGCTGCTGGCGGCACGCTGGGCATTTTGATCCCGCCGTCCATTCCGTTGATTATTTACGGGTTTGTCACTGAAGAATCAGTGATTTCGCTGTTTTTGGCCGGGATTGGCCCGGGCATTGCCCTGCTGGTGCTGTTTATCATTTTTTCGATGATTTATGCCCGTTTTGGCGGGCAAACACCGGAGCCGAAAAAAAGCTGGAACGAACGCTGGAGCGCAACATTCAAGGCCTTTCCGGCGATTTTGCTGGCGGTTTTGATCATTGCCGGCATTTACGGCGGGGCCTTTACCCCGACCGAGGCCGCCGCAATTGGTTTTTCGGCGTCCCTCGCAATTACCGTGCCGGTTTTGCGCCTGCCTGCGACGATGCTGGTGGCAGATGCGGTCTATTATCTGGTTTTTGGCGGGCAGGGGCCGGTTATTGGCTACTTTATCGTACCGGTGCTGGTTTTTGGCTTGTTTCGTGCCTTTGGCGGGCTGACCACCCGCATGAATATCCGCGTGACGATGCCTGCGCTTAACTGGGATGGCATTAAACGGGCCGCCTTTGAAAGCATGGCGACCACGGTTGCGGTGATCCTGATCATTGCCGGGGCCAAAGTATTTGGCAAGGCGATTACCCTGTATCGTATACCGCAGGATATTTCGGTTTTGATCAGCCACAATGTCGATACACAGTTGGGCTTTGTGCTGGTGGTATCGGTTGTGTTGCTGTTGATGGGGCTGGTGTTTGAAGCCCTGTCGATGGTGCTGATCATGACGCCGGTATTGTTGCCTGCGGCAGTGGCCCTTGGCATCGATCCGATCTGGTTTGGTGTTTATATGGTGGTCATGGTGGAATGCGCGCTGATTACACCACCTGTTGGCATGAATTTGTATGTAATCCAGTCGGTGGCAAAAACAGCCTTGGGCGAGGTCTCAAAAGGGGTGTTTCCGTTCATCCTGTTGATGTTTTTTACCGCCTTCCTTTTGTATGTGTGGCCGGATCTGGCCCTGTATATTCCGTTTAAAATGTGATGAAAATGACACCAGCAGATACCCTGCGGGCAATGCTTGCCCGCGATGAACTGATTACCATGCCGTGCTGCTTTGATGCGCTTTCGGCCAAACTGATTGAACAGGAAGGCTTTGGTCTGACATTTATGTCCGGCTTTTCGACCGCAGCGGCGCGAATTGGCGCACCTGACCTTGGATTGATGTCCTATGGCGAAGTGCTGGACCAGGCGCGCAATATTACCGATGCGGTTTCGATTCCCGTGATTGGCGATGGCGATACCGGTTATGGCAATGCCATGAATGTGAAGCGCACGGTGCGCGGCTTTGCCAAGGCCGGTTGTGCTGCCATCATGATTGAAGACCAGGTAGCCCCCAAACGGTGCGGGCATACTAAAGGCAAGGAAGTGGTGGGGCGCGACGAAGCGTTTGATCGCATTCGGGCCGCGGTTGATGCACGAGACGCCGGGGCCGATATTCTGATTTTGGCGCGCACCGATGCCCGCCATGAATATGGCTTGAGCGAAGCCATTGACCGGGCCGCGAAATTTGCCGAACTGGGCGCAGATATATTGTTTGTAGAAGCCCCCAAATCGGTTGATGAAATGCGAACGATTTGCGATGCCCTGCCGGGGGCTAAAATGGCAAATATTCTGGAAGGCGGTGAAACACCGGATTTATCCCCTGCCGAGCTTCAGGAAATTGGCTTTAAAATTGCCGCTTATCCGCTGTCTTTGATGGCGGCGGCGATGAAGGCGATGGTTGATACCCTGCAATTGTTAAAAGCTGGATCACCACGCGACCAGATGTTGATGAAATGGCCTGAATTGCGCCAGCGGATCGGTTTTGATGCGTATTATGAACAATCAGAACGCTATGCCTCGTCGCGCCGCGATAAATAAAGTTCGGTCAATTTTTTCGATAAGCCCCGTATGACAAATAGTTGCGGGGCTTTTTGTGTGCAGCACGTGAAGGTATGCGCGATATTTGGCAGGGGCCAAATTTGCATGATATTGATATTTGCAAGTGATTATCATTACTGATATTGTCCGGTCCGGATTGGATTGGTTTATGCCCTGGGTTTAAAATGAAACTGGCGATATCGTTCTGGCGCAAAAACCTTGCGCGGCTGTTTGAAGACCATCGCCGCCAACTGGTATCGATGGCGGTGCGACGGGTGCGTGACCGAGACGTTGCCGCAGAGCTGGTGCAGGATGTTTATGTGCGCCTGATGCAGGCAGGCAGTGCCGGTGCCAATGACGCCGACACCAAAATGTTATATGCGTCGGTTCGTAATGCCGTGATTGACCATCATCGCAGTACGGCGACACGCAACCGGGTTATGGACCATTTAATGCCCAGTCAGATGTGGGTACATGAAACAAGTTCACCGCAGGACCATGCCGAGGCACGTCAGGCGTTAACCGCGCTTGATACCGCATTGCAAGAAATTGCACCTCAGGCCCGCGACATGTTTATTGCGCATCGGGTTGAGGGCATTTCCAACGCCGACCTTGCCAAAAAATATGGCATTACCGTGAGTGCCGTTGAAAAACAACTGGCGCGCACCATGCGCCATTGCCAGGAAAAACTGGCAGACCATCTCGATCGGTCCTGATAGCAAATCTGGTTGATCAGAACCGACCAGCGAGGCCTTTAATCGGCGGTCGGGCTTGACAAACCCTTGCCAGTCGCTTCAGAGGCCGCGCGGCATCGTTGCGCCCAACCTGTTATCGCTCGGGTGGTTTTATAGAAACCGGGGCGAAGATGTTTTTCGGTCAGTTCTTATTGCATGGATGCGGTTATTTTCTCGTCATTCGTTTTCGGTTATAGAAGAACAATCGGAAATAGGCCTCTCAGGCTATGACCGGTTTTAGTGCTGTTTAACCCGGAAGCCCATGCGAAACAATTACCAACCCAGTGAAGACCAAAAGGATGAAGCCGCACTTTGGCATGCCAAACGTGCCGGTGGGTCCATGTCTGCACAGGATGAAGCCGATTTTGACGCATGGATGAATGCCGATAAAACCAATCGGCTTGCATTTGACCAGATGCGGGTTTTGTGGGCCCGGATCGAACAACCGGCACAACGCGCGGCACAAAACCGTAAACGGTTTGGTTTATCGGGTTTGAAGCGCGGTTTTACAGTACGGCGATCCCTTGCGGGCATGGCCGCCATGGCGATGATGTGCGGACTGATTTGGGCCGCCAACCCGGACCTGATCGTGAATTGGCAGGCCGATATTGTTGCCACAACAAACGACGTTACCAAAGTAACCTTGCCAGATGGATCAACAGCTTTTCTCGGCGCGAACAGTGCCCTGACCACAGATTTCATCGGAAATCATCGCGAGGTTGGCCTTTTGCGCGGGCAGGTGTTGTTTGACGTCGTTCATCGCGATGGCGATGCCTTTCGTGTGCACACACCCGATACCGACATCGAAGTGGTTGGAACGCGGTTTAACGTCGATCGTTTGCACGACAAAACAATTGTGACGGTTGAACGCGGGGCGGTGCGTGTTACCAACGAAAAAGACACGCGCGGCGTGCTGCTAGGCCCGGACCAACAGGCACGCAGCGACGGCACCCGGGTGGCGATGCGTGACCATGTTGATAGTGCCCTGGCCCTGTCATGGATGGAAGGACGATTAAGCGTGCAAAACAGCCGTGTCAGTGATGTTGTGGCAAAGCTGCAAAATTACAGCACAGCCCGTTTAATTGTATTGGGGGATGTCGCCAATAGCCGGGTTTCTGGCAGCTTTCCGACCCGTGATGTCGGGGGCTCCCTAAAAACAGTGGCGGATGCCGTTGGGGCAAAAGTGATCAAAACATCGCCCTGGATCACTCTTTTATATTGAGATTGCGAAAAATTCGCAAAAAGTGACTTTTCGATGTGAGGGTTTGCAAGCCCCGTTCGTTTGTCTTGTTAGAAGCAGGGGATCTGCTTGGGAAGACAGATATTGAGGAGTGGGAAATTGCGATCTGCACAAGAAACAAAAAAATCACGTTCCGTTATAGCAGCACTGTTGATATCAAGCGCGCTGGTCATTCCTGTGCTGGTCGCACCGGTCCAGGCCGATGCCCGGCAACAGGGGCAAACAGCCACCTATCATTTCGATATTACAGCACAGTCACTGGCAGGGGGAATTGCCGGGATCGGTGCGGCATCAGGCTGGCGTATTGCTTATACGATTGACCTGCCCGCAATTGAAAATGTGCGGATCATTCGCGGTGATTTGAGCGTTCCGGCAGCAGTGGAGGCTTTGTTAAAGGGCACCGGCCTTGGCTATCGCTTGACCGGTGAAAATGCCTTGATCCTGATTGATCCCGCTGAAGGGGCGGGGCAAGGCGATGGTGCCATGCTGGACCCGATCCGGGTGGAAGCCGATGCACAAACAACCGATCTGCCGCCCGTTTATGCCGGAGGGCAGGTAGCAACAGGCGGCCAGATGGGCCTGCTGGGCAATACCGATATCATGGACGCACCGGTGAGCATCACCAGCTATACCAGTGAAAAAATTGCCGATCAGCAAGCAACAACTATTGCGGACGTTTTAAAAAATGATCCGTCAGTCCGCACGCTAAGCAGCAGTGGCGGGATGCTCGATGCTTACTCCATTCGCGGATTTGCCATAAATACGGGTAATTCGGGTGAAGTTGCCTTTAACGGATCGTATGGGGTGGCACCAACATATCGGGCGTTGTCGGGCTTTGCCGAACGCATAGAAGTGCTGAAAGGCCCGGCAGCCTTGTTAAACGGCATGGCCCCCAATAGCGGTGTTGGCGGTGTGATCAACATTGTGCCCAAGCGCGCGGGTGACACCGATTTAAACCGGGTAACGGCGGATTATGGGCCAGGTGAGCAGGCAGGGGGACGTGTTGATTTCAGCCGTCGATACGGCGAGAATAAAGAATTTGGTGTCCGGTTTAATGGTGGTTACCAGGGCGGTGATACGGCATTGGATCATCAACACCGCGAAAGTACACTCGGGGCCCTGGCACTGGATTACCGGGGCGATGATTTTCGCGCCACACTGGACCTGATTGATCAGCGCGAAGATTTAAATGCGCCCTCACGGGAATTTTTGGTCGCCAGCGGCATTGCCATGCCCGGCGCGCCCGATGGCACCAAAAATGTAAGTCATGCCTGGGAATGGTCCGAAGCAGTTGATCAATCTGCCGCCGCCGGTGCGGAATATGATGTGAATGACGATATCACCCTGTTTGGTCATGTCGGCGGGGGCAAAACCCAGGTTGATCGCTTGTTCGGGTACCCGAAGATTCAGAATTCCGCCGGGGATACACTCGATAGTGTATCCTATATGAAATTCCAGACCGAACGGTGGTCCGCCGATGGTGGGGTTCGCAGCAGGTTTGAAACCGGTGCCATTGACCATAGCGCGACATTTCAGGTCAGCCGGTATCAGGATATTTTCCGCCGCGGGGCGGTTTATGACAATACCAGCCTGGCATCCAACATTTACGCACCGCTGGCAAACCCTGCTGTCAGCGTCAGCGCGCCATCCTCAAAACCGAAATTATCGGAATCCTCGCTGACCGGCATTGCCCTTGCCGATACCATGGGCGTGTTAAATGACCGGGTGTTACTAACCCTTGGCGCACGGCATCAGCGCGTTGAATCGGACAATTACACATCCGGTGTGGTTTCATCATCTTATGACGAAAGCAAAATTACGCCGATGGTGGGTGTGGTGGTCAAGCCATGGGAACATGTCTCGCTTTATGCCAACTATATTGAAGGGCTTAGCAAAGGTGACATCGCACCAAACACGGCATCAAATGCCGGTGAAGCGATGGCGCCCTATGTTGCCAAACAATATGAAACCGGTGTGAAGCTGGATTTCGGCACCATTGGCGGCAGTTTGTCAGCCTTCCAGATTACCAAGCCATCGGGCCAGACAACCAACAACGTCTATAACAGCGATGCCGAACAACGAAACCGCGGGTTAGAGCTTAGCCTGTTTGGCCAGGTTACCGAGGATGTTCGTCTGTTGGGCGGCATCATGTTGCTTGATGCGGAACTGACCAAAAGCAGCACAGCGGCGAACAAAGGTAATCGCCCGGTTGGTGTGCCGGAATTGCAGGCCAATTTGACCGCCGAATGGGATACGCCTTTTGTTGACGGACTTACGCTTAGCAGCACGGTAACGCACACATCGAGCCAATATATCGACAGTGCGAACACACAGGAAATTCCCGACTGGACCACGCTTGACCTTGGCGTGCGTTATAAAACCGTTGTTTCACAAACACCGATTACGGTGCGCGCCACCGTGCAGAATGTTACCAATGAACATTATTGGTCCAGTGTGAACAGCTATAGCATGGTGGCACTTGGCGCGCCGCGCACGGCATTGCTTTCCATCACTGCGGATTTTTAACCGGTCCCATACAGGATGATTTTCAAACCTGATATGTGGCCCTCGGTGCGATGGCAAATACATGTGTTATTTGCCATCCAGCTGACATCAATGGGGGCGATGGAAATGAGCGGGCCTTTTTGGCCCGTTCACTTGCGTTCACTTGCCACATCCGACAGCCAGTTTATCTTTGCCAGTATCGCGGTTTATATCGGCCCGATGCTGGGCATTATGCTGACCAGTACATTCTGGGGGCGGCTGGGTGACCGTTATGGCCATAAAGCCATGATGATGCGGGCATTGTTTGGTCTGGCGGCAACGCAATTTGCCCTGGCTTATGCCAATGATGTGTCAGCCATTCTGGCTCTAAGGTTTTTACAAGGGGCGTGTGCGGGCTTCATCGCCCCCGCCCAGGCTTATGGTGTTAGCATCGAAGCCCCGGCGCGCCGGGCAAAACTGTTTGCCTATTTGCAGGTTTCAACCAATTTGGGGTCGCTTGCGGGTGCCGTGATTGGTGGCGTTATCCTTGATCATGCCGCGTTTTTCTGGATCAATTTTTCTGCGGCCCTGATGTGTCTGGCCTGCCTGGCGGCTGTTTGGCAAATTTTGCCTGCGGTTGCCCCACAATATGCAAAAATCGATGCAAAGGCGCAAAAAACTGCCCTGTCTGCCGACGCACGGACAAGAAGCGTTTTAAAATCACCCCAAATTTTATCGCTTTTGGTAATTTTGGGCCTGCTATTGCTGTCGCGCATGGTGACCCAATCGCCATTTTCGATCTATATGCTGTCGATTTTTCAGGTTGAAAACTGGCTTGTCGGTTTTTGTTATGGCTTGCTGGCATTGGGTTTTGTCGTCTCGGCATCCCTATGGGCGCGGTATTTTGAAGGCCGAAACAGGCAAGCGGTTTTAACCCGGTTAAGTTTGGTGATTGCCGGTTGCATTCTGGTAACAGTATTGGCGGGGCTAACCCGGTCTATTGCGGTTTTTGCCAGCCTGTATTTCGCTTGGGGGGTGTTGCTGGGTGCGACGACCCCGGTTTTAACCACCCTGATATCGCGCGCAACACCCCACGACCGACAGGGGCACATTTTGGGCTTCACACAAAGCCTGTCGCAATTTTCGTCCATTGGCGGCATTGCCATTGGGGGCTGGTTTGCCCAGGTGGCAGGATTTTCAAACTTGTATTTTCTAGTGGCAGTTTTTTACGCCCTTGGTCTGGCAGTAACCCTACTGGCACGGGCTAAGGCTACCATAACAGACCCAGGGCAGGAGGCGATACATGATCGTTAAATTAACCAAGTGCCTGATCGTTACGGCAGGTTTTATGCTGACCGGCGCAGGCATGGTATGTGCCAGGCCGATCACCATCACCGATATTGCCGGGCGCACGATGACGGTTGATGCACCGGTACAACGGGTTGTGCTGGGAGAAGGACGGCAGCTTTATATTATTGCCGCACTGGACCGTGAAAACCCGGCCAAACGCATTGTTGGCTGGCGCAACGACATGATCGAGGCCGACCCGGCAACCTATCGACAATATCGCGAGAAATTTCCGGCGTTTGACAAAATACCAACCTTTTCCGGGCTTGAACAAAGCCTGATCGATATCGAAACCACCATCGCACAAAAGCCGGATGTGGTTTTTCTAAACCTTGAAACGCAAAAGGCGGTTGAAGAAGCCCGCTATGTTGAAAAACTGGGCGCATTGGGTATTCCTGTGGTTTATGTCGATTTTCGCCATGACCCGGAAAAAAACACCAACACCTCCATTCGCCTGTTTGGCGAATTATTTGGCCAACAAAAACGGGCCGAGGCCTTTATTGCCTTCCGGACAGCACAGATCCGCCGTGTGACGGACAGATTAGCGTCAGGCGCAGTCACCCGGCCCAAGGTGTTTATCGACCGCGCAGGTGGCTTTTATGACGATTGCTGCCATTCGTTTGGCAATGGCAATTTCGGGGCCCTGGTTGATATGGCGGGCGGGCATAATATTGGCGGTGATATTATTCCGGGCACATTTGGCCAGCTAAATGCCGAACAGGTGCTGGTCTCGAACCCGGACCACGTGATTGTCACCAGTGCGAACTGGGAAGCCTATGTTCCCGGCGGGCACTGGGTACCCGTCGGGCCGGGGGCCAATCGGGATGAGGTGCAAAAAAAGCTGGCTTTTTATCCAACCCGCCCCGCCTATCGCGGGATTAATGCGCAAAAACAGCATGGTTTTCATGCCATCTGGCATCAGTTTTACAACAGCCCCTATCAATTTGTTGCCCTTCAGCAACTGGCGAAATGGTTTCACCCCGACCTGTTTACCGACATTGATGCCGATGAAACATTCCGTGTGCTGCATGAACGATTTTTGCCGATTGAGTATCAACCGGGATATTTCGCCACCTTGCAGGTTTCACCATGACCGGGATGAAAACATGGGCAACGGGCATGGTTGGCGGCGGCAATTATCGCAAATCGGTGCGTCGGCGGGTGTGGTTGCTGGCCGGTCTGGGTATGTTGCTGTTTATATCAATATGCCTGGATTTATCGCTGGGACCAGCGCGGTTTGCCCTGGCCGATGTGATCCGTGCCGTTATCACGCCATCGGATGTTTCAGACCAGCTTGCCGTGGTGATATGGGATATTCGGATGCCCATTGCGGCAATGGCGGTTGTTGTCGGGGCGGCATTGGCAATTGCCGGTGCCCAGATGCAAACCATATTGAACAATCCGCTCGCCAGCCCCTTTACACTGGGCATTTCAGCCGCAGCCAGTTTTGGTGCGGCCCTGGTATTGGCATTCGGGGTGTCGGTATTGCCGGTTGCCAGCGCCTTTATGGTGCCGCTAAACGCATTTTTCATGGCGATGCTGGCGGCTTTGCTGATCCATGTTTTAAGTATGCGCCAGGGTGTAAGTGTACAAACCATCGTGCTGTTGGGCATCGCACTGGTGTTCAGTTTTAACGCCTTATTGGCACTGGTGCAGTTTTTGGCATCGGCCGAGGCGCTAAGCGCGGTTGTATTCTGGACCATGGGCAGCCTGACCAAGGCAACATGGCCGAAATTTTTTGTCACATCGGGTTTGCTGATTGTCATTTTGCCGTTTTTTGTGCGTCGGGCATGGGCCTTAACCGCCATGCGGCTGGGCGATGACAAGGCCGCCAGTTTTGGCGTTAATGTTGGGCGATTGCGACTTGAAACCTTGTTATTGGTCAGTCTGTTATCGGCCATTCCGGTGGCGTTTGTCGGCACAATTGGCTTTGTTGGCCTGGTTGGGCCACATATTGCACGCCTGATGATTGGCGAAGACCAACGGTTTTTCCTGCCCGCATCGGCATTGTCGGGTGCGTTGTTATTATCGGTCAGTTCGGTTGCCAGTAAAATGGTCATTCCTGGCGCAATATTGCCGATTGGTATTGTCACGTCCCTGGTGGGCATTCCGTTCTTTATTTCCCTTATTCTGTCGAATTCAAAAAAATCATGGTGACATTGCAACTACATCAACTGGGCGCGACAATTGGCAAACGCACCATACTGGCCGATATTTCGGCAGGACCGTTTCGGGGTGGGGATGTTATCGCCGTAATTGGCCCCAATGCCGCAGGGAAATCGACGCTGTTTAAACGCATTGCCGGTTTGACGGCAGGGGCGGGCACGGTAGAACACGCCATTGAAAATGAAACGGGCAGCCAAACTGCCACCCCACCGGCCAGCAGCATTTGTTATATGCCGCAAAACCTGGCCGCGAATGCGGTTTTATCGGTTTACGAAGCGGTTTTGCTGGCCCGCAAACAAGGGGCGTCGTGGCGGGTTAGTGACGATGATATTGCAATTGTCGATGCAACACTGGCGGCCCTTGGCATCCTTGAGTTATCGGAACGCAATATTGGCGCGTTAAGTGGCGGTCAGCAGCAACTGGTCGGGATTTCGCAGGCACTGGTGCGTGAACCTGATATTTTGCTGATGGACGAGCCAACATCGGCATTGGACCTGTCGCGCAGCCTTGAAGTGCTGGAGTTTGTGCGCGATTTGGCCAAACAGCAGGGCATGATCATTTTCATCGCCATCCATGATTTGAACCATGTTTTACGCTATGCCGATAAAACCATGATCATTGCCAATGGCCGGCTGGTGGCCAGCGGAGATAGCCATGATGTGATCACCAACGATATGCTGGCGGATGTTTATGGTGTGCGCGCACGGCTTGAAGAATGCCGGTTGGGTATTCGCCATGTGATGGTCGACGGCACGTTGAAATCGCGGATTGGATTTCAGAAATAATTTTAAATAGGGCAGGCGACGGCTTGGGGTTTAAGACCTGTCGCCTGCCTTCGTGATTAACGGATCAGGTTACGGCAAGATATTTTGACGAAACCTGATCAACACTGTGGCTTTCTGCGTTGGTGCCTGTAACTGCAATCGCCAAACAGAAGACGGATATATCGCCAGGTGTTTTTACATCTGTCGCGCAAGAGATAACGGTGGTATCGCCGCAATGAAACCTGATCCAGTTTTGGGTTGAAGCGGGGTCAAAAACCAGCGGGGCATGGCTGTTCAGTCCTGCTTTTTTAAGAGCTTCGCACACCGACCAAATACGGGTGGCAGACAGGTTTAAGGGTTCCGCAAAGGTTTTTTGGATGAATGTTGCCCGTGCGATAGCGTTTTCACCTAACAGGGCGCGCCAGTCCGCCTCGGATTTTTGCAGGACATTTTGCAGATCGCACCCCACCGACTGCGCGCTATCGACCACACATTTCCAGTCTTCGCAATAAGATGCCGATCTGAAGCGGGCATTTTCTGAAGGGTCCGGCTTGCCGTCAGGGCGGTAAGTGTCATTTTTGCGATTATGGCGGTTCTGCCAGCGGTCCTGGAACGGGAACACGGAAATTCGCAGGTCGGCCCCAGGTCGTTCTGTTGCCATTTTACGTTCGACAAAGGGCGCGATCAGAGGCAGGGCGGTGAGTTTCAAGTTGGCCGGAGGCCCCATTGCCCGAAGTTTAAGGCCGCGCCAATGCTCAACTATTTTGCCCGTATCATCAAAAATAACGATGTCATAGATCAGTTCGGTGCCGAGGTCGGCAATTTCGGTTGCAAAAACGCGATAGGATTGGCCCGGATTTAAGGCTGATAGTGCAATTTCATCGACCGAAACCGGGATAACGGTTTGATGGGGAATGCAGGCCTGAACGGCATGAAGGGCGGCATCACGGGCACCGGCATCCCCCAAAACCAGTTTTTGCGGCAAACTGGCATTAAACCATGCATGTGTATCGCCCGATGACAGCGACACAAGGCAGCGCCGTGCTTCGATAAGCTGATAGCCGTGTATCCGCTGGAAACGGCCGTTTTGAAACAGGATATTCTGATAAAGGTCAGATGCGGGGTCGAATGGCTGGATCAATTTCGCCCTTGCAAGAGACTGAATTTCAGGACGGATCTGGCAAATTGAAGGCGCGCCTTCAAGGCGGCAGCGCGCCGAGATGTGGTTGACCTGAAAATTGGTGGAGGAGCAGCGAAGGGCGATTGAAAAATCATTTTCAGCCAGGGCCAACACCGCCACACGAAGCGTAATCGCAACATCGGGTGCGGCAACAACAGCCTTGGCAAACACCACATCGCTAAAGACCGGGGCCAGGGTGTTTTCACTGTTTTGACTTAGGGCAAGAACAGCCTCACTCATGGCTTCAAGCGCCATAACGGCGGGGAATATCTGTTCGCCGTTCAAAGTGTGATCGCCAAGATAGGGATCGGATTGAGCCGAGATTTGAAAATCGCAGATCAGTTCAACTTCGGGAGTATGAACCCGGATGTTCTGTAAAAAGCGGTATTGGTCCGTGATTAACGGGAAATGGTGTAGGGTCGCGGGAGCACCATAACGGCCTGATACCACGATGTTTGTTGGTAAGTTAACGTTGTTTACAATATGTAAAAACTCGCGCACACCATCGTCAACGGAAAGAGGCGCAATTCCCTGGGCCAGCAAGGCATCCATGCTGCCAATCCGCTGCCCCATCCCCACCCCGGCCCATACTGACCATTCAATGGTTTTGCAATGGCAGGCCGGGTGGCGCGTCTGAAAATCGGTAATTTTCTGGCTGAGCCATTCATTACACAAGGCGTAATCGGCCTCGCCATGCAGGCCCATGCGGCCAATGATGGAGCCAAAACCGACAACAAGTTTCAGTTTGTCGGTATCAATCGCAGCCAACACATTTTCAAAACCGCCGATTTTAGGACCAATGGTCGCCTGAATGTCGGGCAGGGTTAAATTGGCAACGGTTTTAGGGTTATTGACACCGGCACCATGCAATATGGCGGTCACCGGACGGCCAAGTTCAGCCGTACCAGCCGCAATTGCGGCAATAACAGCGGTTTTTTGGCCGATATCGGCGATTTGATAGCTTGCTTTGATGCCGGCATTGGCAAAGCGTTGCAGGTTTGCCGCCAGTTCGGCATTATCCGTCGCTGAAGACCGCCCCAACACCAAAAGCGCGCACCCCGATTGCCGGGACAGTTGAAAGGCGCATTCCGCACTAATCCCTTTGCCGCCACCGGTGACCAGCAAGATGTCATCCTGGCCAAGCAAGCAGGGAGGTTGCATGTGGTTTGGTGTTATGACATTGAGGATCGGGATTTGACGTTGATCGCATGAGCCGAGGAAAACTTCGGCAAAGCCGGGTTTGGCACCCCGGATTTCAGCGATGATGCGAGATACCGCATTTTCAGATATACCAGATTGCAGGTTTAAAACCAGAATGTCGATATTGGTGTTTTCAAGGAAAAACGATTTCACAAAGCCGCTTACCGACCAGCCATTTTGCAAAACAACCAATTGCAACGGATTTTGGCAAGATTTGCGCCGGATAATTGCCTTTTGCGCGGCCTTTAGCAGGATGGCAACATCATCAAGGTCGGCCTGATTGCCAATGCGCAGTAAAATGCCATCGTTATATGGACCGGTTTTAAGCTTTGCCAGCACGGCATTTTCAAGCGGCCCGAAATTGCCATATCCTTCCCATTCGCCGAAAATAGTATCCGCGTGCGGGGTGGGCATTGGGGCATCGTGATTTTGAAACTGAAAATAACGCACCCAATTGGCAATACCGGCTGGCGCGCCCTGATATGTGTTGCGATCCCTGTTTTCAGAATTAGCCATTTCGGCGATGGCCGTTGCGATATCCCCAATTTTGCCATCGGCAAATTCTGTTGGGTCAACCAGCAAGGGCACGCCAATAGCGGTGCTAAGCCGGGTGACAATTTCGCCAACAGTGATCGAATTTAAATGCAGATCAGACAACATCCGGCTGCTTTCTTCCAACGACCACGAGGGCAGGCCGGTGCGATCCGCGATGATGGCGCGTAAATGAACAAGGATATTGACACGGTCGCGCGTGACGGCAACCGGTTGCACTGTTTGCGGGCTTGCCGCGGGTGGTTCGGCATCAACGGGTGCCTGTGTCGCGGCCGGAATTGTTTCACACGGATTGGCGATAAAATGCGGGTTCCAGTCCCAATCGAATTTTTTGCTAAAGCGGTTTTGATACAGGCGGCCAATATTGGGCGCACAGCCAAGGATATAGGCACCCGCCGCCGCACGTAAAAAGGGCTCGAAACTGGCACCGCCCACATCGAGCGAGATGGCAGGAACATCGCAGAAGCTCGCCGTGATTTTTTCAAGCAGCGTGCCGGGGCCAACCTCGATCAGCAGGTCAATATCGGATGACGCGTATTTTACCGCGTCCATGAACAGAACGGGTGCCGAAATTTGTTGGCACAGATAACCCGCAATGTCGGCATTGTTGGGCATGGCGGTGCCTGAAACCGTTGAAATAACTGTTCGCTGTGCCGGGGAAAAAGGGATGTTTGCCAGCATTGTTGCAAGGCGGATTGAAACCTCTGCCATCGCCGGGGAGTGGAATGCCTGACGCACGCCCAAAACGGTGCAGGCTGTGCCCAACGCCCGAAGATCCGCGACAAACTGGTGGATGGCATCATATTTGCCCGAAACAATCGTTTGCCGGGGGCCGTTGAGATTGGCGATAACGATATCTTTGCGGGTGCCAATGGCGCGTGTGGCCCCGTTTTCATCGGTGGCAATGGCGGCCATCGCGCCTGATATATTGGCATCGGACGCCATTGCCAACCCGCGCATGGCGGCAAGGTCTAGCAATGTTTGCCCGTCATAATGCCCGGCCCAATGCAGGGCGGCAAGTTCGCCCAAACTGTGGCCAACAGCAACATCGCCCTTTATGCCAACATGTTTAAGCATTTCCAGCCCGGCAAGCGAGGCTGCGGCGATAGCAGGCTGGGCAAAGTCGGTATTGCTGCGGTCTTTGAAAATCTCAAGCCTGGCATCGTGAAACGCCTGACAGACGGCAGGGAAACGACGTTCGTAAATGCCACCATGGCACCGTGCCGGCGCACCCTGACCCGAAAACAGCAAGCCGATTTTACCGGTTTCGGGTTTACTGGAGGCAAAAATGCCCTCCGCGGAGGCGATATTAATGCTGTTATCCGCCATCGCCGACACAGTCGTTTCAAGTATGCCGATTTTTTGCGCCAGCGCCGTGGGGGTCGCAGCGACAATAGCAGCCTTCCAGATGAATTGGGAATTCAGCGACGCCCGATGTGCCAATTCGGCAGCAAGGTCGATTAATTCAGCGCGCGAGCATTTGTTGGCAAAATTGGCAACGTGGCGGATGGTCCATAACAAATCGTCCTGGCTGGCGGCGGCGAAAACAAAAATTTCGCTGTCTTGAAATGCGTCAAGGTCCGCCCTTTTCTGACTGCCTGCGACATAAACCGATATTTTGGTTTGCGCAGGGGCCTTGGCCAGCGTGATGTGGGTGTTAATGCCGCCAAACCCCATGGCACTGACACCGGCCCGGCGTTCAACACCGTCTGATTGCCAATCCCGAATGCGATGGGATGGGGTAAGATGTGCCAAATTCTGCTCAAACAAGGCATGGGGGCGTTTGCAGGCCGTGGTGGGGGGCAGGATATTTTCGCAAAGACACTTGCTGGCGCGCAATAACCCGGCAACGCCTGCTGCGGCTTTGGTGTGGCCGATATTGGCCTTGATCGAACTGATAATAGCGGGCTGGATCGGTGCGTCATATTTTTCACGTGCCGTCATCAGCGCGGTAAGCTCGGTGGTATCACCAACCTTTGTGCCTGTGCCGTGGCCTTCAAAATAGCCAACACTGCCAATATGATAACCCGCTCGATCATAAGCACGTTGCAGGGCAAGAATTTGCCCTTCGGCCTCGGGCCGGGTCAGGCCGCCATTGCCATCGGATGACACACCCCACCCCCGGATAACGGCGTGGATATGCTCGCATTGTACAAGGGCGTCGTCATAACGCATCAAGGCCAGAAAACCGCACCCTTCACCGGGCCAGAAGCCCTGTGATCCTTCGTCATAAACCAGCATATCGTCGTGTGCCAACGCCGATGTACGCGAAAAACCGGTCAGTTCAAACGGATCAAGGCTAAGATCCACGCCACCGGCAAGAACCATATCGGCGTCGCCCATGGTCAGGGCTGTGCAGGCATCAATTACCGAGATCAGCGATGAAGAACACGCGCCATCAACGGTGTAGCCGCCCCCCTTAAAGTCAAAATGGTTACAGATCCGCCCGGCGATGGTGTTAGCAAGCCCACCTGCCAGTGTATCTTCGTTTGGAACCGGGAAGGGGGCTTTGTAATTGCCTTCAAGGTCGCGCAAAAAACGAACAAGGGTATCCTCGGTGATATCGGGATATTCGGTGCGCATTTGACGTTCGATCACACCGCGCACATAAGGCCAGCGTAAACGCATCAGGTTGGCGCGTGAAAATTCGCCGGTCAATGTGTTGCCAAGTATGACCCGAATGCCTTCATTGGCAACTATGGGGCGACCTTTGCGAAAACGAATACTGTCGATGGTTTCGCGCGCCACCGTCAAAGCCAGCCAATGGGTAAGATCGGTGGCATTATAGCTTTGGTTTGAGACGCGAAACCAGTTGCGGTCAAACTCAAAGCCTTTAAGCACGGCGGCCTGATTGGTATAGGCACGGTCCTGTGCACGACCGGAGCTGTCAAAATAACCCGCAGCAAGGCGTTCGGCGGGAATGGTGCGAAAAGACCGGCGCTGGGCCAGGGCATTTTCAAATAATTGATCGGCATTATCAGCATCAGGATAACGACAGGCCATGCCAACAATGGCAATTGGGCAATGTGTTGCGGTTTTCTGCATGGCTTTTATCCTGCGCGTTTTGGGATGAGGCGGGGGATGAATTTCTTGGGGGGCAAGCTGCCCGTGGATGACCCATCTGGCGGGGGTTATAACCAGATGGGTCATCGGTGTTCAGGCTGGTGTTATTTCATGGTGACCGGCGAGGACGGCGCATTGCCAATCGGGGTTTCGGTGGTGACAAGCACCTGGGTCAGGGCTTTGCCTGCTGCCGAAAACCATTCGTATTGGGCGGTTTGGGCATTAAGCGCCATGACACGCGAAATTAGCGTGCCCTGATAGACAAAGGCTTTTTTGCCCGGGGGGCATGAAAACGACATGCCCTGGGTGCGGGTGGTGTTCCACTGTTCGCTGAACGACAACGCAAAGGTTGTTTCAACGGACGCGGTAACGATTTCGATGGAAATACCAACCGAGGTTTTCACACTGACACTTTGTTCAGTGGTGAAGGTGAAACCATTGGTCACCGACGCGCTGTAATCGCTGGTGACAGTCGATTTGGTATTGTCCAGCGACGCAATGATTTCAAGGTTCGGGCTGTAGAGGATGATCGACAGCATTTCGTTAGTCGTACTTTGGGCCGGAACACCTGCGTTGAAGGTGGTTTCGTTTGGCACCGGCATGACGTCAAAGATTTTCAGTTCATGTGCGGAAGGAGGTCCGAATGGCATGTGAAGTCTCCAAAAAGGATGGGTGAATACAAATTTGAACGGTTGCGATGATCGCGGATTTAGCTGGTGCGGCAGGAAGGCGCGGTTGCTGTGTTGATGGCAAAATGCTGCAAGACAGCATCATATTGCTGGCACAAAACCACCGGATCGGTGTAGAGCACCGACCACGCATTCATTTTCAGGTAGGTGGCGTGGGTATCGCCGCCGTCCTTGGTTTTGCGTTTGTAGTCTTCGATGGTCAGATGCCATGAAACCGTTAGAACGCCGATACCATCGGCCATGCCGGTTGTCGGGTCGTAATTATCAACAAGGTCAATCACGCGGCTGTCAGAGACGTCATAATTGGAGATATTTGAATCGTTTAACGGCTGGATCACGTTTGAAAGTGTTGCCGTCATGGTGGGTTTATCAAGCCCCTTGACCAGGGTGGACGAGGCCGTCAGGCCAACCTGGACAAACAGTTTCTGAATGGCTTCGGCATTGGGATAGTTGCCACTGGTGGCCGGGGGCGAGTTTTTAACGCCGGTGAAACCGTTGCTCGATTTGTTGTCGAACAGCCAGTTGAAATGATCCTGATACTGGATGATTTCGAGGTTGGGGCCATAGCCTTCGGCATCGTTATTGTCGGGAATGGTCCAGTTGCCGGTTGCGGCACTGGTCATTTGCGGAACAGCAGTTGCCGCCGTAAACAATGTAACAGGTGCCGCGGCTTTCAGGCGGTTGGCATTTAACGGGCTGGTGTGGGGTGCCTTGATGGCCATTGACTGAATGGCCCCATCGGGCAATTGCGATTTTACATTGGTGATGTAGGTGGAGAGGTTTTGATCGTTGATCTGCGCACAGCTAAGCCCGATATTTTCCAGGCTTTTTTTCAGTGACGCATTGTCAAACGGGGTCGGTGTTGCCTTGTTCAGCGTTCCGACTTTGATTTTAGCACCAGGACCGAATGGCATTTTAAAACTCCTGTTGATTGAATGGATTTTAGTGTTGGGGCACCGGAAATTGGCTGGTGTGAATGCCCAAATGAAATGTGCTGATTAAAAATCGGCAAAATACGCATAAGCAGGCGGAGGATGGTCGAACGCCTACGCACACTAATCCGCGCTGAAGGCTGTTTTGCATCCGGTGATGGCATGACAAAACAGCCCCGAAAAACGGCGACCCGGCTTCTTTCAGTGTGTTGAAAACCAACAACTATACGTTTGATCTGAAGGATTTAGCGGCGGCACTTGTGCCCCATCCATCTGCCCTATTGAGACGGAGGCATGCTGCTGTTGTGACAGGTGACGTGCCGAAAAAATTGCGCAAATTGATGAAACGCTCGTAAAACGGGCGTTATCTGGCAGTGTTTGCCAAGACGTTTAACAGGATTCTACGGTGGATAGTGGCTCTATAAATGACGCAATTGCGCCAGTTAAACCGGCCACAAACGAGGCCGGGACTGGCCCGCATCAGACGGGGATACGCGGGCATTAATTTTTATTTTTCAAAGGGCAATTTACCCCTTAAAATAGAAGACAGGTTGATTTTGGCGTGTCTGTTGTCTTAGACGAAAGCTAAGAGCGGCGCTCGGCATCGTTGATGGCGTGCTTGACGAGATCACGCATGGCGGTTTGTGCCGCGCTCGCATCACGGTCGATAAAGGCGTGATAAAGGCGTTCGTACAATTTGTGGCTGCCATCCATGCCCGTCATGCGGTTGGTGTGGCCAAGGGTTTGTACTTGCTTTTCAAACAAAAGCTCAAGTGCGGAACTGATGACAGGAAAAACCTGATCTAACAATTCAGAACTGACAGCTGAGACAAAAGCCTGATGAAAGGCGAGGTCGGCTTCAATGAAGGCTGCACGCCTGTCATGTTCATTAACGGTGGTATCTTCCAGGACAGCTTTTTTGGCGTGCCATGCAGCATCGATTTTTTGCCGGGCATCATCATTGGCCATCACGGTTGCGCTATAGGCAATGCCCGGTTCCAGGACAAGGCGGAATTTTAAAAGGTCGCGCAATAATCCTTCGCGATCACCGGCCTGAAGGCGCCAATCCATGACATCGGGGTCAAGCAGGCGCCATTCGGAACGGGGTTGAACGCGGGTGCCATCGGATGTCCGACTACGGATCAAACCCTTGGCACTCAAAATCCGGCAGGCCTCGCGGATGACAGAACGACTGACAGCCAGTTCGGTGACAAGGTCGGCTTCTTTGGCGATGACCGCACCAATCGGCCATTCACCCCCGACAATCCGCGCGCCAAGATTGGCGACCGAAGACCCTAAAATTCCCCTGACTTCAATTGTACCAGCAATCGGTGTGAGACGTTTCAGCGTTTTGGTTTTGCGCATGATCGTTTGCCCTGATTATTTATGTGATGATCTTATAAATAATCAGCGACAAGGTTGCCAACCCTGAAAGGCAGATTTTGAAGGCGTAACAATTGAGCCATGACAGGTCTGATCAAAGTCCCCCGTAAACGCCGCCAGTCATGTCTCTGGTTTCACGCAGGCAACATTCTGGCAAGTTGATCGAATTGGTTATTCCAAAATGGAATACACCTTATGATTTTGTCTGATATTCCGCAATATCCACAACCGTTCTATAGCTGGTTCCAACATCAGGCTGCGATGGGCAGCCCATCAGATATGTCAGGATATATCGGTTATGGAACAGGTTTTTTCGACACCGTCGCGGGCGGCGAACGGTCTTTCACGCAGTATGGCGTTTGTTATGGCCGCCGCCGCCGGGGTTTCGGTTGCCAATATTTATTATAACCAGCCCATGCTGGGGTCGATGGTGCGGGATTTTGCCGGGTCATCCGTGGTTGGTTTTATTCCCACATTGACATTGCTGGGCTATGCATTAGGGCTTTTTTTGCTGGTGCCTCTGGGCGATGTGATTGAGCGGCGAAGACTGATTGTGACGCAATTTCTGGTGCTGGCGGTTTCATTGGCTGGCGTTGCTGCGGCACCCAATGTTTGGGTTCTGGTTGTTGCATCAATAATGGTTGGTGCAAGTGCCACCGCAGCCCAACAAATAGTACCATTTGCCGTGCATTTGGCCCCGGCGAAAAAACGTGGATCGGTGGTTGGAACGGTGCTGGCGGGTATTTTGGGGGGCATTTTGCTCAGCCGGACACTTGCCGGGTTTGTCGCCGACTATGCCGGTTGGCGGGAAATGTTTTGGCTGGCAGTGCCGTTGGCCGTTGTCGCCGGGCTGACGATGTGGGTGACCTTGCCCCATAGCAAGCCAGATACCCAAATGCGTTATGGGCAATTGTTGCGCTCGCTGGCGGGGTTGTGGGGGGACCTGGTTGAACTGCGCTTTGCTGCACTGACACAGGCCCTGCTTTTTGCATCCTTTTCAGCATTCTGGACCATTCTGGCCCTGCTGCTCGAACAGCCTGCCTATAATATGGGGGCGGCTGACGCCGGGCTATTCGGGATCGTCGGGCTGGTCGGGGTTCTTGCCGCCCCCGTTGCCGGGAAAATTGCCGACCGAAAAGGCCCGCACCGCATTGTTATCGCCGGGTCCGTCGTAACGCTGGCGTCGTGGGTGCTGTTTGGGTTGTTGCCAACCATCCCGGGCCTGATTGCGGGTGTTATTTTGCTTGATTTCGGCGTTCAGAGCGCCTTGGTATCGAACCAGCACATCATTTATGCTTTAAAACCCGAAGCCCGTGCACGGTTAAACACCATTTTTATGGGCAGTATGTTCCTTGGCGGCGCTGCTGGTGCGGCACTTGCCAGTGCCGCGTGGGTTTCGGGCGGCTGGATCATGGTTGCCGGATTGGGTGTGGTCTTTTCGGTGCTCGCCATCGGTACACAGTTGCGCGTTTTAAGTGTCCGCTCCGGGTTGGTGCGCGGCTAGAAAATACGCTGATCTTTGATTTCTCCGTTAACGGTCAAAATTTGTCATAAGATATATTATAGCTCTTTCCTGCTTTCAACAGCGTGGAATTGAAGCTTCTTGGAGACAACCAACGTCGACGGATGCAAACGTGATCCCGTACCACCCGCGAGAATAATCCCCTTACGCATAGTCTTCGCCATTTGTTACATTTTGCAAAACTTCGACAAGACTAGTGCCAAGATCAGGCAACCCGAACCCGAAATTGGCCTTAAACTTCTCCGTCAACATGACAGAATAGGCAGGCCGCTGTGCAATTGTCGGGTATTGCGCACTTGTGACACCTTTGATCTTGCACTGCCCCCCCGGCCAGTTTTCCCCAAACAGGTTGGTCGCTTCAAACTGAATCGCCCGGCTAAACTGGCACCATGTCATCTGGCTATCCGAAGACAGATGGTAGGTGCCAAATTTTTCGAACCCACTTCGCGTTACCTCCGGCAAAACGCGCAAAATTGCCGACGCCAGATCAAGAGAACTTGTCGGGCAACCCTGCTGATCGTCGACCACAGCTATTTCATTTTTAATGCTCAATAAGCGCAGCATCGTTTTAACAAAATTCTTGCCATATGGGCTATAGCTCCAGGAGGTTCTAAAGATAAGATGCTTTTCGCTGATTGAGCGAACCGTTTCTTCACCAGCCAATTTTGTTTTGCCATAGACACCAAGAGGTGAAACAGGGTCCGTTTCCCGATAAGGCGCCTTTCCGGTGCCGTTAAAAACATAATCTGTTGAAATATGGATAAACGGCAAAGATTGACGTGCTGCCCCCTCAGCCATAACTCGAACAGCATCACAATTTACACGCTGCGCAATCTCCACCTCGCTCTCGGCAAGATCAACTGCTGTATAAGCTGTTGCATTAATGATGATGTCCGGGCGATACAGGTCAATCGCCCTGATGATACTGTTTGAGTCTGACACATCACACATTCTGCGATCAAGGAACTGTAAGCTGAGGCCGACGCCCCCCTCACCGCGCAAGGCAAGACTTCGACCAAGTTGGCCATCTTTACCAAAGACCAGGACCTTAATCATTCAACGCTACCCTTGCCAAGCCGCTCGCCAGAATATTTGTTTTTCAGAATCGGCTCCCACCAATCGCGATGCGCGATATACCACTTAACGGTTTGTAAAAGACCGGCGTCAAAATTGTGTTTCGGGGTCCAACCAAGCTCTGTGCGGATTTTGGTTGGATCGATTGCATAACGCCAATCATGCCCTGGTCGATCAGAAACAAATTCAACGACATCATCAAAGCTATGGCAACCCGTTTCGGGGACAAGTGCTGTAACCGTGTCAAAAACTTTCCGGACGACATCAAGATTGCTTAGCTCGTTACAACCACCAACATTATATCTCTCACCAACCTTGCCTTTTGTCAGGATCGTAAACAAAGCCTCAGCATGATCTTCGACATATAACCAATCTCGGGTGTTCAGCCCACTGCCATAGACCGGCAGTTTCTTTCCATGCAAAATATTAAGGATCATCAATGGAATCAGTTTCTCGGGGAACTGATAAGGCCCATAATTGTTCGAACAATTACTGATAATCACCGGCAGCCCGTACGTATGATGCCATGCGCGAACCAGGTGGTCAGACCCGGCCTTGCTCGCCGAATAAGGCGAATTCGGCGCATAAGGTGTTTCCTCAGTAAACAGTCCTTCATTGCCCAACGTCCCGAAAACCTCGTCGGTTGAAACGTGATGAAATCTGAAAACTCTTTTTGCGACATCATCTAGCCTGTTGAAATATTCACGAGCGACTTCAAGAAGCGTAAATGTACCGACAACATTGGTCTGGATAAACTCAGCAGGCCCATCAATCGAACGGTCAACATGACTTTCTGCTGCTAAATGCATCACCGCATCGGGTTGAAAGTCTTCGAACACCCTTTCAATTGAGGATTTATTGCAAATATCTTCCTGTGCAAAGGCATAGTTTCTTCGTCCGGAAACCACCTCAACAGTGCGCAAATCTGCCGCATAGGTCAATTTGTCAAGATTAAGAACCTGACAGCCCTTTTGCCCTGCAAGGAGACGGCAAACAGCGGACCCGATAAAACCAGCACCACCGGTAACGATAACTTTCATGTCATCTCTTTTACTGTGGATATATCATGGGCTACGAATAATTGAAGATGACGACCTTGTCACCCAATTTAGCGAGATGGTGAGACGACCAACATCTGTGCCCTTGTGAACCGTCACATGATCGATCAGCATTTCCTTCATGAAGGGCACCGGGTCTGTGTCCCAACGCCGAATTGGTGCAACCGAAAATTTTCCAGTTTAAAACCAGTTATTGGAACTGGGATAAGGCCGAACAACGCTCTTAAAATCCGCATGTATCGATCAAACTGTCTGCGCAATACGACCATCTGCTACGGTCCAGTCCATCCTTCAATAGCAGATCATTAAGACTGCGCTTGAGCCTGATTCCCGCAGCGTGCAAATGATGACATATCAGATGCGCGACGTCAGGGTTGTCGGTTAAACCATGCCTGAAGCTTACCGGGCCGTTTTTACAACGGCACCATAAAGTCTGGCCGGTTGGGTAGATGGCTGTCGCGCAAATCAGAGAGACGGCGCAAGGTGGTTTCGCGTGCGCGTATCAAATGCTGTTCAAGAAGTGATGACGCCGCCGATGCGTTTCCGGCTTTTAGTTCAAAAGCAATTGCCAGATGTTCGTTGATGGTGCTTTTAACGATGTCGCAGGACCGGGTTGCGACGAAGGAAATATGGGTTGAAATCAGCGGCAACTGGCTGCGATGAATGGCGTCGTTCATGGGCCAGTTATCGCTGCCAAGCACGATATCAACGTGCAAATCCTTTTCCAGCCTTAAAATGTCATCCGTCGTTATCGTTTCAATCTGGTTCCGGGCGGCTTCAAGCCGGGAGATCATTTTTAGAAGGGATGATTTTTTGAGGGTTCCGGCAACGTCGCGCAAGGCTAATGGCTCCAGCGCGCAGCGCATGGCATAGTGGTCGCAAATGTCTTTCTCGGTCATGGGGCCGGCCTGCCAGCGACCATTGGGCAGTTGCGCTACCAGCCCGACCCGTTCAATCCGGCTTAGAAATTCGCGCGCAATGGTACGGCTAACACCATAATGGTCGGCAAGCCGCGCCTCGCTAATGCGATATGTGCCAAAAACCAGGGCCGATGCCACAGTCAATTCGGCCTCGTCAAAAATGCGCATGCGCCAGTTGCGATTGCCCAGCACGTCAAGCAGCTCGGCGTCAATATCAAGGTCGAGATCCGCAAATCGAATGGCACGAGAAGGCGCATTTCCGACGCGGACATAGCCCTGCCCCGGCGAGCTAACCAGCATTGCTTCCCCTGCTAGCCTGGCAAGGGCGACGCGCACGGGCACCCGGCCGACATCAAGCAGCCGGGCCACATCGGTTTCACGAATGCGCACGCCACCAGGTATCCGGCCCTGCGCGATATTTGATTTCAGAATTTTATAGACCGCATCATTAATGCGGGGCGGTTCGGTTTTCATCCGGGTCCTCATTTTCCCCGATTTAAAGCATATTTCCTTTAATATGATCCATTTTGCCAGCTCAGTCTGCCGCCTGGTAAGGAGAAGTCCGCAGGGCGTAATGGGTTTACGGACAAGGATTTCGACGCGGCCAGGCGGCAGACTGAGCTGGCCCACAGGGTTTGTTTTTGGCGGTGTTTGGCGGCGTTACACCGCTCGCCCGATGCGCCGCATCGCGCAGCGCGCTGTGCCTTACCAAACAACACGCCAAAAACAAACAAAATGGGTCATATTAAAGGAAACATGCTTTATCCCCTGTCAGGTCATACTGCGTCAATTCATTTAAATGGATATTGCGCTCAATATCCATTTTTGTTAAGTCTGACTTCAGCAAAGATAAAAACACATCCGCCCGGCATATATCCGGATCTTTCTGCTCTTTCTGCTCTTTCATTTTCAGGGTCACATCTTAGGCGGCCTTCCTTCCCCTGCCCGCCATCACGGGTCATAGATCTGTCTTTAAAGGAACTGGTAAATTGAAAATCACCGCTCTTAAAACCTTTATCCTGCATGTTCCTGTCACCCGGAACGGCGTTTCAGACAGCACCCACACCCTGACCCATTGGGGGGCTCCGGGGGTGATGATTGAAACCGATGCCGGTATTACCGGTTATGGCTATTCGGGCACCCATGCCCACTTGCCGACCGACCGTCTGATCACGCAATGCATTGAAACCTGCTTTGCCGGTTTGATTATCGGGCGCAACCCGCTGGAGGTTACCGCCCTGTGGCGCGAAATGGAACGTTTCCCACCGGTGCAATGGGTCGGACGTGGCGGCATTACCCAATTAGCGCTTGGTGCCATTGATGTGGCCCTGTGGGATATAAAAGCCAAGGCATGCGAGATGCCGCTGTGGCAGGAAATGGGCGGCAATGCGCGTAAAATTCGTGCTTATAATACCGATGGCGGTTGGCTGAACTGGCCGATGGAAACCCTGATTGATGATTGCCGTCGTCTGGTGCAGGATGAAGGTTATACCGGGGTTAAAATCAAGGTGGGCAGCCCGAACCTGAGCACCGATATCAAACGTCTTGAGGCTGTGCGCAAAGCCATCGGACCCGATGTTACCCTGGCGGTTGATGCCAATGGTTTGATGGATTTGCCAACAGCGATGCGGTTTGGCAAATATCTGGCCGATGCTGATGTAATGTGGTTTGAAGAACCGCTTTGGTATGACGATGTGGCAAGCCACAAGCGCCTTGCGCAAAGCATCACAACCCCGATTGCCTTGGGCGAGCAGCTTTATCTGCCGCACAATTTTGCCACCTTTATCGAGGCCGGGGCGCTGCATTATGCCCAGCCCGATGTGGCACGGTTAGGGGGCATCACCCCGTGGATTCAGGTTGCCGATATGGCCCTGAATTACGGATTGCCGGTCGTTTCCCATGTTGGCGACATGATGCAAACCCATATCCATACCGCCATCGGCCATCCGTCCAACACCATGCTGGAATATATCCCGTGGCTGCGCGACTGTTTTACCGACCCGGCAACGGTTAAGGATGGTTATTTCCTTGTGCCGCAACAGCCCGGTGCGGGCACGACATTACGCGATGATGCCCTTGAGCGGTTCGGCGTGGCGTAACGCAAGACATTAATCAGAAAAAAGCAGATGAGGACCCTATTCGTCACCGCGCCAGACTTAATATGCCCGACGATGATCCGTTCAGCGTGATTGGCGCACAAAACAGCGTGTTTCCAGCCATATCAAATCCGCCAACAATGAAACTAAGATTTATTCGCAAAATATGCTTGTGTTTTGAGTTTCACGGAGCGTATTACTCGTCGAAATTCATTGACCAGTTTGGTGGCCATTATGACACGCTCTAAATCTTTGATTGTACCTTTTTGCCTTCTGACATTTTTTATGGCGAGTGCACCTGCAAAAGCAGACGCAACCCGATATCCCTTAACGATAGAAAATTGCGGCGTTGAGGTCACATTCAACAAAGCCCCTAAAAGAGCTGTCGCTCTTGGCCAGAACAGTGCTGAAATTCTTCTCATGCTAGGACTTGAAGATCGGGTAAAGGCATCGGCTTTCTGGCCAACGCAAGTTCTGCCTGAGCTTGCCAAGGCCAATGAAAAAGTAAAATTGCTGACGGTCGAGAAACCGACGCTCGAATCCATCCTGGCAGAAGAGCCCGATTTTGTCGTGGCACAATTGCCGTTATTGCTCGGCCCTGACAGCAAGGTTGCCAAACGCGAAGATTTCGCATCCCTTGGCATTCCCAGCTATCTGTCGCCCGGTATCTGCAATACCCGCAAAGATACAAATGATATTTACGGAAGTCGGGAAAAACTGTGGAATATGGATCTTCTTTATCAAGAGATCGACGAGCTTTCGCGCATTTTTGATGTTTCTGATCGAGGTCAGCAAATTATCTCCACATTTAAACAGCGTGAAGCTGCCTTGCGCGAACGGTTCAAACCGAACCCGGATTTAAGCTTTTTATTCTGGTTTTCCAGTGCGTCTGCTGCGGACAACGCTTATCTGGGTGGCAAAAACGGCGCGTCAGGCTTTATTGCCGATTTGCTGGGGGGCCATAATGCCATTACCACCGAGGCAGAATGGCCAACAGTAAGCTGGGAAGGCATAATTTCGGCCAAACCCACGGTAATTGTTGCAGCTTCGCTGGATCGCAATCGTTGGGATCTCGACAAGGCAGAAAACAAAATCGCGTTTTTGAAAAATGATCCGTCGGTTCAACTGATGGACGCGGTACGCAAAAATCATATCGTCACCATGAATGGTGCTGCCATGAACCCGACCCTCCGCACGATCTATGGTGCGGAAGAAATTGCGGTACAACTTGAAGAACTTGGGCTCGATAAGTGACGATTACGTCCGGAATATCAAAAAGAACATTCAGGTTTGAACTGTTGCTTCTGGTTTCAGTCGTTGTTTTGGCTTTTGCCATTGCAATGGCCGTCGGGATTGGCGAAATGCGCATTCCCATACGCACGGTTGCTTTGTCGATCTGCAATCATTTGGGTTTCAGTGCCGTCAATATCAGTCAAATACAGGACAGCGTCATCTGGAACCTGCGCCTGAGCCGCGCCCTCGTCGCAGCACTTTGTGGGGCCGGGTTGGCGATATGCGGGGCTATTTTGCAATCTCTGTTGCGAAACGCGCTGGCCGAACCTTATGTTCTTGGCGTTTCGGCCGGGGCATCGACCGGGGCCGTCGCAATCGTGATCATGGGGGTTGGTGCGGGCACCGTTTCGTTGTCGGTGGGGGCCTTTGCCGGGGCAATGGCTGCTTTTGTCTTTGTCGCGATACTCTCAAACAGCGGACGTGGCGGGCCGGACCGAACCATTTTGGCGGGTGTCGCTGCGGCACAACTCTTTAACGCCTTGACTGCCTATATCGTAACGACATCGGGCAACGCGCAGCAAGCACGAGACGTCATGTTCTGGTTACTCGGGAGCTTTGGCGGCGTGCGCTGGCCTGAATTTCAGCTTTTAATTGTCATCATCATTGGCGGGTTGACGATTTGTATCTGGCATGCGCAAGCACTTGACGCATTTACATTTGGCGATGACGCGGCGGCATCTCTTGGGATTCACATCGGACGCGTCCGGTTCATACTTTTTAGTGTAACAGCATTAATAACCGCAACAATCGTCAGCATGGTCGGTGCGATTGGGTTTGTCGGGCTGGTTGTGCCCCATGCCGTGCGTTTTCTGATCGGACCGGGGCATATGCGTCTGCTACCCGCATGTGCGCTGGTGGGGGCTGTATTCATGGTATTGGCTGACATTGTGTCGCGCAGTGTAATGGCGCAACAAACCCTCCCCATCGGAATTGTGACCGCGCTGGTTGGTGTGCCGTGTTTCTCGTTGATACTTTACCGTGCGAGACAGGCTGTATGAGTATTCAGGCAGAGAATCTGGTGTGGCGCATTGGCCGCAAAACGATTGTTGATAACGTGTCACTGACTGTAAAACCCGGTACAGTACTGGGTTTGATTGGCCCCAACGGGTCTGGAAAATCATCATTGTTACGATTGCTGGCCGGGTTACGACGTCCTGTCTCGGGTAAAATTACCCTGGAAGGGAACGATATATCAAACATACCCCGGCGCAATCTGGCCCGACGTGTGGCGTTGGTACAGCAACATGCAACAACCGAGATAAATGTTGCGGTTGAAGATGTTGTGCGACTGGGACGGACCCCCCACCGAAACCCGTTGGCAGGATGGAGCCATTTTGATACCAACGCTGTCGACACTGCCTTACAGCAAGTGGGTATGAGTAAATTCCGGCAGGCAAGTTGGCAGAGCCTGTCTGGGGGAGAAAGGCAGCGCGTTCATATTGCGCGTGCGCTGGCACAGCAACCCCGCGAACTGTTTCTTGACGAGCCAACCAACCATCTTGATATCCAGCATCAATTGGGAATTTTACGACTGATTACCCGGTTGGGGTTAACCAGCATCGTCGCGCTGCATGACCTGAACCATGCTGCAATGTTTTGCGATCACTTGCTGGTCCTTGATCAGGGAAAAGTTATCGCCAACGGTAAACCGACCGACGTTTTGACCCCCGATCTCCTGAAGAATGTTTTCCAGGTAGAATGCGATTTCTATGCGCCGCAGGATGACGCATTTCATATTCTTTTCAGAAAATGAAACCTGGAACCACGATGCAATGCCCCGACAAAATGCCTTCCTGCCCGCCTGGCATAGGGCAGAAAGGCAACGGATAAATTACGAAAAGCCCTTTTCAGCTACCTCGTGAGAATCGCAATTATCGCCAGGGCTTTACAGCGCGCCGGTCAACCACACCTGGCACAATGCCGCGTGCCGCATTTGAAACATGGTCCATCACATTGCTGGCAGCAATATCTTGCTGGCGGTTGATCATACGATGTTGACGTTCGGTAAATAACGGGGCACGGGCGGGTAAATCGGCCGGGTTTGCGACAATTTCCTGCCCGGCCACAAACGCTGCACGGTCCAGCCAATCCAATGTTAATTTCGTTAAATCAAGGCGTAAGACATCGCCATTTTGCAAATGACCAATGCCGCCGCCAACAAAGGCCTCGGGCACCATATGGCCAATACACGCCCCTTTGGTGACACCCGAATAACGCCCGTCGGTGATCAGCATACTGGATGCTTCAAGAATGCGGTGATGGCGCAGGTTTTGCGAGGGCGCAAACATTTCGGGCATGCCATAGGCCTCAGGCCCCTGCCCGCCAATGACAAAGGCGAAAGATAACAGGCCCTGCGCCAGCATGTCGCGCGATGACATCCCGTCGATAATAGCTCCGCCGTTTCGTTTGACGATGGCCGCAATCAGTTCAGGGTCAACACCCTCGGTTTTCATCAAACGATCAACCATGTCGGCGGCGGCGAAATCCGCATTGCACAGATGCTCGTTTTCGTAATACCGCACGATGAAAACATGGTCGTTAAAATGGGTAAGCAAATGATCGCTCATGCCCGATGTTTTAACCGCACAGTTTTCAAAAAAGCTGCCGGTGATCACATCCACCCCGGACCGCGCCCGCACCGGCGTTGCCCGAATAACCGATTTATCGCCCAGGGAAAGATCAACAGGGTTATCAAGATTTACAATCCGCTCGGCCCAGCTTTTGCCTAAAATGGTGGGGGCATCAAGGTCCATAGGGACGCCAAGGTCACTTAGCACCCGGTAAATGCTTTCCATGCCCCGGTTTTTGCCGTCGGCCATTTGTTGGGCCAGAACAAAGGTATCGCGGTTTTCCGTCAGGCTATGGGCGAAAATTTCGGGCACCGGGGTTTTGGTGCGCACATCCTGATAATCGTCAATGGTGATGTCAAACCCGGCATAACGCATCATGAAAGGCAGATGCAGCAACATATTGCTGCTTGACCCGGTGGCATTATGAACACGGACAAAATTGGCAAAATTACGCTTTAACAAATTGCCAATCGCATATTCCGGTTTGTTAAAGGCCGCAAACAGCGCATCAATCCCCGCGGCAACGGCGGCAAAGGGCGGCACATCGGTCAGCAGTTCAAGTTCGGGCGGGGTTAACCCGAATGCCGCTAACATAGTGCGAGATGAATTGCCGGTGCCGTTAAAGGCGCAAATGCCGCCTTTGGAATCACAGGTCGCAGCGGCCAGTTGGTCAAGCACGCGACGTTCCATTGCGCCGTCGATGACGCCACTCAAACGGGCGCGTTCAAGCAAACCGGCAAAGGCCTCGTCCGACGTGCATTGCAGGATATAGCGCATATTTTCGCGAATATCGCCGCCAAGATCATCATGCCCGGCATGGTCGGCATCATTGGCGATTTTATCAAGCAACCGTCGGGTGCCATCGGGTATTTCACCGCCTTTAAGCACATGCGACGGGGCAAATACCGCCCAGACCGGGGCCTGGTCACCACGATGGGCCCGGGCCAGATCGGCCGCTGCCAGACCGGCCACCACAGCGGCAGGCGATTTGTCGCACCCGGCAATAACATAGGCCGCATGATAGCTGTGGCCTTCAAAGGTGATATTAACCGCCGCTGCCGTATTGTTGCGCGACACCAGCGAATAGCTTTGGCCGATATTGTTTTGCGCCGTACCATCACAAATGACCGGCACATGAAACAAAAACGGCACCCCGCCCTGCTCCCATATCCGTAATGCCGCCATCAATGCCTGTGGCCGATCCAGCAGATGGGCGGGGTGGTCTGGTGCCCCGGCAATAATCGCCACCCGTGGCCGGTTTTCTACCAGACGGCCCACAATATCGTGAATTTCCGGCACATTAAATTTGCGATCCCGGGCAACGGCCGGGTTTTCATTTACCGCATCTCGTAACAGGCGCACAACCGTGATCGGCTGATTGGCCAATCCTTGAATGCAGTCACGATAAGGATTGGCCTGTTCGTTAATAGTGACAGGTTCGTTTGGCGCAATATGGCGGGACATAATGGGGCTCGGATGTTGGAGGCAAAGACGGATGAACCACTTTAAACGCAGTTCTGTCGAGGCAGAATGGAAAAGATAACAGCGTGATACGCGTTATACCAGCCCACCATCAACAATGAAGTTTTGTGACGAACAGGCCGATGACACATCGGATGCCAAAAACAGAACCATCCGGGCAACATCATCGCCAACCAGCCGACGTTTTACGCACTGGTTTTCCAAAATGCGGGCTTCATCTTCGGGGGTGATCCATAAATCAAGCTGGCGTTGGGTTATGATGCAACCCGGGGTGACCGTGTTAACACGAATGCCATCTGCACCCCAGTCGCGTGCCAGTGCCCTGGTCATGCCGACAATGCCCGCCTTGGCCGTTTCATAAGCCACCAGATTGGGCAGCCCCATCAAATAACTGACGGAACTGAAATTAATAATGCTGCCGCGCCCCTGTTGTGCCATGCCAGCAGCCACGGCGCGCGCGCAGAAAAACTGGTGCGACAAATTCACATCAAGCCGGTCGCGCCATTCATCGGGGCCGGTTTCTGCCGGGCTGTGGCGATCATCGCGGGCGGCATTATTAACCAACACATCAATCGTGCCAATTTCCGCCGCCATCTGATCAATCGCTATGGGAATTTGCCGTTGATCGCGCAAATCAAGTTCGGCAAAAACCGGGCGCATGCCCAAATCCTTTTCGATGCTGTCACACAGGGTCGTGGCGGCGGCAACGTCGATATCGAAAAAGCCAACCTTTGCCCCCTGGGCGCAAAAGGCACGCACGATAGCTGCGCCAATGCCCGATGCCCCACCGGTCACAAGGACCGCTTTTCCGTCTATGTCGTGATAGGTCGCTGACATGGCGTTTCCTGTCTTGATGTTTATTTTTATTGAGTAAATTAAATTTTGCACCGCAGCATGTGCATTGCGGCGAAAATTCAATCAATGATACCTTTATGGCAGTGCATAAAAACTTTTACGCACATTTTTTGTGGCAATATTCAAAAAAAATTTGACAGGCCCGGTTCAACACGTCAACATTTTTTCGATAACAAAAATAAATGTCGGCCCAAGGCAATTTTATTCAGGGAAGAAACAGATGAAAAAGCTCCTATCCTCGGTCGCCCTTGCGGGTGCTGTATTGCTATCTTCACATGCATTTGCTGCCGATTTGATCGTTGGCGTCAGTTGGTCAAATTTCCAGGAAGAACGCTGGAAAACCGATGAAGCCGCCATCGTCAAGGCACTAAATGCCGCCGGCGCTGAATATATCAGTGCCGATGCCCAAAGCTCGCCCAGCAAACAGCTGAGCGATATTGAAAGCCTGATTTCACGCGGGGCCAATGCCCTTATCGTTCTGGCGCAGGATTCATCGTCCATCGGTGCCGCCGTTACCCAGGCGATTAACGAAGGCATTCCGATTGTCGGCTATGACCGACTGATTGAAAACCCGAACGTCTATTACATTACGTTCGACAACAAAAAAGTCGGCTACCTTCAGGCTGAAGCAGTTTATGCCAAACAGCCCAAGGGAAATTACGTTTTCATCAAGGGCGCACCAACCGACCCCAATGCCGATATTTTGCATCAAGGGCAGTTGGAAGTATTGCAAAGCGCCATTGACAGCGGCGACATCAAGGTCGTTGGCGAGGCCTACACCGAAAGCTGGCAACCCGCCATTGCCCAGCGCAACATGGAACAGTTTTTGACCGCCGCTGATAACAAGGTTGACGCGGTTGTTGCCTCGAACGACGGCACGGCAGGCGGCGCAATTGCCGCCCTGGCCGCACAGGGCATGCAGGGTATTCCTGTTTCCGGGCAGGACGGCGATCATGCCGCCCTTAACCGGGTTGCTTTGGGCACACAGACCGTTTCAGTCTGGAAAGACGCCCGTGTTTTGGGGCAGCGCGCCGCAGAAATTGCGGTTGAGTTGGCCAAAGGCACCAAACTGGGCGATGTTGAAGGCACACAGGACTGGACCAGCCCCAATGGCACCGTCATGAAATCCTATTTCCTAAAACCGGTTGCCATTACCCAGGACAAACTTAATCTGGTGATTGATGCCGGATGGGTCAGCAAGGATGTCGTCTGCAAAGGCGTTGAAAGCGGCACGGTCGCTGCCTGCAACTAAGGCGTGGCTTTTGCCCGCCTGTTCTTCCTTTCGACTTTGCGAAACCACGGGGCCGGACACCAGCAGCACCGGCCCCGCTGCCTGACGAGCACATCACATGACCAAGATACTTGCCAAAATGGAAATCGACCGCCGCCTGGTCGGATTGGCCGCCGTATTGCTGATTATATGGATCGGCTTTGACCTGGCGTCCGGGGGGCGTTTTATTACCCCGCGTAATATTTTCAACCTGTCGGTACAGACGGCATCTGTGGCTGTTATGGCCTGTGGCATGGTTTTAATCATTGTAACCCGCCATATTGATTTGTCCGTTGGCTCCATCCTTGGCGTGCTGGCCATGATCATGGGGGTGGTGCAAACCGACATCCTGCCGCAATTTCTGGCCTATAACCACCCGATGACCTGGATCATCACCTTGCTGGTTGGTCTTATCATCGGGGCGTTGATTGGCGGCATTCAGGGGGTTGCGGTTGGCTATCTTGGTGTGCCAGCCTTTATCGTTACGCTGGGCGGTTTGCTGGTGTGGCGCGGGGCGGCATGGTGGGTAACACAGGGGCGCACGGTTGCCCCGCTGGATGCCAATTTCATTTTGCTGGGCGGCGGCATTAACGGCACCATCGGCGCAACATGGAGCTGGATTGTCGCGGCCATTGCCATTGCGGCGATCATTTATGCCGCAATCAAGGATCGGCGACGCCGATTGTCATTTGAATTTCCCGTTAAACCGATATGGGCCGAATATACCAACGCCGTTATCAAGGCCGGGCTGGTTCTGATTGCAGTTGTTACCTTAAATGCTTACTACCTGCCCACACGTGCGGCAGAAAAAGTCCTGGAACAGCGCGGCATTCCCGCCACGCCGGAAAACCTTGAAATTTCGCATGGCATTGCCATTCCGCTATTGATTGTGGCCCTGGTCGCCATTGTGTTGACCATTGCGGCAAAGCGAACCCGATTTGGCCGTTATGTTTTTGCCATTGGCGGCAACCCGCAGGCAGCAGAACTGGCCGGTATTAATGTCAAACGAATGACGGTGGCGGTTTTTGCCCTGATGGGAGTCCTCTGCGCCATCAGTGCCGCGATTTCATCGGCACGCCTGCAATCGGCAGGCAATGATCTGGGCACACTTGATGAATTGCGCGTTATTGCCGCCGTTGTCATTGGCGGCACCTCGCTGGCGGGCGGGCTTGGCACCATTTATGGTGCGCTGATTGGCGCACTGGTGATGCAAAGCCTGCAAAGCGGGATGGCGTTGCTGGGCGTTGATACCTCCCTGCAAAGCATCGTCATTGGTCTGGTTTTGGTGCTGGCCGTGTTTAGTGACAAATATTTCCACCGTCGCTATAGCGACCCGACGGCATAAGGGGCAAAAATCATGTCAGATCGCACTGCAGGCACGCAGCCACTGGTTGAAATGCGCGATATTCATATCAGCTTTGGCGGGGTCAAGGCTGTTGACGGTGTTTCAATTAATCTTTATCCCGGTGAAGTTGTTGGCGTTTTGGGCCATAACGGGGCCGGAAAATCCACCCTGATCAAGGTTTTGTCGGGGGCCTACACACCTGAAAGCGGGCAGATCATTGTTGACGGGCGCGAAGCCAAAATTGAAAATGCCCGTGCTGCCCGGGACAACAAGATCGAAACCATCTATCAGAACCTTGCCCTTGCCGATAACCTTGACGCCGCACAAAACCTGTTTTTGGGCCGCGAAATTGTCACCAAAGCCGGGTTTTTGGATGATGGCGCGATGGAGCACAAAGCCCGTGAAGTGCTGCATCGGTTGAACCCGAATTTCAAAAAATTCAATTCGCCGGTTTCGGCGTTATCAGGCGGGCAACGCCAGGCGGTTGCCATTGCGCGCGCCTTGCTGTTCGAGGCCCGCATCCTGATCATGGATGAACCCTGTGCCGCCCTTGGTGTTCAGGAAACCCGCATGGTCGGCGAACTGATTGACCAGTTAAAAAAAGACGGCCTGGGCATTTTGCTGATCAGCCATGATTTGCACGATGTGTTTGACCTTTCCGACCGGTTGCATGTGATGAAAAACGGCAAACTGGTGGGGACTGTGCGGACAAAGGATGTGACCCACGATGATGTTTTAGGAATGATCATTCTGGGCAAAATGCCTGAACATCTTATGCATCTCGCCGGGCCCGGAGCAACCAATGTTGCGGCACAGACATCATGATCACACAAAAATATTTTATCAGGTGAATTAAAAGCAGCAAGCCAGGAACCCGCGTGTTGGCACCACCTTACTTGCACGCCAACATGTGCAATATTTCCTTACGATCAATCCTTGAAAGGACCTTCTCACCCAAAGCATATTTCCTTTAATTTCCAGGATCACGCTCTGCCTTGGGCGCATTGCCAGAAGATGACATCTCGCCATCGTCACGTCACGCCACGCCACCTGACATGCCATAACATTGCCCATTCCCTTGCCAAAGCAGCGCCAAAAATGCCATGTCAGAAAGCAAACCATCAATCGTTACAAGCTCCAAACTTTTTACGTCAGAACAGGCCGTTTGCATGAGCCGCAGCACTCCCGCCGATATGCCCCGCCAGCCCTCGCAAATTGCCATTTTACGGTATTTGCGGGTGCATGGACCAGCCGCCCGCATCGACATTGGCAATGCCACCGGGCTAAGCCCCGCCACGGTCACCTCGTTAACGGCGGAACTGATGACGCAGGGCTTGGTACAGGAAATGCAGGGTGCGGCCCATGGCAGCACTGGTCCCAACGGATCAAACAGCCCGCAAGCGGCACACGGCGCGACACGGGGACGCCCCAAGGTGTTGCTCGATCTGGTGCCGTCGGCGGCCTATGTGATCGGGGTGAAAATTACTATTAACCTGATCGAGGTTGCCCTGGGCAATTTCAAGGGAGAAATAGAATCCAGCCGCCAACATCGCGTCAACACCCGCGACCTTGATCAAATATCGCTGATTACAACCCTGTGCCGCCTGATTGATGGCTTTATGGAAGAGCACCGGGACTTAACCCCCCACCCCCCGGTTGGCATCGGCATTGCCGTGCAAGGCGTTGCCGACAGCAATAGCGGTGACATCATGTGGTCACCGGCATTGCGCCATCGCCAATTGGCCGTGACCGAACCCCTAAGGCAACGTTATGGCGGCATTGTTCAAATGTCCAATGATGCCAACTGCATCGCCACCGCCATCACCCAAAACACCAATATTCGCGGCAGTGGTGATTTTGCCGTCATCATGCTGGGCTATGGCATTGGCATGGGGCTGGTTTTGAACGGGGCGGTTTATAATGGCCATTTTGGCGCCGCCGCCGAATTTGGCCACATGAAGTATCAGCCTGATGGCCCGCTCTGCAATTGCGGCAAGCGCGGCTGCCTTGAGGCCTATATCGGTGACTATGCCATCCTGCGCGACGCCAGCACATTAATCGACCTTCCCGCCGAAACGGGTACAGACACCGTAAACAGATTACACCCCAGCGAAGACCAGATGATGGATCTGGTTCGCAAAGCACATGAAGGGCAGGAAGACATTGCCGACCTGTTTCGTCATGCGGGCAAGGTTTTGGGATATGGCATTGCCAATCTGATTGCCCTTTTGGGGCCGGAACGCATTTTCATTACCGGCTCAGGTGCCAGAGCTTACGACCTGATGGCACCAGAAATTCATCGCAGCCTCGAAGATGCCCAGGTGCCAGAACTGCGCCGAGGGCCGCAAATATTGCACCTGCCATGGGACAAGGACATTGCCATGCAGGGCGCAATCGGCCAAAGCCTGCTGCGTCATGACGAAAACATGTTTGCCGCCGGAACAACGCGCTAAAGCACATTGTTTCATCTTGTTTGCATCACCTGCGCATACCCCAAGGCAAAAGGTGCGGGTATTTCCGGCAAATCGCCGCCGCCCTGGCCTTGCTGATGACAGCTATTTTTCCTCGGCCACACGCTTGCCTTCGGTTGCCTTGTAATAATACTGGCTGGCAATCAGCCATCCCTTCATGGGCCGAAGCGGCGGAATGCAGGTCAGCAACAAAAAGGGCAAGGTCGTGAACACATGCACCCAATAGGGGGCCTGATAGGCCATCTCGATCCAAATCCCCATGATCAGCGAGGGGATACAGGCAAAACAGATGACGAAAAATGCCGGGCCATCTGCCGGGTCTGCAAAAGAAAAATCAAGTCCGCAAACCTCGCAATTTTTAGCGATTTTGAGGAACCCATCAAACATATGGCCTTGCCCGCAACGCGGACATTTGCCGAGGATACCAACCTTGATTGGCGGGATCGGCGGCCATTCATCATCGTTCAACATGCCAGGTTCTCCGGTATAATGTCATTAATGTATGGACATTGTATGGGTTAATGTTATAAATGAAGCGACGATGGTATCAAGCTGTGGCATTAAAGTTATATATTCTCAAAAATTTGTTACATTCATAAAATATATCAGATATTTAATAGATAATTATAAACTTGAAAATGCATAACTTTTCGCCGAAACATCATCCTGTTTCACCACGTAATCGCGTACTTGTATGCATGCATAACATAAACATTGCAGGCATTAAAGACATACAATAAGGCAAGCATATGTGGCAGCCATGGGTGAAAGAAAATGCCCGACTTAAATATGTCGGTATTGTTGATGCCCTTGAGGACGACATAAAAAACGGTCTGGTCGCGCGCGGCGAAAGGCTGCCGTCCCAGCGTGTTATTGCCCAGGCCATTGGCGTTGATTTAACCACCGTTACCCGCGCGTTTAACGAAGCACGGCGGCGAAACCTTGTTGATGCCAGCCCGGGGCGCGGCACGTTCGTTCGCAAGGGATTTGAAGTTGGCGGCGTGGTCAGTCAACGCCAGCCCTTTGTCGATCTCGGCATGAACACCCCGCCTCAACTTGAAAGCATGGATTTCCGCAAACATTTTGCCCAAGGCATGTCCGACATTTTATCGCACGCAGGCGGCATGCTAAACTTGCAATATCAAGATAGCAGCGGGTCGGATTTTGACCGTAAAGTCGCCGCTGGCTGGTTACAGCCGCGCATTGAAAATGTGGACCCGGATCGTATTCTGGTAACCGCCGGCGCGCAAACAGCACTTTATGCAATTTGCAATTTACTGCTGCAACCCGGCGATGTTTTGGTTGCCGGTGATATGACCTATCCGGGGTTAAAGGCGATCGCCGTGCAAATGGGCCTGCACCTGCTGGGTCTGAGTATGGATTGTCACGGCATTGTTCCCGATGCCTTTGAAAAGGCCTGCGTTGAAAACGCCCCCAAGGCGATTTATCTGGTTCCCAATATTGATAATCCGACCACCGCCACCCTGCCCGATGACCGCCGGGCCGATCTGGTGCGTCTGGCGCGAAAATATGGCGTTACCATCCTTGAAGATGATCCTTATTGGCCACTGTTAAAAACCAAAACAACCGCACTGGCCAGCCTTGGCCCTGATATTACATGGCATATCGCCACCCTTTCCAAATGTGCAACGCCCGCCTTGCGAGTTGCCTATGTCGTCGCACCGGGTACAGCGCAAGCCCGGCAACTTGCGGCGATATTGCGTGCCACCGTGCTGATGCCCCCGCCCTTGATGTGTGCTCTTGCCAGCCGCTGGATCGCAGAAGGCCTGCTTGCGAAAATCATCGGGCAAATCCGCGCGGAAAATGTGGCACGTCAAACATTAGCGGCACAATATTTGGGCCCCGCAATCGCGGCGGATCGCAATGGTCATCATGCGTGGTTACACCTGCCCGATCACTGGCAGGCCGACGGCTTTGCCCGACAGGCTGAATGGGCCGGTGTCGCCGTTGTGCCGGCGTCGGCATTTGCAGTTGGGCCAAACACGACAAATGCCGTTAGAATTTCGCTAGGTGTCACGCCGGACCGCACTATACTGGAAAACGGGCTTGCCCTTTTGGCACGCCTTTTGGCACCCGGTATGTCTTCTATCAAAACAATTGTCTAAAGCGTTTAAATGGAATACTTTTACATCTTATAAAGCCAATATTATCCAGATCAGCCCCATAGCGCTGGCAGCACAATATAACCCAAGGATTCATTATGTGATCCAGATTGCCAACTATGGGACAATTCGATGACATACCTTAAAAGCCATCAGGTTTTAGCATCCCGCAATCTTCATGAAACGCGCGCATTGCTTTCTGATTTGAACTGCATTGATACCATTGATGTTGTTGGAAAAATGGGCGAAGTTGATGCTGTTATTCACCAGGCTTCTTTTAGCGACCTAAATTTCATACATGCATCGTTTGGTGACGTCCGCCTGCAAATCCAGGCCCCGGAAAGCGATAACAGGTCGCTTTTCCTGCTTGCCCTGACCAACGGTGTGGGCGCGGTAAATCATCAGGGGCAGGACCATGACATCTCAATCGATAAAGGGCTGATGCGCGATATGCGCAAACCCATGTCGGCCTGCGAAGACAAGTTCTCGTGCCTTGGTGTACACTTGCCGTTACACAGTTTACAACGCCACTGCCGCAACCTGATTGACGATATCAAACCGGTCGAAGATCTTGAATTTGAGACCGGGCTGGATTTTCGCACCCCGGGCGGGCGCCATATCCGCGAGACATTGCATTACATCGCCAATGCGCTGGACAATCCGTTTCAGACCCGGAACAACGATATCATTTTAAACGGCTTTCGCGATTTACTGTTAACCAACATCCTGATGTTGCTGCCAAACTCCTGTTCAGCAGCATTACATAACACGCCTCAATCCTCGGCGGTTCCACGATACGTCAAACGCGCCCGCGACTACATCCATGCCCATGCATCAACACCAATCACGCTTGATGATCTGGTAAAACATGCCGGTTGCAGCTATCGAACCTTACAGGCGGCCTTTAATACATCCTATGGCATGTCGCCAATGGCCTATGTCAGATCGATGCGCATGATCCACGCCCATCGCGACTTGCTTGCCGCCGAAAACGGGACAACCGTTTCCGATGTCGCGCTAAAATGGGGTTTCATTCATCTGGGGCGATTTGCAAAAAACTATGCGCGTCAGTTTGGTGTATTGCCGTCTGAAACGCTCCGTCAAAAGCAGTAATTGACCCCCGCTATCCACGTCACGCAATCTCTATCCACTTATGGTCAGGAAACGGATTGATACCGTTTTTTCACATGGATACCCGCCTGCTATCCCCCTATCCCTGACAAACATATTACGGGTGAAGCCTGCTTCATCTCGTCAAAACCCAAAATGGCGTCAACCATGCCGCCATTGGCAGGGTTCTGGATCAGATAAATCGGGGGCTATGCAGATGACTGATCTGAGGGCACAACTAAAACAGGTTGGGCTATTAATAATAGTTCTAATGATATGCGGGTTCTGGGCACATACGGCCCGGGCCAACCCGAACTGGAAACAATTACAGGGTTATTCCGAATGCGGTGGCCTTGGCAAAAACGGGCAATTACAACCGCCCTGCGGGTTTGAACCGGCCCAATTTGTATCCAAGGCTGTTGGCAAATGTTCACCAGGGTCGTTTTTCGATATTGGTACATGGTCGTGTTATACTTGCCCCACCGGCTATAATCGTAATGCAAAAGCTGTCACCAGCGAAAAAGCCTGCGATAGAAAGGTTTCAAAACAAAGCGTTGCCGCCACCTATCTTCAGAAAAAAAGCTGCCCGCCAGGGTCGTTTATGGATGGACGTAATGGCGGCGAATGCTGGACCTGCCCGTCGGGTTACGGGCGCACAGCCGCCGGTGTTGATAAATGGAATGCCTGTGGCAAAGTTTTGAAAAAGGCCGTTAGCGCCACTTTCAAAGGTCGCGCCTGCCCGCCCGGTGCTTTTACCGATCCGCGCAATGGCGGCGAATGCTGGACCTGCCCCGAAGGTTTTAATCGCACCGCTAACAATGTCACGGGTGCCAAAGCCTGCGTTCAGGTTCTTGATTTCCAGCCTGCCAACAAAATCGAAGCCTTAACGTGCAAAGCTGGTGATCATTTTGATTTTATTGATGGGGGTACGTGCTGGTCCTGCCCGCAAAACTTCATCCGTACTGTTTATGGTGTTAAAACCAACAAGGCATGTGAAACCCAGGAAATGAAATGGATCACGCCAACCCGCGACATGCCGGGCCTGTTCGGGGTTAGTCCTGCGGTGGAAGACATGGCGATTGAGCTGATCCGGAACCGCACAGAAATTGATGCGACGATCGCCGATGGTGCGGGCCGCGTCAAAGGCGCCAATCTGGAAGACATTGCCAAAACCGAATGGCTGATTTTGGACAACGAACCGTGGAAGAGCGAAGTCCTCGCCGCTGTTATTGCCGGGAAAATCCTTGATGCAGCCCAAAAACCGGCTGGCAGGCGCACCGCATCTGAAAAGAAAATACTGGAAGATCTTGGAAGGCAAATTCAGTGGAACCGTCAATTTATCGCCGCACAGACCCGACAGGCTTTTGACATCTGGATAAAGACCAGAACGGTGGACCAGGCGACGCGATCCAAAAACAACATGACAATGTTTATCGGCGCGGTACACACCCCGCCTGATTTCAACAAAATTGTCAGTGCAACAATGCAGGCAGGGTCGATGGCGACAACCCTGGGTTCCAGTGTTGGGACAATTTTCCTGGCAAAATCATTCAAGTTGCTTGCGCCTTATGTTCGAGGTGCCAAGGCAGCAAATGTCCTTTTAAAAATCGCCACACCACTGGGTAAACTTTCCGTCACAGGCTCACGGCTCGTGAGTGCCGCGGCAGGCCCCGCTCTTGCCGCTGTTAGCACGGCCATCACGGTGGCAATGGAACTTGATAAATATATCAAGATCGAAGCAACCGAAGGTAAAATTCGCCAGGCCGAAAACATCGCCAGCAAACCGGCCGACATTGCTTTGCTGTTGCAGGAAAAAACCGGCCAGGAACAGTTCCTGTTTCACTGGATGGCTTTAACCAATGCTGAAACGCCGCCCAGCCCAGAATTCCGGACAAAACTGGCCTCTATTCAAAACGAAAAACGCGATGCAGCGCCACCAATGCCGACCATTTCAGGCGGCAAGCCTTTGTCTTCAAACGTTATTGGATCAAGCAGCACGTCAAACACAACTGTCGCACCGACCCAACAGGCAAAACAACCCGAAGGCGGTTTTCGGTTTGAATTTACCGCAATACCGGGCCTGTGCCTGAGCAATCGGGGCGACAATTTAGCACGCCTGGCACTGGGCGACTGCAAAGCACCCGATACACCATGGATCGCGCCCAACAAGGCATCGGGCGAGCTTAATGTCACCGGAGATTATTGCGTCAGCATTCAGGGTGCAAGGCCGTCTGCCAATGCAGAGGTCATGCTCAGGAAATGCAAGGTTGCGAAAGTAAAAACCTGGGCTTTGCAAAAAATGGGGCAAATTCGCCTTGTCAATCCTGGCCCCCGTATGTGCCTGAACGTCAATGATGCAAAACCGGCAAAGGGATCAGCGGTAACGCTTGGGGCCTGTCGGATTAAACAAACGCCATCGCAGATCTGGCGCGTTTGGTCGCAATCGTAATCATTCTGTAATCAACAGGTTGGCGGCGGATCATGGTGCATTTCCATAATGCAGCATGAACCGCCCCGATCTGATCGTGACGATAAAAACATGTCCCGACCTAATAAGCTGATTTCGGGGCAGATCCGGGGAAATGGGGAACTTAAAATGGTATATTATTCGCGTAAGTCAGAATGCAAAAATCATAGACGATTTTGTATCAACATGATGATGGGTGTATCGCTTGTTGCGCTGGCAGGCTGTCAAACAACGGGGCTTGGCCAAGGACCGTTAGCGACAACAACCGGGCAAACACCCAAAACAGTCGTTGATTTACCCGCCGGAGAAAATGCGATCCGTTTGCTGGTGCGTCAAAGTGTCGAAGCCCTGCAAAACGGCAAGCTGACCGAGGCATCCCGGCTGATCAACCTGGCCCTGAAACTTGACGTTACCAACCCGGATTTGCAGTTTTTAAACGGTTTGACCTATCACCTGATGGGGGTTCAGGGGGATGCATCCAAATTTGAACTGGCCGAACAGGGATACAAACAATCGTTGAAGTTTGATCCGGGTAATCTTTCAGCACGCTATCAAATGGGCCTGCTTTATATGGATCAGCGTCGATATGGGCTGGCTCAGGAAAGTTTTGTGGCCGTTGCCGTTCATCACGGTGATGACCCCGCTGTTCTTTATAGCCTGGCATCTGCATCTTATTATGCACGTGATCCCAAAACAGCCGAGGCCGCATTGCGCCACTTGATGGAAGTTGCGCCCGATACCAGGAAAGATCCCGGCATTCTCAAGGCTGCGGCCCTTTCACTGTCGGCAATGGATGACCGGGAAGGCGCGCAGGAATTTGCATCGGCCTATCGCAATGCCGTTACCAGTGTTGATGCCAACCGAAATCTTGAACGCCGAATTGCGGGCTGGCAGTCTTTTTATGATTCTGATGCCAAAATCATCGAAGCCCAGTTTAACGGCGATGCCTATATCGACCCCGACCCCGCTCAACCTTATTATGACCCTGCGCCACCGCCCGATGCGCCCCCCGCCGACCCCTATGGTTCAGATAATACCCCCTATGGAACATCGAACCCGTATGAAGGGCAAACCGGGCAGACCCCGGACCCGGCGCAGGTTGGCAATGTCAGTGGGGAATTCATCGATACCGGAATGGTCGTCGTTGATGTCGTGCTGATTGGCACGCAGGAAGATGTGCGTAACTCGCGCGGTATAAACCTGCTAAACGGTTTGCAATTGCAATTTGGCGACCCCCTGACCGGAGCCGCCGGGTTTGGATATGGCAGCACCCGAACCAAAGACTTTCTTAATACGGGCCTGGCAGAAAGTACGCAGACAATTACCCGCCAAATCAGCATTCCGGCGGTAACATATTCGTTGAATATTGCAAATTCAACCGATGCCAACAACCAGATCCTGGCAAAACCCAGTCTGGTGGCGCAAGCCGGGCAGACATCCGAGTTTTTTTCTGGCACAGAAATTCTCGCCGCTGCGGTTTCTGGCGGTAATGGCGACAGTGTTTCAGTGCAAAAGGAAGTCGGGGTGAAACTGGCCGTAACCCCCGAAATTCTGCCAAACGACATGATCCGCTTGCATGTGGTTGCTGAACGCACATTTTTGACCGACCCGTCAAATTCGGTCGTCTTTGAATTTCGCCTCGATACAACCAAAACCAATGTCAATTCCACCGTTACCATGAAATTTGGCGAAACACTTGTTCTTGGTGGCTTAAGTGAACGTGAAACATCAAAATCGGCCAATGGCGTGCCAGGCCTGATGGATATTCCGCTGGTGAACTACCTTTTCTCGCAAAGGGTCGAACGGCAATTTGAACGGTCCATTCTGATATTGATGACCCCGCGTCGACCGACATATGCCCGTCAGGATGCGGCAGACCGGGCCAAAACCAATGAAAAAATGACCGATCTGGAACGTGAATTAAAGCATCTCGAACAACGACATGGCGATTGGTACACGCCGCGCCCGACATTCGACGAACTGCGCGAAAAACTTGAAGGGCAGGACTTCTTTGAGGAATTCCGGGCTGGCGATGTCAACATTGAAGCATGGCAAAATGATCCGAAGGGACAGGAGCATATTGCCTCTGTCCGCAACAGATTGCTTGGCAACCAGATCACTGCCGCATTTTAAAATTCAGGGTGAAGTTGGGCACTGCACGATGCACCATTTAAAAAAGCTATGGATATTCCTTGCCTTTGTCATGGTTTTGTTGCCGCAACAATCACGCGCACAAGGCCAAAACAAGCCAGCCTGGCAACCCATGCCTGGCACGGCAACAGATATTTCCATTAACGCAGATGGCCAGGCCTACGCAGTTGGCACCGACGGAACCCCCTGGCGATGGGATCGGACAGAACAGCGCTGGCGGCGTATGTCAGGCAATTTTGTACGTATTTCTGCGGCTTTGGGCAACCGGCCCTGGGCGGTTAATGCGGAAGGTATAGTATTTTATTACAATGGCCTATGGTGGGAGGATAAAGCGACTGATGTTGTCGATGTCGCCGCCGACGTCAACGGCAATGTCTTTATCGCCATGGCCAACGGGCAAATTAAAAAATGGTATTCGCTGCGCAGTGAATGGCAGGTTGTAGAAGGAACGGCCAAACGCATTTCCATTGATGACAAAGGCCAGCCATGGGTGATTGCCCAAGACGGCAAAATACAGTCATTTGATGGCAAAGCCTGGATGCCGTTGCCTGGTGCTGCGCGTGATATTGCGTTAGGGGGTGCAAGTAGCACGGTCATTGCCGACATGGCAGGTGTGATCCGGCGATGGAACAATACGGCAAAGCACTGGGACGTGGTCAATGGCGTGGCAGATGTAACTGCCGTTGCCGTTACCCCGGACGACAAGATATGGGCTGTTGTCGAAGATGGGGCTATTTTTGCCAATGGCACCTTGCAAGCCGATGAAAAAACAGAAGAAGAAAACAGCCCCGGCGAACCACAGGCCCCCGTCGAACAGGCCAGGCCCGTCATTGCCCTGACACCCACGGCACCGGTTCCGACTGTCTTCGCTCCGGTGGCCACCAATGTCGAAGCCAACCCGGTTGTTTCCGACACAACACCGGATCAGCGCACCGATAAAACCGGCACATCATCCGCGTCTGCCCCTGGCTATGTCGATCCTGTTACGGTTACCACCAATGACAGCATCACTTTTGTTGACACCCGGCAAACAGCGCAAAGTATCGCCATTGGTGCGGATGGCAGCGTCTTTGGCCTTGATCGTGGCGGCAATATTCTGCGCTGGTCTAATCGAAAAAACAAGTTCGACAGTTTCCCCGGTGCATTAATGCGTATTAGCGTTGATGCCCAAGGTCACCCCTGGGGGATATCGGCACTTGGACGCGTATTTCGCCATGACGGCAACCAATGGCGACAAATTTATAACGCAACGGCATCAGATCTGTCGGTCGGGTTTGATGGCACAGTCCTGGCGTCTAACGCCGCCGGGCGCCTTTTTAAACTTAATGACGCAAAAACCCGTTTTAAACCGATCCCGGGCACTGGTGTGGCTTATGTTGCAACGGGCCCGGACGGTACAGCATGGACCATCCGCAAGGACAAACTTGTTCAACGCTGTGATGTAACCCCTTGCAAGATCTATCCGCAAAAGGCCAACGCCATTTCGGTCGGCCCGGATGGCAGCGTTTATATTGTTTCCAGCATCAACCGTCTGATGCGCCTGAACAAGGATGGAAATTTCGAAATTATCCAAACACCAGGCCATATACCGGCCACTGTCGCCGTCGGTCCGATGGGGTATCCGTGGCTAACCGCCGTATCTGGCAAAGTGTTGGCGGCAACATTTTTTGATCGCGATGAAACCGGCGATCAGATCGTGGCGGCATCGACAGCGGAAAACGGCACCACAGGCACCGGTGCCACGGGAACGGTCACCGACAACAGCACGTCAAGTTTCACATTTTCAAAAAACATCGTCTTTGAAACCGTTCCGGCTCCGGGTTTAAGTTCCGGTCAATATAGCATCCTTGCCAGCGACAATGATGGCATCGTGTGGGCGGCGGGCTATGATGCCGTTGAAAAATATAATCCCCGAACAAAACAGTTTGTGGATGCCAATACCCGATTTGAAACCGATCACGCCAATATTAATAATTTCGATATTGCGCCTAACGGCGATATCTGGGCCGATGCCTCTGTTAACCAGAGACGGAAATTAATTCGGGAACGAAACCGCGTTTGGAAGGAATACACGGTTAACGGTGCTTCTGTCGCCGGGGTCGCAGTTAGCCCGGACGGAACCGTCTTTGCCATATTTGATTTTGGTTCAGGTAAATACCTTTACAGCAAACCGGCCAATTCCGAAAAATTCACAAAATTCAGCACCAACGGCGACATATTCAAGGTCTCTGTCGGGCCGGGAAATAATGTCTGGATCATTGATACAAACAACAATGTCAAACAATGGACGGGAAAAAAATTCTCCCCCCGCCCTGCGCGTGGACAAAAGGCAAACTGGATCGGTGTCGGGAAAAAAGATGGCACGGTTTACGTCAGCGAAATCTACAATACCCTGCGCAAATGGAACGGCATCAATCAAAGTTTTGATAAGGTGAATAATATTTCGGCCCAGTATGTCGCTGTTGATGGCGACGGCCGCCCATGGGTCAGCGATGGATCAGCTGGCGCCATCAAAAAAGCAAAAAACTGACATTGTCGTCGGCCAGGCCAAAGTCGGGGCAGCACATTACAGGCAGAACACCTGTGGCCGATTGATCCCTATTTTCAGGTTGGAAAATTGGGGCCGGAGGTTTTAAAACGCATACCTCCGGCCCTTACGATGTTTGATCAGGCAGACTCTGTCCCACTTTTTTCCCACGATGCCTTATCGCTTGAACCGTCAAGTGGTTTGCGGCTCCAATACCCGGCCAAAAGCGAGCCGGAAATATTGTGCCAGACGCTAAACAACGTTCCCGGCAGGGCGGAAACAGGACTGAAAAACTTCATGGCCAGTGCGGTGGCAAGACCGGAATTTTGCAGGCCAACCTCGAAGGCGATGGTCCGGCAGATTTTACGGTCGAACCCCAAAAGTGCGGTGACACCATAACCAAGACACAGACCAATGGCATTGTGCAGGATCACGGCACACGCAACGATCAAACCAACGCTGGCAATGGTGCCCGCATTAAGTGCCACGACAATCGCTATGATCAACAAAATGGCAAACATCGACACATAGGGAAAGATCATATCGATTTTGCGAACCCATTTGGCGGCAATTTCGTTTAAGACAACGCCAATCACGACCGGCAGCAAAACCACTTTAACCAGTGCCATCAACATTGGCTGAACCGGCACATCGATGCTTTGACCCGCCAGAAATGCGACCAGAACCGGGGTCAGAAACACGCCAATGATGGTTGAAGTTGCTGTCATTGAAATCGAAAGCGCGGTATCGCCTTTTGCCAGATAACACATCACATTGGACGATGTGCCGCCTGCCACACTGCCAACCAGCAACATCCCAACCGTTAAATCGTCATCGAAGCCAAACAGTTTTGCCACCAGCCAGGCAGCTACCGGCATAATCAGAAACTGTAAACACACGCCAACAATCAGTGCCTTGCGGCTTTTGGCAACGTTGGCAAAATCCCTGGCTGTCAGGGTCAGCCCCATTGACAGCATAATCACGGTCAGCAACGGGACAATTCCCGCACTCATCGAACTAAACGGGCCGGGGACGAAAAAAGCAAGCAACGAGAGCAATAATGCCCAAAGTGGAAAAAGTTGAAGAATCACGAACGTTCCTCCTGTGAGAGTATTTTTTTAAAGTGGTCCCCATATATGATCTTGTCAGAATTGCACGTTCCCGTGGCAGTTCCTGTCAGTTTCGGGGCGGATGGGAGGCAGTTGCAGTTATCGAGTAATGCCCCAAACCTGGGCAAAATGCCAATCAAACGTAAAGTGCTTTGCTAAAGAATAAATCGTTTTGGCCTGCCTGTGCAGGCATCACGGGGCGTCTCATGCTCTGATGCTTTTGTTTTTTGCGGCAACCAGATTTTGGCCGTCGCATCCCGAATAAGGGCGAAAGCTGGCGATTGGAAAGCATCCCTGTTCAGCTCACCTATTGCCATTGCCCCAAAAGCCGTCTTATCATTTACTTTGGATTTATAGTGATGCGCGAGAGAGAACAGAGCGGAAATGCAGTTTCAGATCGACGCATGGGAGCACGCCTTTAACGATGCCAGCGGTATTTCCGCCAGCATTGATCGCTGCTTTGACTTTGCGCAAGATCTGGGTTTTGACGCAATTGCCTATGACTTTTCGCCCGTACCGGCAACGCCGGAAGGCGAAATGTTGATCCCCAACATTGTTCAGATGCGAAATATTCCAAAAGAGATGCCAGACCTCTGGTGCAATCAGGGATATTATCGCGATGATCCGGTACAAAACCTGGCCCTGAAGGTCTCAAGACCGTTCTTTTGGTCATACCGCCGTGAAGAACCTTCCTTCATCATTGATATGCTGGACGGTGAGGCCAAACGTGTTACCGGTGCACTTAATGACTGGCATTTGACCCGGGGGATTACCGTGCCCCTGCATTTGCCGGGCAACCGTTTTGCTACGTTAACCGGTTTTTGGAACGATTCAGGTTTCAAAGCATGTGGCCCGGATCGCAGTGCGAACATTAGCGGCATAGCATTGTTGGCACAGGTGCTTCACCATCACCTTTTTCCGCGATTTGAACGAAAAGACTTGCTGCCCTATGGCGCAAAACTAACGCCGCGTGAAGAGGAATGCATATTACTGGCCGCCGAAGGGCTTGCAAGCAAGCAAATCGCGTGGCGGCTACAACGTTCGGAATCAACCATTGTCATGCATTTGGCATCCGCCACGCGCAAGCTTGGCGCACGCAACCGCGCCCAGGCCATAGCCCGCGCAGCGCATTATGGTTATCTTTAGGGGCGCACCGCCGCTTTTGATGCCTGAACCAGAAGCCCGGTGTCACTGGCCGCGGTGACGAAAGCATACCCACGTTCAAACATCGATGACAGGTCATTGGCCGAAATAGCAGCTCCGCCCAAAAGACAGCCCGACGCTAAAATACGGCTTTCCGCCAAAACAATTGCCTCGCGCAATTCGGATGAGCCAAGATCACCATAGCGCCCATAACCCGATGTCAAATCCAGCGGGCCGATAAATAGCATATCGATGCCGTCAACGCCTGCAATATCCCCGATCGCGTCAACGCCTTCGTGTGACTCAATCATGGCAACCACCAAGGTCTCCCGGCGTGCTTTTTCCACGTAATCATCGCGCTGGCCGCCATAACTGGCTGCGCGCGACACCGTAAACTGCGCTCCGCGCCTGCCAAGGGGCGGGTAATGGGCGGCTTCGACAATTGATCGGGCTTCGGTTGCGCTGCGCACATCGGCAACCACGATCCCGTCAAAACCGGCATCAAGCAACGGTTTGATAACCGCTTGCGATGCATCACAAACCCGGACAAGAACAGGAACATCACTTACCGAGCGAATGGCCCGAAGCTCCGCCAGCGCGCCGGAAAGATCCGACGATGCATGTTCCCGGTCCACAATAAGGGCCCCAAATCCCGCAAGCGCCATGATCTCGTCGACATCCGGCGAGGCCAGAAACAGGAATGCGCCTTGCACCTGGTGTTGCAAAAGCAATCTTTCACGCAGGCTTTTGGCGGGGGTGCTCGCAGTATTCATGATGCCTCCTGAGGTTACCCCGCCAAGAAGCATCACCGGCAACGCTGCAAAACAAGCTGTAATTTCTTACAGGTATGCGGTGCCAACCCTATTGCCCATACTCTGCCAACAATTAACAAAAATGTTGAAAGAATTTCATGTCCGATCAGCCTGTCATCAGGGAAGGCTACGCGCCGTTTGGCAACAACCAAACGTGGTTTCGCGTCACAGGTGAGCTGTCTTCCGCCAAAGTCCCCGTCGTCATTGCCCATGGCGGCCCCGGATGCACCCATGACTATGTAGATTCCTTCAAAGACTTGGCTTTAAACGGTCGTGCCGTCATTCATTACGACCAGATCGGCAACGGCAAATCAACGCACTTGCCCAATGCATCACAGGATTTTTGGACCATCGAGCTGTTTCTTGGCGAGCTGGACAATCTGACGCGGCACCTGGGGATTAGAAGCCGCTATAACCTGCTGGGCCAATCATGGGGCGGGATGCTGGGGTCGGAACACGCGATCAGGCGGCCTTCCGGCCTGAATGCCCTTGTTCTGGCTTCTTCGCCGTCCTCAATGCCGGTTTGGGTTGCTGAAGCCCTTCGGCTGCGATCGGCCCTGCCACAAGATGTGCAAGATACCCTGGCCCTGCATGAAGCCAATGGCGACTATGATCATCCTGATTATCAAGCTGCCAGCGACGTGTTTTATCGTCACCATGTCTGCCGGTTACCGGTTTGGCCCGACGAGGTCAACCGTACCTTTGCGGCCCTTGCGGCAGACCCGACCGTTTATCATGCCATGAACGGCCCCACCGAATTTCACGTCATCGGGTCCTTGAAAGACTGGAGCGTGGTTGACCGCCTGCCCCTGATCGACGTGCCAACCCTTGTTATTTCGGGGCGGTATGACGAGGCGACAGAAGCCTGTGTCGAACCGTTTGTCAGGCTGATTCCAAATTCAAGGCAAGTCATGATGGAGAATTCGGCACATATGTGCCATGTCGAGGAACGGCAACAGACAATGGCTTTTGTTGAAGCGTTCCTTGGCGAACAGGATTAAGGACAAACCAATGACGACGACCCGCTTTGCAGCGATTCAACTTTGTAGTACAGCCAGCATTGCCGACAATAACGCCCGGATCGAAGATCTTGTTCGAAAGGCTGCCGATCAGGGGGCATCCGTCGTTAGCCTGCCAGAAGCCGCAAATATTCTGCTGCGTGACAACATGTTATATCCAACGACATGTGTTGCCGAAGCAAATGACACAACACTGGCATTGTGCCAAAATCTCGCACGCGACCTGGGCATCTGGCTGCATGACGGGTCCTTGCTGGTTCTGTCCGACGATGGCGAACGGGTCTGGAACAGAACCCATCTGATTTCACCCTTGGGCGACATTGTTGCGCGCTATGACAAGCTGCACACCTTTGATGTCAAACTTGGCGGTGCGGGCGACTTTCAGGAATCACTTGCCGTGCGGCCAGGCGAAGCAGGGCCCGTTGTCGCCGAACTGGGCGAGAATTACCTAACTCTTGGTTTCAGCATTTGTTATGACCTGCGCTTTGCCTATCTGTTTCGCGCGCTGGCACAGGCGAATGCGAATGTTTTAATGATCCCGGCATCCTTTTCACCCGTAACCGGCCCCCTGCACTGGGAAACGCTGCTTAAGGCACGCGCGATTGAAACCGGAAGCTATGTTATTGCGGCGGCCCAATGTGGCACGCGCGATGGCGTTACCACTTATGGTCACACCATGATCATATCCCCCTTTGGCGAAGTGATCACCGCCCTTGGTGACGAACCCGGCTTTATATTGGCCGATATTGACCCAACCCACGTCGAAACAACGCGCGGCCGCCTGCCCTGCCTGATGCAGGACCGGGAAATTGGCCCAGCCACCACCATCAAATGCGGCACGGGAGACATCTGATATGACATCCTCCCTTTACGATATTCATCCGCCACGCCCGCAGTTAGCACCGGCATTAATCAATATGATGGGTAAAACGGAAACCGCCACCATTGGCCATATCCTGCATGACGGATTTTGCACTCCGGCCATTGCCGCTGTAATACCGGGTCGCCACATTGCGGGCACGGCCTTTACCATCCGCATTCCCGGAGCGGATTCCGCCACCCTTCACTATGCGCTGAGCATGGTTCGGCCCGGTGATGTTTTGGTGATCGATCGCGCCGGTGATGACAGCCACACTTGCTGGGGTGGGGTTGTCACCGTTGCGGCAAAACTGGCGGGTGTCTGTGGTGCCATTATCGACGGTCGCGCTACCGACTTTGCCGAAATTCGCACACACGAAATGCCAGTCTGGTGCCGGGGAACATCCTCAAAGACAACCAAGTTTGTTGGTCTGGGCGGTGCGATCAATGTAGCTGTTAGCATCGGCGGGGTCGCGGTTCATCCCGGCGACGGTATCATTGCCGATGAAAATGGTGTTGTCGTTCTTAAACCCGATACAATTGAAACGCTGTGCCAACAGGCCATCGCGATACAGGAAAATGAAGCCGCCGTACTGGCACGGCTTCAGTCCGGGGAACAACTGGCCGATATTTCTGGCGCCCGTGCAATGGTCGAAGGGCGGTAAAATCCCCCTCACGCCAGATGGGGTCTTTGCATCACCACAAACAGAACTGCCATCTGCCGTTTAATTTTGTCATCAGCATTATGTTAACCAAATTCAGTTGCCCGGAAATTACAGGAGCAGAACGACCGTGTCAGCATTGTTTCCCCCGTCAAACTACTGTCCGCTTCAGGCGGACCCACGCTTTGGCTTTGTTTTCTCGCCTGCCCCTGACAAAAAAGGCCGCAATGCACTGGTCATTGCGATCCATGGGTCTGATCGCGATGTGGATGGCATGATCGCGGCTTTGCGCGACGGGTTTGGCGATCGGGAAATTGCCATTCTGGCACCGTTCTTTCCCAACCAGATCGACAATACCGATCATGCCGACGGGTATAAGTTTCTGGTTTCAGGCGGGATCGACTATGCCGATGTCCTTGATGCCATGATCGCGCAAAGCAAAGCCTTGGATGGCGATTTTGATACGGCCTATCTTTATGGATTTTCCGGCGGGGCGCAGTTTGCCGAACGTTATGGTCTTTTTTGTGCGGCACATCTTTGCGGCCTTGTCATTGCAGCACCGGGCAATGTCACATTAATTGATGAAACCCTGGAATGGTGGCCCGGCCTTGCCGGTGCCAAAGCCCAAACAGACCGGGCACCAGACCTGAAATCACTCAGGCAAATTCCCGTCGCCGTCATGGTTGGCGCACAAGACTGCACTCGGGGGCTGGTCGCCCGCCCCTTGGGAACGCCGCATGGCTCGGCCTTTGAGGCCGTGGCCGGTGACAGTCGTCTCGCACGCGCGAGAACTCTTCACGCAAGTTTTCAAAACGCCGGAATTTCAAGCTCACTGCGAGAAATTGCCGATGTCGCACATGATCTTCATCCCATGACACGTAACGCCGCAGACCAGATCGCGCGATGGATCGATGTAAAAAACACAGCACCAACATCACCAATAAACGGGGAATGACACCATGAAATTTCAAGCTCTTTTGACTGTCGGCCTGATCATGGTTGCGGGCGTCGCAAACGCACAAGACCTGCCCGCGGGTTACCCGGCAGACTATTCATCGCTGGTCGCCAAGGCAAAAGCCGAAGGAAGCCTGCTGATTTATACCAATCTCAGTCAGGATAACATCGGACCGGTCATCACGGCCTTTAATAAAGCCTATCCCGACGTCAAGGTTGAAAGTCTGGAAATGGGCCCGTCTGAGGCCTTCACACGATATCGCGCCGAAGAGGGAACCGGAGTTTCATCCGCCGATATCTTGATTGCCAACACCATTGTTGACTGGACAAGCGCGGTCAAGGAAGGGCTGGTGCAAGATTATCAGTCACCCGAAATAGCAAGTTTGCCAGATTGGAGCCACCCGACCCCCGGTCTGTACACATTTTCAACCGACCCGATGGTGACCATTTATAACAAAATGACCGTCCCGGAAAATCTGCGCGCGGACACCATGGAAGGCCTGTTAACCAACGTCACCGCACACCCGGATATCTTTGGCGGAAAAGTTGGCACCTATGACGGGCGTTATGCCTTTGGCGGCGCGCTTAACTATGCGTTTATCGAGCGGCATGGCGATCAGGCCTGGAAATGGTTTGAAGAAGCAGGCCCGTCGATCAAGCCAGGTGGCGGTGCCGGTGCGATGATCGAACGCACCCTTAGCGGCGAACTTTCCGCCGCCTATTTCGTTTCCGCACCGGTCGTCTGGAGCAAAATGGCCGACGGGCTAGACGCAATCATTGACTGGAACTTCCCCAAAGACGGAACCGTTGTTTTCCCGCGCGGCATCGGCATCACCGCCAAGGCCAACCACCCCGCAGCCGCCAAAGTCTTCCTCGACTTCGTGCTGTCGCAAAAGGGCCAGGAAGCTGTAGGCGATGGCAAACTGACGCCCTATCGCCCGGGTCTGGAAGCAAAGGGCGCGCTTTCCTATTCGCTTGACGAAGTTGCAAAAGCCGTGGGCGGCGAAAAAAACCTGATCATCATCAATTACGATCCTAAAATGATCGATGACAACGCAGCCTTTACCGCGCGCTGGGGCAAAGCCTTCAACATGTAAAATGATGCTGTCCGGGCGGCAATTATGATGCCGCCCGGATATATCCCGGCTCTTTTGTTGAACAAAAAGACAAACGAGCCGGGCACCAGGGAAGCTGCACCCGGTCCGCAAGCAGCCTTCTATAAAAACAGGGCACCCAATCATCATACGGTGAACAGCCATGAACAACAGCCAGAGACTTCAGGCCTCACCGCCAGAGAGCACGGCCATTTCCAAAGACCATTCGCGTCTTATTCAATATCTGATCTTTATCATGACAGCGGTGCTGATGCTGGCACCAACCCTGCCAATCGCCTTGCAGGTTTTTGTCGACCGCCCGCTCTATTCAGACGGTTGGCACTTCACGCTGGCGAACCTGGTCAAGCTGTTCGGGGCGCGGGAAACCTATTCGGTGCTAAAAACAACCGCCATTTTCGCATTGCTTACGGTTGTCATCGCCCAGGTCGGCGGTGTTGCTGCCGCCTTGCTGATCGGGCGAACCGACTTGCCGGGACGACAAGCCATTGGTGGCGTATTGATGTGGCCGCTTTATTTGTCGCATCTGATCTTCGCCATGGGTTTTGTCATCATCTATGGCCCGTCCGGTTTTTTTACCCAGTGGCTGGCCCAGCATCTTGGCGGCATGCCCTGGAACCTGTATTCCGTTGGCGGCATGAGCATCGTTGCCGGCATTTCGCAAATCCCGCTGGCCTATCTTTATTGCCTTTACGGTGCCGTCCGTTCGGTTGATCCCGCCCTTGAAAATGCCGCACGCACCGTTGGGGCAAAACCGCTTAGTGTGCTGGCCCGTATCACCCTGCCCCTTATGATACCGTCGATTATCGCCTCTACCGCGCTTAACCTTGTTATCGCAGTCGAAACGCTGTCCATACCGCTGTTTCTGGGCGGACCATCACGGATCGAAACGCTGTCCACCTATCTATATCATCAGGGCATTGCCGCCAGTAACCCTGACCACGGGCTGATTGCGGCATCATCTTTACTTCTGGTGGTGCTGGTTGGCTCAACACTTATGATCCAGCGATTGCTGTTAAAACAGGGGCATCGCTACGAAACGGTAAAAGGCAAGGGCAGCCGTACATCGCAGTTGCGTCTTGGCGCGTTGCGCTGGCCCCTCGCCATCATCATCGGTCTTGGGCTGTTTTTCCTGATTGTGGTTCCCATTCTCGGCGTTGTCTTGCGCGCATTCACGACCTTTCTTTCGCCCCTTGTCGCCCCCTGGACGATGCTGACACTTAAGAACTTCACCTCCCTGTTTTCATCCGAAGTCTATGTTCGGGCGATTGAGAACACCTTTGTGATCTCGTTCTTTTCGGCCAGCATCGGCACCATCCTGGCGGCTTTGGTCGCGCTCACGATCCAGCGGTCCAACTTCCGGTTCGCAAAAACACTGGAAGTATTTGCCTATCTGCCGCGTGTCATTCCCGGCATGATTACCGGCCTTGGCATATTTTATGCCGCGATTGTCTTTCCGCCAATGGCGTTGCTGCGTGGCAATATCTGGATCATTGTCATTGCTTATGTCATGGCAACGCTGCCTCTGGCACTTGGTGCCATTCAGCCAGCCGTAGTTCAGATCAGTGCTGATCTTGATAAAGCGGCACGAACGGTAGGGGCAAACTGGTTCACCTCGATGCGGATCATTGTCTTGCCATTACTGCGCTCGTCCATGATTGGTGCGTTTACGCTGCTATTCATTTTCCATCTGAAATCCTACATCATTGCAATTTTTCTGATTGCCCCGGGGTTAGAGGTCATGGGTGTTTCCATGCTCAGCCTGTGGACCAATGGTGATGTCGGGATGACGGCCGCCTTTGCGACGTTACAAATGGTTCTCATCGCTCTTTTCCTCATCGCCACACGACTGTTTTTTCGGGTAAAACTCTATGACTGATCTTGTTCTGACCGACGTCACCCGCCGCTATGGTGAATTCAATGCCATTGACCGAATTAACCTTACAGTTGCCGCCGGAGAATTCCTGACACTGCTTGGCCCCTCTGGCTGTGGAAAATCAACCACCCTGGCCACCATCGCCGGGCTTGATCACCCCACCGAAGGCAGCATCCGTTTTGGTGACACATTACTGTTCGATAAAAAGTCGGGCACCTGGCTATCACCAGAGGAACGCGGCTTTGGCGTTGTGTTTCAGTCTTACGCCCTGTGGCCGCATATGACAGTGGAGCGCAATGTTGCTCTGTCGCTTACCTTGCGCAAAGTCGAAAAAACCGAACGCAAGCGCCGGGTGGCCGAAGCGCTTGATCTGGTTGGGTTGGCACCCTATGCGAAACGTTATCCGGGTGAATTGTCTGGCGGTCAGCAACAGCGTGTGGCGCTGGCCCGCGCCGTGGTGTTTCGCCCGCCGCTTTTATTACTAGATGAACCGCTTTCCAACCTTGATGCGCAACTGCGTCAGGAAGCCCGTGTCTGGCTTAAGGAAATCCAGCGCGAACTTGGTCTTACGGCCATTTATGTCACCCACGATCAGGAAGAAGCCCTGGCAATGAGTGACCGTATCGTCGTCATGCGCGGTGGGCACGTCATTCAAATGGGCACACCCCAGGATATTTACGAACGGCCGGTGCATCCCTTTGCCGCCAGCTTTATCGGCAGTGCCAATTTGCTTGCCGGTGCCCGTCTTACCGGTGGCACAACGGACAGGCCCATCGTCACCACAGCCGATGGCGATACCCTTACAGGGGTTGCCCCCCGCCCACTGCCACAGGGCAGCGACATTCTACTGGCAATTCGGCCGCAAAATCTGCATCTCGACGCGCGCCCCGGTGCTTGTCGCCTGTCGGTCCGCTTTGGCGCGGCCAGTTATCTTGGCGACCGTTACGAACAAGAAGCCTTTATCGGCACCGAACGGTTGCGCCTTCAGGTCCCTCAACGTGCAGAGGCAGGCCCGGGCGCGCTCTGGATCTCGCCCGATGATGTGCTTGTTTTTGCCAATGATGTGCAAGCCGGTCACAAAACGTGACGCATAATGCCGACATGACAAACCTTGATCTGCACGAAAAACAAACCAACATCCCCTCAAAGCTGGCAGAACGCATACGCGCCGACATTCTTGTTGGCGCGTATGCGTTCTGGCGAATGGCTTCGCCAGATGAATCTTCAGGAAACCTGTCACGCCCCCGTTTTCAAATACGGCGTGCACTGAATGATCCTGCCCTGAAAGGTAATTAGCATGGCCACACAAAGCCCCCGAAGGTTGACAACCAACTTTCGGGAGCCTGTTCAAGTTATGTTAAAAACCTTGTCATATGGTGGCTTTAACGGCGCAGTTACGGCGCGTTCAGGACTGTGTGCTTATTGTCTTTGTATCGGGTGTGACCGGCAACGATACCAATGTATCAGGATCAAGAGGCAATCCGGGAATACGATCGAGGTTTTTCTTTAAAAATTTCTTCCATGACTGAAGAAGCTTTTCGCGGTCGCGATCATCGGAATCAAAACCGACATGAACGGCAATACCGCGCAACATGCAAATATTGAGATGCAGGAACTCAATCGCCTCTGGATTTTCCGGGTCTGAACCAATAATCCACGCCGATAGCATATCGCGTGCTTCGCGCCAGCGTTGCAAAATATCGCGCAGTTTAATCCCGAGGGGCTCGTTCATTCTTGCGGCCAGCATCAATTCAAGGGCCGCAACATACCTTGGCTTTACAAACACGGTCCGCCAAAGATATTCGGTAAACTCGTCGGCGGATATTTTAGTGCCATCTGGCAAACTTGAAAGAAAGGCCTGCCGATCCTGTCGCCATTCCGTCAACAGGCGCTCGAATGCGGCGGCCATCAAATCATTTTTCGATGAAAACTGATGGGTTAAGGCGCCTTGCGAAACACCGGCTTTTTTGGCAACCATCGCTGTCGATACTTTATCGTAACCAACTTCGGTCAAAGCGTCCAATGTGGCTTCGCTTAAGCGCAGCCGCATTGCCGCTGATTTCTCAGCCTGGGTTAAACGTTTCCTGGATCCCGTAGCAGTCATTTTTTTCTTTTCAGTGTTAGGATGCGCCCTGCTTAATTTTAACAGGGCGCATTGCTAATTAGCAAACAGTCTGGCTTTCCAAATCTTTTGGCGCCTTGGTCAGGACTTCGGGTGTTTCACCGACAACAACAGTATCGTCTACACGGAAACCACCAACACCCCAAATATAGATGCCTGGTTCTGCCGAATATACTTCGTTGGCCTGCAAGGGACGTGTGTTAAATGCCGTGTCAGCCGGGTACTCGTGCCCGCGCATGCCCACACCATGCCCGGTACGATGCAATATGTTTTCGCCGTATCCGGCGGCCTCAATGACCCGTCTTGCGGCCAGGTCAATTTCGCACACCGGGTTGCCAGGGCGCATCGCATCAATGGCCGCTTCGTTGGCGGCAAGGGCGACACCAAATGCCTTTTTCTGTTCTGCCGTTGGACGACCGCAGAACCAGATACGTTCATTTTCAACCGTAACACCATTCAGGCGCGGGATAATGATGTTGACAAGGCCGTCACCTTCCTCGATCCGGGCGCCGGTTTGCGCGCCATTTCCATGCGGAGATGCCGAGTGTGGCCCCCGCAAGGTATAAATGCGCCACTCGCAATTCTGCTCGGGGAAGCGCCGCGCAGATTCTTCAACAGCCTGGCGCGTCATTTCAAGGTCGAGTTCCTGCATTAACCGGCCTGCACGGATGTTTTCCCGATAGCGACCCTGAAGCCAGTCCGAGATATCAGCCGCTTCGCGCATCAACATAATTTCTTCGGGATGTTTGACCCAGCGTAACATGCGTAAATCGTTCTCGACCGGTGCCATCTGTCCACTCCCCAGGGATGCAATGATTTTTTGCATATGCGGTGCAGCACTGTCATACCCGAAACGCGCCCCATCAAGCCCTTTGGCACGAAGACGGTCTGCAACATGGTCGTGGAAACCATTATAAAGTCGAACGCCTTCGCGCTGGTGTTCGTAATAGAATTCAACATCCTTTAGCCATGAACTTTTGCGTTCTGTCGCAAAGCGGAAATGGTTCGTGGACAAAGAATGCAGAACGGCAAAAATCTCGCCTTCCTTGGGAACAACCACAGCAACAGGACGCTCCCACACCGCGACATCGACAATCCAGTTTGTATAGAATTCAGAATCTGCGCCAAACAGGATCACGGCATCAAGGTTTTTGCGGTTCATCATGTTGCAAATACCCTTCAGGCGGTATTCGAATACATCAGTAGATAAAAAACCCATTTCAGTTCCTTTTTATAGTCCAGGCGGTAAGGGATCAGTGACGACGCGAAACGACGCGCGAAACCAGCAAAGTTGCGATGACGGTGACCGCCATAAGAATGAAAGCCAATGCCGATCCAAACGGCCAGTTGGCCGCCGAGGCGATCTGGTTATAAAGGGCGGGTGCCATCATTTTATAGCCCGGCCCCCCAATGAGGTATGGCGTGGCGTAAGCGTTCATGCACAAGATAAAAACAAGGATAAAACCGCCCATAACACCCGGCATGACGATTGGCAGAAAGACCCTGCGAAATGCCTGAAAACGGCTGGCACCAAGATTAAGCGCCGCATCGACAACAGAGAAATCGACGTTCTCGATGACACTTTGCAGGCTAAGGATCATGAAAGGCAGAATCACCGACAGCGTGCTAATGATTACGGCAAAATCTGTGTACATGATCTCAAGGGGTTGATCGATCAGGCCGATCTTAAGCAAGGTCACATTGATCACGCCCTTCGTACCGAAAAGCGTGATCCAACCTGCTGCGCGAACAACATTCCCCACCAACAGCGGAAATATAACCAGAATAACCAGCAGGCTTTTGAAACGGCTTGGGGTGCGCGCCAAAAAATATGCCACGGGAAATCCAAGAACAGCACTTCCCAATGAGGAAATGATTGCGACACTTAAGGTCGTGATCATGACTTCATGAAAATAGGGCGTGGTAAAGAACTGAACATAGTTTTCAAGCGTGAATGTCACCCGCATAAGCGTTAGCGGGTCATACGCGTTGAAACTGTATCGAAACAGGGTAAGCATGGGGAGCACGAGGCTCCCCACGACCAGCAAGGTTGCGGGCGATAGTAACCCGGCAATGGTACCTGCCCGGCGCATATTGACGTTATTGGTGCGCATGCCTATGCCTTAAACGTTTGATTCCACCACGTGATCGTGTCCTGGAGTTGATGGGCGATATATTCAAAATCAGGCGCGACGAATGCGTCACGTTCGGCATCGGTGAAACCAAGAGTTTGACGCATTTCGTCAGAAATATGAGCATTTGAAACCGTCGGCAAATAGCCCATGGCATTGGCAAATTCCAGTTGCATGTCCGGGTCAAGCATGACATTCAGAACATCCGCCGCCCCGTCAGGATTGGTCGCAAAACTGGTCGCGGCGGCGGTGAACGCCACCGGAATTGCACCTTCGGTCGGGGCAACGGCGGCAACGTCAAGTCCTGCTTTTTGCCACTGAAATGCCCGTGCTTTCCACATCAAGGTCGCTTTGATTTCCTTGGCTTCAAAGGCGTTGGCAATAGCCTCGTTGGACGGAAACACACGGCCGTTTCCTGCCTTTTTAAGGTCAAGCAGTGCCTTTTTGCCAAGATCAAAGTCATTGGCATCACCACCCTGCGCCATGGCACCGGCCATCAGCATGTAGTTGAACAAAATGTCGGAGAAACCAACGGCACCTTTATATTCGTCCCGCCAAAGATCAGCGATGCTGGTCGGTGCCTTGCTTACCTGGGATTTGTCATAAACGATGACGAGGCCACTATAGATATGCGGAATGGAATAATCGGTTTTGAATTGCGCGAAAACGTTCTCGTAATTCGGGATATTCAGATCGCTGATCTTGCGCAGAACCTTTTGGGTATTCATGTGATACATGTCGCTATCAGAAAGACATGCAACATCCATAACCCCGCCGCCAATCTGGGCCGCTGTGATCATTTTCGTTTTACGCGCGGTTGCACTGCCAGTGTCGGTCACAAGTCGGTAGCCGTTCTTTGCAACGATTGGGGCAACTTTTTCCTTGAGCAAACGGTTATAGTCACCGCCCCACGTTCCCACGATAACGCGACCACCACTTTGGGCTTTGGCCAATCCGGGAAGTGCCAGTGTTGATCCGGCGATTGATGCACCGATCAGAAAAGAACGCCGTGTCAGATTGAAGTTAGTCATAATTTTGCCTCTGCCTGGGTTATGCCGCATCTTTCATGTCATTGATCAACAAATGACAGGCCTCCGTGTCAAAGCCGATGCGTATTGTATCGCCACGGATAAGTTCGACCTTTTGGGCAGTTGTATTTTGATGAAATGCCGTCAACAGGTCGCCATTGGGCAGGCGCAGTGTCACTTCTGACGACGCCCCCAAATATGTCAGCCCCTCAATGCGGGCGTCGAAATTGTTGACGCGCGCATCTGCCTGCGCCCCGAGAACAATATTTTCCGGGCGCAGGCACAGCACGCAATCGGCAGGTGCCTTGGTCGTGTTGCATCGGAAATAACTTCCGCCAAGGGTGGCAAAACCTTCTGGATCGACCTTGCCAACAAACACGTTCGACAGCCCTAAAAAGTCGGCAACAAACCGTGTCGCCGGAGAGGCATAAAGGTCTTTGGCTGATCCTTCCTGAACGATGCGACCCTGACGCATCAGGATCAACCGGTCCGCCATCATCAGCGCTTCTTTCTGATCATGGGTGACAAAAACGGTTGTCAGGCCAAGATTTTTTTGCAGGTCACGCAATTGCATACCAACACTTTGGCGCAGCTTGGCATCAAGGTTTGACAGTGGTTCATCTAGCAAAAAGACATCCGGATTAACAACAAGCGCACGGGCAACCGCAACGCGCTGTTGTTGACCACCCGAAAGCTCTTTTGGGTAGCGACCGCCATGTCCTTCAAGCGAAACAAGCGAAAGTGCTTCATAGACACGTTTTTTAACATCCCCCTCGGCAACGCCGCGCATTTCCAACCCGAAAGCAACATTCTTTTCGACTGTCATATGCGGGAAAAGGGCGTAGTTCTGAAAAACCATGCCAGTGTTGCGGCGATTGGGTGCCAGCGATGTCACGTCCTGGCCATGAATTTCGATTTTGCCAGATGTCACCGGGATGAAACCCGCGATGGAACGCAGCAATGTCGTTTTGCCACAGCCCGATGGGCCAAGAAGCGCAATCAGTTCAGAAGAACTGGCCCTTAGATCAATCCCGTCCAGGGCTCTGAATTTGCCGTAATCTTTTTTGAGATTTTCGATATTGAGTTCGGCCATCGTCATACCACCTGGGAGAGTTTTACAAAGCGATCAGAAATTAAAAGCAACGCACCAATGATGATGATTTGCACGGTGCTTGCCGCAGCCAGCGTGGGGTCCATGTCCCATTCAAGATATTGCAGCATCGCAATCGGAAGTGTTGTGTGGCCCGGACTGACCAGGAGAACGGAAACTTCAAGGTTTTCAAAACTGATAACAAAGCTGAACAAACCGGCGGCAACGATCCCGGAGCGCATGCGCGGAAGGGTTATCCGATAAAATGTTGTCCAGGCACTGGCACCCAGGTTTCGCGCGGCTTCTTCAACGGATCGGTCCAGCATTCCCAGTGAAGCGACAATCAGACGCACACTCCAGGGAATTGTCAGCGTGACGTGGGCAACAAGCAGCGCCGTCATCGACATGGTTGCATTAAACCCTGTGATTTGGGCGATCTGAATGAAGTAAATATATAACGCTGTGCCGATGACGATCCCCGGAACCAGCAACGGGGCCAACAAAAGGCTTTTCATAGCGTCGCGGCCAGGGAACTCGAAATACACAATGGCGACACTGGCAAGAATGCCGGAAACGACACCAATAAGACTGGCAAGAAAAGCAACCTCTGTACTGGTGATAAACCCGTCGACAAAGTCGGCCTGCTGAAAAACATTGGCAAACCATTTCAGCGTATATCCCGGCGGCGGAAAACTCAGGAATTGACTATCGAAAAAGCTGACATAGGTGACCGATATCACCGGGAGCAACCCGAACAGATAGATTATTGCGACCATAATTTTAAACGATAGCTTTTGATGTAGCTGAGATTCCATGACTTTCCGGCTCCTTTTCCCCATCGCAAGGAAACCGTGAACATACGCTTCTGTCAAATATAAAAACCGACTGATTGGTTCTTTTTATGCCAAAACTATCGGATAATCTTGATTTGATTGACTTTTTTTAAATTAAAAATATGACGTGCCGACGCCTGTTTGATCTTATGACTTCAGTTGGCACATCGCCATGTGCATCACAGGTTTTTCATGTATCTGACATATTTCAAAACAACGACATGTCGACTGCCCTGCCCCTTCTAAAACAGTCATGGTATGCACGGGCCGTCACCAGTTGCATTCACGTAAAATGCAAGATTATTGATGTGCGTGCGATGATAAAATCCAGCCCGCCCAAATTACCTGAAAGCTACCCTCCGCAGCCGTCATTCGCCGGACCGGCAGGCCGTTCGTAAAACGAAATCATGATTTTGCCGGTTGCTCGGTTACAGGGTTGGTCCCGACGACTTGTGATTAATCTGCTGGGCGAAAACAGGCAAACCATCCGCTGGTCGTTCGGAATGTTGGGGTTGTAAATATCAACCGAAACGCGAAGACAATAGCAGCTGTATCTCTGCATCCTGCATATTGCCTTGCGATTGTGAAAAGACTATCTTCTGATCGTTTTTCTGGAAACGGCTCATATGATTTCTGATAAAGCCATAAAACACGACATATCCACACAACGTTCAACGGTCCCATCACCGTTGCGATGGATTGTCCTGTGCCTGGCCTTCATTGGGTTTGCCGTTATCAGTGGGAGCATCTTATATCCCACCTCCATGATCTCGTCCCACGTTTCGCGACCCTCTACTCCCTTCTCTACAACCAATGATTTTCCGAACAAACAGGGTGTCATTCCTTCAAGTAGCGATTTATCTTTAATCGCCTCTCGAAATGAATCCTTCAAAAAACTACCCGGTTCATCTGATGGTCTTTTCGGATTGGGCGCTCAGGGTGCCAATATTCCAAATCCCTTCTCCGGATTTACACGGCATCAATTGCGCGAGGGGAATTCCTTCGTCGCCACCCGCACAATCGTTCCTTACGCACCAAGATCTCCACCAACCCGCACCTGATCTCCAATCAAAAATTGTTCCGTCCCGACAGGCGGACGATAAACTTTAATAATAATGGATAAGGACACACCGGCCATAAGCGGCGGTGCGGCTATCCGGAGTTCATGTGACATGCGTGTTTCTTCATGGCGCGTGGCGATTTATGCCCTGATTCTTATCATGGGCTTCGTCACTGCTTTGCCAAACCTTTTTTCTTCTGATCAACTGGCTAAATGGCCATCTTTCCTGCCCGGCAAACAGCTTTCTCTGGGCCTCGATCTGCGTGGAGGCTCTCAGCTGGTGCTGGAAATCGATACCGCATCGATGATCCGCGAGCGTCTCGACACCACACTCAAAGAAGCTGCAGAAACCTTACATGCGGCCAATATTGCGATCCAGAATATTCGGCGCAAGGATCAGACAATCATCATTTCGCTACAGGACATTAACCAACTCGCATCCGCAAAGCAGGCTCTTGCCGGGTTGACCGGCAACATGGTCAAAGCACCCGGGAACAAACCGGCAGCAGAGTTTGTAACCTCGACCTCTGATGATCAGGCACTTCACATAACCTTGTCTGACAACGGTATTCGCAATCGCATTGATGCCAGCGCCCAGCAGAGCCTGGAGATCATTCGCAGCCGCATCGACCAGATCGGTATTGCAGAGCCAACCATTCAAAGGGTTGGTGCTGATCGGGTGCTCGTACAACTGCCTGGCGTGCAAAACCCTGCGCAGGTGCGGCAAGTGCTCGGCAGTACCGCCAAGCTCCGCTTTTATCTGGTTGATGAAGCAGCCCTGGCCAGTCGCACTGTCCCGTCCGGTATGATGACGCTGGCAGGGAAAGACGGCCACCAATATGATGTTGAACGAAGCCCCGTACTGACGGGTGAGCATCTCACCGACGCGCATGCCGGTTTCGATCCGCAAACCCAGAGACCAGTCGTCAATTTCCGTTTCGACACATCCGGGGCGAAGCGACTGGCCGAGATAACCCGCAAAAATATAGGTCACGAACTTGCCATCGTTCTCGACAATGAAGTTTTAAGCGCCCCTGTCATTCAAAGCGCCATCACGGGTGGTTCGGGGCAGATCAGCGGCAATTTTTCTGTGGCCGATACGGTAACGCTTTCCGCCTTGTTACGCGCGGGCTCCCTTCCTGCACCAATGACTGTTATTGAAGAAAGAACCGTAGGGTCCGATCTTGGCGCGGATGCGATCCATATGGGGCTTTATACCGGTATTGTTGGCTTTGCTCTGGTGGTGATCCTCATGGTGTTGCTGTATGGGCGCTGGGGTCTGATCGCAAATCTGGCGCTGGGCTTGAACATCATGCTGACCGTTGGTGTTCTTAGTGTATTGGGGGTCACTCTGACACTGCCAGGGATCGCCGGGATTATCCTTGGTATTGGCGTTGCCGTTGATGCCAATGTCCTGATCAATGAACGCATTCGCGAGGAAACGAAAAAGGGCCTTTCAGGCTTTATGGCGCTTGATGCCGGGTTCAAGCGTGCATACGCCACAATTATTGATTCAAACATCACAACACTGATTGCAACGACATTGCTGTTTGAATTCGGATCTGGACCGGTCCGCGGGTTCGCGATCACGATGAGCCTTGGCATCCTGATTTCAATGTTTACCGCCGTGGCCGTCGTCCGGGTCATCATGACTGAAATCGTCTTGCGCAACCGCATAAAGACATTGGTGATCGAACCTGTGTTCCCCTTTATGCCCGGCAAAACCAACATTTCATTCATGAAGGCCCGCTTTTTTGGCATTGGTGCATCCTTGTTACTCTCAGCAATTTCGGTCGGCCTTTTCATCAAGCCGGGTTTGAATTATGGCGTCGATTTCAAAGGGGGCATCCAGATGGAAATCGCGCCCGGAACCGACAAAACCGGCGCGATAGAGCTGGGTCTTCCGACCTTGCGCAACGGACTGTCTCAACTGGGATTGGGCGATATAAGCCTGCAAAACATAGATAAGGACGGCCATATTCTGATCCGGATCCCCCGCCAGTCAGGCGGAGAAAAAGCACAGACGACAGCCGTAGACGCGGTTAAAACAACCGTGCAGGCCCTTGGCTCCGACGTTACGTTTTCAAGCACCCAGGTGGTCGGGCCGAAAGTTAGCGGTGAACTGGCAACGTCAGGTGCCACTGCCGTCATTCTCGCTGGCCTGGCCATGCTGGTTTACATCTGGTGGCGTTTTGAATGGCCCTTTGCTGTCGGTGCGATCGTCACTCTCGTTCTTGACCTCACAAAAACGATCGGCTTTTTCGCCATCACGGGACTGGATTTCAACCTCACCGCTATTGCCGCGCTACTGACGCTGATCGGTTACTCTGTCAATGACAAGGTGGTGGTCTATGACCGAATGCGCGAAAATTTGCGTCTGTTTCGTAAAAAGCCGATGCGCGAAATTATCGACATGTCAATCAACCAATCATTGGCACGGTGCATTTTCACATCCCTGACGACGTTGCTATCAATCTTGCCAATGGCTATTTCTGGCGGCATTGCAGTCAAAAGTTTCGCCGTCCCAATGGTCTTTGGCGTGGTTATTGCCACAACTTCCTCAATCTTTATCGCTGCGCCAATATTGTTGTTTCTTGATAGCTGGCGACAGAAATTGCGGGAAAAACATCTGTCATTGTCGGAAATCTCGCCGGAAAAAGCTATTTCAGACAGAACATAAAGGATGTTCTAAAAAGGCAGACAGCCTGGTTCGGGCTGTCTGCCCTTATCCCGATGAACAAAACAACATCCTAACCCCGATGCAGCGGTTTTTCTGTGTACCGGGATCATGTCGCAAATATCTCTCGCGACGCCAATGATCGGTCGCCTTTGCAGCATGAACCTGACAAATACGTTTTGTGCAAAACTGGCTCTGAAACCCGGCTTCAATCGACAATCACGGTAAACGTTGAGGCATAAACGGCAAAATTCAGTTCATGTCTCTTGCGAGAAACCAAAACATGTCAGATTTGATCCGGTCCTTCGCAAATGGTTCCGCGACCCCGGAAGGATCACGGCTATCAGTCTGTCAAGTTCGGCGCTTGCCGATCTGAGAACAATAGAAATCGGCGAACATACCGCGAAAGTGCTTGAACCTCGGCCCGGCACCGGGTCTTTATCCGGACACTTATCGCAGCCCTTCCACCTGCGCAGCATTAAAAACGTCAAATCCGACAGGTTGCTAGCCTATTCAAGCTCAAAAGAAGTAACAAATATCTTTTCTTTCAACCTGTCCTTTGACACGCGTCCTTCTGTTACAGTACTTTCACCATCGATGGTCGTCGTGATCGTAAAATCGGTCGGATCAATATCGGCGTCGACGGCACGACTATTGAAGTAAATAACATAGACCTTGTATACACCGCGCGGTGCCGCATCGAGTTGGTCCCATTTGATATTTTCGATGGGCGTGTCGGTTTGACTTCTACCGGCATTTTTATCAATATCAAGATAGCCGCCGCTTCCCGACTGTTTGTGCTGGAAATAGATCAATTCTCCGGTTGGATCTTCAACCAAAAGGTCGAGATCGTGTCGATTATTCCAAACCAAAGAAATATTCACGGCACCGACAAATGATCCTTCCTGGGCAAGGCGATCTTCGGCACTTGGCTCTGCGGTCGGATTATTTTCAATGGGCGGACTATTGTCGGCAGTCGGATCATCGATAGTGCAGGCTTGTATCTCGTTTGCGAGGCGCAATTTCAATTCAGAAATTTCCTCACGTAAAGACTGTTCCGTCTCCGGAGCCCCTCGCCCAATTGAGGGCATCCCGATAGATGGCAGACCAAACCCACCTCCCATCATGGGCGGAATGCCAACCGCGCCACAACCGCGGAAGAACAACAGTAAAAGCAACAATAACAAAAGCATCATCAAAAGAGGCCAAAGACGACCCCAATTCCACTTCCGATGCGCGGGATCGGTCTGGTTCTCTGGTCTCGATATCGCCGGTTCCGCAACGGCTGGTGCTGGTGACCGACATTCCTCCGCGTCGTCTTCAATCGGGGGCTCCTTTCGGGCATCTTTCTTAAGCTCAGTATCATCTGTCTGTATCGGCGAAGATTTCCCCACAGCACTAAGAACATGAAATTTTTCTTGTGCGACGGCTTCTGAGCACCCCCAGCAACATAGCAAAACCTTATCGTCGGCGACATAGGTATGATCGATACCGATGCCTTCTATACAGCCGCGCAGAAGCTGAACCTCATTATGTTCTTTATTCCCCGTTTCCGCCTCAAGACGATCGGCAAGCACCGACACTGCCTCAATGAACTGTCCGACCTGTTCATTGACAGCCTGCCTTTCGGAGGCATCCAAAGAAGCAAAGGGTTCATAATTTAGTTTAGAACGACTGAACCATTGAATTTCTCCCCGTGCCCGGCTTGTTTTTGGCTCCGCAAGTTCGATCCCCGCCATATTCACATTATTACGTTTAAGCAACGCGAGAAGATGGGGAGAGAGTCGATGCAAATTTTGCCCGTGCACCCGCAAGGGTGTAAATTCAGAGAGCTTAGTTTTCAGGATTAAATCCATATTCTTTTACTCCCCGGCCACCAAACGACATGGCCCATCTACAGCCTCAAAGCTGGCACCGTGTTGTCGAAGAAAATCCTGCAGATCTGCGCCAGAAATTGAAAATAATCCCCGTCTGCCAGATTGGGCATCCTGCCCGACAAACGTATTAACGCCAACGACTTCACCACACGCATTCATCAAAGGCCCACCGCTGTTGCCCTGCGAGATATCAGCCGAATGAATAACAATGTCTGGCTTATTCACGTGTTTTTGCACAACGCTTACCTCTCCGGTCGTAAAAACCATCTCAGGGGCGCTGTTACGATCCCCGCCAATCAAACGCTTTAGCGCCGGGTCACCTTGGGTCAAAAAGGCCGGATAACCTGCAGCAACGACACGCATAAGTTTATCAACCTTATTGCTAACCGGTAATGGAACGCCGGTTGACTGACTGCTTAATTTCAACAGGGCAAAATCCGAATTACCGATTTCGGCGTCGGGTGACATGGCAACAATTTTTGCCTTTTGAACATTCCCCAGCCATTCACTCGTCACGAACGCAAAAGAGTCACGGCTTCGTTCAACGACATGCCGGTTAGTAACTATTAGCTCCGGACTGATAAAAAATCCTGTCCCCATACTCGCACTACCGTCCCTCGAGGCACTAAGAATGAGGACAATCGACTTTTCGGCAGCCTTTGCGAGTTCAGTCATACTTTTAGGTTGTGCAGAAGAAATGTCATGATTGTCATCACCGCTTTGAATTTTTTGAGGTGCCTCGGCCGGTTCTTCGGCATGGGCTTCATCAGCTGCCTCACTCTGCAATCCAGTCGCGGCATCAGCCAGGGTAGGCCCCCCCGCACCATCAAGCGATGGCGTTATGATCTCAGGATTACTCAAAGCGTTCTGTTCCAGATAACCCTGCGCTTCCGGCGCACAAGGGTCCTGGACCATTTCCAAAAGACGATCTCTTTCGGCTTTTAACGCGTCAAGCATGGACGAATTTCGCCCCTGAGCCCACCAGGAATGCCCCCAAAAATGCCACCACAACACAAAAAACAGAAAAAACAGCAAAAGAGCGGCGACAATCCAGCCGCCCCAAAACCACAAGCGATCTCTCCAAAACTGTTGAGGCTCGACAGTTACTTGAGGTTTCCGTTGTATCGCTTCTCCTTCCGGTGGAGAATACGGCTCGGCAGTTACATTCTCTCTGGTTTGAACTGTATTTCGGCCGTCTCCTTCCCGAAATTCGAGCCTATCTTCCTCAGATAGGTCCTCAGGCGCATCGTCTTGAGTAGAATTATCGGCAACCGCAGGTATCAACTCCGTGCCTTGGCTATCAAGCACCTGTTCTGCTGTCTCGGATGGCGCGTCGATTTGGATCGTCTCAGTCAACAGAGCCAAATCCGGCTGGCTTAATAAATCCCGCCAAAATTCATTAATACTTTGGAACGGATGATCCGCATCGATAATTTCTGGATTATTCAATGCCCAATTGATCAAGACAGGCTTACGCCCAACGACCATGATCGAATCATGTGCACCAAGCTGGAGCATTCCCGCCAAAATATTTCCAATCTCGGCATGACGGCACAATTCAGCACATTTGCCAATTTGGACCATCAGATCAGCAATGATATTTTCGCGAAAATCCGGTTCCAGATGGTTAAGCTTTTTAATGGCCCCCTGCGCCTGCGTGTACCAGGTTACGCTATCAATCTTTCCCGACGGCTGACGTCTATAGACAGGTTCTGCAAAAAGATCCGCCAGCTCAGGTGCAATATCAAGCAATACACTGCGAACAAAGGCATGTTGCGCTAGCAATGCTCCGTCGATTCCCAAAACGGGGAACCAGTTGGAGGTATCTGTTACAGTAAGGAAATTCAGGCGGGCCATTAAAACTATCCGCTGTTAAGGGGCGCCAACAATCAGGCTTGGGCGCGCTGTTGACCGTTTGGCCCAAGCAAAAGCAAATCAAGCCCGCCGACCAATCCAATGTCGTCAATTTCTGCCGCCAACTGCTTATATCGGGTCTCGCTGACGGCTGCGACCTCGGCCTGGGCAACAACGGCCTGTTCGTGCGGGTTCATCCCCGTCGTTGTTCCAACCAAAACCGGGTCCTGAAGGCCTTGCGTTTGTTGCAAAGGTCTCTCTGCGACAGTAACCGGATCTTTCACCCCCTCGACCTTGTTGCTGGTCAGACGAGATCCATGGACAAAGGCCCTTTGGTCTTTAAAAGAAATTTCGTACCATTCCGGCGCATCCTTAGCACGACCAATAACTTCGACTTTCTGATTTTTACGCAAGGATCCTAAGACGCTGCTGCTCGTTGATGATCCGGACCGGACATTGGTATTGCCAAGAGCATAAAGTGTTTCAGTCACAGCATCAGACTCAACTGCGCCAGGTTTTCTATCCTCGGGCGGGATCCAGGTCGGAACAGCACTGGTGTTTACCACCATTGATTTTTCCACTTGACGGGTTTGTGCTTCGGCCGACGCATAGGCATCCAGTCGTTTTTCAGAATCATCCAGAATTCCCTGAATAAGTTTCTGATCAATCGCCATTTGTTCTCGAATCTTTTTAAGCTCAGATGTCGCCTGCTCTTTGGTCAGATAATTGGCTTCAAGACCATTTCGCACCCTTTGAAGCTGTGCAAAACGGCAATCCGTCAGCTTCTTCACAACACCGGTTGTTTGCGACAAACGCAACTTGTCGGTCGATGTATCACTGTTGATCTCCTGAAGAATTTGCTGTTGGCTTAAACCTTTTTGCTGCTTGCCTTGCAGATAACCGGCGGCAAGTCCGGTAAGCAGGCCGACGCCCGCCCCAACCAGGACGCCTCCCGTCCTGTTTTTTTTACCCCCCAATAATGCACCAGCGATCCCCCCGACAAGCGCACCAACAACGGCACCCGTCACCAGTGATTCATTGAACTTCTTTTCAATGGATACCAATGGCTGGCGCTCTGCATAGCATGCATCGGTCTTGTCATCGTATTTCCCCATCGTGCCAGGTGTGACGCAGCCCGAAAGCAGCGACGTTGACACCATCAGCACGAGAATACGTTTTGACACAACATTCATGACCTATCCCCTCATTTTACTATAGGTATTGTTCCAGGTGGTGGAGCCTCTCAAGGCGCCTTTCCCTTACAGAATCAATTTCATTAAGCCATCCATCGACCGAAGCCGGAGACAACGTTCCCGCCGACTTTCGTAAACTCGCAATGTGATTCTCAGCTAGCTCGACAAACTGCTTAAACACGACAATTTGGGCTTGCTTCAGTTCTGAACGTACACTGCTGACGGCGTCTTTAACGCCGTCTTCCGGTTCTTTTGCGAACTTCTGAATATTGGACACGTAAAAATTAAAAGCGTTATCCAAGGCTCCGTTCATAACTTCATACTTGCCAAGCTGCTCGGTAAGCTTTTCCGAAACCTTTGCCCGAAGCGTCGCATCCATTTCGGCAACCTTGTATTTATCAACAAATTCGTTGAGTTGACGTACTGAAGAATAAAGGTTTCGGCCCATTAAAAAGACGTTGTAAGCCGTCAAAACCGATGCCTTAAACCGTTCTCGACGTTCCAGCCGCGCCTTCTCATTAAGTTCCACATTGCTTTTCTCTAACGCGACCTTGATCTCGGCAAGGCTACCGGCAAGGTCTTGCTGTTCGACCTGCCCTTTCTCAAGGGCTTCACGCAATTCCGAAAGTCGATTATCGGCGACTTGACGATTGTCATCAGCACTGTTTGAGATTGTTGCTTTTGCTGAAATCAACGCATCAGCAAGCGGCTGGTTTAATACACCATTGCCCCAGCGATTATTGCTGTTTGCACCATACGTAAAAACAGGAACAGCAAGTACAAGTCGAAAACCGGTTGTCTTGGGTTTTAGTTCACCCTCGGACTGGAAAAATGGGACTTCACGTCTTTGTCCGACCCTGACCTGAGCTTCTCGGCTCAGGTAATTCCCACCCTTGACAATATAGCCACCAGCCTGCCCATGGACCCGATCAGGCCGGATCAACCGGAACATGTCATAAACAATTTCATCAACATTGCCGACAGTGTCGTAAATCCCCAAAAGATTTGGCGCGCGTAGACCTGCAGCCTTGGGTTTTTGAAGAATTTGTGTTCCTGATCCGGAATATATAGCAACTTCTCGCGCAGTTCCGGCGCGAACAGTATTCTTGCGTGGGTCGTGAATGGCATAGATACCGGAATTTGCCCCTTCTTCCAGAACACCGCCCCGCGCAGCAAATTCCCATTCCGCCTCCGTGGGCAAACGAAGATAAGATGTAGATCCTTGTTCCCACGGGAGTTGAGGTTTTATACCCTTCTTGATTTTCTCTTTGTCGCGCAGCAGCAGCCAGTTTGTGTAATCGCGCGAGAAAGCAACAGCGTCAAACCAGCTAATGCCCTGTGCAGGAACAATCTTGTTAACCTTAAGCTTGGATATATTTTCATTATAACTTTGACAGGCATTCACTGAAACCGTCGGATCGGAAGCCATAAGCCCGTTGCGCCACAAATCTGCCTGATGGTCCAGAACTTCGTATTTGCCGATGTAATACGATCGTCCATCCAGACCACGATAAGCGTTATCTTTGCCTGTCGGATGCTTGCCGTGGTTCATGGACAAGCCGCCCGCCAAAAAGCCCTTGCGTTGCTGGCTGATCAATTCATCGGTGCTGTCCGACCCGGCATTGTTCAACAGATTGCCAAGTGAAATTTCGGCATGATCAAGGACACTATTGACCGGCACTGTAACACGCCTAAAGACCATTTTGCGTTCGCAGGGCATATCAAGAATGATCTGTTCTGGCAGTTCCTGATTTTCGGCCACCTCACCGCATATTGAACCAGCTTGCCCATTGCCAACTTTTTCTGCCCTGTAGAAAGCAGGGTCATCATACATGCACCAAGGAGAGTCAGCCGCAATTGCGACATGCGGAATAAAGGCGATGCCACTGCTAACAATCAGCAAAGTCATGACATGATCAAATCGAAATATGTTCTTAAAGTTAATCATTGCGCACTCCTTCAGCAGGCATCACTGATGCGGCGCTAAAACCGCCAACAACAGAAACCAAACCGCCAAGGCAAACAGATGCACCGACAGCTATCAGGTAGTGGTGAGGCAACAGCAAACACAGCACCTCGCCTGATTGCAAACCTGTAGCGAAGTTGCGATTGATGATTTCCGACGCCAGAAAATAAAGTATGATCGCCAAAACACTTCCGCCGACCGTGGTCAGGATAGATTGTAAAATCGGCAACATTGCCACATCGAGATCAGAGAATCCCAATAACTTCAAAATGCTGATATCTTTTTGCTTTCTTGCGACGGAGGCAATTACACTAACGATCATCGCTAACGCATAACCGAACAATGCCAGGGAACTGATGATCAAAAACAGGGCCGTCAAATTGCGGTCGAAGGTTCGAACCATTTCAATGCGGTCAAGCTGGGTTTTGGTCTCGATGCCTCGACTTGCCATCTCGGCACGCAAGGCCTCTACATCATCCATGGTTGCAGCAAAGAGCCTAAAACTGGCATAGGAACGCACAAAGCCGTCCCGGGCCAATCCTTCCCAGTTCATGGAAGGAACGGCAAAACCTTCGCGGTAATCTTCTGCTGCCAGCAATAAATCAAGCGATACCAACAAAAGCTTTCGCTGGGTCGTGCTGAGCGGCAAAATACCTTGAACGACCAAATCAAGGCGCACTGCTTCACGCTTTTTATTTGCAACCCTTACGATTTTTCCCGTCACATGGTCGTCGACCTGAACATTAAGCTGCGCGGCAAGTGCAGCAGACAGATAGACGTTATTTCCGGAAGGCCCATCGCTTTGCTCAGTTGGCAAAAGTGGATCGCCCCGCGTGGAAGGAACCATTTCAGAGCGTACTGCAAACTGATTGGTGTTTTTAGCCGAGCTAAGATCCAGCGTTGCTGAAAGAAAACGTGTGTTAGGGATCAGGAAAGAAGCACCAGGAAGATTTGAAAATGCGTCCAGATCTTCTACCCTGTACTCTCCCTGCCCAAGGATCTTGATCTCACGTATCGCCGGATCATTGTTAAGGTTCTCAACCATCGTTGAGACGACCCCGAATTTGAGTCCGTATAATACAAGAACAGGTGCCAATACAGCCGCCAGCCCCAGGATTGAACAACTGGAAAGCCGGACATCGTGGATGTAATCTCGAACCGCAACACCGGAAATTTGCCATAAACTGCGAAGAGAAAAATTATGCATAGCTCTCCTCTTCGTGCGCATAACGGATCGAACTTACGACTTGCCCTGCATTGGCTTGCGGCACCAGTTCTATTTCCGTTATTGCCAGTTCCCGTATCGCATCGCGATCATGCGAAACCAGAATAAGCGTCTTTCCCTGCGAGCGGACAAGGTCAACAAACAATCGCATAACGCTGGCAGCGTTGTGAGGATCAAGTGCTGCAGTTGGTTCATCGGCGATAATTACGGATGGCCCGTGCGCAATCGCACGCGCAATTGCAACACGCTGACGTTCGCCAACAGACAACTGGCCTGGCTTTTTGCCGCAACATCCGCCGATTTTCAGCACTGAAACCAGATCACGTATGTGGTTTCGATCATATCGCCCCGTCAAACGACACGGCAGTTCAATATTTTGCAATGCCGTCAAAGACGGAATTAATCCGCCGATCTGGGGAACATACCCAATAAAGTCACGACGCAACCGCGCCAGAAAATCAGATTTCTGGCTAAGCTTGGCGGAAATATCCGCAACATCAGAGCAAACGTCTGGAGAAAACCGGAACAGATCAGCGCAATGATGCCCCAGCAAAAAGGCGAGAATGTCAACCAACGTGCTTTTGCCGCAGCCACTGGGTCCCACGAAAGCGACAAGCTCACCCCGCTTGATATCCAACTTGTCAATTTTGAGCACAAATTCGCTTTCTGCGCTTTGGCGACGAAATATCAGGTTTCTAAGTTGATAAACACACCCCATCATCCCGTCCTACGGCAACGCGTAAAGCGGAACAGGATAAGCAGCCTGCCCGGAATCCTCGCTTCCGAAATCAACCCAGCGATCCGTATCATCGTTCATTTGCTGATACATCGTCAGTTTAAGTTCAAGTTCGTCGATAAACTCCAATTGCCCGGTCATGCCCCAATTCAACCAATCATCCTGCGTTAGTTGCAGCACTTTACTTCGATAAGGAAGCTGGCTTAGATAGGTTGGCAACAAGCCACTTTCAGCAAGATTATCAAAAGCGCCATCATTCCGGTTTGGATCATTGGATGTTGTTGCCGAAAGACTTTGCAACAGGCCAAAAAAATTACCGGGATCAAGCTCGGCAGCGCGTGCTTGATCAACAATTTCACGTAAACTTTGGGCTAAGCTGTTCAGTTGGTTACGGCTAAGGAAAACATTCACGCTTAGCGCTGCCAATTGCGGGTTTGGCAAATTGCGATCCGATGTCCAGGCCCGATAAAATGGCGGCAGCTGTTCGCCGTCTCGCGCCCCGATATATTCTATCTGGGCGCGGAAAATCTCGTTTACAGCCATTCGGCCCATATCAGTTTGCGGAGCCTCAGGCGGTTGGTTTTCCGCATTGTCGGCTTCTGGCGGTGCCGGTGCATTGTCAAAATTGTCAAGGAACGGGTCTTGCTGCTCTAAAAGGTCATCGAGTTGATCCGGGGTAACCGTTTGCCCCTGGTTCGCTTGCCGAAGACTTACACGCACCTGATTTGCAAAATCACCAACAAAACTGGAAAAAGTATTTAACTCGCCACGATCAACGCCAACATATTTGTTCACATTGACGTCACCAGTTGTCCCAAGACTGCGATATTGGCTTTCAGCCAACGGCACATTTCCGGCACTTTCCGCCTTATCCGTGCGCAAATGCATCGGAAAAATTGCAATACTTTTGGCCGCCGCCATTTCGCGAATATTGTCCATCGCCATATTGCGATGCGCAGCATGTGGATCGGTTCCGACGCGCGCGCCGGCATCACTGATCAGAACAATCAAACGACCGGCGTAGGGTCCCCAATCCATATTATTAATGGCTTCATACAAACCGGCAACCGCATCCTCGTTCCAGCCCTCGGTGGACACTTTGGCGGCCTTGACCTTTCGAATATTCTCTAGCACAGCTTCACGCGGGGCTTGGGGATCCAGTTTCTGGAAAACCTTGGTTACATATCCGATTTGATTGTTATAGGACACATCGTCGCGATAACCGACAATCCCGAAGGATGCCTTTTCAATGGTCCCGTCCTGAGCAAGTTGGTCATAAACCGCATTTACCGCGTCGTAGGTACGCTCGATATATGGGCCCATAGATTGAGTGGTATCGATAACAAAAACGATCCCCATTTTGAAATCACTAAGATCTCCGGAAGGTTCGTTTCCGGCCCCAGGCAGTGCAGGTTCACCCGCACCGGCACCCGGTTGCGCGGCCATTTCGCCACCCGCACCATTTCCAGCACCGCCGGTCGCCGTCTGCGCGTTCAGACCTGCAACCTGAACCATGGTAATTTCGCTACCATTTTCATACTCGCCTGGCGCCCAATCGAGAATAGGCATCAGATACGGTTGTGAAGATGCATCAATGGCAGCTTGCGGCTCCATGGCCGCAAGCAACCCACGGTCGGGACGGCCTTCCGCGATATCAGTATAAAGCTCTTCGAAACGCTCTTGGGGAATCTCGGCTGTAATGCTCCGCTCCAAGCCTTCTTTCTCATTAAAGAACAGAACACGTTTCCGCTGTCCCCGCGGAGAAAACTGCATCACCAGCATACTTTTCCATGCTTCCGTGAAACTGGTTTTCAGCCAACCGTCTCCGCCGCCGACAGGTTCCCGGCCGATTTCAAGCCAGCCTTCGCCGTCGATCTGCTTTTCACCATAGATATATCGAACCGAGAACACTGGTAGCGTGCTGAATTCAGCAGAATGCTCTTCTCCCGGCTGTTCCTGAATTTTTGCTTCTGGCAAGATCAAAACCCGACGATAAAGTTCCGGTGCATCAGGAACTTTGAGCGCTTCCATGGCTTTTAAGGCACCAGTCGGCACAACGGAAATCAGGAACACAAACGAGGCCACCACCAAAATCTTGCGAACGGCCTTGGAGAAGAGTGACTTACTGGTCCGGATTATCATATTCATTCCCCACCTAATTCCCGATTGCCATCATCTGTGTAAGCTGTTGTGCTTTTTCATCGCCGGTTGTGGCAAGATCGCTGGCCCATGCCTTCAAACGATTTACAGCCTCGGCGGTACGTTCCGGCTCAAAATGCCTGGCCTTGACATAATAAGAATAGGCCTTGCCACCATCCTTATTAAGACCATCATGAGATACATTTACAGTTGGATCATAGATCTCAGCCAATGCGAGATATGCTCTCCCCACACCTTGCTCACCGGCACGACGAAAAAGACTCATAGCGGCACCGGTTTCCCCGTCCGATAAATACTCCTGCCCTTTTTCGTACACTTTGTCTGGTGTCGGATTTGTGGCTAAGAATGCAGAAAGCTGGTTATTGATATTCTTCGGTTCAGATGTTCGATCGCCCCCCGATAAAATGTACCATCCAGCACCGGTCGCAGCGATGAAAACAAGCAGTACAGCGATGCTCAGCGCAATGAGCCTGACGTTACCGCGTTTCTGTGTATTCTCCGGTGCTTCTTCACCAACCACTCCTGCACTATCGGCAACACCCGGCGACACAATTTTTTCATCACCCGTTCCCGTTTTCGGGCCGGTAAGCGGCGTATTGGGCGCGGTTTTTTCAATGGTCCGGTCTCTGTCAAATGCCCCGGCGGCTTCTTTCTTTGGGCGATAAATTGGGATGCGTTGCCATGCAAGAACGCCGACGGAGGCCTCAGACGATGATGCTGAAAACAGCCTCAGGCGATAGCCACCCGTTGACATAAACTGTACGATTTGTGGCCCAAGCTCAAAAACCAGGCCCTTTTGAACCTGTTCTACAACGTCGATGCCATGGCTTGCTTCCACAGTTTGCCAACCCTTCTGGCCAAGAAACGGTTCGTTATGTCCGGGCCGCTCAAGAACAACCCTCAAGCCATTCTGGGAATCTAGCGGACAATTGTGTGCCGTCACGGTTACCACCCCCGGCACACCCCGCTTCGGTACAGCTGAAAGTTTAATTTCTGACATGATTTACGCCGCCACACCTTTGCTGCAGGATCTCATTTGCGCGATAACACGCCCCAAACGTTCATTATCTTCGCTGTCACCAGCAATCCCCGCATCAATTCTGGCATTATCGCGAATGGTTGCTTGCACGGCCTGGCTCCAATCAACAAATCGGGTCCGATATGAATCGGTGAACCTCTCGGGAAGCGTCTCGGCACCGACCTTTTGCATCGGTTTGAAAATATGGATTTGCCGATCACCCAGATCTCGAATAATGCTACCTTCCTCGGCGAACACGCCACCATAGCCAAGCGTCGCAACATATTCGTTGAACATCCCGCAGACAGGCGCGACCTGTTTCCAGCGATAGCTTTCCTGCTGTTCTGCTTTATGTTGCTGAGCGTCACGGACCAGCTCTGCCAATTGGGCAAACAGTCCACGGCCATGGGCAGCCTTCATGAACTCCCGTGCAATCGTCCGGACCGTCTCCGCCTCCAGTCCGAAATAGTGCAGTGCGTTCACATTATCCGCGAACTCAAACATTTTGCTGGTCCAGGCAGCTTCCAAATCAACGACAAACTTCGCTGCAAGGTCCTGTGGTTGCGGGATGCTGTCCTGTTTTAGTTCTACCTCGTCCGCACCCGTATCGGTACCTTCATTGGCAAAATCACCCAGTCCGAGCATTTCATCAATGTCGTCACCGCCGGTATAAACATGAACGTTACCCGTTGTATCGTCCTGCTGTTTAGCTGTTCCAGTAATGACACTTGTAGCCAGATGCTCGCTTCCCAGGAAAACCTCATAAGATTCTTCCTCGGAGATGCGAATAATATTGAGGAATTCCCCCATTTTCTGCTGTTTAAGCACGATAGCCAACGAACGCAGAACCTGAACAGCCTCGGCAGTTTTCTTCTTGGTTAAAACTGCCAAATCGCTATCGACATAATATGGACCGAGAAGACCTAAAAGTTGCGATATAGCATGCTCAATATTTTGCCGTATCTGGTTGCGTTTGAGATCTGGATTACAGATTGGACGAATATGTTCGATCAAATACGAAATACCGCCGTCATTGACTTCCATTGCTGCATTAAAAGCCCGGGCAGGGTCCCTGAAATACTTTTTGACCTCATCGCATTTAAGATATCCGTCGAAAATCTCCTCGACAAACGCCTTTTCATCTTCTCTTACACCGCGCTCAACAATGGGATCCGTCGATATATAGTCAAACAGCCCTTGTTGAAGAAAATAAGGATTACGAACCCAAAAAACATTATTGAACGGCTGACCGGGTGTCCATTCATTAACCCAACGGGTATTGGGTGATTTCTGGGAAAATGCCTTAATAAGCGAATAATCCATTCGTGTTTTCCAACGTGAATTATCTGTTCCTTTTCCTGCTGCCTTGACAAAACCGGTATCAAACTTCGTCATAATGAAAAAAAGTGACGTTTGTCTTCCTGCTCGGTCCTCAGGGCTTCTGCCGTGGGTTTTAGATATCCACTCCTCGACCGTAATCGGAACTTCTGCAACTTCCTGGTTTGAATCACCGACACACAACAGCATGCTCGTTAGTTCTTGCTCATCGCAATAGCGATCAAACAGATAGGCAACCTTGCCGCGTAAATAGATACCCGCGACTTTCTCAGGCTTTTCCAGTTCCTGTGGATTATTTTCATTCGGGCTACGTGTTCTTGCGCCAGGAAAATCCAGCAAATCCGTATAATCAAAGAAATCATGTGGCTGATATTCCATGAAAATAACCAGCTCTGCAATCAAAGCACCGAGTTGCGCGCGCGAAACCTCAACAGTTTGTCCTGAAGCCATACGAACACAAATGCCATCGTCGCCATCAGAGTTCACAAGCCCTTCCAAGGCGGAAACATTTATAATGCTTTTTGCTGTATCGCGGGACCATTCCGAGCCTTCGGTACGAAACAGAGCTTCCGGCGCACAGAAAACCTCTGTTGCGTGACCGATCCGATCTAAAGCATCCGTCAGCACCGCATAAATACGATTGAAGATCGGCATATTCTGCCAAAGGAGAGCGAAAAGGATCGCACGACTCTCCTTGCTCAAATGCGGGACAAGGCCTGCACTTCGATCCCAAAACCCGATACGCTTGAGCGCCTGAAAATACGGGCTTCGGATCAATTTTTGATTGCAGTATTCTTCAAGATCGTAAACGTCTTCGATTTTAAGCGGTGAAACGCCGACAGGCGCAGTATCCAGCTCCGTCAGTGTCTTTAAAACGGTTTCCTCGAAATCACATGTGTCGATTTCGTCTTCATGACGGATATCAAACACGAAAGAGTTCGACAAAATCTTTACAATATCGAGCTCACTTAGCAATGCGGCCTTGATCGGAAAATCATTAGTCGCATTAGGGGCGCGATCCATAGTAAAACGAGTCACCAGACCGGTTGACTCCCCTCCCCCTTCGGGATTGATATGTTTGATAAAATCGACGGTATTATTGCCGTACCGCGCCAAAAGCGGATTATCGGCATTCCGTGCGAGGGTCGAAATCAAATAGGATTTCCCTGCCTGACTGGCACCGTATACCCCAACGCACATTTTGCGATCTGCCGCCTTCGCCAGTTTCCCGACATGTACAACCGACTTGCGCAATTCCTTTACCAAACCGGCGTTATTAGCAGCACTCTCGTTTGTCGTATTTTCAACCCAGGAGAGCGCATGCGAAACAGCGTCTCTAACGATCTCGCAATCATGCTTAAGGTGCTTGTTTTCGGTCTGCATACTCAGATCGCTCTTTTGCTCAGTTGATGTTCGGAATGTTGAGAATGCCCGTGTCGAGCCAATAACCGTTCTCGTCGAGCATCGTTCTCAATTGCAAATTCAAAGTCGATGGATGAACCATGTCCCCTGTGCTGGTCTCGATGCTTTCAACCCGAAAAACTCCCTCGTCCGGAAGTTCCTGCTGAAAGGCGCCATCTTCGCCCTCTGGCTGTCGCGTATATGAAATCTCGACCTTGAACGGCAATTTATCGGCGAGATCTTCCGAAGAGGTCTGATCCGAATACGTCAAGGCAAAAAACGGCGTTGCCGTCCAGCGCTCAAGCGGGAGTTGACGAAATCCGATACGCGTCGGCCCCAAATAATCAATCGTTGCCGACTTTTCTTCGTCTTTGTCTTTTTCTAGATCCATGCCTTCAAACAGTAATGTTTCGTTGGCAATTTTACCATTCTGATCGAGCAAACCAATAAATCTAGCCGTTGAGCGCGGCTTAAGGTTACTGGTTCGCATGTTGAAATTGCTCAGATGCCCGTTCGACAGCAAACACAGCATCGCCCCAACAGAAACAGCCGTTTTAGGATCGCGAATACGCCCGCCACTACTCCAATAGGGGTACCATTTACCAACGCGATACTCGCTTAGCGGATACACACGATCCGGTGCCACAGGAGCAAAATTCAAAACAGTCGCCTGAACTGCCGGAAGTGCAGAAGGCCGCCCCGAAAGCACCAGCAAGTCACAATCAAAACTTCCAATGATCTCGCACAGATCCATAATCACAGGACTAATCGCAGACTTGATCGTAGCGAAGACATCCGCCAAATCAACATCAAAGCTCAGATCACGAATGGTAAAACCTTTGCCGCCAGCACGACGTACATTCTCGTCGATGAATTCAATGGCATCTGCACCGGGAACCTGTTGATGCCGAAATACATCGGCATAAGATACGGTTTTGATCACATCGCCCTGACGCAAGTCACACTCTTCGCTCAACTTCAAAATGTGCAGCCCGAACGCAACTGTGACCTGATTGACAAACTGCCGCCTTTTACGACGATAGCTTTCTGATTGATCGGCCACATCCCGGCCAACCGCAATCGTCAAAAAATCTTCCGGAAAAGGAATTCCGACCTCGCGCAGGCGCTGCCCGAGCGGCACAATGAAGTGCCGTTCGATCACCTTTTTAAGCACATCGTCGCCCGCAGTATTAAATCCCTCCCGGAAATCAATATGCGGCTCAAGCCGATGAATAGGGCCCCGGTGATCTTTGCATTCGTATGTCGTAATAATTAAGTCGCTTGTACCGCCGCCGATGTCGATACTCGCAACACGCAGAGTCTTCGCACCTTCATACCCCTTACGCATTTTACCGCGAAGGTCGAAATACTGTGTGACATCCCCCGCAAATTTTTCAGCCACCTCGTTATACAGAAACACAATCTGAGTGCTCGTTGCTTCATCCCAGTCGACAACGACGGCAGGCGGCTCACGAAAATCAATTACAGCACTTGATGTTGCAGCAAGTTCTTCAAGTTTGTCATGCCATCCCATGGCTTTCCAAAGGGTCGATACCGCGTAGGATGCCCATCGCCTGAAAATATTGCGCTCAGCAATTGGCATTGCTGCTGGTACCGTAATAATAAGTCTGCGCAGACGACGCGGAATATCAGGGTTAAGGCGTGATGCACGCTGCGCCGGGGAATTAATATTCACCAAGGCTTGCAACAACACCTCGGAAAGCATGAACATCATCAGAGAGCTGCGAGAAAAATGCGGGTTGGTTACCGGAAACTCCGACTGCCCGCGCGTGATCGGCTTGCGCTGAAGAACTCTGTCCTCGACATGATCGATCGGCGTTCCACGATCATTCACACAAAGCGCAAACGCGCCGGTATTTACCGGCTCTTCAATATTCTCCGGGTGCTCGGGGTCCGGGCAAAAACGCCATTGCTGACGCCAGGATTTCTCGTCCCAAAGATACCGTTTGGGACTGGACATTGACGTAAGTCCTTCTTCCTGTCGAGACAGTGTCGCCAGTCGCTCAGCTTCTGGCCCGACCCGCACAAGAGATGGCCACTCAAACGGGTCCGTTTCACGCTGGCTCGCGTAAGAAAGATCTTCAGGATCGCCAAATTTGCATTTTGCAAAACAGACATTAGAGCTAAACGGTTCCGTATAGCGTTGTTCTGGCTGGGTCAGGTCACGCAACTCAAGCACATAGGAGTTGCCCAATGACGGCCCGCCCTGCTCGTTGCGTTCAATCAGCATCCCGCATGTGCGGGAATTTCCGACATCAAGCACAAGATCAACCTCCACAGGACTGGTTCCCTGGGCTGTATTGATCAACCGAACCCGGGGGATAGCGTCCGTCGCGGCCAAAACATCAATGAACGTTATATATCTGGCAATATATTCAACCTTATATTCACGTTCTTCAAGGCGCACTTTCCTGTTCGGATTTTTACTCTTAAGGAAGGAAACAAAAAGATCCTGCAGCCAGTGATCGACCCATTCTTCTCCAACGAACCAGGCATACTGCGCAACCTCGCAGGCTAGAGCCATTTCTGCACAATCAATCACGTCCGCGCGCGTAATTGCAGGTGTAACACCGTCATCTCGCGGGTTTTCAAGCTTTGGATCAAAGACAATGGTCAAAACGTGTGTATTGCCGTCAATATCACTTTCGGGCAGCGCAACAATTCGCATCCGCGACCAGTTTGACAACCCTTTAAGCATCGGCTGGACAACATCATCCCCGGATGGCTCAGTACGCAGGAAAGGCGCAGGCACCCATTTATCAAGGAATGGCTCCAACGCTTTTTCGACATTTAACGAATAAAATGGTGCGATTTTTTTCCCATTGCGCGGATCCGTCGCTTGCTCATGGATCTGCCTGTCCAGGTAATCGCCCGTTTCTTTGTCCTGAAGCAGTGCCTTTAAAATATATCGCTGACTATCATTATTGAAATATTCCCAAAACTCACTCTGTACCTTGCGCGGAAGCGCGTTCAGATTCAAAGGAATATCGAGAAACTGCAAAGGTCCATCAGGAACGATGGAAACAGTATTTTTAAACTTTGTGTACCAAACCATCACTTAAACCGCTGCAAGATGTCGCTTCAATCAGAATGACTTTTACATCGGGAAAAGCACAGTGGCCCCGCGGAGTATACGAATCCATGAAAGTCCCCCAATCGAATTTCAGACATCTGTCCCCAAATTATAAACCATGTCTGCCAGTTACGCGCCACCGTAATCGAAAATCCCCAATTTCTATCGTCGAAAGCCTGCGCGAACCTAAGTTCCTATACTTGTTCTCCTAACCGCGACACAACCATTAGGCCATATAGTAGCTCTCTAAACATTGAATTTACAACCAGTTTTACCCTTAACAGGTTGTAAAAATCCAACCATCTTTAAGAGCCAACTTTAAAAGTTCACAGTGTCTCAAGACACCTTCCGAGTTGCACACGGCCTGATTTTAAGACGATCTATTGCGCCAAACGACAAGGTCACCATCTCGCAACGGGTCACTCGATTTGCAAATAACAACTACCAGCTTCTGGCCTGAGACAGATCGACAAGCCAATCAAACTGCTATTTCCCTGCTAACGCGGGCTTGTTTCAACATTGATGCCAACAAGCAAACACGACAAGGCGACATATCCCACCAGTTGGCTCAACTCTCTGTAACAATTATTTCGTTAACGTTCCCGTCACGCGACATAAGGCAGCCGTTCCGTTTCGCCGCTGTTTTTGATTCGCTTAAATTTTCATTCCCGCCCAGCGCGAATTAATTTGATGTCAAAGTATATTTTGGCACTATGCCACCCATCATTCGCTCAATAAATATTTTTATAAAACAACGATTTACCATAAAAACAACCAATAACCTTCACCCCTTGGGTTGTCAGGAGCGACGATGTCGTGCAACCTTGGCAATCGCTATCTAAACGTGGTGTAACGTTTATACCGCTGTGGAGGGGTGGAACAATTTGCGGTGCGCGACGTTGCAGCGTTGCCTGAACCGCAAAACTTGCATCTGTCCTGGAAACATCCGGCACAATTTTACCGGTATCAAGCAGACCATTTAAGGGGGATGCGACCACATAACCATTTCGGGTTACACGGCCCGTTTCCAATCCTGCCATGGGCGGGTGTCGGGGCCGCCAAATGACCATACCCAGAAGGGTTCGGCCCCAAAACAAAACAATAAGGGTCGCGCCAACCGGACCACTATATTTTAAACACAAAAAGGAAATCGGGGATGACTGACCTTCTTAAACATTTGACGGACCGCGTGAAAACATGCGGCCTGAACCGACGCGAATTTATCGCCAGTTCAATGGCTGCCGGTCTGACACTTGCAGCTGCCACCAGCCTGTATTCCAAAACAGCCAAAGCCGCCGAACCCAAACAGGGCGGGCACCTCAAACTGGGCCTTCAGGGCGGCGCTGCCACCGACATCCTGGACCCGGCAAAATCACAATCGCAATTCACCTTTGTTCTGGGCCGCAACTGGGGCGACACGCTGGTTGAAAGTCACCCGCACGACGGCACCGCTGTTCCGGCACTGGCTGAATCCTGGGAATCATCGCCCGACGCCTCAACCTGGACCTTCACCATTCGTAAGGGCGTTGAGTTCCACAATGGCAAGGAACTGACCATTGATGACGTGGTTAAAACCCTGCATCGCCATACCGACGAAAAATCGGAATCCGGTGCCCTTGGTATTTTGAAGTCCATCACCGACATCAAAGCCGATGGCGACAAACTGGTTGTTTCCCTGACCGAAGGCAATGCCGACCTGCCCCTGCTTTTAACGGACTATCACCTCATCATTCAGCCAGATGGCGGCAGTGATGATCCCAATGCGGCAATTGGCACCGGGCCTTATAAACTTAAAACCTATGATGCCGGAGTCCGCGCCACCTTTGAAAAGAACGACAGCGACTGGCGTTCGGATCGCGGTTATGTCGATTCAATCGAAATGATCGTCATGAACGATGCAACCGCCCGTGTTGCTGCCCTGTCATCGGGCCAGGTGCATTATATCAACCGTGTTGACCCAAAAACCGTCAGCTTGCTGAAACGCGCGCCGAGTGTTGATATTTTGCAAACATCGGGTCGCGGTCACTATGTCTTCATCATGCATTGCGACACCGCCCCGTTTGACAATAACGACCTGCGCCTGGCCCTTAAATACGCCATGGACCGTGAAACCATGGTTGAAAAAATCCTTGGCGGGTACGGCAAGGTCGGCAATGACTTTCCGATCAACGAAACCTATGCCTTGTTCCCCGAAGGCATTGAACAGCGTAAATACGACCCTGATAAAGCCAAATTCCATTACAAAAAATCTGGCCATGACGGATCGGTTCTGCTGCGCACATCCGATGTTGCCTTTCCCGGCGCTGTCGATGCCGCTGTGCTGTATCAGGAAAGTGCGAAAAAAGCTGGCATCAATATCGAAATCAAACGTGAACCGGGTGATGGTTACTGGTCCAATGTCTGGAACGTACAGCCGTTTAGCACATCTTACTGGGGGGGGCGCCCGACCCAGGACCAGATGTATTCAACCGCCTATCTGTCAACTGCAGACTGGAACGACACCCGTTTCAAACGCGAAGATTTCGACAAACTTTTGCTGACCGCCCGGGCCGAACTGGACCAGGCGAAACGCAAGGAAATGTATCGCGACATGGCCATGATGGTGCGTGATGAAGGCGGTTTGATCCTGCCGATGTTCAACGATTTTGTGAATGCATCGACCAACAAGGTCAAAGGTTATGTTCACGATATCGGCAACGACATGTCCAACGGCTATGTCGCAACCCGCGTCTGGCTCGAAAGCTGATGGATATTGTGAAGCATCAATTGATGTTTCGCAACCTGCCTGCGACCTGCCAGATATTCCTGGCAGGTCGATTAAACTGATTTTGCCGGACAGGAATTAACAACGGGCCGTTTTGCCAGCATTTTATGCCGTGCGACAGCATTCGTTGTACCATGCACATCATCGTTACGCGCCCCCCAATTCCGGCCGGGCCCACAACCGGCTGACCCGACGATAATATGCCTGATGCCCCGACTTTCTGGTCCGGCTCTCATCAAGGAGAGATCACCCCATGGATACAGCCATGGATGACGGCAAACCAAGCCGTCGCCGTTTGAAACAGCGTTATCCGCTAACGGTCCTGATCCTGCAAAGGCTGGGACTAAGTGCGGGTCTTTTGCTGGCCGTCTCGATTTTAATTTTTGGTGGCGTGGAAGCCTTGCCGGGAGATTTTGCCCAAACCTATCTGGGACAATCGGCCACTCCGCAAGCCATTGAAAACATTCGTTCCCAGCTGGGGCTGGAGCGCCCGATAACCACCCGTTATTTCGAATGGCTCGGTAATGCTGTTCAGGGTGACTTTGGCAAAAGCTGGGCCAGCGGCAATTCGGTTTCAGAACAAATCGGCAAACGTCTGGGCAATTCGCTGTTTTTAGCGTTTTGTGCAGCCATCATATCCGTGCCGCTGGCTGTGGGCCTTGGCATGCTTGCGGTCCATTTTCGCAATCGTATTCCCGACCGCATCATCAACATTGTTTCTCTGGCAGCGATTTCCCTGCCCGAGTTTTTTATCGGTTATCTGCTTATCCTGTTTTTTGCCGTTAAATTTGGCGTCGCCAGTTTCCCGGCCACCGTTTATGACGGCATGGCCTTTAGCGACCGCCTGGCTGCCATTGCCCTGCCTACGGCAACGCTGGTATTTGTGGTTCTGGCCCACATGATGCGCATGACGCGGGCCGCCATTATCAGTGTCATGTCATCTGCCTATATGGAAACCGCCGAACTTAAAGGTTTGGGGGCGTTTAAAATTATCATTAAACATGCCGCCCCCAATGCCATTGCCCCTATCGTCAATGTTGTCGCGTTGAACCTGGCCTATCTGGTGGTTGGCGTTGTCGTGGTTGAAGTGGTGTTTGTTTATCCCGGCATGGGCCAGTATATGGTCGATGCCGTAACCGTACGCGACATGCCGGTTGTGCAGGCCTGCGGCCTTATCTTTGCGGCTGTTTACATCCTGCTTAACATGGTTGCCGATCTGATCGCCATTATTGCCAACCCGAAACTGAGGCATCCGCGATGAGATTACGAGAAATTCCCATTACCGCCTGGATCGGCATTTTCGGCATTTTTCTGGTATTTTTCTGCGCCATCTTTGCCCCGCTGATCGCCCCGCACGGAGAACGCGAAATTGTCGGTGATATCTGGGTTGCCGCCAATGACCAGTTCCTGCTTGGTACCGATAATCTGGGCCGCGATCTTTTATCGCGCCTGATCTTTGGTGCGCGCACCACCTTGTTTGTCGCCCTTGCTGCCTCTGTTCTGTCGTTTTCAATCGGCATTTTTCTCAGCTTTACCGCCGCTGTATCGCGCGGCATCATTGATCAAACCCTGTCGCGGTTTAACGATTTGATGATGTCGATCCCGACACTGATCTTTGCACTGGTTGTTCTGGCCGTTTTGCCGCAAAGCCTGTGGATTCTGATCGTGGTGATGGCCGTCCTTGACTCCACCCGTGTCTATCGGCTGGGTCGGGCCGTGGCCCTTGACGTTGCCGTGATGGAGTTTGTCGAAGCCGCCAAACTGCGCGGCGAAGGCAAAATGTGGATTATTTTCCGCGAAATCCTGCCCAATACCTTAACCCCGCTTTTGGCCGAATTTGGCTTGCGGTTTGCGTTCTCGATCCTCTTTCTCTCCACCCTGTCGTTTCTGGGGCTGGGCATTCAGCCGCCCGCCGCCGATTGGGGCGGTATGGTCAAGGATAACAAGGATGGCATCATTTTTGGTATTTCGGCGGCCCTTATTCCCGGCGGCGCCATTGCGGCACTGGCAATTTGCGTCAACATGGTTGTTGACTGGCTTTTGAAACGAACGTCCAGCTTAAAGGGGGGCCGCGGGGATGGCTAATATGTTATCGGTACGCAATCTTAAAATCGGTGCCACCACCTATCCGCCCGGCGAAAACCCCAAGGATATCGAAATTGTTCATGGCATTTCATTTGATCTGGAACGGGGCAAAGTTCTGGGCCTGATCGGGGAATCCGGGGCGGGTAAATCGACCATTGGCCTTGCTGCACTGGCCTATGGCCGGGGTGGTGTACGCATCACCGGTGGTGAAGTCCTGCTGGACGGCGAAGACATATTGAAGGCCGGTAAAAAAGGCATTCGCCAAATTCGCGGGGCAAGGGTGTGTTATGTCGCCCAATCGGCGGCGGCGGCCTTTAACCCGGCGCATAAACTGGGCGATCAGGTGATTGAGGCCACCCTTGAACATGGCCTGATGACCCGCGACGAAGCCCATGAACGCGCCCTTTACCTGTTTAAAATTCTGGGTCTGCCCGACCCGGAAAATTTTGGCGACCGTTTTCCTCATCAGGTTTCCGGTGGGCAATTACAACGCGCGATGACGGCAATGGCACTTTGTTCCAACCCGGAACTGATTGTGTTTGACGAACCGACCACCGCCCTTGATGTCACCACCCAGATCGATGTTTTGGCTGCCATTAAAAATGCCATCGAGGAAACCGGCACCGCCGCCCTTTACATCACCCACGATCTTGCCGTCGTCGCCCAGATTTCCGATGACATCATGGTGCTGCGCCACGGGGAAACCGTGGAATATGGCAGTGTGCAACAAATTATTGAAAACCCGCAGCAAGACTATACCCGTGCGCTGATTTCGGTGCGCCAGACCAAACAGCGCGAGGCCAGAGACCAAACCAATGCCCTGCTGTCGGTGGATAATATCTCTGCATCCTATGGCAATGGTTTCAAGGTGTTGCACGATGTTTCGCTACACGTACCGCGCGGACAAACGCTGGCGGTTGTCGGTGAATCGGGTTCGGGTAAATCCACCCTTGCCCGCGTAATTACCGGGCTTTTACCGCCAACCGGGGGCACCATTACCTTTGGCGATGAAATCCTGCCACGTCACCGCAAAAAGCGCAGCCGTGACCATTTGCGCCGCATACAACTGATCTATCAAATGGCCGATACCGCCATGAACCCGCGCCAGACGGTGGGGCAAATTATTGGCCGCCCGCTGACATTCTATTTCGGCCTGCGCGGTAAAAAACGCACAGCACGGGTTCAGGAACTGCTTGACGAAATCGAAATGGGTGCAGGGTTTTATGATCGCTATCCCGCCGAACTTTCCGGCGGGCAAAAACAGCGTGTTGCCATTGCCCGTGCGCTGGCGGCCGAACCTGAATTGATCCTGTGTGACGAACCAACATCGGCGCTGGACCCGCTGGTGGCAGAAGGCATTCTTGATTTGCTGATGCGATTACAGGCGGAAACCAAGGTTTCGTATCTGTTCATCACCCACGACATTGCCATTGTGCGCGCCATTGCCGATTCAGTTGCCGTCATGTTGCAAGGCAAACTGGTTGATTTTGGACCGCGTTCCAGCGTGTTGTCGCCGCCGTTCGACGATTACACCGATCTTTTGTTAAAATCGGTGCCGGAAATGGAACTGGGCTGGCTGGAAAAAGTCCTGTCAAACCGCCGCATGGAAAGTGCTGGCAACTAGGTTTTAACATGTCATACACTGCCCGGGCTGTGTCCGGGCGGTGCTTTTATGTGCCGCCGTCCCCCAGGATTGGATAAACAATGACCAACGCCCCTTATTCCGTCATTGAAAACAAATGGATCACGTTAAAAGACGGCACCCGTCTTGCCGCGCGCATCTGGATGCCAGACAGTGCCGATTTATCCCCCGTTCCCGCCGTGCTGGAATTTTTGCCCTACCGCAAACGCGACGGCACCCGCCCGCGCGATGAATCGACCTATCCGGTATTTGCCCGCGCAGGCATTGCCGGGCTGCGGGTTGATATTCGCGGCTCGGGGGAATCCGATGGCGTGATTGACGGCGAATACACCCCGCTTGAACTTGCCAATGCCTGCGAAATCATTGCCTGGATCGCCGATCAGGCCTGGTGCAATGGCTCCGTCGGCATGATGGGCATTTCATGGGGCGGGTTTAACTGTTTGCAGGTCGCGGCCCTGCAACCGCCTGCCCTGAAGGCTGTCATCTCGATTGCCTCGACGGTGGATCGTTATAACGATGATATTCATTATAAGAATGGCTGCCAACTGGCCGCACAGCTTTCATGGGCGGCCACCATGCTGGCCTATCAGTCCCGCTCGCCCGACCCCGATCTGGTCGGTGATCGCTGGCGCGCGATGTGGATGGAACGCCTGGAAAACGAACCGTTTTTCATGGAAGAATGGCTGGGCCACCAACAGCGCGACGATTTTTGGAAACATGCCTCGATCTGCGAGGATTTTGAGGCTGTTAAAATTCCGTCCATGGTGATGGCCGGTTGGGCCGATGGCTATCGCAACACCCCCCTTCGTGCCGTTGAAGGCATGCCGGACCGGGCCAAGGCCCTGATCGGCCCCTGGGTGCATAAATATCCGCATTTTGCCTGGCCCAAACCCCGCGCCGATTTTCACGGTGAAGCCATTCGCTGGTGGGATAAATGGCTGCGCAATATCGATAACGGTGCCGAAACGGTGCCGCAAATGCGCGCCTATATCCTTGATGCGGTTAAACCCGCCCCACGGCGCGACCATGATGCTGGCTTCTGGGTTGCCAAAAACATCTGGCAAACCCCGGAAATGGCCCATTTCACGGTTAGAAATGAACGGCTGGTGGCGCAAGACGACACATTCCCGGGCGATAAAGGTGCCAGCGTCAATGTCTTTGTGAAATCGCCACTTGATACCGGCACGGCGGCGGGCGAATATTTCACCTTGAAACCCGATGCCGAAATGGCGATTGACCAGCGCAGCGACGATGCCGGGTCTTTATGCTTTGACAGCACAGCATTGCAACAAGATATCGACTTGCTGGGGCGCCCCGAAATTACCCTTGCGCTTGGCTGCGATGCCGATTGGGCCAATCTGTGCGCCCGGCTGGTCGATGTGCACCCCGATGGCACCGCAACCCGCATTTCATTTGGCGTGTTAAACCTTGCCCATCGCGACCCTGCGGGTAACTATAACGCCCCCGGACCCATGCCAAAGGGCGAAAAGGTTTCGATGACACTGGTGTTTGATGCCTGCGGGTATCGCCTGCGTGCCGGGCACAAATTGCGCCTTGCCCTGTCGACCGCCTATTGGCCCATGATCCTGCCGGACCCGTTTAATGCCGGACTGACCATTGATACCGCTAGCATCGATCTGTCGCTGCCCCTGTTGGGTGACCACGACAGGATCGATATGCCGGAACCCGAAAATCCTGATCCCTTGCCGACCTATATCGAACATCGCCCGGCCTCCACCCGGCGCGAGGTTCGGCGCAACCTGACACAAAATAAAACAGATTATTGCATTACCGAAGATACCGGGCTGTTTGAACATCCCGACACAGGCCTTTCCACCCGCCAGATCCGCGATGAAACATGGACCATCACGCTTGATGATCCCTCATCCATGCGCGGCCATGCCGTTTGGACCTGCGACATGGAACGGCCTGGCTGGTTTACCCGCACGGTGTGCACCGCCACACTGACCTGCACCAAAACCGACTGGCACGTCACCGCCAGCGTCACGGCGGTAGAACAGGACAAACAAATCTACGAAAAAACCTGGAACCGCACCATTCCGCGCAATTTCATGTAACGACACGCACAAACGGCCCGCAAACCACATTGCAGGCCGTTTGTTTTATGCCAGATTTTGCCGGTGGGCAGACCGCGCAAACACCCTGATCGCACCATCCAAAATCGCCTGAACAGCGGTTATTCACAAAATCCGGCAATGGCCTGGCACATATGATCAAAGCCAATTCGTGCGCCCGCGCTCATATGCCGGGCGCGCAACCAGCCATGCACCATTTGCGGTTCTTCCCGGTAGGTTACATTCACCCCGGCTTGTGCCAATCGGGCGGCATAGCTCCGCCCGTCATCGCGCAGCGGGTCAAAAAAGGCCGAACTGATATAGGCAGGCGGTATATTTGTTAAATCCGTCGCACACAGGGGGTTTGCCACCGCATCATCGTCGGGTGCTGCCAGAATATCGCGATAATAAAGCACATCCTGTGTGGTCAAACCCGGCGCATTCGCCATTTCAACATAGGACCCACGCAAAACATCACCGCCCAGTGCCGGGTAAATCAAAACCTGCCCGGCAATGGCCCCGGTCCCGGTTAAACCGGCCTTGCACGCGCGCACCATTAACCCGGCCGCCAGATTGGCCCCGGCACTGTCGCCAATCACCACCACCCGGTGACCCTTGGCAACCAGATGGCTTAACACCGCAAATCCATCATCCGACGCCGCGGGCCAAATATGTTCGGGGGCCAACCGATACTCCACCGCCACCAGTTCCGCGCCCGCATCATCGGCAATTTCGGCACAAATGGCATGGTGGCTATCGCGCGATCCGACAACAAAACCACCGCCATGCAAATACAGCAACCAGCATTTGCTATGGTGCCGGGCCGGGTGAAAATAGCGCACCGGCACGCCCTCTATGGTGCCATCTTCAAATGTCAGCCCTTCGGGGTCGGCAGGGCTGAAACGGGCGCAAAGGGCATCGTACCACGCACGTTGTTGTGCAATCGATGCACTTACCGCATCGGGCGGATAAAAGGCATCGGTTTTTTTCTGAAATGCCAGAATACCTTCGTCCTGTGGCATCGGCGATGATACCGCGTTTTTCGCACAATCCTGCAATGGCTCGGTCATGGGTTTCCGTTACGCATAAAGGTTAAAGTTTCACGGCTTCGATGGTTGTTTTGAGCAAACTTGCACTGCGATGCAAGGCCTCGTTTTCGGGCGCATCAAGGGTGGGCATCATATCGGCACTTACCCCGCATGCCCCCACCACACGCGGGATCGACAGGGCAACATCATCCACCCCGGCGACATGTGCTGTCACAATTGAAACCGACAAAACATCGCGCTGGTCCTGCGCAATTGACTTCACAATGCGCGCCAACCCCGCGCCAATCCCGTAATAGGTCGCCCCTTTACCATTAATGATTTTATAGGCGGCATTGCGCACGCCATCGTCAATTTTGACCTTCACCTCATCGGTTAACGGCAAACCCATCTGGGCAGCAAACGATAATAACGGTTCCGACCCCGCGCGCGCATTCGACCAGGCCAAAACTTCGCTATCGCCATGTTCGCCCAACACATAGGCATGTACCGATTGCGGCGAAATTCGCAAATGCCGCTCCAGCAAACTGCGAAACCGGGCGGTGTCCAAAATAGTCCCCGACCCAATCACCCGCCCGACGGGCAAACCCGACAAACGCACGGTAATCTGCGTCATGATATCAACCGGGTTTGATGCGACCAGTAAAATGGCCTCAGGTGCCACGCGTAAAACCTCGCCCACCACGTCGCGAAAAACAGCGGCATTCCGGCCCAAAAGCTCCAACCGGCTTTCGCCGGGTTTCTGACTGACCCCGGCTGCCAAAATCACCACCGATGCGCCTTTTAAATCGGCATAATCTCCGGCATAAACCATGCAGGACGACATAAACGGCACGGCATGGGAAATATCCTCGGCCTGCGCGCGGGCCAGGTCTGCATTACGATCAACAAAAATCACCGAACTGGCAATGCCCGTCAGGGCAATGGCATATCCCGCCGAACTTCCAACCATTCCGGCACCAACAATGCCAACTTTCATATTTATGTCTCCGGTTGATTTGTGTCTGCACTTATCCTGGCATAAAATAGGGGCAGTTGCACGGTACCGAAACAAGGATACGCAAATGACCCAAGCCGATCTCGCCACCCTGTATCACCGCTATATTGACTGCCTGAACAATCAGGACTGGGATAATCTCGGGCACTATGTCCATCCCGATGCCTCACATAACGGGCGCAAACTGGGTGTTGCCGGATATCGGGCGATGCTGGAAAACGATTATCTACAAATCCCGGATCTGAGATTTAACATCGAAATGCTAAGCTGGGATGCCCCGTTGGTCGCCAGCAGACTGATGTTTGACTGCACACCAAAGGGTCTTTTCCTTGGCCTTAACATCAATGGTAAAAAGATAAAATTCGCCGAAAACGTCTTTTACGAATTTCGCGATGGCAAAATCATCAATGTCTGGTCGGTTCTCGACAAGGTCGCAATCGAAGCCCAGCTTTAAGGCCCGTTTTCGTGAAATTTGGTTGCAAACGCGGCTTATTCACGATTTTCGATACCGCCTCGGCATCGCAACGCCTCGGCCTGTTCAAATCAAAACACCCCGCACATAACATGTACGGGGTGCCTGTTCGCAATCGGTTTGGCTAAACATTAGCGGCCGTTTTTCTCGCGCCAGATTTGGAAATCAACCAAGGTTTGCGGGTTGGTTGCCGGGTACAGCCCGACAATGGTTTTGCCGGCCAAAACCTGCTCGGTCACAAAATCTTCAAACGCGGTCATTTCAACGGCTTCATCGGCGATTTCCCCGGCAATTTCCGCCGGAACAATAATTACGCCTTCGCGGTCGCCCACCACAACGTCACCCGGAAAAACCGCAACATCGCCACAGCCAATCGGTACATTGATATCAAGCGCCTGATGCAATGTCAGGTTGGTCGGTGCGGACGGGCGGTTGTGATAGGCCGGAATGGCAAGCTGGGCAATTTCAGGTGAATCGCGAAACCCGCCATCGGTAACAATCCCTGCCACACCACGCACCATCAGGCGCGATACCAAAATGGACCCTGCCGATGCCGCGCGGGCATCCTTGCGGCTGTCGATCACCATTACCGCCCCTGCCGGGCATTGCTCCACCGCAACCCTTTGCGGATGTTGCGGGTTTTGAAACACGGTAATCGGGTTTAAATCCTCGCGCGCGGGGATATAGCGCAGCGTATAGGCCTCGCCCACCATATTGGGGCCATCAGCCTTTAACGGGTGCACATCCTGAATAAACTGGTTGCGCAAACCACGTTTGAACAGGGCAGTACACAGGGTGGCCGTGCTGACCTGCATGTATTTTGCGCGGGTTTCTGCACTTAGTTTGGTGGTCATGTATGGATGCTCCGCCAGATCAGTAAATATCGGGTTCGCCAGCCGTGGGGCCGAAACCGGTTTCAAGAAAATCAAAATCGCAGCCATCATTGGCCTGTTTGACGTGGCGGCCAAACATCCAGCCATACCCACGCGCAAAGGCCGGTTCGGGTTTTTTCCATTCGGCCCGGCGTTTGGCCAGTTCTTCGTCCGATACCTGCATTTCAATGGTGCGATCGGGAATACTCACCCGGATCATATCGCCGGTTCTAACCAGAGCCAACGGCCCGCCAATGACGGCTTCGGGGGCCGCATGCAACATGCAGGCCCCGTAAGACGTACCGCTCATGCGGGCATCGGAAAGACGCAACATATCGCGCACCCCCTGTTTCACCAGCTTGGTCGGGATCGGCAACATGCCCCATTCCGGCATGCCCGGCCCGCCCAGCGGCCCAACATTGCGCAACACCATAATATGGTCTGCCGTTACATCCAGGTTTTCGTCATCAATCGCCGCCTTCATTTCCGGGTAGCTGTCAAACACCAGGGCAGGACCAACATGTTCGTAATATTTCGGATCACAGGCCGATGGTTTGATCACACAGCCATCCGGTGCCAGATTGCCCCGCAGCACGGCCAGCGACCCTTCCTTGTATATCGGGTTCGATAGCGGGCGGATGACATCTTCGTTATGTACCTTCGCCCCTTCCAGCGTTTCACCCAACGGCACACCCGTTACGGTCTGACAGGTTAAATCCAGCTTGGGGGCAAGCTGGCTCATCAGGGCGCGCAGCCCCCCGGCATAATAAAAATCTTCCATCAGATATTTATCACCGGTCGGGCGAATATTGGCGATCACGGGTGTTGTCCGACTTAACCGGTCAAAATCGTTTAAATCCAGGTTCACCCCGGCCCGGCGCGCCATCGCAATCAGATGGATCACCGCATTGGTCGAACAGCCGGTCGCCATCGCTACCGTTACCGCATTTTCCACCGATGCTGCGGTAATAACCTGATCCGGGCGCAAATCTTCCCACACCATGTTTACAATACGCCGTCCCGATGCCGTGCACATGCGAATATGGTTGGAATCCGCCGCCGGGATCGAGGTTGCGCCGGGCAACGTCATACCCAGTGCCTCGGCAATCGCAGTCATGGTGCTGGCCGTGCCCATGGTCATGCAATGACCGTAAGAGCGCGCAATGCCGCCTTCAATACCCTGCCATTCCTCGTCCGAAATGTTACCTGCCCGGCGTTCATCCCAATATTTCCATGCGTCAGACCCACTGCCCAGCACATTGCCATGCCAGTTGCCGCGCAACATTGGCCCGGCGGGCACATAGATGGTTGGCAACCCCATGCTGACCGCGCCCATGATCAAACCCGGTGTGGTTTTGTCGCACCCGCCCATCAGCACAACGCCATCAACCGGGTGGGAACGCAAAAGTTCCTCGGTCTCCATCGCCAGCATGTTGCGATACAGCATCGTGGTCGGCTTGACGTAACTTTCAGATAGCGAAATGGCCGGTAATTCCATCGGAAAACCACCCGCCTCGGTAATACCACGGCGTATATCATCAACCCGGAATTTGAAATGTGCATGGCATGGATTGGCATCCGACCAGGTATTGATAATGGCAATTTGCGGTTTGCCCTCCCAGTCTTCCGGGCCCAGGCCCATTTGCATGGCGCGTGAACGATGCCCGAAAGACCGCAAATCATCGGGGGCGAACCACCGTGCGCTGCGAAGGTCTTCGGCTTTGATCGTCTTCTTGTTTGTCATGAATTCCTCGGAACGGTGGTCGATAATCATGTGGTCAGCATTTAATCCCGGTAGCACTTGCAAAACCCGGCTTTCCCTGCCGCTTCAGCGGTCTCCGGATGATCAAACCCGAAGAGGAACTGATACGCCAGATAGCCCGAACACGGGTGAGAGTACGAAATATCGCGAATTTCCCGCGCCTGCCCTGAGGATTTTTTTGCCTGTGCCTGAATAGTAAAATATTAGTATTGCCTATGCAAGCCATATTGTACGATAAGAGGAAGTGGCATAGGAAAGAGCACGATGAGACAAAAAATAACCAGCGGCATCCCCGAGGGAAGCCTCGACACAACACCCTTTCAGATCAGCCGGAACCGACCGGTCGCGCTGCAAGTCTATGAAGATTTGCGCGACAGGATTGTCTCGCTTGATTTGCGCCCGGGCTACAGCCTGTCGCGTGCGGTGCTGGCCGATTTTTATGGCGTCAGCCAGACCCCGGTGCGCGAGGCCTTTTTAAAACTGGAAAAGGACGGACTTGTCGAAGTCTTTCCGCAGTCAAAAACCCTGATTGCCCCGATCAGCATCCACAAGGTTAAATCAACCCACTTCCTGCGAACATCCCTGGAACTTGAAGTGGCCCATAACCTGGCCCTGGCAATAGACAAGGTTAAAATCGCCCCGGCGGAAAAAATCCTGTCTGAACAACGCCTCAACAGCACGGATACAGCCGCCTTTTCCCGCCTTGACAGCGCCTTTCACCGCGCCCTGTTTATCGCAGCCGGATACGAGGATTTGTGGGAGGTTGTGCGCGAACATAGCGGCCATCTCGACCGGGTTCGTCGCTTGCAATTGCCCACACCGGGCAAGATCGAACGGGTAATATTCCAGCACGGCAAAATCCTCGATGCCGTTCGCGCATCTGATCTGCAAACTGTCGAATCCCATGTCCGCGACCATCTTTCCGGTTCGCTCAACGAACTCGACACAATCATTCAAAACAACCGGGAAATGTTTGGCGCCTGATCTGCGCCAATGCTTACCTGTAACCGGTGCATTCGCAGTGTTGCGGCAACGCGATTAACATCAAAAAACACAGGCAGCGCATTTGCCGTACCCACCCCGCCGCCCCGGACGGCTTCCGGAACAGGGCGGGGAAAATCCTGCCAAATGCCGGAAGCACATCTTTTAGCCCGCTGTTAATTGACACTGATATATTAGTATGCTATCTGACAAACAAGGCTGGCATTTATAGCTGGCATATTCAGGGAGGAAAAAATGAAGATTTCACGTTTGACGACTTTCATCGTCTCGGGCGTTGCCGGTATGACCATGGCAATGACCGCACATGCCGCCGATTATACCCTTAGTGTTAACACTGCCCTTGCGACCAGCGACCCGCTTTACAAGGGCCTTGAAGCCTTTGTTAAAAACGTTGACGAACGCACCAAAGGCCAGATCAAGGTAACGCTGTTTCCCAATTCGCAGCTTGGCCCGGATGAAGACGTCCTTGAACAGGCCCGCGCCGGTGCCCCGGTTGCCGTTATTGTCGATGGGGGCCGCCTTGCCGTTTTTGAAAAAGAATTCGGCATTCTTGGCGCCCCGTATCTGGCACAGGGGTATGATGGCATTCGCAAGGTTGTGACATCCGACCTGTTTGAAACCTGGGTGCAAAAACTGCGCAAGGCATCGGGCCATCAGGTTTTGTCGTTTAACTGGTGGCAGGGCGAACGCCATTTGCTGACCAAAAAGCCGATTACCAAACCTGCCGACCTTAATGGGCTGGTTTTGCGCACACCAGGCGCACCGGTCTGGATCGAAACTGTCAAGGCGATGGGCGCAACACCGACCCCGATGCCTTTCTCCGACGTATACAGCGCCCTGCAACTTGGCACAATTGACGGCACCGAAGCCCAGCTTCCCGCTGTTATCGGCGCCAACCTTCAGGAAGTGATCACGCATATCACCAAAACAGGCCATATCAACCTGATCACCGGGCTGGTTACCAGCGCCGCCTGGTTTGACAGCCTGCCGCAAGATTTGCAGAAAATCCTGCGCGAAGAATCACTTAAAGCAGGCGATATTGCATCTTATGGCACCCGCGATGCGTTGGCATCCATCGAACAGCAGCTTAAAGATGACGGTGTCGACGTTTCCGAAATCGACACCACCCCGTTCAAGGAAGCCACCAAAGGCGTTTATGACAAACTTGGTTATGGCGAACTGCACAAGCAGGTTGACAAAATCCTGAACAATTAAGCCATTTGGCAAAAGACGGGCCGTTTTAAGCGCCCGTCTTTTGTCGTATCGCACCGGTATATTTGTCAGACAAAAACCCGCACACCCACGCTTCAGTGTTGCCCACAGCATTGCGGCACGCCGTTTTTACACATCATTTCACCCATCCCACCATCGATCCATGGCGCTTATGCGCGTCCAAGCCAAGGGAGGAAAACCGGGCATGAAAAAACGTCTGGCTCAGGCCGAGTTTGCACTGGTTTCCGCAATATTCATCGCCATTGTCATGCTGGTTTTTGTCGCCTCCATCATGCGGACCTTTGGCCACCCTGTCATGTGGTCGGTCGATATGGCGCAATTGCTGTTTATCTGGCTGTGTTTTTTTGGAGCCATTCGGGCCATGCGCCAGCGCGGCCATCTTGGCGTTGACCTGTTTGTTCGTCTCGCCCCGCACCGCTATCGCCTGATCATTGAAACCGCCGTTGGATTAATTTTTTGTGCCATGCTGGCCGTGCTGGCGGTCGAGGGTTACGACCTGACGATCCTTAACAAACAACGCCAATTTGGCGATTCCGGCATTTCCTATGCCTTTGTCACCATTGCCGTGCCTGTCGGGTCGGTCATTTTGGGGGGCACCATCATTTACAATATTATTGATGCATGGCGGCACCGCCGGGCCGAGCAGATCCTTGTTTATTCGCTGCCCGAAGAAAGCTCCGAAAGCATCCCGCCGGTAACAACATCTCCCACGACCAAGCAGGACATCTGACCATGTTGTTGATCGGTTCCATCTTTCTGTTTTTCCTGATCATTGGTGCCCCGGTGGCCTTTGCCATTGGCTTGTCCGGGTTTACCTTTTTTGTCACATCCGATGTCATGCCGCTGTCAATTGGTGTGCAAAAAATTGCCGCTGTGTCGCAAAGTTTCCCGTTGCTGGCCGTGCCGTTCTTCGTGCTGGCCGGTCATTTAATGAATGAAAGCGGCATCACCGACCGCCTGTTCAAATTTTCCAACATCGCCGTTTCGTGGATGGCCGGTGGTCTGGCCCAGGTTTCCATCATCCTGTCGACCTTGATGGGCGGCATTTCAGGCTCTGCCGTGGCCGATGCCGCCATGGAAGCCCGCGTTATTGGCCCCAAAATGATCGAAAACGGTTATTCCAAAGGCTTTTCAGCCGCCGTTATCGCGCTAAGCTCGCTGATTACGGCCACCATCCCGCCTTCCATCGGGCTGATCCTGTATGGCTATGTTGGCAATGTCTCGATCGGGCGGCTGTTTCTGGCCGGGATCATTCCCGGTGTGCTAATGATGATTGTGTTGATGGTTACGGCCTATATCATCGCCAAAAAGCGCAATTACGTTGCCAAAGACGCCCGCAAACCCACCGTGCGCGAACTGGCCGTGGCATTTTGGGAAGCAAAATGGGCATTGCTGTTTCCGGTTTTGCTGATCATTACCATCCGTGGCGGGTTGTTTACCCCCTCCGAGGTTGGCTCCTTTGCGGTGGTTTACGCCGTTTTTGTGGGTATTTTCAGCCACCGCGAACTTGGCTTTACCGATATTAAACGCGCACTTGCCGATGCGATTTCCGATATTGGCATGATCATGCTGATCATTTTAATGTCGGGCATGGTCGGTTTTGCGATTACGTTTTTGCAGGTTCCGCAAACTGTTTCCAGTGCCCTGTTGTCGGGGTTAAGCAACCCCACTGCGATTGTTGCCGCGATTTTGGGTATTCTGTTTGTCGCCGGGCTGTTTGTTGAAAGCACGGTTCTGGTATTGTTGCTGACGCCAATTTTTGTGCCCATCATTAAACAACTTGGCGTTGATCCGGTTCATTTCGGCATTCTGATGATGACGCTGGTCACACTGGGTTCAATGACCCCGCCCGTCGGTGTTGCCATGTATACCGTCTGTGCGATCATGAATGTCCGGGTTGAACATTACGTGCGGGAATCCCTGCCATTTCTGGCCGCGATCCTGCTGCTGGTTTTTGCCCTGCTGATGTTGCCCGATCTGGTTCTGTTTTTACCAAGACTGGCATTTTAACCCTCGTCACTGCACCGTGCCCCCCTAAACCCTTGCCATTTCGATGGCAGGGGTTTTGTTTGCGCCTTATCTTTGTGCCAACAAGCCGCGCAGTGCATCGGAAAAAAGGCGAATGGCGTTCCGGTTCCCGGTCGAGGATAAGGTCACAGCCCAGATATCAAAGTTTATCGCTGGCTCCAGATCGATGCAGACAATGTCGGTTTGCAACAAGGATCGGGCCGTGAATTCGTCAATGATGGCAGATCGTTTCAAAATCTGCGCCATCGGTGGCACGGCTTCCAGCGAATTGCAGGTCACAGCCCCGGCCATGCTCAACCCGCGCGTTCTCAGGGCTTCTTCAAGGACATTGCCAATCGGCCCGCGTGCGGTGGTGTCCACCATCGGATAGTCAAAAACCTGTTCCAGGGTCACCTGGCGTTTTTGGGCAAGCGGGTTTTCACGCGGCACAATCGCTTTTAATTTTCCCCGCCCCAAAAGGGTAAATTCCTCATCGCGCATCGTTACCCGCCCGGCCATAATCCCAAGATCAATCAGCCCGGCATGCAGCAATTCAAGTTGATGGGCAGACTTGCTGATGTCCACAATCAGGCGCAATTGCGGCATTTTTTGCATCAGACTGGCACAGGCCTGCGGTACGAAATAGTTCATCAAAAGACCAATCGACATCACAGACAGCTTGCCGCCCACCCCTTTCTTAAGGGCTTCGATCCGGCCCTCAAGCTGGCCAATACCGTCTTGTAAAAACCGGCTTTCGCTATAAATGGCATCGGCATCGGCTGTCTGAAGGATACGACCGCGTTCCAAAACAAACAATGTCAGCCCCGATGCCGCCTCGAAATCACGCAAATGCTTGCTGACCGTCGGCTGTGACAGGCCCAGTGCTCGTGCAGCCGCACTGATCGAATTACGTTCATAAACCTCGCAAAATACCTGCAATCGCTGAAGCGTTATTCCGCGCATAAGGGCCTCCGTATCGTATTATCGCGTCCTTAATCCATAGTATATAGCTATGGATGAAATAAAAGTTTTCTATTTCCTAACCCGAAAAATCGCTCCAGTCTTGTTGCCAATAAAAAACAGAAAGGGGAATAGGATGCAGGCGGCATTTCTGCTTATCCTGATCGGAGTGGGGCTTTTATCTGGCGCGGCGATAGCCTATGTCATTGGCGCGGCATCCATCATAACGTTTATTATGGGCGGTCAGGCCAATTTCATGGCGGCACTGCCACAGCGCCTGTTTAGCCAACTTGACGTGTTTGCATTTCTGGCGATGCCGCTTTTCATCTTTGCCGGTGATTTGATGAACCGGGGTGGCATTGCATCGGCGCTGATCGACTTTTCCATGTCGCTGTTAGGCCGGGTGAAAGGCGGCCTTGGCCATGTCAATATTTTAACCAGTGTTTTCTTTGCCGGTGTGTCGGGCTCGGCGGTCTCCGATGCCGCTGCATTGGGCAATTCACTTGTGCCCGAAATGCAAAAACGGGGCTATTCGCTTGATTACGCCGTTGCCATTACCGGGGCGTCATCCATCATCGGCCCGATCATTCCACCGTCCAGCATCCTGATCTTTTACGGTGCGCTGATGAATACCTCGGTCGCGGCCCTGTTTGCGGCGGGCGTTATCCCCGGGCTGCTTTTGGCCGCCGTACTAATGGTGATGAATGCCTTTTATGCCTGGCGCGACGATCATCCAGGTGGTGGCGATCAAACGGATATGCCGCCAATTGGCAAATCCTTTCTTCGCGCCCTGCCCGCCATGACCCTGCCTGTCATCATTCTGGGCGGCACCCTTTTTGGCGTTATGACCCCGGCCGAAGCCGCCGCTGTCGCCGTTGCCGCCGCCCTGATTATCGGTTTTGCCTATCGCAAGCTTGATGGCGAAGCCGTGCGCCAGAGTGCCATTCGCACGGCGGTTCTGCTGGGGGCGCTGTTCATCATTCTATGCGCGATTTCGACATTTTCCTATATCGCCGCCCTTGATCGGCTGCCCCAGGCAATTGCCGCCCAAATCACCGCACTGGGCCTTGGCCCGTTACAATACCTGATGCTGGTCAATGTCGTCTTTCTGATCGCGGGTATGGCGATGGATGTCAAAGCCGCCGTGGCACTGTTCGCCCCGATCTTTGTCCCCGTTGCGCTGGCAATGGGGATCGATCCGGTGCATCTCGGCATTGTCATCTGCTTCAATATCTCGACCGGGTTGCTATCGCCTCCGATTGGCGGTGTCCTGCTGATTTTGGCAACAACATGCAACATCAATTACTGGCGATTGATCCGCGCAACATTGCCGTTTTTCTTTGCCGAAGTCGCACTTTTGATCGTGCTGACCTTCTTTCCCGCCATCTCACTGGCTTTGCCGCACGCCCTGGGGCTGAGCTGATAACAAACAAAAGGGCACAACAGAGGAGATCACGTAACATGACGTTTACAAAGTCGGGGAGAACACTTGCCTCCCTTGCCATTGTGTTATCCACATCCATCATCACACCAGCCTTTGCCGCCGAGGTCAAAATTGCCATGAACGGCACCGACGATCCGGTCACCAACGCTGAAGCCGCCTTTGTGCATGGTTTTGCCGATGCCCTTAAAGGTACGGGTTTCAAGGTGGTCGTTTTTCCGTCTGATACGTTGGGCAGCGAAAAAGAACGCTTTGATGCCACCGCCCAGGGGTTGGTCGAAATTGACCTCGCGACCGTTTCAACCGGTGTCGGCATGAGCCCGCTGCTAAAGGGCGTTTTGTTGCCATTCCTGTTTAAAGACAGCGACGAATTTGACGCTGTCATCGCCAAAAGCGACCTTCTTGCAGAAATGAACAAACCCCTGCTTGAAAACGGCATTCACCTGGCCGGTTTTAATTATATCGGCGTCGGGATTGGCATTCACAACAGCCAGCATGCCGTGACCAAAATGTCCGATCTCAAAGGGTTGCGTTTACGGGCCCTCAACCCGGAACAGCTTGAATATGAACAAGCCCTGGGCGCCAACGGCACCATCATCGCATGGTCCGAAGTTGCCAATGCCATTCAGGTCGGCATTGCCGACGGTTATCTCAATCCGCCGAACTCGTCGCTCAGAACCGGGCACACCGCCTTTCTAAAACACTTTACACCGGCCAATATTTCCCCCTCGACCCGGGCTGTTTTTGTTTCCAACGATTGGTACGAAACCCTGTCGGCCGATGAAAAAGCTGAAATCGACAAGGCGCTGGAAGCGGGCATGACCGCCAATCGTGCATGGCTGGCCGACTGGAGCACAAAGGTCATGGCCCGGATGAAGGAAGCCGGGGTGACCATTTCCCAACTTGAACCGGGCGAACGCGAAAAAATGGTCGCGGCAACGGCGAAGACCTGGCCGTCAATTATGGCGGCAGATGATTTGCAGAAATATCTCGACGCCCTCAACATCGTACGCAACTAGGCAGGAGGCGGTGAAGGTGAACACGATCCGAAAAACAGCCCTGGCAATCAGCCTTGGCCTTGATCGACTTGCAGGTATCATTGCCATCATCGCGCTATCGGTGCTGGTAGGCTCGGTCTTGTTACAGGTTGTCGCCCGTTATGTCTTTGCCTCACCGCCATCCTGGACAGAAGAACTGGCACGTTATGCCATGATCTGGGCGGGTCTGATCGGCGCAACCATGAGCTTCAAGCGCCGTTTTGACCCTGCCCTTTTCACAGGCAGCAGCACCGGGGGCGGATTAATGGCCGTCATAACCGGCACGGTCCAGTCTGCTGTCGTCATCATCTATCTCACACCTGTTCTTTGGTACTGTTTCTTTGGCCCGGGCAACAATCCGGCACGCGGTTTTCTTTTGCGCCACAGCCGAACGACAGCCGATGCCCTTGATTTTTCAACATTATGGGTCGCGATTGCAGTGCCGGTCATGATTGTGATCATTCTGGTTCACCTCATTGCCCGCTGGGCGGGCGATGATGGTCAACCCTCGGCACCGGCACCGGCCAAGGCCGACACTTTTACCTGAGCCCAAATAACCCCTACCGGCACCCGTTGGAACCCGCCTTCAGGTTACGGAGCATCCACAAACATGCCTGAACAACAAAAAATTAGAAGTCTTCTGGAGTTTCCGACAATGCAAGCTGACGTCATTTTTCGCAACGCCGATATTGTGGATGGTTCAGGCCAGCCCCGCAAACGCGGCGATGTCGCCATCCGTGATGACCGGATTGTGGCCGTTGGCACCCTTGCGAAATGGCAGGGCGGGCGTGAAATCGATTGTAACGGTCTGACACTTGCCCCCGGTTTCATTGACCCGCATGTTCATCACGACGAAGCCCTGTTGACCGATCCGGGCATGGATTGCATGCTCAGCCAGGGGGTAACGACAATCATTGCCGGGAATTGCGGGTTTTCAATTGCTCCGCTGAAGGCAACGATGGAGATTTTGCCGCAACCGCTGGGCATGATCCTGACATCCAGCCGCCCGCGCTTTGCCCGCTTTGCCGATTATCGCGAACAATTGCGCCAGTCTCCGGCGGCGGTCAATTCCGCCTGCCTGATCGGGCATGGCACATTGCGCATCAACGAAGTTGCCGACCTTGGCCGCCCGGCCGATGCCGCAGAACTAAAGGCGATGGAAAAGTCGCTTGATCAGGCCCTGGACGAAGGCGGGATTGGCGTTTCAACCGGCCTGTTTTATCCACCCGCGCGGGCAGCGACCACCGCAGAAGCTATTGCCATGGCCCGTATTGCCAAGGCGCATGGCAAACTTTACGTCACCCATATGCGCGATGAAGGCGACCGGGGCATTGAAGCCCTTGAGGAAACCTTTGAGATCGGGCGCGAAGCCTGTTGCGGGGTACATGTCAGTCATCATAAATGTGCGGGTCTTGCCAATCACGGCCAGTCAGAAATCACGCTGCCAATGTTTCGCAAGGCAATGCTTCAACACGATGTCAGCCTTGACACCACACCCTGGACCGCGTCCTCGACCATGCTTAATTCCGGTCGTCATCGCCAGGCAACCCGCGTGATTGTGGCGGAATCACTGGCTTATCCCAAAATGGCCGGCCGCGATCTGGCCGATATTGCCAAAGAATGGAACACCGACCTCGACACCGCAATGGAGCGTTTGCTGCCCGCCACCGGTATTTTCTTCATCATGGATGAAAGCGATGTAAGGCGCATTTTGTCGTTCGAGCATACCATCATTTGTTCTGACGGCATTGCGCGCGGTGATCATTCACATCCGCGTGTTTGGGGCACATTTCCAAGGGTATTGGGGCATTATGTGCGTGAAGTCGGATTATTCACCCTTGAAGAAGCCATCAAACGCATGACGCTGATGCCCGCACGCCGGTTTGCCCTTAAGGATCGCGGGCAAATTCGCGAAGGCGCCTTTGCCGATCTGGTGCTGTTTGACCCGGCAACCATTGAATCGGGCGCGACCTATGAAAAACCCAAAACCCCGGCCCTTGGGATCAAAAGTGTTTGGGTGAATGGCCGCGAAAGCTGGGCCGAAGGGACAAACAAGGGCTGCCGCGCCGGGATGTTACTGGACCGCGATCCAACTTGACATAACAGCGTGTCATAATGATCCGACAACCAGACCCCTGACATTTTGCCACGGCAGGGGCCTGGCTATCGTTTCAACCGCTGAATTTTTGCACCGTCTGATCAATCGCTCCAAAAATCGACTGGCCATTGGCATCGCACATGTCAATTTTAACCCGGTCACCAAACCGCATGAAAGGCGTTGCCGGTTTGCCATCGCGGATGGTTTCGATCATGCGGATTTCGGCAATGCAGGAATAACCCGCCCCGCCATCGGCCACCGGTTTGCCCGGTTCGCCATCTTGTTTGTTTGAAACCGTACCCGACCCAACGATGCTGCCCGCGCAAAGCGGGCGGGTTTTGGCCGCGTGGGCAACAAGCTGCCCAAAATCAAAGGTCATATCGATCCCGGCATTGGCCCGACCAAACGGCTTGCCATTCAAATCCACATTCAAGGGCAAATGCACCTTGCCGCCGTCCCAGGCATCGCCCAGTTCATCAGGTGTTACTGCAACCGGGGAAAAGGCCGATGACGGCTTGGACTGGAAAAAGCCGAATCCTTTTGCCAGTTCGCCGGGGATCAACCCGCGCAAGGACACATCATTAACCAGCATCAGCAAACGAATGAATTTACGGGCTTCTTTTGGTGTAACGCCCATCGGCACGTCGCCGGTAATCGCGGCAACCTCGCCTTCCATATCAATGCCCCAGCCTTCGTCACCCAGAACAATCGGGTCGGTCGGGGCCAAAAAGCTGTCTGATCCGCCCTGATACATCAACGGATCGGTCCAGAAACTTTCGGGAATTTCGGCCCCACGCGCCTTGCGCACCAGTTCCACATGGTTGACATAAGCCGACCCGTCCGCCCACTGATAGGCACGCGGCAGAGGCGAATGGGTCCGTTTCTGGTCAAACGCATCACCAAATGCATCATCGGATTCCAGCAGCACTGCAATGTCGGCCAGTTTGCCTTGCAGCACTGACCAGTTATCCAGCGCATATTGCAAGGTTGGCACCCCATCAATGGGAGCACAGCGGCGCAAATCGCGCGATACCAAAACCAGTTTACCATCGCGGTTGCCGTCTTTCAGGGTGGCAAATTTCATCGGTCCTGTCTCCTTGCCGGGTATGTCCGGTCTTTATTTAAAATCATATTTCCAATAATGAAATTTGGGCATCAGTTCTAACGCCCTTCCGGGGTGCCATCGAACCGGCGTTCCAGCCCTTGCCAACAATCCTGATAATCGTTTTGCAGGCCGGGCAGTTCGGCGGCAAAACGGGTAAGCTGCTGCGGCAGGCGGGTTTCAAACATGAAGGCCATCGTGCCATCAAGCTTGACGGGTTCAAGCTCGCTTTCCGATGCCTTGGTGAAACCTTCGGTATCGGGGCCATGGGCCAGCATCATGTTATGCAGGCTCATGCCGCCGGGGACAAACCCCTGTTCCTTGGCATCATACCGGCCTTCGATCAGGCCCATAAATTCGCTCATGATGTTGCGATGATACCAGGGCGGGCGGAAGGTGTTTTCCGCCACCATCCAGCGCGGCGGGAAAATAACAAAATCGATATTCGCCGTACCGGCCTCGCCCGATGGCGCCGTGAGAACGGTAAAAATCGACGGGTCCGGGTGATCAAACAAAATTGCCCCGACGGGCGAAAAGGTGCGCAAATCATATTTGAACGGGGTGTAATTGCCATGCCAACCCACCACATCGAGCGGGGAATGGCCAATTTCGGTAACGTGAAACTGGCCGCACCATTTAACCCGCACCCGGCACGGTGTTTCCTTGTCTTCATAAGCGGCAACAGGTGTTTTAAAATCACGCGGATTGGCAAGACAGTTCGCCCCAATCGGCCCACGTTCGGGCAGGGTAAATTTAGCCCCGTAATTTTCGCACACATACCCCCGCGCCCCGCCATCCGGCCCGGCAGACAATATCGAAACCTTGAACATCATGCCGCGCGGAATAAGGGCGACCTCCAGCGGGGCGACATCCATAATGCCCAGTTCGGTAAAAATACGCAGCGTGCCAATTTGCGGCACCACCAGCAATTCGGCATCGGCATTAAAGAAGTAATCATCCACCATGTCGGCATTACACACATAAACATGGCTGGCCATGCCCGCCTGCCCCAGCGCATCGCCCGCCGTGGTGATGGTGCGGATACCGGCAATAAAATCGGTTGCATCAGACGGCATTTCAACCGGGTCCCAGCGCAACTGCCCCAGCGCCAGGCTGTGAACGTTCAGGCAGGGCGCGGTTTTCCAATGGGGCAGGTCGAATTTTTCAAACCGTCCATTATGGCGCACGCCGGGGCGAATACGATACAGCCAGGACCGTTCATTGCTGCCGCGTGGTGCGGTAAAGGGCGACCCTGAAAGCTGTTCGGCATAAAGACCATAAGCGCATTTTTGCGGGCTGTTTTGCCCCTGTGGCAAGACACCGGGCAGGCATTCGGTTTCAAAATCGTTGCCAAAGCCTGACATATACTGCAAGCCGCCCAGGCTGTTTACCGGGTTCTTTTTTGCAGAAACAATGTGATCGGCCATTGTCTTCTCCCTAACTTTATTTGATATAGTTACAAACGTAACTATAATTTTTGTAACTATCAAACAGCGATCGAATGTGATGACAGAAAAATTTGACCTGGATGGTTTCCTGCCTTTTGTGCTGCATCACACCAGCGAAAAAGTCAGTTTCGGTTTTCGCGACATCTACCGGGACCGTTACCGCATGACCCGCTCGGAATGGCGGGTGCTGGCAACACTCGGCCAATATGGCCCGCAAACCGCAACCGGCATTGGCACCCGCACCGGCCTGCATAAAACCAAGGTTTCACGTGCCGTTGCCTCCATCGAAGCGCGCCACTGGCTGAAACGCCAGCAAGATGAAAATGACCGGCGCATTGCACTGATCTCGCTGACCAGACAGGGCGAAAGCGCCTTTGCATCCCTTGCCACGGCGGGTAACGCCTTTAACCAAAAAGCGCGCGCCCATTTGGGCGGGCAGGATTTCGATGCGCTGATGAACCTCCTTGGCAAGCTTGAAACCATGTGAAACATGCAATACCGAACCTATGATCCAACACGTTCGCGCCCGCCCCAATCGTGATTAAACCGGGCAATTTCGCGCAAAAACGCCGCAAAGGCCGGATGGCCGGGCTGAAAATAATTGGCCTGCGGGTTCATCAGGGTGACACAACAGGCAACCGAGCCATCCAAATTGAAAACCGGCGCGCTGATGGCGGAAAGCCCCGGCACAATATTGCCTTCGATCACGGCAGCGCCACGCAAGCGGTTTTTTTCAATCAAATCAGCGACCTGTTGATCATCCCAATGCAGAATTTCCTGTTCGGCACGAATGACATGTTCGATAGCCGAACGCGGCATGGTTGCCAAAAAGGCCTGCCCGGTGGCAGAGCGCAAAAGCGGCATGACGGTGCCAAGCCCCATCGTCGAAATCACCGGTGGCCCGCCATGTTCGGTTCGAATAAGGACCGGCCCGCGTTCACCCCAAATGGCAAGATGCCCCGAAGATCGCCAATCCAGCGTTAACACACGCAAAAGCCGCCCGGCCCGCATCACCACATCATTACGCTCAATCGCCGAAAGCCCCATGCGCAAGGCCATAGGCCCCAAGCCATAAAGACCCGACTGGTCATCCTGACAGGCAAGGCCAATGCGCACCAGACTGGTAAGATAGCGATGCACCTTTGCCGCTGGCATCCCCACCGCGGCCGCCAGATCTTTGAGCGGCACCGGATATTGAAAATCGCACAGGGCCGAAATGATGCGCCCGCCCACCTCAATGGACTGAATGCCCTTGCGGGTATCGCTCGTTTCGTCGTCCGCCAGATCAATCACGGTCGGGTCGTAGGGCTGTACTGAAGTCACAATCACAAAAACCTGTGAAAATTTCATATTGCGTAATTCATTATATATATCATAATTCCAATCTGAAAGAGGAAATCGCGTATCATGACATGCCGTTGGCAAACGCACCGCTTTTGCGTGTGCGCCGGGGTAACGTCTGAAATGCGGTTTTTCCATGCGGAGCGGGCGAAAATCCAACGCTGCCAAGGCCACATCAAAAAAAGAGCCAGGGATGAAACTGAACGACCTAACCTTTTACGATTACTTCCGGTCATCGGCGTCTTATCGTGTGCGCATCGCCCTGAATTTGAAGGGGTTGCAGCCCGAAACCATCACGACCATCGACCTTCGCACCGGCGAACAATCCGCCAGCCCCTATAAGGCCGTGGAGCCATCGGGGCTGGTGCCGTCCTTTCAATTTGGTGGCAAAACCTTTGGCCAGTCCCTGGCGCTGATTGAATGGCTCGATGCAACATACCCGACCCCGCGCCTGATCCCGCAGGACCCGCTGGCCGCCCTTGCGGTGCGCGAAATCGCCCATACTATCGCCTGCGATATTCATCCGCTCAATAACCTGCGCATTTTAAAATATGTCACCGCAACGCTGGGTGCATCGGAAGATGAAAAGCGTGCCTGGTATCATCACTGGATCAAAACCGGGTTTGATACAATTGAAGCCCTGATCGCACCTCACCGCGATGAAGGGCCGTTCTGCCTGGGCACCCAGGCAACACTGGCCGATATTTGCCTGGTGCCACAGGTTTACAATGCCCGCCGCTTTGACGTGGACCTTGCCGCCTACCCGGCAATTTGCACCATTGATGCACATTGCCAAAGCCTGCCTGCCTTTGCTGCTGCCGTACCGCAATAACAACACAGAAAATCAATAGGGAGAGAAACATGAAACAACCGAGTTTGCGAAAGATCATCATCGGCCTTGTGGCCGGTGCCACCGCCCTTGCCGGGGCGACCTGTGCCAATGCCGCCGATATTACCCTTAAAATCAGCCATTATCTGCCGCCCAGCCATGGCTTCCAAAAGGATTTTCTGGAACCCTGGGCCAAACAGCTGGAAGAAAAAACCAATGGCAAGGTTGCGGTCAGAATTTACGACGCGACATCGGCCTTTGGCAAAGTGGACCGCCAGGCCGACCAGGTTCGTGCCGGTGTGATTGACATGGCGGTTGGCCTGAATGGTATTCCACGCGACCGTTACCCCGCTGCATCGATTATTGAAATGCCATTTTTGGTCAAATATGCCGATTCAGGGTCCGAAACCCTGTGGAACCTTTATAAAGAAGGCATGTTGGGCAGCGATTATCAGGATTTCAAGGTTCTGGCGCTGTTTACCCATGAAGGCGGGTTGATCCACACCCTTGATAAACCCGTTCGCGCCCTTGACGATTTGAAAGGTCTGCGCCTGCGCACGCCAAGCCCGGCGGTTTCAGCGATGCTGGAAGCCTATGGCGCATCGCCGGTCGGTCTGCCGCCTTCGGCCATTTATGAAAACCTGCAAAAGGGCAATATTGATGGCCTGGTAACGACCTGGGATCTGGTCAATGCGGTCAAGGCCAACGAACTTTTGAAATACCATACCGATGCCGGGGCCTATGTTGCCGGGTTTTATTTTGTCATGAACAAGAAAAAGTATGACTCGCTGCCCAAAGATGTTCAGCACGCGATTGATGAAATTTCAGGCGATCCGCTGGTGGCAAAATTTGGCAACTGGTGGGATAAATGGGAAGCCGCAGGCAAGGCCGATGCCGTTAAGCATGGCAATGAAATTATCGAAATTAACGATAAAACCCGTGCACAATGGAAAGACGCCGTTCAGCCCATGATCAAGGATTACCTTGAAGGTCTGAAAACCAAAGGTGTGAAAGACCCCGACGCCATTTACAAGCGCGCCCAGGAACTGGTCGCGGAATTTGACGCCAAATATCACGCGGACGGCAAATGATCCAATCGCGCAATCCTTACGATGAATCGCAGCTACGTGCTGCGGTTCGCCGCCTTGATGGCGTCATAAGCCGCATTACCGACATATTCGCCTTTGCCGGTATGTCCGCCCTGATTGGCGCCATTGCAGTGGTGGTGATTGATATTGTCTGGCGCAGGATTGGCGGGCAATCCTTTATCGGCGCGGTTGATTTAACCCAGTTTTGCGTCATGGCAGCGGCATCCTGGGCCATTCCCCATGCTTTTAGCACCGGGGCGCATGTCACGGTCGATTTGTTTGGCAAAAAACAGTTTCGCGCCTTTTTCAAAATCATCGATGCCCTGATCCCGCTTACAGGTGCCGCCTTGATGGCGTTTCTTTTTTACCTTTCCTGGGAACGGGCAATGGAACAGCTTGCCTATGGCGATGTGTCACAAAACCTTGCCATTCCGATGATTTTGTTCTGGGTGTTCCTGCTAAGCGGCCTCGCCCTTTCGGGGCTGGTTTGCTTTGTGAAATTTCTGAAATTTATCGTGACGGGCGAGGCGATTTGATGGCGACGGAATGGGCAGGATTAATCGGCTTTGTGGTTGCCCTTGGCCTGGCATTACTGCGCGTGCCTGTCGCGGTTGCTATGGCGCTGGTGGGTATTGGCGGCACCTTGATGCTGATGGACTGGACATCGGCCAGTTACGTTATGGCAAGCCTGCCGTTCGAGGCGATATTTCCCTATGGCCTGTCGGTGGTGCCTCTGTTCATTTTCATGGGGGTGTTTGCATCCCATTCCGGCCTGTCAGGCAATCTGTTTCGCGGCATTACCGCCTTTGCCGGGCATCATCGCGGTGGACTTGCCGCATCCAGCATTGGTGCCAGTGCCATTTTTGGTGCCATTTGCGGATCATCGCTTGCGACCTGTGCCACAATGGGGCGCGTGGCCCTGCCGGAAATGCAAAGCCGGGGTTATGCAAAAAGCCTTGCCGGGGCGTCCATTGCCGCTGGCGGTACGTTGGGCGTGTTGATCCCGCCCTCGATTTTGCTGGTGATTTATGCGCTGATGACCGAACAGTCGATTGGCGCGCTGTTTGCCGGCGCGATGATTCCTGGCATCCTGGCGACTGTGCTTTATATCATCTCGATCCGCCTGCAGGTGATGCGCAAGCCGGAACTGGCGCCGATTAGCGCCTATACCCCGTGGTCGCAACGCTGGGGCGCACTGTTGTGCATGTGGGATGCGATTGTGTTGATCGCGCTGGTGATTGGCGGCATTTATGCCGGGCTGTTTTCGCCCACCGAAGCCGCCGCCGTCGGCGCGGGCGGAGCGTTATTATTCGCATTCATTCGTAAAAAACTGACCTGGGCCGTGCTGCGCAGCGGCATTCGCGAAACCGCAAGCATGACCGGCATGATCTTTTTGATCCTGATCGGGGCATCCCTGTTTAACTTTTTCATCGAAACCAGCGGGCTGACCCAAACCCTGGTCGGCTGGATTACCAGCCAGGGTTTTTCACCGCTTGCGGTTTTAATCTCGTTGCTGGTTTTTTATGTGGTGCTGGGCTGTTTCATGGATAGCCTTTCCATGATTTTGCTAACGGTTGTTCCTGCCTATAGCGTCATTACCGGTGTGGGTTATGACCCGATATGGTTTGGCGTGCTGCTGGTTTCGGTGGTTGAAATTGGCCTGATCACCCCGCCGATCGGCATGAACCTGTTCATTATTCAGGGTGTTGCGCCTGAAATGACCCTCACGACCCTGTCACGCGGCATTTTACCTTTCATCGCTGCCGATTTCATCCGTGTTGTGCTGATGATTGCCATTCCCGGTTTGATCATGTGGTTACCGCAACTGTTAGGGCTGGGCGGGTAATAATTTACCCGCTGCCTGCTCTAAACCTTGAATCTCCCAACGCCAAAACGCATCCGCTTTGGCTTTACCTGGCAGTATCCTGGTTTACCCGCCAGTCCTCATAGCTCGGTCTGTCCATTTGCAGCATGTCATTTGTACGGGCATACCAACCGCGACCGTGCATTCGTGCGATCAAACCAATGGCGGGTGTATCGATATGCCCTTTTTCTGCATCAAGAACAAATTCGTCTGCAACGCGAATTTCCAGCACCCGGCCAACGACCAACGCCTGATGAGGCCCGGTAAACATCACAGTATGGCTGACACACTCCATCGAAACCGGAGCCTCGGCAATACAAGGCGGTTTGACCCTGTGTGAGGCCAACGGGGTTAAGCCCGCACATTCAAGCTCGCTTATATCGGACGGCGCATCCATCGATGTGATATTCATCTGCGGGGCCAGTCCCTCGTTTACAAGGTTCACGACAAATTCGCCACCCGCAACAATGTTGCGTGACGTGTCCTTGAACCCGTGAACAGGGTCCGCCATTATTCCGATCGCCACTGTTGGCGGCTTATGGCCCATAACGTTAAAAAAGCTATAGGGCGCAGCATTGACGACACCTTCAGAAGACAGGCTTGTCACCCATGCGATCGGACGCGGCACAATTGTCGCTGTCATCACCTTATAGCCGATCTGCGGATCAATTTCGTCCAGCTTAAATCGCATTGCTTTTACTCGCTATCATCGCCAATGGCTGTCACGGGCCGCTTGTGTCGCACATCAACACTCAGTTGAAAGATGTCCGGCCGGGCATAATGACCCGATACGTCAAAATCGAACTTGCCGCGCACGATGGCATCCATATCAATATCTGCGTAAAGAATTGTCTCGCCTTCAAAATCAGGCGTAACCAGTAACTGGCCCATTGGGTCGATAATAGCGCTTCCACCCCGCATCATGACTGTTTGCGGATCGTCCCCAAGCGCACTTTCATGGCTTTTCGGAAACATCCCGCGAGTAATGTACTGGCAGGCCGTTAAAACAAAACAGCGGCCTTCAAGGGCGATATGTCGCATGCTCGGGATCCAGGTATCGCGATCATCTGCTGTCGGTGCACAATACAGGCTGATACCCTGACTATACATATGCATCCGTAGCATAGGCATATAATTTTCCCAGCAGATTACCGCGCCAATGCGCCCCAGAGAGGTTTCAAAAACGGGCATCGTCGCGCCGTCGCCAAACCCCCAAATAAGCCGTTCGGCGCCAGTTGGCATCAATTTCCTGTGTTTGCCAATCAATCCCTGATCGCCGTCAAAAAACAGCACCGTGCAATAAAGCGTGCCGCCATCACGTTCAATGCAGCCAATAACAACAAAAATTCCGGTTTGCGCCGTTGCGTCGGCAATCAGCCTGACTTCGTCGCCATCAAGGTCGATCGCATGGTCATGATAAATCCGAAAGGCCTCTCGTCCCTCCGGTTTGCGCATGCCAACGGGTGCACCAAAAGAAGCGCCCTTAGGATACCCGCCCAGAAAAGCTTCGGGAAAGACAATAAGTTTAGCGCCTTTACCCGCCGCCTCATAAATTGAAGCCACCGCCTTTTTTGCCGATCCCGGCGCGTCAGCGGGAAGTGACGCAAGTTGCGCAACGGCTGCTTTGAACTTCTTCATACGAAATTTCCCTTTTTGCCATTCATGATTGCAGCATGAAGTACGCCAACCAGATCGCCGTTCGGATCACTAAGACTGCGGGCCAGATTAAAATGGTTCCAGTTTGGCATCTCAACCCGATCTGTTTGATGACCAGCGGCACGCCAACCATCAACAAAAGCGTTTGTTTGCCGCTGAAATTCGGCCGTTTCCAAACCCCCGACCGAGGCAATTAACCGGGCCTTACTGCGATCAGGAATATGCCGAACAGGTGAATTTGCGGCGATTTCTTCGGCAGTAAAACGCATCCATTCATTCACCTGAATATGTTGTAATGGCTCAAGTTCGTACAAGCCGCTTAGGGCAAGCACCGCACCAAACATGTCATCGGGCAACCCCATCTGCGTTGTCCAGCCATCGACAAGCAACATGCCGGTCAAATGCGCCCCGGCCGATGATCCGCCGACGTGAATGGTTTGCGCATTATAGCCGTAAGTTACGCTGTTATTTTTGATCCAGGCTGTAGCCGTACGCACCTGGCGCACAATTTCGCCAATTTTCACCTCTGGTGCCAATGCGTAGTCAAGCACAGCAACAGAAACGCCCTGCGCAAGTAACCCGCCAGCGGCAAAGCTGTTATGTTCCTTTGTTCCGGCCCGCCAATAGCCCCCATGTATCCAGATGAAAATCGGGCTGTCGGGCCCCGCCAGAAACAGATCCAGGGTTTGCCCACTTTGGGGATCGTAAACAATATCGGCGATCCGTTTGTGCATTTTCTGAACGCGGGCACTTTCGGCTCTGTCTTCTGCCATTTCAGCATCAAATGAGGCCACACTTTCGCGCGCGTTATATTCGCGCTCAAGCATTGCGCGGTCCATACCACGATAAAAACAGGTATTAAAATTATCGTTCACCTCAGACCCCCAAATACTGTTGCATCAACACCTTGTTTGCAGCAAGTTCCTGCGGTGTTCCGCGCCAAACGACCTTGCCCTTTTCAACGATGTGATGCCTATCGACAAGGGAGCTCATTTCCTTGAGGTTTTTGTCGACCACCAAAATCGAATGACCCAACCGCTTAAGCGCGTGCAATGTTGACCAGATGTCGGCCCGTATGACCGGTGCCAGTCCTTCCGTTGCCTCATCTAGAATTAACAAGGCCGGATTGGTTAACAACGCCCTGCCAATTGCCAGCATCTGTTGTTCACCGCCAGAAAGTGTCCCCGCATATTGTCGGCGACGTTCTCGCAGGCGCGGAAACAAATCATAGACAAGCGGCAAGTCCCAGGTCGTGCCGGTTGCCCCCTTTTTTGCGCGCATCGTGGCAACAAGGTTCTCTTCAACCGTCAAAGAGGAAAACACACGCCGACCTTCCGGAACCAAACCGATGCCCCGCCGGGCAATCACGTTGGGTTGCAGCGCAACAATATCCTGATTTTCAAACAAGATCTCACCACAACTGGCGCGGACCATTCCCATAATGGTGTGAACGGTCGTGGTTTTTCCCATGCCGTTACGGCCAATCAAGGAAACAACCGTTCCGTGGGGCACGTCGAACTCCATGCCAAACAAAACCTGGCTAACCCCGTAACCTGCCTCAAGACCGGAAATCTTCAGCATGCTTCGTCTCCCAGATAGGCTGAGCGCACTTCAGGATGGCGGCGAATTTCATCCGCTGTTCCGGTAAAAATCACCCGACCATAAACCAGCACACTGATCCGGTCGGCAAGCGTGAATACGGCGTCCATATCGTGTTCTACCAGCAACATGGGATAACGCCCCTTAAGCCCCTGAAGCAAACCAATCATGCGTGCCGTTTCCTCTGAGCCCATGCCCGCCATGGGTTCATCAAGAACAAGTGCGCCGGGGTTTCGTGCCAGCGCCACAGCCAGTTCAAGTTGACGCCGCTCGCCATGTGCAAGATTAGCGACCAAACTGTTTTCGCGCTCGCCCAGGCCTACTTCGGCAATCCACTGACATGCCTGTTCGCGTAAAGACGGATTTTTACGCGGATTGGAGAAAATATTAAACGAACCACCCCCGATGCTATCAAGGGACAGAATGACATGATCAAGCACCGTAAATTCAAGGCAAAGCTGCGTTATTTGAAATGTACGGCCAAGCCCCATCCGAACACGCCGATGCGCTTTAAAAGCGGTAATGTCTTGTCCTTTAAAATGAACATGGCCGCTATCGCACCGCAAATCCCCGCATATCTGTGAAATAAGGGTGGTTTTTCCCGCACCGTTTGGCCCGATCAGCGCGTGAACCTCGCCTTCGCGAAGGTCAATCGTGACATCATTGGTCACCTGCAAGGCACCAAAAGATTTACATAAATGATCAAGTGAAAGTACCGCTACTGGTGCATCAGTCATGAGGATTGCCTTTCAGAAAACGTCCCAGAATGCCTCGCTGACCGAACAAAGCGATCAGCACCAGCGCCAGCCCCATCACAATCATCCAGTGTTCTGTCCACATTGCCAGGATCTGCTCAAGCCCGATAAAAACGACCGTGCCGGCGATCGGGCCCAGCAAGGTGCCAAGCCCCCCCACCGTAACAATCGCCATAAATTCGCCGGACTTTGTCCATGCAACCATGTCTGGTGTGGTAAATTCGGCGTAATTAGCCCAAAGAACACCTGCCAGCCCCGTCCCGACCGCAGATAGAACAAAAGCCGCCAGTTTGAAGGGCACCGGATTGATGCCGAGATTGACCGCCCGAATTTCACTTTGACATAAACTTTGAAGCACCATGCCAAAACGTGAATTTACAACCATGCGACAAAAAACCACCCAAATGCCAAGCACGCCAAGCACCAGATAATAAAATGTCCAAGGATCACGTAAGTCGATACCTGGCATGGTGTTGCGCATGTCCATCATCAAGCCATCATCGCCACCGTAATATTGCAACGAGACAAAAACAAAATAGACCATTTGAGCAAAGGCAAGGGTGATCATGATGAACTGGACACCGCGTGTCTTAAGCGCCAAATAACCGGTAATCAAACCCAGAATTGCGCACACAAGAAGGGCTAGAGGCCAAAGAATTAAAGCAGAATTACTGCCTTCCCATCCAAATAGCGTTTGTCCCGTATTGGTATGAAACGCGATAATGGCGACCACATAACCACCCGTGCCAAAAAACATGGCATGACCAAAACTTACCAGGCCGCCATAGCCGATGATCAGGTCAAGACTGACGGCCGCCAGCGCATAAATCACAATCCGGGTAAACAAAGACAAGCCGCCATGCCAGCCAACCTGCGCAAGAACAAGCGGTGCAATGAACAGAACCACCAGAAAGATGATACCTGTTCCGATAAATCGGTTACGTTTAAACATCATATCAGCTCCTGGCCGGAAACAGGCCGTAGGGCCAAATGAGCAAAACAAGCGCCATCAAAACGTAAATGCTTGCTGAAACAAGACCTGCCGCCAGCGTATCGGCAACTGACGCCGGTAATATCGCACTCAGGATCTGGGGGGCGTAGGCACGCCCCATACTATCGACCATACCAACCAGCATGGCCCCCACAAAGGCACCCCGCACAGACCCCACCCCGCCGATTATGATAACGACGAAAGTTGTGATCAAAATGCGTTCACCCATGCCGATTTCAACAGCAAGCAAAGGGGCCGCCATCGTGCCTGCCAAACCGCAAAGCATGGCACCAAGACCAAAAACACTTAAGAAAAGCAACCGCATATTGACGCCAAGGGCATCAACCATTTGCCGGTCATCGGCACCTGCCCTTATCAGCATGCCGAACCGTGTATGATTGACAAGCACCCATAAAAACAGGGCCACCAACAAACCGGTAATGATCAGCGACAGTCGCATATAAGGATAGGCAAGGTTTGGCAGCAACATGAACGAACCATGCAAAAAACCTGGTATATTCATGAAAATTGGCGACCGCCCGACAATGATTGTCGTGGCTTCGTTCGTGAAAAGAATCAGGCCAAAGGTCGCAAGAACCTGATAGAGATGGTCTCGATCATAAAGCCAGCGAATAACGGTACTTTCAACCAGAACACCGTATAAACCGGCCCCCACCATAGCCGCAACAATGGCCGCGAAAAAAGAACCGGTCGAGCCAAAGACCAACGCCCCGATATAAGCGCCGATCATATAAAAGGTGCCATGAGTGAGATTAATCACACCCATAATACCAAAAATCAAGGTCAGACCCGAGGCGAGCAGGAAGAGGAATGCGCCATATTGCAGGCCATTCAGCGATTGTTCAATAAAGAGGTTCATGACGCATCCGTTATCGAGCGATGGAGAACGTTCTTTTGATGTCAGAACGTCATTTTGCATTCTTTAGCGTAGGCGTCCTGACGGTTTTCGGCGATACGCCCGACGATATTCTGGACAATTTCGCCAGACGGCTCTTTATCAAACCGGGTAAGATAGTAGTTCTGGATCGGATGCTGGTTCGGACCAAATGTGAATGGATCGCGGATTGGTTTAAAATCGGCCTTTCGCATCGCCGCCCGAAAACCATCCGCATTCGACATGTCACCCTTGACCGCATCCAGTGCCGACGCAATCAGATTGGCCGTATCGTAAGACTGCTCGGCATACATGGTTGGTGTGCGACCATAAGCCTTTTTGAAGCTTTCAACGAAATCGCGCGAAGCCGGATTGTCGAACTGAGGTGTCCACAACGCAGCAGCATAAACCCCCTCTGCCGCATCACCGGTTGCCTTAACCATTTGCGCATCAAGTGAAAAAGCAGGAATTACCATAGGTATGGCTTTTCTTAGGCCTGCATTGTCATATTGCTTGGCGAAATTAATCCCCGCACCTCCCGGATGAAACTGGTAAATTGCGTCCGGAGCAAGGTCACGGATACGGGCCAGTTCCACCGAAAAGTCAGTCTGGTTCAACTTGGTATAAATTTCCTCAAGAACTTTGCCTTGATAGGTCCGCTTGAAACCTTTAAGCGCGTCCCGGCCAGCCTGATAATTCGGTGCCAGGATGACGATTTTCTGATAACCCAGCTCGTTGGCGGCCAGGCCACCGGCTTCGTGAAAAGAATCATTCTGATAAGAGGCGACGAAATAATTGGGATTACATTTGGCACCGGCAAAAACAGACGGTGCAGGGTTAAGGCTAATATAAAACCCGCCCGACTGCATCACTGTGGGCTGAACAGCGGACAGAACATTGGAAAAATTGATGCCGGTAAAAAGCTTGATACCAGACTGCACCATACGATCCGCTATCTGCTTTGCATTGGCAGGCTTCAGGCCATCATCTTCAATTTCGAGCTTTACAGCTGTGTTGCCCAGCTTGCCATCGTCACCGATGGCAAGTTCAAAGGCATCTCGAATATCCTGGCCAATATAGCCAGCCGGGGTCGACAAGGTGGTGATAAATCCGATACGCACCGGTTCCGCAGTTGCAGAAGCAACATATGCAAACCCGATCATGGTACCAACAATACCCGTATAAACCAGTTTAACCGCGTTTTTCATTGTTAAAATGTCTCCCTGATAATGCACAATCGTTGTGTGCGAAGTTTTCTTCAGTCGAACTTCCGGGCGTGAGAAAAATCATTGCCAATGGCCACCACCGGATTGCGGATCAATCCGACCCCCTCAACACAAGCCTCAATCACATCGCCCGGCCACAACCATTCCTGAGGCGTGCGACCTGCACCAACGCCTTCAGGCGTACCTGTCGCAATAATGTCACCGGGTTCAAGCGTGATGGCGGCGGAAATATCGGCAATTAATGTCGGGATTTTGAACAGCATATGTTTGGTATTCGAGCCTTGTTTGCGCGCTCCATTAACGGTTAGCCACAAGTCAAGATCGTGAACATTTTCGACTTCATCAGCCGTTACAATGCAAGGTCCAAAGGGGGCATAGCTATCCTGGCCCTTGGAATATATCCATTGACCTGCCCGGCGATTATCCCGGGCACTGACATCAATAAGAATGCTATACCCAAAAATATGCGACATCGCAGCGTCTTCGCTTACCTTACAGGCTGTCCGCCCCATAATAACCGCAAGTTCAACTTCCCAGTCCAGGTTCCGGGTAATTGCAGCATTGTGCTCAATCGGGTCGCCCGGCCCCACCACTGTCGTTGGGGGTTTACTGAAAATAACCGGCTGCGTCGGCAAATCACTTGACGTATCAAGGCTGCGACTGGATTCAGCAACATGCTCTACATAGTTCAGGCCGATGCCAAAAATGTTTTTGCGAGGCCGTGGAATAGGGGCCAGAAGCCTAACATTGACAAATGGCACGGTTGTGCGAACCGGCCATGCACCACGCGTTTTATCGAGCAAACGCTTCAGGGCCGCCAATCCATCAGGACCAAGGTCAATAAGGTCCAGCATAGAGGCCGGAAAATCTTCCCCAAACGCGGCACCAAGCGCCTGAACATCAACAACACTATCGCCTTCAAGCACACCAAGGCGCGCAGAGGCCTCGATTGAGGCTCTGTAAGTAACCAAACGCATCAGATAATTCCTTGATTAGTTTTGTGGTTGATACCCACCGTTGTCGGCTAGCGCTTCTTCCCGGTAAAGGCCAAGCGCACGCATGACCGGCAGATCATTGAAGCAAAAAAGGCAAGCATCCTCATCATCAGAACGATTGCCATGTTCGTGCCACGCCCAGGAGGGAACACAGAAAATATCCCGTTCCTGCCAATCGAAACGCTGACCTCCGATCACGGAATAACCCTTGCCCTTCGCAACCTGATAGATAAAACTTCCGGTATGGCGATGGGCTTTGGTCCGCTCACCCGGACGCAGCATCTGCATGCTCGCGCCAATGGTTTGCATTACCGGACCGGCATTAATCGGGTTCACATATTCCATCAGGACACCATCATAGGGGGACCCGTCAGTGACCTCCGCATAGCGGTTCAGTGCCTCATAGGTTCGGTGCCATTCGTATTTATAAAGGGGTGAATAACCCTTTTCCCAGGCCCCGCCCCCCGGAAACAACCCCGAATTGCCCCATGTCTTGACCATATCATCAACGGCATATCCTACCGCCTGGGTTAAATCCGGATGAACCTCATAAAAATTGGCCTCCAAAGCATTAACCAGAGGAATATCAAGGCCATCCTGCCAGATACAGGGTTTGCCACTTTCTTCTACGCCATGCTCGTGCCAGGTTCCGTTGGGTGTCAGGACGAAGTCATTCGCATTCAGGCTCATTTTATGACCATCTACAATGGTATAGGCCCCTGCGCCTTCCATAATAAAACGTAAGGCACAGGCCGAATGCCGATGTGCCGACGCTTTTTCGCCAGGATTCATTACTTGCAAGCCCGAATAAAGCCAGCCTACCGCGGCAGCAACATCCTGACGGCCGGGATTGTTAAGATAAAGAACACGCCGACCTGCCTTTTCAGGGACAACTAATTCAGTTGACCGTAAAACATGTGCGCGAAGATCCCGGTACCGCCAGATCATCGGATGCGATGTTGATTTTGGCTGCCACGGTTCAATCTTGTTGGCAACGGTCCAAAGCGCCCCTATGTCCAACGCTTTAAGCTCATCATAGTAAGATAATAGCTCCGGCGTATCTTCAACATTGGCACGCCCGGCCACGTCTTCGCGATAATTTTCCCTGATTAAAGACATGTTCTGACTCCCTCTTTTTTTGATGAAGACAGGATAGTCCGCACATTTTCGTTGTAAACCATTATTTTCGAAAATATGATCTTTTTCGTTTATATATCAGATGCCGTCACCTCTCATCCGCTCAATATTCGCGATTTTTCAAGTTATTAATTGCCCGTGATGTGGTCGTTTACATGGAAAATGTTGTTCTTAATTACGCAGAACAGGCGACCAGAAATCCGCTCTTGCCTCATCGAAAGGCGTGTATTTTTATATAGAATGGTATATTTTCGAAATGGTACTCGTTATACAAGCTCGCGCAAATATCCCAGGTTTGACCGTCATACATGGTCGGGCGGCCTTGGGGACCTGGCTGACACTTTGGAGGACATCATGGAGCAAGCCACACTTGCAGCACGGGCAAAATCTTCTGCAAAAGCCGACAATCACAAGCGAAACGCCGGCGAGAAGCAAACGACGACGATGGCATCACGCGCCTATAATCTTTTGCGCAACGAAATAATCGAAGGCGCACTGGCCCCGGGAACTCCCTTGCGTTTAGAGGTCCTTAAAGAGCGCTACGGGCAGAGTTTTTCACCGATCAGGGAAGCCCTAAATCGCCTGAACAGCGAAAAACTGGTCCAATTGACCGCTCTGAGAGGTTTCCGAGTTGCCGAAATTTCTGTGCATGAAATGTGGGATGCGATCGAAACGCGCGTTCTGATTGATACCGCAGCTCTTGAACTTTCTATCCTCAAGGGTGATGACGACTGGGAAGCCAGCGTTGTAGGGGCTTTTCACGCCCTTTCAAAACATGCTCGACGGATTATGGCGAATGAATCGGGCAAAGAAACTGCGGACTATCGGGAACTCGAAGCGCGCCATCGGGACTTTCATGTCTCGCTGATTTCGGCGAATGACTCGAAATGGCTCACGACATATTCGGCTCAGCTCTACGACCAGACAGAGCGTTATCGCCGATTGATCGTCGCGGGCGGAGACGAAGAAGCGATAACCAAACGCAATGTCCCGGGTGAACATCAAGCCATCATGGATGCGACCCTGGCGCGCGACACGACCCTTGCCACCCAACTTCTGTCAGAACACTACCGCCGCACCGGACAATTTATTGAGAATAATTTTCCATCGCTACGTCCATAAGCCCAATGATTCGCAGCCTCTTATCCCGCCCAAAAGCGGATCGTCTTAATCGTCTTAAAGGATCACAAGCCGCACATTTATGGTGATAATCCACGCACTGCCTGCTCTGAACGCCGGGGTTTCCTATGTTAAATTCGGGGTTCATTGAGGCTTGTGGGTACAAGAAGTCGGATACCTGACATATTGTTTCAATCATAATAATTCTTCCCAAAATCAAACATACCGAGATATAGGATTATACAACCCTATAGTAAAAGTCGGATATCGGTTATGGATGAGCAGAAGATCGTTATTAACTGTCCGGTTTGCGGTGGACCCACCAGAATACCTCTCAGGGAGACGGTCCTGAAAATCATTTGCCCGTCATGCAAAAGCGATTTTCACTATTCTGCCAGTACCGGTTTTATTGCCCCCGCAACAGAAACGGGCGAGACACCGGACGATACAGAAACCGAAGAACCTGTCGCGCCAAAGGCCAAAGCCTATCAGCCAAGACATGAAAACAAGGTAACCGATCTCATATTGCCGGGCGCGCTGTGGCTTGTCGTTGTGGCAAACGGGTGGCTGATCTCGCAATTTGGCACAGATACGTTTCTGGATACCAGTATTCGCATCATCGCCTTTATTGCGGTCATTGTGAGCGGTAATTTCCTGCTCAGCCGAAACGAAAACATCAGCTGGGCGGCAATAATTGTCGGTTTGATGCTGGCCACCAAATGGCTTGGCAAGGGGAACTGGCTTTTTATCGAGCAAATATTGGCTGCCTTTGCCATCTTGCTGGCGTTTTATGGGCTTTTGCGGTTAATCACCGGTCGCGACAAGGATGCCTCACGGGTCAGCGGATTTTTCAAGGTCTCTTGCGTGGTTGCCGTTCCGCTTCTATCGATAGCAACCCTTGTTTATTCTGACATCTGGGACGCAAAGATCTTTCGTAAAAACCTTACGGCCATGGTCTCGAATGTTGTTTCAGACACAGAAGGCGCATCTTGCGCACCAAAGGCCCTTCCCGCCTTGATGCAGCGTTTGGGTCTGTTGCAAAAGAAACCCCCGAAAGTCGATTTACCCAAATACCTTACATTCAACCTATCCGACAAAAAGATTGCCCACGCTCGCGAAGCCGAAAAAATCCTTTATGACGATAAAAAGACGATGGCCGAAAACTTGCTGCGATATGCGGCCCACGCCTTTAAAGAACAGGACTTCGAACTGGGCTTGCAATATATGGGATTAGCCCGCAAAGAAACCCGCGATCTGCCGGGCAGCTATTATTTCTATTACGCCTATATGGTGCAAAAACTTTCCCATTCGGAACGATATTCAACGTCAACCGAATTTTTTGCACAATACACCAAAGATTATGCCAATACCTATCTCGCCCTGTCGGGAGACTGCGCTGCTTTTAAGAACGAGGCCCGGATTCTCGCGCAGGGGAGCGAATTATGAAATTTGCATCAATCCGGTTTGTATTTTTAATCATTGCCCTGATTTTATCGCTCCATCCCCCCGCCTTTGCCGATGATGAGGACATCGCCCGCATTGACAAAGTGGAATCCGACGTCATTACCTTTAAAGATGTGCAGGTTCGTTTCCCCGCGCCGATGTTAGACGGATGGGAAGCAACAGGGGAAGGAACGGCCTGGGTCGATATTCGGGCAAAGCTGCTGGTTTATACCCTATGGGGGGAACCTGTTGTTTATTGCACGGCAAACTGGACTTTTAAAAAAGCCCAAACCAACAACAGTTTTGTCTCGACCATAAAAGGTGTTGGCACCTATGTGCCTGATGACATTGCCGAAAAGATTGATCTTTACAGCGTTGACCTGAAATTTTCCCCGAGCCTTTTTGAGAATGTATGGGTCGAATGTGACCCCGGTATTTTTGGGGCCTCGGGCGACCCGAACGTCAGCTTTAACATCCCCGGCAGCCCAAGCTGGGACGATCTTTTCCAAAGTAACGGATTTGAGATTTCAGACGCCACAAAACGCGCAAAATCCTATTATCGCGACCTGCTAAAAACCGGCAAAGTCCAAACTAACGCACTGCATGAAGTGCAAAAGGCGCACATTAATCTGTATGCAGTTGGAGAATGGCTTGCGAAGCGTGACCAGAAAATAGCACAGGACAAACTCGACCAGGCCCGTACGCGCCAAAACGACATTCCAGACGACCCGGAAAAAGAGATCAGCGAAGCAGACATCCAAAACCTGTTTGAAAGCACGTTTCGCGCACAACGCCTTGAACAAATACAGGACCGTTTTCCAACCGATATACCGGTGAATGAGGATTTGCTTGCACGTGCGGAAAATTTAAAACAACAAATTGCAAGCTGCCCGTCTTTTCATCAACCCGACGGGTTTGAAGACGCCCCCGAAGCCCTTGTCAGCTATCGTGCTTGCCTGCCCTCGCCGCTTGATGAACTTGTTGATTTTTCAGTTGGCGAAGGAAATGACTATCGCTGTGGGTACAAGGATAAGCAGGGCAAGGTTGTGCTGGAGGCGGAATATACAAACTGTAGCGCAAGCCTGAACGGGATTGGCCTTGTTAACAAAATTGTCGGCACGCGGGAAATAAACGTCCCAATGTTTGGACTTTGCAGCGGGCGTTGTTCTGGCGGCACCGTCTCACACACGACACACACAGAAAATATCACAAAATGGACGATCATTAATTCGCGCGGCGAGACCCTGGCACAGGAAGGCAATGCCGCAGACTTCTTTGGCTTTGAACCCTACCGTTTCAGGTTCTATGACGGTTATCTGGTTCTGACCCGGAAAGAAAATGACGTAGAACAGGACTTTGTTTACGATACCCGGATGAAGCTGAAAATGTCCCTGCCCGAGAACTGGCACTATCAGGGTTATTCGGAAGGGTTATTCGTGCTTCGATCCAACGCCGACCGAAATGATGATGGCGAGTATTTGTTTGGGTATTACGATTTTGACGGCCAGTTTGCCTTTGCCCCCATAGAGGCGAAAGACGCCGATCCGTTTGAAAAGGGACTTGCCCGGGTCGAATTTTCAGATGGTGACGTACTGTACTTTGATAAAAATGGACGTTACGTGAGATAAACACGAAAACAAAAAGCCAGAGGCGCACCTGTTCACGCACCTCTGGAACCACAATGAATGGTTTTATTCAGCCGCATCCACCTTCAAAACACCGCGGCGGATCTGGTCTTCCTCGATGCTTTCAAACAAGGCGCGGAAATTGCCTTCGCCAAAGCCTTCGTCGCCTTTGCGCTGAATGAACTCAAAAAAGATCGGCCCGATCACGGTTTTTGAGAATATTTGCAGCAAAATCTTGGTCATGCCGCCGTCAATCACGCCTTCACCATCAATCAGAATGCCGTGTTTCTTCATGCGCTCTATCGGCTCGTCATGGCCGTTTACGCGGTTAAACGATTGTTCGTAATACACTTCCGGCGGACCGGGCATGAATTTAAGGTCATTGGCGGCCAGTTTATCGGTGGCTTCGTAAATGCCATCGGTGCCAACGGCAATGTGCTGAATACCCTCGCCATTGTATTTTTTAAGGTATTCCTCGATCTGGCTTTTATCATCCGTCGATTCATTTAACGGAATGCGGATTTTGCCGCAGGGCGAGGTAATGGCGCGGCTGACCAACCCGGTCATTTTACCGGCAATGTCAAAGAAATGAATCTGTTTGAAGTTAAACAGATTACGATAAAAATCCCACCATTTGTCCATATTGCCGCGATAGACATTATGGGTCAGATGGTCGAGGAAATAAAAACCAACCCCTTCGGGTTTCGGATCACGTTCGCCGATCCAGTCAAATTCGGCGCCATAGGCCGAACCGGTATCGTTATATCGGTCAATAAAATACAAAAGCGACCCGCCAATACCAACAATGGCCGGCACATCAAGGGTTTTATCATCCCCCAAATAAGGTTCGGCGCCCTTGGCCACCGCGTGGTCAAAGGCATGTTGCGCATTCACCACACGCCATGCCATCGCGGGCGCACACGGACCATGCTTTTCAACAAATTTCATGCCATGCGAACCGGGTTCGGCATTAACGATATAGTTAATATCACCCTGCCGCCAAACAGTGATGTTTTTGCTTTTATGTTTGGCAACCGGCACATAGCCCATGCGGTCAAACAGCACTGCAAGTTTTTCCGGGTCATCATGTGCAAATTCTACAAACTCGAACCCGTCGGTGCCAGCCGGGTTTTCATCGCTAATGGTGGCGCGCGGCGCATCGTGCGGGAACGGACCCATGGGAAGTCTCCTGATTTTGTATTTGTCTAATTATGAAGTTCTCACAATCTTGCCCGTAATGGCGCACAATGTGCTTGCATTCTTGGAGTGATTTGTCAGTATTTTGCACGAAACACGCATCAAAATATCAAATGGCGCATATATGACGCATCTCGATAAAATGGACCTGAAATTACTGGCTGAACTGCAAAAGGATGGCCGCCTGACCAATAACGAGCTATCAGATCGCATTGCCCTGTCACCCTCGCAATGCTCGCGCCGACGCACAAGGCTGGAGGCCGAAGGCTATATTTCGGGCTACCACGCCGCGATTGACCGACAAAAGCTGGGGCTGGGCCTGATGGTGGTGATTTCGGTAACACTGGCGACCCATAACCGCGATAACGCCAAACGGTTTGGCGAGTTACTGGCCGATTTGCCCGAGGTGTTAGAGGCCTATGCCCTGACCGGGGAAATGGATTATCACTTGAAAGTCGTCACCCGCGATTTGAACGATTTATCGCGCTTTGTGAATGATGTGCTGTTGCCCCATGATTCGGTTCAGCACGTTAAAACATCGATCGTTTTAAACGTGCTGAAGGATTTTGAAGGGTTGGCCGTGCAATGAATGTGCATGAAAAACAGACGGGGTGTTCTTTTACGTCACCCCATCTGATATTTGCCGTTAGCCAAATTCAGCAACGATGACCCGGCGATCTTCGCGCGCCGCCACCGCCACCGCATGAATAAGTTTTTCAAATTCAAAGGCATCGTTGAAGTTGGGATAGGCATCCTCGCCCTTGGCAAGGGCGGACAGGAAGGTGGCGCATTCAATAACCTTCAGGTCGTTAAAGCCTAGCTGATGGCCCGGTGCGGGGCAGAAATTGCCATAGGGGGCGTGATGCGGGCTGGTGAGGATGGTTTTAAAGCCCTGCTCGGCCGGGTTGCCGGTATTTTGATAAAGCTGCAATTCGTTCATGCGTTCCTGATCATAACAGATCATGCCTTCACTGCCGTGAACTTCCCAAGCCAGGCGGCTTTTTCGCCCCCAGGCCGAACGTGATGTTGAAATGCTGCCTTGCACACCGCTTTCAAAGCGGATCAGCGCCGTTGCGGTATCTTCGTTTTCAACACGGGCATGGCCGGTGCCATCGGCCAGCGGGCGGGTTTCATGCACGGTTTGCATATCGCCAATCAGGCTGTTGACCGGGCCAAGCAAACCATAGGTCATCGATACCAAATGGCAGCCCATATCGCCCAAGGCCCCCAGACCGGCATCGGCAATGGTGCTGCGCCATGTCCAGGTAAGGTTGGGGTCGGCCTGATAATCTTCATCCACCCAGCCGCGAAAATGCACCACCCGGCCAATCGCGCCGGATTTAACCAATCGGCAGGCATGGGTGAAGGCCGGATTATGGATATAGTTATAGCCGACCATGGTTTTCACCCCGGATTTGGCGGCGGCATCGCGCATCTCGCGCGCCTGATCCAGCGTTAAGGCCAGCGGTTTTTCGCAATACACATGTTTGCCTGCAGCAATGGCGGCCAGCGCCATTTCGTGATGCAGCATGTTGGGCGTGGTGATGGACATAACATCAATTGCCGGGTCCGACAGCAAATCTCGCCAGTTATCGGTGGCGCGGGCAAAGCCAAACTGGTTGGCCATTTTTTGTGCCTTATCAAGCGGCGTTTCGCATAAAACTTCCATTCGAATGTCGGGAACATCGCCCATAACCGCCTTTGCGGCCCCATAAGCCAGCGCATGGGCCTTGCCCATAAAACCGGTTCCAATCAGGCCTACGCCAATGCTGCTCATTTTCCTAGACTCCTCGCCCAAATAAAAATAGAATTTTTGTTCTATAATCTGGATGACCATGGAACATGTCATTCGTCAAGAAAAAACAAAAAAGGCACGCCATGAGCGATCAAACCGCCCCCGTTTCGTTGGAAGAATTTAATCACCGCCTGCTCGACATTTCCGAATCCATGCCCAAACGCCTGCGCCAATGTGCCGATTACATTGCCCAAAACACCGACCGCATTGCGGTTTCAACCGTGGCCGAACTTTCGGCTGCTGCCGGTGTGCAACCATCGGCCTTTATGCGGTTTTGCCAGTTGATGGGCTTTGCAGGCTTTAGCGACATGCAAAAAATGTTTCGCGAAACCTATGCCCTGAAATGGCCGGATTACGCCACAAGGCTGGATAATTTAAAGGCATCCGGGGCCGACAGCCCGTCGGCCTTGCTGGCCGAATTTGTCGAGGCCGGGCGGCTGTCGCTGGAAAATCTGGCATCCTCGATTGACCCCGAAACACTGGAACAGGCCGTAGATTTGCTGGCCCATGCGCCCATGATCCACATCATCGGACTGCGCCGGGCATTTCCGGTGGCGTCCTATTTGTCCTATGCGCTGGAAAAAATGGATATTCCCGCCGTTTTCCACGACGGGGTTGGCAAGCTGAACCACCGCCACACCATTCGCAAAGGCGATGTTCTCATTGCCATTACCTTTGCCCCCTATTCGCAGGAAACCGTGGAACTGGCACAATATGCCCGCGGACTCGGCAATGAAGTCATTGCCATAACCGATACCATCACCAGCCCGCTTCAGAAATTACGCGCCCTGACCTTGCATGTCACCGAGGTCGATGTCGGGGCGTTCCGCGCCCTTTCAGCCACGCTGTCGCTGGCGATTTCCCTTGCCGTTGCAATTGGGGCGCGACGTGATCAAACAGAAAAATAGAAAATTCTGTTGCATTTCATTTTTAATGGAATAAAAATTCTATCTGAAAACATGAAAGGGCAAGCCAACCGCTTTCCTTTTTTGCCAAGCGGTCCGCCGCAACAAGAAGCCGTAAAGCAAAATGCCGAGACAACGGCACAGAACCATCGCACCGATCCTACCAAGGTGTTTCGACCAAAAGCCGATAGGGAGGCTAAGACCAAGATGAAAATGAGAAAGACACTGACCGCGATTGCCGCCGCAACCGTGGCATTTGCCGGGTTGGCCACATCTGCCACCAGCGCGCAGGCCGCAGGGGAAAATTTTGTCCTGATCAGCCACGCGCCGGATTCCGATAGCTGGTGGAACGTGATCAAAAACGCCATCAAAATTGCTGGCGACCAGATGGACGTCAATGTTGAATACCGCAACCCGCCGACCGGCGACCTTGCCGATATGGCCCGCATTGTTCAGCAGGCCGCTGCATCCAACCCCGATGGCATCATTGTGACCATCGCCGACTTTAACGTGCTGAAAGGCCCGGTTGAAGATGCGATTGCCAAAGGCATCCCGGTTATCACGATTAATTCCGGTACGATCGAACAATCGCACGAGCTTGGCGCGCTGATGCATGTCGGCCAGCCCGAATATGATGCCGGTTTTGGCGCAGGCAAACGCATGGCCGCCAAAGGTGTTAAATCATTTGTTTGTGTGAACCATTACATCACCAACCCGGCATCGGTTGAACGGTGCCGTGGCTTTGCCGATGCCATTGGCACCAAACTGGGCGACCAGATGATTGATACCGGCATGGACCCGTCGGAAGTGAAAAACAAAGTTTCGGCCTATCTTAATGCCCATCAGGATGTTGGCGCTGTTTTAGCACTTGGCCCGAATTCGGCTGAACCGACCCTGGATGCCCTGCGTGAACTGGGCATGAACGGTGCCATTCCGTTTGGCACCTTCGATCTGTCGGCCAAAATTGCCGATGGCATTAAAAAAGGCGATATCGACTTTGCGATTGACCAGCAGCCCTACCTGCAAGGCTATCTGCCAGTTGTGATCCTGACCAACTATGTCCGTTATGGGGTTCTGCCGTCAGGCGACATCAATTCAGGCCCGGGTTTCATCACCAAAGACAATATCGGTCTGGTGGAAAAATATGCGGGCGAATATCGCTAAGACCTGAACCTTCTTCTTCCCGCCAGGGGGTGCGTGCACGCCACCGCCCCCTGGCAACTCTCCCTTCCCAAAATACAAGAGTAATGCCATGACGGACGAGCGATTAAAGCAAGTCTCAAGCCTTCGTCGTGCCATGATCCGGCCCGAACTGGGCGCGATTTGCGGCGCAATTCTGGTTTTTGTGTTCTTTTTGATGATTGCAGGCGACAGCGGCATGTTCGCGCCCGAAGGCATCAAAAACTGGACCGTGGTTTCGGCACAATTTGCCATCATTGCCGTGGGTGCCTGCCTGTTGATGATTGCCGGCGAATTTGATCTTTCGGTCGGCTCCATGATCGGTTTTTCCGGTGTGGTCATCGCCATTCTTTCCGTGCATATGGGCTGGCCGGTATGGGCCGCCATCATTGCTGCCTTTGTCGTTGCGATGGCAATTGGCGCATTAAACGGGTTTTTGGTGATCAAAACCGGCTTGCCAAGCTTTATCGTGACCTTGGCATTTTTATATATTCTGCGTGGCCTAACGATCTGGTTATCGATCACCACCACCCGCCAAACCATTATTGGCGGCGTCAAAGAAGCCGCCGTGGGCGACCCGCTGGCCTTTTTGTTTGGCGGTGTGATTTTCAAGGATTTGTTCCAGTGGTTTGGCGATATGGGCTGGGTTGGCACCTTTACCCGTGGCACACGCACCGGACAGCCGATTGTTGAAGGCATTCCGATGCTGGTGGTCTGGGCGATTGTGCTGGTTATTTTTGGCCACTTCCTGCTGACCCGTACCCGTTTTGGCAACTGGATTTTCGCCGCAGGCGGGGACGCCAAAGCAGCCCGTTATGTTGGCGTGCCGGTCGACCGGGTTAAAATCCTGATGTTCATGTTCACCGCCTTTTGCGCCACTGTTTTTGCCACCTGCCAGGTGATGGAATTTGGCTCGGCCGCGGCAGACCGTGGCTTGCTTAAGGAATTTGAAGCCATCATTTGTGTGGTTATCGGCGGCGCCCTTTTGACCGGTGGGTATGGCTCTGTCATCGGGGCGGCGTTGGGGGCCCTGATATTTGGGGTTGTGCAGCAGGGACTGTTTTTTGCCGGGGCCGAAAGTTCGTTGTTCCGGGTGTTTCTGGGCACGATCCTGATTTTGGCCGTGATTATGAACACCTATATCCGCCGCATGATTACAGGAGAACGGTGATGGCAACACCCTTGATGGAAATGGACAACATCAAAAAGAATTTTGGCCCCGTGATTGCGCTGGGTGGTGTGTCCTTTGATATTTATGCCGGTGAATGCCACTGCCTGCTGGGCGATAACGGTGCCGGGAAATCGACCTTCATTAAAACCATGTCGGGCGTGCACAAGCCGACCGGCGGTGTGATCCGCGTTAATGGTCAGGATACCATTTTCAACAACCCGCGCGATGCCATGACCGCCGGGATTGCTACGGTGTATCAGGATCTGGCGATGATTCCGCTGATGTCGGTCACCCGCAATTTCTGGATGGGACGCGAACCGCGCAAGGGGTTTGGCCCGTTTAAATGGATCGATTTCAAAACAGCAAACCGCATTACCTTTGAAGAAATGGCCCGCATGGGTATAGCCCTGCGCGAAGCCGACCAGGCGGTTGGCACCCTTTCGGGCGGCGAGCGGCAAAGTGTTGCCATTGCCCGTGCCGTTCATTTTGGGGCCAAAGTGTTGATTTTGGACGAACCGACATCGGCCCTTGGCGTGCGACAAACATCAAACGTTCTTGCCACGATTGACCGGGTGCGCAAAGCCGGGATCGGCGTTGTGTTTATTACCCACAATGTGCGCCATGCCATGGCCGTTGGCGACCGGTTTACCGTGCTTAATCGCGGGCAAACCCATGGCACCGCCATGCGCGGCGACATCAAACCCGAAGAATTGCAGGATTTGATGGCAGGCGGGCAGGAACTGGCCGAACTTGAAGGATCGCTGGGAGGAACCATTTGATGACCCTGGATGTCATTACCATCGGCCGATCATCGGTCGACCTGTACGGAGCGCAAATTGGCGGCCGCCTGGAGGACATGGCATCCTTCAACAAATATATTGGCGGGTCCCCCACCAATATGGCGTGCGGCACCGCCCGGCTGGGCCTTAAATCGGGCCTGATCACCCGGGTGGGCGACGAACATATGGGCCGGTTCATTCGCGAACAACTGGTGGCCGAAGGCGTTGATGTGCAAGGGGTGATTACCGACCCCGAACGCCTGACCGCCCTTGTGTTACTGGGCATTCGCGACCAGGAACAGTTTCCACTAATATTTTACCGCGAAAACTGTGCCGACATGGCGCTGTGCGAAGACGATATTGACCCGGACTATATTGCCAGCAGCCGCTGTGTAACCGTTACCGGCACACATTTATCACATCCGCGCACGCGCGCTGCGGTGTTAAAGGCCCTGAAGCTGGCCCGGGCCAACGGGGCCAAAACCGCCCTTGATATTGACTATCGCCCCAATCTGTGGGGGCTTTCGGGGCATGGCGACGGGGAAAACCGTTTTATCGCCTCGGCCAAGGTCACCAGCGAATTGCAGGCCACCCTGGCCCTGTTTGATTTGATCGTCGGCACCGAGGAAGAATTTCACATTGCTGGCGGCACCACCGATACGCTGGCGGCGTTGCGCGCCGTTCGCGCCCTTTCAACCGCAACGCTGGTGTGCAAACGCGGCCCGATGGGGGCTTCGGCCTTTAGTGGCGATATAGGCAACAGTCTGGATGACGGTATTTCCGGCCCCGGCTTTCCGGTGGATGTTTTTAACGTATTGGGGGCGGGCGACGGGTTTATGTCGGGCCTGTTAAAAGGCTGGCTGACCGGCGAGGATTGGCAAACCAGCCTTAAATATGCCAATGCCTGCGGGGCGTTTGCCGTGTCGCGCCACGGCTGCACCCCGGCCTATCCCAGTTGGGAAGAATTGCAGTTTTTCTTTAAACGCGGCATGAAAACCCCGGCATTGCGCCATGATGCGGAACTTGAACAGGTTCATTGGGCCACCAACCGCACGAGTGACTGGCCCGAAATGCGGGTATTTGCCTTTGACCACCGCATGCAACTGGAAGACATGGCCGATGAACTGGGCGTATCACGTGATAAAATTGGTCCGTTTAAGAAACTGTGCCTGAGCGCGGTTGAAACCGTAGCCAAAGGCAAATCCGGTTATGGCCTGTTATGCGATGGCCGTTTGGGCCGCGATGCGCTTTATGCCGCCGCCGGGCAAGGATTATGGATTGGCCGACCGGTTGAACTGCCCGGATCGCGCCCGTTGCAGCTTGAAATCGGCCCGGACCTTGGCAGCAAACTGGCAGAATGGCCGGTGGAAAACGTGATCAAGGTTCTGTGTTTTTATCATCCCGATGATGATGCCGACATGAAAGCCCAGCAGGAAGAAACCATTTTACGCCTTTTTGATGCCGGACGCGCAAATCGGCTGGAATTTTTGCTCGAGATCATTCCCTCAAAGGTTGCGCCATGCGATGATCAGACAACGGCAACAATCATTCAACGGTTCTATGACATTGGCGTTTATCCCGACTGGTGGAAACTGGAACCGATGAAAAGCGATGCGGCATGGCGTCGTGCTTGTGACACCATTTCGCGCAATGATCCCTATTGCCGTGGTGTGGTTGTTTTGGGGCTTGAAGCCCCGACCGAGGAACTGACCGCCAGTTTCGAGGCCGCCGCCCGCCACAAGCTGGTACGCGGGTTTGCCGTGGGACGGACGATTTTTACCGCCACCGCGCGCGACTGGCTGACCGGCACCATAGATGATGCAACCGCCACCACCCAGATGGCGGACAAATACCGTGCCCTGTGCCAGTCATGGGACCAGGCACGCAAAAACATCGGAGGAACGGCGTGAAGACCATCCGTTTAACAGCCGCCCAGGCCATGGTGCGGTATCTGACTGTACAATATAACGCCGATGACGTGCCATTTTTTGGCGGTTGCTGGGCGATTTTCGGCCATGGCAATGTGGCGGGTATTGGCGAAGCCCTGCACGGCATTGGTGATGCCTTGCCAACATGGCGCGCGCATAACGAACAAGGCATGGCCCATGCCGCCATTGCCTATGCCAAGGCATCGAACCGCAAACGCGCAATGGCAGTTACGACCTCCATCGGCCCCGGTGCCACCAATATGGTGACCGCTGCGGCCCTGGCCCATGTCAACCGGCTGCCGGTTTTGCTGATCCCCGGCGATGTATTTGCCAACCGCGCCCCGGACCCGGTTTTGCAACAGATCGAGGATTTTGGTGACGCGACAATCAGCGCCAATGATTGTTTTAAACCCGTCAGCCGTTATTTTGACCGCATTTCGCGGCCCGAACATTTATTAACCGCCCTGCCCCGTGCCATGGCAACCCTGACCGACCCCGCCGATTGCGGCCCGGTAACACTGGCCTTTTGCCAGGATGTGCAGGCACAAGCCTATGACTGGCCGGAAAGTTTCTTTGCCCCCAAAACATGGAAGCCGCGCCGCCCGCGCCCCGATCTGGATGAGCTGGCCGCTGCGGTTGCCGCCATCAAGGCCGCAAAAAACCCCATGATCATTGCCGGGGGCGGCGTGCATTATGCCGATGCCTGCGCAACCCTTCGCGACTTTGCCCACAAACATGGCATGGGCGTTGGTGAAACCCAGGCCGGTAAATCGGCCTTGCCGTGGGATGACGATCTTAACCTTGGTTCCATTGGTGTGACCGGGGCCAGCAGTGCCAACAGCGTTGCCGAAAACGCCGATCTGATCATTGCCATTGGCACGCGTTTGCAGGATTTCACCACCGGTAGCTGGTCGCTGTTTAAAAACCCCGACCGCCGCATTCTGGGCATAAACATTACCGGTTTTGATGGCAGCAAACACAATGCCCTGCCCCTGATCGGCGACGCCAAAATCGTGCTAAGCGACCTTTCAGACGCGCTGGGTGATTATTGTGCAAAACGCCCTGATGCACATCTGAAAGCCGAATGGATTGCCGCCGTGGATGCCGCAACGACAACGCCAAAGGGCAATGCCCTGCCAACCGACGCGCAAGTCATTGGTGCGGTTCAGCGCAGCCTGGATGAAGACGGCATTATCGTTTGTGCCGCAGGCGGCCTGCCCGGCGAATTGCACAAGCTTTGGAAAACGGCAAAACCGAATGGCTACCATGTTGAATATGGTTATAGTTGCATGGGTTATGAAATTGCCGGGGGATTGGGTGTTAAAATGGCCCGGCCCGATCAGGATGTTGTCGTGATGGTTGGCGACGGGTCCTACATGATGATGAATTCCGAACTGGCGACCAGCGTGATGCTGGGCCACAAAATTATCACTGTCATTCTGGACAATCGCGGTTTTGCCTGCATCAACCGCCTGCAAATGGCAACGGGTGGTGCAAGTTTTAACAACCTGCTTGATACCGCCCGCCATGTTGAACCATCGGCGATTGATTTTACCTCCCATGCCGCCTCAATGGGGGCAATTGCCGAAAAGGTTTCCTCGATTGCCGAACTGGAACAGGCAATGGTCCGCGCGCGTGCGGCGGATAAATCCTATGCCATTGTCATTGATACCGACCCCCTGCCCTCAACCGAGGCCGGTGGCAATTGGTGGGACGTTGCCATACCCGAGGTTTCGGTGCGCCCCAGTGTAAATGAAGCCCACAAAAATTACCAAAACGCGCTGAAAAACCAGCGCCCCGGAGATTAAGCCCCCATGATCCTTTACGGCACCAACCCTATTGCGTGGTCCAACGACGACGACCAGACCCTCGGCGCAGATATTTCGCTGGAAACCTGCCTGCGCGAAGCAGGGGAAATCGGCTTTGACGGCATTGAAAAAGGCCACAAAATGCCGACCGACCCCACCGCCCTTGCAGCCGTGCTAGTGCCAAACGGCCTGAAATTTGTTTCGGGATGGCATTCGTTAAACCTGTTGGCCCATTCGGTCGAAGACGAAAAAAAGGCCATTCAACCGCATCTTGATTTGTTAAAGGCCATGAGCTGCAAGGTGTGCATTGTGTGCGAAACATCCAATGCCATTCACGGCAATGATGACATGCCCCTTGCCAACAGCCCGGTTTTGCCTGCCGAGAAATGGGCGAAATTTGGCGCCGATGTTGAGGCCATTGCCCAATATTGCGCCGATCAGGGTGTGACGCTGGTTTATCATCATCATATGGGCACCATTGTTGAAAGTGGCGATGAAATTGACGCGTTCATGGCCCATACCGGCCCTGCTACCCATTTGCTGCTTGATACCGGCCATGCCCTGTTTGGCGGTGCGAACCCCGAAGAACTGGCAAAAAAATACATGGATCGCGTTGGGCATATTCATTGCAAAAATGTACGCCCCGTCATTCGCAAGCAAGTTGAAGGCGAGAAACTGAGCTTCCTTGAAGGGGTGCGCCGCGGCGTATTTACCGTTCCGGGTGACGAAGAAGGCGAAGTTGCCTTTGAACCGGTTTTGAAAATTGCCGCCGAACATGGCTATAGCGGCTGGCTGGTGATTGAAGCAGAACAGGACCCTGCGATACGCAACCCGCTGAAATATCAAACCCTTGGCCTTAAATCACTGCGTGCGATGGCCAAAGAAACCGGACTGGACAAAGGAGACGCCTGATGGCCGACCTTCTACGCAAACCCACCGGCACCCACGGCAAGGTGCATGACATTACCGCGCAATCAGCCAATTGGGGCTATGTCGGTTTTGGGCTTTATCACCTTGAACCGGGCGAAACCGCTTCTGAGCCCACCAATGATCGCGAAGTTATTTTGGTACTGGTGGAGGGCAAAGCCGATATTTCGGTCAATGACCAAAACTTTGGCGAGCTTGGCGAGCGCATGAGTGTGTTTGAACGCAAATCACCCCACTGCGTTTATGCCCCTAATGACAGTAACTGGACAGCACAGGCCACCACCAAATGCACCCTTGCGGTTTGCACGGCACCGGGCAAAGGCAATTACCCTGCCCGTGTTATTCGCGACGTGCAAATGGTGGAACGCGGCAAAGGGGCCAATACCCGATATATCCATCCGATTGCGATGGAGGAATCGGATGTGGCCGATAGCCTGCTGGTGACCGAGGTTTTCACCCCGCAAGGCAACTGGTCGTCTTATCCGCCGCACCGCCACGATGAAGATAATTTCCCCGAGATGACCTATCTTGAGGAAACCTATTATCACCGTTTGAGCCCCGAACAGGGTTTTGGCTTTCAGCGGGTTTTCACCGAAGACGGCGCGCTTGACGAAACCATGGCCGTGCAAAGCGGTGATGTGGTGCTGGTGCCCAAGGGACATCACCCGTGCGGATCACCTTATGGCTATGAGATGTATTACCTTAATGTCATGGCCGGGCCGATGCGTAAATGGCGGTTCCAGAACCACCCCGATCATGACTGGATCTATCAGCGCGACAGCAAATAAGCTGGCGCGAATGCCCAAAACCAAAGGATTTTACCCATGACCGAGATTGCCCATTACATTAATGGCGCACATGTTGCTGGCACATCGGGCCGGTCGCAGGATGTTTTTAACCCCGCCACCGGGGATGCTGAAAAAACCGTTGCCCTGGCATCGACCGCCGAAATTGATCAGGCCGTTGCCGCCGCCAAAGCGGCATGGCGCGACTGGTCTAAAACCCCGCCGCTGCGCCGGACACGCATTTTGGACCGGTTCAAAACCATTTTGTGGGAACGCGCCGGCCAAATGGCACAAGCCATTAGTGCCGAACACGGCAAAACCCACGAAGATGCCCTGGGTGAAGTGACCCGTGGGTTGGAAGTGGTGGAATTTGCCACCGGTGCCCCGCACCTGCTCAAAGGCGAATTTACCGAAAATGTCGGCACCGGTGTTGACAGCCATTCCGTCCGTCAGGCCCTGGGCGTGGTTGCCGGGATTACCCCGTTTAACTTCCCGGCCATGGTGCCGATGTGGATGTTCCCCGTCGCCCTGGCGTGCGGCAATACTTTCATCCTGAAACCATCCGAACGGGACCCGTCGGCATCGCTTTTGATGGCCGATTGGTTAACCGAAGCCGGTTTGCCTGCCGGTGTTTTCAACGTGGTTCAGGGTGATAAGGAAGCAGTGGATGCACTGTTGAACAACCCCGATGTCAAAGCGATCAGCTTTGTTGGTTCCACCCCGATTGCCAAATATATTTACACAACCGGCACGGCCAATGGCAAACGCGTCCAAGCGCTGGGCGGGGCGAAAAACCACATGGTGATAATGCCCGATGCCGACCTTGATATGGCCGTGAACGCCCTGATGGGGGCAGCCTATGGCTCGGCCGGGGAACGCTGCATGGCGATTTCGGTGGCTGTGCCCGTAACCGATGCGGTTGCCGATGCGCTGGTCGAAAAACTGGTGCCGAAAATCCAGGCCCTTAAAATTGGCCCGGCGTCGGACAAGGCATCGGATATGGGGCCGCTGGTCACCAAGCAGCATTTAGAAAAGGTACGTGGCTATATCGATAGTGGCGAAGCCGAAGGGGCCAAAATTGTTGTTGATGGCCGCACCTTCCGCCAGGACAAGCAAGGCTATGAAAATGGCTATTATATTGGTGGCACCCTGTTTGATTACGTCACCCCCGATATGAAAATTTACCGCGAGGAAATATTCGGCCCGGCCTTGTCCATCGTCCGTCGCGCGGATTACCAGTCGGCGGTTGATTTGATCCACAGCCACGAATATGCCAATGGCACAGCGATTTTCACCCGCGATGGTGATGTTGCCCGTGCCTTTAGCCAGGATATTGAAGTCGGCATGGTGGGCATTAACGTACCGATCCCGGTGCCGATGGCGTTCCATTCCTTTGGCGGCTGGAAATCATCAATCTTTGGCGATCACCACATGCATGGCATGGAAGGCGTTCGTTTCTTTACCCGCCTTAAAACCACCACCACCCGGTGGCCGACCGGCCAGCGGACCGACCCTGAATTCACCATGCCGACCCTTGGTTAAGGAAAATAGCCATGCTTAATATCGGACTGCTCGGTGCCGGACGTATCGGCATCACCCATGCCAAAGCCGTACTGGGCGTACCCAATGCGAAAATCGCTGCGGTATATGACCCGGTGGATGCTGCGGCCGACGCTGCCATTGCCCTGACCGGGGCCAAACGCGCCTCGGTCGAGGAAATTATGAACGATGCCAACATTGGTGCCGTCATTATTGCCACGCCGACCGACCTTCACGCCGATCAGATCGAACTGGCCGCCAGGGCTGGCAAGGCGATTTTCTGCGAGAAACCGGTCGATCTTTCGTCCGAACGTGTCCGGGCGTGCCTGAAGGTGGTGGAAGAAACCGGTGCCAAACTGATGGTTGGTTTCAACCGCCGCTTCGACCCCAGCTTTGCCCGTGTACATGCCGAAATCCGCGCTGGCAATGTTGGCGATGTTGAATTGGTGCAAATCACCTCGCGCGACCCAGGGGCACCGCCGGTTGATTATATCAAACGCTCTGGCGGCCTGTTTCGCGATATGATGATCCACGACTTTGACATGGCGCGTTTTCTGCTGGGCGAAGAAGTGACCGACGTTTTTGCCACTGGTGCCGTTCTGACCGACCCGGCGATCAAGGAAACCGGCGATGTCGATACGGCAACCGCAACGCTACGCACGGCCAGCGGCAAAATGGCTGTCATTACCAATTCGCGCCGGGCAACTTATGGCTATGATCAGCGCGTTGAAGTGCACGGGTCAAAGGGCATGGTGCAGGCCGAAAACCACCGGGCAACATCGGTAACGATTGCCAATGGCGATGGTTATACCACCGAACCACTGCTGGACTTTTTCATGCAGCGTTATGCCGATGCCTACCGCTTTGAACTGACAACCTTCTGCAATATGCTGAGCGGCGAAAACGTTGCCTTCCCCAGCGGGCATGATGGTTTGAAGGCCCTTGAACTGGCCGATGCGGCGGTTCAATCGCTTAAGACCGGTGCGTCGGTTAAACCGGGCGTCTGATCCGTCAGCGCCAATCAATTCACAAAGCCCGGCGGGTCATCTCCTGCCGGGCTTTGTTTGATCTGTCCTTGTCCGGACCCCCGCCGCCGTAAAATCACCTCGAAGCGCAATTGCTGATGCCGTCACCAACCTCCCTATGGTTGGCGGCTATTGAATCAAATATCTGACCGTTTGGGAATCCCCTATCCGTCATCGATCACGCGAAATGGTATCACTTGACTTTGGCCATTTTTCCGACGTCGGCTAGAACATATTTCCTTCAACAAGACTGCCTGAAACCACATAAAACAACATCCTGCCGCCGCAAGAATGAACCAGCGAACAAGGTTATCTCATTGACGGGGCATCGGATTCATCGATCAAGGCACTGGGTTTTGCCAGGTTCCGAAGGGTATCAGGCTCGGCAATCGTGACATGCTGGGCCTCGATTTCAACGCCAAAAGGCCTGAGGCCGCGAATGGCCCGGGATAAGTTTTCCGGCGTCATTCCCAGGAATGACGCAATCTTGCGTTTTTCAATTGGCAAATCAAATACCGGGGCCTGACCGTGTATTTCATATTGGTGCAAAATGTAATTTGCCAGCCGTTCAATCGAACTGCGTAATTTCAGGTTCTTTATATTTTTCACAACGGCCCGATACCGGGCGGACAATTCGCTCACCACGCTGCGCGCAAAGGCACCATCAGCATCAAATACCCGGCGCACATCTGACGAGGGCAATAAAATCAATCGCGATTTTTCCAATGTTCGTGCCGACATAAGATAAGGGGCATCTTTGATCGTTGCAGCCAGAATAAAGGTCGAGATCGGTTCCACTGTGTCAATTGTGGTTTCACGGCCATTCCAGGAGGCAAACAGCTCAACCCGCCCTTCCAACACCACATGCAAAAAATCACTCATGTCGCCCTCGGTGATCAGATCAACCATTGGCGGAAATGTCTGCACATAAGCCCCGCGCATCAATTCATCGAATCGTTCCTCCGACATTTCGCGGAACAATTCAAGATCCCGTAAATCGGGCACATCCGAGGGGCGCATGGGGTCGTCCTCCTTATAACTTGATAATTATCAAGTATAAATAACAAATAATTCAATCAAGTACACGAAATATATTTAACAGTAAATCACGCTATGATTACTTTGGCATGTCATGTTTCATATCATCAATTATTTTGTAAATCGAAAATTATTAATTGATACTGATCAAGTTTTTCACCTCTCTCTGACGCATTACTGCATTCCGACGGGCGCACAGACATCGCGCCAACGGACAAGAGGGGATCAAAATGCATACTCTCGACGGAGTAACCCGCACCGATCAGGGCCGCGCCCTGGGACTAAGCACTTTCGCATTTACTGCATGTTTTGCCGTCTGGACCATTTTTTCCATCATTGGTGTCAAAATCAAAGGTGAACTTGGCCTGACCGATACCCAGTTTGGTCTGCTGGTGGCAACGCCGGTCCTTACCGGGTCGATCAGCCGCATTTTTTTGGGCATCTGGACCGAACAATTTGGCGGCCGGATCATTTTTCCGTTGCAAATGCTGATTACGGCCATTGCGGTTTGGCTGTTAACATCCGTTCACAGCTATGCGGTATTTTTGCTGGCCGCCCTTGGCCTTGGGCTGGCCGGTGGATCTTTCATTGTTGGTGTGGCCTATGTTTCGCGCTGGTTTGACAAAGAACATCAGGGCACCGCACTGGGTATTTTTGGCGCAGGCAATGTCGGTGCCGCCGTTACCAATTTTGCCGCCCCCTTCCTTGTCGTTGCTTTAGGCTGGCAAGGTACGGCCAAAGTATATGCCATTGTACTGGCAATCATCGCGGTGCTTTTTTTCGTGTTTGCCAAAACAGACCCGATACACCAGGCACGCAAACGCTCCGGTGAAGGCCCTGTATCGACCAGTGCTCAACTCGCCCCTCTCAAAAATATGCAGGTATGGCGTTTTTCGATCTATTATTTCTTCGTTTTCGGCGGCTTTGTGGCGCTGGCGTCATTTCTGCCGCGCTATTATGTCGGGGCATATGGCCTTGAACTGACAATGGCTGGCGTGTTTGCCGGTCTTTATTCCCTGCCGGGGTCTGTGTTTCGGGCTCTTGGCGGCTGGATGTCGGATAAATGGGGTGCCAGGGCGGTGATGTATCTTACCTTCATCGTCTCGTTAATCTGCCTGTTTTTTCTAAGCTATCCTACAACCGCCTATACAATTTCGGGCATTCACGGGCCGATCGCGTTTGAATTCGGGATGTCTTTGCCCGTTTTTGTCGCCATTACCGTCGTGCTTGGTTTTGTCATGAGTTTGGGCAAAGCTGCCGTTTACAAACATATACCGGTTTATTACCCGCACCATGTCGGTGCCGTTGGTGGTCTGGTTGGCATGATTGGTGGGCTGGGCGGCTTTTTTCTGCCGGTGGCCTTTGGAATGCTGCTTGATGCGACCGGGGTCTGGACGGCACCTTTCATGCTGTTATTTGCCATCGTCGCAATTTCAACGGTGTGGATGCATGTCGTGATCCGCAAGATGGAACATCGCCGTCACCCGGCCCTTGCCGACGAAATATATCTTTCCGACCTGCCCGACCGTCCCCTGGACGCTCCGGTCTCCCCCTCCGGATCAAACCCTGTTTCCACCAGCACGGCCACGGGGCGGCCAACTGCGCGCTAAAAGGAAAATTATCATGAATACTCAAACCCGCCAAAGTCGCTATGTCCTGACCGACTGGCGCCCGGAAGATCGCGGTTTTTGGCATACAACCGGGGCCTCTGTTGCCACTCGCAACCTGTGGATCTCCATTCCCTGTCTGCTGCTGGCCTTTTCCGTCTGGATGGTCTGGTCCGTGGTCGTGGCGAAATTGCCTGCCATCGGATTTAACTACACCACAGGCGAATTGTTCTGGCTGGCAGCCCTGCCCGGCTTGTCTGGCGCGACCTTGCGTATTTTTTACAGCTTCATGGTTCCGATTTTCGGTGGCCGTTTGTGGACAACCCTGTCAACCGCCTCGCTGTTACTGCCTGCAATCGGTATTGGTTTTGCCGTGCAATCCCCCGATACGCCTTATTATATCTTTTTGATCCTCGCCCTGCTTTGCGGGTTGGGCGGCGGCAACTTTGCCTCGTCAATGGCCAATATTGCTTTTTTCTACCCTAAAAAAAGCAAAGGAAATGCCTTGGCCTTAAATGCCGGACTGGGCAATCTGGGTGTATCGGTTATGCAGTTTGCCGTACCGATGGCCATTACCACCAGTGTCTTTGGCGTGCTGGGCGGTGAAGGACAACCGCTTCCCGATGGCGGGCAGCTATGGGTGCAAAACGCCGGTTTTATCTGGGTGCCATTTCTAATTATCGGCTCTATCGCGGCGTGGTTTGGCATGAACGATATTGCCGATGCCAAAGCCAGCTTCAAAGAACAGTCAGTGATCCTTAAACGCCGCCATAACTGGATCATGTGCATCCTTTATACGGGCACTTTCGGCTCGTTCATCGGTTATTCTGCCGGTTTCCCGCTCCTGATGAAAACCCAGTTTCCCAGCGTCGATGTTTTGGCTTTTGCCTTTTTAGGTCCGCTTGTTGGTGCGCTGTCACGCGCTGCCACCGGCTGGATCTCGGATCGTTTTGGCGGCGGGCGTGTCACCTTATGGACATTTATTGCCATGATCGTGGCAGTAATCGGCGTTTTGCACTACCTGCCGTCCGGAAATGTACCAGGTGACTTCCGGGGCTTTTTCATATGCTTCATGGCGCTGTTTTTCCTGACCGGGGTTGGCAATGCCTCCACCTTTCAAATGATCCCGTCGATCATGCGCCAGGAAATCCCGCGTTTGATGCCCACCCTTAACGAGGCAGCAACCCTGAAACAGGCCGAACGCGAAAGTGCCGCGATTATTGCCTTCACCTCGGCGATTGCCGCTTACGGCGCATTCTTCATTCCCAAGGCCTATGGCACGTCAATCGGGCTGACCGGTGGCCCCGAAGCTGCCCTTTGGCTGTTTGCCGCCTTTTACGCGATTTGCGTCGTCATTACCTGGGCCTGCTATGCCCGCAAAGGGGCATCGGTTCCCTGCTGATGCTGCGCTGGCAAATCCCGCCTTGCCACGCCCCCGCCTACAGGAGAGAGAAAAATGAGCCATCTGCTCGACAGGCTGAACTTTTTTCAGTCCAAAGAACTCGAAACATTTGCCAATGGTCACGGCCAGGTCACCCGTGAAAACCGCGACTGGGAAGATACCTATCGCAATCGCTGGCGCCATGACAAAATTGTGCGCTCGACCCACGGGGTAAATTGCACCGGGTCGTGTTCGTGGAAAATTTATGTTAAATCCGGCATTGTTACCTGGGAAACCCAACAAACGGATTACCCGCGCACCCGCCCCGACCTGCCCAACCACGAACCGCGCGGCTGTGCGCGTGGTGCCAGCTATAGCTGGTATTTATATTCGGCCAACCGGGTCAAACATCCGCTGATCCGCAGCAGGCTTTTGCGGGCCTGGCGTAAAATGCGCCAGACCATGAATGCCACCCAGGCATGGGCCGCATTACAAAATGATCCTATCTTGCGCGCATCTTATGTCAAAATGCGCGGCAAGGGTGGTCTGGTGCGCGCCACCTGGGACGAAGCCACCGAAATTATTGCCGCCGCCAACGCCTATACCACCCAAAAATACGGCCCGGACCGGGTGTTCGGCTTTTCGCCCATCCCGGCAATGTCGATGGTGTCTTATGCCGCTGGTTCACGCTATTTGTCGTTACTGGGCGGTGTGTGCATGAGCTTTTATGACTGGTATTGCGACCTGCCCCCGGCCAGCCCGATGACATGGGGCGAACAAACCGACGTTCCCGAAAGTGCCGACTGGTACAATGCCGGCTTTTTGCTGTTATGGGGATCAAACGTGCCGCAAACGCGCACGCCCGATGCCCATTTCTATACTGAAGCCCGTTATCGCGGGGCAAAGTCGGCCGTTATTTGCCCGGACTATTCGGAAGCCGCCAAATTTGGCGATATCTGGCTTGCCCCCAAGCAGGGAACCGACAGCGCCCTGGCTATGGCAATGGGCCATGTGATTTTGCGTGAATTTCATCTGGACCGGCAGGCCGAATATTTTGAAGATTATTGCCGCCGTTACAGCGATATGCCAATGCTGGTCCGCCTGGAGGAAAAAGACGGCAAACTGATCGCCGGGCGCTTTTTGCGCGCCGATGACCTAAGCAATAAAGCTGGCACGACCAACAATCCGGAATGGAAAACCCTGGCGATTGACCAAAAATCGGGAAACATTGTTGCCCCGAATGGGTCGGTCGGGTTTCGTTGGGGCGAAGACGGTAGCTGGAACCTGGAAAACCGTGCCGATGGTCGCGAAATCGACCTGAAAATGTCGCTGATTCTCGACCAGGATCATGACGAAATTGCCGCGGTTGATTTCCCCTATTTCGGCGGAGCCGCCAGCGACAGCTTTGTCAAATGCGAACATCCCGATATTCTGACCCGCAACATTCCCGTCAAAAACGTTGAGCTTGCCGATGGCACGGCCAAAGTCACCACGGTATTTGATCTGTTTTGTGCCAATTATGGCCTGGATCGCGGGCTGGGAGGGGGCTGGGTCGCCAACAGCTATGACGATGATATACCCTATACTCCGGCCTGGGCCGAAAAAATTACCGGCGTTCCGGCGGCAAAAATTACGATGGTTGCCCGCGAATTCGCCCTGAATGCAGAAAAGACCCGTGGCAAATCGATGGTCATTCTGGGGGCCGGTCTGAACCACTGGTACCATATGGATATGAATTATCGTGGCATCATCAACATGCTGGTGATGTGCGGCTGTGTCGGGCAGTCTGGCGGTGGCTGGAGCCACTATGTCGGCCAGGAAAAACTGCGCCCGCAAACCGGCTGGCAACCGCTGGCATTTGGGCTGGACTGGTCCCGCCCGCCGCGCCATATGAACGCGACATCGGCATGGTACGCCCATACTGACCAATGGCGTTATGAAACCCTTAAGGCTGATAAAATCCTGTCGCCAACCGCCCCTGCCGGGGATTGGGATATCAGCCTGATTGACTATAACATCCGGGCCGAACGCATGGGCTGGCTGCCATCCGCCCCGCAATTGCGCACCAACCCGCTTGAAGTGGTAAAACTGGCCAAGGCCGCCGGGGTCGATGTTAAGGACTATATCGTCCAGAATCTGAAATCGGGCGATTTGAAAATGTCCTGCGAGGACCCCGATGCCCCGGAAAACTGGCCGCGCAACCTGTTTGTCTGGCGCTCGAACCTTTTAGGATCTTCGGGCAAAGGACATGAATATTTCCTCAAGCACCTTCTGGGCACCGATCATGGTGTTCTCGGCAAGGATTTGGGGCAAGAGGGCGTCGTTGAATCCAAAGAAGCCACCTGGCATGACAAAGCCCCGGAAGGCAAACTTGACCTTCTGGTCTGCATTGATTTTCGCATGTCCACCACGGCCGTTTATTCCGATATCGTTTTGCCAACGGCCAGCTGGTACGAAAAAAACGACCTGAATACATCAGACATGCATCCCTTCATCCATCCGCTTCAGGCGGCGGTTGATCCGGCCTACGAATCAAAGTCCGACTGGGAAATTTTTAAATCCATTGCCAAAAAGTTTTCCGAGGTTGCGCCGGAAATTCTGGGCGTGGAAACCGATGTCGTTGCCTTGCCGATCCTGCACGACACCCCGGCCGAAATCGCACAGGACCAGGTTCGCGACTGGAAAAAAGGCGAATGCGACCTTATTCCAGGCAAAACAGCCCCCAACTATATTACTGTCGAACGCGATTATCCCGCCCTTTATGACCAGTTCGTGGCCGTTGGCCCGTTGCTCGACAAAATGGGCAATGGGGGCAAAGGTATTTCGTGGCCGACCAAAACCGAAATACAGCATCTGCGCGACCTTAACGGCGAATGGACCGAAGGCCCGGCCAAAGGCTGCGCCAAAATCGTCACCGATATTGATGCCACCGAAGTCATTCTGATGCTGGCACCGGAAACCAATGGTGAAGTCGCCATCAAGGCATGGGAAGCCCTGGGTAAATTTACCGGGCGCGATCACACCCATCTGGCACGCGCCAAGGAAGACGAAAAAATACGTTTCCGCGATATTGCGGCCCAACCGCGTAAAATCATTTCGTCCCCGACCTGGTCGGGGATCGAAAGCGAGGACGTTTGCTATAATGCCGGTTACACAAATGTCCATGAATTTATCCCGTGGCGCACCCTGACGGGCCGTCAGCAGCTTTATCAGGATCATTTATGGATGCGGGCCTTTGGCGAAGGTTTGTGTTGTTACCGCCCGCCGGTCGATCTCATGAGCGTCACCAGGGAAGTCAATTCCGATGCGCGTGACGGGCAACCCCATGTGGTGTTGAACTTTATTACCCCGCACCAGAAATGGGGCATCCATTCCACTTATACCGACAACCTTCTGATGTTGACGCTCAACCGGGGCGGCCCTGTTGTCTGGATCAGCGAAACCGATGCTGTGAAAGCAGGGATTGTCGATAATGACTGGGTGGAAGTTTACAACATCAACGGCGCGCTAACGGCGCGGGCTGTGGTGTCACAGCGCATCAAGGACGGCACGTTGTTCATGTATCACGCGCAGGAAAAAATTGTGAATACCCCGGGGTCGGAAAAAACCGGCAAACGCGGTGGCATCCATAATTCGGTGACACGCACCACCCTTAAACCCACCCATATGATCGGCGGTTACGCCCATCAAAGTTACGGTTTTAACTATTACGGCACCGTTGGTTCCAACCGCGATGAATTTGTCATCGTTCGCAAAATGAACCGCGTGGACTGGCTCGACCAGCCCGCCGCCATCGAGGAGGCCGCACAATGAGAATTCGCGCACAAATCGGCATGGTGCTGAACCTTGATAAATGTATCGGCTGCCATACCTGTTCTGTCACTTGTAAAAATGTCTGGACCAGCCGTGATGGCGTTGAATACGCCTGGTTTAACAATGTCGAAACCAAACCCGGCATGGGATATCCGCATGACTGGGAAAACCAGAAACGCTGGAATGGCGGCTGGGAACGGACCAAATCGGGCAAGCTTCAGCCAAAACAGGGGGCGAAATGGCGCATCCTTGCCAATATTTTCGCCAACCCGTCGCTGCCTGAAATTGACGATTACTACGAACCGTTTGATTTCGACTACGACCATTTGAAATCCGCCCCGGAAATGCAGGCATTTCCAACTGCGCGCCCGCGTTCAAAAATCACCGGCGAACGGATGGAAAAAATTACCTCCGGTCCCAACTGGGAAGAAATCCTGGGCGGCGAATTTTCCAAACGGTCGCAGGATTACAATTTTGAAGGCATTCAAAAGGAAATCTACGGACAATACGAAAACACCTTCATGATGTATTTGCCCCGGTTATGCGAGCATTGCCTGAACCCGACCTGTGCGGCGTCGTGCCCGTCAGGTGCAATTTACAAACGCGAAGAAGATGGCATTGTCCTGATCGATCAGGAAAAATGCCGGGGCTGGCGCATGTGCGTTTCAGGCTGCCCCTACAAAAAAGTTTATTATAACTGGTCGACCGGCAAGTCGGAAAAATGCACCTTTTGCTATCCGCGCATCGAAAGTGGCAATCCCACTGTTTGTTCGGAAACCTGCGTCGGGCGGATCCGTTATCTTGGTGTCATGCTTTATGATGCCGACGCCATCGAAAGTGCCGCCAACACTGAAAACGAAAAAGATTTGTATCAGGCCCAGCTTGATATCTTCCTCGACCCGAACGATCCGGAAATACAAAAACAGGCCCTTGCCGATGGCATCCCGGCGGCATGGGTAGAAGCGGCCAAAAACTCGCCCGTCTGGAAAATGGCGATGGACTGGAAAGTGGCCTTCCCGCTGCATCCGGAATATCGCACCTTGCCAATGGTCTGGTATATTCCGCCCCTTTCGCCCATTCAAAATGCCGCCGAAGCAGGCCAAATTGGCCATGACGGCGAAATGCCCGATGTCCGCAGCCTGCGCATTCCGGTGCGTTACCTTGCCAATATGCTAACGGCAGGTGACGAAGCCCCGGTCATTTCGGCCCTGGAACGCATGTTGGCGATGCGCACCTATATGCGGTCCAAAACCATTGACGGCGTTATCAATACCGGCGTTGCCGACCGGGTCGGCCTTAGCCCGGCGATGATAGAAGACATGTATAAAATCATGGCGCTGGCCAATTACGAAGACCGTTTTGTCATTCCCACCACGCACCGCGAAGTTGTTGAAGAAGCCTATGACCTGCGCGGAGGCTGCGGCTTTACCGATGGCAATGGCTGTTCGGGCGGGATCAGCCAGGCGTCGCTGTTTGGTGGCGGCAAAAAGAAAACGATGACCCTTCCCTCGGAGGCATTCTGATGATCATGACATTCAAGGTCCTCTCGGCGCTGTTAACATATCCCGGTCGGGAGCTTCAGGACGCGTGCGCAGAGATTGTGCCTGTTTTGCGCAATGAAAAACTGCTGTCGCCTGCCACCATAAGCCAGATCGAGCCGCTGTTAACCGAGCTTGCGACATCCGATATCTATGACCTTCAGGAACGTTTTGTGACCCTGTTTGATCGTTCCCGCACGCTGTCGCTTAATCTGTTCGAGCATGTTCACGGCGAAAGCCGTGACCGCGGCGGGGCAATGGTTGATTTGCTTGAAACCTATCGGGCGGGCGGATTTGAACCCGCCACCACCGAACTGCCCGACCATTTACCGGTATTGCTGGAATTTCTGGCAACCCGTCCGCTAAATGAAGGGCGCGAAACCCTGGCCGATGCGGCCCATATCCTTGAAGCCCTGCACGACCGTCTTTCCCGGCGCGACAGTCCCTATGCCGGGGTTTTTCAGGCCCTGAACGAACTTGCCCTTGGCGAAACCAACAAAACCGCCCTTGCCGAACTTTTGGCGATCACTGAAGACGACCCCGATGATCTCGCCGCCCTTGATGCGGTTTGGGAAGAAAGCGAAGTCGTCTTTGGGCCGGATCCCAACGGGGATTGCCCCCAGGTCCGCGACATATTGAACCGCATGGATGATCGCGCTTCGCCCCAGCACGCGACAACCGGTTTGAAGTAAAGGAAAACACAATGCACAATTTTCTTTTCGGTGTTTATCCCTATATCGCGTTAACCGTGCTGATCGTGGGTTCCGTTGCGCGGTATGAACGTGATCCTTTCACCTGGAAATCGTCCTCCAGTCAGTTATTGCGCCGCAAACAACTGATTGCCGGGTCAATTCTGTTTCATGTCGGGGTGCTAACGATTTTTGCCGGCCATCTTGTGGGCTTGCTAACCCCGATTGCACTGTTTGACGCCTTGGGCATCAGCCATGGTGCCAAACAGATACTGGCGGTTGCTGCGGGTGGCATTGCCGGAATTATGGCCCTGAGCGGCGGTGCCATGCTGTTGCACCGCCGCCTGACCGACCCGCGCATTCGCGCGACGTCAAGTTTTGCCGATACGGGCATTTTGGTCATTTTGCTTATCCAGCTTGTGTTGGGTATCAGCACTATTTTCGTGTCGCTACAACATCTTGATGGTCATGAAATGACCAAATTCATGGCCTGGGCACAGGGTATTTTCACCCTTCAATCCAATGCTGCCAGCCATATTACCGATGTGGCATGGATCTTTAAAATTCATCTGGTGCTGGGGCTGACGATCTTTGTTTTGTTCCCCTTCACCCGGCTGGTGCACATGCTGTCGGTGCCGGTCCGGTTTTTCTGGCGTCCCGGTTATCAGGTGGTTCGGTCACGCCGTCAAACTCCCCTGCCGCCGCGCCGCGCGACCACACCACGGCCTTCGCGTTCCAATCTGACCAAACCGGCGGAGTAAAATCATGAGCGACGCATTTTTTCCCGATATCGTGGTCAATGGCGATACGATTCCGGCAAGTGACGTATCGGCAGAACTGCAAAATCACAATGTCCCACAGGGCAAACAGGCCCTGGCATGGCGTCGGGCCGCACGGGCCCTGGCCATCCGGGCTTTGCTGTTGCAAGAAGCAAAAAAGCGCAATCTTGATGCAAACACCCACGATATTGGCCCCGGTAAAAACGAGACCGAGACCGAAGCGCTGATCCGGACCTTGCTTGAACAGGCCCTGCCCGAAACCACCCCGGACGAAACAGCGTTACGCGCCTATTACGATGCCAACCCCGAACGGTTCCGGGCACCGGCCTTATACGAGGCGTCGCATATTCTGTTTGCAGCCGATGAAACAGCCCCTGCGCGCGAAAAAGCCCGCATCCGGGCGGTTGCCGCATTGGGCATCCTTACGCATAACCCCGACCAGTTCCGAAACCTGGCCCGCAACGAAAGCGACTGTACATCGCGCCAGTCAGACGGTCGCCTGGGGCAAATCAGCCGGGGGGAAACCGTCGAAGCATTTGACCGGATGCTCGACCAGTTAGAACCGGGCACCATCGCCCCGGAACCGATTGAAACCCGTTTCGGCTTTCACATATTGCGGCTTGATGCCAAAGCACCGGGCGACATATTGCCATTTGAAAATGCCAAACCCCGCATTGCCGAAGCCACAGAAAAAGCTGCATGGACGCGTGCCGCCAACGAATTTGTCACCGATCTTGTCAGCCATGCCGATATTTCGGGCATCGATATGCGCCCGGAATAACGATGTCAGAAAAGGGATGATATTATGGAAATCGCATTCATAAGTTCCAGCGAACGCGGGGGGACGGACAGGGTATTGGCCCAGGTTGCCACCAAACTTGAAAAACAGGGTTTTCGGCTGGCTGGCGTTGTTCAAACCAACTTTGATCGCCCCGGCACCCATCATTGCGATATGGATGTCCGTGTTCTGCCCAAAGGGCCGGTCGTGCGTATTTCGCAAAATCTGGGGGCAGAATCGCACGGGTGCCGTCTTGACCCGAATGCGCTTGAAACAGCAGTTGCCAGCGTTGAAACCATGTTTGCCGACGGGTCGCCGATTGACTTTTTGGTTCTGAACAAATTTGGCAAACACGAAGCCGAAGGACGTGGTTTTCGCACCCTGATTGGCGACGCGCTGATGCGCGGCATTCCGGTAATCACCGGGATAAATGCGCTTAACCGCGAAGCATTTGAGACATTTACCGATGGCCTTGCCCAGCCATTGGCAAATGACGTGAATGATATTATGGACTGGTGTCTGGCGCACAAGGCCCTTGTAACCAACTAAAGCCCGCCAATATCGGCAAGGTTACCCCGCCATCCTCACCTGACAAGAGGATGGCGGGTGAATTTCAGGGCGCGGTATTGCAGGCGGCCTGTTCCAGAACCCGGCGATCCAGAATTTTCAGATGCGGGCCCTTGGCAATTGCGCCAGCGGCCTCCAGCTTGCGCAGGGACCGGGAAAATGTTTCGGGTGTAACACCGATACGACTGGCGATCAGACGTTTTTCCGGATAAGCGGTAAGATTATCATCCGGTCGCTGTTCACTGCTACGATCTTCAAAATCAATCAGAAAAGATGCAATCCGCTGTAACGGTTTTGCATGACGAAGCTGATAAATTTCGCCCAACAGGAAACGTTCCCATTCAATCAGGCGAATAAGAACATCCGTTGCCACCCGCGGTGTACTGCGCAAAAGTGCAATACAGGCGTCGCGCGGGACGACGACAATTTCACATTCTTCCATCACTTCGCAATTTACCGGAAACGCCCGCCCGGCCAGCGAAATTGCCTCGGCAAAGGCACCAGGGAGGGTCAGGAAATGCATAACCGTTTCGTCACCCTGGGCCGAAATCTTGACCAGGCGCAATTGACCGGACAATAAAAAGTACAAATTGGCCGCAATATCACCTGCGCGAAACAAATGATCGCCCGCAGCGCGATGTTCGATCCGGCATTTACCTGCAAGTTCCCGAAAACGGTCATCGCCAAGGGCGGTAAATAACGGTGCCGTTGCAACAAGATCATATTCCGTTTCAGACAGCGGTCTTGAACGCATTTTCGTCTCCCTTGTTGCCTGCAAGCCCGCACCATTCCGACAACATTTCGGCATCGGCGATCCGGATAATATGCCCATTGGAATGCTGCGACACCCCGACATCGGCAAGTTTTTTCAAGGCCCGTGATATGGTTTCGCTGGTCATGCCCAGTTTGCGCGCCAAGGCCGATTTTTCAATGGTTAGCGGCGTTTCATATACACCGTCAATTGCCACGGCATCGGCCAGAAAATAAATCCCCAGGCGCTGGGCGGCTGAACGGCATTTCAATTCTTCGGCCTGTCGTAACATCTGACATAACCGTTCGGTGATTGCCGTCATGATGGTCAGGGCACGGTCAAAATGATCGGCCAAATAATTGGAAAAACCAGGCCCGTCAATGCGAATTGCGGTGGTCGCATCAAGAGTCCGAACCGAAACCTCGTAAAGTCCGCCCGGGACCAACGCACATTCACCAACCAGTTGCCCATTGCCCAGAAGATCGATCAGGCCATTTTTGCCATCACGATCTTCAAAAGACAGCTCAACATGGCCATTCACAATCAGATACAGGGCCTCAGCCGGTTGCCCCGACGCAATCATTGCAGTGCCGGCCTCAAGCCGGACCCACTGGCACAGACCGGCCAGGTCAAGGATATCTTGCGTCGGCCAACTGCGAAAATAAGGCGCTGCGCCAAGAACATCGGCGATACGCGCTATATTATTTGTCATGACATGGTCCGTGATGCGAAAACGACGACAAGCAATCTAAAATTAGTCTAACATCATTCGGGCACCGCAAACTTGTTCCATGTCAAATTGGCAAGACCTTGCCGCAGGTTTCAGGCATGATAATCGCCATATTATTTCGGCTGAGGGAATATAACGATCCCCCCTATTGGCCGATCAAAATGATTGCGCCCTGTGCCGAAACAACACCCATTACAATCACCGTTAAAAAGGCGACGAATAATCCTGCCCAGCTACCCTGGGCATTTCGCAACCCCAAATAAAACCGTAAAATCAGCCAGGCCTTGATACTTGCCACCAGCATGATAATGACGACAGGCAAAAAAAGCGGCAGCATATGCTGACCGGGTAAATGATCAAGGCTGGCCCCCAGGGCAATCATCGTGGCAACACTTGCCACCGCCCAGACCCACGTCGCCATCCGTACAGAAATGATTTTATGTGCCATCACCGCACCAGATAAATCACTGGAAAAACCAGTACCCAGATCAAATCAACCATATGCCAGAATGCCGTACCGGTTTCGAGATTGATCCGGCTGGGCCACAAAGCGACCACCCCCAAAATCCCCAATCCCAGCACGACATGCAGGGCGTGAAACCCCGTAATCAGAAAATAAAGGGTGAAAAATGTGCTGGTGTCGATCGTGAAGCCGGTATTAATTTTCGCCCCGTATTCAGCCAGCTTTACAATCAGAAAAACCAGCCCCAACACAGCCGTTAGCGCCAGCCATAACCGGCAATATGCAATTTTTCCCTGTTCGACCGCACGCAGGGCAAAAACCGCACTTAACCCGCTGGTCAGTAAAACAATTGTGTTTATCCCGCCGACCACAGGGCTTAAATGCAATTGGTCAGCGGCAAAACCACCCGGATCCGATATCCGCACCGCCGAAAAAACCAGCAAAAACGCCCCGAACACTACAAGTTCCGATAAAATCAGAACCCACATTAGCGGATGGCCCGGCAAAAATTCCAAACCGCCCCAATTGCCTGTATCTGCGTCTGTTTCCGGTTCGGGCGGTTGGGGGCTCTCCATATCGCGGGTCATTGCACAAGCTGCCGATAGATACGTGGCAGGGCGGCGGGCAGATTTTCAAGTGCACCAACAATGGCATGGCCCGCCGCCCCGAAAATATAAGGGAAATAATCCTGCGCCTGGTGATCGACCGTCACCCCAAACAAACCCAGCCCGGCACGTCGGCATTCCCGGACAGCCCGGCGGCTATCTTCAATCCCGTAGCGCCCTTCATAATGGTCAACATCGTTGGGTTTGCCGTCGGTAATCACCAGCAACAAACGGTTCTGATGCGGCCGATCCGCCAACAGCTTTCCCATATGGCGAACCGCCGTACCCAACCGGGTATAGTATCCTGGCCGCAATCCCTGAATACGTTTTTGACACCGGGGGGACCACTCCTCGGCAAATTCCTTGATGGCATTTATGCGCACCCAGTCGCGACGGCGCGAGGTAAAACTGAAAATACCAAATTCATCACCACAGGCATCCAGCCCGCTTGCCAGAACCGACAATGCCTGTTTTTCAACATCAAGCACCCTATGATCCTTAACCCAGGCGTCGGTGGATAATGACACATCAATTAATACCGCAACCGACAAATCACGCGCGCGACGCACATGATCCAGATAAACGCGGCTGTTTAATTCGCCCGTAGCATTCTGGTCGCACCGGGCCCGCACCAAAGCTTCCAGGTCCAGCTCCGCGCCTTCCAACTGGCCGCGCAAAATCTCGTTTCGGGGGCGAAATGCCTCGAACTGACGACGAACACGGCTGATTTGGCGGCGTTCAGTTTCATCGGGATACCACAGATTGGCATCATCCTGTACGTCACTGGCACCCTGCATGATAACTTTGCAATAATCCGGGCGATACGCCTGACGGCGATAATCCCATTCCGGGTAAACCCATTCCCCATTAATCCGCCCGTCTTCGGCCCCTGCTGGCGGCAAATCCAGATCAAAACGCAATCTGGTTGCTGTTTTACGCTTGCAGTCGGAAACTTCCATTTCCTCCAGTTCGTTCGCGGCCTTTTTGGCATCGTCAGGATCTTCATCGTCCATCGGACGGTTCACATTGACCATTTCAGCAATCGACAGAATTTTTTCGAACCGGTTAAGTGCCAGCGGATCATCGCGCCCGGCCTGGTCGTTCTTACGGCGGCGAGCACTTTTTTTCCGGTCCTGGTCGCCGTCGGCTGCTTCCATATCGTCTTCGTCATCATTATTGTGTTTTCGCACCGTCGTGCCGGTAAAAAACACATCACCCCATAACGGAACCGGCAAAAACGGTGCATATCGGCTTTGCAGGCGTTCCGCTGTTTTTGGCAGCATTCCGATATCGTCAAGTTCATTCAGCGGGCAGGTCACAAAATGCCATAAATCAGGTTTTACGCTTGTCCGGGCCGGGCGTAAAATCGCTAAAACGCATTCTTCAACCTGTTGTTCAACCTTTGGCAAAACCCGGGCAGGACGGACCTGCAAAAAGGCATCATATAACCGGTTACGCATTGCCAAAATGCCGGGAAACAAAATGCAAATCGCCTTATCGATATGCCAGACGCGACGCAACCGCAAAATATCCATCGCCAGCGCGTCCGATGTGGCCTGCACAGGAAGCGGATGACGTGCCGATGCGGCAAACCACGCCATCAACCAGATATAAAGATCGCGATTAAGCGCCTGTGCCGGAAATAACGACAGTTCCGGTGGCAGCTTCACGGCCATTTCCGTCATTTCGGCCATTGCGATCTGTTCGTCAACCAGGCCGATTTTCTGGCGCCAGTTCAGGCGATGGGCCGACACCCGTTTGTCGATCCGGGCAAATTCAAGTGCCGGATCACCGCCAAGAGCACGAAATATGACTGGTAAAAATCCACGCATTTCGGCAAATGTTACTGCGCAGGATTTATATTCGACATAGCTTTCCTGATTGCGAGAAGCCAGCCGGTGCCAGATCATGCCGATCTGTTCTTCAAATTCCAGAAAATCAAAGCTCATTTTCGCCTCCTAACCCCGGATAATGGCGATCGCTTCACGCAGCCCGGCCTTGATGTCGGCATCATCTGACAAGGGTTCGATAATGGCAGCGCCAACAGCAGTATCAAAATCAACCCCTGCCATCAGCAATGTTGCGCCATAAACCAACAGGCGTGTTGATGCGGCTTCTTCAAGATCAATGCCCGAAAGTTTGCGAATATTACCTGCAATGCGCACCAGCGTGGTGGCCCGGGCCCGGTCGATCCCGGTTTCGCGCATAATCACCACCGTTTCGCTTTCCGGGTCGGGGAAATCAAATTCCATTGCCAGAAAACGCTGCCGGGTGGAGGGTTTAAGCTGTTTTAACAGATTTTGATAACCGGGATTATACGATACCACCAGCATGAAACCGGGCGGGGCCTGCAACAGTTCGCCGGTGCGGTCCAGCGGCAAAATACGCCGGTCATCGGTCAGGGGATGCAATACCACGGTTACATCCTTGCGGGCCTCGACGACCTCATCAAGGTAACAAATACCGCCGGTGCGCACGGCGCGCGTTAACGGGCCATCCACCCACACGGTTTCGCCACCCTTGATTAAAAATCGCCCGGTCAAATCGGCGGCGGTCAAATCATCGTGGCAGGAAACGGTATAAAGTGGCACGCCCAACCGGGCTGCCATATGGCTGACAAACCGGGTTTTCCCGCACCCGGTCGGCCCTTTTAACAGCAAGGGAAGATGTTGCGCAAAAGCGGTTTCAAACAGGCGTTCTTCGTTGCCCGTTACATGATAAAACGGAATATCATCGGCAACAGGGCTGTCTTTAAGAATAACAGACATTTGCATTTATCCGACAAAGCAGGGGGGATCAAAAGACAATGGCCGGTTCCCCATGTTAACCGGCCATTGTCTGCGACGTGTCTATCACCAAGGGGAGCATGGACGGCGACACGTTGCCTTGTTTACGGTCATATGCCCGATTGGCGGACCGTACCTCGTGCCGGTTGCACGCGCGGCGCAACCACCAGCGACCAGATAATCAGGGTGACACCGATCAAAACCATCACCCCGGCCCCCAGCCGCATCCAGTAGAACAACTGAATCTGGTCCTGTACTTCCATATAGGCCATGCCCAGAACCCGCTGCAAATGCACCTGGACGATCCCGGCGAAAGTCAGGGTAAAGGTCATGAAGGCCATGGCACTGGTCGTAATCCAGAAACCCCACATGTTAAGCTGCTGGTTATAGGGTGCCCGGCCCCGCAAATACGGCATGGCATAGGTAAAGATTGCCAGGTTAAGCATTACATAGGCCCCGTAAAAGGCCAGATGCCCGTGTGCTGCTGTAATCTGGGTGCCGTGGCTGTAATAATTGATCGAAGATATGGTGTGCATAAAACCCCACACCCCGGCCCCGAAAAAGGCCATTACCGAACATCCCAGTGCCCACAGCAAGGCCGCCTTGTTGGGATGATCCCGGCCCCCTTTCCACACCATGTAAAAACAAAACACAACCATGGCGAAAAACGGCACAATTTCCAGGGTGGAAAATACATTGCCAATCCATTGCCAGTAACCGGGTGTTCCGATCCACAGGTAATGATGGCCGGTGCCAAGAATGCCGGTAAACAGGCTAAGCGACACAATGACATAAAGCCATTTTTCGATCACTTCCCGGTCCACCCCGGTCATCTTGATCATCAGAAAGGCCAGAATGGACGCCATGATCAGTTCCCAAACGCCTTCGACCCACAGATGGATAACGTACCACCAGTACATTTTATCGACGGCCAGGTTGCCCGGATTGTAAAAGGCAAACAGAAACAGCAAGGCGACAAACCAAAGCCCGACAATCAAAACATTCGAGATGGCCGTTTTACGCCCCTTAAGCAAGGTAAGGGTTGAATTATACAGAAAGATCAGGGCAACGACGACAATAAGAACCTTGATCACCAATGGCTGTTCAAGAAACTCGCGTCCCTCATGAATGCCCAGAAGATAAGAGACGACGGCCGCAACTGCCGCAGCCATGAACAACCAGAACTGTATAATCGCCAGTTTCGGGCTATAAATTTCCGTTTCGCATTCTTCGGGCAGCAAATAATAAGCCGCCCCGAAAAACCCCATCAGCAACCACACGACCAGGGCATTGGTATGGATCATGCGGATAACGTTAAAAGGCAACAATTCCGACAGGAAGTTTGGAAAGACATAAACCGTGCCCGCAACAACACCGAACAGAATCTGAGCTGCGAACAATGTCAGGGCACCATATATGTAATATAGTGCCACCTTTTGGGATTGATATTTCATTGTGACCTCGTTTCGATCAGCATCGTGTTATCCCGCCTCGTTTGGCGGCCAGCCCTGGGTGTTGATTTCGCTTGTCCATTTCAGAAAATCGACAAGTTCATCCAGTTCCTGATCCGACAGGTTGAATTGTGGCATCTGGCGTCGGCCTTCGATGCCGCTGGGCTGGGATTGCATCCAGGCTTTTAACGAGTCACGCGCGCCTTCCGGGTCTTCTTTGCCGCCATACCGCACCCAGACATTGCCAAGTTCAGGGGCGTAATAGGCCCCTTCCCCCAAAATCGTATGGCAATTGATGCAGGCATTGCGTTCCCAGATATGCTTGCCCGCGACAACAGACGACGTCAGTTCATCCTCATTGGTGGATGTTGTGACGATGTAATTGTGACTTTGCAGGGTCAGCCCGAGAAAGATGACCAGAAAGAAGATCGTCCCGCCGTAGAAAATATTCCGCGCGGCGGATTTTGTCAGACGTTCCGACATGTGAACGAACCTCACTCCGATTGAAATTTCGATAACCGCTCTGTCCCCAAAACGGTATCGGGCGATCATTTATCGAATGAAGTTTCGTCACCTTGACAATGGTCAAATGACCAAATGCTCTGCGCCCCGGATGGCAAACGCGGATATCGAACCTGCGAGATTGAATATGACTTCCCGGCCATGATCCGCATTCTGGGCCAGAAGACGTAAACCGGCAAAATTTTGCCGGTTGCATGGGATCAATTCGACATTCAGACCCGCATCGTCAGAATGAAAGGGTATGACGCCTCAAACCCGAACAGGGCAATCACGCGGCTGGTTTATATGGATTGACCACCGAGGCTGGTTCCCCCGCAAACGAACAGCACCTGACCCGTGATAAAACCGGCTTTGTCATCGAGAAAAAAAACAGCGGCATTGGCAATATCATCTGCCGTGCCAATACGCTTGACAGGCACACCACTGGCAATTTTTTCCTGTAATGCGCCATCCTTTGGGACAATGCCCCAGAAATTTTCGGTCAGAACCGGACCTGGTGCAATGACATTTACCGTAATTCCCCTGGAAGCAAGTTCCAGTGCCCAGGTTCGTGCCATGCCATGCACACCGGCCTTCGTCGCCGAATAGGCCGATCTGGTAGGCATGCCCATTGACGCACGGGAGGAAATAAACACAATTCGTCCCCAACCACGCTCTTCCATACCGGATAACACGGCCTGGGTCAGAACCATTGGCGCGGCCAAATGCAATTGGGCCAATGTCAAAATATCTTCCGGAACAGCATCAGACAGCAGATTGGGAAGAATCATGCCTGCATTATGCACCAGTGCATCAATCTGGTGGGTGGCGGCAATCTTTGCTGCAACCTGTCCCGTGCTGGCACTATCTGTCAGGTCAGCAGTATACCCAAACAGATTTTCATGTTTTGCCCGGGGCAGTTCCAGGCCAAGAGACACAACCTTTTCACCACGGGACAGCAGCAACCCGGCAATTGCAGCCCCGATGCCCGAATTGCCACCGGTGATCAGGGTCGTCTTCATGCGTCTTCTCCGTCAACCAGTGCGATAACACGCAAAGGACTGCCCGAACCGCCCTCGATTTTAAGCGGACAGGCAACAATCATCGCACCAAAGGTGGGCAATTTATCCAAATTGGTCAGACATTGCAGGCCGAACCGGTTATTGCCATGCAAAATTGAATGTGCAGGCAATGGCGGATTGAAATGAAACGCCTGACCGGCATCGGTGCCCACGGTTTCAACGGCAAGACCAACACAGTCGCGCTCATGAACCATGAATTCCACTGCACCCGCATCCGGCCCCGGAGAGTGCGCCCCGTCTTCCTGAAGGTTCAGATATTCTGGTGTTCCAACGCGCTTGTGCCAGTCTGTGCGTAAAGCAATCCAGTGCCGCAGGGGAATGGGACCATTCTTCTTTTCCCAGTTTTCCAGGAAGTCCCGTGTTACCACAAAATCGGCATCTGCCGCAGATTCTGTTGAGATATCAATGACCACGACGGGAGCGACAAAGTTTTGGGCCGGAATGGCATCCACGGTATTTGACGGCAAATCCTTACCTGTTACCCAATGGGCAGGCGCATCGAAATGCGTGCCTGTATGTTCGTTCATCGAGATATTGTTCCAGTACCACGCCGGACCATTCTCATTGTAACGTGACACTTCCTCCATCCTGAACGTCATACATTGTCCAAATTCGGGAGGTAAGACGATGACCGGAAATTCCGGGCTAAGCGTGTTGGTGAGATCAATGACGCGAACTTGGCCCGAAGTCAGTGCGCTGGCCAGGCGCGAAAGCAATTGTTGGTTCATTGGTTTTCCTCCCGAATTGTCAATAACGGGTCGGACTGCCAGCGGGACAAAACATCCCTGGCAATATCTCCCGCACAGATGGTTTCCTGTCCCTTAACCAGTGTTTCAATCACGGCTTTGGCAATTTGTTCTGGTGCCGTTTTTGGCAGCGGCACATTTTGATGCCATTCATCGTCAACCGGCCCGGTCAGAACGGTCATAACCCGGATCCCCGCTTTGGCAATTTCACCGCGCAGACTGGCAATCAACGACAAACGTGCTGCCGCACTTGCTGCGGACCCGGCATAGCCGGTTTTGCCCGTCAGCCCATGCACTGAAACAATATCGACAAAAGCAACCGCTGAATTAACCCCGTCATCCGACCGCCCGGACATTGCAGGCGCAAAAGCCTGAGCCAAGCGCATCAGGCCCATAACCTCAATATCCAACCCTGTTTGAAGGTCGGTCAGTTTACCGCCAAAGCCCACTCCGCCCTGCCGGGCGAAGGCTGCTGTATTAACGATAATATCGATCCTGCCACCCATTTGTGCTGCCAGTTCCTGACAACTGCGTGTATGGACAAGGTTCAAAGCAACTGGTTCAATACCGTCAATTGCTTCGATATGATCCTGTCCTGGATAGCGCATCAACGGTTCGGCATTGCCCAAAAACACCGTTTGCGCCCCACTTTTCAAAAGTGCCTCTGCCACGACCTGACCAATCGGGCTGCGCCCATCGGTTACAAGAACCCGGCGAAATTTGGGATCAGCAGAAAATTCGCGCAATTGCGCATCATCGGCCATGTTCGGGGTTTCCTTTTCTGGCAGGGCGAACAGTGCGGGAGCACCACCCCGATCAAGTCGCAGTTCCATCCGCACGCGATCGCCCTGTTTTACGTCGCCATGCAAATGCACAATAGCCATCGGACCGGCATCGAGCCGAACAGAACCAATCCGCCAGGGCAAATGTTCGCGAAAAAACAGGTCAATCGTTGCCCGCACCGTTGTTTCGGCCATAACAACAGCGCCCCGGGCTTGATCCTTCCAGCTCAATTCACCCCAACAACGGGGGCAACAATCCCGTGGGGGATAAGTTACGCCAGCGCACCTGTCGCAAACCTGAAGCACAAACCTTCCCTGACCCGCCCGTACCGCCATCGCCCTGGCGGCATGGCTGCGCAATTCTGGCGGTACGTGTCCGGCGCGGGTCCTGACCAGAGGGTCCTTGCGTTTGGGAGGGGTCAATGGCGCGGTCATAACAACACCTCCTGCTCCAGTATGGCAGCACCAGTGCACACACCCCGGTCATAATTCACCAGGCCAAATCCCGAAACCAAAGCCCGCCTTGCATGGGGCACCTGTTCCCCCAATGGACAATGCAAGACTTGTCGCAAACCTTCCGTTACGTTCTGAAATCCACCGGCAGCGCCAGCCTGCCCTGCAGAAAGCTGCCCACCATTGGTATTCAAGGGCAAAGACCCTGTCAGGGTGAAATCATTTTGCGCGATAAAGTCCGGCAAGGCTGGTTTGTCGCAAAACCCCAAATCGGCCAGTTGCATGGCAACGATCACCGGATAATCATCATAGGCCTGCAACATATCGATGTTCTGCGGTCCACAACCGGCAGCCTGCCACAGATCGTCAATATCGCGTGCCCACCCCCCACGGGTCTGAACCGCATCTTCTGCAAAGGCATTGTGACGTTCTATTGTCGCGGCAAGACGCGCGGTGGACAGACCCATTTGCCCGGCTTTTTCCGGTGTCGTGACGATAAAGGCCTCGGCACCGGCGCAGGGCATCACACAATCAAAAAGATGTACAGGATCTGCAATCGCCCGGGCCTGCATATACTGATCATATGTCAGCGGCTTTTTCATCAGGGCACAGGGATTGGACAACGCATTTGTTCTTTGCGCAATACAGAGTTTGGCAAAGTCTGCGCGGGTCAGGCCATATTGCCGCATGAAGTTATCGGTAATCAGGGCAAATGTGGCATTGGGTCCGCCAAAACCATAAGGATAGGTCGCATCCTGCGAAAATCGGGAAAACCCGACAAGCGTTTGCCGGAAACTGTCTATCTGATTGGTATCGGCGGCAACACAGGCAACAATTTCCGCATCTCCGGCCTGAACCGCGCGTGCCGCCCGGCGCAACGCCATAACACCACTTGCCCCACCTGTCGGAATGTGATCCATCCATCTCGGACTAAGCCCCAAATGCTGGACCATCCCCACAACAGTGTCCGGAACGGCGGAAAAACTTGCAAAACAGAACCCGTCAATATCATCTGGTCCCAACCGGGTTTTCCCTGCCAGTTCTGCCAGGGCCGCACCCGCCCACCAATGTGCTGTTTTGTCGGAATAGCGCATATAGGGAACCGTTACGGGCGCGCAGATAACCACACCATCATATGGTTTTTGTTTTGCCATCAGACTCTGCGTCCCTTCAGATGACGGGTATCAATAAAGCCACCTGCATCAAAGGTTGCTGTCATAAGATCCTTTAACTGGCCGCGCAAAATCTTCTGGGTCGATGTCAAAGGCAGTTTGTCGGTAAACGCAATCCAGCCTGGCACTTTGTAATAGGCCATCTGGTCCAAGGCCCAGGAGACGATCTCCTCTGCCTTGGCAGCATCCCCTTTGACACCATCAAGAATCATGAACACCGCAACCTCGTCCCCCCGAACCTCGTCCGGTGCGGCAACGGCGGCAGAAATTTTAATTTCGGGATGCCGGTTGAGAATGGATTCTACCTCTACCGCAGCTATGTTTTCCCCTGAACGGCGGATCACGTTTTTTTTGCGATCCACAAAATGCAGCGATCCGTCCTGATCCTGCAGGACAATATCGCCGGTATGCAACCAGCCGCCCTGCCAAATCTCATCTGTGGCTTGCTGATTTTTCAGATAACCCGAAAAGAACCCATATCGCGGGTTATCCCCCGCCCGGCGCACCAGCAATTCGCCTGGCATACCAAAATCAACATCCTTGCCTGCATCATCAATGATCCGCACGGCGACATTATCGCAAGGCCGCCCAAAACAGGAGGTCCCAACCTTGCGCGGTTCCTCATACGCGCAGATAACGCCGCCAGAACCGCTTTCCGTGCATGCCCAGGCTTCAATCAGGGGAAAACCGTAACGTTCTTCAAAAACGGCATGTAGTTTTTTATCAACCCCTGCGCCAAACCCAAACCGCACATTATGGTTAATATCGTCTGGCGGCGGTTCCATTCCCATCAGCATCGACGGCATGACCCCCAGATAATGTACGACAGTCGCACCGCTTTTGCGTACAGAGTCCCACCAGCTACGCGGATGGAAGCGATCCAGCATGATGATACATCCGCCCACAGTGATCATGGCGGGCACGGAAACGGCCATCGCATTCATGTGAAATACCGGAAGTGGTGTCAGCATCCGTTCACAATCGCGGCGTAAACTGATGTAGCCCCCGGTTTGGGCATACCAGTCCCCGGAATGAAGATAATATTCATTGCTGAGAATGCAGCCTTTTGGGCGGCCGGTCGTCCCTGATGTATAAAGCAACGCACACTCGGTCGCTGTGTTGGGGACATAATCTTGAAGGGCGGGGGTCAAAGCTGGGCAAAGGGTACTTTCGGGTGTCAATACGGGAACCGGCAGCCCGGCATTGGCGATGGCGGCCTTCATTTCCGCCTGCCTCTCCGGCAGCACGATGGCCAAAATCATTTCCGAATGTTCGGCCAGATATTCCAACTCTGCCAGGCGCAAATCGGGGTTAATGGGTACGACCGAAGCCCCCAGTGCATTCAAAGCCAGCCAGATTTCAAGAAAAACCGGGCGGTTTTGCAGCAACAGGCCAACCCGGTGCCCGGCGCCATAACCCGCATCGGCAAAACGTTTCCGCCAGTCTTCAACCCTTCTTTTCATTTCAGCATAGGAAATATCACCCGCGGGAATGCCATAAATACCGGCTGTTTCCTCAAGAACATGCAAAAACGGAGCATCACCCCGTCTTTCAGCCGTCTCCACAAAGCGGGAATAAACAGATTTCGTTGTCATGCCTGCCTCAAATAAAGAGCTGAATGTTGCTGAAGGGGGCGTCAAAATTAATCAGATCAATGCGTTTGAGCCTGATTTTTAATGCGCCGTCTGTTTCAATCAGTTCATGACCGATCCAGCCTGAATACCGGTCCAGAAGATCACCCCGTGTTTCGGTATACAGGAATGAGGTGCGCACCTTATACACACCGTCCTGTTCCCCCATCGAGATAACCCTGGGACGTTCAAGAAGATGGTGACAACGGCTTTTGGGTTTCTGACTAAATGTCCGCTCGCCCGCCAGACGTTCCACGCGAACGGTTAACAACAACCGGTCTTCGTACATGAGTGACGGTTGAAGGATTGGATCTTCCTGTTGCCATTCCAACGGCATCCAGTAGCGGCCATCCTCCGCAAACAGGGCCAGCCAGTTTTCCCATTCCATCTGGTCAAGTGTGTGGGCTTCGTCATAGACAAAATCCACAAGATCTTCGCGCTTCATCCTGCCGTCCCCGCTTTTGTATCCATGTTCTGGATCATGAATTTTTTCCAGGCATAAAACTGGTTACGCATCTGGCGTTCCGACGTCCCGTTGACGACATCGGTGGCTTCTTCAGGTTCATTCTCATCCCACAAACGATGCAGATTGACCCATTTGTTACCATCCGATTGCAGGCCTTCCTGCGCGCGCTCGTACATCTCAAGATCATCATGTCCGACGATTGACGTAGGGGCGTTAATAAACCGGTTATACATCAACCCGCGCTCATAGAGCTTGTCCGGCGCGCCCTTGAGCTTGAATACCCAGCTTTCAACCAGGGTTTTGTTCACGCCCAGCGGAATGAAATGGCGCAGAATTGCCACCGGTCCCTTGACCATAATGTTTGGAAAATAAATCGTATTGTGGCGAACATCGCCCAGGATCTCATGGGCACGTTTTTCCCCATAGGCTTCGACCATCATTTGCAGATAGCCGTCTACATCCTCGTAATCCTGATGGATGGAACCCGAAACACCGGAATGACCATGCCCATTGGGCCAGACACGGATGCCCGCCCCCTCATAGAATTCATACGGACTCATGAACGGAGCATAAAGTTGAACCGCCATCGGGGGTTCCATATCGGGATTTGCCGCCTTTGCGCGCTCCCACACATTAACCGCAGTCCCCGCCGAGCTTTCATGTGCAACCATCGGGTGGCAGGTATCGGTCTGATTGTCGACCAGCATCTTCCAGTTGCAACTGTGCATATACCGGATAGGCTGGCTGACAATCTCCAATTCCCCTTGCGGGGACCGGTCCGCCATGTTGTCGATTGTGGAAAGAGCGTCGCCAAAATAGTCTTCAAAGCTGAGGCCTTCGTCAGCAAGGCGCACAAAAATCAGACCCCGATATATTCTGACATTCCTGATCCTTGGCAGCCCCTTTGAGGCCTGGTCCGCATCAAAGCCGGTCCCTTCATAGCCTTTCTTCAAGGGGATGGCCAAAAGCGATCCATCGGTTTTGAAAGACCACGCATGATAGGGACAGCGAAAAAATTTGCCGGTATTTCCGCACGGTTCGGATGATATTTTAACGCCTTTGTGCGGGCAGCGATTATGCAATACGTAAATCTGACCATCGCGATGACGCGAAGCGAGGATCGGCTGATTTCCAATTTTCGAGGTAATGAAATCGCCGGTGTTTCTCAACTGGCTTTCATGACCGATATAAACCCATGAATTCGGAAATAACTGCTCCATTTCCAATTCAAAAATTTCCGGGTCCACATAAACATCCCGATGTACGGCATAGCCCTTGATCAAATCGGTAATGGCCTGGGGATTTCCGCGATAACGATCCATGACTTCCTCCTCTATAATCAGATTTCGATGACCAGTTTTGCGGTTTTGGAACGCGAAACGCAGATCTGCATGACGTTGTTTTCGGCCTTTTCGGCATCGGTCAGGATGACATCCCGATGATCGGGAATTCCTTCGATCACAGTGCATTGGCAAATGCCGCAATCCCCACGCTGACAATCGTAAAGGGGGTCCAGGCCTGCCTTTTCCAGGGCTTCAATGATTGTCATGTCCGCAGGAACGTGAACAATCTGGCCGGTACCATGAATTTCCACATCAAATGCGGTGTTCTCCGATAGGGCCACATCGGCGGAGAACAACTCGTAATGAACCCGTTCGCTAGGCCAGCCCAATTCCGATGCCGTCGCCCTGATGGCCGCAATCATGCCCGCAGGCCCACAGAAATAGACATGTGCCCCGTCAGGAGCATCCCTAAGGATTTTGCCCACATTCATCGCACTGGGCTGGTCGTCATAATGCAGGCTTAACCGAGGGCCACAGATTTCCTGAATTTCAGGGACAAAGGCGAGCATCCCTTCGGCGCGCCCTGCATAATGAACCTCGAATGCGCGACCTGATCGGGCAAGTTCGGCTGCCATTGACAGGATAGGCGTGATTCCTATTCCCCCGGCGATCAAAACAGATGGCTCGGCATGATTGCCCAGTTCAAAATGGTTGACCGGGTTAGAGAGTTGCACTTTATCGCCGGGTTTGAGGGCGTGCATGAATTTTGATCCGCCCTTGCTTTCCCTTTCGCGCAACACCCCAAGGGCGATATGCCCGGCTGGAAGGCCCGGAAGCCGCAAAAGCGAATAGGCGCGACTGCTGCCATCTGTCAGAGTTACCCGTATATGCGCACCTGCCGACCACGCGATCGGCACCGGTGCCGTGGGTTTCATCACGATCCGCTTGATATCCCGGGTTTCACTGAAGGTGGTAACAACCTCGTATCCGATGGACGGCATTCTGATCTCTCGAGCTTATTATATGCGAATACATAAGTTCATATATAAAATATCTGCTGTCAAGTGTTTCCAATTCAGCAAAGCCGGTTGACTCTCAGTTTATTTTACATATGAATATATTCATTCACATGTTTTTGTGACTCTGTTCCCCCGAAGAAAACAATCAAAATCGCCTGCTCCCGTCAGAGAGGAAAATCATGAATAAGTTCTCACTTCTTGTATCTGCTGCCTTGTTCACGCTGGCAGCCCAACCAGCCTTTGCGGAATACCCTGAACAACCGGTGGAATTTGTAGTGCCGTTTCCCCCTGGCGATCTTGAGGATATTCTGACCCGCATGATCGCCGATAAGTTCCAGGCAACCTATGGCGTGCCCGCTGCTGTCGTGAATAAGCCTGGTGGCGGGGGCGGCCCCTTCCCGGGCGCGGTCGCCGTCGCCAATGCACCAGCTGACGGCTATACAATCGGTTCGTTTGTCCTTGATATCCCGCTTGTTGGACCGACAATCGGCATCCCTGCCCTGGCTAACGATCCGTTTGAACCGCTGGGTATTTTTGTAACCTATCCCTTCATTCTGGCAACTTTGGCTGATGCGCCCTACAAAAACATGGACGCGTTGGCAGCCTACGCACAGAACCACAAACTGGTCGTCGGCCATTTCGGTGCAGGTGCGACCCCCACCGAAATCACACTGGCAACCCAATCGGCATTTGGTTTTAAATGGGGCGGCCAGGCGGCATTTGACGCACTGGACTGCAATACCCTTGCGTCCGGTGACGCCGATGTCATCAACACGACCTTACAGCTTGTGAAACCCTGCCTTGATAAAATTACGCCTTTGGCCGCGGTTACTGAAAAGCGTATCCCCTCATTGCCAGATGTCCCCACGCTTGGTGAGCTTAAACCCGCGCTGAAACTTGGCACCTGGACCGGTTTGTTTGTCCGACGCGAAACGCCCCAGGAAGCTCGTGACAAGATCATCGCTGTTGCCGAAGAAGTCATGAAAAGTGACGCGGCAAAGAAATTATCCGAGCAAACCGGAGCGCTGATTTATTGGAAAAATCCAGAAGAATCCGCCGCCCAAATCACCAATGATCGCGCGACTCTCAAAGTCATTGCTGAAATGAACAACAACTAACTTTCCAGTGATAAATTGGTCATCACACAAAATCCCCTTCTGCCGCAAGAAGCTGGCAGAAGGGGAAATAAAACTCATCAGATCGTTGGCAAACAGCTTCATAGCGGCGGTTCTGATACAAACACCCAAAAGAACAAAACTTCCGGCGCACCAACCGGACTTTCCGTTCGTCTACCCAAAACCCGCTATTTCCCAAATACATGCGCGCACATTGCGCATATCCGTGTCACCGCACCGGAAGCAGGATATTTGGATTTCAGGCCAATCAGATAAACGAGGCATAAAAGTAATGCCGTTGCCAAAGTAAAAACCCTGGCAACGGCATCGTATTTTTTTGTCACGTAATCACAAAACAACAGCTCAGAATCCTTCGGGCGCAACGACGGATTGCCCTGATGGATCTTCACCATTTTGCTTTTTTAGCTGGCGCTGTTTATGCTCGAAACGAAGTGCGCGGATATGCTGAACAATCACAAATAGAATAATCAGCATGAGAATAGCCGAGATTGGACGATCAACAAAGTCAATGGGACTGCTGACACGGGCCATTGCACTGCGCAGTTTGACCTCCATGATCCCACCAAGAACAACACCCAGAATGATTGGCACAATCGGCAGGTTCAATCGCTTCAGGATCAGACCAAAAACGCCGAACCCTGCGGAAATTGCGCAATCGACAGGTGAATTGCGCAAGGAATAGACCCCGACAAAACTGAGTGTCAGGATCACGAAACCAAGATACCGGGTCGGGATCTGGGTAATACGCAAAAGCAGGTTTGTCGAAAACAGCAAGAAGACAATGACAATCAGATTCAGCAACAACATCGCTATATACAGGGCAATGACGAAATCCATTTTGCCCTGAAACAATTGCGGTCCCGGAATCACATTATGCACATAGAACACTGAAAGCATCATGGCTGTCAGCGCTTCGCCCGGAATACCAAGTGCAAGCAGGGGAATCATTGCCGCAGGTGGAACCGCGTTATTTGCGGCTTCGGATGCGACAAGCCCTTCGGGCGAACCCTTGCCAAAAGCCTCGGGATGTTTCGAGGTTTTTTGCGCATATGTATAAGACAGAAACTGGGCGGTAAATTCCCCTACCCCGGGAATGCTGCCCATCATAACGCCAAAACTGCTCGCAACAAATGCAACGCGCTTTAGCCCCAGCAATTCGGCAAACCCGCCCAGCATGTTGCTTTGAACGCGCTCTGCATGTGGTGTTTGGTCTTTTTCAAGCATCAGGAAAAGCGCCTGGCTGATGGCGAAAAGCCCCAGCACAAGAACAATCAAATCCACGCCCCCTGTCAGCCAGGTTTGACCGAACGTAAAACGCTGGGTGTATTTTGCCGGTTCCAGTCCAATCGTGTTGAGAAAAATGCCGAAAAACGCCATCATCCCGGCGGCCATGATCTGACCGCGATGTGCCAGGATCACCAGAATGATGCCTAACAGTGCTGCCAGAAATATCTCGCGACTGCCAAAATGAGGGGCAACCATTGCCAGGACAGGTGCGAGAATGATCAGGCAAACAATGGCAAATACGCCGCCAAAGAAACTGGCGGAATACGCCAGAGACAAGGCCCTTTGTGCCTCGCCGCGTTTGGTCATCGGATAACCGTCATAGGTTGTCAGTGCATTTACCGGCGTACCAGGCGTATTTAACAGAATGGCCGGGATGGCACCGCCATACATCGAACTGCCGTAAATGCCCAGCAACATGGTCAGCCCGACAATAGGTTCAAAACCGAATGTCGCGGGCAAAAGAATGGCAATGGCAACAGCCGCGCCCACACCCGGGATAGCCCCAATAATCACCCCGCCAATGGATCCAACCAGCAGGGCCATCAGCACCTGCCAGTTCATCAATATGTGAAATCCTCCTAGAAAAGCATCAATCATCGGGTTCTCACAGGTTAATCATTGCAAAAGATCGGATCCAGTCGGGCAGATATTCATAAATCTGCCCGGCCGGGATTTTGACTTCCAGACCGGCCCGAAAGATCAAAACAACTGCAACCGCAAATAACGCAGAGATTCCAAAGACCTGAAACCGGCGATACCCAAGCCGAAAGGTCAGGAACAACACAAACAGCAGCGTAGACAAAAGATAGCCAATGGTCGGCACGACATTGACGTAAACCAGAAAGTACGCAACGTATTCCAGAGACCGCACCCAGAACGTAAATTCTTTCAAACGTCCATAGATCCTTGGAGACGACAGGGAACCAATGAGGTGCAATACGGCAAACACACTCATGCCAATCAGGGATACCGTTGGCCAGAAGGCGGGCTCGGCCACCAGGGCGGTGTTTTTAACCCATTTCACCTGATCGTCCAGATTTGCCAGAAGAAAAACGCAGAACAGCAGAAACATACAGGCAAATACAAGGTCGCCCGGTCGCCGGTCTCTTCTGAACAATTCCTGGAATGTTTTTAAACGTACATTAAGTTTATCCATTTTGCCTCACATCATGTTGGGGAGGTACAGAACGATTCCGGAGAACCAAAGCAAAAGGATCAGCCGCAGAATATCTGCCACCCAGAAGGGGGTTACGCCTTTGAAGATTGTTGCCGTAGAGACATCATTGACGACGCCTTTGAGGACGAACACGTTCAAACCGACCGGAGGAGTAATCAGGCTGATTTCGGTGACAACAACCACGATAATGCCAAACCAGACCGGATCGAAACCAAGCGACGTTACCAGTGGGAAGAAGATGGGAACGGTCAAAAGCAGCATCGACAGGCTTTCAAAAACACATCCCAGCACAATGTAGATCAAGACGATCACGATCATCACGGTTGGCGGTGTAACGCCGATATCCAAAACAAATGTACGTAATGCCTCGGGCAAACCGGCCAGGTTGACAAAATTCGAAAACATCCAGGCACCGATCAGCACAGTAAACAGTCCGGCTGACGTCACTGCTGTTTCCGTCAGTGTTTCAGTGATGGAACGCAGATTCAGTTGCCCCCGGGCCAGTGCGATCAGAAATGCGCCAGAAGCCCCCATTCCCGCCGCTTCGGTCGGCGAAAAGGTCAGGTTTAGGGGATAGAAATCGAACGCACCGTAAAGGCCGCCAATGACAAGAAAGAAAAGCGCAAGAACCACCCAGATATCGCGCACGGCCCGCAAACGTTCCAGCCATGTACTCTGTTCACCTGCTGGCCCGGCATCCGGATCGCGGCGAACAACATACTGAACCGCGATCAGATAAAAAATCACCCCCAGAACACCGGGAATAATTCCGGCTACAAACAATTTGCCGATACTGGTTTCCGTCATCAGGCCATAAATCACCAAAATGACACTGGGCGGAATAAGAATGCCCAATGTTCCACCTGCGGCAATCGAGGCTGTAGACAACCGGTCTGCATATCCCAGTCGCCGCATCTCGGGCATGGCGACTTTTGACATGGTTGCCGCCGTTGCCAGTGACGAACCGCAAATGGCGGAAAACCCGGCACAAGCCGCGATGGTGGTCATTGCCAAACCACCGCGCATATGCCCCAAAAAGACATAAGCCGCACGATAAAGCTCGCGGGAAAGGCCGCCCTTGTTCACGAACATGCCCATCAGAATGAACAGCGGCACCACCGACAGTCCATAATCTTGTGCCGTGTCGATAATGAGCCGACCGGTTAACGACAGCGAAGCATTGATGTTGGTCAGGTAGGCTGTTCCGAAAAAACCGACCAGTCCCATAGAAAAGGCAATCGGGATACGCAAAAAGGCCAGGGCCAGAACCGTAAGAAACCCCAGAATCGAAATCAGCATGATAATTCCTCTCTCGGGTGCCGGCCAGTTTGGAACCGAAGCAGGATACGCAGGGCATAAATGAAACAGCAGACGACAAGCGCAAAAGACACGAAATAGATGAGATAATATTGCGGCCAGCCAAGTATTTCCGTGACCTCGTTATATCCCTTGCTTCGGGTTCCCAATGTCCAGATGCGGACTGCCGGATAGGCCAACGCAACAAGGCAGATCAGATCTACAAGCGTGTTACGAATATAGGCTGCACGGCGTCCAAACCACCCATCCAGAAGATCGACGACGATATGACTGTCTTTCAATATTGTCATTGGAAGGGCTGCAAACACGATTACGGCCATCAGCATTTCCGTTACTTCCGCCGAGAAACCGAGAGGCGCAGAAAATACACTTCGGGAAATGACATCGACAAAAGTCACAAGCATCAGAAGCATGAGGGCCAGACCTGCAATGCGCGCAGGCCCAAATGCAAGCCGATCTGACAACACCGTCAGCATGGATTTTCCAGACTTCGTGACCATGACTTATTGTCCCGCTTTCAGGGTTTCAAATTCGCCACGGAAATAGTCATATGCTGCTCTGCCATCGATTCCGGTATCAGAAATATCGCTGATGACCTGGTTGATAATTTTCTCGGCTTTTTTGTGCCAAACAGCCTGGTCAGCTTCCGACGCCATAATCAGCGTATTGTCGCCCGCATTATTCAAGGCCGCCAAACCCGCCGCATCAAAATCATCCCAGAATGCACCGCTAATGCGCGAAAGCTCTTCACCAAACAATTTATCCAGCGCGGCTTGATCCTGTTGACTGAGGCGATCAAAGGAATCCTGATTCATGACCGTTGCCATTGATGTGCGATAAAAACCGGACGGCATGTCAAAGCTATGCGGTGCCACTTCGGTAAGGCGGAAACCGCGCTTGGATTCCATTGGCATCATGACACCATCAGCAGCATGCGACGCCAGGGTCTCGTAAACACGGGGTGCCGGGACATTAATAGCGGACGCGCCAAGGGCATCGCCGACCATTCCAGCAACACCACCGCCAATGCGCAGTTTCATGCCAGCAATCTGGTCAAGACGTTCCACTTTGGTGGCGGAATGCAGCAATCCGGAGCCATGCGCATAAACGGCCAGAACCTTAAGACCGCGATGTTCATTGGCTTTGCGGAAAAATTTCTCGAATGTTCGCCAATAGGCGACCGCAAAGGCCTCCGAACTGCCCCCAAATCCGGGAAGCTCCGCCATTGAGGCAGAAGGAAACCTGCCGGGCGTGTAATTATGTGTAATCCACGTAATATCCGCTATTCCGTCAGCGACAATATCGGCCTGGGCGGCTGGCGGTGCCAAATTGTATTTCATTTCGGCAGTGACCCGACCATCGGTCGCTTCTTCAATGCGCCGGATGAGATCCGGAAACATCCGGGAATTAACCCCATGCGTCGGCGGTGCCCAGGTGGAAATGGTCAGCGTAACGTCTTGAGCCTGCGCTGGCACCGATATCAACGTGATAATTGAAACCGCGGCTACCGTTTTAAAAAACCTTACAAACATCGGAAACACTCCCTTTTCGTTGGTTGCTTATATTTCAATGCAACTTTCATGATGAGGTCGGCGGAAATCCTAGTGTCGCGGGGCGCCCGGAACGCAGTATGACCCTGGCGGCAGGCGCTCTTCGGAATCAGCGCGATAGGATGGCGCATGAGGTTTGAATACTCCCGTTGCTTTGGGAGTATTCGGACGCTGCATCGCACAGCGCCCAAATCGTCGTCAGGCGTATTGGCCAGACAAAAGAGTGCCGCAACCGGGAACGCGGGCCTCAAGTCCCAGTTTTTTCAGCATCTGGTGAGTTGTGGCAACTGCCGCAGACAGGACCGGAATGCCACATTCGTCTTCAACCTTTTGAATTGCCGCAAGCGAAGGCATCTGGACACAGGCAGACAGGACAAGTGCATCAATATTCTTCAGATTAACCTGCTTGTATATTGTCGTCAGATTCAAAGGGTCCTGTGCCGCAACTTCAAGGTTATCGGGAATTTCCAGTGCGATACTATCGGAGACTGCGATACCTTCAGCCTCGATATATTCTGCCACCAGATTGGTCAGCGGACGCATATATGGCGTCACAATAGAAATCCGTCTGGCCCCCATCAGATGCAGGCTATCCACCAATGCCCCGGCGGAACTGACAACCGGAGCCGCATGGCCATTCTCTACAGTCACCTGATGAAGACGCTTCTGGCTTTCGCGATGATACCCTTTGCCCATCGACATAATTGCCACCAGACAGGCATAACCCATGACATCCACCGATGCGTCAGAGAGTTCACGGGCACAGCGGTCACTGTCGCGATCCATTGCGGCAAGTTCTTCCTTTGTCACCTTCTTCATCCGCATGCGTGAAGAATGGAAAGAAAACCTTTCGGGCAGAATCCTTTCGCGCGCCCGCAGCATGGCCGGGATTTCCCGTTCCATCGTCAGGTTTGATGATGGAACGATCTGACCGATCTTGATGGTCTTGTGCATATTGTTCAGGATCTTGGTCATGTCACTGCCCGATTTTAACGACCGGATTGCGCAAAACGCCGATACCCTCGACACCACATTCAATCACATCACCGGGCCACATCCATTCCTGCGGGTCCCGACCGGCACCAACACCAGCAGGGGTGCCTGTGGCGATGATGTCGCCGGGTTCCAATGTGATGCCCGACGAAATATCGGCGATGAGCGTCGGAATATCGAACAGCAGATGTTTGGTGTTTGATCGTTGTTTTTCTTCACCATTTTTGGTCAGCCACAGCACAAGATTATGTGGATCGGCAATTTCATCCGCCGTGACAATCGCCGGACCAAAAGGACAATAACTGTCCTGGCCTTTGGAAAATATCCATTGCCCGGCACGACGATTATCACGCGCCGATACGTCATTGATTACTGAATAACCAAAAACATGGCTCATCGCGTCTTCCTTGTTAATCCGCGTGGCACGTTTACCAATAATCACGGCAAGTTCGACTTCCCAATCCAATTGCCGGGTCATTGCCGCATTATGCTGGATTGGCTCGCCATTGGCGATAACAGCCGTCGGGGGTTTGGAAAACACAACCGGCTTTTGCGGCAAGTCCCTGGATGTATCGAGTGATTTTGCAGATTCAGCCACATGCTCCACATAGTTCAGTCCGATGCCAAAGATATTCTTGCGCGGGCGCGGAATAGGTGCCAACAAGCGCGCATTCTCTTCGTGAATGGCAATGCCCGCAGGGCGCGTCTCGGCAATTTCCCTCATCGCACGCCCAATTGCGGCCTGCGCATCAGGGCCAAGATCAATCAGGTCAAGCATCGATGATGGCAACGCAGCACCAACCGCATGACCCAATTTTTCAACATCAATAATCATGTTGTCCCGGACAACACCAAGACGGCCTTCTCCAGCCGCGGAATCACGGTAGGTAACCAGTTTCATGTTTTCTTTCCTGTTCGCTTTTATTCGGCGACGATTTGGTGACCGTTGTTATCTGTAAGGGCCTGCTCCGCCCAGAAACCGAGCTTTTCCATCGTTGGAAAATCGTTGAACGAAAACAGGCAAGTGTCTTCCCGATCCTGCTTGTTGCAGTGTTCGTGGAACGTCCAGGCGGGGACACAAAAGATGTCGTTTTTCTTCCAGTCAAACCGCTTGCCACCAATGATGGAATAACCTTCGCCCTTGGCGACATGGTAGATGACGTTCCCGGTGTGACGATGCGCTTTGGTATGTTCGCTCGGACGCAACATCTGAATATGCGCCCCCATCGTCAGCATGGGGTTGTCACCCGATTGCGGGTTCACATAGCGCATCATCACACCGTCACAGGCGGAGCCATCGGTGACCCTGGCGTAATTCTGAAGCGCCTCGTAAGTTGGCTCCCACGCGAATTTCATAAGGGGGGAATATGGCTTGTCCCATTTATCCATTTCCGGGCGTAAGCCCGCCCCGCCCCAACTGAGAGGGCGATCGTTCAGCGGAATATTCGTTGTCTGATAATCATTGGGATGGACTTCGTAAAAATTTGCCTCAAGACAATTGGTCAAGGGAATGTCCAAGCCGTCCTGCCACATCGCTGTCTCGCCGTCTTCGGCAACGCCATGTTCGTGCCAGGTGCCATTGGGCGTGATAACAAAGTCGTTGCCGCCCAATTCCATCTTGTGGCCATCCACAATCGTGTAGGCGCCCTTGCCTTCCATAATGAAGCGCAGGGCCGAGGCGGCATGGCGGTGGGCACCAGCCTTTTCACCCGGTTTCATCACCTGAATACCCGAGAACAACCAGCCACAGGCCGCACTGACATCTTTGCGTTTGGGATTACGCAGATACACAACCCGACGCCCTGCATCTTCCGGGCGCACCAGATCGATTGACCGCAGCACCTGTTCGCGCAAATCCGAATGACGCCACAAAACAGGTGCTGATTTTGGTGTGGGCTCCCATGGTTCGATGGTATTCGCAACGGTCCAAAGGGCCCCGGTCTCAAATTTTGCCAGATCGTCGTAATAGGCTTGTAGCTCGGCATTATCGCGTACACGCGCCCGGCCTAGAATGTCGTCCTTGGATTTAATCTCAGTCTGTGCCATGAGGTAACTCCTTTGACTCAGGTGAATTCAGGATCTATTGAATGCTCAACCTGTTCTCCTTCTGGTGTGAACGAAGTCCCCAATCCTGACAGACTGACAGGCGGCAGTGGCTGCTGGTTCACATGGAGACTGAAAACATCGAACCGGTTGTAATGTCCGATAATGTCGTGCATTTGTTTGGGCTGGATACAGCGACCCAGGTCGATCTCGGCATAGACAATGCCTTCCTCGTCAATCAGGCCGTCTGTCACTGGTCGCCCGTCGGGGCCAATGATGCCAGAATAGGCGCTTGATTTACGTTCCAGCAGGGCGCGTGCATCAGGGCGGATTTCCTCCATAGCCCGGATGATCTCCTCTGAAATCGTAGACGTCGCGATAACGGTAAAAACTTTGCCTTCAAAACTGTGCGTCTGACCGCGTAGTTTGATCGCTTCGGCCATGTCATATTCCGGCGGTGCAACCGGCAAGGAAATATAACTGGCGGCATGTACCAACTCACCTTGGGCCAGCAGGGTGAACCGGGCCAACGGATTGGTATTTTCACCGCATGCCAGCCCTCCCAACGGGCCGATTGCCGTGTCATAGACCTTCAGACTTGATCCATCTCCGCCGGTCCAGGTCAGTTTTTCAGCCCAGGTTGGTACAAGCTTGCGGTGCTTGCCGATGATTTCTCCATCAGGGCCAATGAAAAGCAACGTGTTATAAAGTGCGCCTAAAGAAACCGGGCTGCGTTCGTTAAGGCCCATGACCACGAAACAATCATTTGCCCTGGCCGCCGCACGGATCTTGCCGATCTCGGGCCCATCGGCGAAAACCGAATTCCGCACCAGCCTGTCAAACCAGCTACTGCCTGTTACCGGGTCGGTAATCCAGCTCCAATAGGGATAGCCAGGAATAAAAACCTCGGGGAAGACCACAAGCCGGGTGCCCTTGCCTGCCGCCTCGCCGATCAAATCGACAGCTTTGTCGGCGGTTTTGTCTGCATCAAGAAAAATCGGGCTGGCCTGAACCGCTGCTGCGGTAAATTTGGGAAATTCCTTACCGGGCCGCATGATTATTTAACCTTTTCATATTTGCGAAAGGCCTTGGTCAAACCGTCAATGATCTTGTCGATACCCTCGGCATCAATGGTCAAAGGGGGCGACATAATGATGTTTGAACCTGCAGGCCGCACGATCACGCCTTCTTCGCGCGCAAATGCGGCAATCATCTCCCCCTGGCCCTTGCCAGGGTCGATTGGTTCACGGGTTCCTTTGTCTGCAACCATATCGACACCAACCATCAGGCCTTTACCCCGAACCTCACCAACCAGGGATGACCAGTTTGGCAGGTCTTCCAGCCCTTTCATCAAGCGGGCTCCCATTGCGGCGGCATTGGCTGGCAAGTCTTCTTTCTCGACAATATTCAGGGCCGCAATCGCAGCGGCACAGCCAAGGGCATGCCCCGTTGCGGTGTAGCCGTGCATAATGAAGCCCATAGGATCAACACCCTTGGTCCAGGCATTCATGACGCGTTCGTTTAACACCGTTGCGCCAAGCGGGATGTAGCCAGACGTGATCCCCTTCGCGAGACACATAATATCGGGTTTCACACCCCAGCCCCGTGCCCCAAACATCGAACCCGACCGCCCAAACCCGGTCACAACCTCGTCCGATATGAGAAGGATTTCATGTTTATCCAGAAGCTCACGCAGACGGGGCCAGAAGCTGGCGGGAGGAACGATAACGCCTCCGGCGCCTTGCACCGGCTCTGCAATGAAAGCGGCAATGGTATGGGCACCATTATGCGCAATCAGCCGGTCGATCTGCGTGATGATTGCATCCGTAAGCTCTTCGGGATCTTCGGAATAGGGATTGCGATAGGTCCAGGGACTGTCAACCTGATAACAGCCGGGCATCAAGGGTCCGTAAGCGTGCCGGTAATAGCTTGAACCATTGACTGACGTTCCCCCAAACTGGATACCGTGATAGCCCTGCTTTAGTGAAATAAAGCCGGTTCGATCAGGATGTCCTTCAAGCTTCCAATATTGACGACTGAGCTTGAGCGCGGTTTCAACCGCATCCGACCCATTGGCGGAAAACAAGACCTTGTTCATGTTTTCTTGCGCCGACATCTCGATCACTTTGGCCGACAGTTTAATGGACGGCGCTGTCGTGGTACCGGCAAAATTTGAGTAATAGGCGATTTCGTCCAGCTGTGCGGTAATGGCGGCTTTCACCTCGGGGCGGTTATGACCAACATTGACGTTCCACAATCCGCCAATGCCATCAATATAGGTTTTTCCATCAATATCCGTGACATGATACCCCCGCCCCTTGACGATGATTTGTGGCGGATGTTCCGCCGAAATCAATGGGTGGATCATTGGATGCAACTGATGGCGCGCGTTGTTTTCACGCAGGAAATTGTCATCTCTATTCGACATGGTTCTTGCTGCCTTTCTTAACCCAGGGCGATACAGACGGATTTTGTTTCAAGGTAGTTGTCCAGCGCCGCACGACCGTGCTCTCGTCCGATACCTGATTGCTTGTAGCCACCGAACGGCATGTTCTGATCCGGCAGGTTATGGGCGTTGACCCACACGGTTCCCGCTTCAATCTGGGGAACGTATTTGTGCATGGTGTTCAGGTTGGTGGTCCAAATTGACGCGCCGAGCCCAAAGCGGGTGTCATTAGCCATGACAATGGCATCATCGGGATCTTTAAAGGGGGTGACAGTCACAACCGGGCCGAAAACTTCGTCCTGCATGATCGACATCTTCTGGTCGACGGCGGTGAAAATTTCGGGTCTCACAAAAAAGCCCGGGCCCTCATAACTGCCAGAATTCAGTAATGGTTTGGCACCCTGCGCCAGTCCACGTGCAATGCAGGCATTCACATGGCTCTGGTGCTTGGCTGAAACCATCGGGTTAATCTGGTTTGCCGGATCCAACCCTGACCCTATTGATAAAGAACGGGTCATATCGGCCAGGAAATCACATACTTTGTCAAAAATACCTTTCTGGGCATAAATGCGTGTTCCTGCACAGCAGGTCTGACCAGAGTTAAAGAAAACACCGATACCTGCCGCAACACCCAACTGATCCATATCCATATCGTCGAACATGATCATCGGGGCCTTGCCACCCAGCTCCAGGGTAACGCGTTTCATATCCTGCATTGCCTGGACGCCAATAAGCTTGCCAACTTCTGTCGAGCCGGTGAAAGCCAGCTTCTGAACGCCAGGATGTGCCGTTAGCGCCGCACCGGCCTCTTCGCCCGTGCCGGTAACGACATTGACCACCCCCGGCGGGAGCCCGGCCTCAAGGCATAGCTCGACAAGCCGCACCGTGGTCAGCGGTGTTTCCTCAGCCGGCTTTATGACCACTGTGCAACCACACGCCAATGCCGGCGCAATTTTCCAGACCGCCATATTAAGGGGGAAATTCCAGGGCGTAATCGCCCCGACAACGCCCACCGGTTCCTTACGCGTATAGGCGTGATATTTTGCGCCCGGCGGTACAGAAATAGAAACATCGATGGTCGAACCTTCGATCTTCGTCGCCCAGCCTGCCATGTAACGCATATAGTCTGCCGATGCGCCGACCTCGATCATGCGCGACAACATCACTGACTTGCCGTTGTTTAACGTTTCAAGCTGCGCCAGTTCTTCGCCGTTAGCCTCAATCAAATCCGCCAGTTTCAGCATGACACGCTGACGGTCTGTGGGCCGCATGCGAGACCATTCACCTTTTAATGCACCGCGCGCCGCCTTAACGGCCTTATCAATATCCTGTGCGTTACCCTTGGGGACTTCGGCAATTTTCTGCCCGGTTGCAGGGTTGAACACGGCAAGCGTTTCTGAGGTGTCGCTTGCCACCTTCTCGTTGCCAATAACCATCATTACGGGCGACTCAAGAAAACCGGCCACACTCGGGAGAATCTCTTCGACTGCGCTGTCTGGTCTCGCTATCTGCATGATATAAATTCCTTTTTCCCTGATGGACAGACCGCTTTTGATTGATTTTTAACCTGACCATTGACTTATTTTACATATAAATTTATTCATTACCATATATTTTTTGGAGGAATTTATGGCAGAGAGATCTTTTGCAAAAGAAGTCGAAGACCTGAAACTGGGTGAAGGAGACCTGTTTCGTGGTGAGGGAATTCTTGCCATCACCAAAGCCCTGCTGCAGTCAGGCGTCGCCTATGTCGGCGGGTATCAGGGATCGCCGATTTCGCACCTTATGGATGTTCTGGCCGACGCAAATGACATTCTCGATGATTTGGGTGTTGTTTTCCAAAGCTCCGCCAGTGAAGCGACAGCAGGCGCGATGCTATCGGCATCTGTCATGTATCCTTTGCGTGGTGCTGTCGCCTGGAAATCAACCGTGGGCACAAACATGGCCTCGGATGCCCTGTCCAACCTGTCTTCCGGAGGGGTTACCGGGGGGGCAATGGTCATTGTGGGCGAAGATTACGGCGAGGGATCGTCGATCATGCAGGAACGCACCCATGCCTTTGCCATGAAATCACAAATGTGGCTTTTGGACCCGCGCCCCGAGCAATCCTGCATCGTCAATCTGATCGAAAAAGGATTCGAGCTGTCCGAGGCATCAAATACACCTGTCATGCTTCAGGTTCGGGTGCGGTCCTGTCATATGACAGGCTCGTTCGTCTGCAAGGACAATAAGCGCCCCGTATTCACCTTGCGTGACGCAATGAATGCCCCCAAACGCGACCTCAGCCGAATTGTTCTCCCCCCTGCCGCCTATGAACATGAGACGGAAAAAATTGAAAAACGCTGGCCCGCTGGCGTCAATTTCATTCAGGAAAATAAACTAAACGAATTCTTTGGCCCCGCTGGTCGCGACAGACAGGGGAAAACGGGCCTGATCGTTGTCGGGGGGATGTATAACAGCACCATTCGTGCCTTACAGCTTCTGGGCCTTAGCGATGCCTATGGCAACTCAAAGCTGCCGATCTATGTGATGAATGTCGCCTATCCCACAATACCGGGCGAAGTGGATCAATTCTGCCAGAAGCTTGACTCCGTACTGATCATCGAAGAGGGCCAACCCGAATATATCGAACAATCAATCAATACCGTTATTGCCCGCAAAAAACGCCCCGTTTCGGTACATGGCAAAGATTATCTGCCAATGGGCGGAGACTATACTGCTGCCGTACTGACAAGGGGCATTACCCGTTTCCTGGAGGAGCATGATCCCCAACAGTTGGGCAACCGTGCGCCGGTGCCCGATGCGGCCCCCTTCCTGTCCAACCCAATCGTGGAAAAACTGAAAGATGTTATTCCGCCCAGACCGCCAGGCCTGTGTACCGGCTGCCCGGAAAGACCAATCTTTGCCTCGATGAAACTGGTGTTTGAAGAAATGGGCGAACATCACGTCTCGGCGGATATCGGCTGTCATTTGTTTTCGATCCTGCCACCTTTCAATATTGGTGCGACAACAATGGGCTATGGACTTGGCGCGGCATCGGCAGCGGCATTCAATGTTCCAGGGGCCAAGCGATCCATTGCCATCATGGGCGATGGCGGATTCTGGCATAATGGGCTAACCAGCGGTATTGGCAACGCCGTGTTTAACAAACATGACGGCGTTTTCATTATTGTTGAAAATTACTATTCTGCCGCTACTGGCGGACAGGACATCCTGTCGTCGCAGGCCTATAACAAACGTCGCAAAACCAACAATCCCATCACCGATGCCCTCAAAGGGGTTGGCGCGACCTGGGTCCGTCAGATCGACCATACATATGACGTCAATAAAATGCGCGCCGTCCTGACCGAGGCACTGACAACCGATGCTGAAGGCCCCAAGATTATCGTCGCATCATCCGAATGCATGCTGAACAAACAGCGTCGGGTAAAGCCGCAAGTGGCCAAGGCCATCAAGGGTGGTGAAAGGGTCATCAAGGAAAAATTCGGCGTCGACGAAGATGTTTGTACCGGGGATCACGCCTGCATCCGCCTCTCTGGCTGCCCGTCACTTTCCGTCAAAGAACTGGATGATCCTTTGCGCGATGATCCGGTCGCCTCGATTGATACAACCTGTGTGGCCTGCGGCAATTGCGGCGAAGTCGCCGACGCGGCTGTTCTGTGCCCGTCATTCTTCCGCGCCGAGGTAACGCATAACCCGACCAGTTGGGACAGGTTCCGCGACCGGATTTCCGCGACTGTCATCAAATACCTGCAAAATCGCCGCGAAACTCGGACCGTTAGCTTTGAAGGATAAACGCACATGAAAGAAGCGATCGTCAAACTTGATCTCGCGGCGGCCGGCGCTGCGACTGAACGCCCGATCTCCATCGCCATCGTGGCAATGGGGGGTCAGGGCGGTGGTGTGCTGACCAACTGGATTGTCAGCCTGGCAGAAAGCCAAAATTGGGTGGCCCAGTCCACTTCCGTTCCAGGTGTGGCCCAAAGAACCGGCACAACAATTTACTATGTCGAAATGATGCCGGTCAGTGACCGTGGACAAAAACCAATTCTGGCGCAGATGCCAACACCCGGGGATGTGGATGTGGTGATCGCATCCGAACATATGGAGGCAGGTCGGTCGATCCTCCGTGGGATCGTGACACCGGATCGGACAACACTGATCGCGTCTTGTCATAGAATGTTGTCGATCGTCGAAAAAATGGCCCCGGGCGAAGGCATTGCAGATAGCAGAGCCGTCCATGACGCCATCGGGGTTGTCGCACGACAGGAAATCATCTTTGACATGAACAATCTGGCCGTAAAGAACGGCTCGGTTATCTCCTCGGCGATGTTTGGCAGCCTTGCGGCTTCGGGCACACTCCCGTTTGATCGCGACGCTTATTACGACGTGATCCGTAAAAGCGGCAAAGGAGTTGAAGCCAGCATTCGCACCTTTGATGCCGCCTTTGAGCGTACGGAAAATGGTGAGCAGGCCACTGATGCTGATGACTCGTACACTGAAAAGACCGCCACGATTTTGCCAGAATGCCTGAATGATGCCCGTGCCAATGCTCTTGTAACCCGCATTCGCCGCGAACTTCCCCTTGAGGCACACCAAATGGCATTTCTGGGGGTGCAGAAAGTCGTTGAATTCCAGGACGGGGAATATGGAGACGAATATCTTGACTGTTTACGTGAGTTGAACATGAAGGATGCCGCCGCTAACGGCGCGGACAAAGGCTTTGAGTTCACCGTTACCGCGGCGAAATATCTGGCGAATGCGATGGTTTATGACGATGTCATCCGTGTTGCCCGCCTGAAAACCCGGAAAGCGCGGCGAGATCGAATAGCTGCAGAAGTTGGCCTGCAGGACGGACAAATTCTCAACTCGACAGAGTTTATGCACCCTCGCATGGAGGAAGTTGTTTCCAGCTTGCCCGTCGGGTTGGCAAATTGGCTGATTGCGCGCAAAGGGCTTTATCGCTGGCTGGATCGTCGCATCAATAAGGGACGCCGATTAAAAACCTACTCCCTGCGCGGATTTTTACCCCTTCATATGGTGGGCAGCCTCAAAGGAATGCGTCGCAAATCGCTCCGCCATCAGACGGAGACAACCCACCGAACCGCGTGGCTGACCGAGGCCACCAATGCTTTGAGCCACAACTATGAGTTGGGGGTAACAATCCTGACTTTCCGCCGTTTGATCAAGGGCTATTCCGACACACATGTTCGGGGTCTATCCAAGTTCGACAAGGTCATGACGACGACAAAATCCATCGCAGCCCGGGATGATGCTGCTGACTGGGCGCGCCGTCTATTGACCTCGGCAATCAAAGATGCCTCCGGTGATGATCTGGACGGTACGATCAAAACCATTGAGTCTTTCATATGAACAAACAATCTGAAAATTCCCTCGATGCGCGTCCTGTTGCCTTATCGCGCAATGACTTATCGGCAGGACTGTGGTCTGGAAAGATCACTTTCCGGCATGGACAATGCGATCCGGCAGGTATCGTTTACACACCGGAATTTTTTAATGTATTTAACCAGGTTATTGAGGACTGGTTCTGCAGCCGACTTGGAATCAACTATTATGAAGTTATCGGGCCACGCCGAACAGGAATTGGCTATGTCAACGCCGCGGCTACTTTTTTCGCACCGTGCAAGATGGGCGACGAGGTCGAAATTTTTGTAATGGTCGACAAAATCGGCAACAAGTCTTATCAACTCGTGCTACACGCGATGTTGGGTGACAATGAAGCCCTGCGTGGATATTTTACGACTGTGGCAACTTCGCTGGATACGCATCGCCCAATCCCAATTCCGAAAGATATTCGAGAGGCGATGCTGGAATATTCTGCGGAACCCTAAATAACGAGGTAAACCAAGTATGCGGCCAGAGATTGAGGTCCTAGATCACGTTAACAAGCAAGAAAAAGAACAGGTCCGTGTCTGGCTGAGTATTATGGGAATACATAGTTCAATCTTCGCCGAGCTTAATCGCAAACTGTCAGACCAGACCGGAATTAGTTTAACCAAATTTGACGCTATGGCACAGCTTGATCGATATCCGGAAGGTATCAGCATGGGCGAATTGTCCAGTGCATTACGGGTCACAAACGGTAACGTTTCCGGCCTTGTCAGCAGACTGATCAAGGATGATCTGGTTTTCCGGGAAATGTCACAAGAAGATCGCCGATCCTTTCGTGTGAAATTAACGCCAACCGGGAAGGCCAAATTTGCACAGGCCCTGAAGGTTCATCAGGACGTGTTGTCAGACATGTTTTCCAAGGTTGCCCCCGAAGAACTTTCAAACACTGTAAAAATGTTGCGAAATCTCTCCTCCAAGCTGGCGCTGGAGGCTTGATATGGCAAAGGAACCCGCTGCCCGAGAAATCAAATTTCCGTTCAAGTCTCGCGAAGAACTTGAAGCATATTTACCTTATCTTATAACCCGACTGGCACATCGCTGGGCAACGGATCAGAATGCCGCTCTGTGCAAAGACGGACTTCAGGGGGCAAAAATGCGTATGCTTTCGTGCCTCTCGGCGTTCGGAGAACTGACAATCAATGAGTTATCGATCCTTTCCGTGACGGAACAATCCACAACGAGCCGAACAGTTGAACAGTTAGTATCTTCAGGCCTGGCAGAACGGAATATCAGCCAGTCTGACCAGCGCGTTCGGACAGTCAGACTGACCCAGGACGGGACCAGCACACTTATGCGACTGGCTCCGACAATAAATGACCTCAATCAGAATTTACTACGTGACGTAGATCAGGACGAACTACAAAACTGTGTGAATGTGTTGGGCAAAATGCTCAAGAATATCAAAAAGAATCAAATCTAGGCCCTGTTGACAAACTAGATTCCCAAAGAGACGGGAATGTGATTCTAGCAGTCTGTCGGGTTTGAGGTTTTATTCCTCTGGATGCGATGGTCTGTATCG
>NZ_CAXBJJ010000003.1:0-414587 GCF_963976115.1 uncultured Thalassospira sp.
AATACCTTTTTTAAACAAAAATGACGTTTATGACGTTTTTTTAGCAAAACAACCATAAACCGCGAACTTTGACGGGAAGTGAATGGCGGCTTTCCAGTCGAGGATCCGGGATCGCCTTATGAACAAACGGCGGCACCATACCGACAGAAACCCCTTTCGATCGACACAAAATAGTCAAGTAAGCTTGAGAGCGCTTTCAAAACGATACGGCATCAACCAGAAGACAGGCCCGCAGGAGCCACGATCAAACGAACTGAACCGAGGGGAATGAAACCGAAATAGCTTTCCGCAGTTTTATCGTAGCGAGTTGCCAAAACAACCAAACGAAAAAACGCCACCCTTGCGTGAGGCCTTATTGTGCTTTGACCATCCCGGGGCGCAGTTGCATTTTGAACGTCCTTGATGCGTGGGACCTGTTGCATTAAGGCGCTGTTGCAGCAGTCATCGCGCAACACATGTTGCATTCCATGCAACAGGGCATACAGCCAAGCTATTGAAAAATAATCATTCCTAATTGGCACAACAGTTGCAATCCATGGCGTTACCTCAGGGAGGAAAGTTTGAGGAAACCATGAAAAAAATAGGCATAATTGCCAATCCGGTCTCGGCCCGGGACATTCGCCGGGTCATATCACATGCGGGCAACCTGCCCATTAATGACCGTGCCAACATTGTGTTGCGCATGTTGGCTGCCCTTGGCGCAACAGGTGTCGAAGATGTTTTAATGATGCCCGAAAACAGTGGCATCCGGTTTCATCTGATGCGCAGCATCGAACGGGAACGAAAGATGGGCCATCACGGGTTCCCGCGCGTTTCCTATATTGACATGCCCGTCACCATGACCGCCACCGACAGTGCGCGTGCTGCCAAAATCATGGCCGAACAGGACGTGGCCGCCATCATCGTTTTAGGGGGGGATGGCACGCATCGGGTCGTTATTCAGGCCTGTGCCGATATTCCCATTGCCGGGGTATCAACCGGCACCAACAATGCCTTTCCCGATTTGCGCGAACCAACCATTACCGGCCTTGCCGTTGGCCTCGCCGCCACGGGCAAAGTTCCCGCCGAACAGGCTTATGTGCAAAACAAATGGCTGGAAATATCGGTTAATGGCGACCGGCATATTGCCCTGGTCGATATGGCGGTGGTCGATGACCGGTTTGTGGGTGCACGCGCGATTTGGAAAACGCAAAGTTTCCGCGATCTTTTTGTCACCTTTGGCCTGCCCGGTGCCATTGGCATGTCGTCTATCGCCGGGTTGATCGATCCGGTGGATCGCAACCAGCCTGAAGGGCGCCATATCGTTCTCTCGCCCGATGCCGACCGGTTTTTAAGCGCCCCTATCGCGCCTGGACTGATCGAAAAAGTCGGCATTCAGTCTATCACCCCCATGACACCAGACAGTGTTCATTCCCCCTCTATCGTTGCGGGCACCCTTGCCTTTGACGGCGAACGCGAAGTCACCTTTGATCAGGATGACGACATTTCGGTGCGCCTGGTCACCAATGCCTTTCGCACCATCGATGTGCCCGGCTGCATGCGTTTTGCAGCCCGCACAGGACTGTTTATCCAAACCAGAAACTGAAAACAAACAAAGGGAGGTTATCCTCATGTCCAGTCCATTCCCGTTACCCAAAGAACGGCTTCTGGATGCCTATCGCAAAATGAAAACGATCCGCGATTTCGAGGAACGTTTGCATGTGGATTTTGCCCGTGGCGAAATCCCCGGTTTTGTTCATCTTTATGCAGGCGAAGAAGCCACTGCCGTTGGCATCATGATGCATTTGCATGATCGTGACCGGATCGCATCGACCCATCGCGGCCATGGCCATTGCATCGCCAAAGGCGTCGATGTCAAGGCGATGATGGCCGAAATTTATGGCAAGGCCACCGGTTGTTGCGGCGGCAAAGGCGGGTCCATGCACATTGCCGATCTTAGCCTGGGCATGATGGGTGCCAATGGCATTCTCGGTGCCGGAGCACCGCTCGCTTGCGGGGCGGCACTGGCCGCGCAAAAGCTGGGTCATGACGGCATTGGCATTACCTTTTTTGGCGATGGTGCGGCCAATCAGGGCACCGTGCTGGAAAGCATGAATTTAGCCGCGATCTGGAACCTGCCAGCCATTTTTGTTGTCGAAAATAATGGCTATGCCGAGGCCACATCAGTTGATTACGCAACCGCATCTGACAGTTATGTCGACCGTGCCGCCGGGTTTGGCATGCCCGGGATGACGGTTGATGGCATTGATTTCTTTGCCGTGTTCGAGGCGGCGGGCGAAATCATCAAACGGGCCCGCGAAGGGGCTGGCCCGACTTTGTTGGAATGCAAAACCGTGCGTTTTTTCGGCCATTTCGAAGGCGACGCCCAAACCTACAAGGCGCCTGGCGAAAACGACCATAACCGCGAACATAATGATTGCCTGAAACTGTTTCGCGCCAAAGTCACCGATGCCGGTGTCATCACTGCCGCCGAACTCGACGCCATTGATGACGAGGTTGGCCAGCTGATTGATGAAGCCGTCGGACTGGCCATTGCCGCCCCCCAACCGGGAGCCGCCAAATTAACCGCCGACGTCTATGTGAACTGAGCCAAGGCCCCAACCGGCCCGAGGAAACGGCCCTGAAACGGCCAGCGAAAACAGAAAAAACAGGAGTGCAAAATGGCACGCATTATTAGCATGAAAGACGCGGTAAACGAAGCCCTGGACCAGGAAATGAGCCGTGACCCCACGGTAATCATGATGGGCGAGGACATCGTTGGCGGATCGGGCGCACCGGGCGAAGACGACGCCTGGGGCGGCGTTCTGGGGGTCTCAAAGGGGCTGTATCACAAACACCCCAATCAAATGTTAGATACCCCCCTGTCAGAAAGCGCCTATGTCGGGGCGGCCATCGGGGCGGCCACGGCGGGCCTGCGTCCGGTCGCCGAATTGATGTTTGTCGATTTTATCGGCGTCTGCCTGGATCAGGTTTTTAATCAGGCGGCAAAATTCCGTTATATGTTTGGTGGCAAGGCACAAACGCCGGTCGTGATCCGCGCCATGTGCGGGGCGGGTTTTCGCGCGGCCGCCCAGCATAGCCAAATGCTGACCCCGCTTTTCACCCATATTCCGGGCTTAAAGGTTGTTTGCCCGTCAAACGCCTATGACACCAAAGGTCTGCTTATTCAGGCCATCCGCGATAACGACCCGGTGATTTTTCTCGAACATAAAAACCTTTATGCCAGCACCTGTGACGTACCCGAAGAGCCCTATACCATCCCCTTTGGCGAGGCCAACATTGTGCGCGAAGGCGGCGATGTCACCATTGTTACCTATGGTCAGATGGTTCAGCGTGCCGAACAGGCCGCCGACATGCTGAAAAAAGACGGCATCGAAGCCGAAATCATCGATCTTAGAACGCTGTCCCCCATCGACATGGATACCGTGCTGGAAAGTGTTGAAATGACCGGGCGACTGGTTTGTGTCGATGAAGCCCATCCGCGCTGCTCGATTGCGGCAGATGTTGCGGCGAATGTCGCCCAGGACGGGTTTAATGACCTGAAGGCACCGATTCAGATGGTCACCGCCCCCCATTCACCCGTGCCATTTTCCCCATCGCTGGAGGATATTTACATCCCCTCGGCCCAAAGCATTGCCGATGCCGCCAGAAAAACCATGGAGGGTTAAGCATGACCGATATTACCCCGATCCTGATGCCCAAATGGGGCCTTTCCATGCAGGAAGGCAAACTGACCGACTGGCACATCAAGGAAGGTGACGAGGTTACACCCGGTGATGAAATCATGGATGTCGAAACCGACAAAATCACCAATGTGGTTGAAGCCGCCGATGGCGGAACCGTACGCCGGATTGTCGGAGTGGCGGGCGAAATCTATCCGGTTCGGGCGTTATTGGCCGTCATGGCGCCGTCTTCGGTGAGTGATGGCGATATTGACACCTATGTCAGTGCCTATGAAATGCCTGCCAATGATCAGGAAGACGAAGATACCGGCCCGGCCTATCATTTTGCCGATTTGCCTGTGGGCAAAATTCGCTATACCGAACAGGCAGGCCCGGAAGGGGATCAAACACCGATTATTTTGATCCACGGTTTTGGCGGAGATCTGGATAACTGGCTGTTTAATATTGATGCCCTGGCCGAACATGGCCCGGTTTATGCCCTTGATTTGCCAGGGCACGGCCAATCGGTAAAATCGGTTGACCCTGCTGATCCAACGATCTTCACCAAAACCTTGCTGGATTTCATGGATCATTGCCAGATCACGCGCGCCCATCTGGTGGGGCATTCCATGGGCGGGCTGGTTGCTGGTTCAACCGCCCTTGATCACCCCGACCGTGTCGTCTCGCTTGCCTTGATATGCAGTGCCGGTTTAGGCGACGACATTAACGCGGATTACATTGACGGCTTTGTCAACGCCACCGGACGCAAGGACTTAAAACCGGTTTTAACCCACCTGTTTTATAACCAAAGCCTGGTATCGCGCGCCATGGTGCAGGATTTGCTAAAATACAAACGCCTTGATGGTGTTCAGGACTTCCTGACGCAATTATCGGCGACTGCGTTCAAGGATGGCGCACAAACCAGCATCATCGCCGATACCCTGGGTAGCCTGGATATTCCGATCACGGTGATCTGGGGCGAGAATGACAATATCATTCCCGCCAGCCATGCCAAAAACCTGCCTGGGGTAACACCCCATGTGATTGGCAGTGCCGGTCATATGGTGCAGATGGAACATGCGGGCGAGGTCAATAAAATACTTAGCAGCGTTATCGGCTAGTTCTGCGCTGCACAGCCCCCAAAACAAACAAAAGGCAGGTCGTCCCGCTCTGGCGACGACCTGCCCAATCAAAACCAAACATTCCGGGAAGAAACACCATGTCCAATTCAGTACAAGAACGGTCTATCATTGTCACCGGTGCGGGCCAGGGGATCGGCCAATCCATTGCCCAAGGTCTTGCCAAGGCCGGGGCCCACGTCATCGTCGCCGACATCAACGCCGAAACAGCCCACAAAACCGCCGAAGAAATCTCTGGTGCCGGTGGTAAGGCCATTGGTATGGCTGTGGATGTGACCAAACGCCAAAGTGTGGTCGAACTGATTGCCAAAACCGTTGAACAGAATGGCAAGCTTGATGCGATATTTAACAATGCCGGTATTGCCCAGGTAAAATCATTTAACGACATCACCGAAGATGACTGGCATCGGGTAATGGATGTGAATGCCATGGGGGTGTTGATTGGCACCCAGGAAGCCGCCAGGCAGTTCATCGCCCAGGGAACCGGTGGTAAAATCATCAATACCGCCTCGATTGCCGGTAAACAGGGATATGAGCCCCTGGCCCATTATTCGGCGAGCAAATTTGCCGTGGTTGCCTTGACCCAGGCCGCCGCACGGGCCTTTGGCAAACATAAAATCAATGTCAATGCCATCTGCCCCGGTGTGGTCGCCACCGATATGTGGAAACTGATCGACAAAGGTTTTGTCGATGAAGGATTAACCGAGCGCGACAACGAAGCCTTTGAAGGTTTTTCTGCCGACATTCTGATGGGGCGGCCTTCACGTCCCGATGACATGGTTGGGGTGTCTATTTTTCTGGCCTCGTCGGGGTCGGACTATATGACCGGCCAAAGCCTGATGGTGGATGGCGGCATGGTGCTGATCTGATGACACAGGACCTGACCCGAAACGATGTTTTGAAAAAACTCGACACCATCAATACCCGCACCATGGCCCTTTATGCCACCGAAAAACCAACAATGACCGCCTTTCGCGGGGTTATGCAGGGTGCCACACGCAAGGGCGAGCTGTCCCCGGCGGTTAAGGAACTGATGGCCGTTGCCATTGCCGTGGCAAAAGGGTGCGAAGACTGCATTCTGTTTCATATCAACGAAGCAACAAAACACGGGGCAACCCGACAGCAACTGGTCGAAAGCCTGAGCGTTAGCATTGAAATGGCGGGTGGGCCCGGCACAGTCTATGCCGCCAAGACATTAGCCCTGTTTGACGCCTTACAAAACGGAGAAACGGCATGAAAGCACTACGTTTTCACGCAGCCAAAGATCTGCGAATTGAAAATATCGACCAACCGCCAGCGCCCGGCCCGGGCCAGGTTGTGATCCGCAACCGTTATGTGGGGATTTGCGGTACCGATTTGCATGAATATGCCAGCGGGCCGATTTTTATTCCCACCAGCACCCATCCTTATACCGGGGCAACATCGCCACAAATTCTGGGCCATGAGTTTGGCGGCGAAGTAATCGCCATAGGCGAAGGTGTGACCAAGGTTGCCATTGGTGATCGTGTCTCGGTGCAACCTTTGATCATGCCCCGCAATGACGAATATTTCGCAGATCGCGGCTTGTTTAACCTTTCGGGAAGTCTGGCGCTGGTCGGCCTTAGCTGGATTTCGGGCGGCATGTCGGAAATGGCATTGCTCAATGATTATAACGTCGAAAAAATCCCCGCCAGCATGACCGACGAGGAAGCCGCCCTTGTCGAACCAACCGCGGTTTGCGTTTATGCTTGCGACCGGGCGGGCATTACCGCAGGTAACAGCGTTCTGGTCACAGGCGCTGGCCCCATCGGCATGCTGGCTTTGCTGTGTGCGCGGGCCTTTGGGGCGACCAGGCTGTTTGTGTCTGACATCAATGAAACCCGCCTGAAACTGGCGCGCGAGATTGTACCCGGTGTGATCACCATCAACCCGAAAAACGACGATGTTGGCGAAGTTGTACGGGCACATACCCAGGACGGCGTTGGTTGTGATATTGCCCTGGAATGTGTGGGCAACGAACATGCCCTGCAATCCTGCCTGGATGCGATACGCAAACAGGGGGTCATTGTTCAGACCGGGTTACATCCCGGCAAGGGCAGCATTGATTTCTTTCAACTGACCTTCAAGGATGCCGAAATTCGAGGTTCGTGGTGTTACCCGACCCATAGCTGGCCGCGCACCATTGACCTGATTTCATCGGGTGCAATTCCGGCCTCTCGCGTGGTGACCAAAAAAATTACGCTGGACCGGGCAGTCGTCGACGGATTTGACGCCCTGCTCGACCCCGCCGGGTCCGAGCTTAAGATACTGATTGATCTGGCTTCCTGATCCTTCCTGCCACACCGTCGCGGTATCGACACACAAGACCTTTGCTATGGGACGGTCAAAGATGATAATTTGACCGTCCCATATTATTGGGAGGAAACGATGGGAAGGCTAAATAATAATCAGCCCCATACCCTCGAAATCATGCGCGTAGCAGAAGGGCAAAAAAGCTCACAACGCGACGAGGATGTGCAGGCTTCCTGGCGGCGCTGTTTGAACGAACACCAGTTGGATCCAACCCGGTACGAAGCCGTACGCATTGTAACCCAACAGGAATTGCGCCATCATCGCCAGGAATCCGAGGAATTACTCTGCATGGCACGGCACGGGATGGAGGATCTCTATCGCCGGGTTAACGCCATGGGATATATATTGCTGCTCACCAATGCGCAGGGTTTGGCGATTGATACCATTGGCGATGCTGATCTCGACCGTGAATTGCGCCATGCCGGGCTGATCGCCGGTTCGGAATGGCATGAACGCCATGTGGGCACCAATGGTGTCGGGGCTTGCCTGATGACGGGCCGTGAAATTATTGTTCACCGTACCGATCATTTTGACATGGCGCTAACCCCGCTTTCCTGTACCGCAGTTCCCATTCATGACACACAGGGAACGCTGATCGGGGTGCTGGACCTGTCACATCTTCAGGCCCCGCAAGATAAAATGAGCCAGGCACTGACCCTTGAAGTCATGAAATCCTGTGTTCGGCGAATTGAAATGGCCAATCTGGTTCGAACCCACCGGCAAGACTGGATTTTGCGGCTTCATCCTTCGGCCGAGTTTTTAGATGTCGACCCGATGGCGGCCATCGCCATTGGCACCGACGGGTGCATTCGCGGCATGACCCATAATGCGCACAAACTTTTGCTGCGATCCCTGCCCGACCATTCTGATAGCGCCATAAATCATAACACCGTCGCCGATCATTTAGTGGGTCGTACCTTTTCCGACCTTTTTGCCTTTGATCCCGAAGATCTGCCAAAACTGTCGCGATCACGCGGCAACGACGACGGTATGATCGAACTCCAAAGCGGCGAAATCACCTTTGCCCGTTCGGTCCCCCCTGTCGCTGCAATAAAACAGCGGGTCATCAATTCGCTTCCGGCACCGTTGCACAATATTCACGGCGGTGATCCGGCCTTGCAAAAACTGGCCGAACGGGCCGCCAAACTGGTGGACCGGCAAATCAGCATCATTTTGCGCGGCGAAACCGGCACAGGCAAAGAATTCATTGCCCGTGCCATGCACATGGCCAGCCGACGGCGCGGCCCGTTTATTGCCATTAATTGCGCCGCCCTGCCCGAAAGCCTGATTGAAAGCGAACTGTTTGGTCATACCGCCAATGCCTTTACCGGGGCCAATGGCAAGGGTAAAAAGGGCCTGATCCGCGAATCACACGGCGGCACGCTGTTTCTTGATGAAATTGGCGATATGCCCTTGGCAATGCAGGCACGGCTATTGCGCGTTTTATCCGAGCGCGAAGTTATGCCGGTGGGCGGCAACCGGGCCGAACCGGTTGATATTCGCGTTATTTCTGCCTCTCATCGCGATCTGCCCCAATTGGTCGCAAGCGGCGAATTTCGACAGGATCTTTATTACCGCCTCAATGGCCTTACCCTGGACATTCCAGCGGCACGTCACCGGGCTGATTTACAATGGTTAATCCTGCGCATTGCCGCCACAACCGATGGCACCCCAAATTTCACGCCCGATGCCATGGAAATATTGCTTGCCCATGACTGGCCGGGCAACGTGCGCGAAATTGTCAATCTATGCGCGTTATGTGCCGCCCTTTGTGAGGACACCATGGTCACACCCGATGATTTACCATCCGAAATCACAGCGGCGGCCCGATCACAACCTGTAGCGCTGTCTCTGTTTGCCGCCAATGGCAACCATCCCTCATGCCAACTGCCGCCAGCCACCGCTCAAAACGAAGCCGCAACGCTTCGCACCTTGATCATGGCCTGCGATGGCAATATCTCGGCGGCGGCCCGGCGCGCCAATGTCAATCGCAGCACCATCTATCGCCGCCTGCAACGCCTGGGGCTGGGCCATCTGATCAAACAAAACAGGTTTTCGAATGTAAACAGAATTTAAAGCGAACAGATGGCCGACGATACAATGACGGTAATGCTTTTCTTGCGGCAATCGGGCACCACGGCCCGATTGCCTTGTTTTGTCGAGGTGACGGGCCAAACCCGGCACCTTAAGAAAAGCTGAAAAAGCGCACATGCCCGGCTCTTCTTACCCGAGAGCCAGGTTAGGATTTTGGGACGTCCACCCCGTCGCCAATATCCCAGAACAGGCCCGCCATGATTTGCAAAGCCTCGCGGCTTAATCCTTTAAGGATATGTTCATTTGGGGCGTGCTGCGAACAGGCGGCATAAGAATGCGGTATCCACACGGTGGGCATGCCGAGGATATAGGCGAACGTCTCGTTGGGGAGTGAGCCGCCAAGATTGGGAAGAATGGCGGGCGATTTTCCGGTCGTGCGCACAATCGATTCCCGGGTCCATGAAACCCACGGATGATCGGGATCAAGGCGAGTGGCCTGGAAAAATCCCTTTTCGGCAGGAATGATTTCGATATCGCTAAAGCCGTGACGATCAAGGTGACGACGCAATGCAGGCAGGATGTCATCAGCGTCGGTTCCAACAACATAGCGTAACTGACAATGGGCAATCGACCACGGCGCAATGGCATTAACCGGCTTTTCAGGATTGCCACTTTTCATTGCGAGAATGGCAAAGCTGTTCCAGCCAAAAACCTTTTCAGCCAGGCTAAGGCTTTCTTCGCCCCAATCCGGGTCAATTTTTGGACCGGTTGCGTTTTCGGTAATCGCGCAATCCTCCAGTGCCTGACGCACCGGGGCCGTCAGGCTGTCGGGGCGCCATTCAGGGATCTGGATTTGCCCGCGTACATCCGTGATTGTTGCCAGCGCATGGGACAGGACCATACCGGGATCTTTTAGCAAGCCGCCCCAATTGCCCGAATGATGACCGCCCTCGCGATATTTCAGCGACAGGGCAAAATTGATGGCCCCGCGTGAGCCCATAAACATGGTCGGGCGATCCGCACTAAGACGCGGACCGTCTGATGCGATCAAAACATCGGCAGCAAACAGATCCTTGTATTGTTCAAACAGTTCTGCCAGCCCCGGCGACCCGGTTTCCTCGCCGGTTTCAATGATCACTTTACAGTTAAAGCCAAGGCAACCGCGTTCCTGAATGACCGCACGCAAGGCGGCAAAATTGATGCAATGCTGGCCTTTGTTATCGGCTGTCCCGCGGCCATAAATGCGGTCTTCTTCAACTGTAATTTTGAACGGTGCAAGACCTTCACGCCATTCACCTTCCTGCCCCAAAATCACATCGCCATGGCCATATGTCAGGATGGTTGGCAAATCATCGCCTTCATGGCGCTGGGCAAACAAAAACGGTCCGAAACCGGTTTTTGGATTTTCAATGACACGGGTGGAAAATTCCATCGCGCGGAGCATCGGAATCATTTGTTCGTCAAGATAGCGTTGCAATTGATCGGCGCGCGCCGGGTTCTGGCTTTCGCTGGGGATTTCAACAAGGGCGGTCAGTTCCCGAAGGAAGTCGCCATCGTCGAAATAACGGGTGATACGGTCAATTGCCTGTTCACGGGTGGTCATGTTTACGGGTTCCTTTGTTATGCTTTTTCCGCCACCGCATCGCCCCACGGCGACATGATTTCGGTCGCGCCGCAATTGATGTTCCCGTCTCGCTCAACCCCGGCAGGGCAGGCAAAGGCATAAGGGAACATCGAACGTCGCGTCGTTACGGTTGAATAATGCTGTTGCAGGCTGGCAAGGATGTCTTCTGGCAGGCTTTGATCGGCAATCACGGTATCGCCGCCGCTGCTGTCGATGCGTTGTTGATGCATCGCCTCTTCCAGGGTCATACCAAAATCGATCATAAAAGACGTTAATTGCAGGACGGCAGGCAGGATCTTGCGCCCGCCAGATGCCCCGATGGCAAAATGTCGGCCATTCATCTCGCCCAGTGCCGGGCAAACATTCATCAGGCAGCGTTTAGAAGGTGCGAGCGAATTGGGTTTGTTCTTTTCCGGGTCAAACCACAAAATACCGTTATTCATCAACAGCCCGCTGCCGGGCAGCACAACCTTGGAACCGAATATCGACAGCAAGGTCTGCGTCACCGCGACCATATTGCCATGCCGGTCCACAACACTGAAATGGGTGGTGCAGGTTGGCGCGCGGTCATCATTAATATCGCCCATCTCGTGCAAGCGGCGATGATAGGTTTTGCGCAGGGCATCGACATAGGCGATATAAGCCTGCGCCCCGGGGCGGTCACCACGAAAGGTCTGCTGCCCCAATATCTCCAGGCATTCCGCCAGATTTTCACCCGCTGTCAGGTATGGGGGTGCAAAGACCTTGCCCCCACGATAGTCAATTTCAAGAGGTGCTTGAATTTCGGCACGATAATCGCGTAAATCCTGTGCGCTCAGGCACCCGCCGGCATCCTGAATTTCGGCGGCCATTTGCCGGGCAAGGTCGCCCTCATAAAATTCGCGCGGTCCTTTTTCCGCCAGACGCCGCAAGGTACCCGCCATCACCGACAGATCAATGCGCTTGTCCGAAAGGGCGGTCCATCCGGCAATTGTTGGCCATTGGCCGTCTTCAAGAAAAGTTCTTGCCGCTGCCGGGTTCTTTGCCAGATCGCGTGTGCTCGCCGCAATGATCAGGGCGGCATACCAGTCAACATGCAAGCCTTCATCGGCCAATTTCACCGCCGGGTTTAGCAGATCACGCCATGCAAGTTTGCCAAATTTGTCATGCGCGGCCTCCATCCCGGCCACTGTGCCAGGCACAGCAATCGATGTTGCGCCGATCTGGTTGCGATCCTCGACAACATGCGGCCACGGGAACAAATCGCCCGCCCTTCCCTGGCCCGAAAGCGGATAATCATCGGGGTTAAGGTTTGCGGGCGCGCGCATCCCAAAATACACCGTGTAAAAACGGTCTTCATCGGCGCGATAAATCATCATCGCCCCGCCACCGGCAGGGCCGCTCATCCATGGTTCAAGAACGCCCATGGCAAAAGATGTGGCCACCGCAGCATCAACCGCGTCGCCGCCATCGGCAAGAATGGCCGCACCAGCGGTCGCACCGCGCTTGTGTTGTGCGGCCACGATCCCGCCATTGGCACTTTTGGTCGCGGGTTTACGAATGATTTGGGAATTGGAAAAACTGTCCATGATCAATGCTTGTTGTTGGGCCAAATGACAGGCGGGTAATATTCTCGCCCCCTAGCTTTCGGCATAAAGGTGGCATTCGACGCGGCGAAGTTCTTCGCGCAAACAAGGGGGGACGATTGTCGAACAAATATCCATCGCCTTGGCACAACGCGGATGAAAATGGCACCCGCTAGGCGGATCAATTGGGTTGGGATAAACCGCCCCCAAATGGGTTTCGGGAACCCCCATGAACGGGTCGGGTGTCAGCACCGATTCCAGCAAGGCCGAACTATAAGGATGGCGCGGTTCGGCAAACAGGGGGGCGGCCGCAGATTCCTCGACCACCCGGCCCAGATACATTACAGCAACCCGGGTGGCGAGATGTTCGATCACGGCCAGATTATGACTGATAAACAGATATGTCAGGCCAAGTTCATTGCGCAGATCGACCAGAAGATTAAGGATCTGCGACTGGACCGACACATCAAGGGCCGAGGTTGGTTCGTCACAAATAACGATCTCGGGCTTCATGATCAGCGCGCGGGCAATGGCCACACGTTGCCGCTGCCCCCCGGAAAGCTGATTGGGGAAACTGCGCAAAACACGTTGGGGCAAACCGACAAAATCGAGGATGTCGGTGGTTTTTTTGTCCCATTCACGGGCATTGCCAACTTTATGAACCCGCAACGGCAGGGAAATAATATCGCCTATGCTTTTGCGCGGGTTCAGCGACGAATACGGGTCCTGAAAAATTGGCTGAATACGGCGTGCCAGATAGGAACGGTCCTGTGTGCCGATATCCTGTCCATCCACCAGAACCTGACCTTCGGTCGGTTTTTCAAGGCCCAGAAGGATACGTGCCAGCGTACTTTTACCGCAGCCAGATTCCCCGACCAGGCCAAGAACTTCGCCCTTGTTCAAACGCAAATCAACTTCGTTGACTGCCCTAAGCGCCTTGCGTTTACCAAACATGCCCTGCTTGATCGTGAAGGTCTTCGAGACATTTTTCAGTTCGAGAACAGGTGTTTCATGAGAGGAGGTCATGGGCGGCCCTCGCTTTGGCTGGCGGTGTTGATCTCGCCAGACGCCGAAAATCGGGTTTGGCTGTTGTCATGCACACACCGATAAAGGTGGCCTTCGACACCAGTACGTTCGGGGATGTCATGCGCGCAGGCATCAATCGCAACATCACACCGCCCGCGAAAGGCACATCCCGGTGTTTCACCAATTAATGACGGTACAATGCCGGGGATTGACCCTAAATGTTCACCAGGTTTGGTTTTGCCCGGAACCGGAATACAACGCAACAAACCACGGGTATAGGGGTGCTGCGGTGCGGTGAAAACATCCTTTGAGTTGCCCGATTCAATCACCTCGCCCGCATACATGATGGCGACCTTGTCAGCAACGCGGGCAACCACCCCAAGATCATGGGTAATCAAAATCATCGCCATATTCATTTCGCGTTGCAAATCCACCAGCAAGCGCAGGATTTGCGCCTGAATCGTCACATCAAGGGCGGTTGTGGGTTCATCGGCAATAATCAGATCGGGTTCGGCCATAAGTGCCATCGCGATCATCACACGTTGGCGTAACCCACCCGACAATTGATGGGGATATTGCCCCAGCCGACTGGCCGCTGCGGTAATGCCAACCTTTTCCAGCAGCTCTATCGCGCGTGCTTCGGCCGCCTTGCGCCCGACCTTGCGATGAAGCAACAAGGCCTCGGTCAATTGATCGCCAATCGTATAGGCAGGGTTAAGCGAGGTCATCGGTTCCTGAAAGATCATTGAAATCCGGTCGCCGCGCAGGCGACGCATTTGCCGGTTTTTTGCCGCAGACAGATCAATACCGGAAAATTCGAGTTTCGCGGCACGTCGCTGGGCCATTTTGGGCAGAAGACCCATAATCGCCAGCGATGTTAAGGATTTTCCACTGCCTGATTCCCCGACGATACACAGGGTTTCCCCACGGGCGAGATCAAAATTCAAGCCTCGGACCGCGTGAAGGGTTCCGCCAGCCAGCGGAATATCAACCCTAAGATCGCGTACAGAGAGAATGTTATCCATTGGTTCTCTCCTTTCTTTAATTGCGGTTTTCCGGGGCCGATACATCGCGCAGGCCATCGCCCAGCAAATTAATCGCCAACACCAGAACAAACAGGGCAACACCGGGAATGGTAATCAGCCACGGCTCGAACAACAGCATCTGTTTACCTTCCGAGACCATCAACCCCCACGAAGGGGTTGGCGGTTGCACGCCAAGGCCCAGAAACGACAGGGCGGCTTCAAGCAAAATCGCATGGGCCATTTCCAGCGTCACAACCACAATCAGGCTGTTGACGATATTGGGCATGATTTCGCTAAACACGATCCGCCAGGTCGAACAGCCAATCGCGCGCGCCGCGTTAACATATTCCATCGATCGCAATTGCTGGGTTGCGGCGCGCATCACCACGGCAAACCGGTCCCATAACAAAAGCCCCAGCACCAGAATGACAACCTGAAGCGATCCGCCAAAAACAGCAACCACAGCCAAAGCCACCAGAACAACCGGCATAGCAAGCCGCACATTGATGACAAAGGTCACCACTGTATCGACCTTGCCGCCAAAATAACCTGCGGCCACCCCCATCGCGGTGCCGATCAGGCCCGAAATCACCGCCGCAATCCCGCCAATCATCAGCGAAATACGCGCCCCATAAATCAGACGCGACATATAATCGCGGCCAAGATGATCCGTACCCAACGGATGATCCCACGTCCCCTTGTCGAACCAGACGGGGGGCTGCATACGTGTCAGAAGGTTTTGAGTATAAGGATCATGCGGGGCAAGTACGGGTGCCAGCACCGCAATAATGCAAATTGCCGCCAGAACCAAACCACCGAACATAAGGCCGCGATGACCAAAGATGCGGCCGCGCAAAACTTGCCCGGGTGTCGGGCCGCTCAGCGCGACTTCGACGGTTTCAATTGTTTTTGCCATGTCAGCCCACCCTCATACGCGGGTCAAGCCACGCATTTAGCAAATCGGAAAGAAAGGTAAAAACGATATAGAACAACGCGAAAATCAGGATCAACGCCTGCACCGTCGGCAGGTCGTTACGCCCAATCGATTCCCACGCCAGATACCCCGCGCCGTGCAAGGCAAAGATCGATTCAACCACGATAGACCCGCCCAACATGAACCCCATTTGCACCGCCGACAGACTGACAACCGGAATGATCGCATTGCGCAGCGCATGTTTGAACATGACCCGCATTTCGCTGGCACCCTTGGCGCGCGCCGTTCGAACATAATCCGCGCTCAGAACATCCAGCATACCGGCCCGTGTCAGGCGCATAATGGCAGGCATCGCGTAATAGCCCAGCACCACGGTTGGCATAACGAAATTTTGCCAGCCATCTGTGCCCGAAGGTGGCAGCAGCCGAAACTTGATACTAAAAATGACAACCAGAACCAGGCCAAACCAGAAACTGGGCATGGCCTGCCCCATGACCGAAATGAACAGGGCCACCCGGTCAATTATGCTGTTGGGACGGACGGCGGCGGCAACCCCTAAAGGCACAGCCGTCAGGATGGCAAAGGAAATGCCACAAATGCCAAGCGTCATCGTAATCGATAACCGATCGCCAATCAGTTGGGCAACAGGCAGTTGAAAGTAATAACTTTCACCAAAATCACCCCGCACCGCACTAAAAAGCCAGTCGGCATATTGCACGATCAATGGCCGGTCGAACCCGTAAAAGGCGCGAATGGCCGCAATGTCTGCATCGGTGGCGGACTCCCCGGCAATTGCCGACGCCGGGTCGCCCGAAAGATGCAACAATGTAAAACTTAGCATCGAGACGGCAAGGGCAACCAATATGGCCAGCCCCAGCCTTTTAAGTGTGTAAATCAACACCGTCCGTACCCCGTTTTCTGGTTACTGGAGATTTATTTCCAGCTCATCTGGAAGAACCGCGGAATAGCGTCCGTTGTCGGTGTGTAATCCAGATCCTTGGTAAAGACGTAGTTGGCATTGTACGAGAACAACGGCACCCAATAAGCCTGATCAGCAATCTTTTTGAAGGCCTTGGCGTAGTATTCCTTACGTTTTTCAGGATCGACCGAGCTGTCGGCAACATCAAGCCACTTCTTGATTTCCTCGTCATGGGCCGTGTCGAGCGAACCCAGTTTGAAGAACTGGCTGACAATTGCCGAGGCGTCGTTGATCGAATAAGAGCCCCATGTCTGGAAAGACATTGGCGTTCCCTGCTTCATGCGCAATTCACGCAAAGCGGAATATTGCAGAAGTTTAAAGTTGGTTTTGATCCCGACAGCATTGAGATAGTTTGCAAGGGCTTCGGCATATTGGCGATCACGATAGGCATAAAAATCAATGGTAAAGCCATCGGGATATCCGGCTTCTGCCAGAAGTTCTTTGGCTTTTTCAGGATTATAGTCGTATTTGGTCACATCCTGGGTGCAGCCGAACTGGGTCGGGAAGCAAGCAGCATCGACAACCCTGGATTTACCCTTGAGCAACCCGTCGACAATGGCTTGACGGTCAATGGCATGAGCCACCGCACGCCGCACCTGAACATCGGTCATCGGGTTTTTCTCGCCGGTGCGACCAGCGGCATCCATGTCGATATAGCCAATCCGCATCGTGCTTTCATTGGCAACGGTGAACTGGTCCATTTCCTTTAGCTTTTCGGCCTGATCAGCCGGAACCTGCCAGATCCAGTCAAGCCCGCCGCTAAACAGCTCTGCGACTTCGGTATTGATGTCGGGAATTGTGCGAATATCAAGATGGCCAATCTTTGCCTGCCCCTTTGGGCTGTCCTTGAAATAACCATCGAATTTTTCAAGCACGAAATGCTTGCCCGGATCGACCGAGACGACTTTGTAAGGCCCGGTACCGACCGGATGCTGGCCCATGCCACTCGGCCCGACCTTGGCATAATATTCATGCGGGTAGATTGGAACCGGCCCGGAAAGATATTCATATGCGGCCGGGAAAGGTGCCTTTAAATGAAGGCGCACCTTGTAATCACCCAGCTTTTCGGCACTTTTCATCCAGTCGACATTCCGCTGGGTCTTAACACCATGCGATGGGTCCGCAACCCAGTTTACAGTGTAAACCACGTCGTCAGCGGTGAAGTCCGCCCCATTGTGGAATTTCACACCCTTGCGCAAATCCAGGTCAAGGGTCACGTCATCGACCCATTTCCAATCAGTGGCAAGATTGCCCTTGTATTCGCCGGTTTCGGGATCACGGTATAACAAGCTGTCCCAGACGGTACGCTGCATAATCACCCCTTCACGGGCTGAGTTAAAGTAGCCGTCTACGTTTTCGAGTTCCTTGGTGAATGCAATGTTAAGCGTGTCGTCTGATTTACCGGCATGTGCAGAACCTGCGACAGCCAGCATTGTCAGGGCGAACAGACTCGCCCCTTTAAGAACCGTCTTCATGATGCCTCCTTGACATATATATTTTTTGGTAACGACGTTGTTCGCCGAAACATTTTGTATTATATTGTAATACAGATTACTGTATACCGATCAACGATAAGAAGCCTGGCTTGATGTGTCAAGCATCCTGATCGGTTTACTTGGAAAGCATGGGGGAAGGTTCAACTTGAAAGATCGCGAAAAACCGCGGCAAGACACACTTTATGTCGCGTCTCTGGAAAAGGGTTTGCGCATTCTTGAGGTCTTTTCGGAAGACAAGCTGGAGCTGGGCCTTTCCGAAATTGCGCGCGAAACGGGGTTGGATAAAAGTGCTGCACAGCGCTTTGTGAATACGCTGCATCAATTGGGTTATCTCAACAAAAATGCCGAAACCCGGCGATATCAGCCATCGTTGAAATATCTCGATATGGCCTATGCCTATTTATGGTCTGACAACCTTGTGCAGCTTGCCATGCCCCGCCTGATCGAACTTAGCCGTCAGATTCAGCAAACCATTAACATGGCCCGCCCGATCGAACAGGAAATTATGTATGTCGTGCGCATCCCGGGCTATCGAACAAGTTACGGTGCCTCGGTCATCGGTCGGCGGGTACCGGCCCTGACAGCATCATCGGGCCGCGTGATCCTGAGCCGCCAGGACGAAGCAACAATCCATAAATGCGTAAATGAATGGCCGCTCAAACAATACACGCCCTGGACAACAATGGATCGCGGCCAAATCCTTGAAAACATCCTGACCGCCCGCGACAAAGGTTATTGCATGAGCCTGCGCCAGGTCCTGCCCGATGAAATCAACATCGCGGCCCCGATCTGCACAATGGATGGAACCCCCGTAGCGGCCATCCATTGTTCATTGCCAATCATTCGCTGGACTTTGGAACAAGCCGAAGCCGAAATCGTTCCACATATCGTCGAAACAGCCCGATCCATCTCCCCTCCCCGGCCATAGGGAGGGGCATTTTCATCAGATATACTTTATCCTGTAAAGAAACGGCTTCCTGTGATCACTGGATGTTTGCTTCCGCTGTTGATAGAAACGTCCATTATTGATTTGGAAATTGAGCACATGGCAGAAAAAATCAAACCGTCGAAAGATGGACATGAACCACAGGCTCAGCGCAGTCAGACGCTTGTGCGCGGGTTCCAGATTATTGACGCTGTTGCCGAACGCCCCCGTAACATTCAGGAAATTGCTTCGGTCACAGGGCTGACCTATAGCACGGTGCATCGCATTGTTGCGGTGTTGCAGGAACAACGCTATCTCAAACCCGAAAAGTCGCGTGGCTTCACTTTAGGCCCGCGACTGATTGAACTTGGTTTTACAGCCTATTCGCGGGTGGACCTTGTACAGGTGGCCCGACCATGGCTGGACGAATTATCCGGTCTGACGCATGACACAGTTCATCTGGCGCGCCGCGAAGGATGGGAAGTGACCTATCTTGACAAACTACCCGGTGCACGCCCGGTTGAAATCAGTTCGCGGGTCGGCGGCCGCAAACCGATTATTTCAACCGGTGTAGGAAAAGCACTGTTATTTGATGAACCGGAACTGGTTTTAAAACAGCTCTATGAGCAAGATGGCCATCTGTTACCAGACGGTATGTCGCAAAAGGACTGGCTGGCCATGATGGCCTCCTACCGGGCGGGGGGGTATAGCTATGATCTGGGTGAAGATGCCCCCTCCATTCGCTGCGTCGCGGCCCCTTTGCGCGATGCAACCGGCAAAATCATTGCCGCAGTGTCGGTTTCATCGACCATGGAATATATGTCTCCGGCGCGTATGACGGATCTGATCCCGCTGGTCCAGCGGATCGCCAAATCGATTTCGCACGAGCTTGGTGCATAAGCAACACCCATTTGCACTTTCCCCCAAAAGCCGCCACCATAGCGCGGCGGCTTTTTAGAACAAACACGTCAAAAGAGCTCGTCCTTATGAAAGAACCTTCCCCGGGTTTAGAATTCCCTTCGGGTCAAAACTCTGTTTGAGAAGGCGCAGGGTTGCAAGCTCGGTTTCCGAACGGCTATAGGAAAGCCAGGGTTTTTTATGCAAACCAATGCCATGTTCCGCCGAGACCGACCCGCCGTAGCGACGAATAATCTCGTAGACCGTTCTTTCAATATTCTCGCCCGTCGGATCACATGGGTCACATTTCGCAATGGAGCCTGCCACCAGATGAATATTGCTATCCCCCGCATGACCAAAAAAGATCACCGGTAATTCGGGGAAAGTCTGTGCCAAAGCCGCACGAATTTCATTAACACATTCACCGATGCGCGACAGTGGCACTGAAACATCAAAGCTGATCGCCGGGGCGCGCCGTGACAGAATTTCAGAGACGCCATCACGTAGCGACCAGAAGGTTTCAATTTCACGGTGAGACTGGGCAATTGCCGCATCGGAAATAATACCTTCTTCAAATGCTGTTTCCAACATCGCTTCAAACACAGATTTTTCACCGTCCGGGTCAGCGCCCTGCATATCGATCAGTGCATAAAGCGGATAATCTGTAGCCAAGGGCGGTTTCTGGCCGGTTTCATCAATAACGGCCAGATAATAATCATTCCACATAAGTTCAAACGCGGTCAGGCGGCTCGATAACATGCGTTGGGCATGGTTGATCAAGCCAATGGCGGCGTCGAAATCCGGCAGCGCAACCAGTGCCGTATTAGCACCACATATACCGGGATGCAGCCTGATTACAGCGCGCGTGATAACACCCAGCGTTCCTTCCGATCCAATGAACAAATGCTTGAGATCAAGGGCAGCGTTATTTTTCGGCATCCGGTTCATCATTGGCAAAATCGTGCCATCTGCAAGCACGACTTCCAGCCCCAGAACAAGATCGCGCGTCATACCGTAACGGATGACACGGTTACCCCCTGCATTGGTCGAGATATTCCCCCCAATCTGGCAGGAGCCCCGCGCACCAAGATCAAGGGCGAAGTAAAACCCCGCATTCTGTGCCGCATCCTGAATACGCTGCAAGATACACCCAGCCCCTACGACCATCAGGCTCGAAGATGGGTCGATTTCCTCGATCTGATCCATTCGGGCCAAAGACAGCAACACCGCACCTTCCGACGGAACGGCCCCGCCCGCCAGGCCCGAAAGTCCGCCTTGCGGCACAACAGGAATGTTGTGCCGATGGCATAATCGCAGCACGGCAGATACAGCACCGGTGTCGCGCGGTGTGACCAGCGCGCAAGGTCTTCCGCCGCGCTCGGTACTCCAGTCATGCAGGGCGGACTCGGGGATGTCGTCGGCATGTCTAACACTGGTGCTTCCGACGATTTCCAAAAGTGCGGCATAGAAATCGTCTGGCAAAAATTCGGCTTGCATTGGTATCTCCGGGACGTGGACGGACCATATTTATTGATTAATTTATCACATAGTGAAAATAGATTTTAAAATTTGACAAGTAAACGCATTTTTACTAAGTCAATTAGCTCTGGAAAAGACAGAAGCCCCGAGCTTTGCTCGGAACTCAAAAAAGCAATTCGGGAAACACAAGGACGCCAAACCAGGTGCCTTGGTAAAAAGGGAGGACGACGATGTCGTTCAAGAAAACGGCGCAGATTATCCGCGCGACTACTGTTTCAGTTATGATATCAGGTGCATTTTTCGCAAGCCACGCACAAGCGGAACCGGAAATTCTGTTCCGGGCAGCCCATTCTTCTGCCCCGACATCGACCGGACACAAGGCATTTGAATTTCTTGATAAAGAACTGCGCGAAAAAACCAATGGTCGAATTGGATTGGAAATTTACCCCAATTCGCAACTTGGTGGTGAACGCGAAGCGATCGAGAATGTACAGTTGGGCAACATCGACCTGACCTTCGCATCATCAGCACCGGTCGCTTCTTTCGCCCCGGAATTCTTTGCTTTTGACATTCCCTTCCTGTTTAGCAATCGCCAACAGGCTTACGCAGTGCTGGACGGCGAAATCGGCACCGACATCATGAATTCGCTCAAAGACAAGGGCATTGTCGGCCTGGCATATTGGGAAAACGGTTTCCGCCAGTTGACCAACTCGAAAAAGGAAATCCGTACTCCGGATGACCTGGCGGGCATGAAAATGCGCACCATGGAAAACGAGGTCAATATTGCGACCTGGCGTGATGAAGGTGCGAACCCGGCACCGCTGGCATTTAACGAACTGTTCACGGCCCTGCAGCAGGGAATCTTCGATGCACAGGAAGGGCCGATCAACCTTTTCTATGACATGAAATTCAACGAAGTTCAGAGTTTCATTACCAAAACCAATCACATTTATTCACCGTGGCCGCTTCTGGCAAGCCCGGACAAGCTGGCAACATTAAGTGCCGAAGACCGTGCAATTTTTGATGCAGCCGTCAAAGACGCAACTGCCTACCAGCGCAAACTGGCACAGGAAGCGGACGACAAAGCCGAAGCGGCGATGACAAACGTAAAGTTCACCACCCTGACGCCCGAAGAACTGTCTTTGTTCGTCAAAAAAGCGGCTCCGATTGCTGATCTCGTCAAAGAAAAAGCCGGTGCTGATCTCGTCGATCGCCTGCTTGCCGCGACCAAAAAATAATCCCCTGACAAAAGCGGGGCGTCGTTGTACGGCGCCCTGCCCTTTTTCCAGTCCCTGTTCCAAAACCGCCAGATGGCGGATTGATCCACAGCAGTCACCCTGATCATTGATCGGCTGGCAAGGGAGGGATTTATGCTTAAACTTGTTGATGAGCATTTTGAAGAGGCCTTCACCGTAGCCCTGATGGCCATGATGACATTCCTCATCGGTATCCAGATTTTCATGCGCTATGTGATGGGGGCGTCTTTGTCCTGGTCGGAAGAACTGGCCCGGTATTTGTTTATCTGGATGACTTATACCGGTGTCGCTTACGCCATTCGTAAAAACGCGCACATTCGTGTGACCATGTTTGCCGATCTGTTACCTGCACAAGGGCAGATTTATTTACGCATCCTCACACATGCCATTTTTGCCGCTTTTGTCTGTTACGCGATGTATCAAGGCTGGTTCCTGATCGAGAAAACCTTTCGTTTTGGTCAGAAATCCGCATCGCTTGGTATGCCAATGGCGTTTGTCTATCTTGCACCGTTTACCGGTTTTGTCATGGTGCTGGTGCGCCTGGCGCAATCCATCTTCTGCGCGGTACGCAACGGTACTGAAAGAGAGATGCAATGATCTCTCTCATTTTGTTCGGCCTGCTGGCTGTTCTTCTTTTTATCTCGGTTCCGATTGCAGTATCGCTTGGTGTTGCCTCAACTGTTGCACTGATTGTATCTGGCAAGGTTTCCGGCAGCTATGTGCCGCAGGTGCTGGTTACATCAATTGACAGTTTTCCATTGATGGCGGTCCCGTTCTTTATTCTTGCTGGCGATCTGATGGGACAAGGCGGATTGTCCCAGCGCCTGATCAATGTCGCACGCCTTTTATTTGGCCGCTATACCGGCGGCATGGCCATTATTGCGGTTGTAACGTGCATTTTCTTTGCCGCCATTTCCGGGTCTGGCCCGGCAACGGTGGCGGCTGTTGGCACCATTCTGCTGCCCGCAATGGCAAGAGACGGGTATAAAAAGGGCTTTTCAGCCGGGCTTATCGCATCTTCCGGGTCACTTGGTGTTATCATTCCCCCCTCTATTCCAATGGTCATTTATGCGACATCGGCCAACGTGTCGGTCTCAAAGCTGTTTATGGGGGGCGTGCTTCCCGGGTTGCTGATTGGCCTCACACTGATCGCCTATGCGTGGTGGAAATCGCGCGCCGATGGACAAACCCCAAGCGATTATCGTCCTTCCCGCAAGGAGATATTGGCAACCATCAATGATGCCAAATGGGCATTGATGGTACCTGTGATCATTCTGGGCGGTATCTATGGCGGCATTTTCACCCCGACCGAGGCCGCGGCTGTCGGTGTCATCTATGGGCTATTTGTCGGGGCCTTTGTTTACCGGGAACTCAGCTTTAAAAAACTGTACCGAATTTTCGCCGGATCAGCCCTGACATCGGCCACCATCATGCTGATCGTTGCAACGGCCACCATTTTTGGTCGCGCACTGGCAATCGAAGGCGTGCCCGTCATGCTCGCCAACGCCATTACATCCACCGTGGATCAAACATGGATTCTGTTACTGGCGATCAACGTTGTCTTGCTGGTCGTTGGCACCTTCATGGAAACGATTGCTGCCATCATTATTCTGACGCCGATTTTATTGCCGCTGGTGACAGCGCTAGGTGTCAGTGCCGAGCATTTCGGGATCATGATGATCATTAACCTGGCCATTGGCATGGTTACACCTCCCGTCGGGGTGAACCTGTTTGTTGCAGCACGTGTCGCGGATCTGACCCTGGAAACCGTGATCAAAGGGGCAATCATACCGACACTGCTCATGATCATGGTTTTGATGATCGTAACCTACATACCGGCCCTCACGTTGGCACTGCCTGCCTTCTTTGGAATGTAACTTGATATTAAAGGATATGTAAAATGACGAAGAAATTGCGGGCCGTCATCATAGGGCCAGGCAATATCGGCACCGATCTTCTGATGAAAATGAACCGGTCCGACTGGGTTGAGCCTGTCTGGATGGTCGGGATCGATCCGGCATCAGAAGGGCTTAAACGGGCAGCCGAAATGGGCATTAAAACCTGCGCAACCGGTGTTGACGGGGTTCTTGAACATGTCATCGCCGACGACATTCGGGTCGCCTTCGATGCGACGTCGGCCTACGTTCATGCAGAAAATTCGCGCAAGTTGAACGCGCTTGGCGTGATCATGGTGGATCTCACACCCGCCGCGATTGGCCCATTCTGCATTCCGTCGGTTAACCTTGCCGACCATGCCAAAAGCAAGGAAATGAACGTCAATATGGTGACCTGCGGCGGTCAGGCCACCATCCCGATGGTTGCGGCTGTTTCACGCGTGCAGCCAGTTGATTATGGCGAAATCGTTGCGGCTGTGTCATCGCGGTCCATCGGCCCCGGCACCCGTAAAAACATTGATGAATTCACCGCGACGACGGCGGCAGCAATCGAGAAAGTCGGTGGGGCCAAGCGCGGCAAGGCGATTATTATCGTCAATCCGGCAGAACCCCCGCTTTTGATGCGTGATACGGTGCATGTGCTGACAAAAAGCGCGCCCGATCATGCTGCAATCATCGCCAGTGTCAATGCGATGGTGGTTGAAGTTCAAAAATATGTCCCGGGATACAAACTGGTGAACGGGCCGGTTTTCGACGGTAACCGGGTATCGATCTATCTCGAGGTCGAAGGACTGGGCGACTTCTTGCCGAAATATGCGGGCAATTTGGACATCATGACGGCCGCCGCCCTTCGGACAGCCGAACTTTTTGCTGAACAGGCCGATTGCGGTGCGTTCACATTGCCAGAACGTGGCTGAGGAGAGACAGATGAGCATCCAGGGACGTAAAATAACGCTTCACGAAATGAGCCTGCGGGACGGCATGCATGCCAAACGCCACCAGATTTCAATCAGTCAGATGATCGAGGTGGCCAAGGCCGCCGACGACGCCGGAATGCCATGGATCGAAGTCACCCACGGCGATGGTCTGGGCGGCGCATCGCTCAATTATGGTTTCGCGGCCGCAACCGACGAGGAATATCTTTCGGCTGTGATCCCGCATCTTAAAAACGCCAGGGTTTCGGCACTTTTGCTGCCGGGTATTGGCACCATCGATATGCTTAAGCGGGCAATGGATTGCGGTATCGCCGGTGTGCGTATCGCCACCCATTGTACAGAGGCCGATTGCGCCGAACAGCATATTACCTTTGCCGCCAAAACCGGGTTGGATACCGTGGGCTTTCTGATGATGGCACATCGCGCCAGCCCGGAAAAACTGGTCGAACAGGCCCTGTTGATGGAAGGATATGGCGCGAACTGCATTTATTGTACGGATTCCGCCGGTCATATGCTGCCCCACGATGTCACCGACCGCATTTCCGCCATCCGTGCCGCCCTTCGGCCCGAAACCGAGCTTGGTTTCCATGGGCACCACAACCTGGGCATGGGCATTGCCAACTCGGTCGCAGCCGTTACAGCGGGGGCCAACCGTATTGACGGTGCCATTGCCGGGCTTGGTGCAGGTGCAGGAAATGCCGCAACCGAGCTTCTCGTGGCGGTGTTTGAACGCATGGGGGTCGAAACCGGCATCGACCTGTTCAAAATCATGGACGCCGCCGAGGATCTTGTTGTGCCGATGATGGATCGCATGATCCGCGTGGATCGCGGCTCACTCGTCCTTGGTTATGCCGGTGTCTATTCATCATTCCTGCTTTTTGCAGAACGGGCTGAAAAACGCTACGGCATCCCGGCACGTGATTTGTTGCTTGAACTGGGCCGTCGCGGCATGGTTGGCGGCCAGGAAGACATGATCGAAGATCTTGCCCTTACAATGTCTAAAAACGTCTGAAACCGCCTCGTTGTTGCGGTAGAATCATCGTAAGGCCCTGCCATCATCTGAGCGCAGGGCCTTACGCGTTTCAGGACCATATTTTTGATCGTATATTATGACGTCACTTGAGGATCGTCCTGCCGGGCGTTGCGCAACAGTTTGATGCGCAACCTTTGCGCATTGCGAATATGAAGGCGCGCTGCGGTATCAGCGGCATCGGCATTGCCGTTGCGAATATTATCAACGATCTCACTATGTTCAGCATACGCACTTTGCGGGCGCCCGTCATATTGCAACGTCGTCCCGCCCAAAAGCGCCATTGAATTTGACAGGGAATTAAGCGCCGCAATCAAATAACGGTTGTTTGCAGTCCGATATAACGCCTGGTGAAACAGCCGGTTAATTTCGGCGACCTTTATCTGATCCTGACTGTTTTTAAGCATCAGCTCGTTTAAGTCCTCAAGCTCGGCTATTTCCAGCTCAGATGCGTGACGCGCCGCATAGCGTGCCGCCGTACCTTCAAGCACCTCGCGGATTTCATAAAGTTCGATCACTTCACGATGATCGAGTTCCTTTATGACGGCCCCGTGGCGCGGCACATGAATCAAAAGCCCGTCACTTTCAAGACGACGAATTGCATCACGCACCGGCGTGCGGCTGACATCAAACCTTTCCGCCACCTCCGCCTCGCGGATTCGCGTCCCGGGTTTGAGTTCTCCATGCTGGATGGCTGCCAGAAGCTTCCGGTAGGCGACTTCGCCGCGGGGCTGCTTATCGACGGAATCAGAGCTCATGAACAGATACCTTGATTGTTTTTATCTGTTTGAACTTGACACATTCGTCTTCAAACTACAAGTTTGTGAACAATTGTATACAAGAGTATCCAACAAAACACTAAAAGGTGACGTCTTCGTGAAAACACTCCATGATCATTACGATGTCCTTGTCGCGGGCGGCGGGCAAGCCGGGCTCATTGCCGCCATCGTCGCGGCCGAAAAGGGCGCGCGTGTCTGCCTGCTTGAAGGGGCACCCCGACCCTATCGGGGCGGCAACACCCGCCATACCCGCAATCTGCGTCCCCTGCATGTTGGTCCGCTATCTGTGCTAAGCGGCACATATGACGAAGCTGAATATTGGGAAGACCTGATGCGCGTCACCAAGGGCAAAACCAATGAAAAACTTGCCCGCATGACGTTGCGCAAATCGGCCGAGGCAGTCGGCTGGCTTGAAGAAAGGGGCGTGCAGTTTCAACCACCCCTTGGCGGCACATTACACCTTGGCCGCACAAACGCGTTTTTCATGGGGGGTGGGAAACAACTGCTAAATGCGCTTTATCGCCACGCTGAAAAACTGGGCATCGAAGTTCATTATGATGCGATGATAACGGCCATCGACATCCAAAATGGCGAATTCAAAAGCCTTCGCATCGGGGAGCACACGGTGTCCGCCACGGCCTTTATTGCGGCTGCAGGCGGATTTGAAGCCAATATTGAATGGCTGAAAGAAGCCTGGGGCGACATCGCCGAAAATTTCCTGATCCGCGGCACGCCTTATAATCGGGGCGATCTTTTAAGGATGTTGCTCGACAATGGTGCCAGCCAGATCGGTGAACCCAATCAGTGTCATGCCGTTGCAATTGACGGGCGTGCGCCAAAATTTGATGGCGGCATTTGCACCCGTGTTGATTGTGTATCGCTTGGTATTGTCGTCAATGAAAATGCCAAGCGTTTTTACGACGAGGGAGAGGATTTCTGGCCGAAACGCTATGCCATTTGGGGGCGACTGGTCGCGGATCAGCCCGGCCAGGTCGCCCATGTGATTATAGACCAAAAAGCCAAAGGCGGCTTCATGCCCCCGGTATTCCCCGCCGTTATTGCCAATACCATTCAAGAACTGGCCGAAAAAATCGGCCTGGATCCCGAAGTGTTGGCGCAAACTGTTTCGAACTTCAACAACGCGGTTCAACCCGGTGATTTTGACCACACAACATTGGATGGTCTTCATACCAGCGGGCTAACCGTTAACAAAACCAACTGGTCCCGCCGCATTGATCAGCCCCCCTATAGTGCCTATTCCCTGCGCCCGGGCATAACATTCACCTATCTCGGCGTCGAAGTCAGCGAAAAAGCATGCATGAAAATGGCTGATGGCACCCTAAGCCGCAACATCTATGCCGCAGGCGAAATCATGGCCGGAAACGTGCTGGGCCAAGGATATCTGGCTGGCATCGGCATGACGATTGGCAATGTGTTTGGACGAATTGCAGGAAGCGAGGCCGCTGATTATGCGCTCAACCGATAAAACAACCGAAGCCGCACGGGTGATGTCCATCTGTAACGCGTGCCGATATTGCGAGGGCCATTGTGCTGTTTTCCAGGCGATGGAACTGCGCCTGGAATTTAATGCCGATACCGTCGATTACCTGGCCAATCTTTGCCATAATTGCGGGGCCTGCTATCACAATTGCCAATATGCTCCTCCGCACGAATTCCAGCTTAATGTGCCTGCTGCCATGGCTGAACTGCGCCAGGAAAACTATGGCATTTATGCCTGGCCTGGCTTCATGGGCAAATTGTTTGTCAATAACGGCCTGTGGGTCAGCCTGTTGTCAATTGTGGTCATCACCGCGTTCTTTGCTGCAACCGTTCTTTTAACCGGCGCCGACTTTTTTGCCGTTCACGATACTGCCTTTTACGGTGTGATTCCCCACAATATTCTCGCCGCGCTGTTTGGCGCTGTTGGCGGTTTTGTTTTATTGGCACTGGTCGCATCAACCGCCAAATTTTGGCGCACAATGCAACTGCCAAGCCCACTGAAACTTGATTATCCCCAAGTCTATCAGGGAATAAAAGATGCCTTGTCGCTAAAATATCTTGATGGTGGCAACGGACAGGGATGTTCTTATCCCGATGAAACCCCGTCGATGGCGCGCCGCTGGCTCCATCAGATGACGTTCTGGGGTTTCATGTTGTGTTTTGCGGCGACATCGTCGGGTACGATCATGCATTATGGCTTTGACTTGCAAGCACCATACGGGTTTCTAAGCCTGCCTAAACTGTTTGGTATTGTTGGTGGTCTGGGTCTCATCATCGGCCCCGTCGGTCTGCTTGCGCTTAAAAGAAAGGCCGATGCAGCGCCAAAAGGCAAAACCAACAAAGGCATGGATATCAGTTTCCTCATCCTTTTATTGCTTACCAGCATAACCGGGCTTGGCCTGATGATTGTTCGCGACACCTCATATGTTGGTATGGCCCTATGCCTTCATCTGGGCGTGGTTTTAACCCTGTTTCTGTCGATGCCTTATGGAAAGTTCGTCCACGGTTTTTATCGCCTGATTGCACTGATTGTTTTTGCGGTTGAAAAGAATGACCACAAAGCGATTGTCGGTGTCTGCAACAGCAAAAATCAATCCTAAAGCCGCCAGAATGGTTGCCGGTCATCAAACGCGGGTCCTTATTGCGTCAGACGTTATAACTGTTAACGAAAAGCAATACGGACCCGCAATCCGCTGCCATTTGGCCCGTCTTCAAGGCTTAAAATCGCCTCGTGCGCCTCGGCGACTTCCTTGACAATGGCAAGGCCAAGACCGGAACCTTGTTTATTATTGCTATCAAGACGGACAAACCGCTCAAGAACGGCGTCCCGGTCTTTCTCGGGGATACCCGGCCCGTTATCTTCAACTTCCAGCATCGGGCCCGATGCGGCCCCACTGCCAATCACCCGGACGGTGACCACAGAGCCCGCCGGGCAATAAGTAATCGCATTATCGATCAGGTTCGCCAGTGCTTCATGCAACAGCACCTCGTTACCGGTTTCAATGTCGCAGCTAAGGCCCTCGCTTTGATCCTCAAAGCCCAGATCAACGTTATGGCGGGCGGCAGATCGCAACATTTCCGATGTCACATTGGTCGCAACCCTTAGAAGATCAATCTTCTCGTAACAGCTGGCCTTGCGTCCCTCGGGCGAGACACGGGCCAGATTTAAAAGCTGCGAGGTCAGCCGAGCGGTCTGGCGCGTTTGATGAACGATACGTTCAAGCGCCTCTCTGTCTTCATCGTTCCGGGTATTGCGCAAAGCCCACTCTGCCTCGGCCTGCACGGTTGCCAACGGTGTCCGTAATTGATGCGACGCATCGGCAATAAAACGTTGATTGGCCGTGATCGAACTTTCAAGACGGGCCAATAATGCATTAAGCGACATCACCACATCGGTCACTTCTTTGGGCATCACATGGCGGATGGGGCGTAAGTCATCAGTGGATCGGCGGCGAATGGCCTGTTGCAAGCGTTGCAGGGGGGCAAGACCATGCGTTACGCCGATCCATGCAAAAACGCCGCTGATAAACATCAAAACCAGATAATCAGTGCTCGATCCCATTAATTCATCATGAATAAGGGTGTCGCGTTGTCGGCGGGTCTGACTAACATCAATCGTGACCCATCCGTGAATATTCGACGATGGATCCGACACCAGATATTTCATCGCCACTGCGCGCACATCCTCGTTCCGATAATTGGCATTGTAAAAATGCGGAACACCCGGTTGCAAAACCAGGTCTTTGGCGGCACGCGGCAGGCCGAAATCTCCGGTCACAAAGGCACCATCTGGCCCCTGCACCCTATAATAGGTATTCTCGCGGGTAAATTGCTCAAGTAACAGTTCGATATCGCGCGATAAAAGGTCGCCACTTGATTTAATCGCATGTTCGGAAATTGTAACAGCCAGTGCGACCAAAAGGCGGTCCTGAATACGGTTCGCGACTTCACTAACCGAAAGATAATTTTTGGCAAGCAGACCAAATGCCATGATCAGCCCTGGCAACAAAAGCCACAGCAAAAGCCTTGCACGCAGGGACGTCGTCTTAATATTTTCCGTCATTCGTCAATCATATAACCAAGGCCGCGAATTGTCCGCACTTCAACATCGGCCAGTGCAATTTTTTTACGCAATCGACTGATATAAAGCTCGATCGATTTCACACTGGCCTCATCGTCAAAACCAAACAAATGCAGCGCGATTTTTTCCTTGCTGATCACTTGACTGATATTTAGCAATAAAACTTCCAATACCCCGCGTTCGCGGGGGGTTAAGGCAACAAAATCGCCGTTTACGCTTACGGATCGGTCAATCGAATTAAAGACCAGTTTCCCAACCGAGATATTGGGGTTTCGCACCCCGACATTCCGACGCAGCAGCGCACGCGCACGTGCTTCAAGTTCGCAAATCTCGAATGGTTTAACCATATAGTCATCGGCCCCGGCATCCAGACCGGCAACCCGTTCATCCAGGTTTCCCCGCGCGGTCAATATCATGACAGGTAAATTGATTTTACGAACCCGCACGGTCTTTAAAATTTCCAGCCCGTCCATGCCCGGAAGCGACAAATCCAGAATTAAAAGGTCAAAGGTTTCCTGCAAAACAAGCCGCAAGGCATCTTCGCCATCATGCACCAGATCGACAGCATGATCCATTTGCCGCATCGCCGCGGCAATTTTATCGGCCAAAATAAGGTTATCTTCAATGATAAGAATACGCATCTTTCCTAGATAACACCGAAAAACAGTTCGGAAATTAAAAATTATAACATCGACAGCAAACTGACAGCATTTATCGACTAGATTTCATTCCACAGGCATACGGCGGCTCCGGCAATGACCGGAATAACAAAAACAGCCGAACGCCTGATCGGGAGGAAATCGTTTGTCTGTACATCGCATGTGCCGTTCGCATCCTCCTGATTGAGAGATAACAATATTATTGGAGGGAATGCCTAATGCTATGGGGACGAACTGTTAATTACTCACTTAAGGCTGCATGTGCTGCCGCGGCAGTTGTTTTTGGCCTTTCTGGAACCGCGATGGCGCAGGAAGCCGACTTTTCAGGCGAGCGTGTCGAACTGATCATTCCGTTCGGAGAAGGCGGCGGAACAGATACATGGGGGCGTTTCTGGGCCCCTTATTTCAGTGTTTTCCTACCCGGAAAACCGACTGTGGTTGTTAAAAATATTCCAGGTGGCGGCTCCACTTCCGGGGCCAATCAGTTTGAAGCACGGGCCAAACACGACGGCTTGACAGCTATTGGCACATCAGGATCGACACAGTTTCCGTATTTGCTTCGCGACAAGCGGGTTCAATATGAAATGCGCGACTGGCGCGTCGTGCTGGCATCACCGACAGGTGGTGTCGTTTATGTGAATGCCGAGCTTGGCCTTAAATCAGCGGCAGATATCAAAGCACTGGAAGGTGTTCGGTTGCGCTATGGCAGCCAGGGCGCAACCTCGCTTGATCTTGTGCCGTTACTTGCGTTCGACCTTCTCGACCTTGAAGTTGATGCCGTCTTTGGCATGAAGGGCCGTGGTGCAGGTCGTCTTGCCTTTGAACGTGGCGAAGTCAATATCGACTATCAAACCTCTTCCGCGTTTATCAACAATGTGACCCCGCTGGTCGATATTGGCAGTGCCGTGCCACTATTCTCGTGGGGTGCCATGGATGACGATGGCAATATTATCCGTGACCCCTCGTTTCCTGATCTGCCAAGCTTCCCCGAAGCTTATGAAATGATGAAGGGTAAAAAACCCTCTGGTCCGGCCTGGGAAGCATATAAAGCCTTTTTCATCGCCGGGTTCCCGGCACAGAAAATGGTTTTCCTGCCAAAAGATACGCCTGAAAATATCGTTGAGGCTTATCGTGCCGCAGCACAGGCCGCAACCGAAGATGAAAGCTTTCTCGCCGACCGCGAAGCCACCCTTGGCAAATACAAGCAAATTGTCGGGGAACCCGCCGAGCGCATTTTCCGTCAGGCCGTCAATGTTCCTGACGATGCGCGCGCATGGGTTCAAAAATGGCTGACCGAAAAATATTCGGTTCAGTTCTAAAACTGAAACCCTGAAGTCTCCCTTTTCCTGATCCGGGGTGGGCATTGTCCACCCCCTCTTTTTCTCACCCGCCGACCTTCTGGTCGCTTGCAGGGAACAGGTGAACTTTGCCTTTTACCGGAGTTTTTTAAATGCTTGATGCAATGATGACAGCATTGTCTCATTTCACTCAGCCCCAACATTTGATGTATCTGCTTTTGGGTGTTGGGATGGGAATGATTGTCGGCATCCTGCCAGGGCTGGGCGGAATTGTCGGGCTGTCGCTTCTGTTGCCATTTATCTATGGCATGGACCAGATTTCAGCCCTTGCCATGCTGATCGGCCTGGTGGCCGTTATCCCGACTTCAGATACCTTTACATCCGTTCTAATGGGCATTCCGGGGTCAAGTGCATCACAGGCAACTGTGCTGGACGGATTTCCTTTGGCAAAAAAAGGGCATGGTGCGCGCGCCCTTGGTGCCGCATTTTCGGCATCCCTGGTCGGCGGGCTGGTCGGGGCCGTTATTTTGACTGGCTTTGTTGTCATTGCAAGGCCGCTCATTCTGGCGTTCGGGTCGGCGGAATTGTTTATGCTGGCGGTTCTTGGCCTGTCGATGGTTGGCGTGCTGGCGGGTAAAAGCCTGCCCAAAGGCGTGATTGCAGCCGGTCTTGGCCTGTTATTGGGTGCGCTTGGCGGGGCGCCTGCAACCGGCGAGCTCCGCATGAGCTTTGATTCCGTATATCTGATGGACGGTCTGCCGCTGGTCATTGTCGGTTTGGGTATGTTCGCCTTTCCCGAAATCATTGATCTCTGCCGACAAAACCGCTCGATTTCAGATAATGGCACGCTGGGGTCGGGTTGGCGCGATGGCGTTCGTGATATGATCCGCCATAAATGGCTATGTCTGCGCTGTGCCGTACTTGGCAGCATTGTTGGTGCATTGCCGGGGCTTGGCGGCAGTGTGGTTGACTGGATCGCCTATGGCCATGTCGTGCAAACGGCCAAGGACAAGTCCCAGTTTGGGAAAGGCGACATTCGCGGCGTTCTGGCACCGGAAAGTGCAAACAATGCCAAAGAAGGCGGCGGGCTTGTCCCCACCTTGTTATTTGGTATTCCCGGCTCGGGCAGCATGGCCGTTTTTCTGGGCGGCATGGTGCTGATTGGTCTTGAAGCAGGCCCGGCCATGGTTGGTCGCGACCTTGACATTACCTATACAATTATCTGGTCTTTGGCGATTGCCAACGTGGTTGGTGCGGGTGGCGCGCTTTTGCTGTCGCCTTTTGTTTCGCGGTTGACGACGATCAAATACGGCTATCTTGCACCCTTTATGATCACTGTTATCTGTTTTGCCGCATTCCAGGCAACACGTTCCCTTTCCGACATGGTCGCCCTGTTGGCCCTCGGGGTTTTCGGCGTGTTGATGAAACGTTTTGGGTGGCCGCGCCCGGCATTTCTGATTGGTTTTGTCCTCGCATCCAACACCGAAACTTATCTGTATCAGGCCTTACAATTCTATGATTGGGGTTTTCTGGTGCGCCCAGGCGTAATGATCATTTTGGCGCTGACAGTCATTTCCATTCTGATGGGAATGCGCAAACACCCGGTCAATCCGGTCGAGGAAGAAGAAAGCAGCCATTCCCATACACCAAATCGGACACCGCAAATTTTGTTTGCCGGGCTAATCCTTTTGATTTTCGCCCTCGGCATATGGGATGCAACCCAGCATTCATTTCTTGGCAGCGTCTTTACCGGTTCTGTTTCGATTGTCATGTTTGTGGTTACGGCCATCCTGATCTGGCAACTGGTCACAGCATCCCCGTCACATGGTGCGAATTTCGATCATGAATTCGAATTGGCACAACACGAAGAAAAACCGACAGCAAGCCTTTGGCACTATGTGCTTTGGATTGGCGGGCTGGTCGCCGGAACCGCGCTATTTGGATTCCTGATTGCCATTATCGGCTTTTTTGTTGCCTTTCTTCGGTTAAAGGCCGGTGCGGCCTGGGCACGAACCCTTCTGCTGACAACCATCGCGATTGGCGGTTTGTGCTTTTTGGCCTGGTCGCTGGTTCTCGATTTTCCAGGTGGCCTGCTTCAGGACCTGATTGAACTTCCCTGGCCGTTAGGGTGAGCATTATGAAAAATACCCCGATATTGAATGATCAATATTCGCTCCCCTGTGTCATGATGCGCGGCGGAACGTCGAAAGGCCCGATTTTTCTCGAAAGTGACCTTCCAGATGATGTTGCCCTGCGCGACCAGATATTGCTTGCCGCGATGGGCTCGCCAGACAAACGCCAGATCGACGGAATTGGCGGGGCCGACACATTAACCAGCAAATCCTGTATCGTTGCCCCCTCCAGCAGACCGGACGCCGATGTGGAGTTTCTGTTTGCACAAGTGGCAATTGACCGGGCAGAGGTTGATGTGAACCCCAATTGCGGCAATATGACCGCCGCCGTTGCACCGTTTGCAATTGAAGCAGGCTTGGTGCCCATTACCGGGGATCAAACGCTGGTTCGTATCTACAACCGCAATGTTGGCGCCCTTGTCGATGCGCTGGTGGCAACACCAGGCGGCAGGGTCGCCTATAACGGCGATGCCGCCATAGATGGCGTTCCAGGCACTGCCGCCCCCCTGATCCTTCGTTTCAAAAACGTCATGGGCAGCAAAACAGGTCGGCTGCTGCCAACAGGAAAACCGATCAATTATATCGACGGGGTGGAAGTAACCTGCATCGATGTTGCCGTTCCCATGGTGATGTTTCGCGCACACGACCTTGGCCTGACCGGTCATGAAAGCAAGGCGGAACTTGATGGCAATACCGATCTTTTGGCCCGGATGGAAGCGATCCGGCGCAAAGCCTCCGACCTGATGGGACTGGGAGATTGCACGGGCAAGGTGGTGCCCAAAATGGCTATTTTGTCACAACCAACCCAGGGCGGAGACATCACATCGCGCTATTTTGTCCCCCATAATTGCCACGCAACCCATGCCGTAACCGGGGCAATTTGTGTTGCCAGTTGCGCATCACTTTCGGGCAGCGTTGCTGACGGCATGATCGACCTGAAGGCAATGCCGCAGCAATGGATTCAGATTGAACATCCCAGCGGCAAGATCGCTGTAGAACTGACAATTGACGGATCAGGCCCCAATCTCTCTGTCATTTCCGGCGGGGTGGTCCGTACGGCGCGACGTTTGTTTGAAGGCAAGGTTCTGGTCTCGGGAAACATTATGAAAAAGGTAGTGGCTTAATGAAGGTTCTTTTTTTACCCGGCGACGGGATCGGGCCGGAAATAACGGCGGCAACCCGAACCGTCCTTGAGAAAATTGATCACAACCTGTCGCTTGGCCTTCACTTTACCGAAGAGGATGTCGGTTTTTCATCCCTGGAAAAACATGGTGTCACAATCACGCCTGATTTGATTGAGCGGGTCCGCAATACCGATATGACCATCCTGGGCCCGGTCGACACCGCACATTATCCGCCTGCCGAACAAGGCGGGATCAATCCCTCTGCTGCATTGCGGATCAAGCTGGATCTTTATGCCAATGTGCGACCGTCGCGCGCCATAAGCGGGCTTCTGGCACTTACACCAGGCATGGATTTGGTTATTGTGCGTGAAAACACTGAAGGTTTCTATGCCGACCGCACCATGTTCGCAGGCACCGGCGAGGTCATGCCGACAGAAGACCTTGCCCTTGCCATGCGCAAGGTTACACGCGGGGGGAGCTATCGCGTGGCGGCCTTTGCGGCAGGACTGGCAGCAAAGCGCCGCAAACATTTAACGATTGTACATAAAGCCAATGTCCTGAAACTTAGCGACGGGTTGTTTCTGGCCGAAGCTAAAAAGGCTGCTGCACTGCAAGATGGACTTGAAGTTCGCGACGAACATGTCGATGCCATGGCATCTCTTCTGATCAGAACGCCCGATGCTTTTGACGTGATCGTCACAACAAATATGTTTGGTGATATTTTATCAAACGAGGCCGCCGAATTGGCCGGAGGGCTTGGTCTTTCCGGGTCCCTTAATGTCGGGGATCAAAACGCAATCGCGCAGGCATCACACGGCTCTGCCCCTGATATTGCCGGTCAGGATATCGCCAATCCGGTATCCCTCCTGCTATCGGCGGTTCTATTGTTGGACTGGAAGGGAACACAAACCGGCCGCAGCGATTTGCAAAACGCAGCCATTAAACTTGATGCCGCTATCATCAAAACGCTGGAAAACCCGCGAACCCGCACCAGAGACCTGGGCGGAAACCTGTCATGTAGCGACTTTGGCAAAGCTGTAATCGACAATCTATAGAATTTTCGCGACAGCAGCTCCAAAGTTCTTACAAACCCAATTCGAACAGCCGAACACCTATGTGGTTCGACTGTTCGTCTATTAACGGGGATCGTGGCACCCCAAAAAGAAACCCTGCCACCTCAAAAACACACTGATTTCAAACAAACACTCGGGACCATAAAAGGCCTTGCTTTCGACGTATTCAATTGCAAATATTGAATGCAAAATCTGGTGGAAGCTAAAATAAATCAATTAATTAAAAAAAATGGGACTAAACACCAAGCCAAAAAACCAACTGTTCCCGAAGAAGGAGAGAAATCATGAGCTTCGTGTTTCGAAGTGTCCCACGCATTGTTTGCGAAACAGGGGGCATTGCAAAATGTGGCCCGCTGATGAAGGAACTGGGAGCTAATCGCGTCACCATCATTTGTGACCCGGGAATTGTCGCCCTTGGATATGCTCAAAAGGCCGAAGACTCACTTATATCAGCCGGGATCGCGGTTCAGGTCTTTCCCGATGTTGCCGCCGACCCGCCCCAGAAAATGGTTGAACAAGCCATTGCCAAAACAAAGGACTGGCAGACCGATGGCATTATTGGCCTTGGCGGCGGAAGTGCGCTTGATACCGCAAAACTGGTCGCCTTGCTTGCCAACAGCGATCAAACAATTGAAGACGTTTATGGCGTTGATAAAGCAAGCGGCGATCGTTTACCCCTGATCCAGATCCCGACTACAGCCGGTACCGGATCGGAAGTAACCTGGGTTTCTGTGATTACCGATAACGATAATCTCAAACAGGTTGTCTATACCCCGCAACTTATGCCCGACATCGCCCTTCTGGATGCCGAACTGACCTATGGTTTGCCGCAAAAAGTAACGGCGGCAACCGGCCTTGATGCCATGGTCCATGCCATTGAAGGCTATACCAGCCGCACACGAAAAAACCCGATGGCCGATGGGATGGCGGTTGCTGCACTGTCCCTTCTGGGCAAAAACCTGAAGAAGGTAATTGAAAATCCGGGTGACAAGGATGCGCGCTCTGCCATGCAGCAAGGATCGCTGCTTGCCGGAATGGCCTTTGCCAATGCCTCTGTTGCGGCCATTCATGGCATCGCCTATCCACTTAGTGCGCAGTTCCATATTCCGCATGGCCACGCCAATGCGCTGGTGATGGCGCAAGTCCTGCGCTTTAACCTGTCCGCCGCGAAACAGCTTTATGCCGAATTGGCACCCGCACTGATTGAAGGTCAGAACTTTACATCTGACACTGAAGCCGCCGAAGCCTTCGTCAATCAGATCTCGCAAATGGTCGCCGATAGCGGCCTTGAAACCCGCCTGCGTGACCTTGGTGTCACCGAAGAATCCTTGCCTGAAATGGCAAAGGAGGTCTTTACCAAAATCTATCGCCTGATCGAAAGTAACCCGCGCGATATGACGATAGATGACATCGAAGCCATTTATCGTCAGGTCTACTGAACGACGCTCCGGTTCTTAAAAAAAACTCCGGTGGCCCATAAGGATCGCCGGAGTTTTTAACCGGTCATACCCAAATGCGATGAATGTTGCATCGCACCTGCGAATGGCGTTATCTGTCCATGAAATGGTGGATTATATAATATATCGGTGTCGGCGTTTCATTAATGAAAGCCGGGCCGGGCGGCTATGGGATGTCACAGTTGCGAGGGGGAAAACCAATTGGAAATAAAATGGCTGGAAGATTTTGTTTCACTGGCGCGCACCCGTAATTTTTCCCGGTCTTCCAAAGAACGCAACGTTACACAACCTGCATTCAGCCGCCGTATTCGCGCCCTTGAAACATGGCTTGGCACCGACCTGATTGACCGGCGCACCTACCCGATCACCTTGACCGAAGAAGGGCGGCTTTTTCGCGATACGGCAGAAACCGTCCTGCACGACATTTATCGCGACCGCGCCCAGTTTCACCAGTTACAACATACTGAACGCCCCGATATCCGCATTGCGGCAGCAAGCACACTTAGCATCAGCTTTATCCCCGCCTGGTTAAAAAACATTCAGGAAAAAATCGGACCCTTTACCAGCCATATCATGACCGAGAATTTCCACGATATGGTTCGCCATCTTGCCGATGGTGATATTGATTTTGTTCTGCAATATTGCAGCCCGGATGCGCCTGTCCTGTTTGATACCACACAGTTCAAGGCGCTGACCCTGGCGCGCGAAAGAATGATCCTTGTTTCGCCCTTTGCCCAGGATGGCAAAACACCGCTGTTACACCCGGAGCGGGACACCGAAATTCCCTTTATCGGTTATTCAAAAAGTGGCTATTTCGCCGAAATTGAATCTCTGATGTTTTTGCAAAACCCCAAGTCGCGCAAAAAATTCAAGAAAATCAGCGAAAGCCCCACCTCCGAATTTGTCAAACGTATGGCGCTTGAATTCGGCGCGTTAACAATGGTGCCGGAAAGCTGTGCCAGGGGTGAAATACAGCGTGGCGAACTGGTCGAAATCAAAGCCGATAGCTGGTCGCATAAACTGGATATTCAAATTTACCGCAAAACCGATACCAAGCGGTCCATCACCCGGAAATTATGGGCCGCCCTTACCGACGAATAAACCTGCACCTGCACGAAACTATTCATCGGCATAAATAAAGACGTTAAAGGCGCCATCCTCTGTCACACACCCGCGATACATACCTTCGCTGTTCATGGGCATCGTGATATTTCCAAGTTTATCAACCGCAATCAACCCGCCAGATCCGTCATTTTTGGCCAGATCTTCCATCACGACATGTTCTGCTGCATCTGCCAGTGACTGACCCGCAAAACGCATCCGCGCAGAAATTTCATGCGCTGCACAATACCGAATAAAAACCTCGCCATGGCCGGTTGCTGAAACGGCACAGCTTGCATTATCGGCAAATGTCCCGGCCCCGATCACCGGTGTATCGCCAATGCGGCCCGGTGCCTTTGCCGTCATGCCGCCGGTTGAGGTGGCCGCCGCCAAATTGCCGTCCATGTCGCGGGCAACCGCCCCGACCGTGCCATGTCGGCGGGCGGGATCATCGCTTTCCTTGCCTTGCGCCCGTAAATGCAGGGTTTCCTGCAATGCCTGCCAGCGCGCATCGGTATGAAAATAGTCTTCATTTTCAAAAGGTAAACCGGCCTTTTTCGCAATTTCAACCGCCGCAGCACCATTAAAGAAAACATGATCGGTATGATCCATAACGGCACGCGCCGCCCGAACCGGATTACGCGGGCCAAACACACCTGCAATCGCCCCAACCTTGCGCGTCGCGCCGTCCATCACGGCCGCGTCCATTTCCTGTTTGCCTTCTGATGTAAAAACCGCTCCGCGCCCGGCATTAAACAGCGAATTGTCTTCAAGCGCGCATACCGTTGCCACAACCGCATCCATCGCAGTACCGTGTTTTTCCAAAACGGCATACCCGGCGGCAAGGGCATAGCGAATTCCCGCACGATAATCGGCTTCCTTTTCAGGCGTCATGTTTGACCGCAAGATGGTGCCTGCACCACCATGCAATGCCAGAGAAAAACGGTTTGTCATCAGGATACTCCGACCAAAAATCCGGAAAAAGGTGTCATATTTGCCGACACTATTGTCCTGAGCCTTCAAACGAAACAAGGCCGCGTTTTCGCCGCATGGGCAGAGTCATACAGGCTGGGCATAATTATAAGCACTTGCTAACACACAAACCGATACATCCGCAGACAGCCAAACCGGAATGACCTGATCATGCGGGGATAAAAAACCGCATATTCGGAACTGTGCCGAACTATGCAAAATTGGCATACATGTTGCCAAAACAGCTTTAGCCCGACGTGTTTTAAAACAGTAACGTTACCTGCAATACAAATTTGGCCAAATGATGCCAGTAACACTTCAGGGAAATTTGCATGGCAGAACAGACGAAATCCCCCCTCTTATCGGTGCGCGATCTAACTGTCGAATTTGGCAATGACGACGATCCCGTTAAAGCCGTCAAAAGCCTTGATCTTGACGTCTATAAGGGTGAAACCGTTGCCATTGTTGGGGAATCCGGGTCGGGGAAGTCTGTTACAGCCCTGTCGATGATGCGTCTGATCGAATTTGGCAATGGTTCAATCTCAAGCGGTTCGATTAAACTGCGCCGTCGCAATGGCGCGTTTGACGACATTTGCCAGCTTGATGATGAAAGCGTGCGGACCCTGCGCGGCGATGAAATTTCGATGATTTTTCAAGAGCCGATGACGTCGCTGAACCCCGTTTTCACCATTGGCGAACAGCTGATTGAACCCATTATCACCCATCAGAAAAAACGCCGTGCGGAAGCCACCGAAATCGCGCTTGCCATGCTTGAAAAGGTGCGTATTCCCGATGCCCGCAACCTGTTAAAGCGTTATCCCCATCATCTTTCTGGCGGCATGCGCCAGCGGGTAATGATTGCGATGGCATTGTCTTGCCGCCCGCAATTGTTGCTGGCCGATGAACCAACCACCGCCCTGGATGTGACCATTCAGGCGCAAATTTTACGCCTGATCCGCGATCTTCAGGTCGAAAACAACATGTCGGTTTTGTTTATTACCCACGACATGGGGGTTGTTTCCGAAATTGCGGATCGCGTGATCGTTATGTATCGCGGCGAAAAGGTTGAAGAAGGCGATGTGAAATCGCTGTTTGCCAACCCGCAACATCCCTATACCAAGTCCCTTTTACAAGCCGTCCCCCGACTTGGATCGATGACGGGCCTTGACCAACCTGCCCGCTTTGTCATTCCCGGTGAAAAAGTGGCAGCCTCGCTGGCGCGCAAACCCGATGCAGCAACCCGGGAAATTGATTACAGCACCCCCCCGCTGCTTTCCGTGCGCGACCTGACCACAAGGTTTGACATCAAAGAAGGCTTGTTAGGCCGTACCACCAAACGGGTCCACGCGGTTGAAGGCATTGATCTTGATATCTGGCCCGGCGAAACGCTGGGTCTGGTCGGAGAATCGGGTTGTGGCAAATCAACAACCGGTCGATCCATATTGAAGCTTGTTGAATCGCAATCTTCGCGGCTGTATTTCGATGGTCAGGACATGTCCGCCATGTCAAACAGCGATTTGCAAAAACTGCGCCGTCAGATCCAGTTTGTTTTCCAGGACCCGTATGCATCGCTTAACCCGCGCCTGACTGTCGGTTATTCCATTTGCGAGCCAATGTTGATCCACCGGCTGGAAACCCCGAAAAACGCCATGGACCGGGCGGTCTGGCTGCTTGAACAGGTTGGTCTTTCAGCCGAACATGCCAAGCGCTATCCCCATGCCTTTTCCGGTGGCCAGCGCCAGCGCATTGCCATTGCCCGGGCCCTTGGCACCAACCCGAAACTGATCATTGCCGACGAAGCCGTCTCGGCACTTGATGTATCGGTGCAGGCACAGGTTATTAACCTGATGATGGATTTGCAGGAAAAATTCGGCCTGGCATGGTTGTTCATTTCCCATGACATGGCCGTGGTCGAGCGCGTGAGCCATCGCATTGCCGTGATGTATCTGGGGCAAATTGTTGAAACCGGCAGCCGCCGCAACGTTTTTGAAAATCCCGGCCATGCCTATACGCAACGCCTGATGGATGCAGCCCCCATCCCTGATCCGGCATTTCGGATTGAAAACCGGCCCCTGATTACCGGCGAAGTTCCAAGCCCGGTGCGGTCGATTAACAACCCGCCCGCACGGCTTGCCCTTCAGGAAATCTCCCCACAGCATTTTGTCGCAGCGGAATAAACGTCCAAGCCATCCAAAACAAGATGGTTATAACAACAATAACAATCCCATAGATCAGCAAAGAGGCATTAAACATGAAACTTTTGAAGACCGCAATCCTTGGTGCAACCATGATCGCAGGCACCTTTGGCACCTATCAGGCTGCGCAGGCAGCTGACCTGTCCATCGCGCTGAACCAGATCATCCAGGGCTTGAACCCGCAGGATTCGAACTATAATGTCGATTATTCGGTCGCGAATGGCATTTTTGAACGCCTGATCGCATTTGATGGCGATATGAAACTGGTCCCGCAGCTGGCCACCAGTTGGGAAGGCAGCACCGATGCCAGGACCTTCACCCTTAAGCTGCGCCACGGCGTCAAATTTCAGGACGGCACCGATTTTAATGCTGCCGCCGTCAAAGTTAACCTTGACCGTCTGGCAGATGCCAGCCTGAACCTGAAAAAGCACAGCCTGTTCAAACTGGTTGAGTCCGTTGAAACACCGGATGAATACACGGTTGTGATCAAGCTGAGCAAACCGTTTGGCGCCATGATCAACACGCTTGCCCATCCGTCAGTTGTGATGGAAAGCCCCGCTGCGATTGAAAAATATGGCAAAGACATTTCAAAACATCCGGTTGGCACAGGTCCGTTCAAGTTCCAGGAATGGGTTCCGGGCGAAAAGCTGATTGTTGTAAAGAACGAAAATTACTGGGATTCCGAATGGCCGAAAGTCGATAAAGTGACTTTCTATCCGGTCGCTGAAAACGGCACCCGCGTTTCCATGCTGATGTCTGACGAAGTGCAGTTTGTGCCGATCCTTCCGGCCGAACTGATGAAGCGTGTCAGTGAATCCGACAAATACGAAGTGCTTGAAAAACCGGGTATTTCAGTTTGGGTCATGGCCATGAACATGATGCGCAAAGAATTCAAGGATGTTCGCGTCCGCGAAGCCTTTAACCTTGCCATCGACCAGAAGGCCTTTACCCAGGTTGTTTATGGCGGCCATGCCATTGTGCCGGACTCACCGCTTGCCCCGGCAACGCAATTCCATGCAACCCAGACCCCGGCACTGTCAACCGACGTTGCCAAGGCCAAAGAACTGATGAAAGAAGCCGGTTATGAGAATGGCTTCAAGATCAATCTTTGGGCGCGTAACAACTCGACCGAAGTGCGCATGCTTCAGTTCATCAAACAGCAGCTTTCGCAAATCAATGTTGACGTTGAAATCGTTCCCCTGGAAGGCGCAACCCGCGCCGAGAAACTGTTTGGGTCAAGCTTGACCCCGGAAACCGCCGAGTTTGACACGGTTATTGGCGGCTGGTCGCCCTCAACCGGTGATGCCGACTGGCACTTGCGCCCGGTTTATGCGACCGAAGGCTGGATTCCGAACATGTATAACGAAGCGTTCTATTCCAACCCGGTTGTCGACAAGGCCATCAATGATGCCCTCGAAACCGCCGATCCGGCAAAACGTGCTGCGGCATATGAAGTTGCCCAGAAACAAATCTGGAAAGACAAACCTGTTGTCTGGCTGGCAGTGGACAATGCCCTGGCAGGTCGCAAAAAAGGCCTGACCGGTGCATTCCCGATGCCTGATGGCACCATGCAGTACGCTCATGCTGCCTTCGACAAATAAGCCTGACTGAAACAACGGGTCCGGTATCGCCTTTGTGTGATACCGGACCGCTGATACCAAGAGCATCCAATGGTTCAATATTTTCTGCGACGGCTTTTTGCCCTTATCCCGGTTCTTTTTCTAATTTCGATATTCGTTTTTCTATTTGTGCACGCCCTGCCGGGCGATCCTGCCCGCGTGCTTGCAGGCGACACTGCCACATTGGAAGAGGTCGAAACCGTTCGCCGTACCCTTAACCTGGATGCGCCATTATATCAGCAATACTTTCAGTTTATTGGCAATATCCTGACCGGCAATCTGGGCGTATCGCTGCGCACCCACGAACCTGTCACCACCATGATCGGTCGGGCCTTTATGCCAACCGTATGGCTGGCCCTTTGCTCGCTTGGCTGGTCGGTTCTGTTCGGGTTGATTTCCGGTGTCGTTTCGGCGGTTAAACGCGGCAGTATTGGCGACCATGCCGGTATGTTTGCCGCTGTATCGGGTATTTCCATGCCGCCCTTCTGGCTTGGCCTGCTGCTCATGCAGTTTTTCTCGGTTCAGTTGGGCTGGTTTGGCACCAGTGGCTTTGACAGCCCGTCGGATCTGGTTTTGCCCTCGATTACGCTGGGTGCCGGTGTTGCCGCCATCATGGCGCGCTTTACCCGCTCGGCTGTGATTGAAGTTGTCCGTGAAGATTATATCCGTACTGCGCGGGCCAAAGGACTGACGGAAAAAATCGTCATTTGGAAACATGCCCTGCGCAACGCCCTGATCCCGGTTGTCACCATGGCAGGCCTTCAGTTCGGCTTTTTGCTGGGCGGTTCCATTGTCATTGAACAGGTTTTTCGCTGGCCCGGTATGGGGTCGCTGCTGCTCGATGCGATCCGCTTTCGCGATTACACCGTCGTTCAGGCAGAGATCATGATCTTCTCGCTTGAATTTTTGCTGATCAATCTTCTGGTTGATGTCCTTTACGGGCTGATCAATCCTAAAATTCGCTATAGCTAGGATACCGTCATGACGCAACAAACCGATATCGTCATTGATGCGGCCCCGGCCCTTGACGAAGCGGCAACCAGCCCATTAAAAGAATTCTGGAAACGCTTTTCCAAACGCAAGGTTGCTGTGGCGGCGGGGCTTTTCCTGCTGCTGATGTATGTCGTTGCCTTCCTTGCGCCGGTTATTTTACCCTTCGGGCCCGATGGCTTTGACTATATGAACACCCTGCAAACGCCAACCGCGCTGCATTGGGCCGGAACCGACGAATTTGGCCGCGATATTTTTGCCCGCCTGATGAACGGGGCCAAACTGTCGATGTTTATCGGCTTTACCTCGGTTTCTGTCGGGGCCGTGATCGGCGTTCTGGCGGGCCTTTTTGCCGGGTATTATGGCGGCTGGCTTGATGCCTGCACCATGCGGGTATCCGACGTTCTGTTCGCTTTTCCCGGTATGTTGCTGGCCATTGGCATTGTTGCCATTCTCGGCCCGGGCCTGACCAACGTGATCATTGCAGTGGCGATTTTCAGTGTCCCTGCCTTTGCCCGTATTGTGCGTTCCGGCACCCTTGCACATAAGGAAAGCACCTATGTCGAAGCGGCCCGTGCCGCCGGGGCATCGGACATGATCATTATGTTCCGTCATATCCTGCCAGGTGTTCTGGGGGCCGTTATCGTCTATTTCACCATGCGGATCGGAACATCGATCATTACGGCGACCAGCCTGTCATTCCTTGGTCTCGGTGTCGAACCCTCGACCGCAGAATGGGGTGCGATGCTAGCGACCGGTCGCGATTACATGATGGCAGGTGAATGGCATCTGACCCTGTTCCCCGGGATCGCAATTTTCATTACTGTTTTGTCGTTCAACATCTTGGGCGATGGCTTGCATGATGCGCTCGATCCCAAACTTGACAAAGAATAAGCCTGCTTTTGCACCGTAAAAACATGACAGAAAAATTCCGAAACATAGCCAGCGCGTCGGACTGGTGGGTGCATCCCACCGGCCCGACCAACCTGATTACCGATATTCCCGGTGTGACCGTCGGTCATTTCACCCATAATAGCGGCGAAACGGCCCGCACCGGTGTAACGGCCATCCTGCCCCATAGTGGCAATTTGTTTGAACAACCGGTTCATGCCGGGGCCGCTGTTTTAAACGGCTTTGGTAAAAGTGCGGGCCTGGTACAGGTGGCCGAACTGGGCGAAATTGAAAGCCCGATTATTCTGACCAACACATTCGCCGTGGCCGATTGCACCAAGGCCATAATCAAACGCACGATTGCCCAAAACCCCGAGGTTGGGCGCAAACTGCCCACCATCAATCCCCTTGTGCTGGAATGCAATGACGGGGTTGTAAACGACATTCAGGCCTTTCATGTTTCCGAAGCCATGGTTGACAAGGCAATTGACGCTGCCAATAGCCAGTTCGACCAAGGAACGGTGGGGGCCGGAACGGGTATGAAAACATTTGGCTATGCAGGCGGGGTCGGCTCGGCCTCACGCATGGTCAGGTTGCCAGGTAAAAACGGCAAAGGCAGCAAGCACAGCTATCACCTTGGCGCACTTGTTCTGTCCAATTTTGGTCAAAAATCCGAATTGCGGATCATGGGGCAAAAACCGATATCCTTTAACCCGGCACAGGCTGAGCCCGCCGATAAAGGATCGATCATTATTGTTCTGGCAACCGACGCCCCGCTTGATTCCCGGCAACTGACGCGAATTTGCAAAAGATCATCCGCCGCCCTGGGTCGGCTTGGTAGTTATTTAGGAAATCAAAGCGGCGACATTGCCGTTGCCTTTTCCACACAGAATGTAAAATCGCGATCCGGTGAGGTTGTATATGATGCACAGCTTTTATCTGAAAGCTGTATGAACGCCTTTTTCCACTGCACGGTTGAAGCCGTTGAGGAAGCGGTGCTGAATGCCATGTGGCATGGGCGGGCAACACCAGCCTATAGCGGCAAAATTCTACCCGAATTCGCGGCCTTTTTCACACAGAAAACGGCCTGAAGATGGAACCGAATTCCCCATAACCTGGATGGGGAATTCGGCATTTCATTCGTCGTAAAACCGGTTATTGCAAACCGTTGACGATCAGCGACAATGCCGAAATCGTGCTAATCGCATCGGCATGGTTGTCGGTAACAAATTTTACCGTATGGGCATCACACCGTTCCATCATGGGCAAAAGCCCTGCGCCATCGGCATAAAGCTGTTTGTGGAACCGGATTGATACTGTAAGTGGCGCTTTGCACGGGCTTTGCACAGGTGCTGATTTTGCACTTGCCACAACCTCGCTGACATTGCGGGTAATCAGTTCGCGAGATTTTTGGGGTGACAGGCTGTTAATTGCAGATGCCCCCAATGCCTGTTTAACGATAATGTTGCGGGCAGCGGGAAACTGATCGGCAATTTCCTTTGCCAGGCAATCATCACCGCTAACGGCAAGCAATGGTACGCCAATTTCCGCGGCATACCCGCCAAACAGGGTTGGCTCACCGGCCCGCACGCCATTAATCTCGATTGAGTGAAACGCCATGCCGCTTACCGTATGCGCCAGCACCCCATAACTGGATGCCGCACCATGATAACCGATCAACAGCACGCCATCATGGTCCGCCTCAATCCCCTGTATCATCGACAAAGGTCGGGGCTTGCCGGAAACCAGGCGTGCGCGCTCATCAAGATCTTCGGCAATGATATTACGCATCGGCCCATGGGAATCCGCCACCGTTACCTCGGTCGCGCCCCCCTCAAAGGCACCCGCAATCGCGGCATTGGCCTCTTGGGTCATCAGCCGACGTGCAACCTCATATTCCGGATTTCCACGCCGCCCCTGCAAGGTTTCGCAAACCCCGGCAACACCTTCAATATCGACAGATATAAAAATCCGCACGTTCCAGCCTCCTGCTTTGTATTGAAATTGTGAACAAGAATAGTGCCTCTCGATCCTCCTTCACCAATGCCGATCCGACATGGACCATACCAATCTGCATGACCAGATCACCAACCAAAGGGCCAGCTTCTCATGCCGTCGCATCATTCCCCCCATAAGGGAGAAATCGACGATTGGCAATGACCGCCCTGAACCAGGAACGACATCATTTTAACAAATAAAACAGTCTCTTACTGTTGCTCTGTTACAAAATAATCAATTGCTTTATAATTGCTCAAATATGGAACGCTTTTTTGGTATGATGAAAAAAGCACGCAATTCGGGCACCAGGGCAAGGCGGACTTTGGTAAATGGAACATTGTAAACATTATGTGCTGAAGTTCGGTGACTTCGAACTTGAAATGCCGCACAAGTTGCTGAACCGTGACGGGGTCCGATTAAAACTGGGGGGTCGGGCGGCGAGTTTGCTTGCTGTTTTGGCCGACGCCAATGGTGAACTGGTATCGCGCGAAGAACTGCTAAGCCAGGTCTGGCCCGATCAAACCATCGATGACAGTGCCATCCGGGTGCATCTTTCTGCCTTGCGAAAAGTTCTGGGCCCGACAAACGACGGGAACCACCTGATTGTTAATGAAGCCGGCCGCGGATACCGCCTGGCGCTGACTGTCAGCCGCGCAGATAGCTTTACCTCAAATCCGCCCTCCACCAGGGATCACGCCAATATCAATTTGCCCGCGCGCATTGAGGGCATCATCGGTCGCGATGAAACCATTGCGTCTTTGTCTGACGAACTGATCAAACGTCGACTTATCACAATCGCCGGCCCCGGCGGCATCGGCAAAACAACTGTTAGTGTCGCTGTCGGGCGGGTCACCGCGCAAAGAACCGGCAGCGCCACCTTTTTCATCGATTTTTCGCCGATTGATAATTATGGCCGTGTTGCATCAACCATCGCAACAACGCTGGGCGTGACGGCATCCACGGCGGACTTGATCGAAACATTGATCGGTGCTTTTCAGGGGAAACCCGGCGTGATGGTGTTCGATAATTGCGAACATGTTCTTGAGGAAGTATCACGGATTGTCGAAAGCCTTTTGTTTGCCTTGCCCGACATGATGATCCTGTGCACCAGCCGGGAACCGCTGGGCGCACAAGGCGAGTGGATTCATCGTCTGGCCCCTTTGAAACTACCGCCGGTTGGTGCCGAAAACACGCCGGAATTTATCGGCACATTCCCGTCTGTGCAGTTATTTTGCGAGCGGGCACAGTCGGTTCGGAACGATTTTGTTCTGGGCCCGGAAAACCATGTTGCCGTTGCGGATATTTGCAATCGGCTTGATGGCATCCCCCTTGCCATCGAATTTGCCGCTGCCCGAATGAATGCATTAACCGCTGTCGCAATTGCTGCAGGCCTGAAAGAACGGTTCGACCTGTTATCAAAGGGTCGCAGAACGGCCATTCCACGTCACAAAACCCTGCGGGCGACCCTGGACTGGAGCTATGACCAGCTATGCGAGAGTGCTCGGAAAGTGTTAAACCGCTTATCCGTTTTTCGCAGTTCCTTTACGGTTGCCGATGCCCAGGCCGTCGCGTCTGGCCGCGATATTGATGATCTTACTGTTTTCGACGAACTGGTCGATCTGGTCGAAAAATCGATGTTGATGACGCAATCTGTCGGCGGTGAGATGTATTACCGCCTGCTCGAAACCACCCGGCAATATGCCATGGAAAAGCTGGTTTCGTCAGGCGAGGCCAACAATGTACGTCGAAAACACGCTGAACATATCACATCGCATTTTTCCGATACAAAGGAAGCATGGGAAGGGAAAACAGCCCGTGCGCGCATTGATATCCGAAGCCGGTATATCGACGACGTTCGTGCCGCCATTGATTGGGGACTGAGCGAGGACGGCGACATCTCGCTGGGCCAGGATGTGCTTGCGGCAAGTTCGTCGCTTTGGTTTCACATGTCCCTTCCCGGTGAATTCATCAGCCATACCCGCCGTTTCCTCTCCGAGATCAGGTATGACGGCGCATGTGATCGATCTTTTGAACTTCTGGCAGCTTATGGGCACGCTCTTTGGCACAAAGAGGGACCCTTTGATGAAATGCGCGATGCCTTTGAAAAGGCATTGTTGATAGCCCAGGCGCGCAATGACAAAGCCCTTGTTTTGCGCGCAATATGGGGCATATGGGCGCAACAAATTCTGTTTGGTGCCTATGCGCAAAGCCTTGTGACTGCGAATGAATTTATGGCACAGCTTCTGCCCGACGACAGCGTCGCAAATCGGGCAACGGGCCTGCATATGCAGGCACTTTCATCGCATTTTGACGGCGACCATGCCACGGCATTAATGCTCCTTGAACGGGTCATTGAAGCAGACAAGGCCCCGGTACGTATTGACCATGCGAACCACGCCCAGGTGGACGGCAAGATTGCCGTGATGAGTTTGCTCATGCGGATCAAGTGGCTTACCGGCACCCCAAAAGACGCCCTGCAAATGGCGACCATCTGCGCTGCGGATGCCTTCGATCTCGGTCATACCCTTTCCATATGTTACGGGCTTGGCGTTGGATGTATTCCGGTTGCAATTGCCAACAAGGAATATGATCTGGCCCGACAGTGGATTAAAGCCCTTAGGGCGCGGACCACTGCCAAGGGACTGGATCACTGGGGGCATTTCGCCGACGGGTACGAAGCCGCCCTTGAGGGGCGACGCGATATTCCGTTAAATTCCAGCACAATGCAGCGCGAAATGTTTATGGTTGCGCAGCAATCCGTCGCAGGGGAAAACTGCCAACCATCTGATATAAAATGGATTTCAAAGTCGTTTGCACAGCTTAACAACTTTTAACAACGCATAACTCACATTTTCAGGCCGGTACAGGCAAGCTCTCTTCATCAAACGCGAACGTCGCATGATGGAGATACGTCAAATGCTTTCCGATCAGCTCGCTGCACAAATTGGCAATTGGCATTTCACCCTGCCGGTGTCTTTTGGCAAAATCGATGCCCTGTTTTCCAGTGATGACATCATCGCCCGATACAGTGCGAACTGGCAGGCATTTTCCACGCCACCCAAGGCTTTGGAGAACCCGCCAAAATCGACCCGGGGCTTATCCGGGTGGCGGCTGCAAAAAATCAAAGCCTATGTCGAAAGCAAACTGGAAGACCGGATATCGACACAGGCAATGGCGGATCTGGTTGGGTTAAGTGCCGGTTATTTTCTGGCCGCCTTCAAGAATGCCGTTGGCCTGACACCACAGGCCTATATCATGCAACAGCGCCTGATGCGCGCAAAGCAGTTGCTGGCAACCGAACCGTATCTTGCGATTAATGAAATTGCATTTTCATGTGGATTTACCGATCAGGCACATCTGAATAACCGGTTCAAGGCGGCGTTTGGTGTATCGCCCGGTATTTGGCGCCGTTCGTGCAAACATGCCAATGACCAGCACCAACCGGCACACACTTTCAAAACCGGGAGGATATAATGGCACCCTGTGGTGATTTCACCTTCCGCCCCGTTCACATTATCGCGGCAAACAAACACCGTCAGCTTGACCCGACAATCCGCGATTTCCTTGACCGGGTTGAAGAAAACAGTCCTGTTGCCCTAAAGGAATTTGTGGGTTGCCCGCCCGATACAAAAAGCTGCCTGTCGGTAGAAAGGCGCGAAGCAACACATGCAAGCTGGCGCTATGTGCACCCTGCGGGCCTGCAGGGCACCAAAAATCCCTTTGTTTTCTATGTCTGCCGCAATCAACCAGACGGCACCGGCAATTGGGAAACCCATGGTTTGGCCGCGTTGAAATTCGCAGAAGTCACGCAATCGGTTTTGATCTTTGTCGAAATACAGGCCGATGCCGCAAGCAGGGAAGGTGTAACGTCCCTACGCACGATCCTCGACATCCTGCATCACGAAGCCGCATATTTTGATGTTGATCCTGATAATTGGGTAATGGTGACCGATGGCGACAGCAGCCCGATGGTCGTCGACTGTCTGAGCACAATCACAAATGCGCCAATTCCCCGGCCGACCCGTCTTGTTTTACTGACACCGGTCATTGCCGCCGCGCACCACGATGACGCGCGCTACTGCCTGACATCCCCGGGTTCCGCCAAACTCGCGCGCGAATTCAACCCATCATTGCAACAATTAAGGCTGTTACCGCCCACATTGATCATTCTCGCAGGTGTTGATCCCTTTCGCCCCGCCGCCGAAGCCTTTGTTCAGCGTCTTGTGACGGCCGAGATAGAAACGACAGCCGCCTGTTTTCTGGGCGCGATCCACGATTTTTGCTGGCTGGCCCCGGTCATGGAAGGGCCGGTCACCGCCGCCGCCCACAGGATGATAACCGGCGAGATTTTTGCTGCTTTTACCACCGCTACCACGACCGACGCGCAACACCCTTTGCCAAACAGATTTCCGAAAACCCGGCAATCGCTCCCCGACGGGGGGTAAATGCCAATCCCTTTCCACCCCGACTCAAACCGATTATTTTTCATAAGGAAACCGAAAATGACCCGTTCCAACGATATCGAAACCACCGACGGCACCCGGCTTTATGTCAAAGACTGGGGCCCCAAAGATGCCCAGCCGATTGTTTTCAGCCATGGCTGGCCGCTCAACGCCGACGCCTTTGAAGATCAGATGCTGTTTCTGGCGCAAAAAGGCTATCGTGTTGTTGCCCATGATCGCCGGGGTCACGGTCGGTCATCGCAGCCAGGATTTGGCAACGACATGGATCACTACGGCGACGACCTTGCCGCAGTGGTTCAGGCGCTGGATCTGAAAAATGCCATCCATGTCGGCCATTCAACTGGTGGCGGTGAAGTTGCCCGCTATATCGGACGTCACGGGACCGAACGTGTCGCCAAGGCCGTTTTGATTGGTGCAGTAACACCCATCATGGTCAAAACCGACTGGAACTCCAACGGTGTACCTATGGATGTTTTTAACGGCATTCGCGAAGCTGTGCAAAAAAACCGTGCCCAGCTTTACAAAGATTTCCCGACCGCCTTTTACGGCTTTAATCGCCCCGAAATCGAAGATTCCGCAGGCCTTCGCGACACCTTCTGGTTGCAAGGTATGGAAGGCAGCATTCTGGCCCAGTATGAATGCATCAAGGCATTTTCGGAAACCGACCTGCGCGAAGATTTGAAGAAAATGACAATTCCAACCCTGGTTATCCATGGTGACGATGATCAGATTGTGCCCCTTGAAACCACGGCAAAGGCAGCAATGAAATTGCTCCCCAATGGCGAATTGAAAATTATTGCCGGGGCACCGCATGGGCTTTGCACCACCCACAAAGACGCCATCAACACGTTGCTTCTGGCCTTTATCGAAGGCTAAAAACCCTCCCTTCTGCGGCAAGGCCGGTGCTGTTTGCGCCGGCCTTTTTTGTATCTGTTTTTTGTCAAAAACCTTAATCGTAAAATACTGAAATAAAACAACTTTTGAACAAATTTTGCATTATTTTCCAAACCTGAAAATCATACAATTCACGACGTGAGGCTCATACAATACGGCAGGCAATATTCAGGGCATTGTGGGTTTGCAACAACGAAGCAGCCGACGGCTTCTTCACCAGACAAACCAACAGGAGAATGCAAATGAACCGCCCGGAACTTCTTACCAAAGACAATTGCCAGATCATTTTCATCGATCATCAGCCGCAGATGGCTTTTGGCGTTCAGTCGATTGACCGTCAGGTTTTGAAAAACAATACCGTTGCACTGGCAAAGGCGGCCAAAGCTTTCAACATTCCCACTACGATCACCACGGTTGAGACCGAAAGTTTTTCCGGCCACACCTACCCCGAACTGTTATCAGTTTTTCCGGAAAACCCGATCCTTGAACGCACCTCGATGAATTCATGGGACGATCTTAAAGTACGCGAAGCCCTTGCTAAAAATGGCAAAAAGAAAGTCATTGTTTCAGGGCTTTGGACCGAAGTTTGCAATAACGGCTTTGCTTTTGCCGCCATGGCCGAAGGCGATTACGAAATTTACATGGTAGCCGATGCATCGGGCGGCACGTCAAAAGAAGCCCATGATTATTCCATGCAACGCATGATCCAGGCTGGCGTTGTTCCGGTTACCTGGCAGCAAGTGATGCTGGAATGGCAGCGCGACTGGGCACACCGCGAAACCTATGATGCCGTCATGGAAATCGTCAAAGACCATTCCGGTGCTTATGGCATGGGTGTCGATTATGCCTACACCATGGTTCACAAAGCCCCGGAACGTGCCAATCACGGCGAAACCCTGCCCCCGAAACCTGCCAACTGATCACTGACCAGGGGCGTCTGCCACCTGGCAGCGCCCTTCCTTCAGCACGCCCTCCCCTGCCCGTATCCCTTCTCGACATTCTGTTTTCTTTTCAGGCCTCGCGAATTTGACTGGAGCCCGGTAATGACAACGACTTCATCTCCCGACATCATTCTTCACAATGCCAAGGTTTCAACCCTCGACCCTCATGTCAACGAGGCTGAAGCCATCGCCATTACCAATGGCGTGGTCGCCGCAATTGGCCGCAATGACGACATCATGCGCTTGGCCGACAGCACCACAAAGATCATTGATCTGGGCGGCAAGCGGGTTATTCCCGGTTTGAATGACAGCCACACCCACCTGATCCGTGGCGGCCTGAATTACAATATGGAACTGCGCTGGGAAAATGTGCCCTCCGTTGCCGATGCCTTAACCATGCTAAAAAATCAGGCCGACCGCACCCCGGCACCGCAATGGGTGCGTGTTGTTGGCGGCTGGTCGGAATTTCAGTTTGCCGAACGGCGGATGCCAACCCTTGATGAAATCAACAAGGCCGCACCCGATACACCCGTTTTCATCCTTCATCTTTATGGCCGCGCGCTTTTGAACCGGGCAGCAATCAAGGTGCTGGGCATTAATCGCAAAACCCCCAACCCGCCCGGTGGTGAAATTGAACATGATGGTAATGGTGATCCGACCGGTTTGCTGATTGCCAAACCATCTGCCCTTATTCTGTATTCCACCTTGGCACAGGGGCCCAAATTACCCCTTAATGACCAGATCAATTCAACCCGCCATTTTATGCGCGAAATGAACCGCATGGGTATTACCAGCGTGATTGATGCTGGCGGCGGCGGGCAAAATTACCCCGAGGACTATGACGTTATTCGCAAATTGCATGACGAAGACCAGCTTACGGTGCGTATTGCCTATAATTTGTTTGCCCAAAAGGCTGGTCAGGAATTAACCGATTACGAACACTGGATGACCATTACCAAACCCGACGCCGGTGACAGTTGGCTTAAAATGAACGGGGCAGGTGAAAACCTGGCATGGTCCGCAGCCGATTTTGAAAACTTCCTTGAACCACGACCGGACCTGGCACCGGTGATGGAAAAAGAACTTGAACCGGTTGTTGAACTTTTGGCGACCAATCGCTGGCCGTTTCGAATTCACGCCACCTATGATGAAACAATTGATCGGTTTCTGGGTGTGTTTGAACGGGTTAACGGGCGTGCGCCATTTGAAACCCGTTTCATCATAGACCATGCCGAAACCATCAGTGCGCGTAATATCGACCGCATCAAGGCATTGGGCGGTGGCATCGCCATTCAGCACCGCATGGCCTATCAGGGCGAATATTTTGTCAATCGCTATGGCAGCGACGCCGCAAAAGACACCCCGCCGATCAAGAAAATGCTCGAGGCCGGTGTGCCAGTGGGTGCCGGCACCGATGCCACCCGGGTGGCATCCTATGATCCGTGGGTTGCGCTTTACTGGTTAACCACAGGCAAAACCACCGGCGGCCTTGCGCTTTATGACGACGACAAACTTGTCAGCCGCGAACAGGCCTTGCGTCTGTGGACCGAAGGATCGGCATGGTTTTCGGGCGAACAGGCCAACAAGGGCACATTGGGCGTTGGCAAATATGCCGATCTCGCAGTTCTCTCTGCCGACTATATGACGGTGCCTGCCGAAGACATCCGACAGATCCAGTCCATTTTGACCATGGTTGGCGGCAAAATCGTCTTTGCACAGGACAAATTCCAGGACCTGTCACCCGCCCTGCCCCCGGCAAGCCCGTCCTGGAGCCCAGTCAACTTCGAGGCCAGCCCCGCCATGCGCCAGAACGCTCCGATCCAGACACATGAACGCGCCTGCCATGACGGATGTGGCAATCATTGCGGTATGCACGGCCATGACCACCAGATCGCCTGGACCCGCCCCATCCCCGCAGCCGACAAGAATGCCTTCTGGGGCGCACTTGGCTGTTCGTGCTTTGCGGTATAAACCGATGAAAAATCTTGCAACACCCAACCAAAATGACGGCGTGCCCGTCACGCCTTCTTCTCCCTGGGCACCGTTTCGCTTTCGCGCTTTTACCATTCTGTGGGTCGCAACGGTGGTTTCCAATATCGGCACCTGGATGAACGATGTCGGCGCGGGCTGGCTGATGGCATCGCTTGATCCATCCCCGTCTGCGGTCTCGCTGGTGCAGGCGGCAACAACCCTGCCCGTCTTCTTGTTCGCACTGCTGGCCGGGGCGCTGGCCGATATGTTTGACCGGCGCAAATTGCTGATGCTGGTGAATGTGATTATGGCGGCAACGGCAAGTGCCTTTGCGCTGCTGGTTTACCTTGACGCCGCAACACCCACCGTCCTGATCGGGGCAACCTTTATTTTAGGCACCTGTACTGCCTTTGTTGCCCCGGCATGGCAGGCCATTGTGCCGTCACTTGTTCCCCGGCACGCCTTGCAAGCTGCAATTGCGCTTAACTCAACCGGCATCAATGTCAGTCGGGCAATTGGTCCGGCACTGGCGGGGGTTATTATTGTTTCCATCGGCATTTACGCGCCCTTTGCCCTGAATGCCGTCAGCTTTATTGGCATTCTGATTGCGCTTTTTACCTGGAAGATGACATCCGAAACCACCTCAGCCCTGCCGCGCGAACATGTTATTGCCGCAATGATGGCCGGGGCGCGATATGCCCTGCATAGTGCCCCGCTCAGGGCGACCATTGGGCGTGCGGTTGCGTTCTTTTTATTCGCATCGGCATATTGGGCATTATTGCCTCTAATTGCCAAAACATCCTTGGGCGGCGATGCACGCAGTTACGGCATTCTGGTTGGGGCCGTTGGTGTTGGCGCGGTTCTGGGTGCCCTTGTGCTGCCCAGGCTGCGGCGGCGCTTTGGCCCGGACAATATTGCCGCGGCGGGAACACTTGGTACGGCCTGTGTTCTGGTTGTTTTTGCCATCGTTCCCAACCTGATCGCTGCGGCGGCCGGGTCTTTGCTGGCCGGTGCCTCCTGGATTGCGGTTCTCTCAACCCTTAACGCATCGGCGCAAACGGCATTGCCATCCTGGGTTCGGGCGCGGGGGCTGTCTGTTTTCATTACAATATTCTTCGGGGCGATGTCGCTGGGCAGCATTATCTGGGGCCAGGTTGCACAAGCCGCCGGGATACCCGCCGCCTTGATCATTGCAGCCACCGGCGCTGTTATTCTGATCCCGGTTACGTGGCGATTAAAACTGGGCTTGGGCGAAAAACTGGACCTTGCCCCTTCCGCCCATTGGCCTGCACCGGTTGTGGTTCATGAAAACGCCCATGACCGCAGCCCCGCCATGACCATGATCATGTATCATGTGCCCGCTAAAAACCACGCACGGTTCCTTGTGCTCGCCACCGCCCTGTCACAGGCGCGAAAGCGGTCTGGTGCCTATCGCTGGGGCCTTATGCAGGATGCCGAACATCCTGATCAGTTCAGCGAGTATTTTCTTGAAACATCGTGGCTTAACCATCTGCGGCATCATGAACGGGTTTCAGGGTCTGATCGTGTCATCCAGGATGAAATCCGCACTCTCCTAAAACCCGAAACAACACCGGTTGTCACCCATCTTCTGGGCACAGCCATCCCGGCTAAATCCAAATCCGCTACATCGAAAGGGTCTGATCAATGAAAGCCCTTCTTGGAATATTAGTGGCACTTTCCATCGGGGTGGTGTGCCGTCTCGCATCCCTGCCGCTTCCGGCCCCGCCGGTGATTATCGGGGCGCTGCTGGTGGTGGCAATGACAACGGGTTACATCCTGATTGATCGTTTTTTTGCCCATCGCGACTGCAAAACAAGAACCATGTGCGGCGGCCCGACCGGTCACCCCTCAAGCGCAGGAGAAAAGCCATGATTTCCGATATTCTTCTGGGCCTCGGCATGGGACTGGTGATTGGCGCAGGGTGCAGATGGTTTGATGTTCCCTTGCCGGCACCGCCCAAACTTGTCGGCGCATTGCTGGTTGTTGCTATGACGACCGGGTTCCTTGCAACCGACTATGTCTTAAATACGAACATTGTTGCGATGACAGGAATTGGACAATGAGGCAAACGTCACATTACGGAACGTTTCTGATCGCCCGGATGTTGCTTGTTGCCGTGTTTATCTTTAGCGGAACGACAAAGCTGATGGATTGGTCCGGCGCAATGGCCGAGATGGAGGCCATCGGCCTCCCCTTTCCGACAGTCTGCCTTGTGGCAACAATTACCGTACAAATTCTGGCAAGCCTGTGCCTGATTTCAGGTTTCTTCATCCGGACTTCGTGCCTGTTCCTGGCTGGTTTTACCATTGCGGCCACCCTGATCGCACACGATTTCTGGAACTTTTCGGGCATCGAACAAATCCACCAGGTTACAACCGCACTTGAACATGTCTCGATCGTGGCGGGCTTCCTGTTGGTTGGGCTGCTGCACAAACAACTTTGCCAGGACTGAATATTCCCGCGCTGAAACCAAAACAGGCCTCACTCAGGCGAACGTGCCTGGTTGGAGGTCTGTTTTGCAATCTGGCCTCTGATGGCACAACCCCAGAAATAACTTCCCTTATTTTATGTGCCTAATAGAAGACGCCCGGCGTACTTTTTACATTTCCTTCGCAATCGTTCTCGCCCGTTTCACAAATACGGCCTTGACTAAAAAAATAGGTCGCCGTCATGGAAAGACCAACCGTGTATGGCACAAAACCTGTTCTATTTACGCCCCATACATGCGTGGCAAAACGACTACCCCCAGCCAGTAAGACGGCTCATCCGACCGGCAAAGCTGCAAATTGCTGGCATGACAGATTTTTCGTTTGACCTGTCTTGTATTTTCAATATTGTATTATGTGCAACTGAAATACAACGATGAGAATAAACCAACAGAGAGGCTTCATGAAAAAAAACGCTTTATGGTTTCATTTCGCATTTGCAGGGTCCGTGCTTTTCGGGGCCTCTTCCCTTTGCGCACAAACGCTCAACGTTCAGATTTCCGCTGATTTACGCAGTTCTGAACCGGGGGTAAACCGTGATTCCCTTTCAGATTCCGTCATGATGAATATCGGTGAAGGGTTGGTTGCCTTTGGCGAAGGCGGCGACATTAAACCAATGCTTGCCAAAAGCTGGGATGTTTCAGACAACGGCACCACTTACACCTTTCACCTGCGCGACGATGTTGTATTTCATAACGGCGCGCCTCTGACGGCGGCCATTGCCAAACAAAGCCTGAATACGCTGCGCGCCACACCGGCCTTTAACTGCGCTTCATTTTTTGACGGCTCGCGCGGGGCCGCAATTGAAAAGATCGAAGCCCCGGATCCTCAAACAGTCGTCATTTCGCTTAGCAAACCCGATGCGATGTTTTTAAAATATACCGCGCAGTCGCAATGCGGCGGTATGGCCATCATGCACCCCGACAGCTTTGCAAAAGACGGCACCTGGGATCACCCCATCGGCACCGGCCCGTTTGTTTTTGACAAATGGACACGCGGCGAACGGATCCATCTGACCAAGTTCAAAGACTATAACCCGGTTGGTGACAAAATTGATGGCTATGCCGGGCGCAAAGAGGTGCTGGTCGATGATGTCAACCTGATCGTAACGCCCGATAAATCAACCGCCGTTGCCGCCCTTCGCAGTGGCGATCTGGATATTTTGCCCTATCTGCCGCCCAGCGAAGCCAAAAACCTTATGAACGACCCTGCCTTTAAGGTCGTGGCAGAACCGCATGGCGGGATGATCACGCTTTTAATGCAAACCACTGACCCGGTCCTGTCTTCGCGTGAAATGCGTCTGGCGATTGCCAAATCCCTTGATATTCCGCAAATCGTGGATGCCGCAACCAATGGTCTTGGCACGCCCAATGCGTCGCTTGTTGCGACCCGATCCGTTTATCATGACGCGATACAGGACAAACGGATCGACTATGCCCCGCAAGATGTTGCTGGCCTGCTTAAGGCAGCAGGATATAAAGGCCAGGAAATCGTCATTCAAACCAATCGGCGAAACCCGATTAACGAAAATGTTGCCATTATCTCCCAGGCAATGTTGCAAATGAACGGCATCAATGTCCGGATTGAAGTTCTTGAATGGGCAACCCAGCTTGACCGTTTTCGCAATGGCAAATATGAGCTTTCCGCCTTTAACTATTCCAACCGCGCCGACCCGGCCCTGGCCTATAGCGCGGTAACGGCGTCTAAAAAAGATCGTGGCAGTGCGATTTGGGATAATCCGCAAGCCATCGCCCTTTTGAACGACGTCCTGCAAACCCCCGATGGACCAAAACGTCAGGCCCTGTTTGATCAGTTGCACGAATTGTTCTTACATGATGTGCCCATGCTGATGCTGGCAAACGGCATCGATGTTTCTGTTACCAATGCCAATATCGAGGGCTATCGCACCTGGAACGGCTTTACCCGCCTATGGGGTGTCGCGGTTAAAAAATGATCCGCGATACAAATCTCACAAGAAAAAACAACCGCTTTACGCGGCGCTGGTTTCCTAAAAACCAGACCCCGCGTTAAACGCAAAACACGCAAACAGGGGCGCATAATGCTCAGATTCATAGTTGCACGTTTGCTCACAGCCATACCGACGCTCATTCTGGTTTCAATTACCGTTTTCGCCTTGATCCGGCTGATCCCGGGCGACCCGGTCACGCTGATGCTGGGTGACAACGCAGACCAGCAGGTTTACGACACCATGCGCCGCCATCTCGGGCTGGATCAACCTATTCCCACCCAAATGTTTCTATGGTTCCAGGCCCTGTTACATGGCGATTTGGGGCATTCCATCACCACCGGAGAACCGGTTTTACAGCTTGTGTTGCATCGCTTCTTTATTTCAGCACAACTGGTACTGATTGCCGTCGCACTGTCCGCACTCATCGCTGTACCGTTGGGTATGGTCGCTGCCTGGCGCCAAAGCAGCGGCTTTGATCTGGGCGTTGTCTTTACAGCCACCATGCTGATGTCGATCCCCACCTTCTGGGGTGGTTTGATGCTGCTGTTGTTTTTCGGCCTTAAACTCGGTTGGCTACCGGTTATCGGATATGTATCTATCGCCCAGAATTTCTGGAGCGGATTTCTCTATCTGATCATGCCGGTGGCATCGCTGGTATTGCACGAAACCGGCATTCTGGTCCGCATGGCACGGGCATCAACCCTTGATGTTTTGCGCCTTGACTACATTACCCATGCGCGCGCCAAGGGCCTTTCAGACACCGCCATCCTGACCCGGCACGTTGCCCGCAATGCGTTTGGCCCAACATGGACCTTGCTGGGTCTTATTCTGGGCAATTTACTGGGCGGTGTCGCTGTTATCGAAACGGTTTTTACCATTCCCGGCCTTGGCCGTTTGATTGTTGAATCCATTTTCGGTCGCGACTACCCGGTTTTGCAGGGTTGCCTGCTTTTTGTCGCGGTGACCTATGTGGTCGTCAATCTGATTATCGATCTGTGCTACCCCCTGTTCGATCCAAGGATAAAAGCCCAATGAGCTTGCGTAGAACAAACCAAATTCTGGGAAGCAGCCTGGTCGCCTTCTTCCTTGTTGTGGCGTTGTCAGGGTTGCTCTGGACACCGGAAAACCCGCTGGCCATTCACCTGCAAGACAAACTTTTGCCCCCGGGGCCGGGCCACTGGCTGGGCACCGATGAATATGGCCGTGACGTTTTATCGCGCCTGATGGCGGCTGCGGGCACCAGCGTTTCGATTTCGACGCTGACGGTTTTGTGCTCGGTCTTTTTCGGGCTGATCCTTGGCGCGCTATCGGGCTATTGCCGGGGCTGGGTGGATCGCACCGTTATGCTGTTTACCGACACGCTTCTTGCCTTCCCGTCCATGCTGCTGGCCCTTGCTTTGCTGTCCATCATGGGCACCAACATTTCCGGTGTCATCATCGCCCTTGGCCTGGCCTATTTACCTACGGTCACACGGGTTGTTCGGGGCTCGGTCATGTCGCTGCGCGGGCAGGATTATATCGAGGCATCCCGTCTGATGGGGCACCCTGCCGGGTATACCTTGCTTGTCCATATTATTCCAAACTGCCTGGCACCGGTGATCGTGATCGCGACATCAATGTTTGGCTCTGTTTTGCTGACCGAAAGTGCGCTTAGTTTTCTCGGTCTTGGCGTGCCGCCACCCGCACCGACTTGGGGCAATATGCTGGCGGGCGCACGGCCTTATATGGAACAGGCCGTCTGGCTTGGTATTTTTCCGGGTCTGTGTATTTCGATGACTTTGCTGGGCATCAATCTGTTTGGCGACTATGTCCGCGACCGTTTTGACCCACGGATGAGGGGCCTGTGATGACTGACACCGAAATCTTGTTAAGTGTGCAAGCGCTCGACCTTGGGCTGGTCAGCCCCACTGACAACCGCATTGTCAAAGCCGCCAGCTTCGATCTGAAACCCGGCGAGGTTTTAGGCCTTGTCGGGGAATCCGGATCGGGAAAAACCATGCTGGGCCGCTCGCTTTTCGGGCTTCAGCCCGGCGTTGTGGTTCCCTATGGCGGAGACATTCTGTTTCAGGGGCGTTCGGTGCTGGACATGAAAGCCAGGGATCTGCGCCGCCTGCGCGGGGCCAAGATCGGCATGGTTTTTCAAGAACCCATGACGTCCCTTAACCCGTCCATGACAATTGGTCGCCAGCTTAACGAACCGCTGCAAGAACACACCAAACTAAATGCAAAAGAACGTCATGCCCGGATCATTGAAATAATGGAACGGGTGGGCATTCCGTCCCCGCAAGACCGGCTGGATGATTATCCCCATGAATTTTCCGGCGGCATGCGCCAACGCATCATGCTGGCATCTGCAATGTTGCTTAAACCCGCCTTGCTGATCGCCGACGAGCCGACCACCGCCCTGGATGCCCTTGTCCAGCGCAGCGTTTTAAAATTGATGCTGGAGCTAACAAAAGAAGAAGGCACAGCCTTAATCCTGATCAGCCACGATTTACCCATGGTCGCCCATTATTGCGAACGCCTGCTTGTGATGCGCCAGGGCGAAATCGTTGAGTCCGGCCAAACAGCCGATATTCTGGCAACACCGCAACACGAATATACCCGCAACCTGCTGCGCTCCATGCCTGAACGCGGGCCTGTTCGCCTTTTCAATGATACCGACCAACCCATCCTTGAAACCCGTGATCTGGCGGTCGAATATAAATCCCGGTCGGGTTTGTTTGGCAAGGTTGATCAGAAAAAGGCCCTTCACGGCATTAATCTTACGGTGCGACGCGGCGAGGTTGTGGCCGTTGTTGGGGCTTCGGGTTCTGGCAAAACCACCCTTGGAAAGGCCATTGCCCATCAAATCAAGGCCAGTGCAGGCGAGGTATTGTTTCGCGGCCACGCGGTTAAAAAAGGCAATGCCACCTGGATCGATTATCGCCGAAATTGCCAAATGATCTTTCAGGACCCGTTTGGATCGCTTGATCCGCGCTTTACCATTCGGCGCACCCTGTCCGAAGCCCTGTATCACGAAAAAGATCTTTCCCGATCCGAACGAGACGACCGCATTTGTACCGCGATTGAGGAAGTCGGGTTAAGCACGGCCCATCTCGCCCGCCTGCCCCATGAACTGTCCGGCGGGCAGCGCCAGCGTGTTGCCATTGCCCGGGCTATTATCGGGCGTCCTGATTTCGTGATCGCCGACGAAGCCGTTTCGGCCCTTGATGTCACTGTGCGCGCACAGGTGCTGGAGCTTTTAAGCAACCTGCAACATCGATACGGCTTTTCCTGCCTGTTCATCAGCCACGACCTGGGCGTGGTGGAACAACTCGCGGACCGCGTAATTGTTATGCGCGATGGCAAGATCACAGAAGAAGGGGCGCGCAACCAGATATTTGATGAACCCAAAAGCGATTATACACGCGCCTTGCTCTCGGCAATTCCCAAGCTGAACCGCACGGAAACCGGCGTTGTTTTAAGTTGGCGCTTTGACGACCCCAATCTGAGAACGGAGGCTTTAGGATGAGCCATAAAGACGGACTGATCCGCGCAACACCTGAAAGTCACAAAACAGACCCTGCCATCATTTTAACCGTGCTTGATGAAATTGAACGCGCCGGTATTGAAATGCACAGCCTGCTGGTCTGGCATGACGGTGCCTTGATTACCGAGGCCTATTGGGCACCTTACGGGCCTGATCGCTTGCATATGATGCATTCTGTGACCAAGAGTTTTACCTCGATGGCGGTCGGACTGGCCATCGAGGATGGCAAACTAAACCTGACGGACCGGGTGATCGACTTTTTCCCGGAATTTGAAAATTCGGCCGCCAGTGGCATCGAAGCCATGCAAATTCGCCATCTGCTGACAATGACCAGCGGTCATGCCTGCGGCATTTCCGGCGGATCGTGGCGCAAACTCAAAACAAGCTGGGTCGAAGATTTCCTTAAACAACCCATTGTCTATGCGCCGGGCGAAATTTTCATTTATGACAGTGCATGCAGCTATATGCTCTCGGCCATTGTGCAGCGCGCTTTGGGGCGCACGGTCCATGATTACCTGACGGATCGCGTTTTTACGCCTTTGCAAATGTCACCTAATATTTGCTGGGACAAAAGCCCGGAAGGGATTAATAGCGGCGGCAATGGCCTGACCTGCCGGACATCTGACCTGCTCAAACTCGGGATTTTGCATTTGCAGCATGGCAAATGGAACGGTGATCAGATTTTGCCGGAAAACTGGGCCATAGCCGCCACCGGCATGCAACTGCGCGATGTCTCGCTGGGTGTATTAACCGGCGAGCATTATCTCGGCCCCGATGAAAGCGTGGGCGACGCCGCCCCGGAACGGCGCGAAGGATATGGCTATCAATGGTGGCGAGGCCCCCATGACAGCTACGCGGCGACGGGCCTGTTCGGCCAAGCCTGTATTGTACTGCCCAATGAACAGGCTGTCATCGCCTTCACCGCGGGCATGGACGATAATGATCGTCGCTTTCATGGCCTTATCCACGATGTGCTGCGCCCTGCCCTTGGCACCTGGGACAAACCCGATCTGCCAGACCGTATCAATATGCTTGAACTTTGCCCACCGCCAGCCGAAAGCTGGTCGCATGCCCCGCAAAACTGGGCTGGAACTTACACAACCGAACCCAATGATCAGGGCATCACAGCCCTTCGTCTGGAACAATCAGGTCGCGATATTGTCTTTGTTTTAGAAGACCATCGCGGGGTGCATCGCATTCAGGCCGGGTTGGGCCACAGGGTTGAAAGCGTCACAACGATGACCGGTGCACGGCTGCACCATGCCTATGAACCCGATGCTGGCTTTGCTGTGGCAGCATGGGGCGCATGGTCAAAAAAAGATGATGACGGCTGGCACACCCTGACATTCGACTGGGCCTTCATCGAAACCGCATTCCGCGATACAGTCCGCTGTAAACTGCGCAATGGTATCGTGCGGATGTCCCGGCAGGTGAATGTCAATTCGTCCATTCTGTCCCTGCCCGAAATAAAAGGGCACCTGAGCCAAAACGCCCGTCAAAAAGAAACCGCATCATGACAAAGAACCGCATCGCAGACATGACGGCGGCTGAGTTTGCCGCGCGAACACAGGAACCAACACTCATTCTGGTTCCGCTTGGATCGCAGGAAGTGCAAGGCCCCCATTGCCCGATGGGCGATTACCGACTGGCCGAACGCCTTGCGGTCATGGCGGCAGAGGATGCAGGCCCCTGTGCGCTGGTGGCACCCGGGCTCCCCTTTGGTTACGCCGATTTTTTTCGGGATGTTGCCGGTGGCATACAATTGCGTCCTGAAACCTTCAAGGCGGTCTTGCGCGATATGCTCGACAGCCTGCTTGACCACGACCTTAACCGTCTTCTGATTTTTAACGGCCATACCACAAACGCATCCCTGATCTCTCAAGTCGTGCGCGATATTCGCCGTGATCGGGGCATTATGGTGCCGTCGCTTGATATTTGGAAAACAATCCCCGACAGCCTGTTAGAAACCCTGTTTGGCGATGCTACCGTACGCGGACATGGCGGTGAACCAATCAGTTCAGTCGCCCTGCATTTATACCCCGAACAGTGCCGTATGGACCTTCGAACAGAAAAAACACCCCGCAAAACAGCCCTTGGTTTCCCTGTGCGTGGTGTGTCTGGCGTTACTTTTGAGGGTATCGCCCTTAACCTGCCGCTGAATGCCACAGACATTGATGAGAACGGATTGCTGTCCGGCTTGGCAGCGTTAGCCTCTGCGCAGCATGGCGAAAAACTGACCCGGCATATCGTCAGCATAACAGCCCGCCTTATCCGTTCTTTGCTTCGTGCTGACCCTAAAAACCCGATTATGCCGGAGGCTTCATGACCCGCTATCGTATTGATCCTTTACCGGCACCGCTTGACCCAGCCTTGCGGGCAAAGCTGGAGCAGGTTGAAACAGCCACCCTTGGCCACGTCCGGCTAACCGGATTTGCCAATCGGGCCATTCAGGCGCTCGATAGCAAACAAGTGGTACGGGCCGGTGTCGCCGTCACATTGGCCCTGCCGCCCATGTGTTCCACGCTGATGCATTACGCGGTTAGCAAAATCCGCCCCGGCGACATGCTGGTCGTGGACCGGTTGGGCGACGACCGCCATGCCTGCCTTGGCGGGGCGGTGGCGCGTGCGGTAAAACAGGCCGGCGCTGTTGGTGTCGTCATCGACGGACCTGTAACCGACATCAACGAAATTCTCGATGAAGGCCTGCCGGTTTGGTGCCGCGGGGCATCGTCGTTAACAACACAAAGGCTGAATTTGGGCGGCACGTTCAATCGCCCCATCGCATGTGGCAATGCGCCTGTATTACCAGGCGATATCGTTCTGGCCGACGCATCTGGCGTGGTTTTTCTGCCTGCCGACGAAGCAGAAGACGAAGCCGATGCCGGTATTGCCCGCCAGGGCCGCGTCGCCCGCACCATGGCGCGTCTGAAAAACGGTGAACGCCTGGGCGACATTACCGGCGTTATTAAACAGATCAACGAGGCCATCGGCGCAAACGCGGATACAGAGACAAAAACATCATGACACCACCCGAGTTTAACCTTCCCTTGCTTCCCGTCCCGGAAGATATTCCCGGCGTTTTAAGCATTGACGCGCCCAAAGCCCCCCTGGTGCCACTGGTTTTTGATAGCCCGCATAGCGGCCTTGACCTTCCGGTCGATTTTCATCCTGCTGTCGATGCGGATGCCGTGCGTGTATCAGCAGACACCCATGTTGATGACTTATTTGCCGCCGCACCCGATTATGGTGCCCCCCTGCTACGTGCCCTGTTCCCACGCAGCTTCCTTGATGTAAACCGGTCCCTGTCGGATATGGATGTCAGCATGGTTGACGGGCAGTGGCCCTATCCCACACGTTCCAGCAACACCGCCAAACGCGGCATGGGCCTTATCTGGCGCAAGGCGTGGGACGACACCGCAATGTATGACCGCCCGCTTACCATTGCGCAGGCGCGTAACCGCATCCTCACCTATTGGCTTCCCTATCACTGCGCCCTTCGCCGGTTGCTTGATGCGTCTTACGGCCAGTTTCGCACCGTCTATCATATCAATTGTCATTCAATGACCAATATTGGTCACACCATGTCTTCGGACGGAAAGGACGCGTCGCGTCCCGATATTTGCATTGGCGATCTTTATGGGCGTTCGGCAGGAAGCGAATTTACCGACCTGTTATGCGAGATTTTGCGCGATGAAGGCTTTGTGGTTGAAATGAACAAACCCTTTCGAGGGGCCGAATTGACTGAGGCCTATTCCAACCCGGCAATTGGCCGCCATTCGGTGCAATTCGAAATCAACCGCCGCATGTATATGGATGAAACCACCCGCGAAAAAGCGGCTGACTTTGCCACATTCAAAGCAGTAATGACACGGCTGAGCGAAAAATTGGCGGCCTATGCAAAGGACAAAACAAGCTGATGGCAAAACTGAATTTTTATCGCCTTGACCGCAGTGCCATGTTTTCATTGCAAAGCGATCCGCGTTTTTCCTACTGCACCTATGTGCCCAAAAATTATGATCCAGCAGGTAAAAAAACCTATCCGCTGGTCGTGCTGATCCATGGCAGCATGCGCAACGCCTATGAACTGCGTGATCAGTTTGTCGATTTCGCCGAAGAACAACAATGCGCATTACTAGCGCCGCTGTTTCCCTGCGGGATCGAAGGCCTGAACGATTTTAACAATTACAAGCATCTTCGCTATGGCGATGTGGCCTATGATACGGTTCTGCTCGACATGATCGACGAAGTATCCGGCATTTTTCGCCTCAACAGCGAAAAGTTCATAATGCATGGGTTTTCCGGTGGCGGCCAATTTGCCCACCGCTTTTTATTGCGTCACCCTGACCGATTATCAGCCATTTCAATCGCCGCACCAGGCACCGTTACCATTGCCGATGAAAGCACGCCCTGGTGGGTGGGCACCGCAGATATGGAACAACAATTGGGCGCACCCCTGCGGCCCGAAATTATGCAAAATGTTGCCGTGCAGCTTGTGATTGGTGCAAATGATACCTCACCCGAGGGCACCATGGTCGGCGAAAAATCAACCTTCTGGATGGACGGAATTAACGATTCCGGTCACACCCGCATGGAACGGATCAATAGCCTGGCGACAAGCCTGTCGGCGATTGGCGTGCCCTCGGAAATGGCCATTGTCCCCAATGCCGGGCATGAAGGTGATAAAATCCAGGGAGCGGTAAAAGACTTTCTAACACGTTTTCTGACACGTTAATCCCCAAGCGGATCACGGCCATCGAAAGACGTCCGACTAAGATGGCGATAGAGAATATCAACCGCATATTTTCTATCGCCACGCTCAAGGGCATCAAGAATTGCCAAATGATCCCGCGCCGACTTTTTTACACGTTCTTCACTTAGCCGGGTAAACTCGGCAAACTCCGTCATCCGGCGCAAATTGTTCTGCCGTTGGATACTTTCGCTTAAAAAACGATTATTTGCCCAGGATACAATTGTAGAATGAAAGTTGGCATTAGCGTCGAACCAGGCGCTACCAGACGTTTCTGATAAAGGGCGCTGTAAAATCGCGGTCTGCTCGGTTCGTAAATCCTGTAACTGCAAAAGGACCGGTTCAAAACTGCTTTCACGAATAGCACCGCATTCTATAATGATGCGATAGGCATAGCTTTCATTAATCGCATCCTGATGATCCAGTGTTTCGGCAAAACGCCAACCGTGACCTGTTCGACGTTCTGCCAAACCGGAATTGGCAAACCGCATCATCACACGCCTGACTATTCCGCGCGACCGGCCAAATTGCTCGGCTAACTCTGCCTCTGAAACCTCTACGCCGATATCTCCGTTAGCGCGGGAAATCATCAGTTTTTCATATAAATCTTCCAGTTCCGAACGCGGCAAATGCGCTTCAATATCCAAATGCTGCGCCGGTACCCCCACAAAACGAAACCCGACATTGGGAACCTTTGAAAAAACACCAAACTGTTCAAGCAATTGCAACACACTGCGCACGGGCGAACGCGATGTCCCAAGTTCCTTGGCCAGTTTTGTTTCCGATACATGTTCATCGGGTTCCCAGTGACCGTTTTGCGCTAAATTAAAAACTTTCCGCGCCAGCTCTGCCTGAAGGTCACTCAATGGCTTTTCAAGAATGTCATCAGGCAACACACATCTCCTGCATTTTAGGCGCATATAATCTTGTCTGGACTTTACACTATACTCCGAGTCATTGAACATCCGATTATTGTGTGACCTTTGGGCTTTTATAGATTCTTTATGAACCATGATTCACTCACATTTTCTCACCTCGGCCGAACGCCTTGAACTGGAACGCTGCGTACGTCGTCAGCGGGAGGATCATGGTATTGCGCGGCGCGCGAACGCGATCTTGTTATTGGACAAGGGCAAGTCCTGCGCCGAGATTGCAGAAGTTCTCTATCTTGACGACGATACGGTTCGGGGCTGGTACAAGACCTGGCGGCGCGACGGCTGGGAACAGCTTGCAATAGATGGCTGGCAAGCGGCATATCGCAGTTGACGGCGCATCAGGAGGCAGCTTTGTCCGCTTGGCTTGATGAGCGTTTTTGCCGAAACGCGCAGGAGATCAGGGCGTATATCGCGTCTGAATTCGGGGTCAGGTATGCCCATTCGGGCTGCCTGAAGCTGCTCCGCCGTCCGGGTTTTGAATATCGCAAGCCGAAACCGCTGCCCCGTGTGGCGGACGAAGAAAAGCAGGCCGCATTCATCGCGCTTTATGAAATCCTGTTGAACACGCTGGCCGCCGACGAGACCGTCTATTTTGCCGATGCGGTTCATCCGGAATATCAAACAAAGCCAGCGTGTGGCTGGGTGCGCAAGGGCGCAAACTCCGCCATCAAGACCACCGCCGGGCGGGGGTGCGTTAATATTCATGGGGCACTTTGCCTGGAGAATTTCGACGCGCCTTTTGTTGAACCGCTCAGCGTTGATGGTGATAGCGCGGTGCGGCTTCTGTCCAAAACCGAGGCGAGAAATAAAACCAAATCAACCATTTACGTTATCTGGGACAATGCACCCTATCACCGGTGCGAAAAAGTCAGGCGATGGCTTTCCCGCCCCGAATGCCGCATCCGATTGATCCAACTGCCCGCCTATTGTCCGCATTTGAACCCGATAGAGCGGCTTTGGGCCGTCATGCATGAACATGTCACCCATAATCAGTTCTACCCGACGCAAAAGCAGTTCGCGCAGGCAATAATGCTCTTTTTCCGCAAAACAATCCCCAAAAACTGGCATCATTTCCGCGATCAGGTCTCCGACAATTTCCGCATCATCTCACATCAGAATTTTCGGGTTTTGCGGTGAGAGGGGTATAACAAAGTTTTTACATCCGCCTTGCGCACAAGTATCAGTCCCGTGCCTATCACGGCATAAGGCAGCAAAATATCTGCCTCAAAAAGCAACACCAGATTTAAAACACCAAACGCAGCCAGGCATAGCAATCGTTGAACATAAGGCCGGATGCCATATCGCTGAAACTGCTGCCATGCGCCAAAGCCAAACAAGGCAGAAAATATAAGAATAAATTTACTTTCGAACCCGTCCTGAATAATCGCTGCGGCAATAATATCGGGCCATGCCGCCCCCCAACCTGCCACTGGACACCTGCAAATCCATCCGTAATCGCAAGAAATGGAAGATTTACCACCAGAATGCCAAACAGCGCAAAAGCACGCAGCGCATCAATCGATTGTTCGCGTTTTGTAAACACCCGAATGCCCTTTCCAAAGAAATGATCTCTGTAAAAGACGTTTCAGCCATGCCGAAATTCAGGGCTTTCGAAAAAGCAAAACTAGAGCATATTTCCTTTAATAAGACCCGTTTTGCCAACGCATTTTGCTGCTCAGCAAGGAGAAGTCCGCAGGGCGTAACGGGGTTACGGACAAGGATTTCGACGTCGCCGAGCAGCAAAATGCGCTGGCCCGCAGGGTTTAATTTTGACGGCGTTTGGCGGCGTTACACCGCTTGCCCGATGCGCCGCATCGCGCAGCGCGCCGTGCCTTGCCAAACGACACGTCAAAATTAAACAAAATGGGTCTTATTAAAGGAAACATGCTCTAACCACGAAAAACCTCGACAGCACAGAATGTTGCGTGCTTGAAGAAATTGTCCATCAGAGACATTCCGACAGAGCAGAGCAGAACAAAAGAACGGCAAAGACAATATTGATTGCTCTGCCAGGCACCGGATTAGATAAAACAGCGAAGAACGTCACCCCGAATGCGAGCCAGGTGGTATTTGCGATCACGATGACAGTTATCAAAACCATCACCTTTACCGCAACGCCCAACCCGGCTTGCGCCGGCATGCTCATATGTGCCGAATAAACCGCACCTATGGCAGCATAGGCCTTGGGATTGGCAATCGTCAAACCCACACCATGCAAAAAGAAGACCACTCAATACTCAGCTTTCGCAGGCATCGCGCGACAGCCAGCCAATAAATACGCCGTCTTTTTCCAGCCTTTTGTGCTGGTAGCAATCATCGGCGGGATACGCGCCCGATGCGGGGGTAAACAAGACATCGCGCTCGCCGGGCAGAACGTTGGTTGGGCCTTCCACGGCTTCAACATGGATGTCACCCAGACCATTTGACGGTGCCAGGCAATCATACCGGCCCCCATTAATATTGATGGTCCGAACCCCAACCGTACCGTGATTCATCGGCCATGCTTTTAAAACAGATGGCAAATCGCCCACTGAACGACCCAGGCACGCCTTGATCGCGGGCATCATGTCGTCAAAATAACGGGTCCATTCCGAATTACCCGTTTGCATCAGCGACGATACCGTCACCATCGGAAAATCACCCGGTGCCAATGCCAGCCCGGCAATTTGCGCCGAGACAGTGCAACCGGTTTTATTGCCATCGGCCAAGGACGACCATATGGCATTTTGCCCTTTACCTCGTATTTCATAGGCGTCATTGGCATAAAGAAAGCCCGATGCGGCCCGTTTATGGGGCAGATAGATCGGCTCGCGGCCTAAAAATTCAATCCGAACCTGGTCTTTTTCCTGATCAAACGTGGCATAAAACCGGGATTGATTATCGCAGACAAATGTCTGCCGCCCGACGGGCTCGGACATTTCCGTTGCCGCAAGTTCGGTTTTTAACCGTGTTTGCACCAGCTTGGCCTGGGTTTGTGCATTGCTGATTTCGGTTTTATCAGGCGCGCTGAGCTGGTGATCTATGCTTTTCTCGCCAGTTTGATATTTGCCCTTGGCAAAATCAAGCAGCAACCGATACTCAATCCCCCCCGCACTGGCAGCAGACGTCTTTGCATCCGTGCTGCCAAAACTGGCCCGTCTCGCCCGTTCATCAAACCGCAGCAACGCCCCATTGCGAAAGTAAAACGAAATATCAGATGATCCGTAATCACCCAGATCGCGATTTTGACGGATCAAAACCGGCGTTCCATCGTCGGCGACAAAGGCTTCAAAGCTGCCATTGCCTTCGTCTTTTGAATATTTTCCGGCAATTCGACGGTATTTTGACAGGCTTTTATCAATTGATGCAATCAGTTTATCGGTGGCCGACTTTTTCGCCTCATGCGACTTTTCGATGCCGGGTGGCTGACGCAACATCACAACATTAATGTTAACGGCATCGGGGTTTCCGACCGTCAGAACAGGGTAGGATGTTTCATTGCGAAACAGATTTTTACCAGCGCCATCGGAAATAACCGTTTCCACCGCATAACGACGCCCAGGGTCGATCCTGGACGTTTGATAAGGCAGTTCAAAGGCCATCGGCGGGTTGGTCGCCGGCAAAGACTTTGCCGCAATCACGCGGGCGGGCACGTCCGCCCGAGAAACATCAAGCAACTTTACCGTCAGGATATTGGACGGCGTCATCGCAATGCGTTCGCGATACGAAACCGTCCCTGCAATTGTGTCGGTTCGTGGCATTGAAACATCGCACGCTGCAATCAACGAAACCGCAACCAACGCCATAACAACGCGCACCTTGTCCCATTGGAAAGGTGAGATCTTCATTTTTTTCCTCAGACTTGCTCGTTCTTTTAGACCCGCGCCTAATGTTGATCGCAAAAGACAAGAAAACCAAGACCAAAAACGGCAAAGTTGCTTCTTTTCTAAAACATTACAAAACTGACATGATCAAACGGCCAGCACCCCGCCAGCCTGTTTGGCAACGCACATTTAGCGCCAGGTCATATTCAACCTAACCGGCAAAGGCATGACAAGGTGCCCCAACGATGCCGGTTTCAATCGACAATAGCGCCCCTTCGTGCGGTTTTTCGCCCGATGTTCCCGCCGATGCCGATGTGATGAACAAGGTGGTCATATCCGGTCCGCCAAAAACACAGCTGGTCGGATTGGTAACAGGCAGATCAATGATGCGGTCAATATCACCTTTTGGATCAAACCGGATCACACAGGACCCGCCATAACGTGCATTCCAGATATAGCCTTCACAATCCATCGCCGAGCCATCCATGCCGCCACGGCCCTCAACCGAACAAAACAGCTGCGGGTTGCTGGCGTGCCCGGTTGCCATGTCAAAATCATAAACATCCATGCGGTTGGCCAGCGTGTCGCCAAAAAACATTTTGGTACCATCGGCAGACCATAACAAGGTATTGGAAATGCCAATATCCGCCGCAAACCGTGTCACGGTGCCATCGGCATCAACCCGGTTTAACGTGCCGCTATGTTCGGTTATGGCAACATCTTCGCCATTCTGACCGATATTGTTTTGCATTGTGCCATGCCAAAACCGCCCCATCGGGTCCACCCGGGCCTCGTTTGACCGGTTCTGGCGATTGTCGTGATCGGGTGCAACAAACGGTGTCAGTTTTTCGTCAACCGGATCAAAAAATGCCAGTTCATCGTGCAACGCAACCAGAAACCCGCCCTTTTGGCGCGGAACAATCGCCGAAACCAGTTTATCAAACGGCCAGGTTTTCAAGTCATTGCTGGCAGGGTGCCACCCAAAAGCGCGCTTGCCGATAATATCCACCCAATACAATGTGGCCCTGCCCTGATCCCAAAAAGGCCCTTCGCCCAACTGGCAACGAAGCTCTGGCAGTGGCATGTTTATCTGTGTCATGACGTTTCCCTGATCATCCCGATGGTTCATTTCTTGCTGAACCTTATCCATATGCGCAACCGGACTTTTGCACAAACAGCAACATCTCGCCCGTCATTGCGCGCGGCACCTAAAATATAAAAACCATAAAACAGATTAGACGTCGCCCTTACCAGCAAATTTTATCTGCAATCGCAACTCGGTTGCATTTACGGCGCGTTATTGATAAGCATTCTCACAATCACAGCTGACAGCGTCCATGTGCCGGTTTCCCGTAATGCCGCCATGCGCCAACCGAGTTTTATATGCGATGTTTGATCTGAAGGATGTTGGCTTTCGCACCGAAGGCAAAACAGCCAAAACCCTGCTATCCGACATTTCCGTGTCGTTTCCAACACGCGCGTTTTCGGCCATTGTCGGGCATAACGGATCGGGCAAAAGTACACTTCTTAAAATTCTTGCCCGTAAATACCGCCAGTTTGACGGACAAATTCATATGGGCAAGGTTGCACTAGGCGAACATTCCATTCGCGATTTTGCCCGCAAGGTTGCCTATTTGCCGCAAAGCCCGACAGTGCCGCCGCATCTGAGCGTTCGGGAACTGGTCGGGTTCGGCCGTTATCCGTGGCGCGGCGCATTTGGCCGCTATCGCGCAACTGATTTTGAAAAAATTGATCACGCAATGGCCCTGACCCATGTCGAGAACTTCGCCGACCGGCTGGTTTCAAGCCTGTCTGGCGGCGAACGTCAACGGGTATGGTTGGCCATGCTGCTGGCACAAGATGCCCCGACCTTGCTGCTTGACGAACCGACAAGCGCGCTTGATGTCGGCCATCAGCGCGACATTTTGCACCTGATTTCAGACCTTAAAAACACCATCGGACTGACCGTGATTGCCGTTTTGCATGATATCGACATGGTGGGGCGTTTCGCCGACCATATTCTGGCACTGCGCAACGGCACAACCTGCTGGCAGGGCGATGCCCGCCATTTCATGCACGCCGATACCTTGCAGAAAATCTATGACGCCGACATCGGTGTCATCACCCTGCCGCGGTCCAACATTTCCATCAGTTACATCGCGTAAGGGGCCACAATGCGCCGTCCATTTCTGCTTGCTGTCATCGCCCTTTGCGCTATGGCATTCCATACAATACCCGCCCACGCCGAGCGCAAAACCTATCGTCATGAAATGGGCAGCGTTACCTTCGATACGCCCCCGACCCGCATCGCGGTGACCAACTGGTCGTTGACCGAAACTGTTATTGCCCTGGGCTTAAACCCGGTTGCCATTGCCGACCCGCAAGATTACCGCAAATGGGTGGTAAAACCCGACCTGCCCGCCCGTTTTGTCGATATAGGCCAACGCCAATCCCCGAATATGGAAGCCCTGCGCAAGGCCAGGCCCGACCTGATCCTGATCAGCAAGGAACTGGCCATGGCCTATGATGCCTTATCCGACATTGCGCCCACCATGGTGATTTCGACCTATAACAACAACCAGCCAGCCCTTGAAAGCATTCGCAAAACCACCCGCGAAATTGCCGCCATTACCGGGCGCGAACACCGTGCCGGGGAAATATTGCAACAGCTTGACGACACACTGGCACATGACGGCGACCGTATCCGGGCCGTTCTTGGCCCCGAGCAACGCATTGCCGTTATTCGGATTAATTCCGACGCCCAGATCAATGTCTTTGGGCCGCCATCCCTGCCCAATACCGTCTTGTCTGCCATGAATATTCCAACAGCGTATAACGGCGACACAACCGGCTGGGGCTTTGCCCGTGGCGGGCTGGAACTGCTGGCACCTTTTGCCAACGATACCGTCGCCTTTATTGAACCAACACCAGCCCCCGTGCGCCAGCGCATTGTATCGTCGCCGCTTTGGAAAATGCAGGGTTTTGCCCGCAACAACCAAGTCTATCAGCTACCGGCAGTCTGGACATATGGCGGGCTATATTCGGCCATGCGTTTTGCCGATCTGCTGGCAACCCAAATTGAAAATGGCCCCTATAAATGATGATGCGCCCGGCCCGCGCCACAATCCTTGTTCCGGTCCTGTTTGGCTTATTGGCCATTACCACTATCTTTGCCGATCTTGCCCCTTTCTTGCAGGATGGCAATGGGTGGCAGGCCCTGTTTGCGCCCGACGAAACCCGGTTCGACCAGATATTTTTTCATTTCAGTACCCTGCCCCGCACCGTTATGGCCTTTATGTGCGGTGCCGGGCTGGCTGTTGCCGGGGGTGCGATCCAAACCATATTTCGCAACCCGCTGGCCTCGCCAACAACGCTGGGCGTTGGGGCCGGGGTTGAACTGACCTTAACCGTTTTTCTGGTGATGGCCCCGGCCAGCCTTGCCCCGTTTCAGGATGTTTTCACCCTTGCCGGTGGCATGATTGCACTGGGCATTGTTTATCTGATTGCATCGGGGCGCAGCAACGCCACCCTGTGGCTGATCCTGGCGGGCATGATTGTTAATTTGCTGCTACATTCGGCAACCCAAATTTTCATGCTGTTCAACCAGCAATATCTGGATTCCATTTTTATGTGGGGCGCGGGCGACCTTGCCCAAAATGGCTGGGACAGCGGCTATTATCTCGCCCCCCGGCTGGTGCTGGGCATTATCGCCATTTTTGCACTGGTGCGCCCGCTTGATATTTTGGCATTGGGCGACGATACAGCCAATTCGCTGGGCGCCCCGGTTAAATGGCTGCGACTGATCATTCTGACCGTCGCCGTTTTTATCACCGCCAGCATTATATCGGCCGTTGGCATGATCGGCTTTATTGGCCTTGCCGTTCCCGCGACGTTGCGGTTTGTCGGCTTTACCCGATCCAGATCGCTATTGGCCATGTCGCTTGTGGTGGGCGGCTGCGGGCTGGTTGTTATTGATTATGTCATGCGCCAGTTTGCAGGCACTGGTGGCGATATTTTTCCAACCGGAGCGGCCACCGCCCTGATCGGCGCACCCTTTGTTATTGTTATTTTGCGCAAAGCGCGGATCATGCCCGATGGCAATGCCAACAGCCAGGATCACCCGGCAAACTATCATCTGGCCCCGAAAAATCTGTTAATGACCATTCTGTTTACCGGGCTGGTGCTGGGGCTGGCATTGTCGCTGCTGGTATCGCTTGATGGGCAGGGGCATGTTGTTTTTACCGCGATTTCGGATTTATTTGCCTTTACCAGCACCATTGGCGACCGCGCCCAACGCACCCTTGCCGCTGTCGTTTGCGGGGCGGCCCTTGCTGTATCGGGCACGTTGATCCAGCGGGTCGGGCATAATCCCATGGCCAGCCCGGAAATTACCGGTGTCAGTTCGGCAACGGCGCTGGCCATGATCGTGGCCATGGTTTATTTCAGTTTTGAAGGCCGTACCGAATTGATGCTGATTGGCGCTGTCGGCGGTATTGTCGCATTGATGGTGTTGCTGGGGCTTTGCCGTAATTTCAATCACGCGCCGCATTATCTGTTGTTAAACGGTTTGGCGATCACGGCCATTCTTGGCGCTGTCGTGCGTATCGCCCTGACGCATAGCGGGACACAGGCAACCATGCTGATTTCATGGCTGGCCGGAACCACATATTTCACCCGAATGGACGAAGTGATCCCTGTTGCCATGATAACCGCTGCCCTGACCGTGATGACCCTGCTGGCACGACGACCGCTTGAACTTGCGTCAATGGGGGCCGAACAGGCGGTATCGTTGGGGCTGGGTATGTCGGTATTTCGCCTGGCAATGATGACCGGGGCCGCCATTCTCGCTGCGGTCTCAACCCTTTTGGTCGGGCCGCTCAGTTTTGTTGGTTTAATGGCGCCACATCTGGCCCGCATTGCCGGTTTCAGACGGGCCGGTGCACATCTTCTCGGCGCCATCCTGATCGGGGCCAATGTGATGATGGTGGCGGAATGGCTGGCGCGCAACATGCTTTATCCGCAACAATTACCAACCGGCCTCATCGCTGCCCTGATCGGCACCGCCTATTTTCTGATTTTATCTGCACGGCGGCAATAAAGCACTTTTCCTTTAATATGACCGATCACGAAGGGTCAGAATCTATCCATGATCCTGACCCAAAACAACCAGGCGCTGCGGGTTGCTAACGACAATATGTTTGCGGCGGCTTTTCACCAGCCCCTGTTTTTCCCATGCGCTTAACAGGCGGCTGATTGTATGCAATGTCGTTGCCGTCATTTCCGATAAATCCTGCCGGGTGATGGAAAAATCAACTTCAATGCCGCCCTCAACCTTGCGTCCTGTTTGGTTAACCAGCCGCAACAGCGTATTGGCCACGCGTTGTTCAACCTGCTGCGTTGCCATTTCAACAACGCGCATGTTCAGTTCCCCCATCCGTTCTCCAACGATTTTATATGTCTCGGATGAAAATCCCGGATAACTGGTGACAAAATAGTCCCAAACCTGCATCGGCCAACTCAGGATAATCGCCTCGGATGCCGTCATCGCCGTGGCCGGATAGGTATCGCGCCCAATCGCCTTTGCAAAGCCAAACAACTGACCACTGGGAATATGTAGCGAAATAACCTGTTCGCCGCCCGGGGTTACGCGCAATACCCGAATATAGCCATCCAGCACCATAAAAAACCGGTAGGCCGGGTCCCCTTCGCGAAAAACGGCAGTCCCTTCAACATAACGGCGCACCGTCGCCTGATCAATAATCTCGCGGATCTGATCGTGGTGAAGCAACGAAAACGGCGGAATATGCGTCAGCAGGCTTTCATCAAGCCGGGCCAATGACGTGTGTTCAAGATGCGCTTCCATGACCTCTCCCTTGCTGTGCACAACAGCCACCATACCATGTTGTATCTGTCGCTTCAAAATTCGCAACGAAGGTTGTTCTAGCGCAAAGTCTGTATCTCATTACCGCGTATTTTCACCCGATCAAACCAAAAAAGAACGAGGAAAGGGTACGAAAATGTTCCGGACAATCACAACGGCACTTCTATTTGCCGCTCTTATGGGTGGCACCGCAATGGCTGAAACCTTTGAAGTGCAAATGCTCAACAAAAGCGGAGATCAGACAATGGTGTTTGAACCCGATTTTCTGCGGGTTGCACCTGGAGACATCGTTAAATTTGTCCCCACCGACAAAGGCCACAATGCCCAAAGCATCAAAGGCATGACCCCCGATAGCGCCGAACCGTTCACAGGGCGCCTGGGCAAGGAAATTGCCGTTACCTTTGATACTGAAGGCCTTTATGCGATCGAATGCAAGCCCCATTACGCGATGGGTATGGTGATGACAGTTGTTGTCGGTGGCGCAACAACCGCACCGGCTGACTTCCTGGCTGGCCGTATCCCGCCCAGGGCCAAGGCGCGTTTCGAAGCCCAGCTCTCGAAACTTTAAGTTCCGACCATTCCGGCAAGGCTGTCAAACAGCACTGCCACATCGAACTATTGGAGGCATCCATGCGTAAACTGTTTAACCCCGAAGACATGAAAATCAATCGTCGCAACATCCTGCGGGGTGGTTTTCTGGCCGGGGCCGCCGCAGCAGCGATGAGCACTGGCGCACACGCCCAGCCGTTTGCCGCCCGCCCGAAACTGGTAACGCCGCGCAATGTACCGGTTCATCTGGCCAAAGCAGAAGCCGATAGCCAGGCCAAGGCCAAACCCGCCGATCTGACCGGCTATACCCGCGTCAAACAGGAGCTGGTTGCACCGCCCTTCGCCCCCAAACATGACCAGGTGGCAACCGGGGGTCCGAAAATCATCGACGTCACCATGACGATTGATGAAAAACTGATGACCGTCGATGAAGATACCGGAGCCAGCATCTGGGCACTGACCTATAACGGGTCGGTCCCCGGCCCCATGATCATTGCCCATGAGGGAGACTATATCGAACTGACCTTGCGCAACCCTGCAACAAACGCAATGGAACATAACATTGACTTTCATGCGTCAACAGGTGCCCTTGGCGGCGGCGGGCTGACCCATGTTTATCCTGGTGAAGAAACAATCCTGCGCTTTAAGGCCATAAAACCGGGTGTTTTCACCTATCATTGTGCGCCCGGCGGCGCCATGATCCCCTATCATGTGACACATGGCATGAATGGTGCCGTCATGATTTTACCGCGTGACGGCTTAAAGGACCGCGATGGCAAGGCGCTTGTCTATGACAGCATCGCCTATATCGGCGAACAGGATTATTATCTGCCGCGCGACGAAAATGGCGATTATAAAACCTATCGGGTCGCAGGCGATGATTATGCCGACAGCATCGATGCGATGCGCACCCTTGTTCCGACCCACTCTGTCTTCAATGGTGCCGTCGGCGCATTAACCGGCGACCATGCGTTGCGGGCCAAGGTCGGTGAGACGGTTTTGATCATTCACAATCAGGCAAACCGCGATACACGGCCCCACATGATTGGCGGTCATGGTGATTATGTCTGGGAAACCGGTTCTTTTGGCGACGCGCCGCAAACCGGGCTTGAAACCTGGTTCATCCGTGGCGGCAGCGCCGGTGCGGCCATGTATACCTTCAAGCAACCGGGCGTCTACGCCTATGTAAACCACAACCTGATCGAAGCGGCCCTTTTGGGAGCCACCGCCCATTTTGTTGTCGAAGGTGAATGGGACAATAATTTGATGGAACAGGTTGCCGCACCACGCCCGATTACGGCCTGAACCACAAAGCACGGTATCACACATGAAAACCGCCGCCAGCAAACCTGGTTTCCTTGCAAAACGCATCGGCATTGCCGGGTTGCTGGCGGTATTCACGTTGGTTGGGGCTGCATGTAAAGAACACAGCATCGATTTACGATATGTTCCACAAATGGCTGAACGCCCGGTAACCTTGCCCGACGGGCATAAAATTTATGTTCAAAAATACGAAATAACCGTCGCCGAGTGGAATATATGCCATAACGACGGTGCCTGTAGTGAAGGCCTGCGCGCCTTTGCCGGGCACGATCCGGCAAAAGTGCCTGCAACCGGTTTGAACCGCCTTGATATTGCACAATATCTTGACTGGGTGAATGCCAAGTCCGGGCACTTTTTTCGCCTGCCAACAAAACCGGAATGGGAATTTATGGCACGCGATGCCCTGCCCAAAAAGCACGATCCGATTTTTACCAACCCCGACTTAAGGTGGGCTTCGGCCTATCTTACCGACGGGTTAACGCCGCGCGCGTTACGCGATCAGGGCAGTTTTTCAACTTCCGACGAAGGCATTGCCGACCTTGATGGCAGTGTATGGGAATGGACCAACGATTGTTATGCGGGCAACACCGCACCCGCAAATAACAACCGATGCCCCGCTTATGTTGTGGCCGGAGAACATATTGCGGTTATTCCCTATCTTGTCAGGGACCCGGCACGGGGCGGTTGCGCTGTTGGTGCGCCGCCTGCACATCTTGGTTTCCGTCTGGTGACAGAGACAAAACCCGAATAAAATCATCGCTGTTGTTGGCGATTTTGGGCACAAACAGCATAAATGCCCGCCTTTAATGAAGGCAGGCTTTTATGTTTTTATGTTGCACATGGTCGGCAACCTGGCCGGGTCCGAAACCCGAAAACGATCAATCCTCGAAATGGCCGCGGGCCGCAAAACCGCCCCCCTGATAAATCACCGCAGCATCATGGCGGTCTTCTTTTGGAAATTGGGCTTCAATATCCGCGCGGAATGCTTCCGAGCTATCCTGGGGTTGCCAACCAATAAAAGCCGCATGATCGTTGTTCCACCACACGGTTTTATTAGGCGAAACACCGTACATCACGGTATGGCCGGTCATTGGCGCATTAAAGATCGCCTCGATCAGGGCAATAAAATCACGCGGGCTCAACCAGGTGGACAGCATTCTGCGGTCTTTGGGTTCTGGAAAGCACGAACCAATCCGCACACTCACCGTTTCAACATCGAACTTGTCGTAATAATAACTTGCCAGGGCCTCGCCATAACATTTGGTTACGCCATACAGGCTATCGGGTCGCAATTCAGCCTTGTCATCAAGCATTTCAGTGCGTTTGTGAAAGCCGATGGCATGGTTGGAACTGGCAAACATAATGCGTTTGACGCCCTGTTTGCGCGCCGCTTCGTAAATATTGTAGGTGCCAAGGAAATTGGCCTGAAGCAAATCATCAAATGCGGCTTCAATTGAAATGCCACCCAAATGCACGATACCATCGCAATCCCTGACCAATTCATGCACAGCAGCACGGTCTGACAGATCACATTTGACGATTTCTTCATTTGACCCGGCATCGCCCATATCGACAATATCAGACAGGCGCAGCACATCGGCATAGCCCTTAAGGCCCTCGCGCAGAATTTTACCTAAATTACCGGCAGCACCGGTGATGAGAAGCCGTTTCATAACGATCCCCTGTTCGAAAATTTCAGTCAAACATCAGCAAAAAATCAATTGCCGAAAACCAGATTGGGCAATGTCAGTGACACGGCAGGGACATAGGTTGTCAATGCCAACGCCAGCAAAATTGCCAGATAAAACGGCCAGATCGTCAAAACCGCTTTTTCGATTTTAACCCCGCCAATGGCACAGCCCACAAACAGGCACGACCCCACCGGCGGCGTACACAGACCCAAGCCCAAATTCATCATCAAAACCATGCCAAATTGAACCGGGTCCATACCAAACTGAACCGCCAATGGCAAAAAGATCGGTGTGCAAATCAGGATCAGGGCCGCCATATCCATCACCATCCCGGCCACCAGCAACATCACGTTAATCAAAAGCAGGATCATCGTCGGGTTTTTGGTAAAGCTGGTAATGAAACCGGCCAGGGCCTCGGGTACCTGATAAAAAGCCAGCATGTAGCCATAGGCTGCGGCACAACCGACCAAAATCATCACAAGGGCGGTTGTTTTTGACGCCTGGCGAACCGCGGTTATAAAGCCATCCCAGGTAAGTTCCCGATATACAATGGCGGTTACAACCAGGGCATAGGCAACGCCAATGGCACCAGATTCCGTCACGGTGAAAATACCGCTTAACACGCCACCGACAATGATAACGGCGGTAAAAAAGCCCGGTAACGCCCGGATCGCGGTTTGCCCGACCACTTTCCAGCCCGGAAACGGTACAGACGGATAACCATGGCGCACCGCCACAATCCAGGCGGCAAAGCCCAGCAACACGCACATCAGCACACCCGGCACAACCCCGGCCATAAACAGCCTGGATATCGAAATGCCCCCGCCAGCCGCGACGGCATACAGAATCATATTATGGCTGGGCGGGATCATGATACCGGCAATCGATGATGTCACGGTGACGTTCACCGCATAATCTGCCCGATAGCCTTCCTTTTTCATGATCGGAATAAGGATCGATCCCAGCGCCGATGTATCGGCCACGGCAGACCCCGAAATGCCGCCAAACAGCATGGATGAAAACACGTTCACAATGCCAAGCCCGCCACGTCGGCTGCCGACAAGGGCCGTGGCAAATTGCACCAGACGGTTGGCAATCCCCCCATGCAACATCAATTCACCGGCAAAGATGAAAAACGGAATGGCAAGCAGCGAAAAGGTCCCCACACCCGACGAAAGGCGCTGAAAGGCAACAAAATGGGGCAATCCTTCGTAAAAGAACGCCGACAAGGCCGCCAGCCCCAAGGCAAAGGCCACCGGCATACCAATAATAATGCCCAGCGCGAACAGGCCTAAAAGAAGTGTCATGCCCATTTAATTCGCATCCTCGTCAAGCAGGTCGTCACTGTAAAACGTACTTTGGGAAATTTTCTGCCAGCCACACAGGATGCGCAGGATATGCACAATCGAAAAGAAGACCATGCCAATGCCGCAAATGATCATGGGGATGAACCGCCAGCCATCCGAAATGTGAATGATCGGAATGATTTTGGTCCAGCTGAAACGGGCCAGCATCAGGCCGCTTTCGGCCATGAAATAGCCAAACACCGCCATGCCGATATAACTGACAATCGCCAAAACAGCCGAAACCTGCGGCGGCATTGAATCGCGGATATAGGTAACGGCCAAATGGTTATTTGCCCGTACCCCGGCGGCAGCAACCGGAAAAGTGATGAAAACCATCAATAAAAGGGAAACCTGCTCCACCCAGGTTGGTGTCGAGTTCAGGACATAGCGCCCATAGACAAGCCAGGCAAAACTGGGGATCAGCAAAACCAGTGCGATACCGCCGATCAGATTGAAAATTTTTGACAAAACCGCCCCAAGGCGATCAAGCATCCGGGTACATTGCGTCAGCATTGCGCCGCCATCTGGAAATGAGGATTAATCAGGAAATCGACAAAAAGGGGCGGCGATTTTGTCGCCGCCCGCATCAGATAAACCCGTTTATTTCTGAGCTTCCTGGATCGCCGTGACCAACGGTGCCACGTCAGGATTTTCTTTCATGAACTTGTCGTAGATCGGCTTCATCGCCGCCTGAAAAGCAGACTTGTCCTTGATTTCATTGATCTTCACACCTGAAGCCTCAACTTCCTTCCTGGCTTTTTCTGCCCCTTCCGCCCAGGCAACGCGCTGAACCTTTGCCGATTCAACCGCCGCATCATTGACAATTTTCTTGTCGGCATCCGACAGGCTGTCATAAAGCTTTTTGTTCATGCACAGGCATTCTGGCAAGATCAGGTGCTGGGTAACGGAATAATACCTGGCCGCTTCATAGTGCCCCGAGGAATCATAGGACGGATAGTTGTTTTCCGCCCCGTCGATAACACCGAGTTTCAACGACTGAAACACTTCGCCATAAGGCATCGGCGTTGCATTCCCGCCCAGGGCATCAACCATCTGCACATACAAATCGTTGCTCATAACGCGGAACTTCATCCCCTTCATATCGGCCGGGGTCTCGATTGCGTGTTTGGTATTGTAAAATGACCGCGCACCCGAGTCATAATATGCCAGCGGCTGCAAACCGACCTTTTCCAGACCGGCCGAAATTTTTTCACCCACCGGACCATCCATGACCTTGTGCATGGACTCCATATTATTAAAAATAAACGGCAAGGAAACGACATTGGCCTCTGGTGCCACTTCGCCAAGCGGGCCAAGGTTAAATTCCGCCCAATCCAGGCCCCCAAGACGCACCTGCTGAATCGCGTCGGGCTGGTCGCCCAGAACGCCATTGTTATAAACCTTTGCTGTCAGTTTACCGTCAGACTTTTCCTTGATGATTTCGGCAAACTTGTCCATGCCGATGGTTACCGGGTATCCCGGCGGGTGAATGTTCCATCCGCGCCATTCACCGGCATAGGCCGAACCAGCGGCAAGCGTCGCACCAAGTGCAACAGCCGCCAAAGTTAAAGTGGTGGTTTTAAGAAAGTTGTTCATTCCTGGAATCCTCCCGTGACGATCATCGTCGGATTAACCTTCCCCGTGCTCAGGGTCTTCTTGTTGTGAGAAAAGCGTACAACTTGTAACTTGTAATTACAAGATGATGTTTTTATGTCTTCCAAACAAATGACGTGCCGGATTTTTATTATGGCACCGCCAGGTGCCAGAGGACCGCAAGCAGCCATCTGGCAAATTTCTATCGCTGATAATTAACAACATCCTTGCCAAAGGCCGATGCAACGACATCGGCCAGCATGGCAACTTCACCCGCCGTCAAATCCGTCAACGGCGACCGCACCGGCCCTGCATCTCGGCCGACAACCTTCATACCGGCCTTAACGATGGAAACGGCATAGCCCTTGCCGCGATCCCGAATGGCAAGATAAGGATAGAAAAATTCGCGCAACATCTTGCGCATAGCCACATCATCATCGGCGCACAACGCATCATAAAATGCCAGTGCCTGTGTCGGCAAAAAGTTGAAAATCGCTGATGAGTAGGTCGCAACCCCTGCGGCTTTATAGGCCTTGGCATAGACCTCGGCGGTGGGCATCCCGCCAATATAACTCAGCCGGTCGCCCATCAGGGTACAAACACGGGTTACAAGTTCAACATTGCCATGCCCGTCCTTAAAACCAACCAGATTTGGGCATTCTTCGCACAAACGCGCAAGGGTTTCGGCGCTCAGGATCGAATTGTCACGATTATATACAATCACACCAATATCGACGGCCTGGCACACCTTTTTCACCCGGTCAAACAGCCCGGCCTGCTCGGCCCCGATCAAATATTGCGGCAATAGCAGTAATCCATCAGCACCAGCCGCCTGGCAATCGCGGGCCAGCTCCACTGCCATCGCGGTGCCATAGCCACAGCCGGCAATGATCGGCGTTTTACCGGCAACATCTTTGGCCGCCTTCACCGTTTCGACCACTTCGCGCTGTGTGAGCGAAAAAAACTCCCCCGTTCCCCCCACTGCAAACAGGGCCGCAGCCCGATATTGCGCCAGCCACGACACATGGGCGCGATACCCCTCAAGGTCGAGACGCTGTTCTGCATCAAACGCTGTCACCGGAAACGACAAAAGCCCCGCACCAATGGCCGATTTCAATTCGGAAAAATCCATTTCCATCCCCAGATAATGTTTTTGTGCTCTTGTTGGCAAATTTAACAACTCATCATATCTTTATGTCAATCATTATCTTGACGAAAAAATTGCGCCGGGTTCGAGTAATCAAAATTTACCATTATATATCAATATATTAACAACATTAATCCTCACAATGACAGGACTAACCCCCATATTATCTTGTAAAATAGTATGATGATACATCGCTTACAACCTGCCGACAGGGGCCTTGAAACGCAACACACCCCGACCATCAATCAATTTTGCATTGAATCTCATGCCAATTCCGCCCCGCCTGCCCTTATGCCGCTGCCCAATTAAAAACGGCCCGCAACAAGGGCGCTTTGTCGCCCGGCTGCTGGCCGTTCTGGTCCGGTTTGGGTGTTGTTGCGGCTACGATATTCGCCGCTGCGGGGAGCAAATAATTATTATGCTTCGCGAAACTTGTTCACCGGCACACCTGCCACATCAACGCGTAACGACAACACCATGCCCGCCTGCGGATAAGCATCGCGTTTTTGCTGATCATAATTTTCGGTCAGACTGGTCAGGAAAATCGTTTTCATGTCCGGCCCGCCAAAACAGGGCATGGTCGGGCTTGGCACCGGCAATGGAATTGACATCAGTAAAGTGCCATCGGGGGCAAAACGGTTCAGATTCCCGGCTGAAACCCCCGCACTCCAATAACATCCTTCAATATCGGTGGCGGCACCATCGGGGCGCCCCAAAGTATCGTCAAGGTCCAGGAAACGGGTGCATTTCGAAATATCGCCGGTTTGCGGGTTAAATTGCCACCGGTTAACCCACGGCCCGCGCGAGTCAGAATGATACATTATCCGCCCATCGGGCGACCATGCCAACCCGTTCGATATTTTAATCCCGCCCACCTTGTGCTCAACGGTGCCATCACCGGTAACACGGTACAAGCCTGCAACAGGCTGTTTTTCTGCATTCTGGTCCATTGTCCCGATCCAGAACGCCCCGTCCGGGCCAATTTTGCCGTCATTGGTGCGGCTCATCGGATTACAGCCATCAACCGAAGCAATCTTTTCGCGCGCACCGGTTTGCGGATCAAACAGGATCACGTCACTTTTCAGCGCCACCACCCATCGCCCCTTATCGGTCAGGCCAAAACACCCCACTTCACTGTCAAAGCTCCAGCTTTGCCGTGCCCCATCGGCCAGTGACAGCGCATGGATTTTCTGATCAACAATATCGGCCCATAATAAACGGTTATTGTCAGCATCCCAGTTCGGGCATTCACCCAGCACAAAGCGTTCGCGCACAGCAAAATCCACCGTGGGGATTTGCATCTGTTTGGTTACCGACATTCCGCCCTCCTGCTTTCATCAGATCATAAGACAATAAATCCGTTTATGTCTGACGTTAGTACCAACACTTGTCAATGTTGTTAGTATATCTCTAACAACCAAACAGAAAAATCCGCGTGCATTGCAAAATTCCCGCTGGTGAAGACGCGATGCCCTATGACTTTTATAAAACGTAAATTCAACATGTTAGCGCGTATTATGATGTAGCAGGCACCCCAATGCCAGAAAAGGGATTGCCAAGTGCTAACTTGTAATTTAAAAATACAACTAATCATCACGGAGGTTACAATGAAAACAAGTGCCGTTACCTCGGCAGATCTGGGGAAATCGATCCTTTCCGTCCCGCCACTGGCGCGTGCTGCTGATTTCAGTGTATCGGACGTGGAAAACCGGAAACTGGTCAACCACCTGAAACAGGGCGGTGTCAGCACCTTCATGTATGGGGGTAATGCCAATTTTTATAACATTTCAGTTGGCGAATATGACGGCGTCCTGACACAGCTTGAAAGCTGGGTTGGCGAAGATGACTGGGTCATCCCCTCCATCGGTGCCGATTACGGCAAAGCGCTTGATCAGGTTAACATCCTCAAACATCGCGACTTTCCAACGGCCATGGCCCTGCCGCTAAACTTCCCTGCGACACCTGCCGGGGTTGCCGGGGGGGTTCGTCGCCTGGCCGATGCCTATGGCAAACCGCTGATTGTGTATGTAAAATCCGACACCTATCTAACGCCGCGCCTGATCGCCGACCTTTTGGCCGACGGCGTTGCCTGCGCCATCAAATATGCTGTCGTACGCCAAAATCCGTCGATTGATGCCTTCCTAAGCGAACTGGTGGGCTATGTCGGCACCGACCGCATCATTTCGGGCATTGGCGAACGCCCGGCAATTGAACATTTGATGGAATTTAAATTAAGCGGTTTTACCTCTGGCTCGGTTTGCGTGGCACCGGCCCTGTCTACCGCCATGCTCAAGGCCCTTCAGGCGGGCGATGTTGCAACGGCAAGCAACATTCGCGAAAAATTTATCGCCCTGGAAGATTTGCGCGACGCATATTCGCCGCTTCGCATCCTGCATGAAGCAGTGCGGCTGGCAGGCATAGCCGATACCGGGCCGATATACCCGTTTTTATCCAATATTGACGACCCCAATGTCCTGGCCGACCTGGAAACGGCGGCAAAGAAACTGTTGCGTGCCAATAACGCGGCCTGAAACCCTTAATCCGCGTGCCCAACGACAAACAACCGGCGGGGCGGCACGCGGATTGGTTCCTTAAAAACGCCCCCGATCAAAACAGGGCCTGCAAGGTTTGCTAACGACAATCGCCCCGGCGAAAGCGTCATGTCGCCCCAAACGGTTTATTTGTCACGGGCGTGATCGGTGACGCGCTGGCGGGCCTGCATCAAATGATACCGCATCAGCAAATCAGCGGCAGCGGAATCCCGGCTTAAGATGGCATCAAAAATTTGCTGGTGTTCGCTCAGCACTTTTTGCGCCCGCTCCTTTGATCCCGTCCGCGTGATACTGAGCGCAACCCCCATCGAACTGGCGATAACGGTATGAAGCGAATTCAGCATGGTTACAAAAATATCGTTGCCACTGGCCCGCGCAATGGCAAGGTGAAAATCAAAATCGGCCTCATTGGCGATGCCGCCACTGCCAATCCCCTGTTCCAACGTGCGCAGGGCAAATTCGATTTCCTTGTGATGGCGCGTTCCGGCACGTTCGGCAGCAAGGCGGGCCGTTTCGCCCTCAATGGCAATACGGGCTTCAAAACAGCGCAACAAACCAGCCACATCGCCCGCCTGGGCAAATTCGATCAAGCCTTGTGGCGGGCGTTTTTTAACAAACGACCCCACCCCCTGGCGGGCAAAAACCAGCCCATCGGTTTGCAATTTGCGCAGGGCCTCGCGCACCACCGGGCGCGAGACACCAAACGATGCGCAAATTTCGTTTTCCGACGGCAGTTTGGCCCCCTCGGCAAGGTTACCCGATACAATCTGTTCAAGGATTTGCCCATATAGCTGATCTGCCAGTTTTTCGCGTTTCTGAATTTTAAGTTTCAACCCCGCCATGGCGTAGCCCCCGCACCACTTGTCATCTTGTAAGTTATCGTTGCAGGAAGTTAACGCCAAATGACAGGCGGGTAAAGGCCCCACAACCAGGTCAACGGCGTGCAAAGCCCGGATTTAAAATAATTTCACGCCCTGTTAACCGGTTTTTTCTTGAACCACACCGCCTTGACGATCAGCATCCTGTTACAAAATTTTACAAGAATCGAGAGGGATCATGGAGAGGAAAAAAACACCCGAACAGCTTAGAAGCCATCGCTGGTTTGGGGCCGAGGATTTACGCGCCTTTGGTCATCGCTCGCGCATGTTGCAAATGGGCTATTCGATTGACGATTTCAAAGGCAAGCCGATTGTCGCCATTATCAACACCTGGAGCGACATAAACCCCTGCCACGCCCATTTCAAAAACCGGGTCGAAGACGTTAAACGCGGTATTTTGCAAGCTGGCGGCTTCCCGGTGGAACTGCCCGCAATTTCGCTGGCCGAAACCTATGTCAAACCCACCACCATGTTCTATCGCAACCTGCTGGCGATGGAGACCGAAGAATTGCTGCGATCCCACCCGGTGGACGGGGTTGTTTTGATGGGCGGCTGCGATAAAACCACCCCGGCCCTGCTCATGGGCGCAATCAGCATGAATTTGCCCGCCATCCTGATGCCCGCCGGGCCAATGTTGCGCGGCAATTGGGGGGGTAAAACACTCGGCAGTGGCTCGGATGTGTGGAAATACTGGGCGGAAAAGGAAGCTGGCAATATCAGCCAGGCCCAATGGGAGGAAATGGAAGCTGGCATTGCCCGGTCTTATGGTCATTGCATGACAATGGGCACCGCATCCACCCTGACATCCCTTGCCGAAACACTGGGCTTCACCCTGCCCAATGCATCCTCTATCCCGGCACCGGATTCAGGCCATCCGCGCATGGCGGCCAATACCGGCAAACAGATTGTTGAAATGATCTGGCAGGATCGCAAACCGTCCGATGTTTTAACCCGCGGATCGTTTGAAAATGCACTAACCGTGCAAATGGCGCTGGGCGGATCAACCAACGCCATCCCGCATTTGATCGCCCTGTCAAAACGGGCCGGGCTGGATATTGGCCTGAAAGACTTTGAAGCAGCATCGCGGCGCATGGGCGTTATTGCCAATTTGCGGCCATCGGGCGAATTTCTGATGGAAGATTTCTTTTATGCCGGCGGTTTGATCGGCCTTCTGGAAAATATCCGAAGCCACCTTGATACCAATTGCCTGACCGTAAATGGCAAAACCCTGGGCGATAACATTTCCGGTGCCCCCATTTATAACGCCGATGTGATTCGGGGTGTCGAAAACGCCATTTACAGTGCCGGTGCGACCGCTGTTTTATACGGTAACATCGCCCCGCGCGGCTGCGTAATGAAACCCTGTGCCGCCGACCCGCGCCTGTTAAAACACACCGGCCCCGCCCTTGTCTTTCGCGATTACAACGAAATGAACGCCCAAATCAACCGTGATGACCTTGACGTAACCGCCGACCATATTCTGGTATTGCAAAATGCCGGACCGGTTGGTGGGCCAGGCATGCCCGAATGGGGCATGTTGCCGATCCCCAAAAAGCTGTTGAAACAAGGCGTGCGTGACATGCTGCGCATATCCGATGCCCGCATGAGCGGCACCAGCTATGGTGCCTGCATTTTGCATGTCGCCCCTGAAAGCTATATTGGCGGCCCCTTGGCCGCCGTGCAGACCGGCGATATGATATCGGTCGATATCGAAAACCGCAGCATTCATGTGGATCTTGGCGACGATGAAATCACCGCCCGCCTTGCAACATGGAACCCGCCCAACCGCGATTATGGCCGGGGTTATGGCCGCATGTATGCCAACCATATTACCCAGGCTGATGAAGGCTGCGATTTTGATTTTCTAACCGGCACCGCCCCCATCGAAGATCCTGAAATTCATTAACCCGATCATCGCAAACAGGCCCCCCCCAGACCGGGCCTGTTTGCGAACGCCTTGCCAATAGTGTCCATTTCGCACTATCGGTTTTACACAAGAAGTTTCGGTGCCAATGTTATGGTGCCGATCAGGTTTTGTCCTTTTGCCAGCACCAGAATATCGCCAAATTCTTTAAATTCCGGTCGATTATGTACATTTGGCACATGCGATACCGGCTCCAGACACACCGCACCGCCATCTTTGGGCAAATAAACCTGTAAATTTCGCAAAGTTTCTGATGCCCCAATCGACAAAGCCACACCGTCTTCGGGCCAGAAAATACGCGCCCTCCCATCCCAACCCCTATAATGGCAATCCAGCCCCCGATGCCGACGCGCAGCCCCGGCCACGGAGAAATCTCGGCTTAAATCAACGACCGTAGCCGCGACTGGCAGCATGTCACCGTCCGTATTAAAGCAACCTTCGGCGATAAATTCGATTTCAACATCTTCCGTCGCATAAAACCACGGATGCAATCCAATGCCATAAGGCATGGCCCCCTGCGCCAGATGCCGCACACCAATTTCCCATTCCAGAAACCCGTCTTGCACACGCAGTTCCTGCCAGGCAATATAATCAAACCCGTTATTGTGCGTATCGGTATGGCGGGTTTCAAAGCGCAGGGCACCCTCATCGCTTTGGGTCACATCCCAGTCCTCACGCGATGAAAACCCGTGAATGGCATGTGGCCCCGGTGGGCGGTTTGCCGGAACACTTATGGTGCGGTTATCAAATGGAAACTGCGAAAATGCCATACGATTGGCGAACGGCACCATGGGAAAACAGCCAAGATATGATGGATTACCCGATTCCAGCGCAGATTGGTCAGACGGCCGCAACAAATGTGCGTATCCAAGCTCATCGGGGCGCCGCCATTCCAGCCGGGTAATCGCCCCGCCAAAAGGTAGGAACCCCACATGAAAATCGCCATTTTCCCAAAACAATTCCTGTATTGGCTTTTTTTGCATGGTAATCGTTCCCATATATCGTTAAATCATACGATGACTTTAGCCATAAACGATTTACCCCGTTTTGGCAAAAGACCGCCTGCCAATCAGATGGTCGGCAAATGTCAGTTAAAGAGATTCCATGAACAATAGTGCGCCGCAAAAAACACACCGTAAAGTTTCATTGACCGAAAAGGTTATTTCCAGCCTGCGTCGGGAAATTGAAAGTGGCAATCTGACGCCGGGGTCAAAACTGCCCACCGAACCGGCCCTGACCGAACAGTTCGGGGTTAGCCGTACCGTTGTGCGCGAAGCCATTGCCGCCCTTAAGGCCGACGGTTTGCTTGAACCGCGCCAGGGGGCCGGTGTTTTTGTGCTGGCACCAGTGCCGCGTAAAAACAGCGGGTCGATCTTTGATGTTGATTTTGCCCAGATTTCCGATGTGCTGGAAATTCTGGAATTGCGTATGGCCGTTGAAATCGAAGCTGCGGGCCTTGCCTGCGCGCGAAGCTCGGTGGCGCAACAGGCAAAAATTTACGAAGCCCTGCGCGAAATGGAATTTCAGGTTCAGTCTGGCAGCCCGGCAGAAAAGGCCGATTACGAATTTCACCGCGCCATTGCCGATGCCACCAATAACCGCCGCTATGGCGAATTTTTGGAATATCTGGGCGATAAAACCATTCCGCGTGCCCAGCTGCGCCGCAAACCGGCCGAGGTCGAAGACCTGAAAGCCTATATGGACAAAATTCTGGCGGAACATCACCGTATTTATGATGCCATATCGCTACGCGATGCCGAAGGTGCGCGCGAAGCCATGCGCGAACATCTGAGCCAAAGCCAGGCCCGCTATCAAAGCCTGTTACGCAACCGCTGATCAGGTACTATCCTGCCGATCACCGAAAAAACCGTTCCCTGCCTTCCATCGAATCGGGCACAGGTAGTTTTTATGTGCCTGCCCCTCGCCATTTAATCATTCTGCAAGACTTGCTCTAAGACCCAACGTTGGAGTGCCGGAGATTAGAGTTTTCCGGGCGCAGAGCACAGATCAAAGAGACCGATAATTCGCCCGACGCCGATCAGGAACCCTATTTCCCGAAAGGTGTGAGGGATGGCTAAAAAGGCAAATTTTCCCGTAAAGAATGTTTTCGCGGACTTGTTTCATTCTACCTAGCAAGCCGATACCGCCGCGACCGCCTGCCTGTCCGGCATTGTCCAAACGCGCCACCCGATACGACGGAAAAGCGGAATTTTGATGCAATCACGTTTTCAGGAAACCTTGGTTTTCTGCCAATGTAAACGTTTCAAAGCTTCATTAAATTGCAACAAATGCGTTATCAGAGTGACTTATAATTTCCGTATTGTGGGGACGTTACAGGAGTTTCCCCATGTCACCCAAACCCACCATGCGCGATGTCGCGCGAAAATCCGGTTTATCCATTGCAACGGTATCGCGGGTCATCAATTTTCCTGATGACGTTCCCGAGCAAACGGCTGAAATTGTGAATGCAGCCATGCGCTATCTGAATTACCGGCCCAATATCAATGGCCGACGGTTGAAGATGAGTCATACCCGCACGGTCGGGGTTTTGGTGCCAACACTTGCCAACCCCGTTTTTGCAACATCGGTACAGGGAATCGAGCAGGAAGCACATGCCGAAGACCTGACCGTTCTGTTGACATCCTCAAATTATGACCCGGAACGAGAAATGGGTGCGGTTTCCGCTCTTTTGGACAATCGTGTCGATGGGCTGATCCTCACGCTGGCAAATGCCGATGACAATCCTGTGGTGGATTTATTGCTGGCGGAAAAAATCCCGTTCGTATTGTTGTTCAACCAGCCAAGCCGCGCCGATATTGCCGCGATCAGCGTTGATAATGCGCAATCGGCCTATGACATTGCCAGTGCAATGATTGCCCAGGGACACCGGTCGCTGGCAATGGTCGCGGGCCGGTTTGAAAGTTCGGACCGGTCCCGCCAGCGTTATGCCGGATTTTGCCATGCCCTTAAGGATGCCGACATTGCACCGCCGCATCTGGTCCAGGTGCCATTTGGTGAAACCGATTTGATCGAGCCACTGCGCTGCTTGTTGTCCGGGCCGGATGCGGTCACCGGACTTGTCTGTTCAACCGATATGCTGGCAATTGCAGCGATTAACGCCTGTCGCGCACATGGATTATCTGTTCCTGGCGATGTTTCGGTTGGCGGAATTGACGGAATTTCGGTGGGTGGGCTGATCACGCCAAAATTGTGTTCGGCAGTTCAGCCCACCCAGGAGATGGGCCGGCAGGCGCTTGCATTCCTGCGCGGCCTGATTACGGGGCAGTCAAACCCGCGAAGTTTGTTGCTGCCTCATCGTCTAAGCGACGGAGAATCCATTGGACCCTTCCGGCGCCGTTCATCAACCCGAGTATAGGAAGATCAAAAGTGCGTTTCAAACAACTTGTCATGGGTATGGCATTTGCTGTTGCCGCCACCCAGCCCGCCTTCGCAAATGATGTTGCGATTTGTTATAACTGTCCGCCGGAATGGGCCGATTGGGGCGGGCAGCTTAAAAATATTGCTCGCGACCTCAAGATCGATGTGCCCCAGGACAACAAAAATTCCGGTCAGACATTATCCCAGCTTTTGGCGGAAAAGGACAACCCGGTTGCCGATGTCGCCTATTACGGTGTTTCGTTTGGTATCAAGGCAAAACAGGAAGGTGTGGTTGCCAACTACAAACCGGCCAATTTTGATAAAATCCCGGACGGTCTGAAAGATAAAGACGGTGCGTGGTTTGCCATTCATTCCGGCACCATTGGTCTGTTCGTCAATACCGCAGCACTCGACGGTGCCGCAGTGCCGCAAAGCTGGTCGGATTTGTTAAAGCCGGAATATAAAGGCATGGTCGGGTATCTTGATCCCTCAAGCGCTTTTGTCGGTTATGCCGGGGCTGTTGCGATTAACCGGGCGATGGGTGGTACGCTGGATGATTTCACGCCGGGGATCGAATTTTTCAAGAAACTCAAAGAAAATGATCCGATTGTACCCAAACAAACGGCTTATGCCCGTGTTCTGTCAGGCGAAATTCCGATCCTGATCGATTACGATTTCAATGCCTATCGTGCAAAATACAAAGATAAAGCCGATATCGCCTTTGTCATTCCGACCGAAGGTACGGTTGCGGTTCCCTATGTCATGAGCCTGGTTAAAAACGGGCCGCATCCGGAAAATGGCAAAATGGTTCTGGATTACGTAATGTCGGATGCCGGTCAGGCCCACTGGGCAAATGCATTTTTGCGCCCGGTGATTGCATCGGCCCTGTCACCCGAAGCATCCGCCAAATTCCTGCCTGCATCCGAATACGCACGTTCCCAGCCGGTTGATTACGCCAAAATGGCCAAAGTCCAGGCCGGTTTTAGCGAACGTTATCTGTCCGAGGTACGATAAGTGTCGTCGGCTCATCCTATAAAAGGGGGGCGTTCGCGCCCTTCTTTTCTATCTTTTGTTTTCAGGCCCGCAAACCCGGGCGTCGGGAGCCCTGCCATTCTGGCGCTATTGCTGACACCAGGCATGATCATTGTCGCCGCATTTTTTTTGATCCCGATGGCATTTGTGGCAATACGGGTGGCAGACGGGCCGGACGGTCTGGCAACCTATTTCGTCATTCTCACCAACGGGCGGTACCTGGCCAGTCTGGTGCAAACCCTTGTAATGTCGGCCGGAGTAACGATCTCCGCACTCGTTTTATGCGGAGTTTGCGGGTTGTTTCTGGTGCGCAACCGGTTTGCCGGACGTAATGTCATTACAGCAATGTTAACACTGCCATTGTCATTTCCCGGTACGGTTGTCGGCTTTATGGTGATTATGCTGGCGGGGCGCCAGGGTGTTATTGGCAGCATAACCGATGCGCTATTTGATGAAAAACTTGTCTTTGCCTATAACATCAGCGGGTTGTTTATCGGTTATCTTTATTTTTCGATCCCGCGGGTGATTTTGGCGGTGATGGCATCGGCCGAGAAACTTGACCCGCAGCTTGAAGAAGCCGCCCGATCCCTGGGGGCGCCAACCTGGCGGGTGGTCAAGGATGTTATTTTGCCCGGTCTGATGCCCGGCCTGATTTCATCCGGGGCGATTTGCTTTGCCACCGCAATGGGGGCATTTGGCACCGCCTTTACACTTGCCACCGACATCGATGTTTTGCCGATGGTGATTTATACCGAATTTACCCGGAACGCCAACGTGGCGGTTGCCGCCGCACTTAGCATTGCGTTGGGCATTCTGACCTGGGTGGTGTTGACCGCCGTTCGATGCCTTGTCGGGAATGCCGCAACGCCAGGCACCGGTGGAGGAGCATGAAAATGCAGCGTGACTGGAAATTTTACGCCCAGCTTTTCCTGACAATTGTGCTGTGTCTTTTTATCGTCGTACCGATTGTGATGTCTGCCCTGGCCGGGGTGACCGTCAATGTGTTCAAGGGACTGTCATCGGGATTGACGTTACGCTGGATATTCGAGGTTTGGGACCTTTATGCTCCAAGCATCCTGTTATCGGTTATTATCGCACTGACATGTCTGGCGGTAACCCTGGTGGCGGGTGTGCCGCTGGCTTATGTGCTGGTGCGCAGACCGGGCCGGATGACACGCCTGTTTGAAGAATTGCTGACCTTGCCGGTGGCGATACCGGGGTTGGCATTGGCGCTGGCCTTGCTGATCACCTATGGCGGGGTCAGCGGTTATCGGTCAAGCTGGCTTTTCATTCTAACCGGGCATGTCTTGTTTACCCTGCCCTTCATGGTGCGGTCGGTTGCAGCCGTCATGGCGGCGATGAACATAAAAATGCTCGAAGAAGGGGCGGCCAGCCTGGGGGCCGGTTTTTGGCGGCGGTTCTTTACCGTGATTATTCCCAATGCCAGGCCGGGCATTCTGGCCGGGGCGCTGATGGTGGTGACATTATCAATCGGCGAATTCAACCTGACCTGGATGTTGCATACCCCCCTTACCAAAACACTGCCGGTTGGCCTTGCCGATGCCTATGCCTCGATGCGCCTTGAGATCGGCAGTGCCTATACCCTGATTTTCTTTGTTTTGATCATGCCGTTGCTTATCGCGATGCAGGCCCTTGCCGAACGGGGCAAACACCGGCCCAAACGCGTTGACACGGCGGAGGATACGTTATGAGTACGCAAATCAAACTGCGCAATTGCGCGAAAACCTTTGCCGATGGCACGCGCGCGCTGGCACCCTTTGATTTGACGATTGAGGGTGGCGAAACGATTGTTCTGCTTGGCCCGTCGGGATGCGGCAAAACCACGATTTTGCGCATGATTGCCGGGCTCGAATTTCCCGATGTCGGGGGAATGATTACCTTTGACGGCGATGACGTAACCCGCCAGTCGATAGAAAAACGCCGGGTGGGTATGGTGTTTCAATCCTATGCGCTGTTTCCCAATATGACAGTGGCGCAAAATGTTGCCTATGGTCTTAAGGTCAACGGGGTTTCCGGCCCTGAACGCCAGGCACGTGTGGATGCAATGCTTGGAATGATGCACATTGACATGTTGGCTGACCGGCGCATTGACCAGTTATCGGGCGGGCAACGGCAACGTGTGGCACTGGCACGTGCTATTGCGGTGCAACCGCGTGTTTTATTGCTTGACGAACCGCTAACCGCGCTGGATGCAAAATTGCGTGTGCGGTTGCGAACCGAAATTAATGCGCTATTGCGCCAACTTGGCATTACGGCGATTTATGTTACCCATGATCAGGAAGAAGCCCTGGCGCTGGGCGACCGGATTGTGGTGATGCAAAAGGGTGAAATTGCCCAGATCGGAACCCCTCGCGAAATTTACCGCACGCCACAAAACCCGTTTGTTGCCGATTTTGTCGGGGCAGCCAACCAGCTTGCGGGGCATATGCACGGGGGAAAGTTGCATATTGGCCCCCACATTTTAGAGCCAGCCGTGATATCGGAACCGCTTGGAGATATTATTTGCAATTCGGGTTCGGTAGACGTGTTTTTCCGGGCGGATGGCCTGTCAGTCTGTGATCTGAAAGATGCTCATTTCACCGGTCGCGTCGAGGCGATTGCCTATTTGGGCGAAAAGCTGCGTCTGACAGTTTCCGGGATTGGCGCACATACGCTAATGATCGATACGCATGCCGATGATCTGACAGAAGTCGGGTCGGATGTGCATTGCCGGGTCAATGTCTCGCGGCTAACGATATTTCCGGCAACGAAAGCCCGTTTTGCGGCAGTGGCTGGTACTGGTACCATTTAATCGGGAAAGACAGAATAACAATGCTGATTGCACAATTGACCGACCTGCATATCGGGGCGGGCCGTCGGCTTGCCTATCGCAAGGTAGATACAGCCCGTGCGCTCGAAAAAGCGGTTGATCATGTCATGACAATGATACCGCGACCGGATGTGGTGCTGTTTACCGGGGATATTGGCGACCTTGGGTCATCGGATGAATATGCGCTGGTGGCGGAAATCCTTGAGAAATTAACAATCCCCTATTTCATGGTGCCGGGCAATCATGATCGTCGCGGGCCACTTCGGGCTGCATTTCCCGATGCGACGCCAGTGATCGATGCCACCGGGTTCGTCAACTATATAGTAGATGATTTCCCCCTGCGTCTGATTGCGCTGGACACGCTTGATGAAGGCAAACCCGGGGGGGTGTTAGGCACAGAACAACTCGAATGGTTGCGTAAGACACTCGTGGATGCGAAAGACAGGAATTGTGTAATTTTCATGCACCATCCACCGATCCAGACCGGAATCAGACATATGGATCTACAAAATCTGGGTCGAGGATCGGCCAAACTGGAAACTGTTATATCAGAACATCGCGACCACATCCGGGCGATTTTCTGTGGTCATGTGCATCGTCCAATCCACACAATCTGGGCCGGGGTACCGCTCATTATCGGGCCATCAGTTGCCCATCAGGTCGCGTTTGACTTACGCCCCGACGGTCCATCGGCATTTGTCATGGAACCGCCTGCGATCAATCTCCATATCTGGAATCCAGAGCAGCATAATTTAATGACCCACCTGGTCTATCTTGACCAATATGACGGGCCGCACCCGTTTTTTGGGCCGGATGGCAAACTGATTGTTTAAATAACGGATTTTTCGGGACGGGATTTTCACTCAACCCAAACAAGAAAGTAAAAGAACCCAACAAATGGGTGGTCCCTCTCCCGAAGCTGTCAACAAAACATATATATTGACGCCTAAGGCTAATTGACCCCAAAATATAGACATCACGGTCCTTCGAAATTTTCGAAGGCTAAGAGGGAATACGGTGCGCTGCAGATTTCTGCGGCAATGCCGGAGCTGCCCCCGCAACTGTAAGCGGCGAGCTGGCATCCACAAATGGTCACTGAAGCGATTTTGCGTTTCGGGAAGGCCGGATGACAGCGCCATAGCCGCAAGCCAGGAGACCTGCCGTGATTGATATTTTACGTTCTCGGGCGGGGTGCCCCGGTGGAACGCTTGCAATCTGATGGTATTCCGCCATTTATTGCCGCACGCGTCCGCTTGGCCTTTGCCCCCAACTATTTGGGGTTAAAGATGTCTCTTACTCTCGAAACGGAGCGCGATGACGCCTCCGATCCTGTCGTTTCCCAATCTGTATCCAAACCGGCAAATGTCACATCGGGCGGCCATCAGGTCATCCGACGCAACGGATCGGTGACCGACTTCAACCCGGCAAAAATCAAGAATGCCCTGACCAAGGCGTTTCTGGCGACCGAAGGAGAAACAGCATCAGGATCGCACCGGGTTCATGACATTGTCGATGCCATGACAGAACAGGTCACATCGGTTCTTCTGCGCCGTGCGGCCCCCGGCCATACCCTTCAGATCGAAGATATTCAGGATCAGGTCGAACTGGCCCTGATGCGTAGCGAACATCACAAGGTCGCACGCGCCTATGTTTTGTATCGTGAAGACCGCGCGCGCGAACGCGCCAAACTTGATTCCCGCAAGAAAAAGAAGAAAGCCGATCAGCCGACGCTGAATATCAAACAGGCCGATGGCATACTTGCCCCGCTTGATTTTGATCGTCTGGCGACTGTGATCGATGAAGCATGCAGCAACCTTGAAGGCGTTTCTCCCGATCCGGTTTTTGAAGAAACCAAACGCAATCTGTATGACGGCGTTTCAATCGCGGAACTGGCTTTGGCACCGATCATGGCGGCACGTACCTTTGTCGAACGCGAACCGAATTATGCCTTTGTCAGCGCACGGCTTTTGCTCGACAAATTGCGGTTCGAAGCACTCAGTTTCATCACCGGTCGCCCGGATCAGGCAACACAGGCCGAAATGAAAGATCGTTACGCGACTTATTTCCCCGCCGCCCTGAAAGCCGGGATCAAAGCCGACCTGATCGACCCCGAACTGGCCCGCTTTGATTTAAAAAAAATCAGTGCCGCGATCAAACCGGAACGCGACCTGAATTTCCAATATCTGGGTCTTCAAACACTTTATGACCGTTATTTTCTGCATATCAAAGGCACCCGCTTCGAATTGCCACAGGCCTTCTTCATGCGGGTTGCGATGGGGCTTGCGGTCCGCGAAATCAACCGCGAAGCCAAGGCGATCGAATTTTACAATCAGCTTTCAAGCTTCGTCTTCATGGCATCGACCCCGACGCTGTTTAATTCCGGCACATTGCGCCCACAATTGTCATCCTGCTTCCTGACCACCGTGCCCGACGATCTAGACGGCATTTTCAAGTCGATAAAGGACAATGCGTTGCTGGCGAAATATTCCGGCGGTCTTGGCAATGACTGGACCCCGGTGCGCGGCCTTGGCGCACATATCAAGGGAACAAACGGCGAAAGCCAGGGTGTTGTGCCATTCCTGAAAGTCGCCAACGATACCGCCATTGCGGTTAATCAGGGTGGCAAGCGCAAGGGGGCAGTCTGTGCCTATCTTGAAACCTGGCATATCGATATCGAGGAATTCCTTGATCTGCGTAAAAACACCGGTGATGACCGCCGCCGCACGCATGACATGAACACCGCCAACTGGGTGCCGGATCTGTTCATGGAACGGGTAATCGATGACGGGGCATGGACCCTGTTTTCACCCGACGATACACCGGACCTGCATGATCTTTATGGCAAGGCGTTCAAGACGGCCTATCAGGCATACGAAGAAAAAGCGGCCCGCGGCGACATCACCAATTGCAAAACCGTTCGGGCGGTTGACCTTTGGCGGCGCATGCTGACCATGCTGTTTGAAACCGGTCACCCGTGGATCACCTTCAAGGACCCATGCAATATCCGGTCCCCGCAAGGCCATCGCGGGGTGGTGCATTCATCCAACCTGTGCACGGAAATCACGCTAAATACGTCGCAGGACGAAGTCGCGGTCTGCAACCTCGGTTCGGTCAATCTGGCCGCCCATGTTACCGAAAACGGCATTGATCACGACAAGCTTGCCAAGACGGTCAAAACCGCGATGCGCATGCTTGATAACGTCATCGACATTAATTTCTATACCATCCCCGAAGCACGTTACTCCAACCTGCGCCATCGCCCGGTCGGCCTTGGCCTGATGGGTTTTCAGGATGCGTTGCAGACGATGAAAATCCCCTATGCATCGGATGCGGCCATTGCCTTTGCCGATGAAAGCATGGAAGCCATTGCGTTTCATGCAATTGCCGCCTCGGTCGATCTGGCAGCGGAACGCGGCCGGTATGAAAGCTTTGACGGGTCGCTATGGTCGCAAGGCATTCTTCCTATTGATTCCCTTGAATTGTTGGCGGCTACCCGCTCCGAGTTTGATGTTGATCGCACCACGCGACTGAATTGGGATGGCTTGCGCGAACGGGTCAAAACCATCGGCATGCGCAATTCCAACACCATGGCGATTGCTCCGACAGCAACGATTTCCAACATTTGCGGTGTCAGCCAGTCGATTGAACCGGCTTATCGCAACCTGTTTGTCAAATCGAACATGTCGGGCGATTTTACCGTGGTCAATGCCGCCCTTGTCCGCGATTTAAAGGCACGCGGCATCTGGGACGAGGTGATGATTTCCGACCTTAAATATTATGATGGCAGTGTGGGTCAGATCAACCGTATCCCTGATGAACTGAAAAAGCTTTATGCCACTGCGTTTGAAATCGATTCAGCATGGCTGATCGAAGCGGCATCACGTCGTCAGAAATGGCTCGATCAGGCGCAGTCGCTGAACCTTTATATCGCCAACCCGTCGGGCAAGAAGCTGGATGATCTTTATCGTCTGGCGTGGTTGCGCGGGCTTAAAACCACCTATTACCTGCGATCCAGTGCCGCCACCCATGTTGAAAAATCCACCTTAAAGGGCACAGACGGCAGGCTTAATGCTGTTTCAACCGCACCGACCGGTGCAATTCCCGAAAGCCCGACATGGGGAAAAGCCTGTCTGATCGATGATCCGGAATGCGAAGCCTGCCAATAGAACCTGCGCAAACAATATCAAAATCGGGAACGAGAGCCATGCTTGACTGGGTAAAAAGTAACGCCCCCACCACCAGCAATACAACCGACACCATGGCATCCAATAATGCCCGGACACCGGATGCCACCGGCCTTGGCACGATTGATCGCGGGGCCGCCCGTGTGACGGTCAGCGACAAGGCGATGATCAATTCGCGCGCAGATGTGAACCAGCTTTTGCCACTGAAATACGGATGGGCCTGGGAAAAGTACCTTGCGGGGTGCAACAATCACTGGATGCCGACCGAGGTTTCCATGCAGGCTGATATCGCACTCTGGAAATCGCGCGACGGATTGACCGAGGATGAACGCAGGATGCTCAAACGCAACCTTGGCTTCTTTGCTGCGTCGGAAAGTCTGGTTGCAAACAATATCGTGCTGGCGATCTATCGCCATCTGACCAACCCGGAATGCCGCCAATACCTTTTGCGCCAGGCATTCGAGGAAGCGGTCCATACCCATACTTTCCAGTATATCGTCGAAAGCCTCGGCCTTGACGAGGGCGAGCTTTTCAACATGTATCGCGAAGTGCCTTCGATCACCGACAAGGCGGCCTGGGCGCTTGACTATACCAAACATCTGGACGATCCGAGCTTTGCGACGGGCACCCCGAACCGCGATCAGGATTTCCTGCGTGATCTGGTGGCGTTCTATGTGGTGTTTGAAGGGATGTGGTTTTATACCGGCTTTGCGCAAATCCTGTCGCTGGGGCGGCGCAACAAAATGGTCGGTATTGCCGAACAATATCAGTACATCCTGCGCGACGAGAGCATCCATCTCAATTTCGGGATCGATGTCATCAACCAGATCAAGGCGGAAAACCCGCATCTGTGGACAGCAGAATTTCGGGATGAAATCCGCGATATGTTACGCAACGCGGCCGCACTTGAAGCCGCCTATGGCCGCGATACCATCCCCAATGGCTTTTTGGGCCTGAATGCCGAACTGTGCGAACAGTATATGCATTTCATCGCCAACCGTCGGTGTGGTCAGCTTGGCCTTGCCCCGGTCTTTGCCGAAGTTGAAAACCCGTTCCCCTGGATGTCCGAGGCAATGGATTTGAAGAAGGAAAAGAACTTCTTTGAAACCCGCGTCATCGAATATCAGAATGGCGGGGCGCTAAGCTGGGATTGATCCCTGTTTGGCCTGAAAAAAGAAGCGGTTGGCACAAAGTCCTTGCCAGCCGCCTTTGAGTCCGCACACCCTGCCCGCATCAATGCAGATTGAAACGGTCAACCAGCAGCACACAAACTGTCCCTGGACTTTTTTGGAATTCCAAATATAATTCTTGCGCGGTTGCCGGAAATTCAGGTGAAACTCGCCAGCCCTGAGTGCTGACCCTCAGGCTAGTAGCAGCAATATCCATGTGGCGTAAGGTCGGCAATCGCACGTGTCCGGACACCACACGCGCAATTTCCGGGTTCCCGGCCTCGTCCAGACCGTGGCGCACCCCGCGCACCAGGGCATCGGCGGCCTCGCTGGAGACAGTGAATCACGCAAAACCGACTGGGAAAGCCCTTTAATGGGTCCGGACGCTATGTGCTGATGACCCGGCATCGCCTGCACGCGCTGCGCGACACCAATATGGCCCGGGCCGCGCCCGGGAATCAACCCCGAGCAGACAAAATCAGCACGAAACCACTGCGAAAAAAGGCTGATTACAGTTCGCAATCGATTTGAATCGGGGTTAAATTAAACAATAATCGGGTCCTTTGATGTAAAAACAGGACTGATATGAATATAAATTTTCAGGCCAGTATGGCACTTTGACCTCAATACAGTACAATGAAGGACGGGTGGTGACGGCAAAGGAGTTCAACAACGCAATCACCATGCGCCACTTGCGCATCATTGCGGCTTTGGCAGATCTGAAGCTGATCGCGCGGGTATCAGAAGCCTTAAATGTCACCCAGCCCGCTATCTCCAAACAAATTACCGAAATTGAACGAATTGTTGACGTGCCGCTGGTGACGCGCAACCGCAACAGACTGTATCTGACGCCAGCGGGCAAAAGGCTGGCCGAACATGCCAGACAGGTCCTGAACCAGTTAAACCGGGCCGCCTTTGACATAGAAGCCATGGCAAGCGGCGTATCGGGCTCGGTATCAATCGGGGCGGTCAGTTCTGTTTCATCGGTTTTGTTGCCCGGCGCCATCGCCTTGCTGAAAAACAGCGCGCCGATGGCTTCTGTCGTTGTGTCTGAAGGGCATTTTGTCGAGCTGTTTCCCGAACTGGAAGGCGGTGCGCTTGATTTGTTAATTGCCCGCATTTGGCAACCACAGGAATTGGCCGAAATTTCGCAAATGACGCTGTATTCAGAGGCCGTTGTCATTGTGACCGGGCGCAACAATCCATTGGCGCGCAAACCTGACCTTGCATGGGGCGATGTCGTATCATCACCCTGGGTCATGCCGCAGGCCAACTCTGTTGCACGCAGGGCCATGGATGCCCTGTTTGCCGAAAACGGATTGACGCCGCCCGGCAATACCATTGCGTCATCGTCATTAACGCTGAATCTGGAAATTTTGCGCCTCATGCCTGCCTTTGGCCTTTTGCCCTTCAGCCTGGCACAAACCTACGCCGGGCGCGGCGATGTGGTGATTCTGCCATTGGACACGCGCGGCTTCCTCTCCGAGGTTCGCTGTTTTTGGCGTACGGATCAAACGGCCCAAAACGGGACGCTTTCATTGTTCCTGAAATGCCTGCAACAGGCCACCGATGATCTCAAAATCATTCCTTTTGGTTAATGTTACAGTATTATTTCTCACTGTTCCAGGTGCAGGAGCCCGTATAGCCTCATCCAACGCATAGTTTGGGAGGGCTTACGTGTTTTTTGCATACAGATATGAAATGGACTGTTCGCATGGGTAATTCAGCGCTTGTTTCTTTGTCCGCCAGTGCCGTTCTGGACGGATTTGCGAAAGGTAGCGTAACACCAAGCGATTACCTTGACGCTTGCCTGGACCATATTTCACAAAACAATCCAAAAATTAACGCGCTCACAGCCATTGATGCCGAGCATGCCGTACCAGAAGCAGCCCTGGCCACACGGCGCTGGCAGGCCGGAACGCCCAAGGGGCCGTTGGATGGCCTGCCGATTGGCGTAAAAGATTTGCAAGACACAAAGGGCCTGCTAACGACGCACGGAAACATCCTGAACCGCGCCAATATTCCAGATCAGGATTTGCCAATGGTTGCGCGACTGCGCAATGCCGGGGCGATTATTTTAGCCAAAACCAACGTGCCCGAACTGGGTGCTGGCGGCAACAGCCGCAACCCGGTTTGGGGCGCAACGGGCAACCCGTTTAACCCGAACCTGATCGCAGGCGGATCCTCGGGCGGATCGGCCGCCGCGCTGGCAGCAAATCTTTTGCCATTATGCACCGGGTCCGATACCGGCGGATCGCTGCGTCTGCCAGCAGCACTTTGCGGGGTGGTGGGCTATCGTCCCTCGGTCGATGTCGTGGCTCATCCAACACGCCCGCTCGGCTGGTCCGGTATTTCGGTACTGGGCCCAATGGCACGCAATATGGATGATTTGATCCTGATGCTGCGTGTCTGTCATGGTTTTGACGCCAATGATCCTCTTTCCTCCCCGGCCGACCCGGCACGGTTTGACACGCTCCCGGCAATCGAATTGGAAGATTTGCGCGTTGGATACAGCGAAGATTTCGGGGGTGCGCCAGTAGATCAGGACATTCGCGCCTGTTTGCGCGACCGTGTCGAAACGCTGCGTCCCTATGTCAAAGAATGCCAGGCTGTCGATCTTAACCTTGGCCAAATGGACCGTACTTTTGACATTTTGCGCGCCGAAAGCTTTGTCGCCGCTTTTGGAAAGGCACTTTCTGAAACACCCGAAAGTTTCGGCGATCACATTGCCCGTAACGTCGCACTCGGGATGGAAATGACGTTGGCGGACCGCGCGTGGGCGCACAAAGAACAAACAATAATCTTGCGCCGGTTCAATGCCCTGATGCATGATTTTGACGTTATCATTTTGCCAACATCGCCGGTCTCGCCGTTCCCCTGGACGCAATCACATCCGTCGCGCATCGACGCGCAAGAAATGGATATTTACTATCGCTGGCTCGCGCTGACCTATCGCGGATCCATGGCTGGCGGACCATCGATCACGCTTCCCTGCGGGCGAGATAGCAACAACATGCCTTTTGGTCTGCAAATGCTGGGGGCCACACGCGCAGACGAACGCCTGTTGGCCGCCGCCAAAACAATCGAGGCTCATTTCGCCCAAAACCCGCTTACTGCGCGCCCGCAACCAGATTTGAAAAACATCGTCAAATCCACCGTGGACCTGCGATCAATTGTCACGCATCCGCCGATTTTTAACAGTGCGGCACGGGTAGCCTCGTCATCGATGCCTACAGCGGTGTAACAGGAAACGAAGATGTGGTTCATCCCGATAATTTTTATCATCCTGCTGGTCAGCGGCACGACATTTGCCTATTTGATGGGCGCGGTGTCGGTGCTGAGTTTTATCGCTGTCGGCAAAGATCAGTTTCTATCGATCCTGCCGCAACGTATTTTCGCGCAGCTCGATGTTTTCTCGTTTATGGCAATGCCGCTGTTTATCCTGACAGCCGAAATCATGAGCCGCGCAGGCGTAACGCGCTGCCTCATCGACCTTGCCATGTCAGTCGTCGGTCGCTTTCGCGGCGGGCTGGGACATGTCAACATTCTGACCAGCGTTTTCTTTGCCGGAATTTCCGGGTCGGCCATTGCCGATTGTTCCGCATTATCGCGCACTTTTGTGCCCGAAATGCGCGCACGCGGATATGATCCCTATTATGCAGGCGCAATCACGGCTGCCTCTTCAATGATCGGGCCGATCATTCCCCCCTCCATCATCATGATAATTTATGGCGGTTTAACCGGCGTCTCGGTGGCATCACTTTTTGCAGCGGGCATTTTACCTGGGCTGTTGCTTGCCGTGGTACTGCTGTTTCTCAATGCCGGGATTGCCAAGGTTAAAGGCCATCCCGGTGGTAAAACCGACGATCTGCCTGCATTCTGGCCAAGTTTGCGCCGTGCCGCCCCGGCCCTATGTCTGCCGGTGGTGATCCTGGGCTCGCTGGTTTTCGGGTTGGCAACCCCGACAGAAGGGGCGGCCATTGCCGTGCTGTTCGCGCTTGTCTCAGGGCACTATTACAAAGGGCTGACCCGCAAAATGCTCTTTGACGCCCTGGAGACCACCGCCCGCATGACGGGAACGATCTTTATCATTCTGGCGGCAATCTCGGTGTTGGGTTATCTGGCAGGTCAAATGGGCTGGTCGCAGGCCTTAGCCAGTTGGGTTGATGCCTTTGGCCTGACAGGTACAAAATATCTGTTCTTTCTGGTTGGCGTTTTTCTGGTAGCCGGCATGTTCATGGACACGCCGGTGGCACTCACACTCCTGATCCCGTTATTTGCCCCGCAGGCAATGGCACAGGGGATCAGCCCGGTCCATCTGGGGATTGTGCTGTGCTTCAATCTCTGTGTCGGGTTAATAACACCGCCGCTCGGCAAATGCCTTGTTGTGGTCTCGGCGTTAACATCACTGAGCTATTGGCGGCTGGCTTATGCGGCACTTCCATTCATCATTGTCCAAATTCTTTTGCTGTTGGCATTGGTCTATTGGCCCGCAATCAGCCTGACTGTGCCGACTTTCTTCGGCCTTTCCGTCAATTAGAAATCTTAAAAACCGGGAGGAAATTTTATGAAACTCAAAGCTCTTTCGCTGGTCGCCCTGCTGGCGATGACGACCGCAGCCTCGGCAGAGGTAAAAATTGCCCTTGATACCAAACCTGATCTGAAAACATCGGGTTCATATAACTGGATCAATACCTTTAGCAATGCCTTGAAAGCCGGGGGTATGGACCCGCGCGAGATGCCCGTCGGCGCCATCGGCAACGAAGCCGAAAAATTCGACCAGCTCTCGACAGGGCTTTTGGAAGTATCGCTTTCAGATGTCCGCACGATTGCCCAGGTTGACCCGTTCATTTACGGCGTCCGCCTGCCCTATCTGTTTGACAGCATCGACCACCTGGATCGCGCACTGGACGCCGGAAAAGTGTTTGCGAAGGTAAACCGGAATATGGCCAGCCAGGATGTGCTTCTGTTGTCTCTGGTCCCCCTTGGGCCGGCTTCCGGCATCATCACGACCACCAAAGCGGTCCGCTCTCCTGCCGATATGGCCGGTTTACGCATGCGTGCCCTGGATGATGCACAGATCTCCATGTATAACGCCTGGGGATCAAACGGAACGATCGTTCCCTGGGGCGAAGTCCCCGCCAGCCTGCAAACCGGCGTGATTGACGGCTATCTGAATTCGCCGCAGGTACCTGTTATGTTCGGCCAGACCGACTTTGTGAAAAACTACTCGGATGCACGCGTGATATGGCCTTTGCGGGCCGTTCTCGTATCAAAAACATGGTACGATGATTTGTCCGACGCAGATCGCAGCACCGTTGATGCCGCCGTCAAGGCTGGCGACAAAGCCGCACGCGTATGGCTCAAAGAGGCATCCGTCGACGGGCTAAAGGCGCTGGAAGCAAAAGGTGTAACCGTTCAGCGGCTCACCCCGGAAGAACGGGCCGTCTTTCGCAAAGCCTCGTTGCCGGTTTACGATTCCGGCCTGATGCCGCCAAAAGACATCAAAACCTGGACCGACTTGTCTGACGACAACCGCTAAACGCACACAAGCGGGCTGCATCTGCAGCCCGCGATTGATCCGAGGAAAAATCTGACATGCGTCAGTTTGTCATAAAAACCAGCAACGCCGTGCATATGTCGGTGCGCCGTATCGCGGTGATGGCCGTTGGGCTGATGTTTTTAACCGTAATGGTTCAAATCGTCGCACGCTATATTTTCTCATCCCCGCCAGCCTGGACCGAAGACGTCGCGCGTTATGCCATGGTCTGGACCGGGCTGTTAGGGGCGACTTTGTCGTTCAAAACCCGATCCGATGCCATTTTAATGCACAGCATATTTCCCAAACGCCCCCATATTCTGGGCCTGTTTGCCGAAGCCCTGCAAAGTGCAGCTGTGCTCACCTTTATCCTGCCGGTACTCTATTTCTGTTTCGTCGGTTTGCGCGGCGGTTTTGCCAAAGGATATATTGCCCGCCAGGCAGGGCTGACAGCCGATACCTTGGGCATTCCGATGGCATGGATTTCGATTTCGGTTCCCCTGGCGATGATCATTATCCTCCTGCATCTTGCCGCCCGCTGGGCACAAAATGAGGAAGAAACAGATAACGACAGCAGCGAAACACAGTTAGATTAACCTGTCACGGCTCTGCACCCTTTGAACTGGAATGTTTATAATTGGAGTTTTCCGCGCTAGATTCCTGATTGGAAAAAGGAGCGGAAGATATGAAAGCATCCAGCACTTTTACCCCCTGCTGACAGAATTTGGTCCATGCACACCGATCTGGCGTTGTTTTAACCACAACAATCGCAGATGATAATGGCCCTCATCCCGCCTGCGTGCTTAAAGTATCCGTCTTGATCAAGCATTTTTCCTTTAATATGACCCATTTTGTTTGGCCATATCTTCTTCCCACTTACGGAACCAGCCCCGATGAAACCCGAACGCATTGCTCAACACCGCCTTGCACGCGATGATGCAACCCTTGCATGGACCGAAGAAGGCTGCGGGCCTACCCTGATCTGGGCGCACGGGCTTATGTCGAACAGTTATTCATTGGAACAAAAAAACATTTACGATTTCGGACCGGTTATCGCTGCGGGGTCGCGCCTGGTGCGCTATGATGCGCGCGGGCATGGCCGGTCGATGGCAGAGGCCGTCCCGTCACATTTTACCTGGTCGCATCTGGCGGGCGACCTTTTAGCCATCGCCGATCAAACATCCGCCGACCAGCCTGTCAGCGCCATGGGATGTTCAATGGGCACAGGCACCATTCTGCACGCGGCAACCGCCGCCCCCGCCCGCTTTGCCAAACTGGTTTTAACCGCACCGCCAACGGCATGGAAAACCCGTCGCGCGCAGGCATATCTTTACGAAAAATCCGCCACCACCATTGACCACGACGGCCAGCCCGCCCTTGATGCGCTGGTTGCCAATATGGCACCACCGCCAATATTCACCGACCTGCCCGAATTCCCGGTCGAGGTAAATATCAACCTGCTGCCCTCGATCCTGCGCGGGGCGGGCCAATCGGACCTGCCAAGCCCCGATGCCATCCGCCAGTTGGATTTACCCGTCCTGATACTGGCATGGGAAAGCGACCCTACCCACCCCATTGCCTCGGCCGAACGCCTGGCCGAGCTTATTCCCGGGGCAAAACTGCATGTTGCCAAACATGTAAATGACGTTCGCAACTGGGGCAATCTGGTGGCGGATTTTCTGGCATAAAAAAAATACGGCAACGTCGCCACCGCCACCTGCCCCACCAGGTACACAACACATGTTGTGCGCCTGGTACATACTTTAGCAGGTCATTACTGCGGCAAGATCGGCCATATTATCAAATACCTGATGGGCACCGGCATCGATCAGGCGTTGTTGCGCATCATTGCGGGCACCATCATAATGCCCGCCGCCAACAAACCCCCAACACATCATGCCCGCCGCAATCGCGGCCTGCACACCGGCAACGGAATCCTCAACCACCAAACACATAGACGGGTCAAACCCCATATCGCCTGCGGCATATAAAAACAGGTCCGGTGCGGGTTTGCCCTTCTTGACAAAATCAGCGCTGTAAATATGCCCGTCAAACCAGTGCCCCAACCCCGTGATGCGCATGGTGGTTTCAAGCCTTCGCACTGAACTGCTTGATGAAATGCAGAACGGTATATCGCGTTGTTTCAGGACCACCAAAACATCATCAATATTGGAAATCTTGTGCAATTCGGTTTCATAACGTACAAACAGGCGGTCATAAAAATAGGGCTTGAAATCAGCACTGACATCGCGGCCCGTTTCGGCGCGGATATGGTCAATCGGCGCAGCACTCGATCGCCCGGTAAATCGGCGAGCCACGTCCTCGAGCGATAACGGCGCGCCAAAATGGGCAAGAACGTCCACCAGGGTCGATAGTGAGATCGGTTCACTATTAACCAGCACACCATCGCAATCAAACAGAACCGCCTTGATCGCGGCGGGCCATTCAATACGCAACGCAGACGCTACGGGTTTGGTTTGCATTTGTTTCTCGGACGTTATTTTTTAATCCCAAGACCCTATCTAATCGAGAATATTGGCGTCAACAAAAATGAGTATTTGACCAGAAGTCGATCTTTTGTTCATTTTGCATCCCGATTGCGCATGAAAGCACACTGGCCTTCTGTTGGGCGCCTTAAATCGGCTATAAGCCGGTTTGAGAAAACAATGTCAAAAGGCGGGAGGAAATATCGCCATGACCCTGAAAGATACAGCAATTATTGGTGTCGACGTCGGAACCGGCAGCGCACGCGCCGGGATATTTGATGGCACCGGCAAACTTTTGGGCAGCGCATCCCACCCGATTGCCATGAATCGCCCGCGCCCGGATTTTGTCGAACAGGATTCTGAAAATATCTGGCAATCGGTCTGCAAGTCGGTTCAGGATGCACTCATCAAATCTGGCGTTGATGGCAGCAAGGTCTCAGCCATTGGTTTTGATGCCACCTGCTCGCTTGTTATTCGGGGTGCGAACGACCAACCCCTGCCCGTATCGCCCGATGGCCCGGCAAACTGGGATGTCATTGTGTGGATGGACCATCGCGCCACCCGTGAAGCCGAACAATGCACCGCCACCGGATCAAAAGTTCTGGAATATATCGGTGGCACCATGTCACCGGAAATGGAAATTCCCAAACTGATGTGGCTAAAACGCCATAACCCGACGGTTTGGGGTAAAATGACGGCGGCTTATGATCTGGCCGATTTTCTGGCCTTCCGCGCCACTGGCGACAATGCCCGGTCATGCTGCACAGTAACATGTAAATGGACGCACCTTGCCCACGAAGACACCCCCTGGAACCAGGAATTTCTGACCAAGGTTGGTCTGGATGATTTTATTGAAAAAGTCGGCATAGATGGCCCTGCGGTTGCCGTTGGGGCCCCGGTCGGCAAACTTTCGGCCAACGCCGCCCGCGACCTTGGCCTTACACCCAATTGTATGGTCGGTGCGGGCCTGATCGATGCCCATGCCGGGGCGCTTGGCACGTTGGGCGCACATCTGGGCGGTAACCTTGATCAACGCTTTGCCATGATCGCAGGCACATCAACCTGCCACATGGCGTTATCAGCCGAACCGCGCTTTATCAAAGGGGTTTGGGGGCCATATTTTGGCGCGGTCGCACCGGGCTTGTGGCTCAACGAAGGCGGGCAATCGGCAACCGGCGCCTTGCTGGACCATATTTGCGCCCTGCACCCCTTCGCCCGCAACCTCGGCCGCGATGCCCACCGGCTGGCCGGGGAAAAGCTGCTCCCCCGTATGATGGAAAAGGCCGATCTGGCCCCGCGCCTGCACCTGTTGCCCGATTTTCACGGCAACCGGTCGCCGCTGGCCGACCCGGAAGCATTAGGGGTTATCAGTGGCTTGACGCTGGATCAAAGCGAAGACAGCTTTCTGGACCTGTACTGGGCCACCGCCTGCGCCATCGCCTATGGCACCCGCCATATCATTGACGCGCTTAATGCGACGGGCTACGACATTCGCTACATTCACCTCAGTGGCGGCCACACTGCAAGTCCGGTTCTGGTGAAACTTTATGCCGATGTGACAGGCTGTGACGTTGTGATGTCTGAATGTGCGGAGCCTGTCTTGCTGGGTGCTGCCATGCTGGCCGCAGTTGCCCTTGTCCCGGATGGCGGGCTGGAAGCGGCATCAAAGTCAATGGCAGCACCTGATACGGTTAAATCGCCAGACAATACCGCGAAAGCCGACCATGACCGGCGCTATGCCATTTTCCACAAACTGCACGCGCACCGTCAGGAACTCGACGCAATGAGCCACGGCTAAACACACCAGCCCCCTTAATGCACAAAGCTCCCGCCCTTGTTGGGGCGGGAGCTTTATCTTCCATCAGATCAAATCCAAACCCGCTCAGGCCAAATTCTGTTTCAAAAACTCTGCCGTGCGGGCATTGGCGGTTGCGGCATCATTTTCGTCATAATGATTGCCACCTTTACGACAAAAGGCATGGTTGCGTTCGGGATACTGATAGATCATGACATCGGCTTTATCTTTCAACCCGGCCTTGATCTTGTCCTGTGCTTCGGCGGGAATAAATTCATCTTGCCCGGCCAGATGCATAATCAGCGGTTTGCTAATTTTATCTGCTTCACCAAGGTAATTATCAATGCCCGCCCCGTAAAAGGAGGCAAAAGCATCGCCATCCGTGCGCGTCGCGGCCAGATAGGTCATCATCCCGCCCATGCAATAACCAACAACGGCTGCTTTGTCGGTGGCATCCGGCAGGGCGCGGGCGGCATCCAAAGTCGCCTGTATGTCCTGTGCGCCCTTGTCAGGGTCAAAAGCCTGCAAATAACCAAAGGCCTTTTGCCATTCCGCATCGGTTTTATCGGTAAGTTCGATCCCCGGTTCAATCCGCCAGAACAAATCCGGGCAAACTGCGATATAGCCCTGCTTTGCGTACTCATCGGCAACGCCACGCATCACGGCGTTAATGCCAAATATTTCCTGAATCACCACCACGACCGGCGCAGGCAGTTTATCGGGCATCGCAACATAAGCATTAAAAGTACCGTCAGCAGTTTTGACGCTCAGATTCTGGCTCATGTGGGCCTCCATGTTTTTGATAAATTTATATGTTCCCGGCAGTGGGGTTCAAACAATGCAACAACACCATCCTTCACCGCCAAACTGCGCGCTGGGTTTGAAATAATCCAAAATCGCGCCTTTGCCAGCCACAACGCGGCAAAAGTTGGCGACATCGTTGACGAACAACAAACCGCACGCATAATCTTGCCCGCTTGCCAAATTTACAGCGTTCGGAAATGTTCCTATGTCGCAAAATCATGAAGATATTTTTCGCCCCGTCGAGGGCCTGTTTTATCGTGCTGTGGATCCGCGCTATCTTCAAACAAGCTTGGCCGGGTCACGCAATGCCGGGCGTTACTCAAACCCGGAACAACCCACGCTTTATCTTAGTTCCTCGCCAAAAGGCGTCGAAGCGGCGATGATTGCACATACCGCCAATCGGGCCAAACAGCTTCAAATTGTGGCGGTATCGGTAAAGGCGCAACGCATTTTTGATCTTCGCAACGAAAAGGCGCGCATACAGGCGGGTATCAGCCTGGAAGATGCGACAGCTCCGTGGCAGGATTGCGTTGCCCAAGGCACAACACCCCCGTCATGGCACGTTCGGGACAGGCTTGTCGCACTGGGGGCGCAAGGGCTTATTGACCCGTCGAGAAAGGCCCCCGGGCTTTGGCATCTTGTTTTGTTTAACTGGAACGGGCACGACCAGCCCACCATAGAGGCAATCGCGCCCGTAAACGAACACTCCGACATAACAAGATAAAAAGTTTAGCGTGCCAGCACGCTTTCGGGATCAGCCTTAACAGTCGCCGCATCCCAGATCACCAAATGGTCGCTTCGGTAATCAAACCGGGCAATAGGCTGTGCCATACCCGTGATCGGATTATCGCGACGGGCAATCACTTCACCTTGTGGATGGGCAGCAATCCAGGACTGAACTTCGGATATATCAAGCAGCATCGGGATCGGTTGTTCCAGACGCCCCAAAAACTGGAACTGGGCATGGTATTTGCCCCAATAGGCCACGTCATGGCCCGCCTGTTGCTGGCTTTTCAGATAAACCGCCATCGGGCGCATGTTATAGTCGGTCTGCAAACGGGGGCTGGCGATCATAAAGACCATAGCCACCAGCAACAAATTCACCCCGGCAATCACCCCGACAAGGGCAACACGGCGCGCCTGCACCAGCACAAGCGCAACACCCGCCGCGAGTAAAAACGCGCCCCACCAACCATCAAGCATTCCGACCCAGGCCGGAATTTTATCAAAAAATCCTGGCAGAAACGGTGCCACCAAACCAGCGACACCCAGAATGATCACGAAGGCCGCTAACGGGATCTGATCGATCCGGCGGATCGGAACATCGGCAATGATGCGCGCAAAAACAAGTGCCAATAACGGCAGAACCGGCAGAACATAATGCACCCGTTTGCCCGAAATCAGACTAAACGCAACCAGCAAAAAGACAGAAACCAGCAGGCAAAACCGCAACCCGGCATCCTGATCCTTGCGCCAGCCAAACCCGAACAGCGAGCGCCACAAACCGCCCCAGAACACCCACGGCAGCAACATGGCCGGTAACGCGACCAGATAATAATAAAACGGTTCAACATGGGCGAAGCTGTCAACCATGCGGCCCGCTGTCTGACCCCAAAAAATGGCGTTGCGATATACTTCGCCGCCAAAAACAGCGGCAGGCACGGCCCACAACAACGCAATCCCCGCGCCCAGCAACACCGAAAGCCCCATCCCCGCATACCAGCGTTTAAAGGCACCGCGCCCGGCAAAAATGCCCGCACTGCCGAAGGCCGGTGCGATGGAAGCAGGACCGTTGGCCGTTTTCGGCACGGCCCCACCACGTGACGAAACAGCCCAGCTTTTTTGCCAAACCGGTGCAAAAACCGCAGCTGGCAAAACATAAAGCAAAATCACCGGCCCCTTGGCCAAAACGCCCAGTCCGATGGCAATGCCGGTAATGATCCAGCCTTTTGGGGCATCGCCATCGCGGGCCACAAAAACACCATACCACCCCAGCAAGGCAAAAAAGCACTGCAACATATCAAAATAGGTCAGCGTGCCATAACCGGCATAATAGGTGCCGCCGATTAAAAACAGGGGGGCAATTTGCGCAATTGCTGTTTTATCGGGCCAAATGCGTTTGGCCAGCAATGCCACCATCACCATGTTCAAACCGGCAAATAACGGCGCGATCAGGCGGGCGGTAAAATCATTGACCCCGAAAACGGCCCAGCTGGCATTGATCAGCCAGAACAACAGGGGGGGCTTGTGCGAATAGGGTTCGCCATTAAGATGCGGCACCAGCCAGTTATGATGAAGCCACATTTCCCATGCCACCGACAGGTACCGTGTTTCATCAACAGGCAGCAACGGTCGGGCACTTACCCCTAAAACCGCAACCAAAACCCACAATATCAGGATTACGCCAAACGATGCCGTCTTTGCGCCGGTACGATTGTTCAGGGTCATGTAAAATCCGTAAATTTAAACGACGGGTTATTCGGCCACGATCGACGGGATGGTTTCGGTTTGGGCATTCCGTTTTTCGCGATGAATGAAATAAAGGTTCCGCGCATAAACGATAAGACCAAAGGACTGGCCAAGAATAATGATCGGTTCGGCCCGTTTCAGGCCATAAATCATCAGACAGATGCCGCCCAGAATACTGAAATACCAGAACGCCACCGGGACGATACTTTTGGCATGTTTTTCACTGACCAGCCATTGCACCAGGAACCGCCCGGAAAACATGACCTGACCAACAATACCCAGCACAAACCAGGCATCAAGATGCGAGAACAACCGCGCAAACCATTCATGCATTGCTGCCCCCTATTCCTTTGATTTTACAACGGGTGTTTTGGCACGGGCCTGAAGCCACATCACACCCATAATGTCAACGATACCAACCCAAAGCCGGTTCATCATGCTGTAATTTGACGTTCCCCGCAACCTTGGGCGGTGATTGACGGCCACGGAATAAACCTTTCCGCTATCGCGCAACATCAGGGCCGGCAAAAAACGATGCATGTGATTAAAGCGCGGAAATGCCAGAAAATCGTCGCGGCGAAACAGTTTGATGCCACAGCCGGTATCAGGGGTTTCGTCTTTTAACAACCCGCCACGCACCTTGTTGGCAATGCGTGACTGAATGCGTTTCATCGCCGTATCGTGCCGGTTTGCCCGCCAGCCTGCAATCAGAACCCGGGCATTGTCACCCTCGGCCCGGTACCGTTCCAGCATTTGCAAAATATCAGCCGGGTCATTCTGGCCATCGCCGTCCAGCGTTACAATCAAACCGCCACGGGCATTTTTAACCCCGGTCAAAACCGCAATCGACTGACCACAGCTTTTTTCATGGCAAATCAGATGCAATTCCGGCACCGATTGGCGCAAACCGCGCACAATCGTCGGGGTCTGATCTGTGCTGCCATCGTCAACATAGATAATCTCAAACGCAACCTTGTCGCGCAGGGCGCTGACAATCTCGGTTACCAGTGGCGCGATATTCTCGGCCTCGTTTTTAACCGGGACCACAACCGAAAGCACGGGTACGCCAACATCGGCAGACGCTGCTGCCTGAGAGGGGGCCGGATTTTCGGGCAGAGAACTTTTTTCAAATGTCATTCTGATAAACCGTCGCGGCGATCAACACATTGTCTGCAAAACGCACCCAAATCGGAGGCCCCTCGCGCGCAGATGCGTCAAAATCCTTATCTTGTTGAAAATTCAAATATTTATGCACAAACTAATGTCAAAAATTACACAACACTATAACCGCCATTTCCACGAATGCAGATGCAATAAGGGCCAGTGGGCGCTTTTATTACAATCTAATGTCAAAATAACGACGTCGTCCCACATTGCCATTAGCGGTGTTGATAATATTTTCCGACCCGGATCGCAAGAAAACTCTTGGTATTATCAGCTTGGAACGGATGCGCTTTTGCCCGTCAATGCTGACAACAAACTGAAGCAACACCAAATTGTTTGCACGATTTTTTCATCCCGCTGTGACAGTGTGTAAACACATGCAAACGGGGCCAACAGGGTAACATGCGGATATTGCTAATTGAAGATGAACCATCGCTGGCACAGGCGATCAAGGATCATTTAATGGCCAATGGCGAAGCCGTTGACTGGCTGCCTGCCCTTATTGATGCCGAAGACACCCTGCGCAGCACGCGTTACGACATTATCTTGCTGGATTTAAACCTGCCCGACGGCAATGGCATTACGCTGTTGCAAAATATCCGCAAACGCGGCGATGCCACCCCTTGCGTGATTCTGACCGCCCAGGATCAGATTTCCGACCGTATCGCCGGGCTGAATGCCGGTGCCGATGATTATCTGGTCAAACCGTTTGATCTGGGTGAAATGATTGCCCGGCTGGGCGCTGTTTCACGGCGCTATTCCGGCAACCCGAACCCGCTGGTCGAAATTGGCAATCTTGAAATTGACCAGGCCAACCGCCTTGTTTTCGTTTCCGGCCGCCAGATTGACCTGACCGCACGCGAATGGGCCGTGTTTGACCAGCTTTTGCGCCGCCCCGGTGCCATTCTGTCAAAACGGCAGCTTGAAGACGCGCTTTATGAATTTGGCGCCGAAATCGAAAGCAACACAGTCGAGGTTTATATCAGCCGCCTGCGCAAAAAAATCGGTCCGGTTCCCATTCGCACCGTGCGCGGTGTCGGATACCGGCTGGAAGGATAAATCGGCATGGCGTTGCTGAAAATGAGAAACAGCCTGATCATTGCCATCGTCACCCGCGTCACCATGGTCATGACGCTGGCGTGGTTATTGGGATGTGCGCTTGCCGTGCTGGCGATGCAAGATGAAATGGGCGAAGCCTTTGACAGTGGCCTGCAACAGACGGCACATCGCATTTTACCCCTGGCCGTCGATTACCTGTTTGAACATAACGATGCCGATGCCCCGCACCGTATGCCCACCGGGTCGCTTATGGCGCGCGACGAATTTGTCGCCTATCAGATTCGGGATCCGGAAGGCAGAATTCTGGTGCAATCCTATGAAGGTGGCACCGATGCCTTTTCCGCCCCGTTAGAACCGGGTTTTTATGAAGATGACCGGTTTCGCTATTATACCGAAGCCACCTTGCGCAACAGCCTGTATATTCAGGTTGCCGAACCCCTTGCCCATCGCCGCGAGGCCCTGCGAGAAAGCACCGCGGCCATCCTCGCCCCGCTGCTCTTGCTGATCCCGGTCAGCATTATCGGCATTTGGTGGAGCGTCCGGCACGGGTTGCGCCCGGTGACTTTGCTTCAGGATGACATTCGCAATCGCGGCAGCGGCAATATGGCCCCGATTAACCGCCCCGAACTGCCTGACGAACTTCATCCCATTGTGACAGCCGTAAACAACCTGCTGTCGCGACTAAAAGCCGCCCTGACGGCCGAGCGTAATTTTGCCGCCAACAGCGCGCACGAATTGCGCACCCCGATCGCCGTCGCCCTGGCACAAACCCAACGCCTGCGCGCCGAAATACCCGCTGATGATGCCAATGCCGACCGCGCCAACCAAATTGAAACATCGCTACAACACCTCAAACGCCTGTCAGAAAAACTGTTGCAGCTTTCACGCGCCGAGGCCGGGGTGGCCGTTGTTGGCGATATGCAGGATTTATCGCCCGCCCTGTCCCTCGTGATCGAGGATTTCAGCCGCGATTCCCGCTATACGCAACGCATTGAAACCAATCTGAGTGATGAACACCCGTTAATGGGCAAAATAGACATCGATGCCTTTGCCATCTGCCTGCGCAACCTGATCGAAAATGCCCTGATCCACAGCGCAAAGGACGCCCCGGTCACGATCTGGGCATCGCCGGGCAATTCGCCGCAAATTCACATTGTCAATCATTGCCCGCTGGTGCCACCAGACGTTTTGACAAAACTGACAGAACGTTTTGAACGCAATAATCCCTCAGCCCGCGGATCAGGGCTGGGCCTGGCGATTGCCGAAACAATCATGCAGCAAGCCGGCGGGCAGCTTTTGTTGCAATCGCCCGCCACAGGCAAAGCGGACGGGTTTGAAGCCATTTTGATCCTGCCGGAAACGGACAGGGCAATACCAACAACGACCACGCCTTAACCGCTTGTCTTATGATTTTCGGGCGTCATCGGTACGCAGGGTAAAAGGAAGTGCGATCTGCATTACCAACCCGCCATCAGGTCGATTTTTGGCAATGATCGTACCGCCATGAGCAACAATCGCGCGTTGCGCAATCGACAAACCAAGGCCAAACCCGGCTTTACTGGCGCTAAACCCGGCAACACCGGGATTTACCGGGGCATTGGCACCGGCAACTTTCTGATCAGCAACAGGTAAAGCCTGCTCCGCAGCCACGCTTGCCGCAACATCGCGGGTGAACGGGTCAAACACGGTATCAAGCATTTCTGCGGCAATGCCCGGTCCGCGATCGGCAATGGTAATCTCGAAAAACTGACGCTCAAAATCGGCGGTCGCATCAATTTCAACCTGTTTGCCCGCTGCGGTATGGTGCAAGGCATTCCGGATCACGTTTTCAAACGCGCGGCGCAGCAATTCGGCATTGCCCGACACAACCGGCACCGCGCCAAAATACGACCGGCGCACAGCCAGATCGGTTTTTACCACAATGCCCAGCCCGTCGGCCTCAAACCGTGCATCGGCAATCACCCGTCCCAGCAAATGATCCAGATCCAGATAAACCGGTTGATGCGCCGCACCGCTTTCCACCCGCGAAAGGGTAAGCAACCCGCCTACCAGTTCGTCAAGACGAATGGTTTCCTTTTCAATACGATCAAACGAACTTTCAATCCGTTCGGGTTTTTGCCGCGCCAGGGCAACGGCCATCTGCATTCGCGCCAGCGGCGACCGCAATTCATGCGATACATCGTTCAACAGGCGGTCACGCGCGCCAATCAATTGCTGCAAACGGTCGGCCATATGGTCAAAATCACGGGCAAGATCAGCAATTTCGTCGCGTCTGCGCCCCATTTCCGGTCGTAAGCGGTACGACATATCGCCCGACGATAATTGTTCAAACCCTTTGCGTAACTGCAATATCGGACGGGTTAAATACCACGCCAAAAGGGCGCTAAAAATAAGCCCGCCAACCACGCCCGCAATAACCATGGGCATTGGCACATTCAAATGTCGGTCCCGCGGGATTTGCGCCACAATATCGGCAATATCGAACGTCATTTGCAGCCATGTGCCATCAGGTAAAGGCACAATACGCGAAATATTGCCTGTTTCCCAAGCCCGACGCACCATCAGATACCGTTCGCGCAACTGTTCCGGTAACAGATTTTTCGCCGGGTTACCGGTTTTTTCCGACCATTCAAGTATTTCCTGATCGGTCACGGTCACATCGGTTTGTGCCTTTTGCAGGCTCTGGCGGGCAGTCGCTGCGGCCACAGGCTTATAGCGCAATCGTTCACTTTCGGCCTTTGGCCAGTCCGTTAACAGTTGGTCGAGTGCAGGCACCCCGCCGCGCTCGGCGACACGGGTCGCCATGTCAACATAGCCCGGCACCGTCGCCGACAAATAACCAATCAGATAGGGGGTTGGCGGATGCCCGTAAAACTGAAACAGCAACCATACCCCTTCGGCAATAGCAATAAAGGTAATGGCAAAGCTCACCAGAATTTTCCAGAACAGCCGCCCCTTCATGATCCCTGCCTTAACCGGTAGCCAAACCCGCGCACGGTTTCAATCAGCGATGCATCGCCGCTGGCCTGCTGAAGTTTCTGGCGCAGGTTGCTCATATGCACATCAATGGAACGATCATAAACCTCGCGCGGGCGACCTAACACCGTCATCGACAGCTCGTTTTTTGAAAGTGCCCTGTCGCGCGCCCGCATCAGGGTTTCAAGCAAATTAAACTCCGACACCGTCAAATCCATTTCCTGCCCGTCAAATGCGGCAAAACGTCGGGCGGGCTCCAGTGTAATCAAACCCCGTTCCAGCAAAGCATCCTGACGATCAGATATGTGTGTCGCCGCGGCTATGCCCGACGTACGGCCCCCATCGGCCCGGCGCAGTACAGCGCGAATGCGCGCCACCAGTTCGCGCGGATAATAGGGCTTGGGTATATAATCATCCGCCCCCAGTTCCAGGCCAACAACCCTGTCCACATCATCGCCTTTGGCGGTTAACATAATGATCGGCATCCGGCTTTGGGCGCGCACCTGGCGCAAAACCTCTATCCCGCCAATGCCCGGCATCATGATATCAAGCAACGCCATCGCATATTCCCCCGACAGGGCATGCGAAATGCCATCATGGCCATTATGTACCACGGTGATCTCAAACCCTTCGCCGTCCAGATACTCTGCCAGCATCTCGCCCAGTTCGATGTCGTCATCGATCAGAAGTATTCGGCTCACGGTTGTTTTCTCCAAATATGACGGCATCATACCGGGCAAATTTGCCGCGAAAAGGCCACAAATTCGAACTTTACACATCCCTTACACATGATTTTCATCCCCTTCACCCCGCACCACATCAATGAATGCTATCTATGATCAGGATATTGATGGAAACGGATGTTTCGATCGTGCCCTTCACCCCAGACACATGCTTCAAGAATTCAGCATAACGGATTCCCATGAAAAAACTGCTCGCCCATCGCACCACCATAATTGTCGTCGTCATCCTGCTTGCCGCAGGGGGGTGGTTTGGCCGCGATTATCTGTTTCCACCCGAGGCAGCACCCAGCTATGTGACCGCCAGGGTGACGCGGGGCGATCTGGAAAGCACAGTTCTGGCAAGCGGCACGCTGGAAGCCTATCAGTTGGTCTCGGTCGGGGCACAGGTTTCGGGGCAAATTCAAAAACTGTATGTTGCCCTGGGCGATGTGATTAAAAAAGGCGACCTGATCGCCGAGATCGACCCGTCGACCCAGCAAAATGCCCTGAGCGATGCCAAGGCCAACCTTGCCAACAACCAGGCGCAACTGGCATCGAAAAAAGCCACCCTGCGCCAGGCGCAACAGGCCTATGACCGCCAGAAGAAAATGCGCCGCCTGGATGCCAGCCCACAAGAAGACCTTGAAACCGCCGAGGCCACCCTTGCCGTAACCAAGGCCGAAATCAACGCTCTGAATGCCGAAATTGATCGGGCAAAAATTGCGGTTGATACCGCCCAGATCGACCTTGATTACACCGAAATCAAAGCGCCGATGGATGGCACGGTTGTATCCTTGCCCGTCAAGGTCGGGCAAACGGTAAACGCGGTTCAAACCACGCCAACCATCATCAAACTGGCGCAACTTGGCACCATGACGGTCAAGGCCGAAATTTCCGAAGCCGACGTCATCCGTGTGAAACCGGGGCAAGAAGTGTATTTCACCATTCTGGGCGACCCCGATACCAAATATCACGCCACATTGCGCGCCATCGAACCCGCCCCCGATGCCATTGACGACTATGACGACGGTATCAAAGATAACGAAGCGGTTTATTACAATGCCCTGTTCGATGTCCCCAATCCCGACGGTATCTTGCGCATTGCCATGACAACCGAGGTCACGGTTGTGTTGAAATCCATCAAGGATGCCCTGATCATTCCGTCATCCGCCCTGATCACCGGGCAGGATGGCAAACAATATGTACAGATCGAAGACAGCAAAGGCGACGAAAAACCCGTGATTAAACAGGTGCCTGTCACAGTGGGGCTAAATACCAATGTCAAAGCCGAAATCACATCGGGCGTTGCCGAAGGCGATAACGTAATCATCGGGGCCGCCAGCGGCGTTGTTATCGACAGCACCGGCACGCGTCGCCCGCGGGGGATGATGTTCTGATCATGGCAGCACCGTTAATCGAAATCACCGATCTGTGGCGCGAATACCCCGCAGGCGACCAGAAAATTGCTGTGCTGAAAGGTGTTAACCTGACCATCGAACGCGGTGAAATGGTTGCCATTATGGGCGCGTCTGGCTCTGGCAAATCCACACTCATGAATATTCTGGGCTGTCTGGACCGGCCAACACGCGGGACCTACCGTGTGAATGGTCGCCCGACAGATGCCCTCGAACCGGACGAACTGGCGGCACTGCGCCGTGAATATTTCGGCTTTATCTTTCAACGCTATCATTTGCTGTCCGACCTGACCGCCCTGGGCAATGTGGAAGTTCCCGCCATTTATGCCGGATATTCCACCAGCCAGCGCCACATCCGTGCCCATGACCTGCTTGCGAAAGTGGGGCTGGCAGATCGCACCCATCACCGTCCTGGCCAGCTTTCGGGCGGGCAGCAACAGCGCGTCAGCATTGCCCGTGCCATGATGAATGGCGGCGACGTTATTCTGGCCGACGAACCCACCGGCGCACTTGACAGCAAAAGCGGCGAGCAGACCCTGGCCCTGTTGCGCGACCTGCATGCCGATGGCCATACCGTTATTCTGGTTACCCATGACCCCAATGTTGCCGCCCATGCCGAACGGGTGATCGAAATTCTGGATGGCGAAATCATCCGCGATGAACGCCAGATCGCCGCAGGCGGCAGCGACACTGTTACCCCCGCCCCGGTTGCCCAAAAACCAAAAGGCAACCGCCTGTGGGCCGAATTTGGCCGTTTTGGCGAAGCCTTTAATATGGCGCTGGTCGCCATGGCCGCCCATCGATTGCGCACATTTCTGACCATGCTGGGCATTATCATTGGCATTGCATCGGTGGTATCGGTCGTTGCCCTTGGCACCGGTTCGCGCGAAAAGGTGCTAGAAAGCATCAGTTCCATCGGCACCAACACCATCGACATCCAGCGCGGCAAGGATTTTGGCGACCGCGATGCCGACACCATCCGTACCCTGACGGCTGACGACGCAACCGCCCTTGCCGATCAATATTATGTCGACAGCGTCACGCCCAGTGTTTCCACCAGTGTTACGATCCGCTATCGCAATATCGAGGCAACCTCGTCTGTGACCGGTGTTGGTGTCGATTATGACCGGGTGCGCGGCTATGAAATAGATCAGGGCATTTGGTTTAACCAGCGATCCGTGCAAAACCGTGATCAGGATGCGATTATCGATAATAACACCCGCGATAAACTGTTCCCCAATGGCGAAGACCCGCTGGGAAAAGTGATCCTGCTCGGCGCTGTTCCCGTGCGGGTCATCGGGGTGACCAAAAAGCACGACAGCGCCTTTGGCCGGGGCGACAGCCTTAATGTCTGGCTGCCTTACACCACCGTGATGACCCGCCTGACCGGGCAAAATTACCTGACCAGCATCACCGTGCGCATTGCCGATGCCGTCGATAGCAAGCTGGCAGATCAGAAAATCGGCGAATTCCTTGAGAAACGCCATGGTATCCGCGATTTTTTCACCATCAATACCGATACCATCCGCCAAACCATTGAAACCACAACGGCAACGCTGACCCTGCTGGTTTCCTCGATTGCCGTTATTTCCCTTATTGTGGGCGGTATCGGGGTGATGAACATCATGCTGGTATCGGTTACCGAACGCACCGGCGAAATTGGCGTACGCATGGCTGTTGGCGCACGGCAGGGCGATATTTTGCGCCAGTTCCTGATCGAAGCGGTACTGGTGTGTCTGATCGGCGGGGCGCTAGGCGTGTCGCTGGCCCTGTTATTCGGGGTTCTGTTCGACATGCTCGGAACATCGTTTCAAATGATCTATTCCACCGCCTCAATCGTTATGGCCTTTGCCTGCTCGTCCATGATCGGGGTTTTGTTTGGCTTTTTGCCCGCGCGCAGTGCCGCCCGTTTAAACCCTGTCGATGCCTTGAACCGGGACTGATGGAGAATTGAAAATGCTTAAATCCACCCTCAAGACCGGCACCATTCTGTCGCTGCTCATTCTGGCGGGCTGCTCCAGCCTGAAAGAAGTCAGCTACACAAGGCCCGATATTGACGTGCCCGATGGCTGGTATTCTGCCAGCACCGACCCTGACGGCACGCACAAAGCTATCATCCCTGGCAAGGATGCCGCCTTTGCTCCGTCAAACTGGTGGCATAATTTTAACGACAAGGCGCTTGATACGCTCGTCGCCGATGCGCTGGCGCGCAATAACGATCTCGCCGCCGCCACCATCAAGGTCCGTCAGGCCCAACTAAAAGCAGGCATCGCCAGAACCGACCTGTTCCCCGACCTGTCGGCCACCGCCAAAAGCTCGACCTCGCGCAATCTCGATAATGGCAATATCTCGCGCAGTTATGGCACCACCTCAGGGGTTAGCTACGAAGTTGATCTGTGGGGAAAACTCGGCAACGATTACGACGCGGCAAAATGGGAAGCCCTGGCCACCGAAAAGGACCGTGCCAGCACGGCTTTAACACTGACCGGCACCACCGCCAACCTCTATTGGCAAAGCGTTTACGACCAGCAACGCCTGGCTATTGCCCAGGCCAGCATCGACTATGCCCGTAAAACGCTGGAACTGGTAAATGTGCAATATCAATCGGGTGCCTCAAGCTCGCTGGAACTTTACGAATCCCGCCGCAGCCTTGAAAGCCAGTTGGCCGACTATACCCAGATCGCGCAAAGCCTGAAATCCAACAAAAACGCACTGTCGATCCTGTTTGACCAACCGCCACAAAATATCGAAATCGCCCGCAAAACCCTGCCCGACAACGGCCTGCCCCTTGTCGCCTCCGGCCTGCCCGCGACCTTGCTGGACCGACGACCCGACATCAAAGCCGCCGAATTACGCCTGCGCGAAGATGTCTCACAGCTTAATTCCACCAAAACCAGCCTGCTGCCCACCCTGAACCTGACGGGCGAACTCGGTACCAGCAGCGACCAGTTGCGCAACTTCCTGCAAAATCCGATTGCCACACTCGGCGCCAGCCTTGCCCTGCCGTTCCTGAACTGGAACGAAGGCCAGTTGAATATCAAGGTATCGCAAGCCCAATACGAACAGGATATCGCGACCTATCGTCAAACCCTGTATCAGGCGTTTAGCGATGTTGAAACCGCCCTGTCAGCCCGCGACCATTACCTGGAACAAGCCCAAAGCCTGCGCGCCGCGTTAGATGACGCGCGGAACGCCGAACGCATCTACGAAACCCGCTTTCGCGCCGGGGCCGTCTCAATGCAAAGCTGGCTTGATGCCCAGGAAACCCGGCGCACCGCCGAAGAATCGCTGCTGCAAAACCAGCTCAACCAGATTTTAAATCTGGTGACGCTGTATCAGGCGTTGGGTGGGGATAGCAACGGCTAGATGACAACTTTGAAATATTAAGACTTTTGCATCTCTTATCAATATAATATCTTCTAACTAAAACCTTTTCCATCCAATCGGCGTCAGGATTTTGGGGTTTAGGATATTTTAGAAATGATACTACCGACAAATAAAAATCCTCATCTAAAACAGGATCATCATTAAGCACGACAGACTTATAGCCAAGAAAACCAAAACCCAAATACGCTACATTCATATACGCAGATGCTATTTTCATCTTAGAAAAACGCAAACACACCAAGTGAGCAAGCATCTGTTCAACAAACTTCCTTTTCAAAGAAATACCATATTTCTTTGTTACTGTCCGCACAAACTGTTGTTCAATCGTACTTGCCCCCTGCCTGACACCCCTCATATTTGCAAAAATCGCACGGAAAACCGCAACGTAATCAACTCCATAGTGATAAGTATTTCGGTGATCTTCCGCCCCAGTCAATAAAACATATAACTCATCTTCAATAAAATCACCGCTATCGTGCAAAAGACTTTCACATTCCACAAATAAGGATCGAACTTGAAGAATATTAAAAAATTCAAAAATGTGTGAAAACACCAACAGAGGAAATGAAACAAAAAGATAAAACAACCTAAAAAATATTACCTTTCCCAAGTTGCTCTCCCAAACTGGTCAGCGACAAAAGAATCAAATCGCCCTTGCATCTTTCCGCCACAGAAATACAAAGAAAAATAAACTGTGGATTCCCTTTCCTGCCCCTTCTCTCTCACATGGATGTTGATTCTATCCCTTCCAAAATATTTCTTCTCATAAGATCCAGTCACTACTCCAGTGGTACGATTTTTTCCAACATAGCTTCGCTCTCCAGTCGACGATTTCTCATATACCTTCTCCACTGACCCATAAATTTTATCACCTTCTCGCCACAGCACTGCTGCATATGTTAACTTCATCCCTTGGTATGGTTTATACTCTGTTTTTTCTGTAATAATATAATATTTCCATTTCCCAGATATATCTTTATAAGCGAAGAATTTTTCACGCACCAAGAAAAACACCACGGCAGAAAAAATGCCTCCAATGATAGTAGCCAACGTCCCGGATGCCACGCCTTCAAAGAATTCCAATTTACCCCCCTAAGTGATATTATAAACTTGAACTGTATATTATGTATTATAAAAAATAAACTGCTATAAAGAAGATATTTTATTGCAATCATAAATAGTTATAGTCTAACCTCAGCGGGCTACAGTCACCAACCTATGGCGGCCTTCCTCTCAAAGACCAAGTTCCATAGCGCATCCAGCTTTGAAGTAAACCTGCTAATTCTGCTCTATACCAACGTCCAGTGAGCCGTTAGTCAGTGTTATACGGATCAACTTAAAGCTTACAAAGCATAAAAGAAAACCAATCATATGCATCGGCCAACAAGGAAACCCAACAAACTCCCGGAAAATAGTAACGACTTTGCTAATGAGTTCCCATGTTCAAAAGCAGATAACAGGACCCAACTCAATGAAATGCCTACGAATCTACGCCACCTCGGACGGTGAATCACACTTTGATGAAGTTGAATTGCCAACCACAAAGCGCACGGTGCACCCTGATGCCGTGCCGTTTGATGTAACGGCCAGTTATCCGGCGTCGCGGGTTCGCATTAGCCACATTCCCGCCGGGATGCGGGAGGTTTCATGGCATACGGTGCCGGAGCCGGTTTTAACGGTTCGGCTGGATGGGGCTGTGGATTACGAAACAAGTGATGGCGAAGTGCGCCATGTGGCGGCGGGCAGTTTTGTGTTGATCGAAGATACACATGGCAAGGGCCATCTCTCGCGCCACTCGCCAGAGGCACAAACTGTGATCTGGGTATCGCTGCCGAACAGTTTGGATATTCCGCCGGAATAAAAAAGCCGCCATCCGTGGTTATACAGATGGCGACTTTTTAAAATACGGTTTTAAGCAGCGTGTGGGCGATTAAGCCTGTACGGTTGTCTGCTTCTGGCTGCCCAGTCCTTCAATACCCAATTCCATCACATCACCAGCCTTAAGGTAAACCTGCGGGTTCTGGCCCATGCCAACGCCCGGAGGGGTGCCGGTCGAGATGATGTCGCCCGGTTGCAGGCTCATGAATTGTGACAGGTAGTGGATCAGGAACTGCACACCATAGACCATAGTCTGGGTGCTGCCATTCTGGTATTTATGGCCGTTCACGGTCAGCCACATCGGCAGGTTTTGCGGGTCTTTTACTTCGTCGCGGGTGACGAGGTAGGGGCCGACCGGGCCGAAAGTATCGGCACTTTTGCCTTTTACCCACTGGCCGGACCGTTCGATTTGAAAGGCGCGTTCGGACAGGTCATTGACCACGCAATAGCCGGCCACATGGTCCATCGCGTTGGCTTCATCAACATATTTGGCTTCTTTGCCAATGATAACGCCGAGTTCCACTTCCCAGTCGGATTTTTCCGAGCCGCGCGGGATTTCAACATTGTCATACGGGCCGCAGACAGCCGAGGTCGCCTTAAAGAAAATCACCGGTTCGGGCGGCACGGCCATGCCGGTTTCAGCCGCATGGTCGGAATAGTTCAGGCCGATGCAGATGAATTTGCCAGGGCGGCCAACACAGGCGCCAATGCGCGGATCGCCCGAAACTTCCGGCAGGGTTGCCGGATCAATCGCGGCGATTTTATCGAACGTTTCGGCCGAGATGGTCGAAGGATCAAGATCGGCGATCACGCCAGATAGATCGCGAATGGTGCCATTGGCATCAAGAAGACCGGGTTTTTCAGCGCCAACCGGCCCGTAACGTAACAGTTTCATGGAACATTTGTCCTTTTGGTTTTTGTGAGTTTAAAACCGGAGAGACCCGAATGGATCAGTTTACCCAGCCACCGTCAATCACATGAATGGTGCCGGTGGTATAGCTTGCCTCGTCGGAAGCGAGATAAGTTGCCAAAGCGGCAATTTCGCCGGGCTGACCAATGCGGCCAATCGGCTGGCGGGCAACGAATGCCTTGCGAACTTCGGCAAAGTCGCCGCCTTGCGATGACATGCGCTGTTCCAGCGACGGGCTTTCAACTGTGCCGGGGCAAATGGCGTTACAGCGAATGCCCTTGCCGACAAAATCGGCCGCGACCGATTTGGTCATGCCAATAACCGCCGCCTTGGTCGCCCCGTAAATAAAGCGCACCGGAACCCCCTTAACCGAGGATGCCACCGACGACATATTGACAATAGACCCGCCGCCATTTTCCAGCATCGCCGGTAAAAAGGCGCGCATCATGCGATATTGCGAACGCACATTCAGGTTAAAGCTGAAATCATAGGCATCTTCGTCGCAATCAAGGATGCTGCCATGATGGACAAACCCGGCACAGTTAAACAAAATGTCCACCGCCCCGGTTTCCTTGCCAAAAGCGGCAATCGCGGCACCGTCGGTAACGTCAAGCTTGCGGGTTTCCATACCCGACAGGGTCGCCAGGGCATCTTCGTTAATGTCGGTGGCAATGACCTTTGCCCCTTCGGCGACAAACATTTCTGCTGTTGCGCGGCCAATGCCCTGCCCTGCGGCGGTTACTACGGCGGTTTTCCCTGCCAGTCTTCCTGCCATTTCATTCTCCTGCGTGTATGGTCATTTCTGGTTGGTTATTTAACGGTCGCTGTAACGCCGCACCGTCAGGCCATGTAAAAAACTTCTTCCATGTCCGCCCACCATTCGCCTTCCTTGCGGGTTGCAAGGGGGGACTGGCACGGGTCGGTCAGTTTCCACCATTCTTGTGTTACCGGGTCTTTGGCGATCTCGGCCATATCGGCTTTAAAATCGTCGCCGTCATATTCCAGATGGCCAAACAGCAAATCGGCATGGTGATAAATCACGTAATTATGAACGTGATGGGCTTTAAGGGCCGCAATCACACCGGGCCATGGCTCGGCATGGAGTTTTTTATATTCCGCCAGTTTTTCCGGCTTTACATGAATGACCATGCCAACACGTTTCATTACGGCCTCATTTGCTGATGGTTATCGGTGTGAACATTTGTTGCGCTTCTATCGCGTCCCAGTCCCAGTCAATGCCCAGCCCCGGCTGGTTTGAGGGCACCGCGTGACCATCAATAATATCCAGCCCGCGATGGGTCAGGCTATCAAGCTGCGGGATATATTCCAGCCAGCGGCTGTTGGGCACGGCACAGCACAGCGAGACATGCAATTCCATTAAGAAATGCGGGCAGACCGCAACATCAAAACTTTCCGCCAGATGGGCCACCTTTAACCATGGCGTAATGCCGCCAATGCGCGCCACATCAACCTGCACAATCGAACAGGCATTCAGTGCCAGATATTCGCGAAACTGCCCGATGCTATACATCGATTCACCCACAGCAACCGGCAGCGATGTTGACGCCACCAGACGTTGATGGGCCAACACGTTATCGGCGGGCAAGGGTTCTTCAAACCAGGCAATGTCAATCGGTTCAAACAGCCTTGCGCGGCGAATGGCCTCAGATAAATCAAACCCCTGATTGGCATCGGTCATGATTTCAAAATCAGTGCCAACGGCCTCGCGCACCGCTTGCAAACGGGCAACATCTTCGGCACCGCGCGGTTTGCCAACCTTGATTTTGGCCCCGCCAAAACCCTTGGCCTTCATCGCCACGGCATCATCAACCAGGTGCGATTGCTCCAACTGCAACCAGCCGCCTTCGGTGGTGTAAAGCGGGATTTTGCCCTTGGCCCCGCCCGCCAGCTGATAAAGGGCAATGCCGGTTTTGCGCGATTGCAAATCCCACAGCGCGGTATCAATCGCGGCCAGCGACAGCGATGTAATCGCGCCAACCGATGTGGCATGGCTTGAAAACAGCAAATCGCGCCAGATCGCTTCAATATCATTGGCATCGCGCCCAATGAGCTGCGGGGCCAAATGATCGCGCAGCAGGGCCACAACCGATGATCCCCCGGTACCAATGGTGTAACTATAGCCCGTGCCCACAACGCCGTCGGCATCGGTAATGCGCACAATCGGCGTTTCCTGGCTAACAAAGGACTGGATGGCATCGGTCCGAACGGTTTTTGGTTTTAAATCCACCATTCGGATATCGACATGGGTAATCACCGCCATAATGCCCCTACCCCCGCTTTGCCGTGGTTTTATCAACCCGGCGAAGATGAACGCAATATTGGCGGCACATATCGCCTGCCACGGGCAGCAACACCCGGCTTTCCGATTTCATGAACGTAGCCTCCGTAATCTGCCGGTGAAAACCGGCACATACCTACAACCGGTAAAAGTGCGTTGCCGTTTTTCCGGCAATCTTTTCAATGTCATTTGGGGCAAAGGTGCTTAACCACTGGCGGGTCATTTTCACCCAGTCGGCATAGGTTGCAGCCAAGCCCAAAACCGGCCAGTCACTGCCCCACATCAATCGATCCGGGCCAAAAACACGTGGCAAATGGTCCAGATACGGTTTTAAATCATGCAAACCTGCCCCCGCGCCCGCTTCGGTCAACAGGCCCGAAACCTTGCAATATACATTTTTAAGCGGGGTAAATTCGCCCATCATCCGCGCCCATTCAACATAGGCATCGGGGCCATGAATGCCGTTGCGAATTTTGGGTTTGGCGGCATGGTCAATCACGATGCGCAAACGGGCATAACGCCGGGCCAATATTTGCAAATTGGCCAAATGGCGCGGATGCACCAGCGCATCAAACGCCAGTCCGCGTGCGATCAGGGCTTCAAATACCGGGGCGAACTCGGCACGCAGCATCCATGCCGGGTCTTCAATATCCTGTATCATCGGCCGCACGGCGACAAATTTGTCGTGTTTGGCCCAGCGGGCAATATCGACCAGGGCGGCGTCGGGTTTTTCAAAATCAACCCAGCCCACCACACCGGCAATAAAATCATGCGCCGATGCCAGCGACAGCATAAAATCGGTTTCAGGCACACTGGGGGCGGCCTGTACCAACACCGTTTTGGCAATGCCCTGCCCGGTCAGAACCGGTTTTAAATCATCGGGTAAAAAATCGCGATAAAGCGGGGTTACATCCGGGGTTAACCAGCCATAATCACCACGATCAATTTGCCAGAAATGCTGATGGGCATCTATCAGGCCAATATCGTGCGCCATCACGACGCATCCCCACCCGTCAGCAAATCGTCACCCGGCACGGGCACGTCGGCGCGCAACAGACCCTGATCGCGCAAATCACGCCACAAGGCCGACGGAATTTGCAATTCGGCCCATTCCACCGCCTGCGTCACATGGCGCGGCGAACTGGCACCGGGAATAACCGACACAACGGCAGGGTGGGTCAGCGGAAACTGAATGGCGGCCGCCGCCAATGGCACGTTATGATCGCTACAAATCTGTTCGATTTTTTGCGCCCGGTCCAGAATATGCTGCGGGGCATCTTCATAATCGTATTTTGCCCCCGGTTTTGGCCCGGTAACCAGAATGCCCGAATTAAACGCCCCGCCCACAACGACCGACGCATTCCGGCGCACACATTCAGGCAGGAAACTTTCCTGTGCTTCCTGTTCTAGCAAGGTATAGCGCCCGGCCAGCAAAAACACATCCATATCGGTGGATTTCAAGGCCTCAAGGCAGACTTCCCATTCATTAACGCCAAGGCCATAAGCGCCAATCAACCCGGCCTTTTTCAACTCGTCCAGCGCGCGCGCCCCGCCTTCCATGGCATCGCGCATCAGACGCGGGTGGTCTTCCTTGCCATGGGTCAGGCTGCCAATATCGTGGATATAGGCAATGTCGATGCGGCGCAGCCCCAAACGCTGCCAGCTATCCTCGATGGATCGCATCACCGCATCATAACTGTAATCGTAAACTTCAACAAAAGGCAGCGCATCAACAAACGGGCGATCTTTTGGAATATCGCCCGCAATACGGTGCAATAACCGGCCCACCTTGGTCGAGAGGATGTAGGGTTCGGTCTGGCTGCGTAAAAAATCGCCGGTGCGGCGTTCGCTCAGGCCATAGCCATAACGCGGGGCGGTATCGAAATAGCGAAATCCGCAATCCCATGCCACCTGCAAGGTTTCGCGCGCCTGGGCATCATCAAGCGGACGATACATATTGCCCAGCGGCGCGCCGCCAAAACCAAGAACACTTACATCTAAACCGGTATTACCAATTTGGCGCTTCTGACGGGCCATAACCTTAATCCTCCCAATCTCGCACGTTTTGCGACGGCACGGATCGTTTCATATTTAAACAGTCGTTTCAATTATATTTTGCAGCAAAATGACCATCACGGGCAAAACCCCCACATTGCGACATCCGGCATTCTATGGTTTATCGGCCTTACAGCCCGCCATGCGCCCCGGTCAGCCGGGTAATTTCCCCGGCTGTTTCCATAATGAAAGGCACGGTGTCGGCCACCTTATAGGGTGTACTTGGCCCACCCAGATAGGGGATGGTCAGGCTGGCCAGGATCTCGCCGCCCTCGCCTTGCAGTACAGGTGCGCCCACATCAATGATCCCGACTGTTGCGGTACTTTGCACCTCGACATAGCCGCGCGCCCGAATGGCCTTTAGCTCATATTCCCACACTTCGGCATTAAACGATGCCCCCAGTCTTTCGCCGAAATATTCCATCAAAGGCGCACGGCGTTCGGGCGACATCCATGCCAGCAAGACCTTGCCCGACCCCGAATCTGCCAGGCTGCGGCGATAGCCCACCCGCACCGAAAACCCTATGGCTTCGGGGCTTTCAACCCGGGCGATCACCACCATCTGATCGCGCGACGGCACCGCCAAATGGCACGACTGCCCCACCCGTGCTGCCAGCCTGCGCATTTGCGGCAAGGCCGCCTCCAAAAGGGTTGAAACCGGTGACACCTGCATGCCAAGTTCAAACAGGTGGTTGGTAATATGAAACAGTTCCGAGCCGTCCTTGCGCTCAAGGTATCCCTTTTGCTCAAGCACCGAGAGCATCCGGAAAATCTCGCTTTTGGACCGGCCAAGCGCACTTGCAATCGCGCCCATGCTCATCGGTCGGCGCTCGGCGGCCAGAATTTCCAGTATCTCCAACCCCTTTTCCAGGGCCGGGGCCTTGTAGACACGTTTGGTATCGTCGGACATATTTAACCCTTGTTCGTCATCTGCCGCAGCTTTTCGTAAAAAACGGGCCTTGCCAAGCCCCAAAATACACCATATTTAAAATAACGTTCCATTTATAAAACAAAGAGGCATCAGGGCATGAATCCGGTCATCACAGGTATCAAGGCAATCGACATCCGGTTTCCGACGTCACGTCATCTCGACGGATCGGATGCCATGAACAAGGACCCGGATTATTCCGCTGCCTATGTCATTATTGAAACCAGCAATCCCGATATTTCAGGCCACGGCCTGACCTTTACCATTGGCCGGGGCAATGATGTATGCGTTGCCGCCATCAAGGCGATGTCACATTTGCTGGTTGGCAAATCGTTAAGTGATCTTACCACCCATATGGGCCAAACCTGGCGCGATTTAACCGGCGACAGCCAGTTGCGCTGGCTTGGCCCGGACAAAGGCGTGATGCACCTGGCAACCGGTGCCGTCGTTAACGCCATCTGGGATATGTGGGGCAAGGCAGCGGGCAAACCGGTATGGCAGCTTGTTGCCGAAATGACACCCGAACAGTTCGTCGATTGTGTTGATTTTCGCTATCTGACCAACGCAATTACCCGCGACGACGCCCTTGAAATTTTGCGCGCGGCCGAACCGGGCAAACAGGCCCGAATGGATGAAATGCGCCAGCAGGGTTACCCGGCCTATACCACATCGGCGGGCTGGCTGGGCTATAGCGACGAAAAACTGCGTCGCCTGTGCCAGGAAGCGATTGATGCTGGTTGGGATTATATCAAACTGAAAGTCGGCCTTGACGTTGAAGACGACAAACGCCGCTTGGCCATTACACGCGATGTCATTGGCCCGAACCGGAAATTAATGGTCGATGCCAATCAGAACTGGGAAGTTGATCAGGCCATTTCCTGGATGAAAGAACTGGCCGAATTTGACCCGTGGTTCATCGAAGAACCCACCAGCCCCGATGACATTTTAGGCCACAAGCAAATCCGCGAGGGCATTTCACCCATTCGCGTCGCCACCGGCGAACATTGCCAGAACCGCATTATTTTCAAACAGTTCCTGCAAGCTGACGCGATTGACGTTGTGCAAATTGACAGTTGCCGGGTTGGCGGCGTCAATGAAATCATGGCGATTTTGCTGATGGCAAAAAAATTCAACAAACCAGTCTGCCCCCATGCCGGCGGCGTTGGCCTGTGCGAATATGTCCAGCACCTGTCCATGATCGACTATATCTGCGTTTCAGCATCCCTTGAGGATCGAGTTCTGGAATATGTCGATCATTTGCACGAACATTTTGAAACGCCCTGTGTTATTCGCAATGGCCGTTACATCGCCCCGACAACACCGGGCTTCTCGATCACCATGAAACCGCAAAGCATTATTGATCACACCTTCCCGACCGGCATCGTCTGGCAGGAAAACAAATAAGACAACCCCACCTGACACACCCGACATTTCCCGCCGCTTTCACCTTCACCCCCCGGCCCCTTATAGTGGTCGGGGGTTTTGTTTTGCGCGGCCTTTCATCACGCTGCCTTGGCCCCCAAAGCGAGTATTTACCATTTTTAAAAGACATAAAATTATTTAAAAACAATAGCTTATGATAAATTCAATTTTTTATTTAAAAAATACTTGCGCAAGATGATAACTGCCGCGATAGTTGGCGCTAACTTAAAGATGGCAAAGCCACAATACATACAGGGAAACATCCATCCGAGGCTTCACACATACGACGGGAAGATCAGATGAAATACCTAACAAGAACAGTCATTGCGGCAGGTTTCGCCGCCTTGGTAGCTGCCCCGGCATCTGCTGAAACATTGCGCTTTGGCGGCAACTTCGCTGCGGATCATTCCAGTTCCATCGCCATGCAGAAATTCAAGAAAGCTGTCGAAGCAAAAAGCGACGGCGCCCTCACAATCGACCTTTTCCCCGACATGCAACTGGGTGGTGCACAGGAAAATGTTGATCAAACCCGGTCTGGCGCCATTTTTGGCACCTGGATCGGGGCGGCTTATCTGTCGCGCACAGTACCGGAACTTGAAGCCATTTCAATGCCTTTCACCTATCCCGACCGCGCCACAGCTTTTCGCGTGATTGACGGCGATGTCGGCACCATTGTCGATGAAAAACTGGCCGATAAAGGATTTAAAGTTCTGGGCTGGATGGAACTTGGCCCGCGTAACATCACCAACAACGTGCGCCCCATCGAAACCGTTGATGACCTGAAAGGTCTCAAGATCCGTCTGCAACCCAACCAGACCCATCTGGATTCCTTCCGCGCCATTGGCGCCAGCCCGATTTCCATGGGTATCAGCGAAGTCTATTCCGCGTTACAGCAAGGCGTGCTGGACGGCGAAGAAAACCCCTATTCGATCATTAAAACGCGCCGTTTCGACGAAGTTCAAAAATATCTTTCCGACAGCAACCATGTTTTCGATTTCATTTCGATTGTTGCCAACAAAAAGGCCTTCGACAAACTTGATCCCAAAGACCAATCCATTCTGACTGACGCCATGGCCGACGCCGTTGCCTTCCAGCGCGCCGAAGCCGCCAAGGAAGATGACGCCGCAAAAGCCGCCTTGATTGCCGCCGGAATGGTATTTACGCCGATCCCCGATGATGTGCGTGCAAAACTGCGTCAGCTGACAGCACCGGTTATCGAAGGTCTGAAAAAACGCATTGACCCGGCCCTGATTGAAAAGGTTCAAAGCGAGGTCACCGCAAAATGATGCCCGCCCCTGGTCGGCACGAGCCTGCGAAAGCAGGCTCGCTCTTCTCGTCTTGCCAAAAAGCCCTGATCCGACTTGATAGCGTCTCCAAAGGCGTCGTCATTCTTGCCATTGGTGTTATGACATGTCTGGTTATCGTTCAGGTTTTCTGCCGATATGCCCTGTCATATTCCATTGATTGGGCCGACGAAATGTCCCGTCTGGCATTTGTCTGGACCATCTTTCTGGCACTTCCGCATGGTGTGCGTTTTGGTATTCATGTTGGCATTGATGTTGTCGTCAACAAATTCTCCGCACGCCTGCAAGATCTGATGTTTCGTCTTTCAGCCCTGCTGGGTGCCGTCCTTATGATCGTGGTTTTTCATTTTGGACTTCAGGTCACACAAGACGGTTGGACCGAACTGATGCCCACCATCAATGTCACATCGGCTGTTTACTATATCGCCGTCCTCGTCGCTGCGGGCCACAGTCTGTTGCATCTATTGCTGCTGGCATGGGGTGGGGCAAAAACATGGGCAAGCATTGATGGTCAAAACGAGGTATCCGCATGACAATCGCTGTTATTATTGCCTTCCTTGCCCTTGCGCTGATCGGAATGCCGCTGGCCTTTGCGCTGGGCCTGGCATCGCTGATCGGGTTACTTGCCGGGGGCATTGACCTTTCGGTTATGCCGCAACGCATGCTGCATGCCGTGGACAGTTTTCCGCTTATGGCAATCCCGCTTTTCATGCTGGCGGGTGAATTAATGGTGCGTTCGGGCATCATGCGGCTATTAATCGAATTCGCAGATGCCCTGGTGGGGCGCCTGCATGGCGGGCTTGCCCATGTGGCGATTGTTGCGGGCATGATCTTGGCCGCTGTTACCGGTGCGGCGGTTGCCTCGGCCTCTGCCCTTGGTTCCACCCTGGTGCCATCAATGCGCAAATCCTATGACGATGGCTATTCAAGTGCGGTCATTGCATCGGCGGCCAATCTTGGGGCCATTATTCCGCCATCCAACGCCATGATTGTGTATGCCTTGATGGCGGGTTCCAGCGTGTCCGTCGGCGGTTTGTTTATGTCGGGTATCGTTCCAGGCATTATCTTAACACTGGGTTTCATGGCGCTGGCCAGTTTCATTTCCTGGCGCCGTGGCTTTAAACTGACAGGCAACCGTCTCAATGCCCGTGACCTTGCCCTGCGTACATGGAAAGCCTTGCCGGTATTATTGATGCCTGTGGTGGTGGTTGGCGGGATCATCGGCGGGGTGTTCACCGCCACCGAAGGGGCCGGTATTTCGGTTTTTTATGCGTTCGTCATAGGCATGTTTGTTACCCGTGAACTGAAACTGTCCGATTTGCCCGACGCGCTGTTTCGCGCCGCCGTTTCGGCCGCCATGGTGGGGGCATTGATCGCCTTTGCCGCCGCTGTGACCTTTATTTTTACCATCGACATGGTACCGGCCCGCATCGCAGGCTTGTTACAATCGGTCACCTCCAGCCCGGAAATGTTCCTGATTCTGGTCATGTTAATTCTGGTGACGGTCGGCATGTTTATCGAATCAAATGCCGCCTATATCATGCTGGTGCCGCTGTTTGCGCCGGTCGCCATCAGCTTTCATATTGACCCGCTTTTGTTTGGCTTTTTGTTTGTTTTCAACCTGGTTATCGGTATGGTGACGCCGCCGGTCGGCATTGTTCTTTTCGTCATGAGCGGCATTACCAAACTCCCGATGGCAAGACTGATCCGTAACATTTGGCCCTATGTGCTTTTGCAATATGGCGTGCTAGTCCTTTGCATGCTGTTCCCCGATATCGTGACGGCACTTCCACGGGCGATGGGCTATTAATGATGAACACACGAAAAAAGAAACTGTCGCGTCTTTTGCTGCCCGAACAGGTTGCCGAAACATTGCGCGAAATGATCATTGTTGGCGATCTGCCCTGGGGTGAAAAAGTTCCGGTCACCACGTTGGCCGCCCAGCTTGAAGTGTCGCCAACCCCGCTGCGCGAAGCCCTGAAAGTTTTGGCATCGGAAAATCTGGTCGAACTTTTACCCAATCGCGGTGCACGTGTTTGTGCCTATACCAAAGAAGATGCTCGCGACCTTTTTGAAGTGATCGCCGGTCTTGAAAGTCTGGCTGCCCGCCTGGCCGCAACCCGCATGACCCAACAGGAACTAAGCCAACTGCAAGACATGCATCAAACCATGCACGCGGCATATGAACGACACGACAAAGAGACTTACTTTCCGCTGAACAGTGCCATTCACGACCTGATTGTCGACTATGCGCGCAATCCGGTTTTGTCATCATCACGGGCCAAACTCATGGTGCGCGCCAATCGCGGGCGATTCATTGCCATTGCCGACCCATACCGCTGGCGCGAGGCCCTTGAAGAACATGACCAGTTGATGGACGCATTTGAAAAACGCGACCCCGATGCCGCAGCTGCGATCTGGCAGGTGCATCTTGACCATACCGGCCTTGCAACCGTCAAAGCCCTGAGTGCGGCAAGCGTTGAACCTGCGGAGCTAGAAGATGACTGAATTTGACCTTGCCATTCGCGGCGGAACCGTTTGCACAACAGCCAATACCACCCGCTGCGACATTGGCATTCGCGACGGACGCATTGTCGCCATCGCCGAAAAAATCAACGATGCCGCCCGCGAAATTGACGCCAGCGGTCTGCTGGTTTTACCCGGCGGCATTGACGCCCATGTTCATATTTCGCAACCAGCCGGGGACGGTATTGTCATGGCAGACGATTTTATGTCTGCCACCCGTTCTGCCGTGGCAGGGGGCACAACCACCGTTATGCCATTTGCCTTGCAACAAAAGGGCGATTCCTTGCGCACTGTTGTTGAAGACTACCACCGCCAGGCTGAAGGAAACCTGTTTAGCGATGTGTCCTTTCACCTGATCGTCACCGATCCGACCCCGCAGGTATTAGGTCAGGAACTTCCGGCGCTGGTGAAAGATGGCTATACATCTTTCAAGGTTTTTATGACCTATGACGACATGATGCTGTCTGATGGCGAATTGCTGGATGTTTTTGATGTTGCCAAGCACGAAAACGCGCTGGTTATGGTCCATGCCGAGGGGCATGATGCCATTCGTTATTTAACGCGCAAACTCGAAGAACGAGGCCAGACCCAACCTTATTACCATGGCATTTCGCGACCCCAGATCGTGGAGCGCGAAGCCACCCATCGCGCCATCAGCCATGCCGAATTAATCGATCTTCCCATTGTGATCGTTCATGTTTCTGGAAGCGAAGCAATGGAACAGATCCAATGGGCACGCAATCGCGGGCGCACGGTTTTTGCCGAAACCTGCCCGCAATATATCGTCCTGACCCAGGATGACATGCGCGGCCTGAATATGGATTTTGAAGGCGCGAAATATGTCTGTTCACCGCCCCCGCGTGACCATGAAAACCAGGAAGCCATCTGGCGCGGTATCAAAGATGGCACCTTTGATATTTTTTCATCCGACCACAGCCCCTTTCGCTATGCCGACCGCCAAGGCAAAGACCGCCCGGGGGCGCGCACATCGTTCAAATGGATCCCCAATGGCATACCGGGTATCGAAACCCGCCTGCCAATCCTGTTTTCCGAAGGCGTTTCCAAAGGCCGTATTTCGCTGGAACGTTTTGTTGCCTTAACGTCCACCAACCCGGCCAAACTTTATGGCCTGGCCCCCCGCAAAGGCAGCATCGCGATTGGGGCCGATGCCGACATCACACTGTGGGATGCCAATAAAAAAGTCACCATCAGCCAATCGCTGCTTCACCATGGTTCGGACTATACCCCCTATGAAGGCATGGCCGTCACCGGGTGGCCGGTCCTGACGATGCTGCGGGGAAAAACCGTTACAAATGATGGTAATGTCGTTGGCGATCCTGGTTTTGGCACACATCTTTTCCGTGCTCCATCGACTGACCGTATCCGATAAAAAAGAAGATTTAACATGAACATACTGTTGATAAACCCGAACACTTCGGTCGAAATAACGGAAAAACTTTCCAATGCGGCGTTGCGTGTCAAAAGTGCCGACACCAATCTGATCTGCGAAACAGCGCGTTACGGTGTGCCTTATATCTCAACCCGCAGCGAAGCCCTGATCGGCGGCACCGCCATGATGGAAATTCTGGCTGAAAAACATGATTTGATCGACGCTGCGATCGTTGCGGCATTTGGCGACCCCGGGTTGGGGGCCGCACGCGAGCTTTTCGACGTTCCGGTTATTGGACTGGCCGAAGCTGGCATGCTGACCGCGTGCATGCTGGGCGGGCGTTTTTCCATTGTCAGTTTTTCCGAAACCCTGCGGCCCTGGTATCTGGAATGTGTGGCATGGCACCGCCTTGAAGCCCGTTGCGCCAGTGTGCGCACCCTGACCGGGGGGTTCCAGTCCATTGGCAATGTGCAGGAAGAAAAAGAAGACCTTCTTGTCGCCCTGGCCCAGGCTGCCATCACCGAAGATGACGCCGACGTCATTGTTCTTGCTGGCGCCCCCCTGGCCGGTCTGGCACAAAAGGTGCAGGGCCGAATACCGGTTCCCGTTGTTGATTGCGCCGAAGCCGCAATGGCACAAGCCGAAACACTGGCGCGCCTGAACGTGCGCGCGCCCATCGAGGGCAGTTTTCGACGCCCCGTCGCCAAACCAACGGTCGGCATGACCTCCGCCCTTGCCGAGCGCATTGCAGGCGCACGCTAGCAAAATCCACACCATGTGCAACGTTACACCTAACCAGTTCTCTATAAGTCATCCTTATTGAGAACTGGTAACAAAACTATCCTGGCAGGATTTTGCTCCGAAAAATACGTTTAGAATCAGCCTGACCCCAGTTTTTCACCAAACTTTCAGAACTACAAGACAATGTCCATCATCCGGGCCGTTATTGCGGCACATGCGTCAGGCCCGCATGTCAAAAAGGGTACCGTCAAGAAAGCTGTCAGGTCCAACCAGCGCGCGATCACTGGCATTGTCAAGCCCTTCCACCCGCCAATCCTCGACGGGTAAGGCGACATCCAGGCTGGTGACGGCGCGGCGGTATATATCGGGGCGATAAACGTCGCGAACAACATCGTTGAAATTCACCTGATGACCGACCTGCCCCCAACGCTGCATTTGCCGCCCCACCCAAACACCCTGCGACAACCACGGGAAGGTGGCGGTATAGCGATAAAAAACATGGCGGTCGGGTGCCTCAACCGGATCATCGCCGGGTTTTAACACCGGGCGTCCGTGCAACGACGCCCGCAAAATATCAAACGACGCGCCAACATACTGTTCTTCTGACAGCAACTGCGCCAATTCGGTACGGTTTTCCGACTGATCCGCCCATTCGGCAGCACGCACCAGGGCACGAACCAGCGCATCGAGTGTTTCAGCATTGGATAACGCCCAGTCTTCCCGAACACCCAGCACTTTTTCCGGGCTGCGCGCCCATATGTCGTCTTTCAGGGCAACAATAACGCCATCACCGTGAAATACGGCACGCTGGTTCCAGGGCTCCCCCACACAATAGCCGTCAACCCAGCCATTCCGTAAACTGTCGAACATGCGGGACGGGGCAATAACGCCAATATTAACGTCATTATCGGGGTCAATCCCTGCTGCAGCCATCCAGTAACGCAGTTCATAATTGTGGCTGGAGAACGGAAACACCGTTGCAAAAGACAAAACCGGCCGACCAGCCGCGCGATCACCGTCAATTACTTTTTTAAGGGCGCGCGCGGACAAACCACGTGGCCCACGCATCGCTGCCGGGTCTGCTTCCAGCATGCACTGATAAAGCCGGGTGGAAACCGTAATCGCATTCCCGCCACGGCCAAGCGCCATTGGCACGACCAAATGTTGCGATGGCATCCCGCCAAGACCAAGACGCGCCGCAAGAGGAATACCTGCCAACAAATGTGCGGCATCAAAAAGCCCGTAAGACAGCTTGTCGCGAATGGCCGCCCACGACATTTCGCGCACCAGAACAAGGTCTATATTTTCATCTTCCGCAAAGCCTTTGGCACGGGCAACAACTGGCAAGGCACAATCAATTAACGGCACAAAACCAAGGCGAACCTGCATAAGAGACATGAATTAGAACTCCAACTGAAAAGCAGTAATCACGCTTTGCGCAATTTCATAAATCTTGCGGTTCTGTTTCATGGCGTTTTTGCGCAGCAGGTTATATGCCGCCGCCTCGGTCAGGCCTTTTTCCTGCATCAGCAATCCTTTTGCCCGGTCGATCAGTTTGCGTTCGCTTAGTTTTGCCATGGCCTCGTCGCGTTCGCGGCGCAATTGATGAAAGGCATTAAAACGTGAAATTGCCATTTCAACAATCGGCCGGATGCGGTCCTGCCTTAAACCGTCAACAACATAAGCACTTACCCCGGCTTCGACAGATTCACGGATCATGCTGGAATCACTTTGATCAACAAACATCGCAATCGGCCGCGAAATCGCCCGCGACACCTGAAACATTTGTTCAAGCGTATCGCGGTCAGGGTTTTCAAGGTCGATGATAATAATATCAGGGGCCAATGCCTGAATGCGTTCCACCAGGTTAAACGACGTGCCAATACGGCTTACACGGGTATAGCCGCCTTCAACAAGGCCGCGCTCGACAATGGCGGCGCGGTCCGGGTTTTCGTCAATCACCAGAATACTAAAGTCTGCAAGGTTCATTTAAAGCAACCCAAATCCCTGACGACCACGATCATTCTCCCCAATGCACCCTTACCTGCCTTGTCTCAACCGGGAAAAGCCACCCCGACTGACAGCATGACCGGAATGCGACATTGGCCGCATTCCGGTATTCAATTTTCTATTCTGCCGGAATGGCCTGTGCACCCGCAGGCACGCCATCACGTTCCCGAACGGCTTTTTCAAAGCGTTCTTTTTCCTCGGCCACGGTTTTTTCCGAAAAACGCACCAAAAGGGCCGCAAAGGAACAGATAATAACGGCAATGCCCAAATACATCAGGCCCTGTTGATAGGTCAGGGATTCAGATTTAAATAAAAACCCTGCGGCAACGGCACCGGCATTACCACCGGCCCCGACAATACCGGCGACCGATCCCAGTGCCTTGCGGTTAATAAAGGGCACAATCCCGAAGGTTGCACCTTCCGACATTTGCACAAACAACGAAAACACCACCATCATCGACACCGCAATAACCAGCGCATCCATCATTGAAAATGCGACAAGGGCGATACCTTCGATAAACAGGGCCAGAAACAAAAACCTTACCCGGCCGGAAAGGCCGCCTGCTGCGGCAAATTTATCAGAAAACATGCCCCCCAGTGTGCGGGCAAAGATGTTCATCAGGCCAAACAAACCGGCGATCAGTCCGGCTGTTTGCAGGCTAAGTTCGAAACGGTCAAAGAAATAGATCGCAGCGATATTGTTGATGGTTAACTCGACACCAAAACATGCACCATAAACCAGAAACAGCGCCCAGACGCGAAAATCCCTGCTTGCTGCCAGCATACCTTTGATCGCACCAGAATGGTCGTCTTCGGGCGACAACGCGCCATTTTTACGCATATCGGCATAATTGCCGTCGGGCGCATCGGTGGTAAAAAACCAGTACAGGGCCGCAACGACCAGCATGATGACACCGGGAAACACCATTGCCAGACGCCAGCCCATGGTTTCAGACACACCAAAACCAAGCACCATCGCCAAAATTAACGGCATTACCATTTGCGTGATACCCCCACCCAGATTGCCCCAGCCAGCTGTGGTGGCATTGGCGGTGCCCACAATGTTGGGCGCAAACATGGTAGAGGTATGATATTGCGTGATCACAAAAGATGCCCCGATCGAGCCAATGGCAAGACGGGCAAGAAGAAATGTTTCGTAGCTATCGGCTAGCCCGATCAGCATGACCGGCAAGGAACCGATCACCAGCAAGGCGGTATAGGTTTTGCGCGGGCCGATCTTGTCGCAAAGCGGACCAATCAGCAGGCGCACCAAAACCGTAATGGCGACGGATGCAATAATGGTATTTCCGATCTGGCCCTTGGTCAGGCCCAGGTCATCCCGTACAAGCGGCATCAGCGGGGCAATGCCGAACCAGCCAAAAAAGCACAGAAAAAACGCCAGCCAGGTGAGATGAAAGGTTCGCATCTGCACCGTTTTAAGGCTGAACAAATTAATACGCGGAGCTTTGTTCTTGATTTCCATAACACTGAAGCCCTTCGTTCGGGTCATATGCAATCAGGTTCCCGATTGCGTGACCGACGGTTATTTCCCCAAGGGCCGCATGCTTCACCAAATGGAGTTCGCTGGCGGCCCGTCATTCGTTTCGGTCAGGGCAGCGACATCGTTGCGCGCCAAAACCAAACGTCTGATCGCCCGCCATTGGACGAAGAACTGTGAGATACCCGTCATTGGGTCTGCTTTCATCCAAGCGCCTCACAGGCTACAGCGCTGCAAACGGCGCGCCAATTTTTTCGCAATGCAGTATTTTTTGACTAACCATTTGAAATAAATAGTGTTTCAAATGAGATGCGCACCAGCTTCCCCATCACCCCACTCTGGGGCAGTTTAATTTTTGCATATTTTTTATACACATTAACATATGAGTGTCTATTTTATAGTCATTCGTGAATTTTACGTCATGCGGCGGTCAATTCCGGGTAGTTGAAAGTTCTTTTTACATCATGCACTTATTAAAAATTTAACCAAAAAATGCATTCTGGCACGCAACTTGTATAGAAAGAGATTAAGTGCGCGGGCAAAGCTGCCTGCTGCCCTGGCCGAAATGCCAGACCCTGATATTGAATCCAATGACGGGTTCACCGGATAACGACGTCCGTTGCGACATTGCCTTTTTACAGGCAATGCGCACCGGGCGTTTTTTTTTGCCAATTCGCTTCCCGCGACCAGGAGCCAGAGACAAATGAACCACGTCCCTGCTGCACTTTTAAAAAAGACCCGTCTTGTCGTAATCGGCAATGGAATGGCTGGCATGCGCACCGTTGAAGAAATTCTTGCCCGCGCGCCGGATAAATACGACATCACCGTTTTCGGGGCAGAACCCCGTGTTAACTATAATCGCATCATGCTTTCACCACTTCTGTCGGGCGAAAAAGCATTCGACGACATCGTGATCAACACGATGTCCTGGTATCAGGAAAATAATATTCACTTGTTATCGGGCGACCCTGTGGTTGAGATCGACCGGGATCGTAAAATTGTCATATCAAAAAGCGGATCAAAAACCGCCTATGACCAGCTTTTACTGGCAACCGGATCTGACCCGATCATGATCCCGGTACCCGGGCATAAACTGCCAGGTGTCGTCACATTCCGCGATGTTGATGATGTCGATGTCATGCTGAAGGTTGCCCAAAATGGCGGGCCTGCCGTTGTCATTGGCGGGGGACTTTTGGGGTTGGAGGCCGCTTCCGGCCTGCAAGCACGCGGCATGTCAGTGACGGTTTTACATTTGGCTAGCCACGTTATGGAACGCCAGTTGGACCCATCGGCTGGCTATCTTTTGGCGCAAGAACTGGGCCGTCGTGGCATCGACGTGATAACCGAAGCCAACACCGCCGAAATTATTGGCACAGACAGCGTCACGGGTGTTCGTTTGAAGAACGGACATATGATCCCGGCTGACCTGGTGGTCATGGCGGTTGGCATTCGCCCCAACGGGCGCCTGGCCGCAGACGCGGGAATAACCGTCGAACGTGGCATCGTTGTCGACGATGTGATGACCACCAGCGATCCGGACATTTTTGCCGTTGGCGAATGCGTACAACATCGCGGTCAATGTTATGGCCTCGTTGCACCATTATTTGAAATGGCAAAATCCTGTGCTGATCATTTAACCGAAATCGAAACCGGCGGCTATGCCGGTTCTGTCACCTCGACCAAGCTGAAAGTTACCGGTGTTGATGTTTTTTCGGCGGGCGATTTTTCCGGTGGCGGCGAAACCGAGGAAATCGTGTTTCGCGATGCCGGACGCGGCGTTTACAAACGCATTGTGCTGGAAGACGGGCGGATCAAAGGTGCCGTTCTGTACGGTGATACGTCCGACGGCGCCTGGTATTTTCAACTGATGAAAGACGGGCAGGATATTACCGACCTGCGCGATACCCTTGCTTTTGGTCAGGCTTTTGCCGGAGGGGCCACAGCAAACCCTTTTGATGCCGTTGCCGCCCTGCCCGATGATGCAGAAATTTGCGGTTGCAACGGCATTTGCAAGGGAACCATTGTTTCAGCGATTACGGAAAAGGGCTTAACCTCCCTTGACGAGGTTAAAGGCCATACCAAAGCCTCGGCGTCCTGTGGCTCATGCAGTGGTTTGGTGGAAAACCTGCTGGCCGCAACACTGGGCGGCGATTACGAGGCCGCCGCAGTCAAACCGGTCTGCCCCTGCACCGACCATGATCATGACAGCGTGCGGCGGCTAATTATTGCAAAAACCCTTAAATCCATGCCCGCCGCAATGCAGGAACTGGAATGGAAATCGTCCGATGGGTGCCATATATGTCGCCCGGCCCTGAATTATTACCTGCTGGCCGCTTGGCCCGGCGAATATGTTGACCACGCGGCATCGCGATTTATTAATGAGCGTGTTCATGCCAACATTCAAAAAGATGGCACCTATTCGGTGGTACCGCGCATGTGGGGCGGCCTTACCAACCCGCGCGAATTACGCGCCATTGCCGATGTCGCCGACAAATTCAACATTCCAACCGTCAAAGTAACCGGCGGGCAGCGCATCGACCTTTTGGGCGTTAAAAAAGAAGATTTACCTGCCGTCTGGGCCGACCTGAACGCGGCTGGCATGGTGTCAGGCCATGCTTACGGCAAATCGCTGCGAACAGTTAAAAGCTGCGTTGGGCAGGAATGGTGCCGTTTTGGCACGCAGATGTCTATGGGCATGGCCGTCGAACTTGAACAAATGACCTGGGGATCATGGATGCCCCATAAATTTAAAATGGCCGTTTCGGGGTGCCCGCGCAATTGTGCCGAAGCCACAATCAAGGATTTTGGTGTGGTTGCCACCGATGGCGGGTGGGATTTGCATGTTGGCGGCAATGGTGGCATTCATGTCCGCGCAACCGAACTTTTATGCAAGGTAACGACCGGCGACGAGGTGAAGGAATATTGCGGTGCCTTTATTCAGCTTTACCGCGAAGAAGCCCGGTATCTGGAGCGCACGGCACCGTGGATAGAACGGGTCGGCCTGAAACATGTTCAGGAACGCATTGTCGATGACGCCCAAAACCGGGGCGCCCTGTTTGCACGTTTCATTGAAAGCCAGAAAACAGCACAAATTGACCCATGGGCAGAACGTGCCAGCCAGGGCGTTGATTCCCATGAATTTAAATCCCTGTCCCTGATCGCAGCGGAGTAACGGCAATGTCAGATATCGTAAACTGGGTAAATGTCGGCCCCATTTCCAATATTCCGCAGCAAGGCGCACGCACATTTCAAACCGAAACAGACCGCATTGCAATTTTTCGCACCCTTGATGATCAGATTTACGCCCTGCTGGACCGCTGCCCGCATAAGGACGGACCACTGGCACAGGGCATTGTCCATGGGCACTTTGTCACCTGCCCGCTACATAACATGGTTTTTTCGCTAGAAACCGGCAAAGCACAAGGTACAGACGATGGCTGTGCGGCCAGAGTAGACGTGCGTGTTGTAAATGATACCGTCCATATCGGCCTGAACGCGCAACAAACAGGATTGCGCCATGCAGGGTGAGGTTAAAACCACTTGCCCCTATTGCGGCGTGGGCTGCGGGTTGATCGTCTCCCCCACCCGGGACGGCTGGGCGGTTGGGGGCGACCCTGATCACCCGGCCAACCGGGGTCGGATCTGCTCCAAGGGGGCAGCCCTGATTGATACAGTTACGGCCGAAACAAAACGTGATTTTCGGTTATTAACCCCTGAAATAGATGGAAAAATCGCTGACTGGAAAACCGCAACCGCCGAAACCGCCAAAAGGCTTCGCCAGACGATTGACCAGCATGGCCCGAAATCGGTGGCGTTTTATGTTTCCGGTCAATTGCTGACCGAGGATTATTATGTCGCCAACAAACTGATCAAGGGTTTCATCGGCTCGCCCCATATCGACACAAATTCGCGGTTATGCATGGCGTCAACCGTGGTTGGGCACAAACGTGCCTTTGGGGCCGATGTCGTTCCGGGATGTTATGAAGATTTGGAAATTGCCGATCTGGTCATCCTTACGGGGTCAAACCTTGCCTGGTGCCACCCGGTTTTAAACCAGCGTTTACGCGCCGCAAAAGAAAAACGCGGCACCAGAATTGTCGTGATCGACCCGCGCAAAACAGCCAGTTGCGATATCGCCGATTTACACCTGCCGATCAAACCGGGCAGTGACGTTGCCCTGTTTAACGGGTTGCTGGCATGGCTGGACCAAAACAACCATTGCGACCAGACCTATATTTCACGTCATGTCAGCGGATATGAAGACACCATTGCCGCCGCCATTGCCGACTGCCCCGATATGGCCAGCACCGCAAAAAAATGCGGCCTTGACGACCCGGCAAAAGCCGATGAAACGGCATCGGGGCTGACCAAACTGGAAACATTTTTTCAGTGGTTTGCAAAGTTTGAGCGCACGGTTACGGTATTTTCACAGGGCGTAAACCAGTCCAGCAGCGGGTCGGACAAGGTTAATGCGATTATTAACACCCATTTGGCGACCGGGCGGGTTGGCAAACCAGGGGCAAGTCCGTTTTCTGTTACCGGCCAGCCAAATGCCATGGGCGGACGTGAGGTTGGCGGCCTTGCCAACCAGCTTGCCGCCCATATGGACCCGAATAATGTAAACGATGTTGACCGGGTGAAACGGTTCTGGGAATCCGACATTCTGGAAACCGGCGAAGGGTACAAGGCCGTTGACATGTTTCGTGCCATTGAAACCGGCGAGATCAAGGCGGTGTGGATTATGGCGACCAACCCGGCAGTCAGCCTGCCCGACGCCAGCCGTGTAAAGCTTGCGTTATCACGGTGCCCGCTGGTGATTGTTTCAGATACGGTCAATGACACCGATACGTTACGTTATGCCCATATCAAACTTCCGGCGGCGGGCTGGGGCGAAAAATCGGGCACGGTTACCAATTCGGAACGCCGGATATCACGCCAGCGCCCGTTTCGCGACCAACAGGGTGACGCCAAACCCGATTGGTGGATTATGAGCCAGGTTGCAACTGCAATGGGATATGGCACGGCATTCAAATATCGCGACCCGGCCGAAATCTTTGCCGAACATGCTGCTTTGTCGGAATTTGAAAACGACGGCGTGCGGGCATTTGACATTGGCCTTTGGCGCAAAGCAAAAAAATCAGCCTACAACACGATGGTGCCGTTTCAATGGCCTGCCTCGCGCCACCATCAACCAGCAGATGGTGCCAGCCGCCTTTATGGCAACGGCGTTTTCACAACGTCCAATGGTCGCGCCCGGATGCTGGCCGTTCAGCATAAATTGCCCCTGTCGCAAACAAGCAACGATTTCCCGCTGATTGGGAATAGCGGCCGTTATCGCGACCAATGGCACACCATGACCCGCACCGGAACGGCAGCAAGGTTATCAGCCCACCGCCCCGAACCGTTGCTTGAGGTCAATAATATCGACGCCGCGCAATACGGACTATGTGACGGTGGACTGGCCCGGATCAAAGGCCGCCAGGGCACCGCCCTTATGCGGGTATCGATAAGTGATGCGCAAATGCCCGGTGAGGTTTTTTTGCCCATGCACTGGAACGATGTCTATTCTTCTGCCGGTGGCATTGGCCAACTGGCCAGCGCAAATGTTGACCCCTGTTCCGGCCAGCCAGAAACCAAATATATTCCGGTTTCCATCGAACCGTTCACAGCGCTGTGGCAAGGTTTGCTGTTTTCAAACGCCCCGGTTGATCTATCGCACCTGCCTTACTGGGTCGCCGCAAGCGGGCCGGGTTGCATGATTTATGAAATTGCCAGCGACAAACCCTGCCTGTTTAAATCAATGCTGCCCACAGCGACCAATACCGGGCCCGATAACATCCCTGAACAGATCATTGAATATAGCGACGGCAAAAAGGGTATTCATCGTTATGCCCGCCTTCAGGGAGAACGTATTACCGGCGCACTTTTTGTTGGTCTAAAACGACCCGCCCTGGGCCGGGACTGGGTATCGACCCTTCTTGGCAATGCCGCGATCAGCACGCCAGAACGCAATGCCCTGCTCGCCGGACGCATGCCAGACGCCACAGCAATCAACGACCGTTTGATCTGTTCGTGTTTCTCGGTCGGGCTAACGGCAATCACGCGCGCTATTCATACACAAAATGCGGTGACCACCGCCGATATTGGCCGTTTGCTTCAGGCTGGAACCGGTTGCGGGTCGTGCCTTCCCGAAATCAGGGAACTTGTGAATAACGCACTGCCCCGCGCCGCAGAATAACGCCTGCCATGTAACACCTTACCCAAGGATTATTCAGGCTCGGTCGACACAAACAGCTTTCCCGGCAATCAACTATCGATCATTGTTTAGCCGGAAATACCCGCGATTTTAACAACCGGAAAATGGCTGGCGCACAATTAACGCCAGCCATCTTTTCCCGTTAAAATCGCAATTGTTATGCTGCGCGATTATGAAACGGCATTGGACGATGATCATGATCAATGGCAACCATCACAAACTCGCCAACACCACATTGCCGCCTTTGATCTGTGTGTAAATTTTCGGCCCATAGCTGGACCTCAACCCGGATCGAGCTTTGCCCAACGCCCATCACCCGCGGCACGGTAATGGCAACTTCACCGCTGTGAATATGACGGGTAAAATCAACCCGCTTTGACCCCGCCATCACCACTGTTTGCCGACACTGGCGGGATGCGGCAATAAAGGCTGCTTTTCCCATGGCCGCAAGTGCATTGCCCCCATATAAACTACCGTAATGGCTGGTTTTTTCGGGAAAAACAATTTCAACCATTGCCGGATGTATCTGTGTTTCGTCGGTCTCACTCACCCCGGCATTGTCAGGCAAAGGCGGCAATTTGCCGCCCCATGCCCCAAGGTCGGCCCCGACCGCCACCATGTTAAAACCACCACGGCAACAATGTTTACGCACGCCACTTAGCGGGTTTTCGGCGATCATGTCGACCTCTACCGACAATGACCGACAACCGACCCGCACCACGGAACCCGTCAGTTCAACAATGTCGCCGATTTGCGCCGGTGCGTTAAAATCAATGCGTTCACACGATGCCGTAACAAAATCGACATGCCCGTGGCGCGACGCCGCAATAAAGGCAACCTTGTCCATAAAGGAAAGGCCAGCGCCCCCAAACAACGTGCCATGATGATTTGCCGCCCCCGGAAACACGATATCAACCAACCGGGTTGGCCCGGAAAATACCGGGTGATCCGGGTTCATTGTGCGGCCTTCGCAAGGTTGTGACGTAATAACCGGGCCGCTTCGACCATATTTACAAGTGCCGGGCGCACTTCATCCCAATTCCGCGTTTTAAGGCCGCAATCCGGGTTGACCCAAATCTGGCTTGCGGATAATTGCCGGGTTGCCGCCACCAGCAAGTCGACCATTTCATCAATGGTTGGCACACGCGGCGAATGGATATCATAAACCCCCGGACCAATATCATTGGGATAGGCATAATCGACAAAGGCATCCAGCAATTCCATTTTTGAACGTGATGTTTCAATCGAAATAACATCCGCATCCATCGCGCCAATTGCTTCTATAATGTCATTAAATTCGGAATAGCACATGTGGGTGTGGATCTGGGTTTCATCACGCACGCCCGATGCCGACAGCCGAAAACACTCAACCGCCCAGTCCAGATAGGTTTTCCAATCCTCCTTGCGCAGCGGCAACCCTTCGCGCAAAGCGGGTTCGTCTATCTGGATCAGGCCAATACCCGCCGCTTCAAGGTCGGTAACCTCGTCGCGCAGGGCCAGTGCGATCTGGGCGCAAACGTCGCGGCGCGGTAAATCGTTTCGCACAAACGACCATTGCATCATGGTGACAGGCCCGGTCAGCATCCCCTTAACCGGGCGGTCGGTTAACGACTGGGCATAGTGCGACCATTTAACTGTCATGGCGTCGGGGCGCGATACATCGCCATAAATGATGGGGGGCCGAACATATCGCGACCCGTAACTTTGTACCCAACCCTGTTTGGTAAAGGCATATCCCGCCAGTTTTTCGCCAAAATACTGCACCATGTCGTTGCGCTCGAACTCGCCATGAACCAGCACATCCATGCCAATTTCTTCCTGCCAGCGAATGGCGGCACTGGTTTGCTCGCGAATAAAGGCATCATAGGCATCAGGTTGCATGTTGCCTCTGGCAAAGGCCGCACGGGATTTACGCACATCTGCTGTTTGGGGAAACGACCCGATGGTTGTGGTTGGAAAAGCAGGCAACCCAAGTTTGGCGGTTTGCAAGCAACGACGCACCTCAAACGGGCTGTTGCGTTTATCCATGCCTGCAGAAATATCCAAAATACGTTCCGTCACCAGGCGATTATGAACCTTCGCTGACGTGCGACGTGTTGCAAGTGCCACCGATGCTTCGCGAAATAACGATGCGACCGCCCCTACACCGTCACCAAAAGCCCGCGAAAGGGTTTTAAGTTCCTGTATTTTTTGAACCGCAAATGAAAGCCAGCTTTTAAGGTCCGGGTCCAGTTCGCTTTCCTGCTCCAGATCAATCGGCACATGCATAAGCGAACATGATGGTGCCAGTTCAAACAGATCATTGCCGCGTGCAGCAATGGCCGGGGCAATCCAGTCGTAAATTGCCTGAAGATCCGCCCGCCAGATATTGCGCCCGTCAATTACGCCAAGCGAAATAACCTGGTTTGGTGCTGCACCGTTAATCACGGCATCAAGCTGCTCAGGTGCCCGGACCAAATCGACATGCAACCCGGCAACCGGCAATGACAGGGCCGTCGGCAAGTTTTCACCCAGTTTGCCAAAATACGTCGCCAACATCAGCTTCAATTCCGGGACAGCCTTGCCCAATACCTGGTATGCCTTTTTGAAAGCCGAACGCTCGGCATCGCCAAGGTCAAGAACCAGGCAGGGTTCATCAATTTGCACCCAGTCCGCACCACTATCCCTAAGCTGGCGGAGCACCTCCCCATACACCGGCAACAACCGGTCCAGCAAAGACAGGGGATCAAACCCCGGAACCGTGGATTTTGCCAGTTTCAGAAACGTGACCGGCCCTAACAAAACCGGGCGGGTTTTAAAACCAAGTGCTTTTGCTTCGCGAAATTCGTCAACGGCCTTGGTTGAGGCCAGGGTGAAATGCTGTTCGGGCGATAGCTCCGGCACCATATAATGATAATTGGTGTCAAACCATTTGGTCATTTCAAGGGCCGGAATACCTTTATAAGCCGTTTTGCCACAGCAGCTTTCTTCCTGTGTATCTCCACGTGCCATGGCAAAATAGGTGGCGGGTTGAATCAATCCGCCCTGCCAGTCATAGATATCGGGAATTGCACCGACCATGGCACAAATATCCAGCACATGGTCATACAGGGAAAAATCATTGCTGGGCACATGATCAACACCAAGGCTTTTTTGCCGCGCCCAGTTGGCACAGCGCAAGGCCGATGCCTTTTCCTGCAAGGTGGCGAGATCAGACGTGCCGGACCAGTAATCCTCAAGTGCGAATTTCAATTCGCGCCGAGGGCCAATCCGGGGTGTTCCCAGAGTTGAAACAGGAATGAAAAAGTTCTTCGACATAGACTTACCCCAATAAATGGGGGCAAAGGCCAGGCAAAAGCACGCACCCTCAGTCGGAATCAACCACCGGTGAAAGCACAATACTCCACCGGGGCACCCCGCCCGAGGACGTAACATAAAGTCGCGGCAGGTCTCCTGGCTCACGGGTCACGGCTTTTAACCGGCCTTCCCGAAACGCCTGAACGTCTCAGTGGCCATGCATGGATAAAAGCTCGCCGCTTACAGTTGCGGGGGCAGCTTCGGCATTGCCGTTTCTTCAAACGACGCACCGAATTCCCTCTTAGCTTCCGTCTGAAAATCAAACGGAAGAACCATCGACACGGCGTAGAGTGCCCCTAAATCCCATAACTGTCAACACAGACATAAAGATTTCTTTATGTCTTATACGAAAAACAAACGGTGCCTCAAATCTCGCGGGATACCGCGATTTCTGCGAGTTAATGTTCGGGTTATCGCCCTTTCCCGATCACGTCTTTGCTAGCCGTGAAACGAAACGCTGGCTTCGTTCGTCCTGCGGATTGTCAAAAAGACCGAAGCTTCCGCACCCCGCGCGTTGGCACCCAGGGCTGTTGTGGCCGGGGCTGTAATGGCTGCCTGATCTTCTGGCACGACCCGCAATACGCCAAAGCCCGCGAAATCCTTGGCAAACGCAAACAGGGCGAAATGCTGGAACATGACGGGAAGACGGTGGCGGCAGAGTAATCAAAGCGTAAAAACTTAAGATTTTTGCAATTTTTCCAATATAGGAGAAATTTGATCCATTGCTTGAAGGGCATGAGACCTTTGATAACCTGACGGAACTAAATCAACGCGCCTCCGAGCAAGAACTACTAGGCCGTCTAACTTAAGTAAAAGAACCGGCAACTGCCCCTCAAGCAGGACATACGCCCTATCGCCCAATGCCTTTGCAATATCGAGAAGGGTCTCAAACGAGTGATGCGTTAATTCAGAATCCCTAATCAATCGCCCAGTAGTATCGATAGCTTCTTTAAAATCTCTGAATAACTCAGCGCCAGACTTTTCTTTGCCAATAGCAGTAAGCGCCAAGAACTTAGCTTTCCGATCATCAAGCTGTTTGCGCTTATATTTTTTTTCGCTGTGCTTTTCGTATGCACTAGCAGCCGTGTAACCCATTTCCAAATATTTTTCAGCGTTCAGCCAACTTTTCTGCTCACACATAGCCATATGCCACTGCAACCAAAATAGGGGCATTCGACGGAAATGATCAATTTTCGATATATGATCGAAGAAACGATTTATCTCCTTCTCATTCGTAACCGTTGAACTTAAAATTGAATAACGCATAAACTGAGCAAACACATGCTGATCAAAGTCTTCCCGGTGGCGATCTTCCGCTATTCTCTCCAAAATTTTAATCGTCGTATTTACTATTTCACGGTCCTCAATCACATTGCGTAGCAAATTACGCGCACCAATAGACGGCACCGTCTGAACTCGGTCCCCTTCAATACGGAGCAGTCGGAGTCCTCCTGTACGAGAATTAAGTTCCTCTAAAACAAACTTTAAATCTGCTTCGAAAACCTCACTCAAAAAAGAAAGTGGAGCATTAAGGCCAAGGTTCGAGACCAACAAGGCTGCAATAAGCATCTCTCTATCCGAATCATTGAGATAGTTTGTCTTATTATATTCTTCCTTGTATTTCTCACGCACATACTCAGAATTCAGCAAATGTAAAAGAACACGAGGAATAACCCCTTCGCAGTCTTTGATGACAAATTTCATTCTGTCAGAGTGAGACAATACTCTCACACTTCTCCAACCTGCTGTTTGATCCAGCAGTTTTATTAAGGACTCCGCCTCGTCGTCTTGCAATCCGCCGATTTCAATCTCTCGAAAAGCTTCCAAATTTCTTAAAAACTTTAGTTTTTCAATTTCGGCCTCAGTTGAAATACTCCGAGCTGAAAGAATAAGCCCCCCTTCACTCAGACTAACCAATCGCACAACCTTAGATAGACGCTCGTCACCAACACTAAAGCAATTTTCCACGACAAAAACAGCGTTAGAATAATAAGATAAAATATTAGAAGTTTCCTCCACCAAGTCATTATAAGAATGTTTCAAAACAAAAACAGGTCGCGACGAGGAAATTTCGCTTACAGCTCCTTTCACAATAAGACTTTTACCATCACATATATCACCATATACTAATACCACCCTTCCCGGCCTATCAAGCTCATCTCTTAGTTCAGAAATTTCTCTCCTAAGAACATGATAGTCGGATTTATTTTGAGTTAAGTCTCTTTTTATTTGGGATTCCGAAATTTTTCCCCAAACAAACAAATCCTCAATCTCATGTACCGAAGGCACCGATTCACTTGGCGGCAAAATTTTGAACCTGCTAAAAGATGCCAAAACTGGCTCTACAGGTAAACCCTCCTGAATCGCAGTATTGATAATCTGAGAGAACTGCTCTCGGCCAATATAAAGGGGGAGGCCAAAATCCTCTTGGGCCGCATGCATATCTAAATCTGGCTCAGAAACAATGGGATTTATGAAAAAAGATTTTTCCTTTAATCCAGAAACATTAAAAAAAACCTGTTCCAAATGAAGATCGTTTGCACTAAATCCAACAAAAACAACAATTTCTGCACGTTCGATGTCGTGTCGGAGCCTCTTTAACCAATCACGAAGACCTGCAAGACTACGATAGGAATCATTATCAAGAACACAACTCTTTTCAAAGCTATCTAAATCCCAATCCTCTGCATACCCATGCAAGTGAATAATCGGCGTACCATTTACAATCAAACTTGGGTCATCGAGATTATTTACAGCCTTGAACTTACTATGATTAATCTGATGAGCAAGCTCAAGGCCGTTATCATAGTTAGTGGTGTAAATGGCAGTCCACGGATAGTTCATTATATCAACAACAGATGCGGAAACATGACTCAATTTAAAACGATTTTGAAGGAGCTGCATGAGCTGCAAATCTCCAAGATCTTTCTTGAACCGTTTAGCGGCATTCTTAACATCCCTAAAACCAGACTGTTTTCCATTATTTTCCAGTCCGCGGTTCAACACACCAAGTAAATGCGATGTCACTCCAACAGAAGAGGGATCATCAAAATTCAAGCAATCCGCAGTAAGCCCAGAACCGCAAAATAAAATTGCATTCCCGTTCCTCCCGCGCTGAAGAAGTTCTAAAAGTTTTCTATTTGACATACGCCTCACCTATGACAACACAATTAAATTAAAAAAAACCCAACAACAGGATAAATGCTTTTAAACAAATAGAATAATATCGAAAATTACCCGAAAAACCGCTTCAACGGAATAGATATCGCTAAAAAACCTTCTTATTTAGGTAAATCAACCACAATCTGAAAAATTTTCAACCTTTCAAATAACACTGCTTCAGAAATACGACGCACGTTTAAGGGACGGATTCGATTGATAGTTTGGCGTCAAACTCAAACGAGACGGGTACGATTGTTAGTGTGGTTATTTTTATCTTCTCATATTACCGGTATTTCTGGCAATAAGATAGCAACCAAATTTAACAACCCCGAAATACGAGCTTATGGTTTGGCAACGGTCCGATCGGTGCAATCACCTGCCGCTTGCGCATAACTTAGCCACCCCAATTGCCAGCCGGTTTTGTCCAACACTGGAAAATGTTCATAACATATTGCGGCGTCGGGCGATTTGGGGGGCGGATACGGGGTAGATGTGTAAACAGGGCCGGGCAAATCGGCCGGGGCCACCTGATCGAGCAATACCGGTTTGCTTTTGCCCGAGGGATCGCTGATGCAACGGATATAACTGCCACTGTCACCAAGCATATCAATGACAATTTGCCCATCCGCATTTTGCCCGGCATCAACCACACGCGCCGGTGGTGTCGGGTCGGCGTTCAAACAACCTGCAACCTGATTATAAATGATCGGCAAATTGTCCGACCAGTCATCAGCCACCGCCGGGCGGTCGGGCATAATAATGCCTGGGGGCTGACGATCCGGGTTGGCAGCAACGTCATCGGCCATAAATGTCTGGCATCCAGTCAAAACAAACGGCGACAGGCCCGCCATCACGATACAGGATTTAAACAATCGGATAGTCGTGATCATCGGCGAGTATCCCTGCTATAACGTCCCAAATGGCTTAGGCGAAAATCAGCGATGATGGTGACAATAATATGTTGATCGTGCCGGTTCCGGGCTTTTTATTGCCATGTCCCGCTTCCCGCCCCTGCCGTTCCAGTTAACTGACGACCGTTCAAAACAAATTCGCCAATTGCGGTTTCTTCGTCCTCGGGCAGGCCAGTAGCAATCGAAAACAAGGCTGAATCACCGCTGCCGACAGCACAGGGTGAAAGCCCCATATCCTCGGCCACCAGATAAAATGTCTCCATCGCCACCCCGGCATGCAAAAGCGACAGCCGATAAGAAATTGCCTGATATTTCCACGCCAGTCGCAACAGCCGGGACGCCATGACAATCACACAATCAGGCAAAATGTCGGGCTGTCCCATGCCGCTGGCGACACTGGACACAATCGCTTGCACGTAGGGCGGTTTGGCCGGCAGGGCATAAAGGGCGTGTTCGCCGCCATGATAGTGATACAGGCCCGGTTCGAGCCCGTCACAGCGATGGACCGCAATATAAAATTCAAGCTCATGGATCGAACCACCCGCGGGCATTGGTCGTTCTAACAATTCCAGCCCCCCGCCAGACCTTTGCCCACGCACCGAGGCTGTGCGCCATAAAAACACCCCCAAATCGTCAAGACAGAGGGGAAAGTAACCCGGTTTGCGCACAGAATGCCGGGTTTCCATCACACTGCTTAAGGGCCGCGATTGCGGTGTCGTTTCGCCATCACGTACGCGCAACAAGTTAATCTTGCGGGTCGACATTGCCGGTTTCTGAGCGGGGAGCGGGGCAATCGTGTCTTTAAAACGGCAATTCATCCCGATGGGTGCTGAGCCGAGGAAAGACCGCGAACCGGCATGGAAGACCCGGTCATGAAAATCCCACGCCTGGCGGGATGGCGTATCGGTTGCGCCAGGTTCAAGAAATCCCGAGCACCACAGAAAATGCCAGAAGGCCTGATGGGATGATACTGCTTCTGCTGCCGTACCAGATGCAGAATATGCAAAAGCCACCGGCAGCAAATCCCGCCCGGCGGCGGTAAAGCGCAACACCGCATGATATTCGGGATTTTCCAGAAGAACCGCATCCCCGTCACGCCGCATAAAGGCAAAACGCGACAAAACCACCCCATCGGGCACCGGCCCCAAGCTAAATCTTGGGGAAAACAGGCGCGATTGCGGATCGAGGATGCACAAGGGTTGCTCCGCAGTGCCAAACCACCAGTGCAGCATGTCGTTCTGAGACAGAAAAAGCAAAAGAGTGTCGGTGGCTTTGCCAAGATCCGCATCCGACATGGCAGGATACAAGCGCCCTACTGCGCGCTCAACGTCTGAAAGCGACATGCCCGCAGCCCCCGGCATCTTGCCGATCAGTCCGGCCAACGCTGCATCATTCCAGGGCAAATCCCGGCTTGGCCAATCTTGAAAATGCACTGACAGCACAAGACGATCTGCATCATACGAAATCGCAGTAATCATGGGCGACAGCATCATTCCAGGCATCGGTTCGGCCGCATCGAATGTCATAAAAAATGCCCTAAATGAAAAAATTAACAGGGTTAAGTTCGTCTTCGCGTAAAGGCCGGGCAAGGTTCCCCATACGCACCGGCGCCTCGGTCAAACGCCCCACCGCACGGCGATTCCAGAAATGGCGCAAGCCCGGCACAACAACCCGCACACAGTTCAACGGCAAGTCATTACGGCTGTAATCAACAACAATAAAATCGTGACCTGCCTGCGCCACGCGGTCAACGCCATAACGTACCGCCTGATCGATACTGTCAAACTGATGGGCGGGCATCTCATGCACCGTGGTCATGCCATCGGGCTTCAAATAAGGATGATCATCCAGACTGGCCTCATCAAGCCATTGCCAAAGCGCATCATCAACCAGATGATTTGCACTGCGCTCCGTATCGGGGGATCGATCGAACAATATAATCTGATGTATTTCGGTCAGGGCGCGCAAGGCGGCGATCCGCCCGTCAATATGCGACCCAAAACCGGTCAGGATACGACGACCGTCAAAGGTTGCCGAAACCGCAACCACCACCGGAATCCCAAGATCTGTGGTGATATTGAGCAACCAGATATCACGCCCCAAGCCGCGATAATAATCCTGAACCTGCGCTACATAGGCGTCATCAAGCCCGTCAAACGCAACCTGACGAACGCGCAGGCGGTTATACCACCAGATCGCCACCGCATCGCGTTCAACCACCTCAAGGAACCCTTGCAGGATGGCTTCCTCAAGACTGCCCCCCGTGGCACAGCCATTGGAATCCGCCCAACAGAATTTATGATCGCCCTGCACAAGACCATCGGGATATTGATAAAAACAAAACCGGCTGGGCAACCAGCGCGCAGCATCATCGCGCAACGACCATGCCGGGCTCCAGTCAACCAATGCGGTTTCGTCAAACGGCTCACCAATGCGCGCCATCATGCCAATCGATTTGTTTAATTCGGCCCGGTTTTCGTATTGAAAGTCGCTATATTGCAACAAATCACGGGGATGCGGGGCAAGTGCGCCCAGATCGCGCCAGCTTGCCTGTCGCCGGGGTTCACTGCCCACCCATTGCGCGCCATATCGCTCTACCGCCTCGGCCAGACAGCTGATTTTTGCCTGCTTAGCACTTAATCCTTTGCCTGCTGCCCCGCCCGCACGGCCAAGGGTGCGGTTCTGGCGCGGATCAATCGCACTCCTGCTCCCTTGGGACGCACTGTAAACATGCAACCCTTCGCCAAGGGCAACCGGACTTATATAGGCGACAATTCCGGTAATCGGGCTGACGATCGGTTCTAACCGCGCCAATGCTTGCTCTGGCGAAAGGGCACGCCAGCCACTGTCGGCACCATCGAAATTTTTAACCGGCAACAACCGGATCGGCACGGCATCGACCGTATCGTTTGGCCCATCAGCCCCCCCGTTCTGCCCCTGCGCCTGCGCGCTATCTTGTGACGGGCAATCATCAAACAACGGCACCATATGCGCCGCATTTTGACCGTCAACAATGCCCCAGGTCATAAGGCGCTGTTCGATCTGTTGCGACTGACCAAGGGCAAAGCGGATCATTTCCAGCGTTGCCTGACCACTTGCAATCGCCAAAGTGGCCGGGGTCCATGCCTTTGCCGCGCGAACACCCATCATGGTCGGGGTTAGCACATGCTCCGTTGGCCGGTGTTCCGCCAGCCGTCGTGCCAGACAGAAATAACAATTATGCTCGCCACTGTGGCTGCCCATGACCGGCCCGAACCATGCGGACATACCGCCCGGCTTGAACGGAATCCACAGGGCTTTTCGCTGTGCGGCTGACCGGGCGAAATCGCCAAGGGCGGGCTGTAGATAATCCTCGACCAGCACGATCGAAACATGGGCATTTTTATAATCGCTGATGCAAAACCCCGCCGCCATCAACATGGCAGCCAGTTGGGAGGCCTGCACGGACCCAGCCGGACCATCCTTGCCCAACGGCACCACCGCTACGCGGTACTGCGCCAAATGGCTTTCGCAATCAACCGGCGGCAGGTTCTGTGCACTCCAGAATGCGGATCGCGCACTATCTGCCCATGGCTCAACCGGAACGACATAGCGCTTGACCAGCAAGGTATCGATCAGAGCATTAAGCTCGTCAACAGGGGCACGCCCGGCCACTTGCTCCCCGGCCACTTGCTCAAGGATTTGCGCACGGGTAAACCGACCATCAAGCAAGGGTATGATCATTTTATACCCTGCCCCGGACAGCCGGAAACTTTGATCTTCAGACAATAACATAAACTGGTCATCCCCCATGCGATGCACATTCAAATGCGGTGCGATGGCCAGATAATGACTGCTATTTTGTCCCATAAACCGATCTTTGCCGGTTTGTGTACCGGCCCCTCTTTTTTAACGGGCAGTAACCCATCTTGTGGTGTTTGTTTTGTCCGGGTTTAACACCCGACAATTTCCCAAAACCCTAATTACCCTTCAGTTGCATCACTTTCATTCATCGCGTAAGATAGTGCAATAAAAAGTCTTGATGGCTAAATAAACTAAAATAAAGTTTCTTGAATTTTACAATAGGCGGGCATTTCTTTTGCAAGGATTTCCAGCCTGAATTCCGGATTACGCAGCAAGGGCGTTCCTTATTAGCGTAGACACACAATCAGGAGTAGCAGGGATTATGACACAGAACAATTCCATCAGGGCAGATCACTTGCCACCGCCGGTTTTTTCTCGTTTTAATGACGACGCAACCGCTCTGGTTTCAAACAGTCTCCCAACACCGCTATTATCGCGCATTAGCGATGCTGAGGCTCTTGCTGTACTATCCGGACCTGTGCCAAATCCGAACACCATGTGCCTCGGCCCCTGTATGAATATCAAGGATGAGAAACTGACAGTGGCAGCTCACGGTCGTCCGATGCCAAATTGCTCCTGCTTTATCCATGCCGATGAAACGCTTTCCACCAGCGGCCCTATGCCGACGATACCGGCTTGCCGTTCCATCAGCGACGATCAGAATCTGTCGGCTGGCCCCATTCCCAGCCGTGCTGGCTTACGCAGCAACAGTAAGCAGGTCCCTCAATTCCAGTAGATGTGCGTATTCTCGGCTGAGACAATTTTAATGTCGGCAGACTAAAAATTATCTGACAAGGGTGTGATTGCTAATTGGGTTTGGCAATCGCACTTTTTTATTCTCAAAATGTGCTGCGCCATTCCACTTCATATTACTTCCCCGGCATTTAAGAAAGACACGTTTCATGACCACGATACAGCCCTTAGCCTGCCATATTGTCGAATATGATCCGGCTTGCATGCAAGACTTGCTGGTCGCACTGGTCGCGGGATGGGGTGGGAATGACCCGGCATCGTATCACTATGATTTTTGGCAATCGGTGATAGCGTCGCCCCATAAAAGCATGGAAGTTGTTTTGGTGGCCATAAAGGATGATCAGGCAAAGGGCGTTGCATTTGCCAACTGGCGTCCCTATCGCAATGATAATGCACGCTCTGTCGTTTATCTTGTCCCCAACGATTGCCAGAAAAAAGGTATCGGTACGGCCTTGAAAAACGGGATGGATGTCGCCTTTCGCAAACGCGGACTGACCCATCAGATCGCGATGCTTGATGAAAGATCTCTCCCCGCAGCCGGTTTTTTAAAAAAAACCGGCTTTGTCGCCGAAGATGACACGGTGCGGCTTGCATGGGACGGCGATGATTATTCCTATAAGGAAGTCCCCGGCCTGTCTTTTCATCTCTATGACGCCAGTTGTCTTGATGACAAGATCGATGACGAACTGGCCAATTTTTACAATCGCGCCTATGCCAACGAAGGATTAGGTATCCAGTTAACCGGGGCAAAAATCAGGCGCCTGATTACCGATGATGATGTCTGGATGGTTTATGCCCGCGACGATGCCAGCGGTCAGATCGCGGCCTATACCGAAGGCACCAGGACGTCATTGTTTTCCGGCGTCGCGGTGCTGCGACCTTGGTGGGGTACCGGACTTGCCCAGTGGATCAGTGGCTATACGATGGATCTGTATCGCGAACGCGGGTTTGACGCGTTATGGAGTGTTACCCGACGCCGCAACGCGGCCTCAATCCGGTTACAAAAACGCATGGGGTGGCATATTGTCGGCCCCTACCCGCTTTATATTGCAACGGTCCCCGACTGACAGACACACACCCGATCGTCAAACGCGATTGATCAGGCCGTGCGATATGCGCAAATTGCAATGCCCCATTCCAAAACACCTTGAATAAAAAAGCCGACCGGGCAAAACACGGCCATTTACGCCATTTTTTGCGTAGGACGTGGACTTGTTCGACGATCCTGCGATTGAACCATGACAAAATGGTTGAAAATTTCACTTGCACAAAAGTTAGAACAGGCGTAAATCCCGGTTTGCCCAAAGTCGCACGTGCCTGTGGTGGTCCGGATCAGGAACCCTGTAGGACTTACTTAAAGCAACGACGGTGTAGGGCTTTTTTGGTCTCAGGTGGTTGTCCAAATACCACCGACACTGAAGAGGCACACCATCATTGCCCGCCGTGCGGAATGGCATTTTCCCATTCTTATATCGAGGCAACTTTCGCGAACCCGGATCATCGGTGTTCACGTTTGGCATGACGATAGACCGCATTCTGCGCCTCCACCGCGTCAGGATGCATCAGGTGTCGCTATGCTCTTTATAGTGGAATGGGAGAACGCCCCCATGGCAACGCAGCGTATTATTGATTTTCTTGCCCAGAACCGACCGGAAGGTCCGTGCCTTGTTGTTGATCTGGACGTAATTCAGCGCAATTACGAAACCTTTACCCGTGCCCTGCCTGACTCGCGCATTTTTTATGCCGTCAAAGCAAATCCGGCACCGGAAGTTCTGAGCCTTCTGGCCGACCTTGGCAGCAATTTTGACACCGCATCGGTGCCGGAAATCGAAATGGCCATGGCTGCCGGTGCCTCTGCCGAACGGATTTCATTTGGCAACACCATTAAAAAAGAACGCGACATTGCCCGTGCCTATGCCCTGGGTGTGCGCCTGTTCGCCGTTGATTGTGTTGAAGAAGTTGAAAAAATTGCCCGTGTTGCCCCGGCTTCGCGCGTGTTTTGCCGCATTCTGACCGACGGTTTTGGCGCCGAATGGCCGCTGTCGCGCAAATTTGGCTGCGCGCCGAGCATGGCGCTGGATGTTTTGCAACATGCCCATCATCTGGGTCTTGATGCCTATGGTGTGTCGTTCCATGTCGGGTCTCAGCAATGCAACCTCGATGCCTGGGACACTGCGCTGGGCGAAGCTGCAATGATTTTCCGCACCCTGGCAGAAAAAGGCATTACACTGCGCATGGTCAATATGGGCGGCGGTTTCCCGACCCGTTACCTGCGTGATGTTCCGGCAACCGAAGCCTATGGTGCCGCCATTGTCGATGCCCTTCATGATCATTTTGGCAATCACATGCCTGAAACCATCATTGAACCGGGCCGTGGCATGGTGGGGGATGCAGGTGTGATTAAAGCCGAAGTGGTGCTGATTTCGCGCAAGCACGAAGATGATCCGATACGCTGGGTTTACCTTGATATTGGTAAATTTGGCGGCCTGGCCGAAACCATGGACGAAGCCATTCGCTACCCGATTACGACCATCCATGATGGTGGCGATGTGGCCCCGTGTGTATTGGCAGGTCCGACCTGTGATTCCGCCGATGTGATGTATGAAAAGAAACCCTACGATCTGCCGATTGCCCTGACAATTGGCGACGAGGTTTTGATCGAAGCCACCGGCGCTTATACCACAACTTATGCATCGGTGGCGTTTAACGGCTTTTCGCCGTTGGCCGCCTATATCATCTAGGCATCCCGCCAATGATTGTCATTGATCGCGAAGATGCTTCGTCCCATATCGAGCGGGAAAAGCTTCTGGATCGCGTGATGGGACCGGACCGGTTTAAAAAATCGTCCGAAGTGATCCGGGCGGGACGTCTTCCGGCCGACGGGCTGGCCTTTGTTGCCCATGACGGCAAACACATGATCGGCACTGTTCGGTTATGGAATGTCAATGCGGGCAATGGCGGCTCTGCCCTGATGCTGGGCCCGCTTGCGGTAGAAAAAGCCTATAATGGTTCCGGCGTCGGGGCTGGTTTGATGTATGCAGCCATCAACGCCGCCTGTGATGCCGGGCACCGGGCCATTCTGCTGGTCGGAGATCCAAAATATTATGCCCGGTTCGGCTTTGTCGCCGCACCGGCAGCAGGCCTGTCAATGCCCGGTTATTTTGATCGGCACCGTTTTCTGGGATTAAACCTTGGCGATGATGTTCTGGGCGGGACCAGTGGCGTTCTGTGCCCAACCGGACATAGCCTTGCCCACTAACGCGAATGCCTCTCAAAATTCCGGCCTGGTGTGATACCAGGTTTGCCGTCAACGATATAACGAAAATATACTTAGATCAGGCTGGTGTTCATTGGCATCATGGCAATGCACACTAAAGCACTTTTCCTTTAATATGACCCATTTTGCCAGCTCAGTCTGCCGCCTGGCAAGGAGAAGTCCGCCGGGCGTAATGGGTTTACGGACAAGGATTTCGACGCGGCCAGGCGGCAGACTGAGCTGGCCCACAGGGTTTGATTTTGGCGGTGTTTGGCGGCGTTACACCGCTTGCCCGATGCGCCGCATCGCGCTGCGCGCTGTGCCTTGCCAAACGACACGCCAAAAACAAACAAAATGGGTCATATTAAAGGAAATGTGCTTTAGCCACTCCGGCTTTCTCGCCCGCCGCCACAATAGGGCCGATCCGTTATGACAACATGATTTTTTAATAAAACCATGATCTGGTCACTCGGAATAACGCATTGCTCACCTGCAGCAAAACCCGACTTGCACAGAAAACGTTTCCCGCATCCTGATCCTGCCATACACCCTGTTTAAGCGCTGGATTTCATTGTAATCCGGTTGCATTGCGATGTCGTAATTGATAAGCATTCTCAGGTCTCACAAGACATTTGGCTGCATTCACGACGCAAGACAGGAACAAGATCATGCAAAATCACTGGCTTGCCCGAACGGCATTAAGATGTATGATCGCCTGTGTAATCCTGACCCCATTATCGGGCTATGCCGAAACGTTCCGGCATGAGATGGGACAAGCCGAATTTAAAACACCCCCCACGCGATTTGCCGTTTCAAACTGGTCACTCACCGAAAGTCTGCTCGCCCTGGGTGTGGCACCGGTTGCAATTCCCGAGGGCGACGCATATCGCCAATGGGTGGCTGATCCGCCGTTGCCGCCGACTTTTGTCGATCTTGGCAGCCGTCAGGAACCAAACTTTGAAGCCCTGCGCAAAAGTAAACCTGATGCAATCCTGATCAGTTCCGATGCCGCGATGGCTTATGACAAATTCTTGGATGTTGCGCCGACATTGGTCTATTCGATTTACAATACCGACAAAGCGGCGATGGATCAGGCCGAAACCCTTTTAAGAAATCTTGGCAGGCTCACCGGTAAAACAGACAAAGCTGAAGAGGTTATCCGCTCGGTAAATCTGCGCATCGACGCCGCCGCAAATCGAATACGTGCAGTTACCGGTAATGACGTCAAATTTGGCATCATCCGTATTATCAATGATTCCAATTTCCGCATTCACGGCAATACGTCCTTATTCGGGTCTGTTCTGGCCCGAATGGGATTTACCAATGCCTGGAACGGGCAGGTAAACAGCTGGTCTTTCCATAATGGCACCATTGCCGACCTTGCCAGAATGGGCGATATGCAACTTGTCTATATCGAACCTGTTGCCCCGACGATCAAAGCCAAACTGTTCCAGTCGCCATTGTGGAAATCCCTGCCGTTTGTCCGCGAAAAGCACGTCTATTCCATTCCAACAAGCTGGACCTTTGGCAGCGTATTGTCCGGGGCGCGATTTGCCGAACAACTTGCAGACGCCGTGGTTAGCGCTCATGAACCGTGATCACATACGTTTTTGCAAACAGTGCCCCAACCATAAAACCCCGTCACGCTGACCCCGCCGAAATAAAAGTTCGACGGTCACAGCAATGACGGGGTTTTGGTATACGAAATTATACATATTCGGGCACTGACTAGCGGACTAGTAGCAAGTTGCCGTCGCATCCGGCCTGTTCGTATCAGTCACCCGCATAAAACGCGGCGCTACCAGCTGTATTTCAATGTTGCCAGAACCGTACGACCGTCACCATAAAAACGGCTGCCAAATGCATTTGACGACACATATTCACGATTAAAAAGGTTGGTCGCGTTAAGCGCCAAATTGACATTGTCGGTTACCTTATAATTTACCATCGCATCCACGACCGTATGAGATCCCAGCAACTCGGCATTGGCATTATTATTATAACGCGCACCAACAAAACGCACACCAGTACCAAAGGTAAGATCACCCCGGGCGCCACTTTCAGGAATGGTATAGTCAAACCATGCCGATGCCGTATGTTCGGGCACCATTTGTGGCCGATTGCCGATATTGGTGGCGATCACGTCTTTTTTAATCTCTGCATCAAGATACGTATAAGCCAGCGTTACATTGGTCCGTTCGTCAAGTGACATTTTGCCCTCGACCTCGACCCCGCGCGAGTTAATTTCGCCAACCTGGCTATGCTTGGAATAGTCTTCATTCCATTGCGAAACATTTTCCTGTGTCAGATCAAAAAGCGCAACGCTTAGCAAAGCGTCACGTCCTGCGGGCTGATATTTCGCGCCAACCTCGTATTGGGTCCCTAACTGTGGTTTGGCGCCCCCCGGAAGCGACGAGGTGCTGCTATAAACCGGTTCGAATGATTCTGAATAATTGCCGTAAACCGAAATCTCGTCCGTCGCCTTATAGGTCAGGCCCAGACGCGAGGTAAATTTGTGATCATCTCGTTCCTCGGTCGTACCGCGGCTTAAGGTATCAACATCACTTTGAACATAGTCGAAACGGCCGCCTATCGTCGCGATCCAGTTTCTGGCAATCGTCAACTGTTCTTGTGCATAAGCACCATAAGCGGCCTGGGTAATTTCAGTATCCGAGGTGAAGTTGAGATTTATACAGGACAGGCCGCAATAGGCGGGGTTGTAAGGATCTATTGGCGATGCCGTTCCGTCATATCTTTTTTCCCGGTTTACATCCCGATTAAAGTCAAAACCAAACAAAGTCTTGCTCTGAAGGTTTTGGTTGATTGCGGTGTCATATTGCATCTGGTTATCGATGGCAAAACGATCCAGCTTGCCATAAATCGCAAATGCAGTGCGGTTGCCAAGGGGTGCTGTATCGTTAAGATAAACCGTCTCGTAATCGAGATCGACGTGGGTATAGCGCGCATTCTGCCGAAACAGCAGTTTGTCCGTGATCTGATGAGAAAATTCGTAGCCAAGATCAGTTTCCTTGGTGTCGAAATTATTAAAGTCCGGTTCGCCAAAAAAGGCATCGCGGCTGGTTTCGATACCCGTCGGAAAACCGTAACCCAGGTTGCTTTCACGCTCGCTATAGCTGGTGAGAATTGTAAGTTCCGTCCCGGCCTTCGGCTTGTAGGTAAAGGCAGGCGCAATATATAGCCGGTCATCTTGCGAATAGTCCTGATGACGTTCTGCGTTCTGCCTCATGCCTGTAAGGCGATAAGTCCAGTGACTGTCTTTTGCGACCGGCCCGGTTACATCCTCGCCAACCGTAAGATGATTTTCACCAAATGTGGTAAAAACCTCGCCGCCAGCCTCATCCTGCGGGCGCTTGGTCACCAAGTTTACCAAACCACCCGGCCCGTTCATGCCAAAAAGGCTTGATGTCGATCCTTTCAGAACATCAACCTGTTGAAGCCCGTATGGCTCTTGACGGGCTGTCGTGAAATTATAATTGCGCGACGACAACCCGTCTCGATAGGTTGACAAAGAAGAATAAAATCCCCTGAGGCGCACGTAATCATAACGCACATCCGATCCATATTCGCCAGACTGCACCCCGGCTGTATATGCCACAACCTGCTGCACATCCTGCACATTGCGCGTTTGCATTTCTTTTTGCGTAATCACGGAAACAGCCACTGAGTCATCAAGAACCGGTGTGTCGGTTTTCGAGCCCGTCAAACTGCGCGGCGCGACAAAGCTATCAGTGATCGCATTTTCGGGATGGCTGTCTTTTTCGCCATCGGCAACAACCCGCACTGGATCAAGCACAGCGCCTTCGTTAAGGGTCGTGCCGATTACCGATATAATTACTATGGTCCCGTCATTCGCAATGTCATATGTCAGACCACTTCCCGTCAACAGTATCCCAAGCGCCCGTTCTGCACTCATTTCCCCGTTCGCGGCAGGGGCGTTGACCCCCCTTATCAAAGCCCCATTTACCGTAACCTGTAACCCTGACTGCACGCCAAACTGAGTTAGTGCACGGGTCATTGGCTGGGCCTTAATGGCAAACACATGCTTACTTGCCAGGTCTGTGCGCCCCTGCCTGGCCGCGGTCTGGGCAAAGACAGGCGCCACACCTGTTGCAGGCACCAATGCGGTTGTTATTAAAAGCGCGCTAACGATTATTCTCGCGCGGCCACGACGATACGTCGCCACGGCTCCCCCATTTACCATTTCAGTCTCCGTTTGTGATCTTGTGCAAATCGAAAATGCAAATGAAAATGCGTCGCATTTCCATATATAATACAAACGGAACCCGGCTGCTTTTTTTCAAAAAAAGTTTTCCGCTTTTTAAAATCCCTTGTTGAAGATATGTCTTTATGAAGGTGAAACGATTAACAGCCAGGGCGTAATTTGACGAACCACCGCATTTTGCGCCCGCGCAATACCACGAAGGGCAGCAACCGGGTCATGCAAATTATACACACCCGTTACCGTGCGCTTGGCCAGCCCGCGATCTGTGACAAAAATCCTGCCTGAATAATAGCGGCGCAATTGATGAACCACGTCGCCAAGTGGCTGGTCCTGGGCGATTAACTGATTATGGCGCCACATCGCAATGGCACCTGTATCGATATTCTGGCGATCAACGCCGCCGCTCCAGCCGATACGTGTGCTTTGGCCGGGGGTCAGGACCTCGGATATGGCGGGCACCGAGGATTCATTTTCAACCCGAACACTGCCATGTGCCACGGCAACAAAGGTGCTACCAACCTCGTCGGACACGTCAAAGCCAGTGCCAAGCACAGTAACGTTCACCGCATCAGAACGTACGCGAAAAGGTTGATCACGATGATGGATCACTTCAAAATATGCTTCGCCATCCAGCAACTCGACGTGGCGCGCACCGGGTGTATAATGTACCCGAATAGCCGTTTCCGGCGCCAGAACAACCCGACTGCCATCAGCCAGCGTCACGGTTCGTGTTTCACCTGTTCCGGTAGTGTAATCAGCCCGAATTCCGGTTACAACATCTGGCCCGATAACAGCGGCAACCAGCATCGCGGCAATCGCCATACCAGCAACGACGAACCTTTTCCAAACCGGGCGTCTTTTAGTCGCAGAACGGTTCGCAATAATGGTGCCCAAAGGCGTCGGATTTTGGCTGAAAGCGGCCTTTTGTGCCTGCATTTTCGCCTCAAATACCGGCGGGTTCCTGGCCTGAAATGGTTCGACATGCGCCATCAGGTTCGCGGTCATCCAGGTCTTTGCCCAAGCCTGCGCGTGGTGCGGACTTTGGCTTAACCAGACATCAAACCGGGCAGCCAATTCCGGATCTTCCGGGTCATCTTGCAAAAAGATCAGCCAGTCTGTGGCCTCCCGCGATATCTGCTCGTATCGTGGTTCTCCGGCGAGCGCATCATCTTTCCTGCTCATCTTCCGGCCCCAATCGCAACTCGACGAGTATTCGCTTCTGACTGAAAAACGCTCGGTAATTTATAGACGTTTGCGCACACTGTTTTTCTATAATAATTTTCAGGAACAAAACTGCCATCTCCCGCGCAAGGGCTCGTCGTTATGGCCATTCCAGGCGCTCCTTGCAATGTTCAACCCCTTCAGCGACCAGCTTGTGGGCCAGAGGAACAGAAATATCAAGGAAGGCTGCAATCTCGCGAAGTTTTGCACCCCCAAAGCGATGCATTTCGCAGGCAATGCGTGTGCGTTCGGGAAGTTCGGACAAGGCGTCTTTTACGCGCGCAAACTGGTCATTATAAAGGGCAATGGCTTCCGGGTCCGGAAGATCAGAAGGCAATGAACGAACCGCCTCGTCATAATCCCCCGCATTGGTTACCCGAAACTCGCGGGCCTGGTCTCGCTTGCTATCAAGCGCAAGATTGCGCACAATCCGGTACAAATACCCGGTTGCATCATCAAGCAACCGGTGGCTTGAAACTTCGTCAAAGCGCAGCCACGCCTCCTGCACCAGATCTTCAGCATGAATACCGTGCCCGGTAATCCGACGCGCATAACTTATCAGCGCGGGACGCTGCCGCATGAAAAGCGCCAAGGATGTTGATTTACCAGACAAACCGTATATTCCCTGCCACACAAGAATGGTGCTGCTGCCCAAAACTCCGCTTCTGTGCAAGACATTTATAGAAAATGATACTGATTATCAATTACATTGTTGGCATTGCATTCACATCACACTTTTGTTGCGTGCCTCAATCTGCGTCCTTTTTTGTACAGACAATACAGCCAATGTTGCGCAAGCTCCGCTATCCTCGTCGATATGATCCCGAGATCCTGGTTCTAAAAACACAAAACGACGCTATTTTACGACGAGATTAAAGGGCTCATGTCCCAGATTAACGCGATTGATGTTTTCGGCCATCGTGTTACGGCGGCGATTGATGGTACCATGCGTCCAACCCGACATATGCGGTGTCATTGTAACATTGGCGAGTTCTTGAAAGGGCTGGCGCGAGGGCAATGGCGAGGGATTTTCCCGATTGGGGTATTGGTACCAGGTGTCGATAAAAGCGTGGTCGATTTGGCCGTTTTTTAGCGCAAAATACAAGGCATCTTCGTCAACAACGCCGCCCCGTCCAACATTCAGAAAGACCGCGTTTTTCTTCATGCTTGCAAATGCCGTCTGATCAACAAGACCTGTTGTCGTTGTGGTCAGCGGCAACGTGTTAACGACGGCATCGACCTTTGGCAGCATGTTTTTGAAATCGTCAATTGTGTAAAATACGTCAATGTTGGTGCGATCATCAACATGTGAACGATTGGCAACATGCACCGTCAGGCCAAATGCTTTTGCCCGTTGTGCGATCATACTGCCAATATGGCCGTATCCAAGGATGCCGATGACGGTATTGCCCAACTCGGTCCTGACACCGCCCGGTCCACCGGCCCAATATTTCCAATCGCCCTGGCGCAAGCGCCGGTCAGCATCGACCAGCGGAACATGGCGCGAAAGCAAAGCTGCCATAACATATTCGGTTATGGCGTTTTCATGTCCAAAACAGTTGCATAAAAAGGCCCCTGCGGGAAGCTCGAGAACGTCGATGCCGTCATAACCAGCACCCGGTACCTGATAAAGCTTCAGGTTCCTGGGTTTGGGGGTGTCGCGGTCAAACTTGATCCCGATAATAACATCGGCGGTGCAATAGTCATCACGCGCGGCATCACTTTCAAGATTGTCTGGCAACAGAACAAGATCATGCTGCCGATCAAGTGCTTCTGCAAAGCCCGGATGAAAAGTTGCGGCGTTCTCGCCATGAAATACGATTTTCACGAATCCTCCCATGCATTGTTGTTACTTTTTTCTGAATTGATATTTCCTGATATTTCAGAAAATATCAAATGAAAAATAACAGCTTCGGTGTCGACACGTGTTCTGCTGGTTTGTCAAAACGGATCAAAATCCTGTGTTGCATCAAACACGATCGGGGCGACTTCGCTTTCAAGAACCGGGAACATAGCATCGACAAATTCGATAAGTTTGTCCGATGCAACCAGTGCCTCATCCTTTTTTCCTGCCACAACGGCATTCAACACATCGAGGTGACTGTCGATTGTCTTGTCAAGGTTCGCGCCGTGACCGGTCTGGGTGTGATAAATCCAGCCCAGGCGGCGGAAAATTGTGTGTAGCGGGCGAAGCGTATATTCAAGAAAGGGCTCGCCGCAGGCCGCCAACATCATTTGGTCGATGCGTCGATCAAATTCGTTAAACTCAACGATGGTCATTTCGTTGCGATGCGCAGACAAAAGCCCGATCAAATGCCGCATCTGACGTCGCGATGAACTGCTGGCGCGTTCACTTGCCAGCGCAACAACAAATCGTTCCATGTCACGACGAAGCTGCAACAACAGATGTGACCGGGTTAGATCTATCGGCGCAATCTGGATGCCCTGCCGAGGCTGAATGATCATAAGCGTATCCGAAGACAAGCGCGTCACGGCCTGGTGAACAGGGGTTCGATTGATCCCCGTTAACGTCTGTAAATCCTGAATACGCAAATAGCTGCCCGGCTTCAACGCGCAGGTCACAATTAATTCTTCAAGCTTGTTATGGGCAAGTTCGTTTAAATTCCTGCCCGCACCCGTGCCTGGTTTCTCATTGCCTAAAGGGCTGTTTTCAACTGATTTTCCCGACCGTTTCAACGTCATTATTTCTCGCTATATTTCCAAATACTTCTTGATATATCTGTTTTCGTTCAACACCATATAGCGATATTACCATATATTTGAAACCAAAACCTGTTGAAATCCATCAACCCTGTGTGTTAGTGATGTTTTGTGAAATATCACAAAACATCACATAAGGGAGGAACCAGAAAAATGAAACGTTGGAAAAAAACGCTCGCGGCACTGGCAACAACAACCATGTTGGCCTTTACGGCAAGCCAGGCCGCTGCCGACGAAACGGTGCAATTGCAGTTTCAAACACACCACAACGCGTCTTCCTTGCAGGGAAAAGCACTGCTGCGGTTTGCTGAACTTACCAAAGAATATTCGAACAACACTGTGCAAATTGAAATGCACACCAGTTCGTCAGTCGTTAATGCCAATGAAGCCTTTGAAGCGTCCAGCATGGGCATCATTGATGGCGATGCAACGGGTGCTGGTTATGTGACCGGCAAAAACCCCGCCTTCCAGTTTTACGGCGACATCATGGGCGGCTACAGCAAACCCGAACAGCTTCTTGGCTGGTATAAAGAGGGCGGGCTTGAGCTTGCAAACAAGCTGTATGGCAAATTCAACATGCATCTTGTCGGCGTTTTCATCGCAACACCCGAGGCGTTAAGCTCCACCACCCCGCTTGCTGGCATCGCTGATTTGAAGGGATGGAAATTCCGTTCACCGCCGGGCATGGAATCCGAGATTTTCACCAACCTTGGTGCAGGCCCGGTTGTCATGCCGTTTGGTGAAGTCTTTACAGCGATGTCCACCGGCACGGTATCGGGTGCCGATGCGTCGACCCTTGCTGTGAACAAAAAGCTCGGCCTTTACGACATTGCCAAATACGCGACCTATCCCGGCTTCCATTCCATGCCGATCGAACATATTGCCCTTAATCTTGATAAATGGAATGCGCTGAGTGCATCCCAACAGGCCGCAATGGAAAAGGCCGTCGCAACGATTGTTCCTGAAGTCATTGCAGATTCCCGAAAAGCCGATACCGAAGCGGCCGCAGAACTGACAAAAGAAGGCGTGACCCTGGAGGACTGGAGCAGCGAAGACCGCCAGGCATTCCGCCAGGCCGCGCAAAAAGTTTGGGCTGAATGGGCAACACGTAGCCCCGAAGCAAAAGCGGCCTATGATTCCCACATCGCCTATATGCGCAAAACCGGCATCCTCGACTAACCCACAAGTCAGACTTGTCATCCTCGGGGCGCTCTGCCCCGGGGTCTTTATGGAGGTCCGCGATGCAGGTTACCCCGAAACACGTGCGCAGTTTTCAATTCGTCGTCGCACTTTTTTCCCTACTTCTTCTGGCCATTGTCGGCGTCACTTTTTACGAAGTTGTTGCCCGTTATATCTTTAAATCCCCCACGATCTGGGCCAACGAGCTTGCCCTGTGGCTTTCGGCGATCCTGTTTTTAGCCGCCGGCCTTTATGCCATGCAGCGCGATCAGCACCTTCGAATTACTGTCCTTTACGATGTCAGCCCACCTTGGCTGCAACGCATCCTTGATCTGGTAACTCTGGCGTGCTGCCTGATTTTTTGCTTTGGCATTGCCTGGTTTGGCGCGCCGAGCTCCTGGCAATCGCTGGTGAACTGGGAACCCTTTGGAACCGCATGGAACCCGCCTATTCCGGCAACTGTAAAACCCGCCATTGTGGTGACAACCGCACTGATGGGCGTTTATGCCATCATCAATTGCGTCAAAAAGTTCCAGGGCATTCCGTCAGAAACAGCAGAAGAATCCGCGGAGGAAAACCGTGTCGATTGAGCTTATTTCCATTGTGCTGGTTGGCGGCGTATTTGCCCTGATGGCGCTTGGCGTTCCGCTTGCATTTGCCGCAGGTTCCCTTGCTGTTCTGGTCAGCTATTTGAAATTCGGACCGGCGGTTATCGCCCTGGCGCACAAAACAGTATATGGACTTGCGACCGAATATTCGCTGCTTTCGGTGCCGCTTTTCATCCTTATGGCAACCCTGCTGGAGCGCTCGCGCCTGGCACAAGACCTTTATGATGCGCTGTTTAAAATTTGCGGCCATCTTAAAGGCGGTGTCGCAACCGTTACTCTGATCATTTCGGTTTTTATGGCGGCGATCAGCGGCATTATCGGTGGTGAAATCGTTTTGCTGGGGCTTATCGCGCTGCCGCAAATGATGCGCCTGCAATATGACCGGAAACTGTCGATTGGTATCATCTGTGCCGGTGGTTCCCTTGGGACCATGGTGCCGCCGTCGATTGTGCTGATCATTTATGGGTTGACGGCCGATGTTTCCGTTCAAAAGCTTTTCCTTGCATCGTTTGTGCCGGGCTTTTTGCTGGCCTTTGCCTATTTCGCCTATATCTATGTTCGCTGCACCCTTAATCCGGCCCTGACGCCAAAAGTAACCGAAAAGACCGAGCCCTTCACCAGGAAGGACTTTCTGCGCGGCATTCTGCCGCTGTTCGTCCTGATCGGCATCGTATTCGGCTGCATTTATGGTGGCGTCACATCGATCACCGAGGCCGCCGGTATCGCCGTTGGCATATCGCTTCTGATTATCTTTCTGCGCGCAGAACTTAATGTCACCATGCTCTGGCAGGCATTGACCCGAACCTTGCAATCTTGCGGAATCATTCTTTGGGTAACGTTTGGTGCCGCGTCATTGATCGCGGTTTACAATCTGTCCGGTGGGCAACGTTTTGTTACCGGGATGATTACCGGGCTGGATATTGCCCCGGTTGTGACAATCCTGCTGATGATGTCGATTTTCATTGTTCTGGGCCTGTTTATGGACTGGATCGGCATTCTGCTTTTGACCATTCCCATCTTTGTGCCGATCGTCATACAGCTTGGCTATGACCCGGTATGGTTTGGCGTTCTGTTCTCGTTAACGATGCAGGTTGCGTTTCTCTCCCCTCCGTTTGGTCCTGCGGCTTTTTATCTCAAAAGTGTCGCGCCGCCTGAAATCACGTTGCAAACAATTTTCGCATCTCTCTGGCCCTTCATGCTCATTCAGATCGCCTTTCTGGCTCTGATGCTTGCATTTCCATCCATCGCACTCTGGCTGCCAGAAATACTCAACTAGTCTCCATTCGGGTAAAAACAATGAAGATCACCGCAATTAAAACCTATCGCGTCGCCGAATTCGCCAATGTCCTTTGGGTTCATGTCGAAACAGACGCGGGTGTCACCGGCCTTGGCGAAACCTTTTACGGGGCTGGCGCTGTTGAAGCCCACATCCATGATACGCTGGCAGGCCGCCTGATTGGGCAAAACCCGCTTCATATCGAAGCCCTGCACAAGGAAATGGTCAATCTGCCGATGGCACAGTCATCCACCGGTGCCGAATACCGTGCGGCATCGGCCATCGACATTGCCCTGTGGGATATTTTTGGCAAGGTTTGCAACCAGCCCGTTCACCAGATGCTGGGCGGTTTATGCTGGGATAAAATCCGGATTTACAACACATGTGCCGGTTATCGCTATGTGCGGACCAATAACATCAAACCGGTTTCAAACTGGAACCTTGGTGATGCCGAAGGACCGTATGAAGATCTCGAAGGCTTTATGCATCGCCCGGCACAGCTGGCCGAAAACCTTCTGGAATCGGGCATTACGGCCATGAAAATCTGGCCGTTCGACCCGATGGCAGCAGAAACTCGCGGGCAATATATTACGACCGAGCAAATGAAAACAGCCATTCGCCCGTTTGAAGAAATCCGCAAAGCGGTGGGCGACAAGATGGAAATTATGGTCGAGTTCCATTCTCAATGGAACCTGCCCACAGCCAAAAAAATTGCCCGCGAACTCGAACAATTCAAGCCAACCTGGTATGAAGACCCGATCCGCATGAACTCTCCCCAGGCTTTGGCCGAGTTCGCAGCCTCTACGGATGTCTGGACATGTGCCAGTGAAACACTGGGGTCGCGCTGGCCTTACAAAGAAATGCTCGACCGCGATGCCACCCATGTTGTCATGGTTGATTTGTGCTGGACGGGCGGCCTGACCGAAGGCAGAAAAATTGCGGCACTGGCCGAAACCTGGCATCGTCCGTTTGCCCCACATGACTGTATCGGCCCGGTTGGTTTTGCCGCCGCCATCCACATGTCCTTTAGTCAGCCCAACACCCTGATCCAGGAAAGTGTCCGTGCCTTTTATAAAGGCTGGTACAACGAATTGGTAACCGCCGTTCCCAGAATTGAAAATGGCTTCGTTTATCCGATGGAAGGCCCGGGGCTTGGGGTGGAATTGCAAAAAACTTTCTTTGAGCGTCGCGATTTAACGGTCCGCGAAAGCAAAATCTGAAACAACACGACAATCGGAGGAACCATGTCTTTGGAACTCTTTTCCCTTACCGGCAAAACCGCCTTGATCACCGGATCTTCGCGCGGGCTTGGCCGGGCCTTTGCCGAAGGCCTGGCCGCTGCCGGGGCATCCGTCATCCTTAATGGAACCAACGCCGAACGTCTTGAACAGGCCAGGGCGGAAATGTCTGAAAAAGGCATGTCGGTTGATACATCCCTGTTTGATGTGACCGACGAAGCCGCAATCAAGTCTGCTTTCTCAGGCTTTGACGCAGCAGGTATCAAAATTGATATTCTGATCAATAATGCCGGTATCCAGTTCCGCAAACCGATGCTTGATCTTGAAACAGCCGACTGGCAGCGGGTGATTGATACAAACCTGACATCCGCCTTCATAATCGGCCGGGAAGCGGCAAGGCGCATGGTGACACGCGGATATGGCAAAATCGTCAATATCGGTTCGTTGACCAGCGAGTTGGCCCGCGCAACCGTCGCACCCTATACCGTTGCCAAGGGCGGTATTAAAATGCTGACCAAGGCAATGGCGGCGGAATGGGCCGAGCATGGCCTTCAGGCCAATGCCATTGGTCCTGGCTATATGCTGACCGATATGAACGCTGCTTTGACCTCGAACCCGGAATTTGATGCCTGGGTCAAGGGACGGACACCGGCACGCCGTTGGGGAAAACCCGAGGAACTGATCGGAACGGCGATATATCTTTGTTCTGACGCCTCGAACTATGTGAATGGCCAAATCATCTATGCCGATGGCGGCATGATCTCCGTTTTGTAAGGAGAAACAGGCTTGTATTGTGTTGTCATACACGCCCCTCACGACCTGCGCGTTGATCATATGGACACACCCGGTGCCCCTGATGACAACGCGGTCACCGTCCAGATAGACAAAGGCGGTATTTGCGGTTCGGACCTGCATTATTACCATCATGGTGGATTTGGCGCGGTGAAAATTCGCGAACCAATGGTGCTGGGGCACGAGGTCGCCGGGACGGTTATTGCCACGGGCAAGACTGTCGAAGGATTTGCGATAAATGACAAAGTCGCGGTCAATCCGTCAATGCCGTGTAATCAGTGTGCATATTGCCGGGCTAATATGCGTAACCAATGCACGGATATGCGGTTCTTTGGCAGCGCCATGCGTTTCCCCCATCAACAGGGGCTATTTCGCCAGAAAATTAATCTTCCGGCAGAGCAACTGGTTCGGTTAAGTGCGCAAACCAGCATGGAACATGCCGCCTGTAGCGAGCCGCTTGCGGTTTGCCTGCATGCCGTGCGTCAGGCTGGGCCGCTTTCCGGGAAAAACGTTATGGTGTCGGGGTGCGGTCCAATTGGTTGTTTGACGATCATGGCCGCCGCTCATTCCGGCGCCCACTGGATCACCGCGTCAGACCTGTCGCAGCCGCCTCTGGATATTGCTGTTCAGGCCGGGGCCAACACCGTCATCGATGTCGCACGCAACACCGGTGAGTTTCAACAACTTGCTAAAAACAAAGGGACGCAAGATGTCATTTTCGAATGTTCAGGAAGCCCCCGGGCCTTGGCCGGTGCATTTGAAGTTGTCAAACCCGGTGGCACGATTGTCACCGTTGGTCTGGGCGGAAATGGCGAGCTTCCTTTAAGTCTTGCCGTGACGAAAGAAGTTAAAATGATCGGAAGCTTTCGCTTTGATCCGGAATTCAGGCAAGCAGCTGAACTCATTGACCGGGGTATGATCGACGTTTCCCCGCTGATCAGCGCAGTATTGCCGTTTCACGATGCCCAAAAAGCCTTTGATCTCGCCTCAGATCGAAGCCAGTCCATGAAAGTGCAACTGGATTTCAGTTAAGCATGATCGTCGCCATGAAACCGGTGCCGGAGTTCCCCTGAATATTCTTGGTATCTCCGGCATATCTCATTTCCTTGCCGCGTTTTCCACACAGAACAAAACGCAGCATTATTCGTGATAACCGTAAGCGATGGCCGGTTTCCTTTGCCGGTTCTCTCGAACCGTGATGGGGCGGCCCTGTATAGCATGCCGCATTCGCTCGCGCCTGTGCGCTGTCGGCACCCCGTTGATATGGTGATGACGCAAAGAGCCCGTTGATGTCATCTGTTCCTGAGCAGAAGCACCACACCCGCCGGATCCGATGTCCAATGCCCGTTCACATCGTCCAGTGGTTCCAACTCATCGCGTCGCGGACTTTCCAAATGGTCGAGTGCACGATCCGGTTCGTCAGTGAAAAGCTCCAGCCACACGTCAACCTGGCTTTGCCTCTCAACCCGATCCACCCATAGCGTCATATTGCCAAAGGAAAAACCGATGCTGTTGGCAAGTTCCTTCACAACGGTTAGTCCCACCTTTTCACGATAGAAGGTCACCGTATCCTCCCATTTGTGCATGGGGACTTTGATCGCGATGTTGTTTCCCGGCACGATTTCCATGCGCTCTCTCCTTACATCTTGAAGCAGTCTGAAACATATTGAGGTGAAATTCAACATCGTCCGCATGGCTGCCCCTCAGCCAGGAAATGCATTTCCTTTCCGCCGCGCCTTTGCGAACCCGAGATCCGTGGCGATGAAGGGTTCCAGCATCGCCACGATGAACCTGACGGGATCGGCCGGGATCGGCGGCGGGCTGGCCGGTCTCGCGCACAGCATCTCTACATAGGCGGTCGAACTGTGCGGGCAGTTCAACCCTGTTTAGCAAAGACAGACGGCACGGAAATACGTGACTAAACAACCGAAATTAAACAGCCATCTCTAAGATAATAGATCCGGTCGGCGACGTTGAACCAGCGATCATCGTGGGTAACACAGATAATGATCTTGCCCTGATCGCGCAATTCAGGCAGCAGTTTTTCATAAAAGACCTTCCGGAAATAGGGGTCCTGGTCAGCGGCCCATTCATCAAGCACCAGGATCGGCTTGTCTTCCAGCATTGCCGTTACCAGCATCAGGCGCTTGCGCTGCCCCTGGGACAGGTCGGTTGTGGAAAAACTGTTGCCGATCAGTTCAACCTTGTCATCGATTTCCATCTTCTCAAGCAGGGCCTTGGCGCGCGCCGGGTCAACCGGATCAATCCCGAACAGTTCCCGAAACAGATGGTAATCGGTAAAAACGGTGGCGAATTTATCCCGATAGGTCTGCAATTGTTCGCGTACCAATGGTTCACCATTAACCAGAATATCACCGCTATCGGCAACGCGCAGGCCGGTTAAAAGGGAAATCATGGTTGATTTCCCGGCCCCGTTGCCCCCGGTGATAAAGCTGATTTCGCCCCGTTTGAAGGTGGCATTCAACGGCCCCAGCGCAAAACCGCGCCCTTCCATCCCGTCGCGATAGGCAAAACTTAAATCACGAAGTGCAACTTCGTAAACAGCCTCATCCAATCCATGATCGACAGGTTCCGGCTTTTCTGACAAATCGCCACGCACAGCCGACCCCGAAGCCGCCTCAATCAGTGCCTGATCCAAACGGGAAATCAGGGTGAGCGAGGCCTCGGCATTACCAAAGGACGGAATGGCAAACAGCAACGATCCAATCGGCCCGATCATAAACAATGCAGCGGTTGTGGTCTGGGTTGCGACCTCGTGATAGTCGGTGGTGAATATGGGCACCACAAACACCATCAGGCCCATCATCACGTAAAACGCCATCTGGATTAACGCAAATTCGCGCCCCCATTGGCGTTTGATCGCCGTCTTGCCCAGGCGCGTGCGATCCGAAAGATCATATAATTGCACCATCAGGGCATCGCGACGTGCCCGGTTCATGCGGACTTCCTTAAAACCTTGCAAAAGGTCTGTCAGACCGTCGAACAATTTGTTTTCTTCGGCAATGGCCTTGCGGGTCGCGTCCATGACCTTGCGGGCACGGTGCAAATGCACAGCCGCGGCAATCACGCTAAACCCCATGACCATAATAAAAGCCGGGATCGACAGCCACGCCATATAGAGACTGACAAACACCAGCAAGACCATTTGCTGCATCCCGGTCAGCATCATGGGCAAGGTAGAGGAAATCGTTTGCATTTCCTGGGTCAGGGCAGTTTGCAGCGGCCCCTGGCCTATATCATTAAGGGTGTCGGGACCGGCCTTTCGCACATTGTCAAACAACCGCAGCCGCATATCATGCAATATATGTTCAGCTTCGCGGGCAACAATGACATCGGACTGCCGTTGCGACCAGCCAAATGCCAAAAGCGACACCCCCATCAATGCAAGCAGCCGCAAACTGACCTGCCCTTGTGACGCCTGTTCAGCCGCCATATTCACCACCATCAAAATCATGGTAGTGGCAATGCCCGACAGGGCAGTTAACATGGCAACCCCGCGCAGGCTAACCCTTGTTCTTTGACGGATCAGGTTGACCAAAATCATGTTTTGGCCCCTCCGTCGTGATGGGCAACTTTTTCGACCACCACATCGCGCAATTGCCCCTCTTCAAGATGCATACAGCGATCGGCGGCATCGAAATAATGATCATCATGGGTCACGGCGACAACCGTCAGGCCGCGTTTTCGCAATTCGGGCAATATCTCGCGATAGAATTTCTTGCGAAAATGCGGGTCCTGGTCCGCCGCCCATTCGTCAAGCACCAGGATCGGCCGATGTTCAAGGATCGCCGAAATCAAGGCCAGGCGTTTGCGTTGCCCCTGTGACAAGTCCTGACGCACAAATCGGGGTTGTTCAACCGGCACCACCGCGCCGTCTTCGAATGTCTCTTCGATATCGGGAATGTGAATGCCGGTAATATGATCAAGTTCAAAAAGATGCAGCCAAAAAGCTGCTTCCTCGCGGTCAATCCCGCCCTGGCCATAGAGGCGCGAAAACAAATGAAAATCGGAAAACACCGTTGAAATCAAATTGCGATAGGACCCGATGCTTTGCGGGCCAAGGCGGATGCCATCAATTTCGATATGCCCGTCGGTCGGATAATAAAGTGCTGTAAGCAACTTGATCAGGGTTGATTTTCCCGATCCATTACCGCCGGTAATAAAAATCAGTTCGCCGCGCGCAATATCAAGCGTGACCGGTCCCAATTGAAAACCGTGGTTCTGATCGCGATGGGCATAGCGAAATGTGGCGTTATGAAACCCGATGCGGGCAAAATCGCGAGCAACAACCGCATCGCTGCCCTCGGCCAGGGGTTCGGCCATCGCGGCCAGATCGGCATCAAGTGCAATCATACGGCTTGCGGCATGTTCAGCCGCCCCCAGCACCGTCCAGCTTTGTACCACGGCACTGATCGGTCCGATCATAAACAATACAGCCGTGCTGACCTTCATCACGGTGCCCGAAAAACCGGGGGAATAAACCGGGACAATAAACACGATCACAGCAAGCAGGATATAAAACGCCGTCAGACCCGCGACATGCTGGCGAAACGTAAGGTCGAGAGCCTGAACGGCGGTTTCCTCCTTATGGGCAGAGGTTTCAATAAATGCGGCGTTTAACGCATCACTGCGCGTCGACGACATCCGCACTTCCTTGATCCCGTAAAACAGGTCGGCAACACGTTCAAACAGGCTATTTTCGACCCCGGCCAAACGATGATAACAGGCCGATAATTCGCGCCCCATGCGCAAATAAATCATTGTGCCCGCCCCGATCACAACAACAATCAGGAAAAAAGCCAAAGGTGACAGCCACAAAACATACAACATCACCGCCACAATCAGCAGCAAAGATCGAAACGCATGCGCCAGTAGTTGTGAATTTTGCGAAATGATCTGGCTGCTTTGGGTGATGCTTTCATAAAGGCGCGTGCGCCCAAAACGTTCGATCCGGGCGAAATCGGCATTGACCAGGCCATCAAGCAGCCGGGCACGCACGCGGTGAATGCCACTTTCAATCTGGGCACCAATATGCGCAACCAGATAAATTTCCGACAAAAAATAGACCACCGACATGGCGATGAAAGCGCCGGCCAGAAACCAGTTGACCTCGTCAACCGCGTTTTCTTCAATCTGCTCGGCAGCGGCATTGACGATCACAAGCAACAGTGCGCTGCCGCCGCCCGCTATACCGCCAGCAACTGTCAGACGGGTCAATAGCCTGTTATCCCCGGACGACAACAGATCAAGCAACTTCATTGGTTTGCAGTCCCCCTGGTCCGACCATTAAGATGTTGTGTCTTGGGCCGGATAATCGCCCGCAGTGTAACGACCGCTCCTGTTGCTGTCCAGTGATCGTGCGGGTTGAAACAGCCCCGGCAGTTTCAATATTCTGATTTTGCATAAAGGGGCGGCATCGCCCCTTCGCTATTCACAACCAGAACCGTACTGTGCTGATCAAGGTTAAACTGCGCACGCAAGACAGGATCCTGTGCAACATGCCAAAGCCCGGCAATGCCGGCAATGCCCGTATCCCAGCAATCAAGTGGCGCATCCCCGCCGACCCCGCGTCCCAGTTCCGTTTGGACATGAAGGGCGATTGCATCGTCAATTGCGATGCTTCCCCGCGCAACCCTGCGCAATACATCAAAAGCCGGAAGACTTGGCCGCCCGCACGACAACCCGACCATCCGCGTGCGCAACCGCCCCGCAACCGAAACCGGGGTGCCGCGTGCCAGGCTTTCTTTCACGCAGGCCGCGTTCTGCGCTTCAACGGTTATGACATGCGGCTGTTGGCCGCTTTCATGCCACAAACCCAGCGCACAACCTGCCGCCATACCCCCAACGCCGCACTGCAAAAAAACATGGCTGGGCGACTGGCGGGCTTGCGCCAGTTGAGTGGCACATTCAATGCCCATCACGGCATATCCCGCCATGATGTCACGGGTTACCTTAAGGCCCCCGTGATAGTCGGTATCGGTAATCAAAAGTATGTCGGGGTCCCGGGCTGCACCCTCTGCGGCAAGAACGGCATCGTCATAGGTGCCCCCAATCATAACGATTTCGGCCCCGATGTCGCGCATACGCTGCACCCTGCCGGTATTCACGTCTTCGCCTACAAATATCCGCGCATGGCAGCCAAATTTTGCCGCCGCCCATGCAAGCGCAAGGCCGTGATTGCCATCCGTGGCCGCAACGGCGGTAAAGCGGGCACAATCATCACTGCCAGGTATAAAACCATGATCTCGCAATTGCTGCTTTAAGCCATAGGGCGCGCCGAGCGCCTTGACACCGCCCAGGCCAAAGCGTTTGCTTTCATCCTTGATCCATACCGACCCGACATCGAGAAGCCGTGCCAGACCTGGTGCGAACAACAGCGGACTCGGGTGATATTCCGCCCAGTCCGACATAAGATTCAGTGCACGATAAATTTCTTCACGCCCGGGTGTAAGAAAATCACACCCTGGCAACGATAGCTCCACCAATTGCATTATGCTCCAAAAACAGAAATGTTCTGCCATTCAACTTCTGATATCATTGTTGGTATATTGGGCGATACAGTGAAAATGAAAGGTTATCCTGGGATGACAAGTCGCGAAATTGACAGGCGAACAGCAATAGCGCATCTTCGTTCGTGATCAAGGTATGTCGCGATCCATGCCGGTTCCCCTGCAATCGGGGGCTTTCAAGTCGACCAATGCAACGGGTAGCAATGGAAAATATGTTCTGGCCTTTAAAAATCAGCCTTGTCGCCAGCCTGATTGTATTGGTATGTGTCGGCCCATTTTCCGCAGCATCCGCACAAGGCAATGACCTGCCCGGCCCGCGACAAAATGGCACAACGTCAGATATCGTTACGCCGTTGCAAAAGGCAGCCGACACATCAATGCGGCTTGTCCCCAAAGAGGGTGTGAGAACCAATATCGACCAGTTCGACAATCAGCTTTCCAAACAAACACCCAAAAGCCCGGAAATGATTGACGGGCTGATCTACAAGCCAGATGCCATCCCCCTTACGCAATATCGTCATGATTATAAAGGTATGGGTGGCCTTACCCAGCAAATTTCCGAAACCGGTGACAAACGCCCGTCCTATTACCTTGCGATCTATAGCGGGAGCACGAACGGTGTCTATTTTAAGGTCGCCTCGAAAATTTGTGAACTGATCCGTAAAACCTATGCCGAACATCGGGTACATTGCGTTCCGCTGCGCTCGCAAGGGGTGGGCAGCAATGTTGAACTGATGAAAGAAGGCCGCGTTCAGGTTGCTATCGTCCAGTCGAACACAAATTGGGAAGCCCAAAACGGCATTCGACCGATCCCGGGTGCGCGATCAGTAATGTCATTGCATGATGAAATGGGACTTTTGGTGGTCCGCAAGGATGCCAATATTCATTCGATCAATGATTTGCGAAACAAACGGCTTAATGTCGGCCCGGAAGATTCCGCATCGCGGGCCTTGTGGATACAACTTCTGAAAAAATACGATATCGAGCTAAAGGATCTGGCCAAGGTTTATGGTGTTGCACAGGATTACAGCAGGATCGGTATTTGTGACAATTATATCGATGCCTACGGCCTTTGGATCGGGCACCCGGCGGAGCCAATACAAGATACATTAGGCTGCGACGCAACTGTGGTCGGTATGGGCGGGGGACCAACCGAAGAACTGGTGCATGACAACAACTATTTTTTCAACCAGACCCTGCCTGCCAATACCTATGAAGGGCAGGACAAACAGATTAAATCTTTTGGCTTCAAGGCATCCCTGATCGCGTATGAACCGGCCAATCCCTATGTCATTTATTGGCTGACCCGCATCGTACATCAACATCTTGACCAGTTGCGCGAAATGCTGCCGGTATTTCGCGGCGTTAACGCCGATGACATGTACGAAAAAGGAAACTTTTTGCCGTTTCACAAAGGTGCCGCCTGTTACTGGGAAACAGATCCTCATGCCTGCGACTGGCAGAACACCTATGTCGCCCATAATGCAGAAAATGCAGAGAACGCAGAGGCCCCGGGACTGGTTAAACCGACAAACCGGAAAGACCCCAAATATCAGGACACCAACTGATTATTCGGCAATATAACCGATCTGGATTTCTCCGCCGCGCACGCGCCACCCCGCCCCGATATAACCACGCGACAGAACCGTGCTTTGCGTGGCCAGATCAACAAGGTCAATCCACCAAACCCCGCTTGTTGTTTCATAATCCGAAATAGCCGGTCGCGAAATCGCGCCCGCCAACAGGTCACGCCGAACCAGATACCGAACGCCACCAAATTTTTCGGCAATTCCGCGTATGGTCAGGCCGCACGACAGCAAACTGCGCAAGCTGGCCAAATTACCCGGCGCCACGGTCGAAAGCGCAATAGGGCGGCCTGCCGCCAATGCGGCAGCCAACCGGTGATCAATCATTTTACGCTGCCATCCTTGCCCGCGCAAGACAGGGGTAACGGCCACACCATCAATATGGGCAACATCCGCCAATTCCTGCGCTGACAGGTTATGATCGCAACCAAAATTCGGATCATTCGGGCGTGGCAACCCCAACACGCTATAAACCATCAGTTCGCCACGTTGAAACACACCGTAAATATGCCCGCAATTCGCCATATGATCGGCAAAGAACATATCGCTTTCATGTGCCGCAAGGTTTGCTGGCAACAGCTTTAGAACCTTGTGATGAAGGGCGATCACGGCGGGCAAATGTTCGGGGCCAAGCTGAATGATGGGCATCATTGCACGATTTCCGCATAATCAAGCAGCGGCAACGGTGGATAAAGTTGCAACTTTTTTGCCGCCGATAACCGGATCAAATAGGAAAAACGGTTCAACGTCTCGATGGGCAAATCGCCAGGAAGGACGCCCTCAACCAAAATGGCAGCAGCCTTGCTTGCGGCCAGTCGCCCAACCAGTTCATACCGGCTGACCAACCCGAACAGTGCGTGCCCTTCGCGCACTTCAAGTTCTGTGGCACTAAAAGTTCCAAGTCCATTGGCGAACCCGGCATTGGTCAGGGCATCCCGATAGGTTCCGATGAAATTATCCGGGCCAATATATAAAAAATCCGCGCCCTTTTTCGCCAGATCCGCTACGGCACCAGGAATACGCGCCGGGTCGGGATCACCCTTTTCCCCTAGCGGTTCAACAAGCACATCAAACGACATTTCTTTGCCCAACGCCCGAAGATCGGCAATGTTTGATACCGAATTGCTTTCCTGAACATTGTAAACCACACCAAGGCTTTTCATCGGGCGATACGCCCGAATGGCATTGATCTGTGCTGCCAGTGGCGCAATATGGCTGGCCCCGGTAACGTTGCGGCGGGTCTGCCCTTTCGGGGCTGCTATGCCGGTTTTCCAGGGGGCCGAAACCATCACAAACACAACAGGCAAGTCCGTAATGTTGCGCCCGGGATCAACAGCGTCATATCGCCCGGCGACCGCCATTGTTACGCCCGTTCCCCATGTATAAACGAGGTCGGGCGGGTTTTTACGAATTTTGTCGATGACACCGGGAATGGCGTCGATATTGCGATTGATATTATAGACCTGAAAATCAACCGCAATATTACGGCTGACAAAATAGGCGCGAAAGCCTTCCTCGACCTTGGTTTCACCCCGCCACAGGATCATGGCGATCTGAAAAGGTTTACCGGGCGTTGCCCCCCCGTCCGGGGTTTGCGCAACGGCACTGCCAGCCCCCGCAACCGGCAACGAAGTGCACAGAAACAGGATCAGAGCAAGAATACGGATCATTTTTGTGCCCCCGGCTGGCCCGCTACATTTTGTTCAACCGGCATCCTTCCGATCAGAATTTCAAAGCATAAAATGCAAACAACCGCCCCCCCGCCAAGATAAAGGATCGCGTTTCCCGGCCCGAAAAAATGCACCAGTGTTGCGGCAACCAATGGGCCAGTAGCACCGCCAAATCGCTCTGCCATCCGCAAAACAGCCAGAACAGGGCCGGTGCCATGCTTTTCGGTAAAAGTGCGGCTCAGCTTAAGACTTAACGAAACCTGCGCCGGGATTGACGTTGCCTGGGCCAACCCCAGCATACCAACAGCAATCGCCACGACCAGCATAACGGGAAAAAATCCTGCAATGACAAGGCCAATGGCCGTCAGCGCGCCGCCGATACCCACAGCCCGTATTTCCTTTTTCTTGCGATCAGTCCAGCGCGCAGCGCCCCAGCCCGACAGCAAGGCAACCACACCATACAACATGATAACCCGGCCAATTTCGGCAATCGTGGCGTCGCCCTGCAACAGCAAAACCGGGACAAGATAATATAAAAAAGCACTTAAAATCAGCTTGGCAGGAATGGCGGCAAACACCATCAGCACCTGCAAACGGCGATTTTTTAACAAAGCGCGAAACGCCGCCCAGGTCGGCAGCGGCAGCACTTTTTCGCCCCGAAGCGTGACCTTGCTGTCCATCAGGAAAAAGGCAAGACCAACCGCCGCCACAGCAACACAACCGCCCATAAAGAAGGTCAGGGATGCCCCAAAATACCCTGCAATGATCCCGCCAATCGCAGGCCCGCAAATATCGGCCAGCATAATGCCGCTCACCATCATCGCAGTGCCTTGTGTCCGGTTGCGCTCGTTGGTGGCATCAAGAACATAGCTTTGGCAGGCAACAAAGGTTGTTGCATAACCCAGCCCGGACAAAGCGCGCCATACCACAAGGTCCCAGAAACCAACCGCACTGGCAGCCCCCAAAAGCCCCACCGTCGCCAAAAACGCCCCCATCAGGTACATCCGTAACGACCCGGTTTTGCCTTGTAAAAGGCTGCATAAGGGCATGGCAATCGCCACCATTAACAAATGCACAGCCATAACGATGCCGGCACCCAGTTGCCCGCCCATGGTGGGTGCCGCCAGTTCGCTAAAATAGGTCGGCATAATCGGCCGGGCCAGTTCTTCGGCCAAAACGAACATAAAAGCCAGCAACCGCACCCCAACCAGCCGAACTTCCCGGGTCGAATGTGGGGCGGCCCCGGTCTTTTGGGCGCGATGAGCCACAAGGGCATTCATCGGCCCCATAAACTGGCCGATATCGTCGCGTATGCTTTGCCCGTATAACAGCGTAAATTTGCGCGCGCGAATATTGGCCAGCACCCGACACGCCACTTTAACCGGCATGGCGACATTGACGGTCAGAACCAGCAACATCAGCTCGAATGACAGTGCAAGCGCGATCAATAAAATAACCCCAATATCAAAAAGATTATCGATCAAGGGGCGCATCAATGCCCTGCGATCATGTCCGATCACAAGGCTGGGGGACATTGCCGGGTTGCCCCGTGCCGTATTTGCCAATTCAAGCGGCAAGCGCGTCAGAATAAACCGGCTGTTTTGTTCCTCCTTCGGGGACAATGACAGGCTTTGGCGAAACGCCGTTTCCGCCAGTCCGCCGCTGAAAAGAACCTTGCCATCGGGTGACAGGATAGCACCAAACATCAAATCGGGGTCGCCATCCTGCATGCCGACAATCAGATCGCCAAACCCGACGATTTGATCTAGCGGAATGCCCAGATTAATCGCACGTTCGATTTTCTCGGCCACAACCTGGGCCTCGATTGTTGCCTTTTTTATCGTTTCACCGCGCAAATCGTCTTGCGCCAGGTTGGCGGCACGCCACGAAATACCAACCAGTGCGATACCCAATGCCACCACACTGACAAGCAACAACACCCAGATGGTCCCTTTGGGAATAAGGCCTGTGCGCGGGCGGGCACGTTCATGCATCATGCTTTTCCCCGTCCCTGGCCGGTTCGTTGCAAACAGACGAACGCTTGTTTCGCTTTTTACTGTCGTTCGTGTCGGCCATTGGTAACTGATCGCGCAATTGCCGATACAGCGAAATCATGCGCATTTCCCCGCTGGTTAACACATCGCCATCATGGGCGGGAACGCGCGGTGCCTGCCCATCCAATGCACATTGCAAATCATCGTTCAATTCGACGAAAACACGATGGCGACGGCGCATCAGGACAATCAAAACAAGCAAAACCGGGATGATTGCCGTCATGCCCAGCACAGCAGCCTGCCACATCCGGTTAAAAACCTGTGCCAGTTCGGCTTTTGCATCTGAAATATCGGCGATGATGCGAACATATCCTGCACACTGCCCGACACTGTCGTGCAACACTGTTCCGGTAATCGCCCGATTATATTGAAAACTTTGCCACTGATCCGTTTGCGGCAGGGCAAACGGCGGGGCATTGCCCTGATCGGTATCGGCAGCAGCGGTTTGAGATTCAACCAGCGATCCATCACAGGCAAATACCTGAATGTTTCGAATGCCGTCTGACATACCCATGCGCCTGCCAAGCACCGCCTCAAGATTTTCCATGTTCTCGATACGCAGGCCAAGATCAAGGCCTGATACAATATCGCGCCGGGTTTCCGAAAGCACCACCGTGAGACGCTGTGACAAAAGATGCTGCAGGGTCTGATCAAAGCGTAAATAATTCAACCCTGTGGTCATGGCAATTGCCGCGCCAAAAACAAAAAACAACGCAAGTCCGATCTTAAGACCCAAACTCATAATCGTGCTCCAGCATTACTGGCGCTGTTGGCGTCGTCCTGGACCGTGACATTAAAATGCATAAAATATGTTCCCCCACAGATGCATTTTGCCCTTGCACGACCCAACGTCAAGCACGCAGCACAAAAATGCGCTGCTGTTCTATCGTAACTTGATTAGGTTTGCAGTCGCTGTCGTTAGCCGGTATGATCTGCCTTCCCGCCGCGATCAAAGGTTTGTCCGTGATGAATGACCAAAAACGTGCGGAATTGAAACAGTTAAAGCAACATCGCGAGGCGGGTGCCGCCGTTCGCAGGAACACGATGTGGGCGATTGGCGGTAGTTTCATTCCGATACCGGTGGTTGATACCGCCGCAATTGTGGCCGTGCAGCTTAAAATGCTGGCGGAACTGAGTAACGTTTACGACATACCGTTTGACCGCAATAGCGGGAAGGCGACGATTTCGGCCCTGATTTGCAGTTTAAGCAGTGGCACATTGGGGAAATCCCTGCTTGCGACCGGCATATTCGGAACGATGGTAAAATCGATGCCCGTGGTCGGCTATGGACTTACGGTTCTGACCATGCCCGGTTTTAACGGGGCGGCGACCTATGCGTTAGGCAAGATTTTTCAACAACATTTTTCTGCCGGGGGAACCTTTCTGACCTTTGATCCGAAAAAGACAGAACGGCATTTCCGCGAAAAATTTGAAGAAGGCAAAGAATTTGTGGCGCGCCAAAAAGCCGCCGCCTGATCTATAAGTCAAACGACGATCACGATATGATCGAAAAATGTGGTATCAGAATATTGGGGCAGGATACCGGGTCCATAGGGGGAAAAATGCCGTTTGTCGTTCTCGTTCTTTACATCATTGCAGCCGTGATATGCGGGATGCTTGGAAAACGCACAGCGTTCGGGTTCCTGGGACATTTCATCCTTGCGCTTATAATCACCCCGATTGGCGATTTTCTTGTACAAATCGTGGCGCGCCCATCGCGCGAGATGCGCAGGAGAATGAAAGAATATGACATCGAATAGCATGCAGATGCTGTTTCTGGCATTTCCTGGTTTGAACGAGACATTGAATGGTTGATAGCGCCGATACGGCACCTGCATCCCCCGATATCGACATGGGCACACCAAAAAGCAGCGCGCACCACAAACGCGGACTTCGTGCCGTGATCAACAGATATCTTGACCGGTTAGCCGCATGGCTTAACAGATACCGCACGTCAATTCTGGTTATGTTGCTGTTTTTCGTAATCGGGATGATTGCGCTCGCACCACAGATATTCATTACCGTTCCATCGGGTCATGTCGGGGTGCTGTGGTATCGTTTCTTTGGTGGCACGGTGACCGATCATACCTATGGGGAAGGCATTCACATGATCTTCCCCTGGGACGAAATGTATTTATATGATGCCCGCCTGCAAAACCAGTCCCGCGTTTATGATACGATCTCGTCAAACGGCCTGGCGATGAAGGTCGACATTGCGGTGCGTTATCGTATTAACCGCGACAATGCCGGAACACTTCACAAACTTGTTGGCCCGCGTTATCCCGAGGTGCTGGTTTATCCTGAAATCGGCTCACACGCCCGCGAACTGATTTCGCGCTATACCCCGGAACAACTTTACACCGAAACCCGCGCGTTCATTCAGGCCGAAATCCTTGAACGCATGGTCAATCAGTTAGGATCGTCGCTGGTCAATCAAAGTTTCCAGGGGAAACTGGTGATCGTCGAGGACGTCCTGATCCGTTCGGTAACATTGCCGCAAAGCATTGCTGCCGCAATTGAACGCAAGGCCGAACAATACCAGGCGATGCTGGAATACGACTTCCGCATTGCGCGGGAGGAAAAGGAAAAGCAGCGCAAAAAAATTGAAGCCGAAGGTATTCGTGAATTTCAGGATATCGTCGCCAAAACGATCACGCCCGAATATCTGCGCCTGCGCGGGATCGAGGCAACCATGGCTCTGGCGACCTCGAAAAACAGCAAAACGATTATCATCGGTGGCCGGGATGGCCTGCCGGTCATCCTCAATACGGCTGATTCCAACATCTCCAGCGATAGGAGCAGCGGAGGTGCAGCCGAAAACGATGACGCCACCGCCGAACGAACCGGCGATACAATGGGCTCGCTGCCATCGGGACAACAGTTTAACGCCCGCATACCCGATGTTGCACCACAAAATGCCATTTCGCCCGGCATGGCCGCCACCAACGCCCCTGCCGCCGCCGCTGCCGGTGGCATACTAAAAGACAACCCGGGCGACCCGCCAACCGACGCAACCGGACCAGACGGCGAGGCCCTGCCCACGGTCCAGGCTGAACAGGCAGGCACGCCCGAAACAGCTGGTACAAATAGCGACACCGGAAAGTAGCCACGTCATAAATGTTGCGTATCGATTGGCGTGTAAGCGCAAACACATCAAAATCTTCGTGGCACCTTTTGCATTCGAGAATATCTATACATGGCAAATAATCCCTGGTTCATAAAGTCGATACGACCACAAACCGCACGCATACGTCTGTTCTGCCTGCCATGCGCGGGTGGCGGGGCGTCTTTTTATCGGACCTGGCAATCGACGCTGTCCTCGGAAATCGAGGTGGTACCAGTCTGCCTTCCCGGCCGTGAACAGCGGCTGGGAGAACCCGCAATCGACACGATCGAACACATGATTACGACCCTGAAAAATGCGATCCTGCCCTTGCTCGACATTCCCTATGCATTTTTTGGCTATTCCATGGGGGCGATTATTGCCCATCATCTGGCATGCCAGCTTGCCCATGACGGAAGCCCGTCACCTGCACATGTGTTTATTGCAGCCCTGCGCAGCCCGGACCTGCCATTATGCCGGTCCCCTTTTCATTCTCTGCCGTCCGACAAATTATGGCAGGAAATTGCCAAATATGGTGGCACCCCGCAGGAAATACTGGAAAGCGACGAATTTCGATCCCTGCTGGAACCCTCATTGCGGGCGGATTTTCGTTTGGCGGAAACAACGTTATCGGGGCATCTGAAACCACTCGATTGTCCAATTACTGTTTTCGGGGGCACAACAGACACCAGCCCACGGCCAGAAGAACTTGACGGTTGGCGCCATGCAACGAATCGGCCAGTGGAAATAAACACCTATCAAGGCGGGCATTTTTTTGTAAAGGCCCATGAAAACGCGTTGCTGCGCGTCATTGCATCGGCTCTGGCGCAATAAACACCCTGTATGGCACATCTATCGGGGGAAAAAGGCTGCCCAACCTGTGATGAAACGTTCCTGGAACGATCATTACTTCTGCGCGTTGCGATTGGGAGCAAGTTGAGGTAGAGTAACAAGGAAATATTTTCACTGATTATCCGGGCTATCCACCGACCAGCAAATATTTACAAAGAGGCGATCATGAGTGAAGCAGAAACTATCGACGAGACTGAAGAAGAAGTTGCCGTAGCAGAAGCTGACGAGCTCCGCGCTCAGTCCCGGGACTGCATCCATCGCCACAGCGCTTATGCTGCGGTGGGTGGTCTGGTTCCAATTCCTTTCCTTGAAATGGCAACAAGCAGCACCATCCAGTTACGGATGATCGCAAAGCTGTGTGATATTTACGGCGTGCCCTTCTCGGAAAACGCTATTAAAAGTTCGGTTGCCACCCTTGTTGCAACGGTCCTGCCGGTTTCCGGCGTTAGCTATGCGGCAGCAACCTTTATGCGCCGTATTCCGGTAGCCGGGACGTTCTTTGGTCTTGTCGCCATGCCAACCTTTGCCGCGGCATGCACCTATGCGCTGGGCCGGGTATTTTCCTGGCACTTTGCCAAAGGCGGCACGGTTAACGATTTTGACGCCGAAGAAATGAAAGACCGTTTCCAAAGCGAGTTCGCCGAAGGCAAACGCAAAGCAACCGATTTCGTCAAGGGTGGCAGCAAAACAACGTCTGCCAAACCAACCGGTGCCGCAGCAACCGCCAAGGCTTGATTTTCAGCCTTCATCGATGAATAATCTTCTGAATGCCCAAAGTATATTGCTTTGGGCATTCTTTTTGACTAATGGCAAGGCAGGATCGTAAATTGGCTGATTTCGATGCCGTAAAAATTCATGCGCTGGCTTTAACGCGGACCAAAGGAACCGGCAGTTTTCTGGCCAAAGACGCCTTACGGGCTACTCTGGCGATTATCGACCTTGATCATCTGACACCTTTGTGCAGAAATGAATTAATTTCGACCCTGTTAGACGAAACCGAAATTACCCGCATCAATATGTTCAAACATGTCAAGCGCCAGCAAAGTTTCACCGGCGGCAGACTGGCAGCCAAGCTGGCACTGCAAACCCATTGCAACAGTTTTGACCCGCGACAGGCACGGATTGAAAATGGTGTGTTTGATCAGCCGCTTGTCAGCGCAAAAACCGGGGGGATGAACGACCTCGGCATCTCGGTTTCACATTCCGAACATTATGCCGTTGCATTGGTATTCCACCGGGGCCACCCGATGGGAATTGACGTCGACCGACCTTCTTTGGACGATGCAAAATTGCTTTTGCCCGACTTAACCCCTGCCGTCGCAGATATGCTTGCTGACCTGGCGCTGGCAGACCAGGCGGCGGCTTCATTGATGTGGGTCGCACGCGAAAGCCTGGGTAAAACCCTGACCACCGGAATGATGACACCCTTGTCCATCTATGCCCCGTCCGCCATCAAAATGCAGAATGGTTTCTTTGTCGTGCATTATGAAAATTTTTCACAATATCAAACACTTCTGTGGCCCGGTGCCAAAGGCTGGCTCGGCCTTACCCTGCCAAGAGAGACAACCTTTAACCCGTTAAGTTTTCACTGGGACTAAACAGCCCCCTGCAACCAATTTGCTGGCGAATACAATTGGCAACGCCCACAATGTCCGGGGCCATCATCATCGATCCGTGGGTTCCTGGCACCCACTGCAGGCTAATAGTCCCGCCAACAAACTTTTCCCAGCCACTATACGGGTCGCCATCAATACCGGGTGCCGCCCGACTGGCCGTTGTGGGGCGCACCAGCAACACATCCACATCATCGAGTCTGGGCGGAACATAGTGGATGGCCGCCAACGCATTGTTTTGAAACACCGCCAACAAGCGACGGATGACACTCCGATCAGCATTTTGTGGCAAAAGGTCTGAACTTTTACCTTGCGCCAGCAGATAATCAATTCGTTGCTCGGGTGTCATGACACGAAGCTGATCCGCATCAAGAATGCCCAGTTCTGAAAACATATCAGCAAGATATTCTGCTTCATCCTTACGCAGAATTGCCCGTACCGAGTCCGGTATGGCAACAGCATCAAGCAAAGAAACACCCCGAACATCAATCCCGGCCTGTTGCAGCCGATAGGCGGCCTCAAAGGCAAGCAAGCCACCAAAACTCCATCCTGCAATAAAAACCGGTCCTTGCGGCAGCACCTTGCGAATATGTGGCAAATAGGCGGCGACCATTTCTTCAACCGAGGGATACAGGTTCTGCCCTTCTTCCAGGCCTTGCGCTTCGACCATATAAATCGGCTGTTGCGGGCCAAGTTCCCGGGCAAGGTTTTGATAACATAAAATATTACCCCCGACCGGATGGAAACAAACCATCGGCACGGCTAATCCCTCGGCATTGACGGCAACAACCGGGCTTTTTGCGTATTGTGCCTTTTGCCGTTCGACAATTCGGGCCGCAAGTTTTGCGACACTGGAGCAACTAAACAAATCGCTTAGCGGTATTTTGACATCGGTCACATGGTTGATTTTTGACAAAAACTGCACCGCCAAAACGCTGTGCCCGCCCAATTCGAAAAAATCAGCCCCGGCATCCTCAATTGTGCAATCGAGAATACCAGACATCAAATCGGCCACAGTGCGTTCCAAATGTGTCGCCAACGGTTTTACCGGTCCGGCAGGTCGGGTTTCTGACACAGTTTCGGGGGCGGGCAATTTGGAAAGATCGGCTTTGCCATTTATGGTCAGCGGAATGTCATCAACACAAATCAAGTGCCCCGGCACCATATAAGCAGGCAGGCTTTGTTCAAGCTGGGCGCGGCAAGATACAGTTTCAAAGCCGCGATCAACGACCAGATAGGCAACAATATCCGCACCTTGCCCATTTAAGCCACCCCGCAAAACAACCTTTGCCCGACGCACCAACGGATGGCGACACAGGGCATTTTCAACTTCACCCAGTTCAAGACGATTACCCCTTATCTTGACCTGACCATCTTCGCGTCCGGCAAAGATGATTTGGCCATCACTGCGACGCCGACCGATATCACCACTGCAATACCAACGGCTGCCATCTGCGATGGCGATGAATTTTTGCTGTGTCTGCGCGGCATCATTCAAATAACCGCGTGCGACACCTGCCCCGCCAATGCGAATTTCACCAGGCACACCAGCAGGCAAGGACCGCCCGTGATCGTCACAAATATCAATGATAACGCCCGAAATGGCCTGGCCAATTGGCGGTGGCAGGATTTGGCGGTAATCATGTGCCGTCATCACATATTGCGCCGCACACACGCAACATTCAGTCGGGCCATAGGCATTGATCAGCTTGCAACCGCCATGTTCGGCAAAGGCAAAAAACCGTTCAACCAGATCCGTCGAAACAACCTCGCCCCCCAAAACAACCATCCGGGCCGCACATCGTAACTGATTTTCCTGCCAATAATCCAGCAACAGGCAAAACAGGCTTGGCGTTGCATCAAACTGATCAATCGAATGATCAATGATAAAACGATGCAGAGCTTCGGGGTTGGTCCGCGTGTCCAGGCCCGGCACATGCAAGCTTTGCCCATTCAGAATGGCGGCAAATATCTGCACGATGGATCCATCAAAGGCGAATGGCGCAACGCAGCTTAGGTTAAGGGGGCGTTGCGGGTTATCGTTGCCAATCAGGTTAAGCTGGGTATCAAACACCGATTGGGCCAGATTAACCACCGACCCATGTTCAACCATCACCCCTTTGGGCGCGCCTGTTGTGCCACTGGTAAACAGAATATAGGCAAGATCGTTCGCATCCGTTGCCGCAAAAACCGCGTCATCGGCCAAAACGGCCAATTGCCGGCTGTCGTAACGCTGTTTCTGCCCCAAGGCAGGTTTTGCCAAATGATCACGTGTTATAACGCAATCAAAGGTATAAGGGGCAGGATCAAAGCCGGGGGCATTAATTGCGGTTCGCGTTGCCTTGAACCCGCCCTGTTCTGTAATCCAGTCTTTAAGAAAACCTTCGGGAACAAACAGGTCTTCGAGAAAATCAAGGCGCGTATCGTAACCCTGGCCGACATTATCGCGGGCAAATGTCGCCAGATCGGCAAGGTAATCCGCGCGCCGGTCGGCATCCCACACATTGCCCAGATAGATCGCCCCATTGGGGGTAAGAAGTCGGGCGGCCTTGGCAAGCACCTGACGCAGATACCCAAAGCCGGGAAAGTTTTCGATCACACTGTTAAGAATGATCAAATCAAACGATCCGGGTTCGTAAACATCAATATCATGCGCGCCCAGTTGACGCCCCCTAACGTGGGACATTCCCGATTGTATCGCCAGTGCCTCGGTTCTTTCGACATTGCGCCGCGACAGATCGGTGGCAACATAGCGCCCGACAAGCGGGGCCACATGCTGCATGGTAAAGCCCGACGCACAACCAATTTCCAGAACCTGTGCATCTTTGGAAACAAGATCACGGATTTTGTTGCGCGCATTGGCCCCGAATGCATCCATCGCACTTTGGGCAATGGGCATCCCGGTAAAGGCACTTTTCCAGCCCCCGGCAAGAATATTATCGGCATCATCCCCCGCCAGATGATCCCACAATTCAACCGACATCAAGGACCCGGGCATTTCCGAAAGAACATCAATTTCAGCATGATCCAGACACAAAACATGCCTTAATCCACGGCATCGCCATTGCAACTGGTGCAAATCACCGACATGGGCCTGATCGGCCATCACCAGCGCAATATCAGCCATTTCCACCATGGTAACACGCCGGATCAGCGGGATCGCAGGATCAAGCGGCACAAACGCATGCCCTGCTTTCAAAACACCCAAAATCGCTGTCACGTAATGGTGGTTTCGCCCGGTCATCACCCCGATCGGGGCTGTTTTAGCCAGGCCAAGACCATCAATAAACCGCGCGATACGGTTACTATTGCGATCAAGCGCGCCGTAAGTCAAACAGCCATCTTCGTCCTGAATGGCAATACGCTCGGGGCAGGACCGGGCCATCGTTTCAAACCGTTCGACAATACTGCCGGTTGTTGCGCCGGGTTTGTCGGTTTCCGCGTTGTGGGACGTTTCTATCGTGTCAAAATCAAAATCGGCGATTTTCATGTATTTGTCCCCTTAGATATCCTGCACGGCAGCACGGGCAAATTTCCCCAAAAAGGCAAGCCAGCGCTGCATGGTTTCCGCGTCGAACAGGTCGGTATCATATTCCAGTGTGAAACGGGCCTGACCGGCTTCTTCGACCAGGAAAAGAATAACGTCATGCTTTGCCGTCATATTGTCGACAAACGCATCCAGATTATCGGGCAAGATTCCTGCCTGCCCCTGCCTTGCCAGCGGCAAGCCGCCTTTTTCATCCTGATTGGAAATATCCCCAAACCGTTGATATTCAAAAACCACATTCACAAGCGGCTGGCGGTTGGCATTACGTTTCGGTGCCACCGCGCGCACCAGTTCGTCAAACGGATAATCCTGCCGATCCAGTGCTGCCGTGATGTTGCCATGCAAATCATCAATCAGGGTGCCAAGATTTGTTTCATCGTCAAGCTGCACCCGGATCGGCAACACATTTACAAAGAAACCGATCAGACCTTCGGTTTCGGTACGTTCCCGCCCGGCAACCCCCATACCAATCACCATGTCTTGCTGGCGCGTCAAACGATAAAGCATGGCCGAAAACAGGGCCAAACCAACCGCCGACAAGGTGGTGTTATGAGCCCGCGCCAGTTTGTGCAAACCAGCAAGAACCCCGGCTTCAATTTCCAGATGCCGATGTGCCCCGCGATAGGACTGCATATCGGGTGCCGCGCGGTCTGTCGGCAGGGCGATCTGGCCCGGGGCACCTTTTAGTTTTTCCTGCCAATAGGCTGCGGCATCCGACCAGTCCTGCCCCGCCTGCCACCAGGCATAATCCTTGTAGGTAATCGGAAGCGGCGCCAAGGCCGACGCGGTTTTACCCAGCACCGCCTGATACAAAATGCCTAGTTCCTGTACCAGAATTTTCGACGACCAGCCATCGCCGACAATATGATGCGTGGTCAGAACCACAAGGCATTCGTCTGTACCAACCGTGATGACACGCCCACGGATCAAGGGCGGTTTATCAAGTTCAACCGGTGTTGCGGCCTCTTGCCGGGTCAGGCGCAGGGCTTCACGCGCCGGATCAACATGGTCGGAAACGTCATTAACAACCACGTCCGGGGCCGACACCGGACTGATCTGTTGGGTGATGACGCCATCATATTCCTGAAAACATGTGCGCAAGGTTTCGTGGCGTTCGATCAGCAACCGTAAGGCTTCTTGTAAAATGTCGACACGCAACGCCCCATTGCAACGCAAGACAAACACCATCCCATAGGCGCTGCCGGTGCGATCCATCCGGGAAAGAAGATAAAGCCGCTTTTGCGCGTGGCTGGCCGGGTAATGCGCCATTTCCGGGGCAGGCAAAATGCCGCCTGCCCGCAGGTTACCGTCGGACACGCCAATGTCATGAATATGACGGGCCAAGGCCGCAATCGTGGGGCTGGCAAAGAAATCGGCCATGCTAATACGGTTGCCAGTACGATCTGCAATGCGATTAACAATCCGGATCGCCATCAAGCTATGGCCGCCAAGTGCGGCAAACCCGGTATTTCGGTCTTGAACCGGCACCTGGAAAACATCGCTGAAAATATCGGCAATGACCTGTTCTTCGGGCAACAAAACAGTATCAACAATGCCAGCTTGTGTTCCGGCGGGTGATTGCGTGCGGACCTGATCCAGCAGTTCGGCACGATCAACCTTGCCATTGGCGGTAACCGGAATATCATCCACCCAATACCACTTAGCCGGGATCATGTATCCTGGCAGGCGCTTGCCCAGCCAGGCCTGCAACTCGGCAATGCGGGTATCGGACGATACTGGCTCTTGCGCTGCCGATGCCTGAATGCAGGCTATAATCTCGCCGCCATTGACACCGTCCTGATTAAACAGAACCACCGCATTCTGAAGGAATGGCGCTTGCTGTAACTGGTGCTCTATTTCATCAAGTTCAATGCGAAAACCGCGCAGTTTGATCTGGTTATCGCGCCGTCCGCCAAACTCGATCCGCCCGTCGCGGGTCCACCGGGCAATATCGCCGGTACGATAAAGGCGCCCTGCCGGACGATCCGGGTCGGCGATAAATTTCTCGGCGGTCAGGTCGGGGCGTTGCCAATATTCGCGGGCCAACCGGTCGCCGCCAATCATTAATTCGCCCCAGGCACCCACCGGCACCCGCAACCCGTTGGCATCTTGGATCAGCGTTCTTGTATGGGCAATCGGCCGCCCGATGATTGTAAAATCGCTATCGTTGCACACATCGGATGCAAGAATGGCGGTTATCGCGGCAAATGTGGTGCTTTCCGTCGGCCCATAGCCGTTAAACAGCCGGGTATCAGGGCATTTTTCCATAAATTTGCGAACATGCGATTTGCTAATGCTTTCCCCGCCGATCATAAGAACAGAAAGGCGGGCAAGACTTTCGGCATCGACATCAACCTGTCGATTAAACAGCCCGACGCTTAGATACATCGTGGTCACACCGAACCCGTCAAGTGCAGCACCAAACTGCACCGGGTCCAGCACGGTATCGCGCCCGATCACGGCAATTTCAGCGCCATGGAGCAAAGGTGCCCAAATTTCCAAAGTCGCCGCGTCAAATGCCAGCGGTCCCGCCTGTGCCATAACCGCACCGGCAAAAAGCCCGGCATAGTCCGCCCCCAGGGCCAAACGCAGCACAGCACCCTGTTCAATCAACACACCTTTGGGCGTTCCGGTCGAACCCGAGGTATACATCAGATAAGCCGGGGCACCTTGCGGGGTCTCAAGCACGGGGAGCACAAAATCACTTCCGGCATCGGGAATATTGCCAACATGGCACATGTCAACACCCTGGGATGAAAGATCGCCCAGCGATGCCTTGCCCGCATCATCAACCAGAACCAATCGTGCGGCGCTGTCGCCCAGAATGAAATGATTGCGTTCTGCCGGATAGGCGGAATCAAGCGGCACATAACCCGCGCCAAGGGCGACAATCCCCAGCATCGCCGCCACCGCGTCGCGACCCCGGTCAATATGCAGCGCGACAAGATCGCCCTGCCCGATTCCGCTGTTTTCAAGGTAACGGGCAATGCCCCCTGCCCGTGCCATAAGCCGGGCATAGCTCCAGGCACCGGTTGCATCCCGCACCGCGCAATGATCTGGCGACAAGGCCGCCTGTTTGGCAAACTGCGCAAACAGCCCATCCTGTGCAGGTATCGCAACATCAGGACCATTTTCCCAATCGGCAAGCTGTGCCGCCTGATCGCCTGGCAACAAACTGATCGCGTCAAGATGCTGACTGTCGTTTGTAATCAACTGGCGCAATGTTGTTACGAAAATGCGTCCCAAATCCTCCATCCGCGCCCGGTCAAACAGGTCGACGTAATAATCAAAGGAAATCGTCATTCGTCCCGGAACATCGCGGACAAAAATTGCAAGATCGTTCTTGCAATGATGGCGCATCAAGCCGATCGGCGGAATATGCGTATTCGCATCATTCGGCGCAGCCTGATAGTTCATATAAGAAAGCGTCACTTCGGATAACAGCGTCCGGTCCGGTGCCGCCGGGGGGCACAGGTCATCTAGCAACCGATCAAGAAAATAGGCGCGATGACGCATGGCATCAACATGATGCCTTTGCATTTTCTCCACAAAGGCTTTGACTGTGTCGCCGTCATTGATCTGCATGCGTAACGGCAACAGCGACACCATCATGCCCGGCACGCCCCTGAACCCGCTTGCATCACGGGAATCGACAGGAACACTGATCACCATATCGTCGGTTTCGGCCAATCGCGACAAAACGGTAAACCATGTCGACAGGATCAGGGTAAACATTGTAACGCGCTGCCCGGCGGCGAATTTACGGGCATCGGCCAGCAACGAAGCATCAACCTCGAACGAAGTAATGTCCCCGGTAAATGTATGAAAAGCAGGCCTGCGCCGATCTGAGGGCAGATCGAATTTTGGCAACGCACCGCGATAAAGTGATTGCCAATAATTTTTGGCATCGTCCAATCGCGCCTGATTTTCCGCCGACTGGCTCCACACCGCGTAATCATGCAACTGACGTTTAAGGGGCGGCAGTGTAGTGCCGCGATATAAGTCAAACAAATCGGCAAACAAAAGTTCGGTGGTAAATCCGTCTGCCAGCACATGGTGAATATCGAAAAACAACGCATTTCGCCCGGACGGATCGGCAAGAATTTTCCAGCGAACCGGTATTTCCCGGTCAAGATCAAACGATGTTACCAACCCGGCACAGGCGTCTTCGAGTTGATCTTCGATCAGAACAGGTGTCAGGTCGGGTCGTGCGTCAACCGAGTCCAGAACCTCCATCTGCCACACATCATCCTGCTGGGATATGCGGGTACGAAGAATTTCATGACGGGCAACCAGTTGCCCGATGGCGTCACACAATTGAGCAAGGTTAATGCTATCGTCTAGCAAAAAGGCATGGGGCAAATTAAACGCCGTTCCCATATTTCCCTTTTGCCCGGCATTCAACACCGACAATTGTTCGGGCGCGACCGGATATTTCGCCACATCATGCCGATGCGGGGCCGAATGACCCGCGCTATCGTGGTTTGGCGACGCCAGATAAGCCGCTGGCGCATCGCTAAATCCATTGATCACCAATTCGCCATCATCGGCCCGGCGCGGCTCCGGCCACAGATCAAACAGTTTCCTGCCCAGGGCAACAACCGTCGAATGCTCAAACAGATCAACCAGATTAATCGAAGAACCAAGTTCACCATTGATGCGATCAACGATCTGCATACCGGTGATGGAATCCCCGCCCAGCGCATAAAAGTCTTCCGCCGGATCAACCGCATCATAACCCAGCGTCTCGGCCCAGATTTTACTGATTGCGCTTAACGGGTCTGCCTTTTGCAATTCAGCATTCACAGGCGATGCCATAACAGCCGGTTCAGGCGTGTTGACCCCAGCCAGTTCTGCGATCGCCGATACTGTCGATGCTGAAAACAAATCGGAAATTGTCAGTGATAGCGATAGTTCGGCATTCATCCGGTCAACAATTTGCATCCCGGTAATCGAATCTCCGCCAAGGGCAAAGAAATCTTCGCCCGTATCAACATTGTCATACCCAAGCGTTTCCGCCCAGATCGCTGCAATGCGTGACGTTCCGTTTTGCGGCGATATGACAGGCACAATGCTGGCCGCACTATTTGTATTTGCGACAAGTTCAGGCACATTCTGGCTTTCCAGAACAGCGGGATCAAGGATGGTAACCTGTGCAAGATTGCAGCACAGGGCATTGCACCATATCGAGACCGCCTGTGCGGGCGTCATCCACGCGCCAGCGTGAAGAACAACGTTATTGCGCGCTGCCATGCCCTGATCAGACAGCGTACACCAGTCTATCACCATTGCCGGAAGGCCCTTGGAGCGGCGATAAAATGCAAACCCATCCAAAAAGGCATTGGCGGCACAATAAGCCGATTGGCCGGCCGCGCCTGTAATCGCCGTCAGGCTGCCAAACATGACAAAGGCCTGAACCGGGTCGTTTATCGTCAATTGATCGAGGTTGCGCGCGCCGTCAATTTTTGCCGATAAAATACCGTCAAATTTATCCATATCGCGCAAGGCCAGAAAACCGCCATCGGCAATGCCTGCGGCATGGGCCACCGCCGTAATCGGGCCTAAAGCGGTTCTGATATGTCCCAGCGTTTCATCAAGAGATTTGCGGTCCGACACATCACAGGAAAACAATGAAATATCGATGCCTTTGCCACGCAAAACGGCAACCTGTTTTTGCGTGTCCGCATCAAGATCATCTTCGGCACGGCGGCCGACAAATGCCAGGCGCACCTTGCCGTTAAGCGCCATTTCTTCGGCCAGTACCAAGCCAAATCCACCGGCCCCGCCTGTAACCACACAGACCCCATCATCGGGCCAGATTGATTTTTTAGCGGTATCTGCGGCTGCAAGGCCGCGCAAATCGCGCACAAACCGTTGACCATCGCGATAAAGGGCAACCGGATCACGCAAGGGCATAAAGGCCAGTTCTGATCCAATATGTTCCAAAACCGCATCGGGCGTTATATCGGCATAGCTAAGGACCAATTTGGGTTCTTCATGCGCAACGCCAATAACAACACCTGCTGCAGCGGACTGATCGGGGTCGATGGCAACATCATTGCCCACCTCGAACGCCCCACACCCAACCACAACCAACCGCAACTTTCCGGCCATATTGCGCAAAACATTCCGAAGGACACTTGCCGTTCGAAAGGCCGCATCCGGCCCGGATTGCAGGGCCACAACCACGTTGGAAATATCAACAAAAGTTGCTTTATCCAGCGTTTGGGGATGAACAGAACGATGATCGCCCGATACCGGCCAAAAATCGCCATCCGTAATAAACAAACAGCCCGCAACAACGGCCTGTGGTTTCAGATTTGCCGGTTTCCAGTATGTTTTAAGTAATTCAGGATGCCCGTTTTGGCTATTTTGCCCCGCCTTGGCAAAGCGGATACCGTTTACAGCCAGGACGGGATCACCGCTTATTACATCAAACAACGTTACGTTGAGACGGCCCGAGGGTTGCATTTCGCCACAGGCAAAAACCTCGGCACTTGGCACGCCATAGACGATAACCTGATCAATGCCAACGGGCACCGATCCCCTGTCAGCATCATTTAACGCCATGCTACAAGCGGCATCGGCAAGGGCCGGATGATACAGCCAATTTTGAAGATCGGCATGATAATCAGACCGCAAACGCAGATGTTTAATCGCGGTCGTCTTTTGCTCATCACAATGCAACGACACGACACAATCCCAGCGCGGGCTGGTCGATATTGAACCGAAATTCTCGTTAAAGGTCGCAATTGGCACAAAAATATTCGCTTTGGCCCGCACTGCATCCAACGACATTGGGCTATCGTATGCGGGTACGACGTTCTGGTCCCAATGCGCGCTGGCAAAAACGCGCCATTGACCATTTTTCAGCCGTCCGCCCAGTTCCACCTGGCCATCATTGGCAAATGTCAGGGTTACGTTACCGTTCGGTAGGGCGCTGGCAACCAATGCCTGATGCCAAACCAGATCGGAAACCGTTGCCGGTTGCGCCCCATCCCCCAATTGCCGAATAGCTTGTGCCATTAAGGCCGGAACCGCCATGCCAACAAGGGTTGGCTGGCCGTTCAATCTGTGTTCGTTTGTCGGCCAAAATGCAGGATCATTAACCGCAATGGCAAAACTGCGCCCTGCTGCCGTTTCAATCGGCCCCTGAAGCAGCGACACAGCACCGCTTGTTTTAACCTCGAATACCGGTTTGCAGGTTTTTCGAACATAGGGCGACGGCGGCAAGGAAACCCGCCGCGCCTTTGATTTTTCAGGCCAGACCAGAACCGCACCGTCAAGATAGGCGGCAATTTGCACTTGCGCGGCGGCTTTGTCGCGGGCAACAGCATTTACCTTGCGATTTTGGTCGGCATTTGCCGTGGCGCTGAAATCGCCCGTTCCGGCAGCAAGCTGTTGCAAATAATTTTGCAACGCATCGCTGTCGCGAACGGCAACCGCAAACCGATACTTCAGGCTATCGCGCCCGGTTGCAAGCGTAAACGCAATATCGCGGACCTTCAGGTCCGGGTCATTTTGCAACCTGCGTAACAGGTTCTTGCCATAATCGCGCAGCGCATCGGGGTTGCTGGCCGACAATGCAACAACAAAGTAACCTTCATCATCATCGCCAATGCGTGTAATTGGCGAGCGAACCGGAGCAGCCTCGATCACGATATGGGCGTTAATGCCGCTTAACCCGAACGAACTAATCCCCGCCAGGCGTGGAACACCACGATCAGGAAGTTTTTCAAGCCGGGCGGCAACCCGGACCGGGGCACGGGCAAAATCGATTTTGGGGTTTGGCCTTTCGTAAAACGGCTGTGGTGGCACCTGATCATGACGCAATGCCATAATGGCACGTGCAAGGCCCAGTGCCCCGGCGGCACCATCAAGATGGCCGTAATTGCCCTTGCCCGATCCGATAAAGGCCCGATCGGCATTTGGTGCAACATCGGCAAAGGCCCGCGTCAGGCCGTCAATTTCAATCGGGTCGCCCAGCGCCGTTCCCGTCCCGTGGGCTTCGAAATACGATATGCTTGCCAAATCAATATCGCCCGCCTGCGCGGCCTGGCGAACAACCTCGGCCTGCATTACCGGGTTGGGGGCGGCTGCCCCGCTTGATGATCCATCCTGATTAACCGCGCTGCCGCGAATAACGGCATGAATGTTATCGCCATCCTGCAAGGCCGCACTTAACGGCTTTAAAACAAAAATAACACTGCCTTCGCCCATGCCAGTGCCATCGGCATTTGCATCAAAGGCCCGTGTGCGGGCGGTAGAGGAATCAATGCTAAATCCGCTGGCGGCATCGGGCGGGCTGGGCAATACTTTTGCCCCACCGGCAACGGCAATCGTACATGTGCCGTCGCGCAGGTTCTGACAAGCCTGATGTACGGCCACCAGCGACGATGAACATGCGGTATCGACCACCTGGGCCGGACCACGCCAGTCTTTCAAAAATGACAGCCGCGTAACAATATTGGAGGGTACATTCAGGGCGAAAACCTGTTCCGCCTTGCTTTGTGCCACATGGTCCATGGCAACCCGCCATACCGGGTTGGCACCGCCGCCCGCAAAAACGCCCACTTTCTGGCCGCGCAATGCATTGCCGCCATATCCGGCATCTTCCATCGCCCTTAACGCTGTTTCGATAAACAAACGTTGTTCAGGGTCCAGCAACCCGGCATCAACAGGGGCCATGCGAAACCGGGCCGCATCAAAATCAAAAATGTTGTCAAGATAGGCGGCTTCACGAAACTTTATCGGAACAGCCCGGCCCATAACGGCCAGAAGATCGCGGGTTTCCTCATCCCGCGATATGGGCAAGGCACGAACATGATCCCGGCCCGACGCAATATTCTGCCAGAAACGCTCCAGATCCTCGGCATCGGCAACCCGAATACCGATGCCGATAACGGCGATGGGTTCGTTGCTGGTAAACCTGTTCCCGGCAATCATCGACTGCGGCCCGGTTACAAAATGTGCATCCTGCCCCGACAGATATTCGGCCTGACGCGCGATTGACGGGTTGGCAAACAAATCGGCAATGCCGATCTTGCCCGGCCAGATACCGTTTATTTTTTCAAACAAGCGTAACAGCAACAACGAATTGCCGCCGATTTCAAAAAATCCGTCATCGCGCGTTGGCTCAACACCGGGCAAAACGTCCTGCCACACACGACGCAGTTTTTCTTCCAGCGCCGAAACCTGCATATCGGTTTTGGCAGCCGTTTCCTGCGGGGTCACAGAAAGGCCATCACCACTTTTAACCGTACGCATCAATCGACCGGAAAGAGCGTTGCGATCCACCTTGCCGCTGCTGGTTTGGGGTAAATGGTCAATCGCAAAGAACCGCGCCGGGATCATGTATTCGGGCAGGTGATGGCGCAAATGTTCGCGCACCTCCGCAACCGTCAGATCATCCGAACCCAGAACAAACGCATGAAGTTCATCAAGCTCGCCAACCTTGACGGCCTTGACCGGGGCGCGCTCAATCGCCGGATGGCTTTCAAGGGCGGTTTCGACCTCGCCGCATTCAATTCGGAACCCGCGAATTTTAACCTGATGATCAATGCGCCCCAGATATTCCACCGATCCATCACGACGCCAACGGCCAAGATCCCCTGTGCGATACAGCCGCCCGCCGGGGTTTTGCGGGTCTTGAGGGAATTTCTCGGCGCTCAGGTCCGGTCGATTGCGATAGCCCAACGCAATTTGTGACCCACCCAGAACGATTTCGCCGATAACACCAATGGGCAGCACATCCATTTCGCGGCCAAGGATCTGCACCGTGGTATTGGCAATAGGTTTCCCAATGGGAACAATCGAACCGGTTTTATGGGGCGAACAGGATTGCCAGGTTACATCGACGGTGGCCTCGGTCGGGCCATAAAGATTGTGCAGTTCGGTCCCAAACGATTGATACAAAATATCGTTAAATCGCCGCACCGTCGCCCCATCAAGTGCCTCGCCACTGGCAAATACCCGACGCAGACTGGACAATTTGGCAATATCAACCATGCCGCTTTCAATCGCGAACAGAAAAGTTGACAGCATCGACGGCACGAAATGAATCGTTGTAACCTGATGGCGGTCAATCTCGGTCGCGATCTTCTGCGGGTCTTTTTCGGCACCGGGAGCAGGCAAAACAACCTTTGCCCCGGTCCATGACCACCAGAAAAGCTCCCACACGGACACATCGAACGTGATCGGCGTTTTTTGCAAAATCACATCGCCCGGCCCAATCGGAAACGCATCCTGCATCCATAAGATACGGTTCAGAACGCCACGATGAACAATTTCAACCCCTTTGGGTCGCCCCGTAGAACCCGAGGTAAACAGCACATAGGCCAGATCATCGGCCCTGCTTGCAAGGGCGGGAATATCCCCGTCTTCGTCCCCGTCAATCAGGATGGTTTTGGTGCCGTCAAACAAACCGGCACAGTCTGCCGTTGTTACCACCACCGATGCCGCGCCAAGATCTTCAAGCATATCGCAGCGGCGTTGCGCAGGATGGTCCGGGTCGAGCGGACTATACGCCGCCCCGGCAAGCAAGGTGCCATGAACCGCGGCCAGCATATTGATCGACCGCCGAACCGCAATGCCCACCACATCGCCAGAGCCAACAGATGCCGCACGCAATCTGGCCGCAATGCCCGCCGCGCGGCGCGCAAACTGTGCATAGGTCAGCGCGCCGTCCTCATCCATAACGGCAATCGCATCGGGTGTATCCGTAACCTGATCAAGGAAGGGGGCTGAAATACAGCGTTCAACCGGCATATCGTACGCCGTGGCATTAAACTGATCAATCAGCGCCCGTTCGCCCGCTGGCATCATGGCAAGATGCGCAATGGGCGTGGTTTCGCCCGCGCTCAATGCCGCCCGGCACAGGATGTTCAGGCGGGTGACAAAGCCGTTGATCGTGGCAGGATCAAACAGATCGGTGTCAAATTCAACCTGCCCCCGCACAGCACCATTTGCACGCCAGAAATAAAAGCCTAAATCAAATTTGGCATAGGGAAACCTGGTCTCGACCAATGAAAGCCTTGCATCGCCCAAATGGCCCATCTCGGGCATGGCATCCTGCCAGGCCACAAGAACATCAAATAACGGATTGCGCGACAGATCACGTGGTGCATTTACCGCATTCACGATGCCTTCAAACGGCACCGCCTGATCAAAGAGTGCATCCGAGATGGTTTTGCCGGTTTGGGCAAGATGTTGCGCAAACCGGGCTTCCGGGTCGATATTTTGGCGCAAGGGCACGGTATTGACGAAAAATCCAATGGTATCATCAAGGGTTGCGTGCTCTCGCCCGGCCACCAGCATCCCCAGGGGAATATCGGTTTGACCACAGTGGCGATAAAGCAGAACCTGCACCAGAGCCGTCAGAATGTTAAAGGCTGTGGTGCCATACCGCGTTGCGGCCGCGTCAATTAAACCTTGATTGTCGGCATCGATGTCAAAATCAAGAAAATCGCCACAAAAGCGCCGCTCTGCCGGGCGTGGATGGTCCGTCGGCAGGGCCAGCGGCTCGCAAAGCGGCAACAACCGTTCTTTCCAGCGCCCGATGGCGGCCTTGCCCGCGCTGTTTTTCAAAAAGTCATGTTGCCAGCTTGCGAAATCTTCATAATGCCGTTCAATATTTGGCAAACAAGGCGCAGCTCCGCCGGTTTCGGCCCCGTAAAATGCCGAAAGTTCGCGCAAAAGGATGGGCATTGACCAGCCATCGCAAATGGCGTGATGCAACGAAATCATCAACCAGTGACGGTCGGGATCAAGTGTCAGCAAGTCTGCGCGTGCCATTGGCGCATCATCAAGAATAAAGGGGCGGGCTATTTCCTGTTCAATGAAACGGCGCGCCGTTTCTTCATCCATGTGATGATGGCGCAAGGTCCAGTCGCCACCGGGTGCCAGATACTGGCTTACCCCATCGGGGTGCCCCATATCGGTTCGGAAACGCAATCGCAAGACGTGCTGGCGTTCTTGCAGCGCATAAAGGGCGCGTTGCAATGCGGCCACATCAATGGCCCCCGCAATCTCCAACGTTGCCGGAACAGAATAAACCGCCAGGTCGGGCTGCAAGCGTTGCAAAACCCACAACCGTGCCTGACCGCTTGATAACGGAAAACTGTCGCCCTGCGCCCGGGGCAATGTGTTTTTAACCGCAACCTGCTGATTGCGTGCAATCAGTTGCGCCAGACTGGCGACCGTTCGCGCGCTAAAAATGTCCTGTAACCTGGGCCGAAAACCGGTCTGTTTTTCGATCATGCCGGCGAGGCGCATGGCCGTTAAGCTATGCCCGCCAAGTGCGAAAAAATCCGATGCGGGTGTAATTTCCTGCCCGGCAAATAACACGCCAAACTGGTCGATAACAAGTTGTGCGTCATCGCCATTTACCGTTGATTGCATCGCAACGGGTGCGTCTTGTGCCAACAGGATCTTGTGCAGTTTGTTACGATCCACCTTGCCATTTGCCGTAACTGGTAAATGTTTAAGAACAACGATGCGTTCGGGAACCATATAGCCCGGCAGATCCCTGGCAAGCGCGCCCGTCCAAACATCACGCATATCATTATCCGCCGCGATCGCAGCACCCAAAACGGCGTCGGCACCGCTGCCAATTGGCATCACGCAGGCCGTACGAATGCCGTCAAGGATGGACAGCTTTCTTTCGACGGCGCCAAGCTCAATCCGGTGCCCGCGAATTTTAACCTGGCCATCGTTGCGCCCGCCAAATTCGATCACACCATCGGCACGCCACCGGGCGCGATCACCGGTTTTATATAACCGCTCGTCCCCCAGACACTTTAGCTGAACAAATGCCTTGCTGGTCCGCTCCGGGGCACCACTATAACCCAGTGCCAACCCATCCCCCGCCGCATATAATTCACCCCAAACATTGATCGGGGCAACCTCCCCGTGTGCATCAAGAATATAAACCCGGCTGTTGCCAACCGGCGTCCCAACAGGGATGTTGCCCGATAAAATATCGTCATCGCCAATGACGTGCGTACAGGTAAATGTTGTATTTTCAGTCGGCCCATAACCATTGATCAGGATCAGATCCGGGCAGGCCGCCCTGACCATCGCAACATGCGCCGGGCTTAAGACTTCGCCCCCGCTTAGCAAGCGTTTTAACGCCGCGAAAGTCGCTGGTGCCTCATCGGCGATGCGGTTAAACAGGCTGGCGGTCAACCACATGGTTGACACCGCACCGCGCCCAAGGGCATCGCGAAGCGTATCGGGGTCAAACAGGGCGTCATCTTCAATAATGCACAGGCGTCCGCCATTTAAAAGGGCGGCCCAAATTTCCAGTGTTGACGCATCAAAACCCAACGGGGCGGCCTGTGCGATCACGTCATTTTCATCAAAGGACAAACTTTTATTGTGGAGAACCAGCCGGGCAACAGCGCGGTTTGGTACCAATACCCCTTTTGGTGTTCCCGTGGACCCCGATGTAAACATGACATAGGCAAGGTCATTACCGGTTCTTTCACCGAAAGGCTTACCCAAAAAGCCATTTTGCCCGACCCCGTCGGGCAACCCTGCCAACTGGAATTTCTGTTGCAGGTCTGACAGGCGTTGATATTCGCCCGCATCACACAGCAGCGTCCTTGCGCCACATTCAGACATAAGGTCACCCACGGCCCGGGGCGGCAGTGCCTTGTCAATTGGCAAATAGGCCGCGCCATGCCAGGCAATACCCAAAAGGGTCAGGATGCTTTCAAAACCGCGTGCCGCGGCCAGGCCAACAATATCGCCCGGCAGAACGCCAATATCATCCAATGCAGACGAAATCGCCGCAAGCCTTGGCCCCATGTCGCGATAGGTCATTGTGTTTTTGCCATCATCAATGGCAATTCGGCCCGCACATGCCGGGTCGCCAATACGCCTGGCAAGCAATTCGCCCAAACCACAATTGCGCGGATAATCCGACCCGGTATCATTCCAGGCCGTTAAAAGAAGCTGTTTGTCATGCGCGGGCAATAACCCGACCCCGCCTAACGGATGCAAGGGGTTTACAGCGCAGGAACAGACAAATGTCAAAAAATGATCGGCAAATCGTTCGGCCCAGCGGGTGCCATAAATTGATGTTTGATATTCAATCGCCAAATGGGTGCCTGACCCGCATTTGACCAGGGCAACCATCAGGGGGAATTTTCCCGCACCAAAATCAATGTCGTCAATATCGTCAATATCTTCATTGATTTCAATGACACTTACCGCGTCAAACGGAAGGCCGACAGGGCCGTGCGCCATTGCAGAAAGATCCATGCTCAAGCGCGACAGCGGATAATCCTGCACATCCATCATTAACAGGATTTCGCGACCAACCTGTTGAACAAGATCCGCCAGTCCCCGCGTCATATCAGGCGCAATGGCAATCGGTAAAACATTGGCAAAACAACCCAGTGCCTGTCGGCTATCCTGGTCCACCCGCCCGGCAAAGGGAAGCCCCAGAACCGCTGATCCGCTTTCTTTGTGACGCGCAAGAACAGCTATCACAAGGGCGGACCAAAGGGCCGTTCGGGTCGACCTGCTGACATGCCGCGACAAGGTTTCAAGCGCGACTGTTTGCTGCGGTGACAGCCGAATAAACAGGCGTTTCCCACTACCCCCGTCATCCGTGCCCTGCCCCGTTAATGGATCAGCCGGTAACCGCTCTGCCAGCAGAGTTTCGGCCCGCGTCCGCCAGAATGCCCGCGCATTTTGGCCACGTGCGCCTGTCAGGCCCTGTCTGGCCCGTTCGGCAAGGATCTGTGCCGGGCAGGATGGCACAGGCACACCGCCCAATAGCTCGGCCGATATGTCGGCCTGAAGCAATGCCAGCGACTGGCCGTCAAAACACAAATGGTCAATCGCAATCGCCAGCAGGGGTGGCCGCGCCTGTGTTTGGTCCAAATATCCAAAACGGGCAAGCGGCCCTTTTTCCAGATCAAACAGGCCGGTGCGAATATCCTCGAACTGATCAAGGCGCACACAGGGGATCGACATATGGGCATGAACCCGCTGAACCAGTTCACCTTCATTCTCGACAAAGGTTGAACGCAACGTTTCGTGCCGGGCAATGATCCGTTCCAGCACCGACTGCAATTGCGAAAATTCGGTTCCATCGGGCAAACGCAAGCTGGTGATAATGTGATAGCTGTCATCCGGCGGCAGGTCGCGCCGGGCAAGCCATTGGCCCTCTATCGCCGGATGCGCGCTAAACGATGCCACAACCGGATAATGCCCGTTTTCAGACACATGCTTTGTGACATCAAAATCAACCGCAACACCCAGTACCCACATTTTTGCCAGGGCGCGTGTCAAAGCCAGTAAACCCGCGTCGTCAGGGTCTATGCCCGTTTCGGGTTTTGATGCCGGTTGCAGGGGAATGCACTGCTTGGTGTTAACGCCATTAACCGCCGCCAGCCTGCTGGCTGTATTGCCAAACCCGCAGTCAACCATGAACGCATCGGGCAACGCCGCCGCCAGCCCCTTTATGTTATCGGCAAAGCGGACCGTATTGCGCAAATGGCTTACCCAATAATCAGGGTCCATCGCATCAGCATCGGACAACCACTGCCCCGTCAGGTTCGACTGGATGGGAATTTTTGGTGCCGAAAGTTCGACTAAGGCAACGATTTGGCGAAATTCATCAAGGATCGGATCCATCATTGAGGAATGAAACGCCTGGGAAACAGCCAATCTCTGCCCGGGTTTTCCCTTCGCACGCAGATATATCTCAAGCCTGTCAATACAGTCGATTGATCCGGCAACAACATACTGGCGCGGGCCGTTTACCGATGCAATAGACAATTCAGGCCCAAACACCGCCTGTAAATCAGCCATATCGGCCGCGACCATCGAAACGCCATACATCGCGCCAGGTTCGGTTGATGCCATCAGCCGTCCGCGCAGAACAACCAACCGCAAGGCGTCATCAAACGACATCACACCGGCAAGACAGGCCGCAACATATTCGCCAATGCTGTGCCCGGCCAGCGCCGCAGGCGACACACCCCTTCGGACCAAATAATCGGCCAGGGCATATTCAAAAATGAACAGGGCGGGCTGGGTCCGCCCGGTCCTGGCAAGGCGTTCACTGTCATCGGCGTTTTGGCTAGCGGACAATAACAGGTCCCGCAAATCATCGGGGCCGGAAAGACGGGACACCATGGCACAGGCCCGGTCAATCAGTTCCGCCGACGTCGTATCGGCATCATACAAGGTGCGGGCCATGCCAGGTCGCTGCGACCCCTGCCCCGGAAACAGCAAAATAACGGATGGTGGCACATCGGGCACCCTTCCCGAAATGCGGGCCGGTGATTTTTCATCGGCCAATGCCGAAATGACAGCCTCACGGTCTGTCGCAATAATGGCGGTTCGCACAGAACAGGGGCGCTTGTGTGAAAGATGCGCCGTCAGATCATGCAGATTTATCAGGTTCCCGGCACCCGCAATATCGGCAACCCGGTTGCGCAAACTGGCAATTTCATCGTCCAGTGCGGCCGGTGTCTTCGCCGACAGTTTCAGGACAAAGGGCATCGCAGACGCAACAGACGAAACTGCCTGTACTTGTTGCGACGACCGGGTTTGATGCGGTTGCGCCGCCACGTGTTCATCCCCGTTAACAACGGGTCCGTTTGCCCGTTGCCCGGCACCAATATGTCGCGCAAATGAGCGAACGGTTGGATGTTCAAAAATCTCGACCGACGCAATCTGTCGCCCGGCAAGTTTTGACAGCGCATATTGTGCACGGGGCACCAGCAACGAATGCGCGCCAATTTCAAACAGATTATCATCTGGCGCGATCTCGTCGATCTGGATCAGGCCCTGCCAGATACGGCCAATTTCTGTAACCAGTTCCAGATCTTCGGTTGGGAGAGCATCCCCCACCCCGACGTCTTCCCGGGCAGCTTCCGTAACGTCATCACACAAACCCCGATAAGCATCGCGGCCGATTTTTGTCATGAATGCCACCGGTTGTTTGCCGGTATCTGCCAAAATGGCATCTAGCAGCTCATGAAACCGCTTTGAAATCAGTCCAACCGTTTCGTGATCAATCCGCGCAGCATTATATTGCCAAACCAGTTCCGCTTCCTGATCATCACCGCCCACGGTCTCGATCAGATAGACCAGGCCAATATCTGTAACCGGGCCATTATAAACATTCTTGTGCCGTGCTGTAACATCGCCAAAATCCAGCGGGGGCAATAAACCAAGACTGTTAAAATACGCACCACTGCCCGAAAGGCTTTTGCCCCCCAAATTGGCCGCCCGCATACGCACCGGGCTTAACCGGATATGACGGACATCACGGCGAACACGTGCAAAGATGCTTTGGGCCAGTTCGGCAAAACTGGCATGTTCATCAAGATTAACGTCAAACGGCACGACACAGGAAAACGTGCCGGGCATGTTTCGTTCCTTGCGGCCCAACCGGTTCAACAGCGGCACCGTCATAACGGGATGACGATCTGCGCTGACCTCGGCCAGCAGGATCATAAAGGTCGCCATCATCACCGCCGTTGACGAGGTCCGACATTGTTTGGCAACATCTTCAAGAACCGCCAACTTTTCCCGGCTCATCCTTTCCACAAGCTGCAACTGACGGGGGGAATAACGATCCGCACGTGACGAAAAACGTGTCGCCGGTTTGTCCAGCGCCAACCGTTCCGTCCAATAAGCAATATCGCGTTGATAAGACGGGCTGGCAGGATAGGCCATCTCTGACGAAATAAAGCCAAGATAGGATTCAAAGGCCGTTTGGGGCACGGCAACACCGGATTGCACCGCACGATATATTTCAGCAACCCGGTCCGCCATCACATTGCCGCTAAACCCGTCGCAAACCAGATGATGATAAACCCGGACCCACCAGTAATAGTCATCGCCCAGTCGCAACAACCGGTGACGGCAGTTTGTATCTGCTGTCGGGCCAATCAGACGGGTACGGGCGAAGGTGACTTCTTCATTTGCGGATGCCTCAATATCGTCGGCAAAACGCAAATCGACCACGCTGAAGTCTGTCGGCAAACAGACCTGCGCAAACGATTGCGAAATTTCACCCCCGTTACTGGCAAACCGCAGACGCAGAACGTCGTTTTCCTGCTCCGTCCGGATTATCGCCTGATGCAACACAGCAATATCAAGGTTGCCTTCAAACCTTATGACATTGCAAATATTGTATCTGGCAGGATCATTTCCCCTGTCCTGATCCAGCCAGATTGCGGCCTGTGGCGATGTCAAAGGATAGTGATCGTTCCCCGACCCCGAATTTACCCGCTTATCTTTCAGTGTAGGCCCCCTCAAACATTGTCGTCGTTACCAACCGCTCACCCCAAGCGCTTTGGATTACTTGTTATTTTTTCATTGAAGTCTTTCGATGAAAACCCAACCCATAAAATATAGTATGCCGTTGTTTTAGCCATATCTTCAAGTGAGGGTAGAAAAAATATTGTTGAAATATATATTTCATTTCTTCGACCTTGAGAGTCAGAGCTTGTTCATATGGGGTATGAAAAAGCAAAATAAACCATGATGGCATCGAAATTTTGTGACGCTCAAGATCAGCCGTCATCGTCCTCTTCGCGGCCTTCGTGCCCATCACCATGCGCGCCATATGCATCGCGGTGGCGGAGTCTGGTCTCCGATGCCTTCCGTATCGTCCCATACCAGAATTTTCAGGTTTGAGGACAGACGGAGTATAAATGCATTTTTTACGCTTTTTTTATGCCGATCACATGTATTCAGCATCGTTTTTTTACGCCCATAAACTTTAGGCTCTGCGTGTTTACGATGAACATTGCAGGAGTATTTCCATGCTCGACCTGATTTACACCGGATTGGCGCTTGGCGCGTTCGGCTTGTTTGCCCTTGCCGTTCGCGGCTGTGAACGCCTCTAGGAGCATTCAATGATTGGTTATGCCTTGGGTGCCGCGATTGCAGCGGCACTGTTTATCTATCTGTTATGGGCCCTGATCCGGGCCGAAAAATTCTAACGGAGTTTCCAATGACAACCGATATGGGCCAGTTCGCGCTGTATTGCGCGATCCTGCTGGCGTGTGCGCCACTTTTGGGTGCCTATATGCACCGGGTTTACGATGGCCGGAAAACGTTGTTCTCTCCCGTTTTATCGCCGGTCGAAACTGTGATTTATCGCATTTGCGGCGTCGATAGCAACCAGTCCCAGCACTGGTCACGTTATGCCATCGCCTTATTGGCATTCAATGCCGTGGGTTGGGTAATTCTGTTTGCCATTCTGCGGCTTCAGAACCTGCTGCCGTGGAACCCGGCCGGGTTACCACCGATGACATCGGCCATGGCATTCAATACAGCCGTCAGCTTTGTTACCAATACCAACTGGCAGGCCTATGGCGGCGAAACCTCGCTGTCATATTTCAGCCAGATGGTCGGTCTGACCGTGCAGAATTTTGTCAGTGCGGCCACCGGTATGGCTGTTGCCGTTGCTGTCATTCGCGGGTTTGCCGGGCGCCGGGTGCGCGATATTGGCAATTTCTATGTCGATATGACCCGCGGGGTGCTTTACATCCTGCTGCCTCTGTCAATCATAGCCGCGGTCTTCCTGATCTGGCAGGGGGTTCCACAAAACCTGCATGGTTATGTCGATGCCCATACACTTGAGGGGGCAAAGCAAGTCATCGCACAAGGCCCTGCCGCGTCCCAGATTGCGATCAAACAACTGGGCACGAACGGGGGCGGCTTTTTCAATGTCAATTCTGCCCATCCTTACGAAAATCCGACAGCGCTGAGCAATCTTGTCGAGATGGTTTATATCCTGCTGATTCCGGCGGCATTCTGCTTTCTGTTTGGCCAGATGGTGCGCGATAAAAAGCAGGGTTATGCCATTTTTGCCGTCATGGCGATTCTGTTTGTTGCCGGGTTTGCCGGTATTTACAGCGCGGAAAAGGCAGGCAACCCGTTGCTTGACCACAATATCGCAATTGCCACGCATTCGGGCAATATGGAGGGCAAGGAAGTCCGGTTTGGCATCCTCAATTCCAGCCTGTGGGCCAATGCCACAACGGTGGCGTCAAACGGGTCGGTCAATGCCATGCATGACAGCTTTACCCCGCTGGGCGGCATGATCGAAATGTTGAACATGCAACTTGGCGAAATCGTTTTCGGCGGTGTGGGTGCCGGGTTTTACGGCATGTTGTTATTTGTGGTTCTGACCGTCTTTATTGCCGGATTGATGGTGGGTCGTACCCCGGAATATCTGGGCAAGAAAATTGAATCACGCGAAATCAAGCTGGCAGTTTTGGCGATCCTGACCATGCCAATCGGTATTCTGGTTTTCGGTGCTGTTGCCGCAACCATCCCGGCCGCCGTGGCCGCCGTGCAGGACCCCGGCCCGCATGGTCTGTCGGAAATCCTGTATGCCTATAGTTCCGCCACGGGCAATAACGGATCGGCCTTTGCCGGGTTCGGGGCGTCTGCACCGTTTCACACCACGCTGCAGGGGATAGCCATGTTGCTGGGGCGGTATGGCTTCATCGTGCCGGTTCTGGCAATTGCCGGGTCTTTGGGGGCCAAAAACACGGTGCCGGTTTCGGGTGGCACCTTTCCGACCCACGGCCCGCTTTTCATTACGCTTCTGATTGCCGTCATTCTGATTGTTGGCGGTCTCACCTTCTTCCCGGCACTGGCACTGGGCCCGATTGCGGAACATTTCGCAATGCTGGCCGGTACCGTCTACTGACCGGAGGACCTGAAAAATGAAAAAAGATACATCCCGTTTGCTTGACGGGGCTTTGATCCGTCACGCAAGTGGCGAAGCCTTCCGCAAGCTTGATCCGCGTTTTATGATCCGAAACCCGGTCATGTTCATGGTTGAAGTCGGTGCCGTTGTGGCGTCCGTGATTACCTTTGATGCGTTGTTTGTCGGCGCTGGCGAAATCGCCACCCTTGCTCAGATTTCCCTGTGGCTGTGGTTTACTGTGCTGTTTGCCAATTTCGCCGAAGCCGTTGCCGAAGGGCGCGGCAAGGCACGGGCGGACAGCCTGCGGTCAACCAACAAGGAAACCGAGGCAAAGAAACTGCGCAGCGATGATATTTTGGACATCGAAATGGTCGCAAGCAGCCATCTGATGCCAGGCGACGTTGTTCTGGTTGCGACAGGCGAGATTATTCCGGCTGATGGTGATGTGATCGAAGGTATTGCCTCGGTTGATGAAGCCGCAATCACCGGGGAATCAGCACCGGTCATTCGCGAAAGTGGCGGGGATCGGTCCGGTGTTACCGGCGGGACGCGGGTGGTTTCCGATTGGCTGAAAATCAAGATTACAGCCAAACCGGGCGAAAGCTTTCTTGACCGCATGATTGCAATGGTGGAAGGGGCACAACGTCAGAAAACCCCGAATGAAATTGCTTTGAATATTCTTCTGATCGGAATGTCGATTATCTTTCTGATTGTCGTCGTTACGCTGGAACCCTTTGCGCTGTTTTCGGGCACATCCATTCCAATAGCGTTTCTGATCGCGCTTTTGGTTACCCTGATCCCGACAACGATCGGCGGATTATTATCAGCAATCGGCATTGCGGGCATGGATCGGCTGGTAAAAGCCAACGTTATTGCCAAATCGGGCCGTGCGGTCGAGGCATCGGGCGACGTCGATACCTTGCTTCTTGATAAAACCGGCACCATTACCTTTGGCAACCGCATGGCCGATGCGTTTGCCCCGGTCAAAGGCGTTTCCGAACGCGAACTGGCCGAGGCTGCCGCCATTGCCTCGCTTGCCGATGAAACGCCCGAAGGCAAATCAATTGTCGATCTGGCAACCCGGCTGTTTGACATTCATGGCGACAAATCACATCTGAGCAAATTCATTGCCTTTAGTGCCGAAACCCGCATGAGCGGGGCCGACATTGACGGCCATGAATATCGCAAAGGTGCGGCGGATGCGGTGTATGCCCATGTCGGCAATAACGGGCAAACCCCGGAACTTTCCCGTATTGTCGAAGGAATTGCCAAATCGGGCGGAACACCCCTGGTCGTGACCGCGGACCGCAAGATACTGGGTGTTGTACACCTAAAAGACATCATCAAACCCGGTATTCGCGAACGATTTGCCGAATTGCGCACCATGGGCATCCGTACTGTAATGGTCACCGGGGATAACCCGTTGACAGCGGCGGCAATTGCCGCCGAAGCCGGGGTAGATGACTTCCTTGCCGAAGCAACACCGGAAAAGAAGCTGGAACTGATCCGTCAGGAACAGGAAGGCGGACGTCTGGTGGCGATGTGTGGCGATGGATCGAATGACGCGCCGGCACTGGCCCAGGCCGATGTTGGTGTGGCGATGAATGACGGCACACAGGCCGCACGTGAAGCCGCCAACCTTGTCGATCTTGATAGCGATCCGACCAAACTGATCGAGATTGTCCGGGTTGGTAAACAATTGCTGATCAGTCGCGGTTCTTTGACCACATTTTCGATTGCCAATGATGTGGCAAAATATTTTGCCATTCTGCCCGCCTTGTTTGTCGCAACCTATCCGCAGCTTGGCGCCCTTAACATCATGGGGCTGCAAAGCCCGCAAAGTGCTATCCTGTCGGCGGTGATATTTAATGCCCTGATCATTATTGCGCTCATTCCCCTGGCGTTGCGCGGGGTGCGGTTTGTGCCGGGCAGTGCGGCAGCCCTGTTGCGTCGCAATCTTTTGATTTACGGCCTTGGCGGACTGATCGTTCCTTTTGTCGGCATCAAATTGATCGACATGGTCATTACCTCTCTTGGTCTTGTGTAACGGAGAAATCGTAATGTTGCATTTATTACGCCCCGCGATTGGCATGGCCGCTGTCATGACGGTCATTACCGGTATCGCTTATCCGCTGGGCATGACCGGTCTTGCGCAAACCCTGTTTGCCGATCAGGCCAATGGCAGCCTGATTGAAAAGAACGGGACTGTCATCGGGTCAAAACTGATCGGGCAGAACTTTGCCGGAGAACGATATTTTCACGGTCGCCCGTCCTATGCCGGTGATGGCTATGACGCTGATAATTCAAGCGGATCGAACCTTGGTCCAACCAACCGGCAACTGGTTGACGAGATTAAACATCGTGCGTCAGTATTGTTGATGCAAAATGGTGGCAATACCGTGCCAATAGATCTGGTTACGGCGTCTGCCAGCGGCCTTGATCCTGATATTTCCCCGTCGGGGGCGCTGTTTCAGGTTTCGCGGGTGGCCCGGGCGCGCGATCTTCCCGAAGACAAAATTCGCGCCCTTGTCCGTCAACAAATCAAAAAACCGGTATTGGGTTTTATCGGGGAACCAAGGGTGAATGTGTTGCTTTTGAATCTGGCACTCGATCAACTGTCATCCTGATACAAGGCACAATTCTTGTCTGATACCGGGTCCGGGTCGCTTGGGCGGCTCGGGTCCGGCCCTGATGCCTGGTTGGAAACCCGGCAGTTCATGGGTCGATTTGTGCGCCGGATACGTCGATTTTTTGACATAACAGGATCAATATGAAAGGCTTTGATCGACGTGAAATGACGAATCAAGATGACAAAAGACCGTCACCCGATGCCTTGCTCGAACAAACAAGGCAGGATGCACGCGGCAAGCTGAAAATCTTTCTTGGCGCCTATCCCGGTGTGGGAAAAACCTATGCCATGTTGCAGGCGGCCCAGGAACGGCGCAAAGAAGGCCGGGACGTGGTTGTTGGTGTTGTTGAGACACATGGCCGCATCGAGACGGAAAACCTGTTGCGCGGGCTGGAGGTTTTACCGCGCAAACGCCTGTTACATCGTGGTCGTGTGTTTGGCGAAATGGATATCGATGCCCTGCTGTGGCGCAAACCCGATATCGCGATCATTGATGAACTGGCTCATACCAATGTTACCGGCAGCCGCCACGACAAACGGTATCAGGACATTGATGAACTGCTTGATGCAGGCATAAATGTCTATACTACCTTGAATATCCAGCATCTTGAAAGCCTGAACGATATTGTAGCCCGGATTTCGCGGGTTCGGGTCCGAGAAACACTGCCCGACAGTTTTCTGGAAAAAGCCCACGAAATTGAACTGATCGACCTGCCGCCCGACGATCTGTTGCAGCGATTGCGCGATGGCAAGGTTTACATAATCGATCAGGTTGGCCGTGCCTTGCGACATTTCTTTAGCAAAGGCAACCTGACAGCACTTCGCGAACTTGCCATGCGCATTGCGGCCGAACGCATTGATGCGCAGGTTCTTGATTATATGCGAACCCATGCGGTTAGCGGGCCGTGGCCAACGCAGGAACGGTTGCTTGTCTGTATCAATGAAAGCCCGGTTGCCAAAAAACTGATCCGTTCGGCCAAGCGCATGGCCGAACGGCAACGTCTGCCGTGGATTGCCGTTCATATCGAAACGCCACGGGACGACCGGCTTTCGGACCGCGAAAAAGACAATATTTCCCAAGCCGTCCGGCTGGCAGAACAATTGGGGGCCGAGGTTGTCACCCTGCAAGCCGAAGCCCATCTTGCGCGCGAGATCATGCAGCTTGCGGCCAAACGCAATGTAACCCGGTTATTGATCGGTCGTCCGCGCCGCCGTCGATGGTCCGGCTTTTTTCGCGAAAATGTTGCACGTACCTTGCTGGAAAAGTCGGTCGATTTTGATGTCACTGTTATTGCACCGGACGATGACCGTGCCACATCATCGATGATCTCGTCGGATGTGCTGCGCTTTGATGGCTGGACCTGGCACAATATCTGCTGGACTGTCGGCAGTGTCACTGCGGCGACGGGACTGGCCGTGCTGACCGGGAAATATCTGCCGCTGCCAAACCTGTCTCTGATTTATTTGTTGGCTGTCCTGCTTAGCGCCATTCGCTGCGGCTTGTGGCCGTCGATATTTGCCAGCGTATTGTCGTTCCTGTCCTATAATTTCTTTTTCACCGTTCCTTATTATTCCTTCTCGGTTTTTCATCGCGAACAACTGATTACGATTATTTTTTTCCTGATTGTTTCGGTCATCGTCAGCAATCTTGCCGGTCGATTGCGCCTTCAGGTCGAGGCGATGCGCACCAGCGCAAAACGGACCTCGAACCTGTATGATTTCAGTCGCAAGATTGCCGCGGCGGCATCGCTTGACGATGTGTTATGGGCAGCGGTGCATCATGTGGCGGCAACGCTTGATTGCCAGTCGATGGTATTGTTGCCTGTCGATCAGGGCAATCTTCAAATTTCGGCAGCTTATCCCCCGGATGATCAGCTTGGCCTTAAAGACTGGGGTGCCGCGAAATGGTGCGGGGAAAACGGCAAACCAGCCGGATGGCGATCAGAAACCCTGCCTGCGGCGGAATGGCTGTTTATGCCCATGAAAACGCCGCAAGGGATTGTCGGGGTTCTGGGGGTTCACTTTAAGGCCGATCAACGGAGCCTTGGCCCATCGCAAAGACGGTTGCTTGAAGCATTGGTCGACCAGGTGGCAATCGCGGTTGAACGCACCAATCTTGCCACCGATATCGAGGAAGCCCGCTTGCTGACCGAGACGGAACAACTCCGTTCTGCTTTGCTTTCTTCGGTTTCACATGATCTGCGCACACCGCTGGTCTCGATTATCGGATCGGCCACCAGCCTTGCCAGCTATGGCGAAATGATGTCGCCCGATGATCGGCATCAACTGACACAGACCGTTCTTGAAGAAAGCGAACGTCTGAACCGGTTCGTGCAAAATCTTCTTGATATGACCCGTTTGGGCTATGGCGCGTTACAGCCCAAAAAAGAATGGTCTGATGTGCGTGAAATCATTGGCAGAGCCGTCCAGCAAGCGTGCAAATATGCGCAAGACCGTGATATTTCCGTGCAGATTGATCCGGTGATCCAGCCCCTTTTTGTTGATCCGGTTTTGCTTGAACAGGTTGTTTTTAATGTGTTGGACAATGCAGTAAAGCATACTGCTGCAAACGGACATATTTCGATTGTGGCAAAGCTGCTTGATCACAAGGTCAATATCGCCATCATCGATGATGGCCCCGGTATTCCCGGACAGGACCGCGAAGCTGTTTTCGATGTGTTTTACCGGGTTAAGGCCGGTGATCGTCAAACAGCCGGAACGGGGCTGGGATTATCGATCTGCCGTGGATTTGTCGAGGCGCACGGAGGGCAAATCAAGGCACTTGCCGGGCCAAAGGGACTGGGTGCCAGAATCGAAATTACCTTGCCGATTGCCGAGATTCCCGCTTTACCCAAACATGAAACCGACGATGACGAGGATTTTGGGGGTAAAAATGACCTGTAGCGCAAAAATTCTGGTCATTGACGATGAACCGCAAATTCGCCGCTTCCTGCGGATCAGCCTTGGTGCGCAAGGCTATCAGCTTGAAGAAGCGGAAACGGGGAAAGAAGGGATTGAAAAATGTGCCCTTGATACGCCCGATATTGTCATTCTTGATCTTGGTCTTCCCGATATGGATGGACAGGAAGTGCTCCGGCGCATTCGGGACTGGAGCGATGTTCCGGTGATTGTGCTGTCAGTACGCCGCAACGAGGAAGATAAAGTAACCGCGCTGGATAACGGTGCGAACGACTATGTGACCAAACCCTTTGGTATTGCGGAACTGGTGGCCCGAATCCGGGTTATGCTGCGTAACCGCACCGACCGCGAAACCTCGCCCAGCGAGATCGTGGCCGGGGATCTGCATATTGATCTCGCGGTTCATCGTGTGTCGCTGGCGGGACAGTTGATTAAACTGACCAAAAAGGAATTTGCCCTGTTATCCCTGCTTGCCCGCAATGCGGGCCGCATTGTTACCCATCAGCAAATCCTCGGGGAAGTGTGGGGGCCGGCACAACTTCACGAAACCCACTATTTACGCATTTATATCGGCCATTTGCGTCAGAAACTCGGCGACGATCCGCTAAACCCGCGATTCATCGAGAATGAACCGGGGGTAGGGTACAGATTTAAAATGATTTGCTAAAAGCACCCATATCATATGGATCGTTCCGGTCTTTAAAAGAGTTCGGAAAATTTGATGCTTTCATATCTTTCACTTCTATTTACAACCAGAAAACCTGGCACGAAACCTCCGAATATAAGCAATCCGGTTTTTACGGTGCAGAACACTGGAACTTGGCGGCGCGGCATGTCTTTTCGATTTAGATCCATTTGGAATGATTTAGTTTAAGTTTAAGTCAACACCAGAATCATCCTCGTTTTCATCTCGTCCAAGAGGCAGCCGGATAGTGAATTCGGCGCCTTCATTGCCCGATACTTCAATGGAACCGCCATGTTTCTGGACGATGATGTCGTGGCAAATAGCAAGACCCTGGCCGGTTCCCTTACCGGGATCTTTGGTGGTGAAAAAGGGGTCGAAAATACGTTCGCGAATGTCCTGGTTAATGCCGATGCCTGTGTCGCAAATCCGTATTTCAACATGGCTGCCTGTTTGGCTGGTTGAAATCTTGATTTCGCCTGGTACAGCTTTATCGGAATCTTCGATGGCTTGGGCGGCATTTACGATCAGATTAAGGAAAACCTGGTTTATCTTGCCGATGTCGCAGGAAACGAGCGGGAGATCAGGATCAAAATTCCGGTTGATTGTGGCAACATGTTTCCATTGGCTTTGGGTTACCGACAGGGCATTTTCCAACGCACGATTTATATTGGCTTCGGCATGTTCTGATGTGCCCGGGTGCGAAAATTCCTTCATGGACAAGACAATAGCAGAAACATGCTTGATCCCTTCGCGAGACTCGGCAACAGCATCTACAACTTCTGAAAGGTCTTCTCGCCAGGCAGCACATGTTGTGTCCTGGATCATCTGATCGGCGATTGTGCCGATAAAATGGAGGTTATTGCCAATATATTGTGCTGGCGTATTGATTTCGTGAGCGATCCCGGCGGCCAATTGTCCGACAGCGATAAATCGGGCATTCTGGGCGGCTTGTTCTCGTATCTTTGAAAACTGTTGATGTTCGCGCATATAATGTTCGACCGCACGTGCCATCTGGCCGATCTCGTCATTTCCGGTTACCGGAACATGAGGTTCTGTGGGGGTTACTTCGTTGCAATTGCGCAAATATTCGCTAACACGCTGTAAACGAGAAATAACGACTTTCCCCAGAAAACGACTGGAAACAAGCCAGGCAAAAAGCATCGCGACGGCCAGAAATGTCAAAACTTCGACGCGTCGCAATTCCGCTTTGCGGCTTAGCTGGCGAACGGCTTCGCGGTAAGTCGCATTGAAATCGTTAGAAAGCTCCTCGGAGGCAAGCGACAGTTTTTCGCCCTGAAGGGCAAGGCTTGCGCTGAATAATTGAAGATTGCTCGTTAAAACCGAACTTTCTGCTGCGTCGCTATCGCCTTCCAGGACCTGCTCATGCAATTTGGCGAGCACATGTATGGTGCCGCGAAAAAGTTGGGCGGTTTGCTGAAACGTCAGAACGGAGACTGTATTACCCGCCTGACCAAGATTGCTGACAATCGCGTCCTGTTTGCGCAGATAGCTGACGATCCGGTTATAGCTTTGCAGCATTTCATGACCCGATAGCGAATGTTGCATCACACCGGTTTCTTTTTCAATTTGAACGGAGATACGTTCAAGCGCCTGTGCGTCTTCAAGCAGCTTCAATCGATCATTGCTAAGCTTGCTGGACGCACGTGCTGTTTCGTCAAGAGACTGGATAGCAACGACGCTGCTCGTGACAAAAAGGAAAGTCAGCAACGCCAGGGCAAGGTTAAATTGGCCTCGCAGGCTGCTAGGTTTCAAAAAGCGAAACAGTTTCAAGGTGCCCAAATCCCCTTGTAAATTTCCCGGTAGTTGTTCTGCGGATCAAAGATAAAACGCAGCCCCCCATCAAGAAACACATTGTCAGGTGTTACAAGATGTACAGGGAAAACAAATCCGTTCACCGGTTGCCCGGCGAGCAGGCGGTTAAGCTCATCAGCCAATTGCCAGCCATGAAGATTCAAGGGTTCGGCGACTGTGCCATATTGAAAACTATGCGTGATAATACGCTGAAACGCTGCTGCGCTGCCGTCGCCAGCTGATAACAGTTTGACATGTGCACCTTGCGGACCAGCCTTGATCAGTTCCGGCATCATATCGTCAAAATAAACATCGTTAATAGCGAGCGCGTAAGTCCAGCGCGGGCCGTATTTCAACAGCAATTCCCGGGTTATGTCGCCAATCCGGTCGCCGCTTTGCGAAATTGGGACATCTTTAATTTCAAGCAATGTACATTGGGCGCAAGCCCGGATGACATCGGCCATGGCATTGCTTTTGGATATGGCAATATTAAAATTGGAATCGGTAAAAATTACGAACCCTGCCGTCCCGGTTGATTGGGTAACGGCAGACATTGCTGTAATTTGAGCAACCTTTAGCGGATCAGTGGAAACATTAACGGCCAAGGGCGAATTGGTTAGTTTGCCGGGTGTGGCGCTAACATGCCAGCCGACGATAGGAATATTTCGGGATGCTATTGTTTGTAACCGGGATTTGGAGGCGTCGGCGTCAGATCCAATAACAACAAGACCGTCAAAAGTACCTGATGATATTTTGCGAAATGCATCTTCGCGACCCGATTGGGTACCGCCGGCATCAAAGACCTTAAGATGCCAGTCCAGAATTCTGGCAGCTTCGGCCACGCCCTGGGCAACGCCAAGAATGCCGCCATTTTTAAGATCTTCGGCAATTATTGCAATCTGTTTGTCTTTTTGAGCGGCAGGACCGGTTGTCGGTCCGCTCCATGGAGGATTTGGCTGACTTGCCGTAGCGACGGCCTCTTTCATGTCGGTGAAGGATAAAGAGGTGTTTGCGAAGGCCGCCATCGGCGCGAAAATAATGCAAAAAGCAACCAGTCCCTGACAAAAGAGCAAGTAAGACTTATCCATATGTCGACCCTCCGAGTTTGAGTATTTCAGAGCAGGAAGGTACTAGAAGGTTGCTCCAATATCGGATCATGATTTTACGCCGCCGGGGGTTAACAGATTTGTATATCCCCTGGCAGACTTTCCCTCCGACCTTCTGTCTGGCAAAGCAGACCCTTCGTTTTCATATGTATTTTTCTTTTTTCCCGCCGTTATGAACATCCCCAAACAGGGAGTGTAGACGATGTCTTTGTCTGTTTATAAAGAATTACATAATTCGAAGTCGCACTGAATATGCATGTGGCGTACAGTCAGCTCGTACGAAATACGGAGCTGGCACAGACATAGATTACATCCACTGCACGGATAAAATGTACAAGCCATGAACAGGGGAGGGTATCTGATGAAATTCCAAGAAGGGCAATTTCAACCGACATCAAGTTATCCCAATGTTTTGCTGGTAGATGACGAAGATGCATTGTTGGCCTCGGTCCGGCGGATATTGCGCAAACAATGCAGTCTGAAAACCTGTAGCGACCCCCATGAAGCCATCCGGCTTTTACGACAATCCCCTGACAGCTTCGACATCATCATATCTGATTTGAGAATGCCCGGCATTGACGGGGTAGAATTTTTGACAATCGCACGAGAGATTGCGCCAGACGTTCCCCGGGTGTTGTTATCGGGCAGTTTGTCGGAAAATGCATTAAAAGAGGCAATCAATAAAGCCGGAATTTCTCGCGTGATCGTCAAACCGGTGCCGCCAGAAGTAATGCTATCAACCGTACAAGGGCTGACGACGGGACAAGGCGATGCATCTCGCCCTTCCCGGCAAATGGCCCTTCGCGTGCAGGATGCCCTTAAGACCAATCATACGGTTTTTTTTCAGCCGCGCGTTAATGCCGACGATTTCGCGGTGGCAGGGCAGGAAGCGCTAAGCCGCTTTCCGGGGCTTCAGCAAACCTTCACCGTGGAGGAAATTATTTCAGGCGCGGAGGACCACCCGGTTATTGGTGATCTGACATTCAAGGTGCTGGGATTTATTGATCAGCATCGTGACGTCATCGCAAAGCAGTATGGCAATCATCCGATTTCTGTCAATCTCTCCCCCAATTCGATATCGGATATCAATTTTGTAAATGCCCTGATTGATTTTCTGCGTGCCCATCCAGGCCTTCCCTTGCTTGAATTTGAGGTGACAGAACAAAGCAATATGGCGTTTACCGCCGAGTTTCAGGATAATCTCCCTCGCCTTCTGAGCGCAGGATACAAGGTGTTTCTTGATGATTTCGGGGCCGGAAACAATTCGATAGCTTTGTTACGTCGCGGGCATTTTTCAGGTTTAAAGCTTGATAAATCGCTAATCGCGCGGTTAGACGATCATAATACCATCGATAGTTCGTTTGTTGAATGGGTGACCCAGGCTGCCCATCAACTGGGTATGTCCGTTATTGCCGAAGGGGTTGAAACTCTTGATTCTGCGACATTTCTTCAGCATATCGGTGTTGATCAATTGCAGGGCTATTATTTTGGCCGTCCCGGTGCCCTTTTGCTTGAAGGGTCTGATATCCAGAAGGACCCTGGAACAACATTTTCCCGATAACATTGTTTTTTGCAGCGGAGATACTATTCCATTCAAAAAATAAGAGAGACAATATAATGAACAGCATTTTATTTGTGGATGATGAGAAAAATATTTTAAATGGTTTGCGCCGTCGTTTGCGCTCTGCACGCCCGGATTGGCAGACTAGTTTTGCCTCGAGTGGACGGGAAGCCCTTTCTTTTTGCGACGAAAAGATCTTTGACGTCGTTGTTACCAATATGAGAATGCCGGGGATGGATGGTGCAGAGCTTCTGGAAAAAATCAAGAAGATCAGCCCGAATACCGCTCGCATCATTCTGTCGGGTTTTTCCGAGAAAGAAGCGGTTTTGCGCACTGTGGGGCCAGCGCATCAATATCTTGCCAAACCCTGTGATGATGAAATTCTGATCGAAACAATCCACCGTATCCTTGCTATGCGGCAATTGCTTGCCAAGCCGGAAATTTACACCCTGATCGGGAATGTCGATTCCTTATCGTCGCCACCCGACACCTATTCGCGCCTGGTCGATGCGTTAGACGACCCAAAAGCTGGTAATGATCGAATTGTCGCCATCGTATCATCGGATATAGCGCTGACGGCGGAAATATTGAAGCTGACCAATTCAGCCTATTTTTCCTTGCCTGCCAAGGTAACCTCAATCTCCCATGCTGTGCGCATGATTGGAACAGAAACGCTAAAATCGCTGACGCTTTTTGTTGGCTTGTTTAAAAGTTTCGATGGTCCGGCATCTGTCAGGCGGCAAATTATCACTTTGTGCCAGCGTTCCCAGCAAATTGGCATAGCAGCCGCCCTGATTGCCGAACATGAAGGGTTTGATCGCAATACATGTGCGCAATTGCCATCCATCGGCATGCTTAGTCATATCGGCAGCCTTGTTTTGTATTTGCATCATTACAAGGAGATGGCTCAGGTCATTCAACGTGTTGAGCAAGAGAATATATCGATCATAGAGGCTGAACAGGATCAGTTTGGTGCTGCACATCCTGAAATAGGGGCTTATTTGCTGGGATTATGGGGATTTTCCGAGTTGATCGTGCAAACGGTTGCCTTGCACCATCAGCCGCCAGTTCTTCCAGTTAGCTCTATGACCCTGCTAAGTGCACTTTATGCTGCCCAGCATCTTGCCCGGGAAATTGCCCTGCACGATAGTGGTGCCGAAGGGGGAGAGGATGACCTGCCAACAACACTGGATATGGCATATATGGAAAGTATTGGTAAATCTGACAAGGTCGCCGCCTGGCGAAAAATCGTTGCGACGGTTCTTGCCCGTTCGGAAAAAACTGATCGCCATGACGCAGAGATTCTGTGATTGCGCCCGCATCGCGTACCATCAGCATCAATATACGCCGCATTGATACGATCAGACGGCAGGTAACACCCGGCGCGGCAGCCGGATTTCGATGGCAAGACCGGGGTTCTCGGAAGGGAATATCAGCGCATCGCCGCCATGGGCCTGGGCGATTGCCTTGACAATCGACAAGCCGAGGCCGGAGCCGCCACCGCTACGTCCCCGTGAGTCGTCCGCACGCCAGAACCGCTCGAAGGCACGCTTGCGGCTTTCTTCGAGAAGGCCGGGGCCTGTGTCACTGCATCGAAAGAAGACATAGTGTTCTGCCACACCGGTCTCGACATGCACCGTACTTTGCGGCGCGTAACGACAGCAATTTTCAAGGACCGCGACGAAAGCCTGTCTCAGTCGCGAGCGGTCAGCACTTATGACGGCGCTGGACAACTGTCGCGTTATCGTCATCCCGGCCGTGCCAAAATGATCCTCAAGCGAGGTCAGTGCCGCCTCTGCCTCCATCGCGAGATCAAAACGTGAATATTGCAAATCCAGTTGACCTGCGTTGCTCAGCGCCAACGTACGCAGCTCTTCTACGATGGCCGACAGGTCCTCCACATGGTTAATCAGCCGACCATACATTTCGGGGCTGGGCGCGAAGGCGCCATCGAGCAGCCCCTGCAGACGCCCGCGCAAAATGGTCAGAGGCGTTCGCAGTTCATGTGCAACTGCGGAATTCGAGTATTTTAACTCGGCCTCTGCGCGCTGCAATCGCTGTGCCATCTGGTTAAAGTCATCGACGAGATCCCGCGCTTCACCGAAATTGCCCCGGCTCAAAGAAGCGCGCGCCGAAAAATCTCCCTGCGCAACCTTACGCGCCGCCGCAGCAACAGATTTCAACGGATCCACAATCCGCCGTGCAAGCATCCAGCCCAACAATGAGGCGGTTGATATGCCAATCCCCAGCAGAAGGCCCAACGTTACCACATCGCCAGTACGCAAGAAATCGTCGTCGGTGAATTCCGGATAGAGCCATTCATAAATGAAGAAGAAATATGCCAGTAACCCGAAGTAAACGACGGCGAAAGCAAGCAGGGTAAGCGCAATCATCGCGCGAACGATGCGGGAATTCAGATTACTGGCCATGTATGTTATCCAGTCGGTAGCCAACACCACGGACCCCGACGAGCAATCCATCAGCTCCGGCTGCGGCAAGTTTGCGGCGCAGATTGCTGACATGGCTATCGACTGTCCGATTAAGTGCCTCACCCTCTGGCAGGCACGCATCGACCAGTTCCGAACGCTCGAACACTCTGCCTATCCCCGCAGCCATATGAGACAGAATGCGAAACTCGGTCCGCGTCAGGTCGACCATTACCGGCCCTGCCGCGCTTTCGACCTCCGCCCTGTAAGCCTGCGGATCTATCGTCAGCGACCCAACGCGCAGCATCTTCTCGCTACCGCGTCCCAAGGTTCGGCGCAGGACGGCCTTGGCGCGGGCCGCAATTTCAAGCGGGTTAAACGGCTTGACGACATAATCGTCGGCACCAATGCGCAAAGCCTGCAATTTGTCGAGGTCCTCTGCCAGCGCAGTGACCATAATAACAGGCGTATCGCCCCGGCGACGGATCGCCGCCAACACCTCATAACCGTCCCGCCCCGGTAGCTTTATGTCCAGTATCACCAGGTCGGGCCGCAAGCGCAGGTGATGGGCAAGCCCGACGGTTCCATCACCTGCGGTGATAACCCGGAAACCCTCGCGCGACAGATAGGTCCCGATAATTTCAGCAATCTCGGGTTCGTCTTCTATAATAAGGATCAAAGCATTGTTAATGACCATGTTTTCGATCTTTGACTTGCCACCGACAAGAATTGATTTGATTGAGGCCTATTGCACCTCAGGTTATTGGCAATCGATTAAGAGTGCCATCATGTACGATCACGAAGGCAGCCGCCAGCAATGTCGCGGTCAATATCCCGCCAAACACGCCAAATCCGATAACATTCTGGATGTCAACCGCATGCAAGCATCAGCAGCACGATTTGGTTCATGTCCAGATCGAAGATAACAGTCCATGATTAGCACGCCATCGTGGAGGACGGATTGAGAATTCGTCAAGATTGTGTGGAGATGTTCGATAGTCGGTTCGATAGTTTTTCAGCATCCGGGACTGTACTTCTTCATGGAGCTGCCGCAGCCCCCTCGTCGGCAATTGAGGTACTGCCACCGAGCGCCCGATACAGATTTGAGGCGTTGACATATTGCGCGAGCCGAACATCGGCAAGGGCCACTTCGGCGGAACGACGGCGTTCCTGTGCATCGAGCCAGATGCGCAAGGTGGTGGCACCAGCCCGATAACGTGTCTCGGTCAGTTTCTCTACGTCCTGCGCGGCCTTATAGGCATTGTACAGCCGACGTGATTGCCCGGCATAATTGGCACGTGCCGCCAGCGCGTTGGCGACGTCGGCAAACGCGTTGAGCAAAGTGGTGCGAAATGCAGCAACGGCCTCTTCATATTGTGTCTGCGAAACCGCGACCGCCAGATCCATATCCTTCAGATTGAGGAATGAGAGAACAGCGCCCCCGCCCAGTGTCGCGACCGGGTTGGAGATAAAAGATATGAGCTGATCGCTGCTGGTCCCTAGCCCCCCTGTAAGCGATATCCCCGGATAGAAGCTGGTGCGCGTCGCGTCAACGCCCTTCAACGTGCCCTGCAACTGTGCTTCCGCCGCGCGAAGATCGGGGCGACGGGCAAGAAGATCGGCGGGCAAACCTGCTGCGATTGCCGGTAACTTCCGTCGCGGCAATCTATGAGGTTCGGAAACCGGGTTGGGCGCGCCGTTCAAAAGAACCGTAAGCACATTGCGCAGAACAAGGCGTGCCTGCTGCAACTGGTATAAGCGCGCAGCCTGTGTCTCGACGGCCTGTTCGCTTTCTCGAAATTCAAGATCGGAAACATCGCCGATTTCCGCCTGCTTTCGGATGAGGTCCTGTATTTGCTGTACATAATCAAGGCTGTTTTCAGCCGATGCAATCGACTCATTGGCATGGGCGATGCGGAAATAGGTTTCTATCGTCATGCCGATGATTGCCAGGCGCGCCGCCTCATAATCCTCGGCGGTTGCCTCGGCCTCAAAGCTTGCGCTGTCGCGCTGTGCTGCCAGTTTGCCCCACAAATCGACGTCATAGGAAAGGCCGATTGATGCGGACGAAGACGAAGATAATGTCGAACTGGTGTTTCCTTCGAGAGGCCTGGTCCGCGAACTGTTAAGAGTCCCGCTCAACTTTGGGAACAGAGCATTCTCGGCAAGGTCCGCTTGCAAGTGCGCTCTGCGCGCACGAAGGGTAGCGGCGAAAATGTCATTGTTACGGGCGACGACTTCCCTAATCAGCGTGGTGAGGCCCGGATCTCCGAAAGCAATCCACCACTGATCGGCGCTCAGCTGGTCTGTATCTGCTAAAACAGAAGCAACCCATGTCGGTCCCATCGGTAGATCCGGGCGCCGATAGGATGTTGACTGGCTGGTGCAACCGGCAAGAAAAATAAACAGGAAAGGGACAATCAATCTGACAAGAACCATGACTACTCTCTGGAAAGCGCATCGACCGGATCGAGGCGCGAGGCATTGCGGGCGGGCAGAAAACCGAAGGCAAGGCCAATAAGAAGCGCTACCAGACAGGCTGAAAGGATGGCGTCGATTGAAATGATCATCGGAAACTGGCTGCTTTGTCCGCCGAACACAGAAGCAGCGCCAAGAGCCAGCCCAACGCCGAGGAAAGAACCGCCAATGCAGATGGTGACGGCTTCGATCAGGAACTGAAGCATAATGTCTATGCGACGGGCGCCAACCGCCATGCGCAGGCCGATCTCGCGGGTACGCTCCGTGACAGAAACCAGCATGATATTCATGACGCCGATGCCGCCGACGATCAGCGAAATAACCGCGACGGAAGAGATCAGTAGCGTCATCCTCCGAGACGTCTTCTCCATAATCCGGCGCAACTGGTCACTGTTGAAAACAAAAAAGTCCTGCGTCCCATGACGGCGGGTCATCAGGCCGACAATCGCGCTTTCGGCAACAGTCGTGTCAACATTATCAGAGATGCGAACGGTCAGCCCGGCAAGGCTGGTTGCCACACCAAGCAACCTGCCGGCCACAGTAGTATGGGGAAGATATATTTGCAGGGTTTTACCCGACATGCCGGAACGATGGGTCACCGTGCCAATGATCACCACCGGAAGCCGGTTGATCATAATGATCTTGCCAATCGGTGAATCCCCGCCCGGAAAAAGCGCAGATGCCGCCCTGTCATCTATCACTGCCTGCTGGCGACGCTCGTCGACGCTGTCCGCCGAAAAGCCGGTGCCTCGCACGATATGAAGGCCGTTTACCCGGAAATACTCCTGACCGACACCATCAACGTTGGCGGACATGGCGGTGTGACCAAACCGAATGCGCGCACTCGCCGACACCAGCGGCGTAACGCTGTCGATATAGTTTTGCGCTGATAAAGCCTCGGCGTCGGAAACAACCAGCGTCGTGATGCTGGCGGCGCGCTCGTCGTCCCAACCCCGGCCAGGATAAATGGAGAGTGTACTGGCACCAAGTTCGCTGATTTCGGCGAGTACCTTCTGGCGCATCCCCTCACCCAGACCGACGACGGCAACAACGGCAGCGATGCCAATGATGATCCCGAGCATGGTAAGGAATGTGCGGACCCGATGAGCAGCCATTGAACGCAACGCCATCGGAAAGGCCTCGGAAAACCGTCGCTGGAAACCTGCCAGCGCGCCAACTGACCCCGGGTTTGCAAAAAAACGAAAGGGAGCCACACCTACAGGTTCGCGGCAAAGTCTGTCTGACAAAACAAGACCGTCACGGATTTCAATGATGCGGTCGGCGTGGGCGGCGACCTCCATATCGTGGGTGACGATAATGACTGTATGGCCGTCCCGATGAAGCTCCTTAAGGATATCAAGGACGGTTTCACCGCTTTTGCTGTCAAGCGCGCCGGTCGGCTCATCGGCAAGGATGATACGCCCGCCATTCATAAGCGCCCGGGCAATGGACACCCGCTGCTGCTGACCGCCGGAAAGCTGACCAGGACGATGATCGAAGCGCTCGCCAAGGCCGAGCCGCTCCAGAAGCGATCTTGCGCGCTCGCGCCGGGATGCGGCATCAAGACCTGCATAAACGGCGGGCATCGCCACATTGTCAACCGAGTTGAGCGTACCGAGCAAATGATACCGTTGGAAGATGAACCCGAAATGCTCCCTTCGCAGCGCGGCCAGTTCGTCAGCACTCAAACCGGCAACACTGCGCCCTCCGACACGATAATCGCCTGCAGTCGGTTGATCAAGGCAGCCAAGAATATTCATGAGCGTCGACTTACCCGATCCGCTTGCGCCCACAATCGCGACGAATTCACCGCTGTTGATCTGAAGATTGATCCCCGCGAGTGCGGCGATCGTCTCTTCGCCCGTTTGAAAAAGCCGTGAGACGTTCTCTATGTCAAGTAAAGCGGTCACATCATCTCCGTAGCATTAGAGTCCGAGGCTTGACCATCGGTCGGAATGACGACTTCCTCGCCGACCTGCAGACCGTCAATCACTTGCGCCTTGATCCGGTCAGTCAGTCCTATTGTGACAAGGCGCTTTGAAATTTCGCCCGAAGGAGAGCGAACAGCGACCCGATAACGACCGTTCTGATCGCGCTCGGTCAACGCAGACCAGGGCATAAGCGGTACGTCTTCGGCGTGCCCCACGACAATGGTCACAACAGCGGTCATCATAGGTCGCAATCGGCCATCGGGATTTGGCGTCGTAAATATTCCATTGAAATAAACAGCCTGCGCGGCCTGCCCTCCCGTTGTGGAGGACGTCGTCGCTTCCGCCGCGATCGATGCGGGCGCAGGCGCAATCTGTTCCAATCTGCCAACAGTCGGCACACGGGTTTCACCCATGATCATGAAACGTACGATCTGACCAGGTTTTACACGGGTAATATCGGCCTCCGATATCCGCACCTTAACCTGCATAACGTCGAGCTGGGCCAGCACAATGATCGTCGGTACAGCCAGATTGGAGTTCAGTGTTTGCCCGGCCTTGATCACCACCGCAACCACAACGCCGTCCATCGGTGCGCGAACCTTCGTGTAACCAAGGTTCGCTTTCGCGTTCTCAGCCTCGACGACGGCTTGGGCGATCTGCGCTTCCAACGCCTCGACGTCCGCCGCCAGTGCTCTGAAAGCCGCCTCCGCCGCCTCAAGTTCGGCAACTGACGTCGCACGCTGGCGGGCCATATTCTTCTGTCTGTTATACGCTTTCTCAGCGCGTCTAAGCTCGAAGCCGCGTGCCTTACGTTGTGCCTTGACATTGGCCAGAGCTGCCTCGGCGATGCGAACAGCATATTCTTGTGCCGTCGGATCGATCTCGGCAATCAGGTCACCGGCCCTGATTTTCTGGCCAAGTTCGACATGCAAAGCCTTCAATTGACCAGAAACCTGCGCACCGACACTGACGATACGAACGGGTTCAAGTTCGCCATTGGCAAGAACCGTTTCTTCGATTGCTCCAAGCGAAACAAACTCGGTAAGCTCAGATGCCCGCGTTTCTGCTTCGAGAACACCGCTGGCCGACGCAATTGCGACCAGCGCCACGGCGATGATCCCTCCGATGATCAAAGTCCGGACAATGCTATTCGACAGTTTCATTCTGATGGTTACCAATCGAAGTTTATTCCCGAGAGATCGCGGCCATTAACCGCCTCGCACTAGCTGTGAGACGACTGATCACGATAAATATCCGCGACGCCGACCAGATGATTAGCCATGATCAGCGTTTGCGCGCTTTCAAAAAGGAAGGAAAACAAAGGTTGTTGATACCGACAGCCGAAGATTTCCCCACGAACATGATTGCTTTCTTCAAGCACCATTTCACGCCGCAATGAAAATTGAGTGCAGGTTGTGTGGATGTTGTGTGGACATGGGTTTCCGGTTGCGCTGCGACCATACGGATCGCGTCAACGGCCTGTTATCGACTTTGATTGCGGTCACCAAAATCAGTTGGCGTCTCCACCAAATCTCCACCATTTCTCGACTGGGTATCAAAGGGCGCATGTCAATAAGCAGATAAATTCCTCAATCTGGACACATCTTATGTCACATCGCGTTTCGATCTTCGCCGTTTTCGTTTGCGTCTCTATCCTTTCAGTGTTGCTGATTTTTGGAGGCGATGCGGCTTCGGAGTCAGACATTGGTTCCTCTGATGGGCACAATCCCACGCAGGTTACCACCGCCACACTTGCACCCGAACGCGTCATTTTAATCGATGAGCTTCCTGGACGCGTTGTTGCCTATCGAAGGGTAGAGATACGGCCTCAGGTTGGCGGTATAATTAAAAAGCGGTTCGCGGAAGGTGGGACACAGGTTGAGGCCGGGGCAATCCTGTTCAAAATCGATCCGGCCTTGCTTCTGGTCGATCTCGAAACTGCGAAGGCAGGGATGGCCCGGGCCGAAGGGGCGATGGCGCATGCGCAACAAGGGTTAAAACGGGCAGAAGCCCTCGTTGCCAGCAACACGATGAGCCGCAAGCATTACGAAGACGCCCGCAATGAACTGGCCACAGCACAGGCTAATCTGGCCGAGGCCCGGGCGGTTTTTCATCGCCGCCAACTCGATCTTGATTTTGCCACCATAAGATCACCAATCAAAGGCTATGTCGGACGCAAACTGGCCGACGAAGGCGCTCTTGCCTCAATTTCAAGTCAGACAGAGCTTGCTGTCGTGCAGGAACTGGATCGCGTGTATGTGGATCTGCGCTTGCCGGCGACAAAGCTCAATGGATTACAGTCTGCTGCCGCGCAAGGATTAGGGCCGGTCGAGATACTGGACGCAGAGGGCAAACCACACCCGCGCCCGGGCACACTGGTGCTGTCGGACGTGACGGTGGATACAGAAACCGGCAATGCGACCGTCCGGATTGAGGTGGAGAACCCCGGATTGCGGCTTCTGCCCGGAATGTACGTTCGTGCAAGACTGCCACGTGGCCTTCTTCCCGATGCCCTGCTGGTTCCGGAAGATGCCGTCATTCGCAACGGGACTGGCGGAGCACAGATCGTGGTCGTGGCCAAAGACGGGCGGGCAGAACGGCGTGACGTGATCCTGGGCGACGCCATCGGGAGACGCCTTGTTGTGACGTCGGGGCTAAAGGCAGGCGAGGTCATCGTTATTCGCGGACAGGACCGCGTGCAGGACGGGATATCCGTGAACCCGGTTACCGCCCCGCAAGATACTGCGCTTGCGACCGACAAATTTTAAAGGTCAGATTATCATGCCACAATTCTTCATCGATCGCCCGGTCTTTGCCTGGGTCATTGCGATCTTCATCGCCTTGGCTGGCATTATAGCCATTCCGCAGCTTCCGGTGGCGCGTTTTCCTGTCATTGCGCCACCAAGCATCGGCATCTTTGCAACATATACCGGCGCGGCGGTACAAACCGTCAATGACAGTGTGGTTACACCGATTGAGAAGGAACTCTCGAGCGTCAAGAACGTGCTCTATTACGAATCCACTGTCGACTCAACCGGTAGTGCCAACATCATGGTGACATTCAAACCCGGCACCAACCCGGAATTGGCACAGATGGATGTGCAAAATCGCCTCAAGAACGCCGAACCGCGCCTTCCCGAGGTCGTCCGGCGCAGTGGTGTTAATGTCGAAGCTGCTGAATCGGGTTTTCTGATGGTCATTACACTGAAGTCGCGCCGTGGCGAGACCGAAGAACTGGCCCTTGGTGATTATCTGACTCGTAACATCAGCGAAGAATTAAAGCGCGTGCCGGGCGTCGGTCGTGTCCAGCAGTTCGGTTCCGAACGCGCTATGCGTGTCTGGGTGGACCCGGCGAAACTGGCTGCCTACAACCTCACTATGGCCGACGTAACTGGTGCCATCACACGTGAAAATGCTCAGGTTTCGCCGGGCAGGGTCGGAGATGAGCCAACAGTTCCAGGGACGAAAATCTCGACGCCGCTGACTGTTCATGGCCAGTTAAATACGCCAGAGGAGTTTGCCGCAATACCGTTGCGGGCGCAGACAGATGGCTCGCGTCTTCTCTTATCGGATGTGGCACGGGTGGAACTCGGCGCGCAGACACTTGCTTTCAGTGTCAGCAGCAATGGCAAGCCCGCAGCAGCAGCCGCGATCCAGATGACGCCCGGCGCCAACGCCGTAAGCACCGCAGCCGCAATCGAAAAACGCCTGGCCGAGTTGCAAACCGCGATGCCCAAGGATATGGCGGTCTCAATCTCCTATAACACCGCGCCATTCGTGAAGGTGTCGATCACCAAGGTCATCCAGACGCTGATCGAGGCTATGGTACTGGTCTTTCTGGTAATTCTGCTGTTCTTGCAGAATATACGCTATACGCTGATCCCGACGATTGTTGCGCCGATCGCGCTTCTGGGTACTTTCGCGGTAATGATGGCCGTGGGGTATTCGATCAACATGCTGACCATGTTCGGCATGGTACTGGCCATTGGCATCATCGTTGACGATGCGATTGTCGTTGTCGAAAATGTCGAACGGATCATGACCCGGCAGGGCCTGTCGCCAAGGGACGCCACCCGTCAGGCTATGCGCGAAATTTCAGGCGCCATCGTCGGTATCACGCTGGTTCTGGCTGCTGTCTTCATTCCAATGGGCATGGCTGGCGGTTCCGTCGGCGCGATCTATCGCCAGTTCACCATATCGATGTCAGTTTCTATCCTGTTTTCCGCCTTCCTCGCACTGACGCTCACACCTGCACTCTGTGCTACGATCCTAAAGCCCGCGAGCGGTCATGCCAAAAGCGGGTTCTTTGCGTGGTTCAACAAAAAGTTCGATGCCCTAACCGCTCGCTACACCGGTGTCGTTGGCGGGGTGCTGCGGCGCGGCGGGCGAATGTTGGTCATCTATACCTTGCTGCTGGTGGCCCTCGGCGTTGGGTATTCACAGATTGCAACGTCGTTCGTACCAGAAGAGGATCAGGGGAATTTCATGGCCATGTTCGAGCTACCGGCAGGTGCCACTGCCGAACGGACCCGCGAGATCGTCGCAACATATGAAGCACATACCGCTTCTCGTCCCGATATTGTCGAGAATATCGTCATTCTGGGGTTCGGGTTTTCCGGCTCTGGTCCCAATGCTGCGCAGGCATTCACCAGTCTGAAAGACTGGAGCGAACGCGAGACGACGGTAAACGAAGAGATCGCGGCAGCCGAGGCTGCGATGGCGGACATCCCCGAAGGCACCGCAATGATCATGAAGCCCCCCGCCATTGAATCGCTCGGCACCACGTCAGGCTTTGCGCTACGGCTTGAGGACAGAGGTAATGCCGGTCCGGCTGCGCTGAAGGTGGCCGAAAACCAGCTGATTGCGCTGGCATCTGAAAGCAAGTTGCTTACCGGAGTGATGACAGAGGGCCTGCCCGACGGGCAGAGCATCGCGCTCAGGATCGACCGTCAGAAGGCGCTGGCGCTTGGAGTCTCCTTCTCGGCGATAAGCGACATGATTTCGACAGCAATCGGATCGAGCTACGTTAACGATTTTCCTAACGAAGGCCGACTTCAGCAGGTTGTGGTACAGGCCGATGCACCCGCCCGGATGCATATCGAAGATGTACTGCGTCTCCAGGTGCGCAACATTAACGGCGGGATGGTTCAGTTGTCCGAAGTCGTCCAACCTGTATGGGAAACCACGCCTCTGCAACTGGCACGTTACAACGGCTATCCAGCCGCACGCATCTCGGGCTCGGCAGCACCGGGAGTATCTAGCGGTGCGGCGATGGACGAAATAGAGCGCTTGACACAACAGTTGCCAAAGGGCTTTGCACTGGAATGGACCGGTCAATCCCTGCAGGAAAGACAATCCGCGACGCAGGCTCCGATGCTCCTGGCCGCCTCAATGCTGGTTGTATTCCTCGTGCTCGCGGCTCTCTACGAAAGCTGGTCAATCCCGCTGGCGGTCATGTTGGTCGTGCCACTGGGTGTGCTCGGCGCCGTTCTGGCGGTGCTGGCGCGCGGGATGGAGAATGACGTGTTCTTCAAGGTAGGCCTCATCACCATAATCGGGCTTTCCGCCAAGAACGCCATTCTCTTGGTCGAGTACGCCCGACACTTGCGGCATGACGGAATGAGTCTCTATCGGGCGGTGCTGCGGGCGTCCCGGTTACGGCTTCGGCCTATCCTGATGACCTCGCTGGCCTTCATTCTGGGTGTCGTCCCGCTGATGATCGCACGCGGTGCAGGCTCTGAAATCCAGAATGCGATTGGAACCGGCGTGTTTGGCGGGATGTTATTCGCAACAGTGTTGGCGGTTTTCTTTGTACCGGTGCTTTACGTGACCGTCAGTCGCTTGGCCACGCGGAAATCATGGGAGAAAAATTTGAAGAAAAACATAATCCCATCTGACCAGAGGGTCATCCCCCCGGAAAATAACGGGCTTCAAGAGTAGAATTTTCTCGAACCTAATAAACGGAAAGATTTTGATGAAGATGAGCAGATTTGGCGAAGCACAAATCCTTTCAATCCTGCGTCAGGCAGAAGCAACAAACGATCCCGGTACCCCCTTCCGGGCCTTGTTTGCAGAATACCGTTATTTGACTTCCGAAAGCGCTTTCGGTAGCGTGATACGCGTTATTAGAAACAAGCGTAAATTTCATACGCGTTTAGATGTCGATTGCCTTTCTTCCGATCAGGAGGTTGCGTGCCGCGTTCAACGCCCCGGAATGAAACCATGTCCATCGCCCGACTGGCCCGCCACCTGGGCCTGTCGGAAGGAACCATTTCACGTGCGTTAAACAATTACCCCGACATTGCTGACAAAACCCGCGAACGCGTGCAAAAGGCGGCCCGGGAACTGGGATATCGCCCGTCGTCAAGTGCACGTCGCCTGGCACGCGGGGTGATCGAAACCATCGGTTTTGTTTTACCCACCTGCCGCACCCAGCATTCCGACCCGTTTCTGGCCGAACTCCTGAACGGGCTTGCCACCGAACTGGCCCTGCATGACTGGGACCTTCTGGTGACAGCCGTACCAGACGGACATGACGAAGTTGATGTCATTGACCGGCTGGTCGGATCGGGCAAGGTGGGCGGGTTTGTCATTGCCCGCACCCATCGATCCGATGCCAGAATTGATTATTTACGCAACAGTGGCGTGCCCTTTGTGGTGCAAGGACGCACCGACGATCCATCGGACTATTCCTGGCTTGATATTGATAACGAACAAGCGTTTGTCGATGCTGTGAGTTATTTGCGCCATTTGGGACACGTAAAAATCGCCTGTCTGGGCGGCGACCCCACCATGAATTTTGCCTGGCAGCGCCGCAACGGTTATGTGCACGCCATGGCGCAACAAGACGGCCATATTGGTGTGGGATATCTGATTGATGGCATCACCGACGCCGTTTCCGCCATAGACGCAACAAACCGCCTGCTTTCCATCACCAGAAATGACCGTCCCACCGCCCTTTTATGCGTTACCGATGCCGTCGCCATTGGCGCAATGCAGGCCCTGAATGCTGCGGGCCTGAAGGTAGGGCAGGATATGTCGGTCATGGGGTTTGACGGCTTGCCCATCGGGCTTGCAGTGCAGCCCGCCCTGACCACCCTTCATCAGGACAGTTACGAAATTGGCCGTGAGGCCGGGCGAATGGTTTTGGGCCTGTGTACCAGCACAACGCCAAACCCGTCCCCCCTCCAAACCTTATGGCAAGCCAAACTGACGCCGCGTGCGTCAGTCAATCCGCCGGGCACAAGCCCGGCCCAACAAAACCAGGGAGGCTAAAATGACATTGAAATTTCCCCGCATTCTGGCGGTTGCTGCCATCGGCCTGATGGCCACGACCAGCATCGCCAGCGCCCAGCTTCGGTTCTGGACCACCGAAGAACAACCGGACCGGCTGGCAAAACAGCAGGATATGGCCAAGGAATTTGAAAAAGAAACCGGAACATCGGTCGAGGTTATTCCCGTTACAGAAACCGACCTTGGCAAACGCGCCACAGCGGCCTTTGCCGCCGGTGATTTACCCGACGTAATTTACCTGACATTGCAATATGTGTTGCCGTGGTCAGAAGCAGGCATCCTTGATACCGTGGCCAATGATGAAATCGTCAAGGAACTGGGCACCGAAACCTTCACCGCCAAAGCCCTGGAAATGGCCGATTTTGACGGTGAAACAGCCGCCGTTCCATCGGATGGCTGGACCCAGATGGTGCTATATCGCAAGGACCTGTTTGAAGAAAAGGGCCTGGCTCCGCCCGACAGTTATGCCAATATCGAAGCTGCGATCAAGGCCCTGAACAACCCGCCCGATATGTATGGCTTTGTTGCCGCAACCAAGGTTGATGAAAACTTCATGAGCCAGGTGCTTGAAGAAGTTTTCCTTGCCAATGGTGCGACCCCGATCAAACCCGATGGCAGCATTGGTTTTGATAAAAAGAAACTGGTTGAATCGCTTAATTTCTACAAAACCCTCGCCAAGGCATCCCCTCCTGGCGACCTGTACTGGCAGCAATCCCGCCAGGTTTATTTTGCCGGCAAAGCCGCCATGATCATTTGGTCGCCGTTTATCCTGGATGAACTGGCAGGCCTGCGAAACAGCAACCCGCCCACCATCAATGATGACCCGACATCAACCGAACTGGCTGAAAAAACCGGTATTATCACCCGCCTGTCTGGCCCGTCGAACAAAGCCGGGGCCGCGTGGGGCGATGTGCGCTATTTCGGGGTAACGGCCGATGCCGACACCGACCCGGCAATGGAATTTGTCAAATTCTCGCTCGACAAGGGATATACCCAAACCCTGTCGATTGCGCCCGAAGGCAAGTTTCCCGTGCGCCCCGGCACCAAAGATGACCCCGAAAAATTCCGCACGGCATGGATGACCCTGCCTGCCGGGGTGGATCGGAAAAAACCGCTGGCCGACATCTATTCAAAAGAAGTGATCAATAACATTATGGAAGGTTTGGATAACGCGGATCGTTGGGGTGTGAAGGAAGGCAAACTGGCCGAGGCATCGCGCATTATCAATTCGCAAGTGATCAACCGCCTGACGCGTGAATTCATCGATGGCGAACGCGATGCAGACGCCACCGCAGACATGATCAACGAAGAAATCGCCAAGATCCAGTAGCCGATCCCCCGATCCGTTTTGCGCCAACCAACCGGCCAGGAAATGCACCTGGCCGGTCTGACCAGGCAGGCCAACATGACCACGGCAACACCCGATACCACATCACAAACCCCCGCCCCACAGCGAAAAAAGCGCGGCATCGGCCCGATGGAGCGCCGCGAAGCACGGCTGGCTTACAGCCTGCTGATGCCCACCTTTGCCATTGTGCTGGGCATCGTTTTGTTTCCACTGATCGCCAATTTCTGGATCTCGGCAAAGCCGGTCACATTGGGGGATTTGCGTCCACCACGCATCATTGCCTCCGAGCGGCTTCGCGGGGATCTGGAAAAGGCGGGCGACGAAGCCCAGATCGAATACCGGGTTCGTAACTCGTCACAAAGCCAGGAAATCCGCAATGTAACCCTAAGCGACACCCTGCCCGCCGGGCTAAGCCTGACCAAACCGGATTCCCGTTGCCGGGTTACAGGCCGCGAAATTATGTGCGAGCTGGGCGATTGGGAAGGCGGCAGCCGCGAACGTTTTTCAATCGGGGTCACCGCGCAACAGGCCTATATCGACAATCCCGTCAAACCACGAGACAACGAACCTGTGCTGACCGGCACCGCCGATAATATCCTGACCAATTTTGAATTCACCTTTGACAATTTCATTGGCGTGTTCAATTCACGCGAATTCTGGCCGGTTTTCTGGGTCACCATTGCCTATACCGTTTTTGGCACCGGCGGGGCTTTAATACTGGGCCTGTTTGCCGCACAGTTGCTTCATCAGAAATTCCCCGGGCGATCCATTTTGCGCGGGTTGTTTCTATTCCCCTATGTTGCCCCTGTCATTGCTGTGGCCTTTACCTGGCTGATCCTGCTAGATCCGTTTTCCGGCACGTTTAATGCCGTTCTGCAAAAAATGAACATCACCAACGAAGGCATTAACTTTTTTGGCAGTCGGTCGGTTCCGATAACGTTTTTTGGCGTGACCTTTGAATTCCCCCTTGCCCTTGCGACCGTCATTGCGTTCGAGGCATGGCGCTATTTCCCGCTGTCCTTTCTATTCATTCTGGCGCGAATGCAGTCCATTTCATCAGACATGTACGAAGCCGCCGAGGTCGACGGGGCAACGCCGCTTCAGCAATTCTGGCACATTTCCATGCCGCAACTGATTGGCATTTTATCGACCCTGTTCCTGCTGCGCTTTATCTGGACGTTTAATAAATTCGACGACATTTTCCTGCTGACCGGTGGGGCCGCAGGCACACGAACCCTCACGGTCGATGTCTATGAACAGGGCTTTGCATTGTCCAATCTGGGTGCGGGGGCGGCTGTGGCCGTGGTGATTTTCTTCATGCTGCTGGTTTTTGCCATCGTTTATTTCCGTTTCGTCCACCGCGAGGATTCCTGACATGCGTATCGGAACCGGTTTTCTACTGGCCATTCTTTCCGGGGTGCTGTGGGGAATGATCGCCATTGCCATTGCGGGCATCTCGCTAACCCTCATTTCCGGCTTGCCATCGGCACCCGTGCTGTCGGCCGGGGCGATTGCAGGCGCGGTCAGTGCCGCCATTATCATGCTGCGTGCGCCCAAATTGCGCACAAGCGGGCTTTATCTGGCGGCCTTTATCGGGGCGATCATTGCCATGCTGGCCGCATCTTTTGCCGCCCCTTTTACCGAACCATTCGCACATGCCCCGGTGGGACAGGCGATTGGCATTGCCGTTATTGCAGGTGCCATCACATTGACCAACCGCGCCTGTCTGGAGGGCATCGAAAGTGGCATGCTTAAACGCTATACCCTTGATGTTGTCATTGTGCGCATTTTGCGCGGGTTCGGCTTTGTCTTTTTTACCGTCATTGTCGTTCTGCCATTTTACGTCATGGTCATGACCAGCCTGAAAAGCCAGCAAAGCCTGTTTCAAAACCCGCTGGATTTATCGGTCGATCTGTCGCAAGGCGCTGGCAGCCTGTTTAACAGTTATGTTGAACTGTTTACCAAGTTCAATTTTGGCCGGTTTTTGCTGGTTTCAAGCATTGTTTCTGTCTGTACCGTTCTGATCACGCTGGCATTTTCCATTCCCGGGGCCTACGCCGTTGCCCGTTTGCGCTTTCCCGGTCAAAACCTGCTGTCAAAATCGGTGTTGCTGATTTATCTGGTCCCCATGATCGTGCTGGTCATTCCGCTTTATTCGGTTTTCAGCCAGCTTGGCCTGCGCAATTCCATTGTTGGCCTGCTGATTGTTTATCCTGCCACCACGGTGCCGGTGGCCCTTTATATGTTGCAGGGCTATTTCCGGGGTCTTCCGGTGGAGCTTGAAGAAGCCGGGTTGATGGATGGTTTGGGCCGACTGGGCGTGATCTGGAAAATTACCCTGCCGCTGGCCCTGCCCGCTTTGGCGTCGGTGTCGCTTTATGTGTTCATGATCGCCTGGAACGAATTTCTGTTTGCCTTCATGTTCCTTGACGATCCCAACATTTTCACCCTGTCCCGCGGGGTGGTGTCGCTTAATTCATCCGAAGTCCCCCGCCAGCATCTGATGGCGGGGGCCGTCGTCGCCACGATCCCGATTCTGGTAATCTTTTTGTGGTTTGAACGGTTTCTGGTTCAGGGCCTGACATCTGGCAGCGTGAAAGGATAATGTCGTGATCAATCCCGAAACGACGGCAAGGCTGGATACCAAAGCACAACAGATTTTACGCGCCAACGACAAGGGCGGCTATACGGTGCCCACCAAGGGGCTTTATCCCTTTCAATGGAACTGGGATTCAGCCCTTACCGCGCTGGGCATTGCCTGTTTTGATGCGGATCGTGCATGGCAGGAAATTGAAACGCTGTTATTCGCGCAGTGGGATAATGGCATGATCCCCCATATTGTGTTTTGGCAGCACCAAGAAGGCTATTTCCCTGGCCCCGGCGAATGGCAAAGCGGGCGCACCCCGCCCACATCGGGCATTACCCAGCCCCCCGTGGCGGCCACAATTGTGCGCCAGTTGGCAAACTTTTTACCCGGTGATCATGGCGCACGGGTCACACCGATGCTGCACGCACTGGACCGCTGGCATCAATGGTTTGCCGATGCCCGCGACCCCGACGGGCAGGGTGTGGTTGCCATTATGCACCCGTGGGAAAGCGGGCGCGACAACCTGCCAGACTGGGACGCACCGCTGGCCCATATTGATACGTCACATGTGGGTGCCTTCCTGCGCCGCGACACCCAATTGGTAAACGCGGCCGAACGCCCGCGTAACCACGATTACGATCACTATATGGCGCTGGTGCAATTTGGCCGGAACTGCCAATGGCATGTTAAAACCATTGCCGAAAAATGCCCGTTCTGGGTGGCAGAACCGGGCATGAATGCCATTTTGCGCCGGGCAGAGCGCGATCTGGTTGCCCTGGCATTGCAGTTTAACCTGCCCAACATTGCCACCTGCGCCACCGACCGCCTCGCCCGGCTTGACCACGGCTTTAACCAGTTATGGTCCGACATTGCGAAAGGCTACACCACGCTTGATTTGCGAAACAATAAACTTGAACATCGTTTATCATCAGGGAGTTGGTTATCCCTATACGGAGGGCCGGAAAACGAAGAACGGGCCGAAATACACTTTTCTACCTTAGACCGGTGGCGGCAACAAATTCGCTTTGCCCTGCCCAGCTTTGACCCCGGCGACCCGGCCTTTGACGATATTCGTTATTGGCGCGGCCCGGTATGGGCCATGATCAACTGGATGATCGCCACCGGCCTTGCCGAACATGGCCACCCCGACATGGCTGACCAACTGGCCGATGATACCGCCGCCCTGATCGACCAATCCGCCTTTCGCGAATATTTCAGCCCTGTCACCGGCAAGGGAGGCGGCGGTAAGGATTTTTCATGGACAGCCGCGATGTGGCTTTACTGGGCATCGCCGAGCGCCCGCCAAAAAACGGAGACACAATAACATGGGCCAGATTGAACTTCGCAATGTGCGTAAATCCTTTCGCGATATTGAGGTGATCAAGGGGATCGACCTGACAATTGAAGAAGGCGAACTGATGATTTTTGTTGGCCCGTCGGGCTGCGGCAAATCAACCCTGCTGCGCCTGATAGCCGGTCTGATCGAAGCCAGCGACGGGCAAATCATGATCGACGGCGACGATGTGACCGGCAAGCCGCCCGCAGAACGTGAACTATCGATGGTGTTTCAGTCTTATGCGCTTTATCCGCATAAAACCGTGCGCGAAAATGTCGGCTTTGCCCTGGAAGTATCCCATATGGCCAAGGCCGACATCAAAGCCAAGGTCGACGAAGCCGCCGCCACCTTGCAACTTGACCAGTTGCTGGATCGCAAACCAAAGGAACTTTCGGGCGGGCAGCGCCAGCGCGTTGCCATTGGCCGGGCCATCGTGCGCGAACCCAAGGCATTTTTGTTTGATGAACCGCTTTCAAACCTTGATGCCGCCTTGCGCGTTGAAATGCGGCTGGAAATTGCCCGTCTGCACAAGAAACTGGCCGCGACCATGGTTTATGTCACCCATGATCAGGTCGAAGCCATGACCCTTGCCAGCAAGATTGTGGTGTTGCAGGCAGGCCGGATCGAACAGGTGGGAACCCCGTTAGACCTCTATCGCAAACCGGCCAACCTGTTTGTGGCGCAGTTTATCGGCTCGCCTAAAATGAATGTCGCGGGGTGCCAGGGCAAAGGCGATGCTATTACATTTTCCGACGGCAATAGCGTTGCCACGGGCCGCACTGCCGATAACGCCACCCAATTTGGTATCCGCCCCGAACACATCACCCTGACCAAGCCGGAAAAAGGCATATTGCGCGGCCAGATCGACGTGATGGAACATCTGGGTTCCGACAGCTTCGCCTATGTTCAGATCAACGATATGGGCCTGTTCACCGTACGGGTTGTTGGGCATTCGGAATTACAAGCCGGGGCCTGCGTCGGCCTGACATTCGACACCGGCAATCTGCATCTGTTTGACAGCAATGCCCGTGCCATCCTGTAGTGGACTGCACATGGCAGGATAATGGATTCAGGCCCATTTGCACGAACAGTCCCGATCCTGATTGGTTCGAATTTTACACATATTTCAAACCATTTTTTGTTTATTTAAGGATTAAAGTCTGAAACAATACGCCTCATGGTTGAGGGGCTTGCAGGGGGATGTCATGCAGCGATCATGGCTTATGCGCAGCAGTGCTTTTACATTGGCAGTTTTATTTGTTTCGGGCTGCGCAATGATTTCCAACGTCGATACCCCCATTTCAGATAATGTTGGCATTGGCAAAAAAGAAACTTTGTGGGAACGCAAATTGTGCGGTGTAAGGGCCGAGCAACCAACCAAAGCCAGGAATATTATTCTTGCTGATCTGTACCCGCAGCAAGGCTGCCTTGCCTTTGCTTCCGCGCTGATCACCTGGAAACGCTATCGCGATGCTGCCGACGACATCACGACCAGTGAAACCATCCTTAATATGGGCATTCTCGGACTTGCGGCAGGCACCATCTGGGCAGCGATTGATGATAACTCCAACAATCTGATTGCCGGACTGGGCATAGGTACGGCGGTGCTGTATTCCGGCTCCAGTATCCTGGCCCCCGAACAAAAACGCGAAATTTACCGCACCGGGGCCAAAGCCGCCGCCTGCATCATGCGCCGTGCGAACGGGTTGCTGGCGGACCCGGTTGTGCAATATCAACAACAACTGGCCGATATTGTCACCAAACATAGCAAGCTTAAAAACAAAGCCGCAGACATCATCACCTCAAACTCAGAATTACTCGCAAGGCTTGCCGCGCTTAACCAGAAACTGACCAGTCTTGAAACAACCATCGTTCAAGATAAAATTGCGATTGATGAACACAGTGTCCAAGGCACTAAAGCGGCCATGGAAATCAGCCAATCACTGATCGAGCTTGATGACAAACTGCGCGAACTTCTTGACCAGACTCTTCCCAACCCGGCAACGATCTTTGAAACTGTTCAGGGGAGTACCACAAATTATCTCTCCCGCGCTGTCTCGCTGCCGGGAGTTGGAAATTTGCCGCAAACAGTGTTGCCCAACGTTATACCATTAAGCTCTCAACCTGGCGGCGAAAAATCAATGCCGGACGACGCTCTCGATCTAAATACAGTGGAAAAAATTATCAATCTGCATGTGGAAGTTAATGCCTTAAAAGCCGAGATGGAAGAACTGCACAAGAAACTGCAAACAGCCCTGCTGACGCCATACAGTTTTAATTTCGCCAACTGCAATAATCTTGGCATTGAAACGCAGTTGATCCTCACGGAAAGCGAAATTTCACTACAAGCTGGCACTGTCGCGCATGTCAGCATCATTGGCGGTCAACGCCCCATTCGCGCGACCATGGCACGCCGCCCGGCCGGGTTAAGCCTGGATCGCAGTTTCAATGACGACGGCGACACAGAATTTGCCATTGGCTGGAACGGATCAGGCAACCAGTATGGCGACTATCAAATCCGGTTCATTGATGATCATGGCGCGGGAAATGTGCTGTTGCTAAAGTTATCACCCGGCCTTGCCTTGGCTAAAACAGAATTTACCCAAAAAAACGGCGATGAATTTAAACTGACCATCAACAACGGCGGCACACCGCCATTTTACCTTTTTTATCAGGGTGATAAAACCGGTTTTGGCTTGAAAAGAAAACAGGACAATACTTTTCCTGACTACACATATGGCACCGCCATACCTGACCAGCCAATCACCCTGAAACTAAACCAAGCGGGCACCGGCGAAGAAACAACCCAAACGTTTATGCTGGTCGATACAACCGGAAAATCGGCGACGTTTACAATAACGATCCCGAAGCCGGATGGCTCCTGAACCGGGCTTTGGTGCGCAATCTTCACAGGCGTAAAAAATCAGCCCCGGTCAATGGGGTGCCTGTGTGCGAAAAATGGTTGGCACCCGCACTTCGTATAAAATCGGTATCGAAACAGTCCCCAATTCTCAACAAGTATAACGTTGTTTTCCACAACGAAAACGCATTGACGCAAATGCAGTCTATCGTGAAACACCGCTTTTCATTTTAATTCCGAAATGAAAAAACAACAAATGACGTTGTTTAGTTTTGCCGCAACAGCCTGAAGAGAAAAAGATCTTTTTAGATAGTTTCAAAACATCCTAATAAAAATTATTCATCGATAACACCCTGATTTATGTTAATTTAAGGACGTTCATAAAATTCTAACAAACATATTTGCCACTCTCATATCCACCCCAAGAATATTACAAAAATACCGGCAAAAGCATGTATTGCGGTTGCCGGTATCACTTTGCGTTTTCGCAATATCATACGCGTTAGTCGGGGATAACCGCCGTTGCTTCAATCTCGACCAGGGCTTCATCCTCAACCAAAGCGCGCACCACGACCATTGTCATGGACGGGAAATGCTTGCCCAGAACCCGGCGATAGGCTTCGCCGACTTCGCGCTGGTGGTTTAGATAATCCTGCTTTTCGGTAACATACCAGGTCAGACGGCAAATATGTTCGGCCTGTCCGCCTGCGGCAAATACCACGGCCAGAATATTGCGTAACGCCTGTTCCATTTGGCCGACAAAATCACGGGCTTCAAACACCTGATTTTCGTTCCAGCCGATCTGCCCGCCGACAAACAGGGTTTTGCCGCTTGCCAGCACGCCATTGGCATAGCCTTTTGGCGCGGTCCAGCCTTCGGGCTGCACGATTTTATGTATCATGATGGTCCTGCTTGTTGATTTGATGTTGCAACGCTGCGCGCAAGTCGGCTGGCCACGGTACAGACCCGGCAATGTCCTTGCGGGTAAAAACCAGCGTCGATGTCATGGTAAAACGATCCGTTCCGTCCGGGTCATCGGCCGGTATTGCCATGATGCGCAAATCAATGCTGCTGCGCCCCACCCGTTTCACATAAAGCCGAAATTCCAGCACGTCGCCCAATCGGCTGGGATGCCGAAAATCGATATTGATAGCAACTGTTGGCACTGCGGCGGCCATGTCACCATGGATTTTGGCAAAGCTGAACCCCAATGCCGTCTCAAACCATTCTTCGACCGTGGCATTGACCATTTCAAAATAACGCGGATAAAAAACAATTCCCGCCGGGTCACAATGCGCAAATCCTACCTTGTGGCGACAGGAAAAGGCAGGCCGTAACAACAGCGCGGATGCGGGTTCTATTTTGCGCCCCATCACAGCACCGTCCGAACACGCCACAATTCGGGAAACAATTCCACCTCTAACATGCGTTTAAGATAACTAACCCCGCCAGTCCCCCCGGTGCCGCGTTTAAAGCCAATCACCCTTTCGACCGTGGTGACATGGTTAAACCGCCAGCGGCGAAAATAATCTTCGAAATCGACCAGCTTTTCGGCCAGTTCGTATAGCTGCCAATGATCTTGCGGCGACTGATACACCTTTTGCCAGGCCGTAATCACGTCATCGGAAGGCTGATAAGCATCGGACACATCACGTTTCAAAACAGGCTCGGGCACCGCAACGCCAGACTGGTCTAGCAGCCACAATGCCTCGTCATACAGGCTGGGTTTTGCCAGCTCAGTTTCCAGTATCGCCAAAATATCGGGCCGGTGAGCATGGGGTTTTAGCATCGCCTTGTTGCGATTACCCAGCATGAATTCAACCATGCGGTATTGCCACGACTGAAACCCGGATGACGGCCCCAGGGCATCGCGAAAGGTGGTGTAATCGCTGGGTGTCATGGTGCGCAAAACATCCCAGGCGTTATTAAGCTGTTCAAAAATGCGCGATATCCGGGCCAGCATTTTAAAGGCCGGTTGTAATTGCCCGGCCCGCATGGCGGTGCGTGCGGCATCAATTTCGCGAATGGCCAGTTTCATCCACAATTCAGACGTCTGATGCTGAATAATAAACAGCATTTCATCATGGGCGTCACTTTTGGGGTGCTGCGCGGTTAAAATCGCATCCAGCGACAAATAATCGCCATAGGACATTTTGCTGGCAAATTCGGTTTCCGCCCCTTCGGAAGACGGATCATAGGGTGTGTTTTTGGTTTTCATGTCACAGCCTGACGTTTTTTGTATTCTGCAACATCCCACAGGCGGTTTTCCATAATATCGGCCAAAATATTAATCCCGGCTTCCACATCCGCTTCATCAAGATAAAGCGGTGTGAACCCGAAACGTATCACATCGGGCGCGCGAAAATCGCCAATCACACCCCGCGCGATCAGGGCCTGCATTACCGCATAGCCATCATCACACCGGAAGGATACCTGCGACCCGCGACATTCGGCATTTCGCGGACTAACCAGGTCGAGCATCGGGCAGCTTCTTTCAACACCGGCAATAAACTGTTCGCATAATTCAATGGATTTGGCCCGAATGTCGGCCATGTCCACATCGTCCCAAACATCCAGTGCGGCATCGAGAATGGCCAGTTGTATAACCGGCGGCGTGCCCACACGCATCCGTTCAATACCCGGGGCCGGTTTATAATTGCGGTCAAAGGCAAAGGGGGCGGCGTGCCCCAACCAGCCCGAAAGGGCCGGGCGCACCTGATCAACCAGATCGGGCCGAACATAAATAAAGGCAGGCGCACCGGGGCCGCCATTGAAATATTTATAGGTGCAGCCAACGGCAAATTCGGCGTTGCAACCGGTTAAATCCACCGGCACCGCCCCGGCGGAATGGGCCAGATCCCAGATCACGACAATGCCGAGTTCATGGGCTTTTTGGGTCATTGCCGCCATGTCATGCATACGCCCGGTACGATAATCGACCTGGGTGAGCATCAAAACAGCAATATCGCTGCTTAAGGTTGCTAGCACATCTTCAGGATTGACGGTTTTTAACACATGGCCCTGTTCTAAGCTGTCGATCAGGCCCTGGGCCATATAAAGATCGGTCGGGAAGTTGCCATTGTCAGATAAAACCACTTTGCGGTCAGGGTTAAGCTCCAGCGCACTTGCCAGCGCCTGATAGACCTTGATCGACAGGGTATCACCCATAACAACACTGCCATCGGGTGCGCCAATCAGGCGGGCAATACGGTTGCCCACCCGGCCCGGCAGAGCCATCCAGTTGGCATCGTTCCAGCCACGAATAAGCATTTCGCCCCACTGATCGGCAATGGTGGCGCGCGCCCGTTCAATCGCGGCCTTTGGCATCGGGCCAAGAGAATTGCCATCAAGATAAATCACATCGGATGGCATATGAAAAAGTGCCTTACTGGCAGCAAAGTCCGTCATGCTGCGGGCTCCTGTTTTAATCTGAAACGTTGTATTTTGCCGGTTGCCGTTTTGGGCAGGGCATCGGTGAAAATTATGGATCGGGGATATTTATAGGGCGCAATCGTCGCCTTCACATAATCCTGCAACAGCTTTGCCATTTCCGGCGACGGATTGGCCCCGGCATTTAACACCACATGGGCCTGCACAATTTGGCCGCGGTCGGTATCGGCAGCGGAAATAACGGCACATTCGGCCACATCGGGATGGGCCAGCAAAGCGGCCTCAACCTCTGGCCCGGCAATGTTATACCCCGCCGAAATAATCATATCGTCGCTGCGCGCGGCAAAATGAAAATAACCGTCTTCATCACAATGAAATGAATCCCCGGTCACATTCCAGCCATCGCGCACATAATCGCCCTGCCGGTCATCGGCCAAATAGCGACACCCGGTTGGCCCCCGCACCGCAAGGCGGCCCACCGCCCCGAGCGCAACATCGTTCATATTCTCATCAACAATGCGGGCCTGAAAACCCGTCACCGGTCGCCCGGTGCAAGCCGGGTGGCTATCGCCAAACCGGTTGGAAATAAAAATATGCAACATCTCGGTCGACCCAATGCCGTCGAGCATCGGTTTACCGGTTTTTTCCATCCATGCCTTGTAAACCGGGGCGGGCAAGGTTTCGCCCGCCGAAACGGCGGCACGCAAGGACGATAAATCGGCCCCGTCTTCCATCGCAGCCAACATCGCCCGATAGGCCGTAGGCGCTGTAAAACAAATGGTTGCCTTATAAGTTTCGATAATTTCGATCATGTTGGGCGGCGATGCCTTTTCCAAAAGCGTTGCGGTTGCCCCAAAACGCAACGGAAACACCGCCAGCCCGCCCAAGCCAAAGGTAAAGGCCAGGGGCGGCGACCCGACAAACACATCATCAGGCGTTACTGCCAAAACTTCTTTGGCATAGGCATCGGCAATGATCAAAAGATCGCGATGAAAATGCATGGTGGCCTTGGGCTCGCCCGTAGTGCCCGATGTAAACCCGAGCAGGGCCACGTCATCGCGCCCGGTTTTCACGGCGCTAAATTTCACCGATTTGGTCAGGGCAACGCGGTCAAGCTCGGCATCATGGTTGGCGGTGCCGTCAAAGCCGATCACCTTGTGCAAAAACCGGCTATCCTTGGCACAGGCAACCATTTCATCCATCAGCCTTGTGTCGCACAGGGCAAAGGCAATTTCTGCCTTATCAACAATTTTGCCAAGTTCGCCTGCACGTAACATCGGCATGGTATTAACCACCACCGCGCCAATTTTTGTCGCCGCGAGCCAGCACGCCACCATCGCCGGATTATTGGCCGAGCGGATCAACACCCGGTTCCCCGGCGCAACCCCGTAATCCTCGGCCAGGGCGTGGGCAATACGGTTGGTCCAGTCCGATAATTCCTTATAGGTGCGCTGGCGGCCATTGCCAATCAGGGCGGTGTTATCGCCAAATCCCCGATCCACCATGCGGTCTGTCAATTCGACCCCGACATTGATATGGTCAGGATAGTCAAATCCATCCAGCAGAAATTCCGGCCAGGTATTTTCTGGCGGTAAATTATCGCGGGTGAAGGTATCTGTATGTGCGGTTGGTCCCAGCATGATGAAGCCCCTGAATTATGTCTGTGCCAGCGTTTGCCGTGCGATGATTATTCTTTGGACGTCAGATGCACCTTCATAAATCCGAAGGGCACGGATCTCCCGGTACAGGCGTTCAATGATGTGCCCTGATCGCACACCATCGCCCCCATGAATTTGCACCGCCTTGTCGATGACGGTTTGAGCATGATCGGTTGAAAAAAGTTTCGCCATCGCGGCTTCGCGGCTGACGCGCGCAGCCCCGCTGTCTTTTAACCATGCGGCGCGATACACCAAAAGCGCGCTGCTATCGACATCCAGTGCCATATCGGCCACGTGCCCCTGTACCATTTGCAAATCAAACAAGGGCGCACCAAACAAATGCCGATTTTGAACACGATCAATGGTTTCATCCAGCGCACGCCGCGCAAAGCCAAGGGCGGCCGCCGCCACGGTAGCGCGAAAAACATCCAGCACCGACATGGCAATTTTAAAGCCCTGCCCGCCCGAGCCAATGCGGTTGCTGGCCGGAATGCGGCAATCGGTAAATTTCAACCGCGCCAGCGGATGCGGGGCAATGGTTTCCAGTCGCTCGGCAATTTCAAGCCCCGGGGTATCACCCGGCACGATAAAGGCCGACAGCCCTTTGGCCCCGTCCCCTTCGCCCGTACGGGCAAAAACAACATAAAAACCGGCGATGCCGCCATTGGAAATCCAGGTTTTTTCACCATTCAACACAAAGCTGTCGCCATCGCGGGTGGCCGATAAGGTTATATTTGCAACGTCCGACCCCGATTGCGGTTCGGTCAGGGCGAAGGCCGCCAATGCCGTGCCATTGCGCACCTGTGGCAGCCATTCGGCCTTTTGCGCATCTGTGCCAAACAGCGAAATCGCGCCGCTGCCCAATCCCTGCATGGCAAAGGCGAAATCGGCCAAACCATCATGGCGGGCCAATGTTTCGCGGATGATACACAGGCTGCGCACATCAAGGCGCGATTGTGCATCGTCGGGGTTTATTGTGGCGTAGGTTAACCAGCCGCCCTGGGCCAATTTGGCAACAAGGGCGCGGCAACTGTCATCGACATTGCCATGATCAACCGCTTGCAGATTTTCAATTGCCCAGTCATCCAGCCTTTCGGCCAGTTCCCGGTGGGTATCGTTAAAAAACGGCCAGTCGCGCCATGATCTGTCGCCCATGATCAATCCCCCTTGAAAACCGGCTTTTCGCGGGCGACAAAGGCATCATAAGCACGTTTGAAATCGGCGGTTTGCATACACAGGGCTTGCGCCTGGGCTTCGGCCTCTATTGCCTGTTCAATGCCCATATTCCATTCCTGTGCCAGCATGGTTTTGGTCATCATGTGGCCAAAATTGGGGCCTGCGGCAATGCGCTGTGCCAGTGCAATGGCGTCGCTTTCCAACGTGTCGGCATCAACAATCCGGTTATAAAAGCCCCATTTTTCGCCTTCTTCGGCACTCATGGATCGCCCGGTATACAGCAGTTCCGCCGCCCGCCCCTGGCCGACAATGCGCGGCAATATGGCGCACGCACCCATGTCACAGCCCGCCAGCCCGACACGGGTAAACAAAAACGCGGTTTTGGCATTGACCGTGGCCAGCCGCAGATCCGACGCCATCGCGATAATGGCACCCGCCCCCACACACACGCCGTCCACCGCCGCAATCACCGGCTTGCCACACGCCACCATCGATTTAACCAGATCACCGGTGAGCCGGGTAAAGGCCAAAAGACCCTTCATATCCTTGTCGATCAGCGGGCCGATAATATCGTGAACATCACCACCCGAACAAAAATTGCCCCCGTTCGAGGCAAAAACAACGGCTTTGATGTCATCGCATTCCGGCAACATGCGAAACATGTCGCGAAGTTCGGCATAGCTTTCGAATGTCAGCGGGTTTTTACGATCCGGCCGATCCAGCGATACCACCGCAACATCACCTTCCATCCGCCATTTAAAATGAAGGGGCTGAAAATGGGTCATATCAGTCATGGGTCTGTCCCTTTCGGCTTTGTACACGCCGTAAAATAGCAATCAAATCGCTGGCATCCTTGGCATTCATACCGTCAAACAAATCACTGACCCAGCCTTCATGCACCAGGGCGCGGCGGGCAAAATCGGCACGGCCTTCGTCGGTCAGCTTCACAATCAGGGCACGACGGTCGTTTTCCACCGCCACACGCATCACCATGCCTTCATTGACCAGCCGTTCGACAATGCCCGTGACATTACCGTTCGACACCATCAGCGATTTTGACAGCGCACTCATGCGCAGGCCGTCTTTGGCGCGGTAAAGAGCGGCCATGACATCAAACCTCGGCAGGGTGCTGTCATATTCCACCCGCATTTTTTCGCGCAGTTCGCCTTCGGTTTGACGCGAAACCCGCAATATCTGCAGCCAGGCCCGCAGGCGCGCCTTTGAAAGGTCGCTGGTTTCTTCACCTGTTTCCGGGCGCGAAAGGTTCGGATCGTCCATTTTCATATTTCCCCCCCCGAAACCGAAATCGCCTGCCCGGTGATCGCCCCGGCCCCCTGCTGGCACAGCCACAGCACGGTTTCGGCAATTTCGCGGGGGGTAATAAAACGGTTCTGCGGGTTGATTTTTGCCAGGTTGGCACGGGCGTCGTCGATGCTCATGCCGGTTTTTTGCGCGATATTGGCAATCGATTGCGCCAACATCGGCGTATCGGTAAAACCGGGGCAAACAGCGTTAACCGTAATCGCACTGCCCGCAAGTTCGGCCGCCAATGCCTTCACCAACCCCACAACGCCATGCTTGGCGGCACAATAGGGCGCAACATAACCATATCCCTTAAGCCCGGCTGTTGACGCAATGGCAATCAACCGGCCCGGTTTGGCTTTGTCCATCACCCGCAGGCCTTGCTGAAAGCTATGGAACGTTCCCGTCAGGTTAACGTCGATGGTTTCCTGCCAGCTCTCAAGCGTGGTTTTGCCAAAAGGCGCACTTTTCGCCATGCCGGCATTGGCAACCACCATATCGGGCGCGCCGACCTGTTTTACCATGCCCTCAAACAGGTTTACCATTGATGCCGGGTCAGTCACATCGGCCACCATCGGAATAATGGCATCATGTAAGGCGGCAATTTTGCCAAGCGCATCTTTATTGCGCCCAGCAATCACCACCTGCATGCCCTGTGCGGCCAGGATTTGGGCCATTTCAGCCCCCACACCACTGCCACCGCCTGTTATCAGGGCTGTTTTCACGGCCAATTCGGGCATGGCTAAACCTTCCCTGTCATCTGATCGGTGCGTTCCGCCAGCCGCCACATCTGGTCGCGCCCCGGATGATAGGGTTTGGGCCATTCTTCGGTGCGGTTGCCCAGTTGTGCGGCCGCGTGCAAGGTCCAATACGGGTCGGCAAGGTGCGGGCGCGCAAGGCATACAAGGTCGGCACGACCGGCCATCAATATCGAATTGGCATGGTCCGGTTCATAAATATTCCCCACCGCCATTGTCGCAATGTCGGCTTCATTGCGGATACGGTCGGAAAACGGGGTTTGGAACATGCGGCCATAAACCGGGCGGGCATCGGTGGTGGTTTGCCCGGCGGAAACATCGCAAATATCAACGCCGTTTGCTTTCAGAATTTTGGCAATTTCAACCGCGTCTTCAGGCGTAATACCGGCATCACCCACCCAGTCATTAGCCGAAATGCGCACTGCCAGCGGCTTATGATCGGGCCAGACCGCCCGCACCGCCAAGATAACCTCCAGCGGATAGCGCATCCGGTTTTCAAGGCTGCCGCCATAGGCATCATCACGATGATTGCTGACGGGCGTTATAAAGGATGACAGTAAATAGCCATGGGCGGCATGAATTTCGATCATGTCAAACCCGGCGCGATCCGCCATTTGCGCCGATGCCACAAACTGATCACGCACCTGGTCCATATCATCGCGGGTCATGGCGCGCGGGGTTTGATTACGCGCCGACCACGCAACGCCGGATGCGGCCATAATCGGCCAGTTATCGCTTAAAAGCGGCGCGTCCATTTCTTCCCACCCCAGTTGGGTTGACCCCTTGGCACCGGAATGGCCGATTTGCGCGCATATCTTTGCATCGGTTTCTGCGTGAACAAAATCAACAATGCGGGCCCATGCGGTTTCATGGGCGGGGTCGTAAAGGCCGGGGCACCCCGGTGTGATACGGCCTTCGGGCGATACACAGGTCATTTCGGTATAAACCAGCCCGGCCCCGCCTTTGGCCCGTTCTGCGTAATGCACCAGATGCCAGTCGGTCGGCGTGCCATCGACCGCCTTGTATTGGGCCATGGGCGAGACAACAATGCGATTTTTAAGCATCATGTCGCGCAGCTTGAAGGGCACAAACATCGGATGGCGCGGGGCTTCGACCGTGGCAATACCTGCTGAATGCTGAAACCAGTTTTCGGCCTGCCCCAGCCATGCCGGGTCGCGCAGGCGCAAATTTTCGTGACTGATGCGCTGGGACCGGGTGAGCAGCGAATAGGTAAATTGCACCGGATCAAGGCTGAAATAACGTTCGATTTCCTCGAACCATTCCATCGAATTGCGGGCCGCCGATTGCAGGCGCAAAACTTCCAGCCGTCTTTCATCTTCATATTTGGCAAAGGCGGCAGGCAAATCAGGCTCTGTATGCACATATTGCGCCAGTGCAATCGCACTTTCCAGCGCCAGTTTGGTGCCAGACCCGATGGAAAAATGCGCCGTTGCCGCCGCATCGCCCATCAGTACAATATTGTCATGCGACCAGCTTTTGCACAAAACACGCGGGAAACTCAGCCATGCCGACCCGCGAATATGGTTGGCATTCGATATCAACGCATTGCCACCCAGATATTTGGCAAAAATTGCCTCGCAGGTGGCAATGGATTGTTCCTTGCTCATGCCGGCAAAGCCATAGGCCGCCCAGGTTTCCTCGGAACATTCAACAATGAAGGTCGCTGTATCGTCGTCAAACTGATAGGCGTGCGCCCACACCCAGCCTTTATCGGTTTGCTCGAAAATAAAGGTAAAGGCATCGTTGAATTTTTGATGGGTGCCAAGCCAGACAAACTTGCATTTTCGGGTATCAATGTCGGGCTGGAAATGCGGGGCCAGTTCGGTGCGGGTACGCGAATTCAGGCCGTCACACGCCACCACAAGGTCATATTCCGCAGCAAGAACACGGGCACTTTCAACCTCGGCACCAAAGCGCAGGTCAACCCCCACATCACGGGCGCGTTGCTGTAACAGAATCAGCAGTTTTTTGCGGCCAATACCACAAAACCCGTGCCCGGTCGAAACAATGGCCTGATCCCGAAAATGAACAGCAACGTCATCCCAATAGGAAAAATTTTCCCGAATGGCGGCTGCACTTTTTGCATCGTTTTCCGACAGATTGGTCAGGGTTTCGTCCGACAGAACAACCCCCCAGCCAAAGGTATCGTCGGGTTGATTGCGTTCAAACACGACGATTTCGTGCGCGGGATCACGTAGTTTCATTGATATGGCAAAATACAGCCCCGCCGGACCGCCACCAAGACACGCTATTCTCACCTGATCCCCCTTTTATTGTCGCGATGAGTCGGGATGAATGAAAAGACGGTACGCCTTTTTGCGATTAGTTCAAGCATAAATATTTTATGTTTAAAACAAATGCGCGATTGGTTAGGCTAGCTCAAACACATCTCATAAATGCCTGTTTCCTTGTACGCCTTGGGCAATCAATCCAGTGTATGTGTTTGTGAATAAAACAGAAAAAGGAAACCCTGCCATGATTAAGGATTGGGACGACGCATACGCCAACGGCGACCATATTGAAAATGCCGCCAGTTACCCCGTCACCTGGGCCGCAGCGGCAGCAGATTTTCGCAATAACATACCGCCATATGGCAGAGCTACATTTGACGTTTCCTATGGCTATAAGGATCGTGAAAAATATGACGTGTTTTTGCCTCAAGACAGCGCCAAAGGCCTGGTCGTTTTTGTTCATGGTGGCTACTGGAAGGCATTTGACAAATCATATTGGTCACATCTGGCAAAGGGCCCGCTCCAACAAGGCTGGGCTGTTTTCATGCCAAACTATACCCTGGCACCTGATGCACGGCTTGCAGAGATAACCCGGCAAATGGGGCCTGCCATCGACCGTATGGCGAGCAAAATGCCCGGGCAACCCCTCCATTTGGTCGGCCATTCTGCCGGGGGGCATCTGGTCAGCCGCATGGTGTGTGACGACAGCCCGCTATCCCCCACCACACTGGCCAGCATCCGGCATGTTATGTCAATCAGCGGCCTGCACGACCTGCGTCCGTTGCGCAACACAACAATGAACAACACACTCAATATTGATGCCGACGAAGCCATAAGCGAAAGTCCCGCCCTGCGAAACCCCGCCATGCCGGATGGAAAACCCGCATCGGTAACGTGCTGGGTCGGGGCAAAGGAGCGGCCCGAATTCATCCGCCAAAATGACTTGCTGGCAAATATCTGGACCGGTCTGGGTGCCGCCACCCAAAGCATCCACGCCCCCGCGAAACACCATTTCAATGTGATTGACGATCTTTGCGACCCGCAATCAGACATGACCCGCTGCCTGTTGACCGGCATTATCGAAGATGGAGAATAACATGGCTGTCGTTTCGGTAGAATTTTCACAATCCATTGCCGTAATTCGCATTGATAACCCGCCAATCAATGCCACCAGCCACGCTGTGCGCGCCGGGCTGATGGAAGCGATTGATCAGATTGCGCAAAATACGACCGCTACGGCAGCCATCTTAATCTGTGCGGGCAAAACCTTTATTGCCGGTGCCGACATTACCGAATTTAACCAGCCGCCCCAGGCCCCCTTGTTGCCCGATGTGATTTTACGGCTGGAAACACTGAAAATTCCCCTCATCGCGGCCTTGCATGGCACCGTTCTGGGCGGCGGACTGGAAGTGGCCCTGGGGTGCCATTACCGTATCGCCACATCCGATGCCAAACTTGGCTTTCCCGAGGTTAATCTGGGCCTGATCCCCGGGGCCGGTGGCACTGTGCGTGCCCCCCGACTGATTGGCCCACAACATGCCTGCACATTGATTGCCGAAGGCAAACCGGTTTTGGCCGCCGTGGCACGCGATTGGGGTTTGATTGACAAGATTGCCGATCAGGACCTCGAACAGGCCGCCAAGCGCTTTGCACAGTCCGTTGCCAAACTGCCGCTTCCCGCGGCACTGGCAGACCGACCCGTTCCTGATGGTGCCGTCGATTGGGATCAAGTGATCCAGAAAACCCGGCAAAAGGCCCGGGGAGCAAACGCGCCGGTGGTGGCGATTGAAACCATCCGGGCGGGCCTTGCCTTACCTGCACCAACGGCACTCGCCCTTGAACGCCAACAATTTTTAGAATTACGCGATAGCAAACAGTCCCAAGCCCTGCGCCATATTTTTATGGCAGAACGCAGTGTTGGCAAACTTGCCAGCCTTAAAGAAATAACACCTGCCCGCATTAACCATGTTGGCATTATTGGCGGCGGCTTGATGGGGGCCGGCATTGCAACGGCCTGCCTGCTGGCGGGCTATAAAGTCACCATGATCGAACGCGATGACAAAACCCTTGAAAACGGCACGCATACTGTTATCCACCATCTACAAACCAGCCGGGATCGGAAAATAATATCCGAAGCAATTTATAACCAACACCTGGAATCCTTTACCGGCAGCACCGATTATCATGCACTGGCAAACTGCCACCTTGTTATTGAGGCAGTTTTTGAAGATTTCGCGATTAAAACAGCAGTTTTAACCGCTGTTGAAAATGTCGTCTCCCTAAATACATTGATTGCAACAAATACATCATATCTTAATATTAATGCGCTAGCCGAATCGATGCGCCAGCCAGAACGGGTCGTTGGCCTGCATTTTTTCTCGCCTGCCCATATTATGAAGCTGCTTGAAGTTGTTTGTACAAACCATACCAGTGCGCAAAACATTTCAACCGCCCTGGCATTTGCCCGTAATCTCGGTAAAATTACCGTTCCCACCGGGGTTTGTGACGGTTTTATTGGCAACCGGATTATGTCGGCCTATCGCAAGCAATGCGAATACATGATCGAGGATGGCGCCTACCCCGAACAGATTGACGCCGCCATGACTGATTTCGGCTTTCCGATGGGGCTGTTTGCCATGCAAGACATGGCCGGGCTGGAAATTTCGTGGAATACCCGAAAAAGACAAGCCGCAACCCGCGACCCCGATGAACGTTATGTCGCCCTTGGTGATTATCTGTGTGAGCAGGGGCGATTTGGCCGTAAGTCCGGTGCGGGCTGGTTTTTATATGAAAATGCCAAAGCCGCACCAAAACCGGACCCGGTCGTTACTGCCATAATCGACCAGGAATCAGCACGTAAAGGCATCACACGGCGCCCTTTCTCGTATGACGAAATCATTCACACTATTCTGACAACGATGCAGCAAGAAGGTCAAAAAATTGTGAATGAAGGGATCGCCCAAACACCAGATGCGATTGATGTTGTCATGGTCAATGGCTATGGCTTTCCACGTTGGCGCGGCGGCCCGATGTTTATGGCCCGTTAACCCGCCAGATTGCCCCCTCACCACCTTTATTCACCGATCAAAAAAGCGTCCGCCATAGCGCACCTTCCTGTCGGCACCCCAATAAACCAAATAGGGATTTTTTCACAATCTTAATTAAACCTTAGGTGGTTTTGTTAATAACAAATAACAGCAATTATAAATAACACCCTCCAAAATCAGCAATTGAAAAAATCCCCTCCCTTTTTAAGGTCAATCAACCAACCTTACATTTTAAGCATGCTTGATTCTCAAACTTTCGCGACCTCATTGTAATAATTGGTCAGAATTGATTTTTTGACATCGCATTTTCTGACGCGCTATATAATTCCCGATCACATGCCTCAAATTTAATGTTTCCAGAAATTTTGGTGATTTTGCCAAATGTTTCGCTTTTTGCGTTCCGTGGAAAAGGATTCCGGTTCGTCAGGTTGAAACACTTAAAGTGCCAATCTGCAACTATCCGTAATTGCGACATATCTAACTAAAGAACGAGAATTTTCTCGTGACGATAGATCGGGTCGAAACTTCGCAAAAACACAATTAATAATTGAGAGCCAAATGAATTTAAAAGTAATGATGGTTTTTGGCACGCGGCCAGAGGCAATCAAGATGGCCCCTTTGGCGCGCTTGATGCTTAACCATCCCGATATTGATTTACACATTTGTTCTACAGGTCAACATCGCGAAATGCTGGCTTCTGTCATCGATGCTTTCGGGCTTCAGGTAAATGAAGACCTGAATGTAATGACCAAAAACCAGACCCTGAACAGTCTTTCACAGCATCTGCTGGAAAAACTTGATGATGCTTATGCCCGCTACAATCCCGACATTGTTCTGGTTCATGGCGACACCACAACCAGCTTCATCGCCTGCTTCGCGGCCTTCCATCGTCACATCCCGGTTGCCCATATTGAAGCAGGATTGCGCACCGGCGACCTGCAATCGCCCTGGCCCGAAGAAGCCAATCGGCGGTTAACGGGTGTTTTGGCCGATTTGCATTTTCCGCCAACCGATGCGGCACATCAGAACCTGATAAACGAAGGTGTACCCCCCGATCATATTATTGTAACGGGCAACACAGTCATTGATGCCTTGCTATGGATGAAAGACAGCCTGAAACACACAAACTGGTCACCATCCGCAGGGTCGGATCTTGCACAAATAGATCAAGGCCGCAAAGTGGTGCTGATCACCGGGCATCGCCGTGAAAGCCTGGGGCACGGGTTTGAGCAGATTTGTCTGGCCCTTTGCGATCTGGCCGCCCGCTACCCCGACATTTTGTTTGTTTATCCGGTTCATCTTAATCCGCAGGTTCATGATGTCGTGCATCACATGCTGGGCAAGCAGGCCAATATCCTGCTTGTTGCCCCCCAGGACTATCGCCATTTTGTCTGGTTGATGAACCGGGCCTTTTTGATCCTGACCGATTCTGGTGGTGTGCAGGAAGAAGCCCCGGCACTGGGCAAGCCCGTACTTGTTCTTCGCAACGTTACAGAACGCCCGTCGGGACAGCCCGATGACCAGGCGATGCTGGTTGGCACCGACAAGGACAAAATTGTCCGGCAAGCCAGCCGCCTGATCGATGATCCCGACTATTACAGCCGCTTTAGCAAACCCCATAGCCCGTTTGGCGACGGCCATGCCTGCGAACGGATTATTGAACGTTTATGCGTATGGAAACATATGCAAACGCTGGATAAATGCGCATGAGCTTCGAACTGGTTGATGCCCTGATCTACGTATTTTATGCCCTGAAATTTGTTGTCATCGTTCTTGCTGGCACCATTTTTCTGTTGGGCATAGATGATCTGTTCATCGATGTTGTTTATTGGACCCGAAGCCTCTACCGAAAACTCCGTATCTATGACAAACATCCCCGCGCAGACCAGAAGGTCCTCTACCGTGTGCCTGAAAAGCCCCTCGCCATTATGGTGCCTGCCTGGAAAGAGGTCGGCGTCGTGGGCGAAATGGCGCGACTGGCCGCGGCAACACTGGATTACGAAAACTATCAGATTTTCGTGGGCACCTACCCGAATGATCCCGATACCCAGCGCGATGTTGACGCGGTGTGCCAGCAATTTCCAAATGTCCACAAAGTCGTATGCGTTCGTCCCGGCCCGACCAGCAAGGCCGACTGCCTGAACAATATCATTGATGCGATTTTACATTTCGAGGCCTCCGCCCGCATCCAGTTTGCCGGGTTTATTCTGCATGACGCCGAAGATGTGATTTCACCGCTTGAACTGCGTCTGTTTAACTTTCTTCTGCCCAAAAAAGACCTGATCCAAATTCCGGTTTACCCCTATCCGCCAGAATGGTGGGGCTTTACCGCAGGTCACTATGCCGATGAATTTGCCGAAATGCACGGCAAGGACGTCATCGTACGCGAGGCCCTTTCCGGCCAGGTCCCCAGTGCCGGTGTTGGCACTTGTTTTAGTCGCCGCGCCATCGCCGCCCTGCTGGAAGACGGTGACGGCATTGCCTTTGACGTCCAAAGTCTGACCGAAGATTACGACATTGGCTTTCGCCTGAAACAAAAGGGCATGGTGTGCATTTTTGCCCGCTTTTCGGTGTCCGACCCCGACCTGGCCCTTAAAACCCGGTGGGTGCCGGGCATGGACCCCGTCACAACACAGGTCATATGTGTTCGCGAGCATTTTCCGCGTTCATTTACCCACGCCGTTCGACAGAAATCGCGCTGGATTACCGGCATTGTGTTTCAAGGGACAAGCAATCTGGGATGGAGCCCAACGGGCATCATCAATTACTTTTTGTGGCGTGACCGGCGCGGTTTGCTGACCAACGTTTTAGGCTTACTGGTTAACATCCTGCTGCTTGTAACACTTGTTACATGGCTGATAACCAAACTGGTGCCCGATGCGTGGCACTTCCCCTCCATCCTTGGCGACGATATCCTTTTACAAACCGTACTTTTGTGCAATGGCATCCTGCTTTTGAACCGCCTGTTCCAGCGGTGCTTTTTTGTCACCCGGTTTTATGGCATCCATCAGGGGATGCTCTCCATTCCGCGCGTGGTCTGGAGCAACATTATCAATTTTTGCGCCAATATACGCGCCCTGCGCCAGGTTGTTGCAATCGGTGATTCACGCCGTGTGGCATGGGACAAAACCTCGCACGAATTTCCAACACTCGGTGCCGCAACCCGCGTTCCGATTGGCCAACGCCTGATCCAAAAGGGCCTGTTATCGCCCGAGCAGCTTGAAGCAGCCATTACCAGCCCGGAGCGCCGCCGCCTGGGCCGAGAACTTTTGATGCGCGGTTTGATTAACAGTGTGCAACTGGTCGAGGTTCTTGCCGAGCAAGCCGCGATGCCGTGGGGCACCCTGAATCCTTTCACCATTGACCCGGCCATTATCTCGCATTTTCCGCCTCATCTGGCATTGCGCTATGCCGTCGTCCCGATAGCACTGGAAGATGACACCCTTGTGCTGGCATGTGAACGCCCGATCAGTCAGGTGTCGCTTGGGGCCATCAGCCGCCAGTTAAAGAAACCGGTAAAATGCCAGCTTGCACCGCAAGGACGCGTCACCCTCGCCCTGCGCAACTGGTATAGCGACCGGCACATGAACAAAGAAACCCGGTATGTCCTTGAATTTGCCAACGCAAACAACAACAATCCCGATCTGATTGAACGCATTTGCCTGCATCAGGTCATGTTGGGCGATCTTTTACAGGTCAGAGGGATTGTATCGGCAGCCTTGTTCAACCAGGCCTTGATCGATTATGACCCGGAAAAAGACTCACTTGGTCAGCATTTGATCAAACGGGGCATCATTACCCAACAAAGGCTGGAAGAAGCCCTGCAAGATCAACATCGGGAACAATACGAAGCATACAAGTTCGCGACGGAGGCCGCGTGATACGCCGCTGCATAACCCGTCTGTTGCTGGCAATACTGCTTGTTGCCAGTGCTTGGCCTGTTGCAACGTCACATGCAGCATCGCTTGACAAATTTGCTGATTTTCGCAGTTACCCCTATCTGGACAAGGCTTACCGCGAAGCCCGCAGAGAAAACTGGCCCGAAGTTGACAGCCTGATGACGCATTTATTGGGGCTTGTCCCCGAAAATGAAGAAGCCCGGCGTATGCAAATACAGGCCCGGTTAAAACAGGGGCACTATGAGCAAGCCCTTGAAAGTGCCAACCAGCTAACGGACGCCACCCAGAAACAATCGACCCTGCAAGATCTGCGCATCAAATGGATTGCGGCATCGCCGCCGGATGCGTCGCAGGTGAAAGAATGGCTTGATAGCACGATAAAAATCAGCGACCGCGAACAATTATGGCGCGCCTATGCCAACGCCTTGTCGCAACGACCAGACGGCGACCAAAAAGCGCTGGCATGGCTTGAAAGTGTTCAGGGCGTGCAGGACATAACATCCTTGCGGCGTGAACGCGCGGTATGGGCAGAAAAACTTGACGACTGGCGCACCATTATTGCCCAGCTTGCCCCTTTGGCGCAACAAGATCGAATTTCACCAAAGACATGGAACCGCCTGGCAACGGCCTATGTCAATTTGCAAGATGAAGCTGGCCTGAAGGCATTATTGCCCTCCGCACCAGACACCCAGGCTGCCATTGATACAAAACTGGCGATGGCGAACCGCGCCATTGCCCTTGGCAATGTTGCAATTGCCAAAAACTGGTTACAGGCTCTTCCCCCCGCCATGCGCGACGATAAAGCCCAACAGCAAAACCTGTGGGAACTGGCACAGGCAAGCGGTGATACAAATTTGTATCTTACGACCAGCAATAATCTGGATCGCCCCTGTCTGGAAATTGCCGAATGGCTGTCGCGCAACGACAAGGCATTGGCCTTGCAACAGTTTGCAAAATGCGATGCCAGGGCCGATCCGGCCAAATGGCTGATACTTGCACAGCGGCTTGACGCGATTGATTTGTTAAAAACCCAACCCTTGCCAGAACAATTTCAAGATGATCGCCAAAATGTTCTTGTCAGCATGTGGCGCAATCGCGGGCAGCAGGACACAGCCCTGGCCTGGCTTGAAAGCCAACCCCAGACAGCAAGCACCCTTAATCTGCGCGGGGAAATATTGCAAAACCAGCACAACGATGCCGCCGTCGAAGACGTCATGACGCATTTGTTAAGCCTGGCACCTGATAATAATGAAGCACGGCGCACACTGGTACAGGCGTATCTAAGACAAGGACAGTTTGAAAAGGCAGTTGAGAATGCCAACAACCTGCGGGATGGCCCACAAAAGCAAGCCATCCTGCAAGAACTGCGCATCAAATGGATTGCAGCATCGGCACCAGATGCTTCGCTGGTTAATCAATGGCTGGACAACGCCCTTGATCCCAAAAATCGCGAACAATTGTGGCGTGCCTATGCGACGGCCTTGTCGCGGCAACCCGATGGCGACAAAAAGGCGCTGGCCTGGCTTGAAACAGTTAAGGGCGAACACGACATCACCGCCTTGCGGCGTGAACGCGCTGTCTGGGCGGAAAAACTTGATGCATGGCAAACCATTGTGGCCGAACTTGCCCCCATGGCCAAAACCAATACCCTGTCACCGACAACATGGCATCGACTGGCAACTGCCTATGTCAATTTGCAAGATGAGCCCGGCCTGACATCATTGTTGGCAACCGCACCAGACATGCAAGCGGCCATTGATGCAAGACTGGCGATGGCAAGCCGCGCCATTGCCCTTGGCAATGTTGCCCTTGCCAAAAACTGGTTGCAGGCTCTTCCCCCCGCCATTCGCAACGGCCACGCCCAGCAACAAAAGCTGTGGGAATTGGCACAGGCAAGCGGGGATGCACATTTGTATCTTACGACCAGCAATAATCTGGATCGGCCCTGCCTGGAAACAACCGAATGGTTATCGCGCAATGACAAGGTGTTGGCTTTGCAACAATTTGCAAAATGCGATGCCCAAACCAACCCGGCGACATGGCTGATCCTTGCACAGCGACTTGATGCGATTGAGCTGTTAAAAACGCAACCCTTACCGGATAAGTGGCAGGACGAACGCCGCAATATTCTGGTCGGTATCTTGCGTGATCGTGGCGCACAGGACGCAGCGCTTTCATGGCTTGAAAGCCAGCCCCAAACCGTGGACAACCTGAAACTGCAGGCCGAATTATTACAAAGCCAGAATAACGATACCGACGCCGAAAAATACTGGCTGGCGGTATATCGCAAATCGGGCGACTTTAACGCACTCGATCAGGCGAGTTTCCTGGCGTTAAAAGACCACCGCAACACAAATGCCAAAACCCTGCTTGAGCAGGCCTATGACCAGCGTAAAGGCAAACTTCCCGACGCATTATTGCACCGACTGGCTGCATTTTACGCCCAAAACATTACCGATCGCGATTTGCCACGCGTCAAACAGTTGATGACGCAAATTGATGGTACAACCCGTGGCCTGTTGCTTGCACAGCTTGCCAAAGGCAACTATTGCAGCATCGTTGCGCAAACAACACACGATGTGCCAAACGAACCTGCGGGCCTAGGCGCGCTGGGCCAATGTGCCATGAAGACAATGCCCGGTGTTGCCTCGATCTATTATCAAAAGGCCGCAGATCTGGGCGATGACAACAGCCTGCCTGCCCTGGCTTATGCGCTCGAAGCAGGTGGCAGCCCGGAACAGGCATTGAAAATCTGGCAAAAAGTGCCGGCAACGTTAATGTCGGACAATGCCCTGCTAACCGCAGCCCGCAGCGCCCTTGAGGCAGAAAAACCCGATCAGGCCGAAGATTATTGGCTGCGGCTGCCAAAATTGACCCGGGCAAATGACTGGGCCTTGGGTGCCACCATTGCCGAGGCCAAAAACCAGCCCCAGCTTGCCCTGCAACGCCAGAAACAGGCCCTGCGAAACAACCCGTCGCCTGAAAACTACTATGCGGCGGCGGCAACAGCGCAAAAAGCAGGCGATATGCCGCAAAGCACAGCATGGCTGCGCAAGGCGAATGCGTTGCAACCCGAAAACACACGTTACAACGCCGATTTGGGAATGCGGCTGGCCAGCCTCGATACACCGGATATGCAAAAAACAGCCATTCCCTATTTGGAAAAGGCCGTGGTCGATTATCCTCATGACTATCGCCTGCATGAAACGCTGGCCACTCGGTATAACGCTGTTGAAAACAGTGCTGCGGCACGGCAGCAACTCGAACAGGCGATTGACCTTGAACAATATCCTGTCAGCTTTGGCGATGATTATGGCAGCCTGGACGCACGCCGTTACCGTCAACGGCGCGCCCACGAAACGCTGGAACGCCGCAACAGTGTCACATTGGCCAGCACATGGTCGCCTGCAGGCGTAACGGACTTTCCACTTGGTAATAATACCATCGAACGGCGTTCGGCATCGCAAAACGTGCAAACACTTATGTGGGATCATGCTTTGGGCGAAGAACCCGTGCGCAATGGCAGCACCTTATCGGTTTATGGGCGTGTTCTGATTGGTGGCAATGGCCATAGCCGCTATGGCCAAACCGTTGGAACCGGTGCTGGTATGCGTTACAAGCCATTTGGCGATTATAACCTGAACCTGTATAGCGAACTTTACAGTCAGACACGACGCGACAAAAGCGGTGCACCTGGCATCAAAACCGGCGATATTTTGGACCTGTCGAAATTGATGGATGGCATCAGCGATGCTGCAAACAACAACAAGCGCGACAACGACCTGATATTGCGGGCAACGGCATCCTTTTTCGATCAGAACGAATACCGCAATGACTGGCGCGTTGATGATGACGACTGGAACGAACGCTTTTTAAGCATCGATCTGTCATGGTGGACAAAATCGGGCAATCACATGGCCTTGTCGCGTTTCCAGCAGGGACACAGTTTTAAACTCCCCACAGAAAGTCCCCAGACCATCATGCCCTATGGCTTCATCGAAGCAGGCGCACAAGACCCGAATAATACCTGGCGCCAGGATCTGCGCGCCGGGGTGGGCGTGCGCTGGCAATTATTCAGCGATGACGACAAATACAATGCCTATCGCACCCGGATTAACGCACGAATAGAAGTTCAAAAGTCATTGGGTGGTAACCTGTATGAGGGTGCGAGCGGTATGCTATTCGGGCTGGAGATGAATTTTTGATGCGATTTCTTGTCACCGTCATCCTGATGCTGATCACAAATTTGCCATTGGCAAATCCTGCAAAGGCAGCAATGCCCGAAACCGTTTTTTACCAGCCCGTGGAAACGGATCGCAGCATCACCCCGTCCCAATGGCAACAAATATGGCGCAACAGCGCAGATCACGGGGTTAAAACCGTGATTGTGCAATGGACATCGCATGGCGGTAATGATTTTGGCGGAACAGACGGCTGGCTGGCAACAACATTACGCCTTGCCCGTGAAAATGGTCTGGCGCTGATTATCGGCCTGCATATGGACCCTGATTATTACGCGCGCCTGTCTGAAATCGATACGGCCGGGACCCAGCCCTATCTGGAAAATCAGTTGGGGCTATCGTTGCATCAGGCGGATGTTATCAGAAACAAGTGGCACCTTGATGCCAAGGGCTGGTATCTGCCGCTGGAACTTGATGACTTGAATTTTCAACAAAAAACCAGACGCGACATCATTGATCAACAATTGCGCGATCTGGCGGGCCACCTTGATGCGCCATTGCATGTCAGCAGTTTTAGCGGCGGCAAACTGACCCCGGATGCTTATGCAAAATGGCTTGTCTCGCTGCGAAAAAGCGGTATTCACGTTTGGGCCCAAGATGGCACCGGCACCCAAACCCTGCCGCCCATCGCCCGCCAGGCTTATCTTGAAGCCCTGCCCTGCGACATTGGCATTGTGCTAGAGGCATTTAAGCAAACCAGCAAGCCAAACCGGAAATTTAGCGCAATCCCTGCAACACCGGACCCGTCCTATTCACAATGCCATCCGGTTTCCGTGTTTGAACTGCGCTATCTGCCATGGGGCGCTTTGCTGCGTCAACCTTGATCTGCCAAGCAACACAGCCCCGTCAGGAAAACCTGACGGGGCTGTGTTGCTTTAGAGATGATCGGTAAAACAGTTACTGAACAGAAATTGGCATGGTGTCGTGGCCATACTGGCTAAAATCGGTGCCTGCTGTAATCATCGGCAACGTCGGATCTAACAACTGATTGATCGAGGTAACCTGTTCCTGACCCAACGTGCCGGTCACCTGATGGATCAGGGCATAGTTCAAAAGATGGCTATAAATAGCTGCCAATGCCTGACGTTCCATGGCAAACAGGTCTTCATCTTCGTCAAGGACATCCAGCACGGTTGACTGACCGGCATCGAACTTGATTTTCACGGCATCGACAATGCGGCGATGAGTCTGAACGCCCTTCACCAGCGCTTTGATACGGTCCGGGCCATTGACCAGTTCGGTAATGGTGCCAGAAACCGTTTCGCGCAATTCACGTAAATAAATTGCCCGCTGATACCGGGCCTGATCAACCTGGCTTCTGGTTTCCAATGCTTCGTAACCACGGCCGCCCGGGTTAAACAGCGGCACATTCAAGCGCAGCATCGCAACACCTTCGTGGGTCAGGCTGCCGCCCCCAAAAAGCGATCCGCCTGAATCCAGTCGGGTATCGGTAAAGATGAAATCGAAAGTCGGCATCGCCTGGCCGACATCGGCAGCCAGTGCCGCCCGGCGTTCGTCGATGGAATAGTCCATAGCGCGTACGCGCGGGCTGGTTTTCAGGGCCGCGTCCAGCCAATCATCAACATTGATGTCATCAAGTTTGGGCAAGGCGACATCACGCGCCAATGTTGCAAGTGATGCAGGCAGGTTACCAACGCGCCGTTGCAATTGGGCAAAAGAACGCTGATAGGATGTGCGCGTGGCGACCACACGGGCATCGGTTTCGGCCAGGCGGGCTTCAACCAGATCGGCCTCGTATGATGTTGCCAGCCCCTGCTTTTGCCGGGCAGAAACATCAACCTGACGTTCCGCCATCGATGCATGTTCGATCCGGGCAAGCCGTGCATCATCCGCTGCGGCCAGAGTACTGAGATAGGCCTCAATCGCCTGATAGCCGACATCCTGTTTTGCCGTTTCAAGCGATTCTTTCAGGCGCATCCGCCCCATATCGGAACTGACAATATTCATGATCGTTTCAAAGTTGAAGATATGCTGCTGCAACTGAAACGTTCGACGGCGGTTGTCAAAGTTGCCCTTGCCAAGGGCAAACACCGTGTTATCTGACCGGTCAATGCGCTGTTTCACCCATTCACGATCAAATGTCGCCGAAACTTCGGGAAGATATCCCATAAAAGCATTCGTCTGACGGGCAACACCTTCGCTGACCTGTTCTTCCGCAAGCGAAATATTGGGGTTCCCGGTTATGGCCATTTGGTAGACGGTCGAAAGATCTTCTGCGATTGCTTTATCTGAGAAGCCAGAAGCAGAGATCCCAAGTACGAACGCCGAAACTAAAATTTTATTTTTCAACATCATGCTCTCCAGACGAATATTAGGACCTGGTCACTTCTTGTTCGGTGACAGGAATTGAATATGACAACCAATTCCCGCGGGAATGGCCAAATCGGGATTTGGCAAGACTATTCGCATGCCGAATGTTTTGCTTTTGGGTTCAACAATCTGATCGACCAATGAAACCACTGCATCGCGGGCTTGCAGGTTCGGGCCTTCGAAATTGACAGAAACCTTTTCGCCTTTGTGGTATTTGCCAAATTGCGCAACAGGTAAGGACACTTCGACAAAAAGCGGGTCCAATTGCGCAATCAAGGCAATCGCCTTGCCATCAACCTGTTCTCCGACCGACAACAACTTTTCAATCAGGACACCGTCAATCGGGCTTGTGATCATACGGTCTGCCAACTGAGCCTTTGACAGGGCCAGTTCTGCCTTCATAACCGAGATGTTTTCCCGCGCGGCTTCATAGTCCAGGCGAGCACTATCACGGTCGGTTTCCAGGGTATCGATTTCCTCCTGGGTCATCAGCTTTGCCGCCCGCAACTTTTCTGTGCGCTTGATGCGGCGTTCGGTAAATTCGAGCTGGCGTTTACGCGCATCGACCGAACTTTGCGATTGCGACCGGACTTTTGCGTAATTAACCTGCGCCTTTTCAACTTCGGCCTGCAATTCGGCGATAAGCTCGCCTTTTTTAACCCGTTGGCCCCGGTTGGCATACATGGCGTGAATAACACCATCAACCGGGCTTGCCAGTTCAACCAGTTCACTGGCACTGACCTGACAGACGTTTTGTTCAACACCAACCTGCTGGTCGCCCGCCTCGTTCCCCTGTCGCGCATTTTCCAGCAATTGCGCAAATGCATCATCGGCAGGCGCAGCATCGGCCTGCGCCTGTGCGGGAACGGCTGTCGCCCCCCAAACAAGACACAGCGCCATAGCAAAGAGTGCAATATGTCTATACGAAAACGTCAAACCTCGAACCTCTTAAGGAAATTACGCCGGACAACACGGTAAACCAGCACGGCAACAGGTTCCCATCCCAGATCAAACCGGACATGAACACGATCGCCGTAATTTTCGGGGGCGGCCCCTTCGCAGCACGAAACAGTTGCCATAAAAACCGGGTTCAACAATTCAGGGCGTGAATTGGCTTCAGGTTTCAGGGCAAAAGGCCCGCCCCCCTCAAGCGAAAGAACCGGACTGGGCAATTGCAGGGTAGCCGTAGGGGACCAGGACTTTATGGTGCCGGGCACGATATCATCGAGATGTCCGGCAAAGCGCAGTTCAACACCGCGTACCCGCTCGCGCACCAGGTCGCCGTCAACAGCAGGGACGGCAACCTTGATCACCGGCGCAATACCGGGTTCAATCAAATATCCGGCTTCGCCGCCACGTGGTAAAAACCGGCCAATCAGGTCACCCTCAATACCGGCTTCGTAAACACCGTCATGCGACGCACGAATGGATAATGCATCGATATCACGGTTCGCTGTCGCCAGGCGTTCCTGCGCATTGGCCATGCGCTGCCGGGTAATGGATGCAGCAACCGGATCGGTCGCATTATCGGCAGCAAGCTGCATGGTCAAGGCTTCGATTTCGACCTCGACCTTGCGGCGTTCGGTGCGCAATTTTTCATTGGCAAGGACGACCAGAAGATCGCCCTTGCGAACATGTGCACCGCTTTGCTGATGAATTTCGGAAATAAACCCGCTGGTGCGGGCGCGCACAGCCGCGTCATCTGGCAGCCAGACAACGCCCTGCGCCACAACACGGTCAGGCACCGGTATAAAGGCCAGTGCACCCAAAACCGCCGCCAGCAGAACGCCACGAAAAATCGACCGGCCCCGCTTGCCTGACAGGCCGGGACTGGTCAGCAAAAATGCCGATCCTTTCACGACAGGCATGCCAAACATGTTAAAAACAGTCCAGCACCCCAACATCGCCCCCACAAAAAAGTACCGCTCGGCCAAATGAATTGCGATGGTGACCAGCACCATCGAGCGATAGGCAAACGAAAATGGCGCATAAAACAAAAACCATCGCCGTTCAGACGGCAACGCATCAAATTCATATTCACGATCCAGGCCAATGATGTATCGCTTGATCAGATAGCTATAATACTTGGTCGATTTAAGTGCGAGATTGGGAATTTCAATCAGGTCGCACAGCAGATAATAACTATCGAATCGCTGTAACGGATTGCCGTTAAACAGCAAGGTCGACACCCCGCTGATCAGCATGACGTTATGGGCAACCGCGCGCACAGTTCCCGGTTCGGCCTCCACCCAGACAAACATCGCAATCGACGCCATTGTCAGCTCAACCAGGATGCCAGCCCCGTCAACAAAGGCGCGATGCCATTTGCTGCGAAACGTGATGCTTGATGATGCATCAACATAGGGAACCGGAACAAACAGCAGAAACATCAGGCCCAGTTCACGCACATTACCGCCATAATGACGAACAACAACCGCGTGACCAAACTCGTGAACCAGTTTCAAAACCGGGTACACCAGCCACACGATCATAAGGTTTTCAGCACTGATAAAGCGGTCAACCCCGCCTTCGGTCAGTTCATCCCAGTGGACGCCCGCCATGGTGATTGCCGAGCCCAGCAAAACAATAAACAAGAAAGCCGTAATCGGGCTAAAGACCCAGCGCATGGCGGGTTCAAGCCAGTCCAGCACGCGGGTCAGATCCGCTAACGGAATACGAACATAAAGCGGGTTTTTAAACGGCGCAATGGCCTTGGCCCGACGGGTTTTGACCATGCGCTGTTCCAGCGCACGCGGGTTGGGTGCCTCGCCGGTGCGGATCAATTCCAGTGATTTAAGCTGATCAACGATCTGGGCAAAATCGGTGTCGTCTCCTTCAATCTCGCCCTTTTTTTCCAGATCGCGACGAATATCGGCCAGCGGCGTGACCCCATCCATGCGACGCAGCAGGGCATGGGCGGCGGTGGTCAGCCGGTGATAACGGTTTGACAGACGATCATGGGCAACATAGGCCGCCACGTTATGATAGACATGACGAAAGAATGAAATATCCGACCGCACCACCGGTTTTAAACCCGACAATGTTTCCCAGCGCGAAGGCTGGGCTGGCGCCATCGGCGATGGCATCATGTCACGCGTGGGGTCCCCCGCCAGCATATCGCTCATGGCGAGACCCGCCACAGCAATAACCGGGCCCAATCCCAAAGAGGGTGGGTGTAAATCCAGAAAATCGAACGTGGTTCGGTTTTAACCTTGGCGACACCGCGCATACCGGGCTGCAAGTCCTGAGCGGACTCAACAAGCAGGGCCTCAACGTTGAAATAGTTCTCGCCGTCGCTGGCCTCGGAAATCGGAGACACCCGTTCAACGGTTATTTCGTTCAAACTGTTGGGCCGCGCATGAAGCAACAACACGCCATTCTGGCCGACCGCGATATGCCGAATGTCTTTTTCGTTCACTTTCAACTTCAGGCGATACTGATTAAGCGGGCTAAGTTCAAAAAGAACATCCCCTTCCTTAACCGGCGAGCCAATTTTCTGAGACAAATCGCCATCAATCACAAACCCGCTAAACGGTGCCTGCAATTCAGTTCGTGCCAGATTGTTTTTTACCAGTTCAAGTTCGGAAATCGCCTGCTGCATCCGCGACCGCAAAATACGGGCTTCGGATAAATCGCGCTCGCCGGTTGCCGCTTCAATTTTGCGCTGGCTTTCAACGATGGAACTTTGCAGTTCAAAGCGATGTAACTGCAATTCGCGGGTTTCCATCCGCCCCAAAACGTCGCCTTTTTGCACAACGTCACCCGCCCGGACCAGTCCTTCGGCGATAAAGCCGTCGAACGGCGCAGGTACAGCGCGCTGCACCAGTCCTTCAATCTCGGTTTCTGCCGTAACACGATAGGGAATATCAATTAGCAGGCTGGCAGCAAAAACCGCCCCCACCAGCAAGCAGATGGCCTTGATGCGTGTATGATGAAGGCCAAAGACCCAGCCCATCGCGCGGTTGGCGCGGCGGTAAAGCCGGTGAAAGCCACTGCGTGAAGCCGCCATTTGCAGCCCGAATGCCGGCGCGATCAGTTCAGAGAGGACGCCGCCAAGGGCCTGAACCCGCAGACATTGATCAAGGTTGCATTCAACCTGAACAACGATGACGCCATCGGCAATGTCGGGCAAAATAACCGGCCACGAACCCACCCACGCCTTTTCTCGCCCTTCGACCAGTTTGGCATGGCTTTCGGTGGCTGTTTGCGAACTGCTGCCCGCCCCCGAAAAATGGACAGGGACCTTTTGATAGACCGCTTCGCGCATGGCATCGACAATCAGATGCACACGATCGCTTTTGGGGGTAACCATTGCGGTATGAGATGACCCCAACACACGCACGTGCCGCCCCTTGACCAAACCAATCGTCACACGGTTGGCAGCAAGGTCGTCGGCCATTACTGTGGCACAGCTTGTTGCCCCTGCTTCGAGATCGGTGCACGACATAAGAGCAGCACTGGCATGCTGGCCATAGCGCAATGCCACGGTTTCGGCGGTATCGCGATATTGCTCCCCCCGCCAGAACCCGGCCAGCCAGGCCGCATTCCATTGCAGAGCACGCATCGCAAGATTCAAACGCTGGGTATCGGCGGTTGGCAATACAACGCCAACCGCACCTTTCAGGTCGTCATCAACGAAAATGACATTGGACACATAGCCGACACCCAAATCGGGGTTGGTTGTGGCGACACCGCTGCGCACGACCAGACTGCGCTGAACAACCTGGGTTAATGTCGCACCGGGTTTGCCATCGACACCACGATAGGCAGCGATCCGAAAATGCCGGTTGGCACCTTCAGCACTGTTGAACGCAACGACGATTTCGACGGGGACCACCCCCAGAACCAGTTCCAGGTTTGCCCGGCACAAATCAATCCAGCCATCAGCCAGGTCCGCGAACGACCGGGCTGACGACAGTTTCCGCCACAGTTCCGGGGATATAAACCCCGAAATATCGCCTGCTGACGGGTTACCGGGTAGATTGGTCAAAATGCCCCCAAACCCCGATATCAAGTCCCCCGCAAGTCATCTCCATTCCCCTCAAAACAGAGTCAGACAGACCTGGCCTTAGCCAAGTTTGCCATATACACGTTCATATTCGGCCAAGGTATGGTCGAGAATTTTCTTCAAACGTTTGGCTGCAAACGGGCTCATGATGATGCGGTCGCTTAATTGCACACGCACGTCATCCTGCGAGCTGCTCCATACCTGGCTGGTCCCGAACAACAGCATCACTTCTTCACGGGTGCTGGCAACGTTGGAAACATTGGCATAAGTGCTGCGCATATTGGCATCATCCCAATTGATCTTGCGCTGATCGGTATCGGTGGTCACACCGGTTTGCGGTTTGGTATTCTCAGCCATTCTTCGTAAATCCTTACATTCATCTTTAAAAACGTATCGAGGCAATCAGGCCAAAGTTATGCGGCCTTGGTTACCAGCGACAGGACCGGTGCCGTATCGGACAGCTCCGGTACAAAAACAGGGCCTTGATCCGTTACGGCATCATTCAGCCACAGACCGGAGTCCGCATCAAACACAAGGCTGGTGCCGCCAGACGGTGCCAATGCGGCAAAATCCGAATAGCGGCCATTTTCATCAAGCCACAAGAAAGCACCATCCTGCGGTTCAGCATCCTGCCCGGTGGTATCGTTTCCGTCTTCACCTTGAGACGGAACATTGGCAGGGGCCGCACCATCAGCACCGGTGGCATCCGGCGCGGCATTACCTGTTGTACCCTGCGATGCAGCAGGGTTGGCGGGCCGCGCCGCGGCCGCCGGCTGGTCATTTGCCCCGGTTGGCGTGCCAAGCTGTGCCCCAAACGAGACGGAAGGCGTTGCAATTCCGCTGCCTGTTCCGGTCCGGGACGATGCCGACCCGGTATTGTCGCCATTTGTCGACAGGATCGTGGCGGCTTCAATGAAGCTGGCGACACTGCCGTCATTTGACTTATGCACAGAACCTACACCGCCCAGAACGGTGTTGCTGCCACCAATAGAACTTGAAACCGTGTTTCCAACCGGAATGCCGGTGGTAACAGGTGTAATCTGTGACACACCGGAACCAAACGAGGACGTATTGCCCGTCGTAAAGGTCTGGGTCGGGATACGGTCATCAATGTTATTGAAATAGGCCGCCTGCGGCTGAAGGATCGGATCCCCCTGGAAGGCCGGGAATTCGGTCTTGGAATTACGGTTTGCTTCAATACGGAATTCACCGTTTTCAATCTGCACCAGGTCAAGGGTCGGGTCCGCAACGATGAAGTTAGGCTGTTCACCGCCAAGAATGAAGTCAACCCCGCTGCCAGAATCCAGCGTATCCATACGACCGGTAAAAGATTCGGTCGAACGGGCCAGTCGCGGCAAGCTGTCATGATATTCCTTGCCAGGCTCGCGCGGCACAAAGCCATAGTAAACTTCGCCTTCATCCCCAATCAGGATGTCATCGTCATCACCACCAAACAGGGTGTCTTCAAAGGCACCGCCGATCAGTTCATCATTGCCCGCATCGCCGTAAAGAATGTCATACCCGTTATTTTTAGCGAGCAGTTCTTTGGTGTGAATTTCAAGGCGGTCGGTAACGTCGCGATAAGTGGCACCGCCCTGGTCGCCAATGATGGCGTCATTCCCGGCATCACCATCAAGATGGTCATCGAACGACCCGCCAATGATAATGTCGTTACCATCATTGCCATAAACCGTGTCGTTGCCACCGACTTCCTGGCTCCGGGTTTCAAGGGTGTAATGTGTGCCCAGATCCCAGTTTTTCTTTTCAGCGATCACAAAGATTTCTGAATCATCAAGCTTAAGATAACCGGCATCGCCCAGAACGACGTCATCACCCGCGCCCGCCGTAATGGTATCACCATCCTGACCGCCAAAGATCACGTCGTTTCCGGCACCGGCATCGATAATGTCGGCCCCGCCGATGCTTTCCTCGACCGTTTCAAACAGAACCAGAGTTCCATCTGATTTACGGGTCAATTCGGCAAGATCGCCCGCAATATAGTCGCTACCGGTACCAGTGGTGATCGTGTCTTTACCCGAACCACCGAACACAACATTGTTCCCGTTTCCGGCATCAATGATATCGTCGGTATTAACACCAATGTCGCCGTGCCGTGCAATCACATCCGGCCCGGCACTTCCCATCGGAACGATAATACCAAGGTCACCCAGAATGGTGTCGACACCGTCATTGCCAAAGATGTGATCCTGGCCAATACCGCCAAGGATCATGTCATCGCCCGCACCGGCGGTAACATAGTCGTTGCCACCAATGGCTTCTTCGACCGTTTCAAAGCTGACCAGGTTGCCGTCAGCATCGCGCTTCAGTTCGGCGAGGTCGCCCGAAATATAGTCAACACCGTTACCTGTTATGATGCTGTCGTTACCCGAGCCACCCAGAACAACATTATTGCCGTTGCCCGCATTGATAATGTCATCGGTATTGGTGCCGATATTGCCATTGCGTGCAATCACATCGGCACCCGCACTGCCAACCGGGATGACAATGCCAAGGTCACCCAAAATGGTGTCGTTGCCATTGCCACTGGAAATGGTATCGTTGCCAATACCGCCAAGGATGAAGTCAACCCCGGCACCGCTACCAGTTGTGATCTGGTCATCCCCGCCGATGGTTTCTTCCACCGTTTCAAAGCTGACCAGTTTGCCATCGGCATCACGTTTCAACGCCGCAAGATCGCCCGACACGTAGTTGGTATTGCCTGCACCGTTGCCTGTACCCGCACCAATCGTGATCTGGTCGTCGCCTGATCCACCAAGAACAACCTTGTCGCCATCCATCGTGGTAATAATATCGTTATTGGTTGTGCCAATATTACCGTTACGGGCAATCACATCCGGCCCGGCACTGCCAACCGGGATCACTATACCAAGGTCACCCAGGATAATATCGGTGCCATAGCCGGAGGTAATCGTATCCTGACCAATACCGCCAAGGATAATGTCGTTACCCGTGCTGCTGCCAGTCGTGATCTGGTCATCCCCGCCGACACTTTCATCAACGGTTTCAAAACTGACCAGTTTGCCATCAGCATCACGTTTCAGCGCCGCAAGGTCACCCGACACGTAGTTGGTATTGCCTGCACCGTTATTTGTACCCGCACCAATCGTGATCTGGTCGTCGCCTGAACCGCCAAGAACAACCTTGTCGCCGTCCATCGTGGTAATGATATCGTTATTGGTTGTACCAATATCGCCGTTGCGGGCAACCACGTCGCTACCAGCACTGCCAACCGAAACGGCACCAAGGTCACCCAGGATAATATCGGTACCATAACCGGACGAAATCGTATCCTGACCAATGCCGCCAAGGATAATGTCGTTACCCGTGCTGCTCCCGGTTGTGATCTGATCATCGCCGCCGACACTTTCATCGACGGTTTCAAAGCTGATCAGCTTGCCATCAGCATCACGTTTCAGCGCCGCAAGGTCACCCGACACGTAGTTGGTATTGCCAGCCCCATTATTGGTGCCTGTACCAATCGTAATTTTGTCGTCGCCCGATCCGCCAAGAACGACCTTGTTGCCTTCACCGGCGGTAATGATGTCGTTGTTGGACGAACCGGTACTGCCATTGCGGGCAATGACATCGGCACCCGCACTGCCAACCGGAATGACAATACCAAGATCACCCAGAATAACATCGATGCCATCGCCACTTGTGATCGTGTCCTGACCGATACCACCAAGGATAACGTCGTTACCGTCGCCGGTTTCGATGACATCATTGCCGCCCGACGCTTCTTCAGCGGTTTCAAAAACCAGAACCGGGTCTGCGGCAAGTTCGCTTAACGGATCTTCAGAGCCTTCAGGCAAGGTAAATTCGCTGCGGGTTACTTCGGCATTATCACCGGCAATATGATTATTGCCTTCGCCCCCATAGATGCTGTCATCGCCGCCGCCGCCCAGCAGAATATCGTTTCCGGCATTGCCATAAATGGTATCGGCATCGCCATTGGCGAAGTTGTGGCCGATAATGTCGGCATCAGTGCCATTTGCTGGCGTAACAATACCAAAATCACCCAGAATAACGTCAAGTCCGTCGTTCCCGGTCAGGGTGTCGGAACCTGTTCCGCCCATGATGACATCATTGCCAAGACCGCCAGTAATAATGTCCTTGCCACCAATGGCTTCGTTGGTGGTTTCGGCCCGGCTGATGCGGGCCACTTTGTCGCGCGTGACAGTTCCAATATCACCCAGCAGAGTGTCATTGCCCTCGCCGCCATCAATGGTGTCATCGCCGCCACCGCCCATGACAATGTCATAGCCACTATCAGCATTGATCAGGTCGGCACCGCTATTGCTGCCGTCACGACCGGTAACCGTGGCACCAAGACCGGTTGAGGGTTCGATAATGCCATAATCGCCAAGAATAATGTCGGAGCCGGTGCCGCCGGTGATGAAATCACCAAGCACAATGACGTTATCGCCGCCATGACTAACAGAAAGGGACTGCGTGCCACCGCCGCCCAGCAGCATGTCGGTGCCCGTGCCGCCGTCAATGATGTCAGATGCTCCCTGCCCTTCATCAACGGTTTCGACAGAAATGACCTCCAGGATCGTATTGGGCTGACTGCGCAGAAGGCTGATATTGTCGCCCCCGATCGTATCGCGCCCCACCTCACCATATAATTTGTCGGAATCAAGACCGCCGATCAGAATATCGTTGCCGCTTCCACCCGAGATGGTGTCTTTGCCGCTGGCCTTGTTATCGCCCTTGACCAAATACTGGCCCTGCGAGCTAGCACCTGCGCCCTGAACCAAACCGGTATCGCCGAGCAGCACGTCATTGTGATTGCCACCGTCAATAACATCATCGCCGACGCCGCCAAAGATAATGTCCTCGTTGTCGCCACCCGAAAGAATGTCGTTGCCGCCGACTGACGGCGCGACGTCGGTATTGGCGTTGATCAGCATACCATTATTGTCAAAGGTGATCGTGCCGGTATCGCCAAACATGATGTCGTTACCATCGCCGCCATTTACCTTGTCAACGCCAGCCCCCCCGAACATATAATCGTCGCCGTCATCACCATCGAGGGTATCATCGCCCCCGGCGGCGGCTGAGGCAACCAGCGTCAGACTGGTCGCGGTCGAGGATGTTTCATCACCGAACATGCGGTCAGAACCGGCACCACCACTGAGATAATCGTTACCAAGGCCGCCGACAATCAGATCAAGACCGTGCTCGCCATACAGGCTATCATCGCCATCTTCACCGAAGATGTCATCGTTGCCAGAACCACCATAAATGGTGTCCTTTCCGGTGCCGCCATGAATGGTATCGTTTCCGCTTCCGGCTTCGACATAGTCATCACCGGCACCGGCATCAATATAATCATCGCCGGTATCACCATAAATGCGATCATTGCCAGACCCGCCATAAACGGTGTCATCGCCCTTGCCTGCGCGAATAACAGCATTCCCCGAACTCATGGTGCCGCCACTAATTCCAGCACCATCAAGACGGATGATGTCATTGCCAGCACCACCATCAATCACCATGCTGGAAGTTATACCGCTCAGGATAATCTGGTCATCGCCAGCACCGCCAAATGCGACAACGGATTTAACGTGGTTGAAAGTCTGTACAACATTGTCAAACAGCGACGAACGCACCTCGATGGTTTCATCACCGGCAGTTCCACCCACATGCTTGATATAGAATGTTTCGTCGCCATCCTCGGTATTTTGAACCAGACGATCCCCGGCATGCGTCCCCATATTGATGGTCAGTGTGCCGCTATTGAGATTGGCAAGAACCGGTTCACTTGGCGGGTTTATGTCCCAAGTAAAGATGGTTGCCTTGAAAATGGTTTTGTCAATTTCAAAGAGCGTTGATGACCCGAACAGGTAGTGAAGCGTCACATCGCCAATCACGGCAACGCGAATATAAAGTTCGCCGTGAATATCAAACAGGTATTCAGGAGAAACATTCATCAAGCCGAGGAACTCGGATGCACGCAGTTTGCCATCACCATTCGGATCGTTGATGTCAAAATTGATTTGCGTACCAAGGGCCAGCTTCAAGCCACCTGAAGCAGAGACAATGCCTGCGTTGATCTTGACACTGGCAGTACCAAATATTTCGCCAACCATTACAACTTCCGGTATGTCCTTGCTGCCTTGATGCAGGTCAGAAATATAGAAGCCGTCAAACAGGGAGATCGGATCACCGCTTTCGACAAATTCAACCAGACCATGCAAGTCATAGCCGCCTGCAAGATCAAAGGTTACTTTTAGTGACGCGCCAATTCCAACTTCAAGCATCAAATATGGCGAGTAAAGCGGATATTCTTTGCTTTTGCTCCAGTCAAAATCAAGGTCAAACTTGGGCAGGTCAAAATGAAACAGCTCTACATTGTCTGTCTGGCCGGTCAAAAACTTAATTGGCAGTTTGGTATCTGACAGAATGGGAAGTGAAAATACGTTGACCCATGTTTCCTTCGTCAGGTCATCAAGCAGCCCCCCAGAAACGCCCATTTCTTTTTTGACGTTGTCTATGTTGCCAAAGGCGTAATGACTGTAGTCAATTTCAGCAAGAAGATCGATGCTGCCAACACCGTTCGGATTTTTCAGAACGGTGTCACCATCGTAGCTAAATGAGCCATATTCTCCCAGAATACCGCCTTCAGTCGCTGCCTTCTTGAACGCATTCACCTGATCAACGAGATCGATAAGGTTATCAAGTGTCTGGATGAATGAGAAAACACCTCCGTTTGTCGCACCGACACTGCGCGCCATGTCCAATATCGACATGCTGCCAAGAACCTGCGATATGCCAGGTATCGGCGAAGTCAGGAATTCTATCAGCGGACGGATCGGGTCGAGCATCTTGTCGATGGTTTCAAAAATCGGCAGCAAGATGTCGGTGATAACCCCCGACAAATCCATCTTCACATCGCGATATTCCAGCGTGCCATAATCTGCAATGGCAGCCGTTCCATCGCCAAATTTCTGATTGAAATCGAAATCGACAAACAGCTCGTGGGAAAGTTCGGGCAGGCCTACCCCCGACCCTGAGTCGGGAGAGAAACTGTGAACGTTAAAGTCAAGCTGTCCTTCTGCATCCAGTGTGGATTCAAACAAATGGTCAACCGTACGGACTTCTGAAAATGTCAGGCGTCCATCATGCCCACGATCATTTTCAACAATGTCGTTAGCATTTACACTGCCCTGGTCCGGGTTAATATCAAAAGTAACCGTACCAGAAAATGCGGATGCCTTATCGGTGATCTCGGAATTAAGAATGCCTTGCTGGCCCAGGGCATTAAGGCCGTTAAAATCAAGGTTGAAGGACAGAACCAGTTCGTTTATCGCACCGGTTTCGACAAAGAACCCCTGAGAGGCATTAACGCCAAAGTCAAAATCGAAATCCATGCCAAGCTCGAGATTGACCTTACCACTCGACACATCAAGGCCCAGTCCGGCAATCCCCAGATCCTGGGCCAGATTGATGTCCTGATCAAAGAAGTCCCAGTGAATATCGGCCGAGAAACGAACTTCATCAATATCGGCATCATAAGAGGCAATGACATCGACATCCTTGTTATGATCTGCCCCATCAACAGCACCAAGCTGTTTGAACATGGCTTCGAGAGCGGTTTCAACAACAGTCAGTGTCGGCACGACCAGGCCTGGATTATCATCCTGAAAATCCTGAATGGCTTCGGTGATGGAATCAATCAGGCCATCGTGTAGATCTTCGAAATATTGCGCTGCAACCCCCAGCGCATCGCCGATAAAGGGCAGATCAAGCTCCAGCAGTCGGCTTTCGATCTGACCTTCAAGCTGGCTCAGGAAATAATCCAGACCATTGAGCAACAAACCCGGATTATTCTGAATGCTGCCGGCATCAAGACTGTCCGCCAGATCGGCACTGGTCACTTTAACCACCTTGCCGTCACCAAAATAATCGCTGATTTCAACGCCGACACCCGGATTAAATTCAGCACCACCAATCGTCAGCGGCAAGTCGACCTTAACGGCAACATCGGAAATGACATTGGCAATATTGGCAATGTCATTGCTGTCAAGTTCGCTGAAATACAAACGGTCATCATTGGCCGAACCATTATATTCGTCATTCAGCGACAACTGGAAATGGGCGGGGCCAGAAACAGCAAATCCGTCCTCGCCTGCTGCGGCGCTGCCAGAAAGTCCGCCAAGCGCCACAGAACCGCCGCTCACTTTACCGGTCGAGGTTCCAAAATTGGTACTAAAATTCATGTTTTCAGCCGAAACTGAAATATCAAGGCTAACGCCGGTTTTCGACGTATCAAGGAAGAAGCGTTCGTTGGTGCTATCGGCATAAAGACGCGCACCGGTCAGAACCCGCTGATTGTCGACAACTGTGGACTGCGACCCGGCAATACCCAGGTCTTCTGCAGCGGTTGAGCCATTGATGGATTTGATAATCAGGCCCGGTTCGGCACTGCTTGCCGCGACATCCGACATTTGCAACGTTGCAGAACCACCGAGCAAATCAGTATCGGCACTAAACGAAATGTTGTTCGAACCATCAATCGACACTGAAACCAGCTTGCCCAGCGATGCATAAACCGGAACCGATGCATCAAGCCCCGACATATCACCGGTTTTGACAAAGGTTTTGGCAAGGGCATCCTGCAACGCCTTTTCAAAGGCGTCGTTTGTGGTGCGATTCTGGTCGGCATCAAGATGCACAGTAACAGAACTGGTGCCATTGACAGAGACGGCAAATTCATAGGCACCCGTGGCATCAAAGTCGCTGCCCAATGCCCCTGAAACGACTGCGCCAACATCACCGCTATCCACACCAAGCCCCCCCAGACCGGAAGGAATGGTGGCGGCATCGGCCGTGGTCAGGTCGGTAAAGACCAGTCTGCCATTGTCGTCAATTTCGATGGTCAGGTCGCTATCGGAAACGCCTGCGTTACTGGCGGCCTGCTTGATACCATCCAGAATATCGGAAACCGTCGCACCGGTTTTAACCAGAGCATCAAGGTCGACTTCAAACTTCTCGCCATTTGCCAAAGTAACAGAAAGGTCGGTCTTGCTTGACGCATTGGTGCCAATGCCCTGGCCGCCATTGATGTTACCAATTGCAGTACTGCCCGTTGCAGGTGCGCTGTTTTCAGGTTGGGTCAGACGGAAACCAAGGGTGAGGCCAACAGTCGCTGCTGCCGTAACATCGACAAGGCCGGTTCCGTTAACATCAACAATATCGGAAAGTCCGCCAAGCAGATCTTTAACCGCATCATCCCCGGCCTGATTGGCAAGATCGCCAATGGCAAGGTTAAGAGATTCCGATTTGCTGACACTGGCAGGGCTATAGTTGATGTCGATCATCAATGCGCTGCCGTCATCAGTCAGATGAACGTCAATACCATTGCTATTGGCGTCCATGCCAAATGCGGTTTTAAGGGCTGCCTCAAGGTCGCCAAGGCCGCTGGACGGGTTGTTCTTGAACGCCAGCAGATGGGCCTCAATATCGCTGGCGAAATCAAGCAGGTCGTTCGCACTCATGCCCAACAATGGCAGGTCAGCGGCCAAAACAGACCCGGCATACTGACCCTTGATATATTCAAGCGCGGTTTGCAAGCCCGCGACAATATTATCAATATTAAGGTCTGCCAGGGCCGAAACACTGTCATCGGCAAGGCCACCAAGGTTGACGCCGGGTGTCAGGTTTTGCAGATCACCAATCGTATCAAGCGCGCTAAGCGTGATGGTTATGTCCCCAACATTAACGTCCTTAAGAACGTCACCCGAAATGGCGACATTGGTCAAGGTCAACAGACCATAAGCAGCATCGCCATTGCCCGAACTATAGCTGTAATCTGCAATATCGGAAATTTCAGCATTCTCGACATTATAACGGGTTGCTAAAATGTCATGCGCCGTCATGGCGTGCGTTTCTGAGGTTTCCGGGTCGGTATAGCTATTGTCAAGCGAGACCGCTGTATTTAGGGAGACTTTACCACTGCCATCAGCGGTAAAGTCGATCAAACCGACGCGCCCGGTGGCATCAAGGTTGGAAATAGTCAGCTCCACGTTAACGGCAGCGTGAAGGTCCTGAATGATCAGGTGTTTTGAATAACCATCACCATGCAGAGCCGCACTGGAGATGCGCGAAACAGTTTCTGCCGAATTGGCCTGATTGCTGCCCTCAATCCCCAGATTAAGCCCGACCAGTGATTCATTGATCGAGGTGACAGAGAGATCAACCGCATCCATCCGCAAGGTTGAATTTAGCAAATTGCGTTCACTGATTTTTTTGGTCTCGGCATCAAGAACATTGGTCATGGAGGTGGCGACCTCCATGGTGGTTTTGCCGTCGGTCTCTCCGACAGAAACCTGAACAACGTCGCCATAATGACGCTGAACCACATTACCGTCGCCGTCTTTTGAACCTAACTGATCTTTCGGTACTTCAATCTGATCAAGGGCATTATTAACGGCTTCGGCGAAGGCTTCTGCTGTTGTCCGGTTTGCATCAGCCGCAATATTCACAACAACGGGTGCAAACTTGCCTAATGTCAGAATAAAGCTGGTTGCGGCGGTAAAATCCGCAGCATCGGCAATAACACCCGACAAAACCGCCGACGGTGTCGATGAGGTTGTATCGCTATAGGCATTATTGCCAAGGTTAAGCCCGAGACTACCCGCGTTATCGCTGGTATCAGCCGAGCTGTCCTGGATTGTAATCCGGAAAGTGTCGGTATCAAGCGACACATGAAGGTCAGTGTCAAGCGCATCAAGATGCGTTACGAGGTCAGCCAACGTCCAGGTTGCGTCAACATCAAGAGTATATTGAGCACCATCGCGCATGGTAATCTGAAGGTCAGCAAGACCGTCAGCGGCGGTAACAATGCCGTTTCCATCAAACAGTTCGGAAAGTTTTGGTGTTGAATCGGTCCAGTCGACATCATACCCCAAGGCATGCATGTCAAACAGCAACGTCGCAGAAACACCCAAAATCGAATGGACCGACATATCAGCCGTGCCGGTCAGGCTATCAAGATCGCCAAGAGCGGTTCCGGCATTAAAATTGATATCGCCCTTGTAGGTTTGCGTATCACCATAAGAAATGTCCATCGCAATGGAACCGTCGATGAAACGCAGATTAAGCGCATCAATCATATCAGCAGCGGAGCCGCTAAAGCCCAAAAGTGCTCCGGTTTGTTCGGCAAATTCAACAATATCTTTAAATGACGTTTTGCCTGCAAGGCTGCCGACGGCCAAAGAAGCCGCCGTATCCGTCCCGGTTTTGCTGGCCGTAAACACAAGTTTGCCATCACGCTGCGATACCGACACACGGTCCTTTACCGATGACGTGGCAAGGGCAGCACTAACCGCTGTTACAAGATCAGTGATGTTCGCAATGGCATGTTCATCACCGCTAACATCGGTATCGGGGTCAACTTTGTCTGCGGTTATGTTAACTTCTTCGCCGTCCAGTGTCAGAACAAATGTCAGGCCTTTGGTCGGGAAATCCGAGAAATCAATAACATCACTGACAAGCTCAACCGATGAATTGCCATCATTCGCGGTTGCACTCTGATCTTCGCTAAAACCGATCACACCAACTTCGGAACCAAGCTGATCGATAATGTGCTGCATCTGCGCAGAAAGATCGATGGCTTCACCAATGGTCAGCCCGTCGGTGAATGGCAGGCTAACGTCAAGCATATCGCTTTGATCAATACTGTCTACAGCACTGACAAAGTTGTTCATAATCGACAGGAAGTCCTGGGCGTCAAAGTTCGACAAAAGCTCGAGCTCTGCCCCCATCGAAACATTGGCTTCTTCATTCAACCCAACGACATGACCGGTAACCGTAATGTCAGGATGATCACCAACGTCCAGCCCGGTGATCCCGGCTGCCGGACCTTCAAGGGTTAGCGGCAGGCTGGCAAGAACGGTATTACTATCGCCATTATTCTGTGCGCTGACAGTCACGACGTTCGACAAATTCGAAATGGACGACAATTCCGAAGTCGAAAGATCATCGAGCTTTCCGTTGTCGGCAACGTTCAACGTAACGGAATAATTAATCCCGCCCTGGGTCGAGTCATTGGCAACACCACCAACCGTGAAAGGCATAATGCCAAGGGTCAGCTTGTGACCCGTCAGATCCTGATCAACACTGCTTTGCAGGCTAAGGCTATCCAGGCTGAACGTGATCGCAGAAGATTCATCAACCGACTTATCAATCTTGATGGTAAAATTGATATCAAAAGTCAGCTTCATCTTGCCATCGGTATCAAGCGAAACGTTATAGTCATGATTGGGGTCATCGACGCCGATGGTGAAATCGCGGTCAATCTCCTGCGACATCGCTACGGTGTATACTTCCTTACCATCGACAGTCGTATGCTCGATACTCAGCGAGCTGTTATCCGCCGAATAATACCCAGAATCCTTAAAGAAGGTCTGCCAGTCGGTTTCCAGATTGGAAAGCGCATCGCTATCAAGGTCACTTGTGATTGCACTTAACGGATTAATAATATTCTGCTTGAAAATGTCGCTGAGGTCGGCAAGCGCACCGGCCCCCGAATTTTCATCTGTCCCCAGTACCATTGGCAGCGGGTCGGCAAACAGGTCGTGACCTTCAAGGCCATCAAGCAGATTTTCAACCTGGGTTAAGGCGTCGCTGATGTCATCGGCGTATTTTGCTTCAAGCGGGTCAGCTGATAACAGAATACGGGGTTCAATCGGTTCAACATGCAGACGCCGCGTAGTGAGAACAGGTGACGCCAGCAAGGCAGCATGGCTCACTTTTACATCGCGATCATGCTGGCGCTTGTTCGAAACCCAATTCCGGATGTTCCGCATCGACTGAAGCCTTTTCCCAAATCACACTCAACCCCCTCGCCCACCCCCTGCAGACGAAGCTATACCGTAGAGGTATGTCTTGTTAATTCTACAACAAAGCATTTGCAAACTGGACTCCGCAAATCTGACAAATACTGACAGATTTTTCGATGTAATTCACGGCACTACAAATCCCGGAAAATCTGGTGGGCCATAATTAACATATTGAAAAATAACATTTATCCCATGTTCTATTTCAAATTTTGTTAAAATGAAAAAACATGTTATTGCGTCGCAGAAATCTCGGAAATTTCATGCCATTAAGTATTAAAAACCTACCCTGAAAACCTATACCTAAGTTATTATTTGCTCGGGCCATCTACCATCAAGATTGATAAAATGACCAATCTTGATGCTGTTTGACCCGCCTTGCCCGCACCGATGCCTCATACAAATCAACCCATTGCGTTCCATTGAATATTTTGACTAATCACCCTGACCATTATGCGTGATTGTCAAAAACTGTCGGAGAAATCCGACAGAAACGCGATCACCGACCAGGCTATCGCCACCACAAAAAATGGGGCACCCTGCGGCACCCCATTGGAAAAAATTCTACAAATGTTGTTTTAGCGATCAGTCACGCACCACCAGCACCGAACAGGTGGCATGGCGAACGACACGCGCCGCGTTTGGCCCCAAAAGATAATCTTTCAGTTCCGGGCGGTGCGCCCCCATAACGATCAGGTCGCAATTGGTTTTTTTGGCAATTTGCAAAATCACCTCATAAACCGTGCCCTGGCCGACAATGTGCTGAACCTTGACGTCTGTCGGCACATTGGCAGCAACAAACGCGTGCAGGCGTTCATTATAGGCTGCCAGCACTTTCTTTTCGTACCCTTTGGGAAAGAACTGCCCCACCATCGACATGCCAACCGTGGGCACAACGGTCAGGATATGCAACCGCGCCCCGTCGTTTTTGGCTTCACGGATCGCAGCGGGAAGTGCCTTCTTCCATGAAGAATCATGGTCAAGGTCAATGGTAACAAGGATATCCTTATACATCTTGATCCCTCCTCAGGCGGTGCTTTTTGCGAAATTGCGGTGACGACGGCGCTGGATGAAAATGATCAACCCCAGCAACAAGAATGCCGGCAGGAAGAAGATTTCCTTCGCAATGCGTTCCGCCTGCAGTTTGATCGCTGTAATTTCAAAATCGAAATCAAGGCCAACCTTTTCGGCCGCGCCCCCAAAAACCACGTCATCAATAAAGATGCGTCCGTCTTCGTTCCGCACCGCAATACCGGCATTATACAGGCGATCTTCACCCGAAGCTTTGGGCCCCAAAGGCAACATCACCGACTTTTTCACTTCGTCGCCTTCAAGGCTGGTGCCTTCGACATCGATGCGCAAATTGGCATTGGCCGGAAGTGTGGCAACTTTTTCGACGATCTCGACCGGGTTCACATTGTTAAAGGGCGGCTCAATCATATCAAGCCAGAAACCGGGGCGAAACAGAGTGAACGCGACGAGCAGCAAAGCGGCACTTTCCCACAGGCGTGATCGGGTAAAGAAATACCCCATCGTTGCTGCGGCAAAAACCAGCATTGCTATGATGGCGACCAAAATCACCCATATGGCCTCGAACACATGATCAATACCGATCATCAAAAGCTGGGTATTGAACAGGAACAGGAACGGCAAAACGGCCGTCCGCATGCTGTAGAAAAAGGCAACAAACCCGGTTTTCATCGGATCTGCGCCCGATATGGCCGCAGCAGCAAACGATGCCAGCCCCACCGGAGGTGTCACATCGGCCATGATGCCGAAATAGAACACAAACAAATGCACCGCAATCAACGGTACAATCAGACCATTTTGCGCGCCCAGTTCAACAATCACCGGTGCCATCAGGCTTGATACGACAATATAGTTTGCCGTGGTGGGCAGGCCCATGCCCAAAATCAGGCTGATAAAGGCGGTCATGATCAAAATCAGCATCAGGTTCCCGCCCGATACGATTTCAACAAATTCAACCATCACCTGACCAATGCCGGTCAGCGATACGGTACCAACGATAATACCGGCCGCAGCCGTCGCCACACCAATGCCAATCATGTTCCGCGCCCCGGTGGCAAAACCGTCTATCACATCGGCAAGGCCATTGCGCAATTGCGCCATATAGTCAGGCTGATTGCGAAAGAATGCCTTCATCGGTTTTTGCGTCAGCATGATAAAAATCATCAGGCAAGTCGCCCAGAAGGCCGACAAACCCGGTGATTTCAGTTCGATCATCAAAAACCAGACCAAAACCACAACCGGCAGCAAATAGTGCAAACCAGCCTTTACTGTTTCACCCAGGGCAGGCAATTCCAGCACGGGCTCGTTGGGATCATCCATTTCAAGATCGGGATATTTCGAGGCATAATAAAGCCCGGCGAAATAGACCAGCGCACATTCAACGGCAACAACCCAGCCCACACCGGCACCAAAAATCTTTTGTTGCCATTCAAGCGCGTAATAAACCACACCCGACAAAATCACCAGCGAGCAAATAAAGATCAGCGACCGCAGCAGGCTTTGTTTAAGGTTCGGTGCGTGACGACGCGGCAAGCCCTTCATGTTTGCCTTCAGGGCTTCAAGATGGACAATATAAATCAGGGCGATATAGGAAATGGTGGCAGGCAGAAAGGCATGCTTGATGACCTCGGGATAGGGAATACCAACATATTCCACCATCAAAAAGGCCGCAGCCCCCATTACCGGTGGCATGATCTGCCCGTTTACCGAAGACGCAACTTCAACCGCACCGGCCTTTTCCCCCGAAAAACCAACCCGTTTCATCAGCGGAATGGTGAAAGTCCCGGTGGTGACAACATTGGCAATCGACGACCCTGAAATAAGCCCGGTCATGGCGGATGACAAAACAGCAGCCTTTGCCGGGCCGCCGCGCATATGACCAAGGGCCGCAAAGGCAACCTTGATGAAATAGTTACCCGCCCCCGCCTTATCAAGCAACGACCCGAACAGTACAAACAGGAAGACAAAACTGGTCGACACACCAAGGGCGATGCCAAAGACACCTTCGGTCGTCAGCCATTGATGCGACATGGCCTTGGAAAAACTGGCCCCGCGCCATTGCAAAACATCGGGCACCCAGGCGGCATTACCAAAAAAGACGTAAACCAGAAAAATCAGCGCCACACACATCAAAGGCGGGCCAAGGGCACGACGGGTTGCCTCAAGCAACATCACCATACCAATACCGGCAACAACCAGATCGGTGGTGGTTGGCAAGCCCGGTCGACCGGAAAGCTGAACATAGGCGATATAAATATAGGCCGCACAAAAGGCCCCGACCAGCGCCTGTACCCAGTCGGCTATCGGGATATAGGAACGCGGTGATGATTTAAACGCCGGATAGGCAACAAAAGCCAGAAACACGGCAAACGCCAAATGAATGGAGCGTGCCTCGGTCGAATTAAAAACACCAATATGAACGATATAGGGCAAGGGCGATGCCAGCCACAGCTGGAACAACGACCATATCACAGCCACATACAGCAAAATTTTGGCTGTAAAGCCGGTCGGTTGACGTGCGCCGGTATCGGTTTCGGCAATCAGGTCCTGGAGGTCCTGATCCTTTCCGTCATTGACGTTTGGTTGGTTCGTCATGTTTTTTCCCCGGTCAAAACGGCTTGGCCGTTCCAATTTCACCCAGAAACTGCTTGATCCCCGCCAGTAAAGGCAAGGGACCATAAGCGGACATATTTTTGGTTTCTTTGAATTTTAATGCCCGCGCAGGATAGGACAGACAGGCAAAACGGGAGGCACAAGGTACCTCCCGTTTTCAGAGCGACCTTACATCAGGCCTGCTTCTTTGTAATATTTAACCGCACCATCATGAAGCGGCGCAGAAAGACCGTCCTTGATCATTTCTTCCTTTTTCAGAATTGCAAAAGCCGGATGCAGCTTTTTAAACTCGTCAAAATTCTCAAAAACCGCTTTCACGACATTGTAAATAATATCTTCATCGGTTTTGGTCGAAGTAACAAAAGTTGCACCAACGCCAAAGGTTTTGACGTCTTCCGGGTTGCCGCGATACATGCCGCCGGGGATGGTGGCGACACGATAATAGGGGTTATCAGCAACCAGTTTGTCAATTTCCGGGCCGGAAACATCAACCAGAACAGAATCACACGCCGTGGTTGCTTCCTGAATCGAACCAGCCGGGTGACCGACGGTGTAGATCATCGCATCGATCTTGTTATCGCAAAGGGCCTGCGACTGTTCAGCTGGCTTCAATTCAGATGCCAGGGCAAAATCATCAACCGACCAGCCTTTGGCTGCCATAACAACATCCATGGTATCGCGCTGACCGGAACCGGGGTTGCCAATATTGACGCGTTTGCCTTTCAGATCATCAAAGGTTTTGATGCCAGAATCAGCACGGGCGACAACGGTGAACGGCTCGGGATGGATCGAGAAAACAGCGCGCAGTTCCTTGAACGGGCCCTGATCGGCAAATTTGCCAGTGCCGTTATAGGCGTAATATTGAATGTCGGACTGGGCCACACCCATATCAAGTTCGCCAGCGCGGATAGTATTGACATTGTAAACCGAACCGCCGGTGGATTCGACAGAACAACGGATACCATGATCCTTGCGGCCTTTATTAACCAGACGGCAAATGGCACCGCCCGTCGGGTAATACACACCCGTAACGCCACCGGTGCCGATGGTGATAAATTTCTGATCAGCAGCCGAAGACTGGCCCGCGAACATAGAAATGCCCGCAAACGCAACCACGGCACTTGCAATAGCAACAAGTTTTTTCATCAGGACTGTCTCCCTTTACACCCTGTTTGAAGGATTCAACCGCGCCAGAAGGCAGCAGAAGAATTTAGATGGAGCAGCAACCATCACTGATAGCTGCGCCGATTATCGGGACTATATTTAAAGCTGCAGAATTATGAACCCAACAGCTTGGGAAATGATCCCGAAACACTTCCCGACTGTGATCGTGATCACAGGTTTTTTGTTAAATTTGCAATCACCAGTCAGGGCGAAGCAACTTTCGCGCGATATCTGCGTTTGCCAATCGACGTCCCAGCATGGCAACACCCTTTCGGGCCTGATCGATCAGGGCTGCGTTATTGGGCGGGGTTTCCCCGTCAATCAACGTCATATTGTTTTCAAAGCCGATCCGCGCGTGCCCGCCCAGGGCAATCGCCGCCATCGCACAGGCATTTTCAAACCGGCCAAAGGCGCACATCATCCAGTTTGACACCAGATCTGGCTGTTCACGCACCACCGGGGATGCCAGAAAACCCAGCAAATCCGCCGGGCAGGATTTTTGCCCAACCGTATAGCGCCCTAAAACATATAGCAGGGGAAAACCGGCTCCCGGGATGATACCGCGTGCCACCAGATCGGCAAATCGGGCGATATCTTCAGGTTCATATAAAATGAATTGCGGGCGAATATCGGCTTCGCGCATAAAGGCGCAAAAATCGGCGAAGGCGCGTTCATTACCCCCTTTGGGGGCAACTTCACGGATGGCCAGCGATACAGCTTCGGGCACCACGTCACACACCATCGCCATTTGCTGGTCTGCTTCATAAATACCAACCGCCTCGCTGGTAACCTGTATGAGCAACTCATTGCCTACGGCATGGCGAATTTCTGCCATTGCCTCGCGGTAGCGCCCGGTATCAAGGCTATGCCCACCGTTATCATCGCGCACATGCAAATGAATAACCGACGCCCCGGCATCCCGGCACAAACGTGCCTCGTGCGCCAGTTCTGCGGGTGTGATCGGCAAATTGGGATAATCGGTCGGCAGTTTACGCGCCCCGTTTGGCGCCACGGCCAGAATGGCCGGGGTTTCAGCATATCCGGTCATAACAGCCCCTCGGCGGCAAAAACCTGGTCTAACGTTTGGGAAAACAGGTCAACAATGTCGCCAATCTGGCTTTCAGTCACAATATAGGGCGGGGCAAACAACACATGGTCGCCGCGCTGACCATCAATCGTGCCGCCCATCGGGTAACACATCAGGCCATTTTCAAAAGCGGTCTTTTTGATTTTTGCGTGAATCTTGCGCGATGGATCAAACGGTTCTTTGGTCGCACGATCGGCAACAAATTCCACGCCGCGAAACAGGCCGCGCCCGCGCACGTCGCCGACATAAGGATGATTGCCAAGCTGCCCGACAAGCGCGTTTTGCAAATTATCCCCCTGGGCAACCACGTTTTTCAACAAATCGCGGTTACGAATGGTCCGCTGGGTGGCAAGGGCGGCGGCACAGGCCGTCGCATGGCCCTGATAGGTGTGTCCATGCTGGAAAAACCCGCTGCCATTGGCGATGGCTTTATGAATTTTGCCCGAAACCAGAACCGCACCAATCGGCTGATAGCCCGCACCAAGCCCCTTGGCGATGGTTTGCAAATCGCCCGAAATACCTTCCTGCTCGATCGCATGAAGCGTGCCGGTACGGCCCATGCCACACATTACTTCATCAAGAATCAGCAATACGCCATATCGATCACAAATTTCGCGAATACGTTTAAAATAGCCCGGCACAGCAGCAACCGCCCCCAATGTCGCTCCCACAACCGGCTCGGCGACAAAGGCAGCAACCCGGCCCGTGCCCAATTGTAAAATGGCTTCTTCCAGCTCGTTGGCAACACGAAGGCCATATTCCTCGGTGGTTTCGTTATCTCGCTGATCGCGATAGGCATAACAGGGCGATATGTGGCTGGCATTGATCAACAAGGGTTCGAACTGGCGACGGCGCCACATATTGCCCCCAACCGACAAAGCGCCCAGCGTATTGCCATGATAACTTTGGCGCCGCGCAATGACAAATTCACGGTCCGGCTCGCCAATTTCCAGAAAATACTGCCGGGCCATTTTAAGCGATGCTTCAATCGCCTCGGACCCGCCTGAAACGAAATAAACCCGTTCCATCCCGACCGGGGCATGGGCGATCAAATCATCCGCCAGGTCTTCCATCGGGCCTGATGAAAAGAACCCGGAATGGGCATAAGCCAGCTTGCCAACCTGATCCATGATGGCCGCCCGGACGTCGGGGTCTGAATGACCAAGACAGGAAACCGCGGCCCCGCCAGAGGCATCAAGATACCTTTTGCCATTTTCATCGATGATATAAATGCCATCGCCCGACACGGCACGCGGCGGCTGGGTCAGACTGTTGCGGTGTAAAACATGTGACGTCATGATCGATTGTTCCGTTTGGGACCTTGGTCCTGCCAGTAAGTATCAAAAACCGAGAGCTGTTTTTCGGCCACAGCAATTTGCTGCAAGGCCGTTTCGCCGCCCCGCGCCACCAGCAACGCGACCAACGCCTGCATGATGGATACGGCAGCGGTAAAACTTTGAAAAAACGACGGCGATGCGTCCGCGACCACCAGATTGACGCTGGCGTGACGGGCCAACGGAGAGACATCGGAATCTGTAACGCTGATCAGAGTGGTTTTTTGTGCCACGGCATAATCAACCATTTGCAACGTGTCGTTGGTATAAGGGCTAAGACATACGGCAAGCATCACATCGCGCCGCCCGATGCCGCGCAACTGATCGCCAAATGTGCCAGCGGCACCATCAACCAGTGTTAAATTGTCGCCAAACAGGCGATAGGCGTACGCAAACTGGAAGGCCGCGGGAAAAGCGGCACGTCGGCCCAGCACAAAAACGCGTCGCGCCCCTTCAATATGGGTGCAAGCGGCCATAAGGGCGGCCCGCATTTCAACACCATAAGAACGAACCAGATTGCCATGTTCCTGATGCAGGATTTCATTAATCAGGTCGTTTTCACCGCCCCTGACCGCATCATTGGAAGGCGTTACCATTTCGCTATCAACACGGCGATGCTGTAATTGCCGCGCCCGCCCCGCATAACTTGCAGGCATGTCGCGCAACCGGTTCTGATAGCCAAGGCGAAATTCCTGATAGCTTTCAATGCCAATGGTTTTCATAAGCCGATTAATGGTGCTGGGCGGCACATCAACCGCCAGGGCCAGGGCACGCATCGATTTCAGGGCCACGTCATCGGGATGATCCAGCATATAACGTGCAACCCGCTGCAATTGCGGGCTCATCGCGCCATATTGCGCAATCAAACGTTCCCGAAAGTCGGTATAGACCCCCATCGGTGCCTCATCTCTTTGTGATCCTGGTAAAATTACGCCACAGAAAGCGATCTGAAACAACAAATGTTCCATTTTTACCAAATAACGAAACATTCGTTCGCAGAAATGTTTCATTCCCTGGCAAATAAAATCACATTAAATTATTTAAAAACAGATACTTGATCGATAAATAACATGAATTTTCGCGACGAAGGACCATTCGTATATGTTTCATTTTTAAACCCGTAAATCGCGCTCAAATTGAACCCGGTAACGAATCGATCCCATTTCCCGGAAATCACCACTCTTGTGGCCTTGCCGGGGAACAATAAATTATACCTGAAATCATCGGTACATCGCGGACAATACAAGCCTGACACTGCCCGCGAAATACCGAACAATTCCGGGGAATCAAGCAGGACGAGTTCATGTCATGACCTGCCCTCTCGATACGTGGTCATGGCCCGGAACTGTCGGGTGCGGTTCATGAGATCAGCCAGGTAAGCATTGCGACCGCAGTTGATTACCACGGGCAGAAACTTTTACGTAGAAAATGGTTACTTCTTATTTTTCATATATATATGACTTCACAAACGTAAATCGATTTTCGTTTGTCCGTCTTTTGACATGTGTAATTTTAGCCAATGCTGTTCTTTCCGTCGGAAACACAGGGGATTTTTTGTCGCATCACAAAATACGGAAGAAGGCTAAACCCAAAGCCCCGGCCCGCCCCTAAATATGTTTATACATGACCGTCGTGGCATCAAACGTGTCTGTAAACGGATCTTTGGCATAGCCGGGGATTGTGCCCGCCACTTGATAGCCAAGATCCCGGTATAAAGGCTCTGCGTTGTCGCCTGTACGCGTATCGAGGGTGATCAGGGTGCGCTGTCGCTGTTGCGCGGCGGCTTCAAGCGTGATCATCAGGCTGCGGGCGATGCCGCGGCGACGATAACCCGGATGCACAAGCAATTTGGCAACTTCAGCACGATGTCGCTGATTTGCGGGGGTATCACAATCAAGTTGCACCGAACCTGCAATGTCGCCATCGATTTCTGCGATCAGCAATAACCGATTGCCTGTATTGATACCTGGAAGCACCTTTAATTTCCAGAAATCCTCGGCTGCTTGCAAGGTAAACGGATGCACAAAGCTGATGCTGGCACCTTGTTGGACGCAGGCATGTAACAAGCTTGAAAAAGCTTCCAGTCTGGTAAGCAATTGTTCGCCAGTACAGGTGCTGATGTGAGCCATGCTTATTGTCGTCATAATTCTCTCACACGATGAACAGGTGATATCGGGCAAAGATATGTTTTGGTGTTTGAAAACTGCTCGAACCGCTAAGCTGATATCGAACGCAGTCGCCCGGTTTAAGATCATAGAGCGTGTCTGCGAGGATGAGGGTTAGCTCCCCTTCCAGCATCACCAGGTGATGCTCCAGCCCCGTTCGGGGGGGCTGTGCGTATTTGATCGTTGTGTCGGGTGGCAAAACACATTCCAGCACTTCACCCTTAAGCTGCGTTGCAGGGGGCGATAGCGAGCATCGGGAAAAGCCTGTTTCAGGGTCCGTCCAGGTTTTTTGCCGGGTATGCAATATCAGCGGCTCAAATGTTGCTTCTATCAAATGCATCAGTCGGGACAGGGTAATGTCATAGGTCGTACATAATTTGGCAAGCAAAGTGGTTGTCGGGCTGACATCTGCCTTTTCCAGACGTGATAATGTTGACTTGCTGATACCGCTTTGGCTCGCCAGTTCGTCAAGTGTCCAGCCTTTTGCCTGACGCAAGGAGCGTAGCTGGGCTGCTATTTGGTGGTCGATGCTGATTTGATGTGTTTTTCCCATAAGTGGGATTAATTCCCAAATATGGGTCTTTGGCAAGTGCTATTTTGGGGATGCTTGTTTTATTGGATATCGCGGACGCCCGTTTGGGATGTTGTGTCCAGTGGTTGATGTGACCGGTAATGCTTGCCAAGTGGTTTTATTCATTAACAAAATATTAATTCAAATATAACGTCCACTGCCCTTAGAATTGTTATATGAGTTAATAAAGAATGTTAGAGTTGAGTTAAGTAAGTTACGGGGCCGAGAGACTCCTTTTGGTGCTCAGGAGTCCGGGCTGGTTGGTTGTCCGCGATATACCGATTAAATGTCCGCGATGTATCAAATAGAGCGTCCGCAATAACACGACCGTAAAGTATCGAACCTTTGTCCGCGATGTACCGATGTTTGGTCCGTGATGTGCCGTTGAGCGGCAAAAGTTATCCACAGACCTGCTTACAGATCGATGCTGCGATTGGAAACATAACGCTCGCAAAATGCGATGAAGGCCTTTTCAGGGTCCTTGATGACCAGTTGGTTTCTTTGGCTTGAACCGGCCCATTCCCGCTCCAGATGGTCTATGTCCCACTCCGGGAAGCGCTCACGGGCATTATTTATGACATGGATCGATAAAGGCTTGGGACGAAACCGCGCATCGCCGATTTCAAACAGTTTATCGGGGCTTTCTTCGGCTGTATTGGCCGCAGCTTCGATCGGTTCGTCACTTTGCGGACGTATTGGCCGGACTTCAAGCATCCATTCTTTTGGATTCCGGCTTTTGAACGCACTGTCAAAATCGGCGGATTTGCCCATTTTCAGGGTATAATCGGGGATATTGGCATCAATGATGATTTTACCAAGATCTGCTCTGAACTTGCGCTCTTCGCGGTCTGATCCGCATTTTTCCTTAAGGGACGGAATGCTGATCAGCCAGCTGCGCTGTTGGCCGCAATGCTTGCGGGCCAGTTCATAAATCCGCCGTTCCAGGCCCTTTGACAGGTCAAAATAGCGCGGGCTGATGGTCAGGACGCGGCGGTCGATGACGATGGCCTTGAACATCCATTCATTCAGGGTTACTTCGACACCGGCCATCATGGAACGCCCGTTTTTGGTTTTGCGTTCGATGATGCGATAGCTTTCAATCCAACCAAAGCCGGACCGGATTTTATCGTTGCCCGATTCAACGTTTGTCCGCACACGTGTTCCGTCAAGTCGTTCTAACATATCAAGAAAAAGGGTGTAACCCCGCTTGGATGTCTGACGTTTGGTTGAGCGTAAAAAGTCATGGGCGGCAAAGGTTATTTTGCGATCGCTGACCTTTTCGCCGCGCTCGAGCTTTTCGTTGATGATCGACCCCAGATACATCAACAAATCTTTGTCATAGATATTCGCCATGCCCTTGGCACCGGGTTCGATCCGGATATCCACCCCACCCCGGCTATAATGGAACGGGGTGCGGCGCGGCTGCTTGGTCAGGGAAAACCAAGGGTGTTCCATCAGCATCCGGTCGTCTTTGAACGGTGCCCCGTCGACCAGCTGATCTAAAAAAAGATCTACCTGTTGAGAACTCGCCACCTGTAAACCCTTTTACCATTTGTCCGCGTTGTGACGAGTTTGGTCAAATATGCCCAATATATCAATGCATTGATTTCTGTTTGTCCGCGATGTGCCGAGTAAAAACGTCCGCGATGTAACGAGAAAAACGGTTGCTAACGGTTTGAATCTTCGTCATTTCACGGGCGTTTTTGGCTAAACCCTGTGCGGGCCATTTTTTTGAGGTCAGGTTTGGGGGCGGGATTGAAGAAATGGCGGCGCTTTTGTCCGCGTTGTGACGAGTTGCTTAAAGATGTTTTCCGGCGTGTGAATAAGACGATTTAACTACTGTGTTGTTTTTAAAAGATTTTCACTGTTAAACCGATGCTTTAAATTGTATTTACAAATGATTAACGGCCATTTGTCCGCGATATAACGAATCGTTTGCGGGCCGAATCGTTACATCGCGGACATTTTGTATCTGTCGATCCAGGTCTTCTGTGCTGGTGATGGTCGGCCATGTCCTGTTTTCGAGCCGCAGACCGGCCTTTCGGACATAATTAGTCCGTGAAATGCCGAATGTTTTTGGCATGAAAGGGAATTGGTTGTCGGTGTTGTTGCTTGAGAGGGACGTTAACGCATCAAGATGCAAACCGGCGGGGATGCAATCGCTTTGGTATTTGGCGATTTAATAAAAAAACGGCAGATTTCCGGGGAAAAATGCCGTTTTGGAATGATCCGGAATTTTTGGTCCGTTGTTTTGTCCGCGAAGTTACGAACTGTTAATCTTCTTCCATGACCTTGCGTTGAAGCTCGATTCGGTCATCAAAATTGGGGTCGAGGTCGCGGCAAAAGCGGATCAGAGCCTCGCGCATGAAGTCCGCCCGGGTATATTCCTCGCCTTCTGGCAGAGGGTCGTTTTTTTGCAGGTTGGCTTTACGTTTGCGGACCAGCATGCGGATGACATGGTCGACGGCCTCGTCTACTTTGGTCTCAATGCGCAAAAGCCCGATATATTCTTTGCCAGAATGGATATCGCGGACATTTTGAGGTGCTGCTGCGGGCGGTGTTGCCTGTGGAAGATCGGCGGTATTGCCTGCATTGGCCGTACTTGTGGCAGGCGCGTCGTCGGTGCTGGTCCGGGCTGCGGCGATGTCGTCTTCGGTTTCGTCCGGGCTCCAGATTTCGGCAAGATCTTCGGGGCGCGGCGGCACTTTTTTAACCCGTTCACGACGGGCGAGACGGGCAAAATTTGGTTTGGTCGCCATTATGCTTCCTCCTTGCTCAGACGGGTTACCAGTTCAAGCAGAAAATTATACATTTCGTCGGCGGCGTTACCGCGCTGGTAGCGCGTTATCGGCATGCCAACGGTTTGTGCTTCCTGAAAAGCAACGCGTTTGCCCAGCCTGGTTTCGAATATTTTGTCACGAATGCTAAAATAGAATTCATCTGGTTCCGCCCCCTCGCCGCGCATCAGCTCGACATAATCCTTTTTGATTTTCGAGCTGTGATCAACGTCGTTGAGAATGACGCCCAGCAGATTTAGGCCGGGATTGTATTTGCGTTTGAAGCGCGCGATGGTTTTGACGACGTTTTTGACGGCATCGGACGAATATTCGTCTGCATTTGCCGGTGACAGAACAAAATCCGCTGCCATGGCGGCTGCGGTAACGTGATTGCCCGGGGTTGGCGGACAATCAATGATCATAATGTCAAAGTCGGTTTGCCGTGCCAGATATTCATCAAGTTCAAGCAAAAGGTCGTGCTGGATGCCCATCAGGGCGACCAGATTGGTATTGCCGGTGTTCAATGCCAAATGGTCGCTGACAGCCAACGGTTTGACCCGTTCGTTGGCATTGGAAAAGATGGTCATTGAATTTGCCCGGTCAATGTCAACGTCGCTAAACACCCGGTCATGTTGCAATTCACCATAGCGCAAGGTGGTTTTGGTCAGGTTTCCCTGCGGGTCAAGGTCAACGGCGAGAATTTTCAGGCCCGCTTCGGCAAGGTGCACGCAAATCTGAAAAGTAAGGGTGGTTTTGCCGACGCCACCTTTTTCATTAAGGGTGGCAATGACCATTGGCCCTTTTGAACGAACGTTTTCGATCAGATCGGACGGCAAATCGTAATTGTAGCGTGCCATTTGAAGTTCCTTGATCTCGGTTATTCTGATGGGGCCTGGCAACAAACCAGATTACGTATATCGACAGTTCGATTTGCGAAGATCGATATGCGTAATCCGGAAACCGGGTTTACGATAATTCGTGTATCGATGGAGTGAAACCCGATTATCGGTTTTTGTCTATACGTTATGCGATGCTCGTTCATCGGCTCTCGTATTTTCGACTCTCGGGCATCGTTCCTTGCATCTTCGGCTTTCGTTCTTCGGGTATTGTGTTTTCGATGCTCGGGGATCGTTCTTTGTCTTATCGATTCTCGCTTTGTCGATCATCGGTATTCGTAAATAGATGTTCGTTTCTCGTTTGTCGGGTTTTTACTTTACGACTTTCGCATACTCGATATCCGTGAGTCGTTTCTTGATGTCTCGAACATCGACTTAGCGCTACCCGTATTTCGATAAGCGTATATCGATTCTCAAATACTCGTTTAACGGACCTGCGGAAAACGGTAAAGCGATTTCCAGATAACGTTTTTCGCTCTGCCGTAATTCGACTTTCGATTATTTACTTATCGAATTTCGACTAACCGTATCACGATTATTGCAAGAACGCAAAATCAAATTACGTTTATACGCTTTTCGATTATCGATACCCGCACAAACGAGGATAGATTTTTCGATAACCAATTCTCGTTCATCCGATAATCCATATCCGAAAATCGCTTATCGTACATCGCTTATCGTACATCGCTTATCGTATATCGGTTATCGCTAAATCGAGATACGTTATCCGTAATACGATAATCGGGTAACGACAGTACATTTATCGTTTTACGATTAAGAGATATCCGATAATCGATAAACGTATCCCGTACCATGAAAAAACGATTATCGATAATCGTTTTGCGCATCACGATTATACGATTATCGATTTTGTTATATTAAATCATTGATTTTAAATAACATATTTTTTGCAAAGACTGACTGTGCCGTCAAAAAAAGGAGGCCCGCACGGAAATTGTCATCCGATGAAATCCTGAAAGGTGCATGCTGATCCTCTGGTGATGACAGCAACCGTCATGTTTCACTGTGTCAGTTCATTATCAGACATGGCATCCCATTGGAAATGCAAAGTGGGATCGCGGCCTTCGGTTGCTGTCGTTTGCTGCGACAACACCCTTATGGGCAGCACCGCCTTTGGGCGATGATGGTTTAAAAGGGCGCCAACGCCGCAGATGTTCATCAGCCGATATCGATATAACCGGACACTTCCTCTAAATTAGGCCTGTTTTTGGCTGGAACGGGTAGGGGGATGCCCAATGACGGTCGTCAAATTTGAAGCAAGACATCCAGAAAGTAGTGGCCACCGGCACGACCGCGTGGCCCGCGCGACAGAATGCCCGCTTTCAGCAATCGTTTAATCTGATAATGGGCCGCTTGTGGTGTGATGTCACATTCTCTGACAATGTCGCTCACGCAGATACTGCCTGTCTGGAACAGCCTTTTGTTGATTTTTTCAAGGCTTGTTCCTCGGCCTTCGTTTGCCAGCAGGGCCGCGCGATCCCAAACTTGCTTCATTTGCTGGTCAATATGAGCGAGCTTTTCAATTCCGTCGGCCAGAATGCCAATTGTGAGGGGGCGTGCAATTCTTGCGGGCAGGTGTTTGTGAAGGAGTTCGGTTAATTTTGGCATGCGTTGCGTTAAAGCCACGCCGGAAATGATCGGCACATGAATGCCCTGGCAAAAATGCCCGATAATATCAGAAATGATGATCCGGCAGATTCGGTTCCAATATGCGGCCTGTGGATCATCTACTTCAACGTGAAGATTCTGTTCTGCAGTCGTAATCGACAGATCCAGGCTGCCAAGGCGCGCGCTACTCATCACGTTCAACACTATATATAAGGCATCTGCCGCACCAATCAGTCCGGAATTTGTCGGAATGTTCAAAATACGGCTATAAAGTCCTTCAATCATATCTTCTGCAACCGGGCACGGAACCTGACGGTCAGCAACAATTGTGCGCCATTGTGGTATATCGTCGGGCTCAAGCCAATTGCGGGATCGGATACTGGACCGGGTCGCAACCTTGGTAATGAGTTCGGCGGTGAATGAGCGCTGCGATGAATTGTGGCGGCTTTGCAATGTTTCGAAAACATCCATCGCCCCACTAAGATTTTCAAAATGGGCCGAAGTTTCGCCTCCGTGGGCTGTAAACTGCAACAGCCTTCGTGGTGTTGCTCCGCGCCCTTCCGCAGTGACAGCATCACAGGATTCAATGAGTGAAGACGCCAGTGAAACGTGCGCATGCCGTGCGCGATCGCGCAATCTTTCCGCCATTTGGCCCAGCAACCGTTCGGCTGCCAAGGCTGTCTTTATATAATCGGGGTCGTCGATAACAGGTGCTTGCGGGGCAGGGGGCTTTTCGGCTTCTATTTGGCGACAGACATGATCTGTTTCCTCGGCAATTTTTTGCCGATCCCCGGCGATATCCCGGCGGAGTTTTTTAATCGCTTCATCTAATGGATTTTGCCCCAACCTGATCGCCTGTTCGTAATAATTTTTCGCAATATACCATGATATTACCACTCGATTTTAAAATTAATGATACCATTAATTTGATGTACTGGAGTGTTTAATGATGATGACAAGGCGACGTTGGTTTGAATTTGTGTGTTGGCGGGGCAAACCTGCAAAAAATGCCTGCACTTTCGCTAGATGTTGCAAGATTCCAGCGTTGTCAGATGCATTTGCCCGCCTGAAATCTTCTTACACATAATATAGGTATCAATCGTTTCCAGATTATGTACGCGCGCTTATTTTCTTCATACTGACCAGTCCCGGGCTCGTGTGCCAACGGCATCTGCCTTAAGATGTCGTTTTCCTTCGTCCTTACAATCATCGGCTTAGGGTTTTTGGGGCGGCAAGCGCGTGCCTGAGGCACTTTGTGGGCTAATGACCTGGCGTTGGATTTGTCATTTCCCGTGCTGCGGAATGATGTTTGGGAACTTGCCGCTGTGAAAGCCGGGATGCGCGATGTGACTTGTGATCACAAGTCGGCATCAAGAACGTCACGATCCCGCCATCACCCGGCGATTCGCAAAATCAGAGCACTTCAGTTCTCTGTGTAAATCCTGTCAAATCCATCCCGCCTGATCTTTTTGAAATTTTCGACCACTGATATTATGAGGCTCTTCAAGACGCCAGTGACGGGCTGTGCGAAGGATCACATCATCCGTTTTTGGTTCGCTCCCTCCTTTCCCCGCTATGGTCCAATCTTATTGTAAGGGTAATTTTGGTATGTAACATCAATATCTTACAGAGATATATTATATACAATAGTATGCACAAAAATATTTAAGCTTTCAAAGAAGGCGTGCTCCAGACAGCGTGTTTCGCCTGGAAAACATACTATTGTCCAGGCTGCCGTCTTCATTCGGATACAAAAAATCGTTGCATTGACTATCTTCGGCGGTTTACCAATATAGTATATGTATCTAATTGTATAAGATGCTTGGAGATGCTCGGATGAAGAGATGCGCCGGGTCGGTACATTATCAGTTCTTGAGGGTGGTCTATTGACCAAAAGTTCAGCTTTGCTGTTCTGAAATTTGGGTTCTTGGGGGAATCGGGTGAGAAAAGATAGTTGGGTTCTGCGTCGTCATCGCGCGGCATTGGTAACATGCGCATTATGTGTGGCGGGTTTCGGCCCTGGCATTGCTCATGCCCAAACGGTACCATCTCAGCTTCCATCCGGGGCAGAGGCCGGGCGTGATTTATCCAAGCCCGAACTACCAATGCCATCGAGCAAGGAAGGGAGCATTTCGGTTCCCGGTTCGGCCGCAGTTGAAGTGCCTGCAGGGGCCGAACAAGCCAGCTTTGTGCTGAATTCCTTTGAAATTGAAGGCGCAACGGCATTTTCCCCCGATGAGCTCCTTCCGCTTTACCAGGGCATGTTGGGCAAAACCATCACGGTTGCCGATGCGTTTGGGGTGGCTGCCAATATCGAGCTTAAATATCGCAATGCCGGATATGTGATTTCGCGTGTTGTGGTTCCGCCCCAGGAAGTCACCACTGGCGATTTTAAAATTCGCGTTGTCGAAGGGTTCATTTCTGACATCGTCGTTCAGGAAGACGTTGGGCCGGTGAGTGCCGCCGTTAAACGGCTGCTTGCCCCGTTGATCGGCAAAACCCCGGTTACGGTTGATGAAATGGAACGGCGCCTGCTTTTGGCCAATGATCTGGCCGGAATGACCGTGCGTGCCACCCTTAAGCCCTCGGCAACCGCACCGGGTGGCTCGGAAATGCTGGTCGAGGCAGATCGCGTTGCTACCACAGCAACCCTGTCGGCGGATAACCGCAATTCGCCCTATTCGGGCAATGCCGAAGGGCTGGCTTTGGTCCAGTTTAACTCTTTTGGCACTCACGCCGATCAACTGGCGATCCAAACCCAGCTTTCCTCGCCGATTGAACGCTCCTGGTCGCTCAGTGCCAATTATCAGGGCATGTTTTCCGAAGACGGATTGATGCTGGGATTTAGTTCCAGCTATGGCCGCTCGCGCCCGGGCAAGGAGCTTGAAGCCCTGGAAGTTAACAGCGCAGTGATGGCCGAGCGCGCTATCGCCACCTATCCGCTGATCCGCTCCCGGTTACAGAATTTGCGCATTTCGGGCGAATATGAATATCGCGCGATTGATACCGATGTGCTCGATAACCCGTTTAACCGGGACCGCCTGCACATTGCACGCGCGGGCATCAGCTATGATCGGACCGACAGTTTTCAAGGCATCACCGCTGTGCGCGCCACCATCCACCGGGGGCTTGATGTGTTTAACGCCACCAACAAGGACGATCCTTTGGCGTCGCGTGCCGATGCCAGCGGGTCCTTTACCAAGGCGACCATCGATTTAACCCGTGTCCAGCAAGTGACCGACCGGGTTAGCATGCTGTTGACTGCCACCGGCCAATATGCGGTTAACCCGTTGCTGGCAAGCGAGGAAATGGCACTGGGCGGGGCCAATTATGGCCGTGGTTTTGACAGCAACGAATTTTCCGGCGATGACGGCTGGGCGACCTCACTGGAAATCCGCTATTCGCCCGACCTTCCCGAGATTTTCCCCAACGGGGTCCAGTTTTACAGCTTTGTCGATAGCGGTCAGGTCTGGGATATCGACGACAATGTTTCGCATGAGCGTACCAGTGCTTCGTCTTTTGGCGGTGGCATGCGCGTGAATATTCTCGAAAATCTTTATGCATCGGCAGAAGTGGCAAAGGGGTTTCGAAAGCCCACGGCGGATTCATCGGCCAAGCCCCAAGCCTTCTTCACCATTTCAGCCAAATTTTAAGTGCGGGTCAAATTCATGAGCAAGAACAGCTTTCCCAAGCCGTCACGTCGTCTGTCGAACACTGTTTCCAGCCGGTCGTCCGCCATTTGTTCAACGGCTGAGGCTTTGGCCCCTGCACGCCAGCGCCCGTCAAAGGGCTTAACGCCGTTTAATGTTCTGGTCGGGGCAACCGCCCTTGGCTCGTTCTTTTATGCAACGGCCCATCCGGCCCAGGCGCAGTCGGCTTTGCCGCAGGGCGGCACCGTTGTTGGCGGCGATGTTACCATTGGTCAGTCCGCACCTGATACGCTCAATGTGGTGCAGGGGTCGAACTCGGCCATTGTGAACTGGCAGAGCTTTAACGTCGGCAGTGGCAACACAGTTAATTTCCAGCAGCCCGGTTCAAGCAGCGTGATTTTAAACCGGGTGGTTGGCAATGACCCCTCGGCGATTTTTGGCACCATTACTGCCAATGGCACGGTGATGCTGGTTAACCCCAACGGGGTGGTGTTTGGCAAGGGCTCGCGCGTTGATGTCGGCGGGCTTGTTGCCACCACGGCCAATATCCGCGATGCCGACTTCATGAGCGGCAATTACAATTTCGATATCGCGTCGGCCAATCCGTCCGCCAGCATTGTCAATGCGGGCGACATCAGCATTCGCGATGCGGGTCTGGCGGCCCTTGTGGCGCCAAATGTACAAAACGCCGGGGTTATTCATGCCCGCTTGGGCAAGGTGTCGCTGGGGGGGGCGAAAACCTTTTCGCTGGATTTCCACGGCGATGGTTTGCTCAGCTTTGGTGTTGGATCCGATGTTGACACCACGCCGGTTGGCGCGGATGGCAACCCGGTTGACGCCCTGGTCAGCAATAGCGGTTCGATCCTTGCCGATGGCGGGGTGGTGTCGATCTCGGCACGCGCGGTCAAGGACGTTATTGATAACGTGATCAACACCAGCGGTGTGATCCAGGCTAACAGTGTTTCCAGCAGCAATGGCCGTATTATTTTGTCGGGTGGCGACAATGGCACGGTTGTTGCCAGTGGCAGTATCAAGGCGACCGGCGACGATAGCGGCGAAACCGGCGGCAGCATTGTTGCCACGGGTGATAAAATTGTCGTTGCCAGCGGCACCAGCATGGATGCCTCGGGCGACGCAGGCGGCGGACTTGTTGCGATTGGCAGTGAAGGTGACGGCGCAAAAGGCCGGGGTACAGGGGCGTGGTCAAACACGGTTAGCATTGCCAAAACAGCCAGCCTGAAGGCTGACGCTGTAAGTAGTGGCAATGGCGGCAATGTAACGGTTTTGTCTGAAACCCTGACAAACTTTGCCGGGAGCATTTCGGCCAAGGGCGGGGCCACGGGCGGCGATGGCGGCTTTGCCGAGGTGTCGAGCCACAAGGGTGTCAAACTGACCGGCACAGTGGATTTGACAGCCCTTAATGGTGATACCGGGACGTTCCTGCTTGACCCTGATAGCCTGACGATTGTTGCAGGAACCAGTGGTGACGGTACCCAGGATACTGCCGCTGGCGATGGCACAGTTGCAGAAAATGACGATAACAACGGGGCGAACACAATATCTGCCGGTGTTCTGGAAGGAATTGCCGGAACAACAAATATTGTTCTTGAAGCATCCGGCCTGATTACAGTCAGTACCGATCTTAATCTGCAAACGACCAGCGGGCACAGCTTTACCCTGAAATCAACCGGGCAGGGCGGCATTACGTTTTCTGACGCTAGCTACAAAATTGTTACCCAGGGCGGTGACATTGTGTTGCAGGCGACATCGCCTGGTGCGTCGATTACCAATATTGGTTTGCTGTTTTCAAATGGTGTTCCTGCCAATAATGGGAATGCTATCTCTGTTGCCGGTAATATCACGGTGTTGGCGGCTCGTGATATTGAACTGGCTGGCGGGCTTTATGCCGCTGGTCAGACAACCAGCGGCAACATAACCCTTACTTCGATTGCCGGGTCTATCAAGGCGTCATATCTGTCTGGCAAGTCAGCGAAACTGTCGACGGGGACGGGCAATATTGGTGCATCTGGTAGCGCCATTAGCGTGAGTGTTGATGATCTTGAAATCAACGCGGGGGGAAGTTTCTTCGTCAACGTTTCCACGGCTTTGAAATCGCTTAATCTTACGCTCGATCATTTGTTGTCAACCGATACCCAGACCTATCAGCTTACAACAAGTCAACCCTTCCAGTCTTTTGATCTGACCGATACCGCAGATGCCTATGTTCTGAACACAATTTTAACCCACACTCCAAGTCTGAATTTCACCTTTAGCGGTGAAAAAAGTCTGACCCTTGGTACTGTTAATGTTGGCACAGGTGATGTTTCGCTGACGGCGAACAAGGGGTCGATAACCGGGGCGGAAGGTGGCAAAGTTACCGCCAATGCTTTGACCATGACGGCCCGCGATGGCATTTCAGGTCTTTCAAGTGACATAAACGGGCTTTCAACCGATGTCAGCGCGTTAAATGTGACGACAGAAACGGGCGGGATATATATTTCCAATACGGATGGAGATAACAGTGGCCTGGCGATAACCAATTTTAAAGCAGCAGGCGGGCAGGGGACGTATTCATCCGCAGTTACTTCAACAGGCAACCTGACTGTTGGGCATGTGACGGTCGATTCAGGGACCACCTATCTAAAGTCAGATTTCGGCATTTTTGACGATGGCAATGATGCGACGTCCATTAGCGCCGAAGCACTTACGTTACGGGCAAAAGGTGCCATTGGCACCACAAGTCACAGCATTGTAACCAGCGCAAAAAGTCTGTCACTGGCTGCTGTCACCGGCATCTATTTCGACGCGACAGCGACAAGCGGCACTGTGACGTTTAGCAATGTTCAGGCCACCAGTGGCGAGATCAAGCTGACCACCCATACCAGCACCAAAATCAACGATATCGGGCACAAAGACTTTGATAGCAACGAAGCTGGTAACTCGGGTAATATCGCGATTACGGTTGATTCTGCCGCAACCCCGGAGACGGCTGCATTTCTTGATATTGATGCGCTCGATGCCGGTGCGACGGGCGACGTTACGCTGTCGCTGACCAACGGTTATGTGAATGCTGACAGTCTTAAGGGCGATGATCTGGTGGTTTCGGCTACTGTGCTGTCGTCGGCTTCTGACAATTCAGCGAATAATCTGACGACCACCGTTAATACAGTCCATGTTACGACCTCGGGTAACAGCAAAGATCTTGTCATTGCTGAAACAGACGCTTTGACGGTCAAGAATGTTCAGACGGGCGCGGGGACCTCATCAATCACCATTGGGAACCAGTCGGGCGATCTGACAATTGCGAAAATTGACAGTATAGCCGCCGTTTCCCTGAATGCTGCGGGCGGCGCAGTCGTAGCGTTGGACGGGAACAGTGTCAAGGGGACGACGCTGAAGCTGGCGGCAAACGGTGCCATTGGATCGTCGGAAAATGCCCTTGATACATATGTGGTTGAACTTGATGTTGATAATACGGGCAACATTTATATCCAGAATATCAATTCAACACTGACCAGCCTTGTTATCAAAAATGCCCACGATCAGAACCAGCCTGGTAGTGCGAACACAATCTCGCTGACATCGGATCATTTGGCATTTAATGTATCGGACAATGCAACCTCGGTATCGCTGAACAACCTTACCAGTGCGAATCTTGAGACGGTTTCCTTTGAGACCGACAGCAATCTTGTTGTTGGCCAGATCGGCACCGCCAATGCATCTGTAACCCTGACGGCAGGTGGCAACATCGCCGATGATGGCAATGCAAATACCCGTATTGTCACCAGTGGCAAATTGTCGCTTTCCGCACAAAAAGCCATCGGCACCAGCAGTGCTTCTGTCGAAGTGATCGCCGACGACGTTACCCTGAACGCCGGATCGGATGTTTATTTTCGCGATATTTCCGACCTTGATACTTTCTCTTTGACGGTTGGTAACACCGATCCCGAGCAGGCAAACAATTATAAGATTGAAGCGCAGGGACTGGAATTTGGGCTGACGCATAATCTTGCTACCGGCTATCACCTTGACAAGCTTTTTGACCTGTCGGCCCTGACATTTACCATGAGCACCGATGCTGACCTGTCGGTTGGGTCACTTGACGTCAGTTATAGTGACAGTAATTCGATTACACTGCGTTCCACCGGTGCGATTAAAGATGACGGCAACAGTACGACAAGCGTCCTTGCAAATACCATCACACTTTCTGCCGACAAGAATATCGGTGAAAGCAATGATCATTTGTCATTGATGGCTGAATCCCTTACGGCAAGTGCAAAGGATGGCGGGATTTATATTGATGTCAGGAATCCGACCGGTTCGTCTAACTATGTCGGTGCCCTGTCTGTTAAGTCGCTTGACGCCGCAGGTGATATTGTTCTGACCGCCGACCATGGCGATGTTATTTTGGCGGGGCAGGTTAAGACCAACGATAACGACCTTACCCTGACCGTAAAAGATGGTTCCCTTCTTGGGGGAAGTGACGGTTCGATTAATGCCGGAACTGGTAGCGCCACTGTTATTGTTACATCTGGCGACATTGGCCGCGACAGTGACGGTAACTACAGCAATGTCTTTACTGTATCTGCAGCGAAACTTGATCTTCAGGCAGGTGGCCTGATCCTGACGTCTGGCTCGCGTGCGGCGACGATTGCGATGCAGGCCGGTGGGGATTCCGCGTCATATACGCTTGGCAATGGCGATTTAGCCGTGCAGGGTATTTCTGTTGCGGACGGCAATGGCACGCTCAAATTAACGGCGCAAAGCGGATCAATTATTGACGATACGCAAGACCAGGGCGTGATCGCGGCAGACAAGGTAACTCTTGTTGCGCAGTCTGGCAGCATTACCGGCATTAATTCGACTGCGACCGATGTGTCCCTGACCGCAGCTGACGGTATTTCCTTTACGTCATCGAAAACCCTGACCAACCTGTCAATTGATGCCAAATCAACACTTGCGAGTGGCGTAACAGTTGGCGCTAATGGGCAAAGTGCGATTATTTCTTCTGCAAATTCGGTTCTTACCGTTGGCAACGTCACCGGCGGTTCGGCGCTGGATTTCGCCTTCACAGCGGTTAACGATATTGTGTTGGGTCAGTTGGCCCTTGGCACCGGCACGGCTGCGATTAAAACATCAGGGTCGATCCTGGATGACGGTGATCATACCAACACCAGAGTTACAGCAGGCAGTGTCAGCCTGATAGCAGGGTCCAGCGATGATATTGGGGCCGATGGCAATGCCATTGATTTGGCGACGGCGAAGCTGGCGGTGTCGGCAGGGGGCGATATTCGGGTTTCCAGTACGCAAGACCTGACGCACCTGGCCGTCACAAGTACCAATGCCTCGATCAGTTCGAGCAAAGTTTTCAACTTTGGCGAAGGATCACTCGTTACCCTTACCGATGAGGGGGATCATCTTCAGCTTGGTGTTGAAAATACGGGCAACCCCATTACCGATTTCAGCCTGACAACGGCAAAAGATATTCTTGTCGGCGATGTCTATACCGCCGGAACGCTGACGCTTGAAACAACCAGTACCGGCCAGTATAGCAATATTATTTCTTCCGGAAATGGTAGTAAGATTGACGCAACGAAGGTTGTTCTTAAGACAAACGCCTCTGATAAAAATTATGGTGCCATTGGCAACGCCGATCAGGCGTTGGTTCTTTTGACCAGCGATTTGTCGATTACCTCAAAGGGTAGCATCTATATTAATAACAGCAACACGGCACTGACGGGGTTGAACCTTGATCTTGCGCATGTTGATAGTAACAAATTAACGACGCAAACTTACAGTTTTACCAATATTGCCGGAACAACGGTTACGTTGATGGACAATGGTACGGACGTTGCGTTAACAATGACGTCAACAGGTGTGATGGATTTTGCCCTGTCGATGGATCGCCAGATCACGGCGTCAACGATTGATGCGGGTACGTCTTCTACCGGTTCTGTTTCCCTGACCACCACTGGTCAGGCATCGGGGCAAAACGAGCATGGATCCATATCCGCCACGTCTATTACGGCCGGAAGCATTACGCTGAATTCTTACGAGTCTGTTTCTGCAACGACCTCGACCCAAAACCTGTCCATCAATTCCAGTTATAATGTGAACGTTACCAACAATGCGACGCTCGACAGCCTTAAGCTGGATGTGGACCGGACCAATGTTGATCAAGGTAACAGCTCGAGTAATATTTCCTATGCCATTTCCAGTACAGGTCTGACTTTTTCTGGCGTGACCGATAATTACTCCGGTATCAACGGGCTTGTGCTTGGCAATATTACCCAATCCGGGCTTGATCTTGAAATTACGGCGGCGAAAACGGTCACGGTTACCAACGTTAATGTCGGGTCCGGCAAATTTACGCTGAATGCGGGTGAAAACAGCATCAGGTCTATATCGGGCAGTGCGGTGGTTACAGCTGACCAACTCACATTGAATGGTGGAAGTGTCAGTCGTTCTTCTTCGGGTTATTTTACGGTCGATGTCAATAAACTGTCGGGCAGTGTTAAAAGTTCGGTGACGTTATCGAATTCCGGTGATTTGGCTGTTTCCGATCTGTCGGTCATGGACGATAACGGTTCGATTAATCTGGAAGTTACCAACGGCAATTTGACCGGTGTTGGCAATAATAGCATTTCGGCCAGAGATGTTTTCCTGCATGTGACGGATGGTAACATAGGTGCTGTCGGCAATGCCTTGAAAACAAAGGCTTCCAGGCTGACGATAGACGCTGGCAGTGATATTATTTTGTCGAATGCGTCGGATTTGTTTTCTTTTGACCTAACTGCCAACCACCAGGCCGACACCACTTACACTTACGACATTCAGTCGAAGGGGCTTTCGCTGTCGATTAACGATACCGGCTCGATCATGCAGCTGGTTAATCTGACTGAAAATACGGGACTGGACGTTAACTTTGCGAGCGACCGCAACATTGCGGTTGGAACACTTGCTGTCGGTGACGGGCGTTCCCTTACGATTACCACCACGGGTGCGGATCACAGCATTTCTGCCTATGGCAGTTCGGCCCTATCTGGCCGCAGCGTTAAGCTGGTTTCGACAGGATCGATTGGTGTGGCTGGTGCCGAAGCAACAGCCCATATTCAAACCACAACCAAAGCATTGACGCTCAACACACATGCGAATGTTTATGTTGATAACCAAATTCATCTTGCATCGCTGTCTTTGACGTCGGATCAGACAACCGGCGGGGATGCGCCTGTTTATATTTTGACGTCCTCTGGTTTGACCTTTGATGTCACGGATAACGGCAGCACCAATGTTAACCAGGTTAAGGATGCGGACGCAGGGCTGATCTTTAATCTTAATACTCAGCGCGCACAGATCATCGGTGAAATTGATGCAGGGTTAAGCGGTTCTGTTACACTTACCAGCCCCACCAATATTACTGGTGCCGATACCAACAACCATATTACCGCGGGTACTGCGACGTTTAATACCGAGGGCAATGCAGTATTGGGAGGCAACTTAACCCCTCTTAATCTGTCGGTAGCAGACCTGAGCACCAATACGGCCAGCGATATTTATATCGCAAATGACCGGTTGCTGAGCAATCTTGCCATGGCAACGAATGGCAACACCAATGCGACAATTCGTATCCTTGGGGCACCCAATAATCCGAACGGTGAACACGTCCTTGTTTCAGGGCTGGTATCTTCTGCAAACGGAACTGAATATACCACGATTGACGATAATACCGGTTTAACGCTGTCACTTACCAATTCGGGCGATCTTACCATCAAGGACATCAACCTTGACGGGATTGGAGAGCTTGCGGCAAAGAGTAATGGCGGTAGTCTCTATGGCGACAATGACAGCGAGACGACCATAAATGCAGCGATTGTGGACCTGTCTTCTATTGACGGATCGGTCGGAACCGATGGCAAGACGATTCATATTAAAGGCGGGCAACTTACTGTTTCTGCCAGCGGCGGTGCCGATGTCGGTCTTTTGGGACGCACCAATTTTGACTCGTTGAAGGTTGGTAGCGCCGGTGCCAAGGTGGTGAACACGACAGGTGATATCGCTCTTGGTAGTGAAGTTTCATTGAATGGCCAGGATTTTTATCTTAACAACGCTGGCGGATCGATCCTGAGCGGTTCGTTGTCAAATACGGCTCATGTTACGCTGATCGCTTCAGGGTCGATTGGTAATGTCAGCGCCATTTCAATGACGGCCAATGGCAATGGCACGACCACTTTAGATCAAATTTCGGCGACCACCAATGACCGGGGTGCGACCGGTTCTGTTAATATTGCGGAATCTTACGGGTTAACGGTAACCAGTGTTTCGGCAACTTCTGACGTAACCTTGTCGGCAGGAACCAACGAAAGTTCCACACGGACACTTACGACCGGGAATATTAATGCTGGCAACGCAACTGTCAGTTTGACGTCTGGTCATGGCGATGTGGGGTCGAGTTCGGATACGTTGATTACGGCTGGCAAGCTGATAATTTCAGCAACCAGTGACCATATTGGCAGCAGTGGGGCCATTGTAAAAACAACAGCGACCGCTTTGGACTTACGAAGCCCTGGCAACATTTACGTTCAGTCGACCGGTGACCTGTCCGAACTTTCGATTGATCGCAGCAACAATAAAACCAACAGTGATTATAGCACGGGCACTGTTTCGATAGCGGCGACGAACCTTACATGGTCTGTGTCGGATGGTGATCGAACCACCACACTGAGCAATGTAACCGACACTACCGGGCTTGATTTTACCTATAAAGCAATTGAAGCACTGAAAGTTGGAACCCTCAATACCGGTGAAAATGGATCGGTAAACCTTTCGGCTTCTTATCAAAATCCGGATAATCTTGGGCAGAATGATCCCAGGTACTATGGGGATATTACCGCTGTAAATGACAGTTCCCTGATTACGGCGGGGTCCGTCAAACTGACCGCCCAGGGCAGCGGTGCCGCGATTGGTTCGTCTGGAACGTCCCTTAAGATGAATAGCAAAACGCTGGAAGCGTCGTCGCAAAGTGGGGGCATTAATGTCACCAATGCCTCGGCCCTTGCTTTGAACAACATTACGACGACTGGCGATCTAAGCGTTACGATATCTTCTGGTGATCTGACCGTCGATGCATTGTCTTATGGTTCGGGTAAAAACCTGACATTGACGGCATCGAATGGCCATATCTATACCGCAGCGGGCAAATCACTTTCCTTAAGCAGCGGCAATATTTCGCTTTCGGCGTCAGACGGTATCGGGTCGACCACATCGCGCCTGCAATTGTCGGGGAGCGGGGCCGGGGACTTTACAGCCAATGTTACCGGAACGGGCAGTATTTACCTGAATGCCCAGAACGGGATGTCGAACAAACTGGTGGCGAATACGGCCAATGGCGCAATTGATATCGTGTCGAACGGCAATATTGCCCTGACGGACGTGTCTGTGGGCCAGGACGCGGTTGGTAACGATATTATCGTAACGGCAAAATCGGGTAATATCACCATTGGCGAGAATACGGGTTCCAAAGGTGTGGTTGCCGGTGCCAATAACGGCAAGGTTAACCTGACGGCGCAAAGTGGTGCAATTTATGCGGGCAATACCAGCAGTGCCCTTGGCGCGTTTGAGGTGCGCCTGACGGGCGCGAACGGTGTAGGTGAGGCAGAAAAGGCAATTGCTGCCAATGGTCAACGTGTGTTGGTGTCGGCAACAAATGCTGGTGCCGATGTTTACCTGCGCTCTGCGGTTGATGGTACTTTCTCGTCGGTATCAACGAATGGCGGCGATATTTCGATCAAGGGGTCGAGTGGCGCCACCATTCTGGTTGCCAGTGCCGTTTCGGGTGCAGGAAGTGCGTCAACGGCCGGGAATATCACCATTTCAACAGCGGGTGCAGATGGTAACCTTATCCTGGGCCATATTAATGCCAAAGGTTCATCTTCAGATGGCCAGATCACGCTGACCTCAACGAGTGGTAGTGTGCTTGACGATGACATTGCGGAAACCCGTATTGTTGGCAAGGATCTTGCCATAAATGCGAATAGCGGTGTGGGATCGACCAGCGATCATTTGCAAACAACCGTTTCGACGATTACCGGTATAATTGGCTCCGGTACGGCCTATATTGATGATAACAGCAGTGCTGGTGTGACGCTGGGTACCGGTAACTCCGCGCTTAGCCTGATAAATGGTGATCTGGTTTTTGCCGCGACCAACGCGGTTACCCTGACCAATCTTCAAGCCCAAACCGATGGCAACAAACTTTCGGTAACGGCAGCTAACGGCAATATCACCGTTGGGTCCGTGATGGCCGGTGCCACATCCTTTTCACTACAGACAGCTCCGACAACATCCAAAGTTACCTTAACATCGACCAATGGTGCGATCCTGAGCGCACGCAGCGATGACATACCGGTTTTGATCGCCGGATCGCTATCGCTGAATGTGAAAACCAATGTCGGGTCTTTTGTGTGGGAAGATGGCCAGCAGGCCGATATCAATGCCTTGCAGGTGATTGTGACAGGTCTGGACGCCACCACCCAAACCGACGGATCGCAAATTGCCATTTTCAACCAGGGAACAGGCGCAATCAGTCTTGGCGACAATATTACTGCCCAAGGTAATCTTTCCCTTGCTGTTGGGTCAAAAGGTGATGTGAACTGGGGTATTTTTACCGGTAATACGCTTGATAAACTGTATTTGACATCGGGTGGTACCGTGACATTGGCCGATACTGTTACAACTGGGACGGTTTATGTCTCCGGTGATACAGATATCATCGCTGGCGAAGGGTCCCGCACCCTGACAATTGAAGCAACAGGCGCGAACGGTATTGAACTGCATAGCGGTTCAAAAGGTGGCACGACCACTTTGAATAGTACGGCGACGGCATTGAATGTGCAACTTGCTGATGAGGGCGGGGCGCTGGTTGTCAGCAATACCGGCGCGCTGACCAAGGCCAATCTGTCTGCTTATAATAATGTGACCCTGACCAACAATGTCGGGGTATCTGGTGCAACCATTACGACGAATGGCGAGAACCACACCGCACGTATTACGGCAACCACCGGTGATGTGAGCGTTGGTACGATCAATTCCGGGCAAACCGGTACTGTCGAGCTTACGGCGACGCAGGGTGCGATCAATTTTGTCGCTGACCAGTCGGTGGTGACGGCGAATGTGTTAACCCTCACCAGTTTTACCGGGATCGGCACCGCAGAACAAAGCTTCTCTACGGATGTAAATACGCTGAACGCAACGGTAACCGGCACGGGCAATATTTACACCAGCTATAAGGCCAACAGCGCAACCGGCCATCTTGAGGCGCATGATGGCGATATTTACGTGACGGGAACGTCAAGCCTTGATGTGAACCTTCGTGATGTCTGGCTCGAAGACGGTCCTAATAATGAAAGCCGGAAACTTGTTGTTACGGTTACTGGCGGCGATGTGGCCCTCAGCAATGCTTTGAATGGTGGCAATACGGTTGCCAGCCTTGAGGTTACAGCAGCCAATATTTCGACCGGAGCCCTGACAACAGGCGGCAGTCAGAGCTATACCGGCACGACGACCCTGAATGGCAACCTCAGTGCATCGGCCATTTCCATTACGGGGAATGCCAATCTTGGTGCAAATGCCATAACGCTGGCATCCACCAATGGCGGTGATGTCAAAATCACGGGCAGTGTCACGGGCAAAGATGACCAGACGGGGACGGCGCTTACGGTTAATGCCGGGGCCGGAGACGTTGGGGTCGGTTCGGCCACATCGCACATTTCCCAGATCGCCCTTACCGGTGGTAATATAACGGTCGGTAATGTGACCACTTCAGGCACACAGACCTATACCGGCACGACCACGCTGGGAGGGGGCACTTATATCTCCGGTGGTGACTTCAAGGTTGCGGGTGCGACCTTGCTTGGGGCCACAACTTCTGTTTCCACAGCAGATAGCAATGCCAATGTCACGTTTGGCGGCACCATCGATGGGGCCAACAGTCAGTCTCATTCTCTGTCGGTAAATACCGGTTATGGCAGCATGGCCTTTGATGGTGCGATTGGTGGCACCCAGGTGCTGTCCAGCCTGACGCTGACATCTTCGGAAAATCCGGATAGCGAGCAGGCGCTAGCATCGGACGGTGCAATAACTTTTGCTTCTGGCGCAAATGTTAAACTGGTTGGTAACTTCACTCAGAATGGTGGTCGCAAGATTACCTTGCCCGCAAATATCGAAAGCACCCTTGGTGATATCGAGATTAGCGGCCCGGCAACTTTGGCTGCCGGTGTGTCGAGCTTCAAAACGGTAAATGATAATGACAGTGGCCAGGTCCGGTTCTTCGATAAGGTCACGGGTAATAATACCCAACTGACGATTTCGGCATCCCGGAGTGTTGTGTTCCAGGATAAGTATAGTGATGCCGGTAACGGGTCCACCCTTGCCATTACAGCACCCGATATTACGGTAAATGCTGTAACCACCAAAGGGGCGCAGTCCTATACCGGGGCGACCCGTATTCTCAATAACCTGACGGCAGGCTCCATCCAGATTGATGGTGCTGCTTCTTTGGCGACCGAAATCGTGACATTCGGGTTACCGGAAACCCAGACCACCACGTTTGATACCAGTGCAGCCAACGGGAATATCACCCTGACGGGTATATTTGATGGCGGCAGTGACATTGTGGTTATGAAAGCCGGGACGGGGGCAGTTTCTATTGCCGGTGCCGCGACCAACGTAAATAACATGACCATCACGGGCAGCACCATTTCGCTGCATGATGTTACGACTATAAATGCACAGGATTATACCGGTGTTACGACCCTGAACGGGACCTATCAGGTTGGCAGTGATTTCACCGTCACCGGAGCATCCCTGATTGACGATGACAGCACAATCAACACGCAAAATGGTACTTTGTCCCTTAAGGGAACAGTGAACAGCGTAAAACATGCCGATCTGACGCTGAATTTGGGCAACACCAAAACCAGCTTTGATAGTGCCCTTGGCAACACCAGTGCCTTGGGCAAGCTCACCATCAATGCCGGTGAAACCGGTGTTACCGAATTTGCCCGCACCGCGAGCATTTCGGTGGTAGACGGCCTTGTTTATACCGGTGGCCTTGAACTTCTGTTGCCTGCCAATATCACGGCCAGCAACGGTCCGATTAAACTTGGGACCCTGAAACTGGTCAAAGATACCGATCCCCTTGATGAAATTGCTGTGAAGCCGCAATCAATTTCGGGTGTTATTGCAACGCTGCCCTCGGGTAATGTTACCATCCGCAGTGGCGATGACATTACGATTGCCGGTTTGATTGGCAAAAATACCAATCTGGTCATGACATCGGGAACGGGTGATATTCGTATCGGGTCGAAAGAAGGTACAAGCGAGCAGAAAATTGATGTGAAATCGCTGAATGTGGCACAGGCTGGCACGGCCAACCTTTATGGCACTATCGGGGGTATTGGCGGTTTTGATGCGTCCTATGAAATCGGGCCGTTAAAATTCGCACCTTATTACATCAATGATGCTTTCTGGCGGAACCGCGATTTGCCGCCGGCAGCAACCAAAACCACTCCGTTGCCCAAACCGCCAAGCACGCCGCAGGTTGATGCGCTGTTTAACCTGAACACTACAAGTGCAGGCATTACACCAAATGTTGTTGGTGCTTTTGCCGCCCCGAGCGTACTTAATGTTGGCACGACCCCAACCAATCTGACGGCGACCCAAAGCCCGACGGTGATTTCAACACCTTCTTCGGTGTCAGGCACGGGTCCTGGTGTTATAGTGACGCCGGGAGCAGGAGGCGGCGGTTCGATTATTGGCAATGGTAATGGTTCGGCGTCAACCGGTGGGACAACCAATGGCGGGCAGACGGGTGGGGATAATAATACGCCCGGCACAACAACAGATGGTGGTAACCAGCCAGGTGTTGTTGATGGTCAGTCAAACGAGAACGATTTGATCCAGTCATCCGGGCAATAAACAGCCCGGACGGCAGGGTGCGTAACCAAGACAAGATGTGAGGAAGACTTTGGCTAAAGAAAGCAAAACCAACGGTGCGGCGAAAAAAGAACCGGTGGGTGCAAACTTGCCCCTGTTTTATGGCAAACCCCGTGCCGTTCTGGCCGAACGTCATGGCAACATGTCGCTGACGCCGACGTCGGATTTTTCGTTTGCCGGTACCACCAATTCCGTCCCCGTCGTGGCGACGGAATTGCCGATGGTATGCAAACATTATCCGATCCTGTTTACCGACGGGGCGCAGCCGCAGATGGTGGCGTTGCTGGGTTTACGGGCATCGGAAAACCTGATGGTTGACGATAAAGGCAACTGGGCGCCGGGCACCTATGTTCCGGCCTATGTGCGCCGTTATCCGTTCATCTTTTTTGAAAACGAAGAAAAAAGCCAATACACCCTGTGTGTGGATGAAGACGCCAAAACCGTTGTCGAAGGCACGGAAAACCCGTTCTTTGTCGATGGTGCGCCGTCTAAAATGACGCAAAGTGCGCTGGATTTCTGCCGTGATTATCAGGCCCATTACGCCGCCACGGCCGAATTTCTCAAAGCCATCACTGAAGCCGGTCTGCTGGTTGAAAACCGTGCTGATGCTACTCTGGCCGATGGCCGCAAGCTCAGCCTGTCGGGCTTTAAGGTGATTGACGAAGCCAGGTTTAATGAACTGGACGACGAAACCTTTCTGGCATGGCGCAAACGCGGCTGGCTTCATCTGGTTTATTGCCACTTTATTTCCAATGGCAACTGGTCGACCCTGGTTGAACGTGCGGCTATGAAGGTCGCCAACTGATTTGATTTTTATGGATCGGTTTGATCCGTGATACGATAAAACCCCGAACCATCACAGTTCGGGGTTTTATGTGTTTGGGCTGTGCTGTGCGTATTGTTATGCTGATCAGATCATGCCCAGCCCAATCGGCTTTCGATGCGTTTGGCACTGTCCTTTACCAGTTTAACCAGATCGGGGTCTTTCTGGTTTACCTTGATGTCGGGCACCACGATCGAAATGGTTGCCAGGCATTCGCCCTGCGGATTGCAAATGGGTGCCGCAATACAGGCGACGGAAAAATCTGATTCACCGGCCTGAATGGAAAGCCGGTCGGATAAGGCCTGTGCCGCTTTTTGCGACAGAGATACCGGGTCGACCTCGGCCCGGCCTGTGGGTGAGTTTTTGGCACATCGGGTAAATATGCCCACCTGCTCGTCTTCGTTAAGATGGCCGACCAGCAAACGGCCCGATGCCGTCCAGTTTAGCGGTGTTCGGCTCCCCACCCGCGATGTTACCTGAAAATGGTCGCGGCCTTCTTCCATCGCCAGCACCACCATCATGTCGTTGTCCCGCCCGCAAATTTGCACGGTTTCACCAGATTTTTGCGAAAGTTCGTGCATTTCGGCATTGGCAACACCTAACAGATCCAACCGGCGCGAATAAGTCAGGCCGTAATAATAAAGGCGCGGTCCCAGCCATAACGTGCCATCATTCTGGCGGATTAGCAGGTTTTTACCGACCAGATCCTCGACAATGGTGTAAATGGTTGAAAGGGGTGCACCAATGCCGTGCGCTATTTCATAGGCAGTGGCAGGTTTTTCAGCCGCCTGCAAAAAATCCAGAATCTGGAGGATGCGGTCGATGCCACTGGTGCGTGACCGGCGTTTGGGCGCGCTTGTCGCGGTATCCTTCATGGCGACTGACGGCATTTTTTCCTCCTGATCCGGTTTTGGTTATCGTTTATAACTAGCGGTAATTTATCAGTCGGGCCAGTTCAGGATCGCCCGTTCCTTGTTTAATGTCCGTTCTTCAAACGGGGTCGCAATAAGGTCGTTGGATTTCTGGGCAATATCAAGTTCTTCGGCCAGGCGGGCGGCGACAATTTGTTCCTGATCGGGCTGCAAGTTGCAGGGATCAAGGAAGAAATAGCCATGTTCAACTTCATGATCGCGGGCAACAATGGGCTGTGCCCCTTTTGCCAGCCGGTCAACCAGATCCCACGCGGTGATGTGGGCTGCGACACTATCGATATCGATGCGTAAACGGTCCAGCGGGTTGTGGGTGGGGTCCGGCGTGATGCGAACCGATACACCGGGGCGGCCATTTAGCGTTGCTTGCCATAAATCAAGCGCGCGTTTTTCCCGGGCGCGAATGGCGGCATGGTCGCGGGTTTTCCAGGCTTCCAGCGCGGCGATGGCCCCGGCAATGCCTTCCTTGCCGACTTTCATGCCCCGGCCAATACCGCGGTTTTGCAGGTAAATATTGCGCACAATGTCCTTGCGGCCCGCAACAATGCCCGATGTTGGCCCACCCAAAAATTTATGCCCGGAATACAAAACAATATCCGCGCCATCGCGGATAAAGCCGGTGAGATCATATTCGGATGCGGCATCGACAATAACCGGAACACCGTGTTCATGGGCAACAGCGGCAAAGGTTTTGAACGGGATTTGGCCGTATTCCACCGTGTGGTGCGACACAACATATAATGCGGCCAGTGTGTTTTCATTCATCGCACTGGCCAGATGAAAGGCCGATGCACTGGTGGCCTGCCCGATGGGCACGACGCGCGCGCCCGATAAACGCACCGCCTGATCGACCGGGGCACCGTAATTGACCATATGGCCCATTTGCATGATGACGTCGGATTTGGGGCCAACATGGTTGGGTAATTGTTCAATCGCGCCCAGGTCATTGCCGGTCATGAGTGCGGCGATGGACAGGGTAATGCCCGCCGAACAGGATGCGGTGATAAACCCGCATTCGGCCCCGGTCAGTTCGGCAATGGTTTTGCTGGCCCGGCGTTGCAAATCGTCAATTTCAACGAAGTTACCCAGAATATCGGCAATCGACTGAATGGATTGTTGCCCGACGATGGATGCCCCCAGGCCCGTCATGGTGCCCGATGCGTTGATAACGTGGCGCAAGTTCAGTTTTGCAAGAATATCAGCTGACATGATGGTTCCTGTTAGTCGTCGTTAAGGGCAATGATGGCTTCAATTTCGACCGTGATCTGGTTGGGCAGCGACCCCATGCCAATGGCTGATCGGGCATGAACACCCTGCGGGCCAAACACATCGTTAAACAGGTCCGAACAGCCATTGATAACGGCCGGGTGATCGCAAAAATCCGGGGCAGCATTGACCATGCCCAGCAGTTTGACAACCCGTTTCACCCGGCCAAGATCGCCAAGGACTTCTTGCATGACGGCGAGCAGATTAATCCCGGTCAGGCGGGCATCGGCATAGGCCTTTTCAACGCTGACATCGGTGCCAACTTTGCCTTTGCTCAGGGTACCATCGGCATCCAGCGGCCCCTGACCCGACAAAAACAGCAGGTTGCCTTCACGCACATGGGTGACAAAATTGGCAATCGGTGCCGGGGCCGGGGGCAGGGTAATGCCCAGTTCGACAAGGCGTTGGGCAGGAGTGTTGCCGGTTGTGGTGGAAATAGTAGACATATTTAACAAAGGCTCCGTTTGGCGGATATTAATCGCGTTATAGTGTGTGCGTATAAACTGCCGGGTCCGTTTCGGATCTGCGGCGTGGCTTTGGTTGGTGTGCAATCGATATGTTCCGCACATTTCATTCCGGTTGTGGCCTGTTGTGCCTGCCAGCCCGGGTTTTTAAGGGATGCAAAACGTGAATTCACGCGGCGGTATGCCGGTAAAAATGGTTTGGCCCTGCGGTTTTGATATGCGGATGCAGCTGTTTGGCCTGTTCGCGCACAGTATTGACCGATGCAGGGTCAAGGCGTGATTGCGGGTCGTCAAACCGGATTTCCGGGTTGGGCACGGCCGATAACAACATGCGGGTATAATCGTGCTGCGGGTTGGACAACACCGCATTAACGTCGCCCCATTCCAGAATTTGCCCGCCATACATAACCATGATGTCCTCGGCCACATAATGGGCGGTGGCGACATCGTGGGTGATGTAAAGCAGGGCCAGGCCCAGATCGCGTTTCATGCGGTTTAACAGTTCCAGCACGCCCTGGCGTACCGAAACATCCAGCATCGATGTCGGTTCATCGGCGATAATAACCTTGGCACCAACCGCAAGGGTGCGGGCGATGTTGATGCGCTGGCGCTGCCCGCCGGAAAGATCATGCGGGTGTTTGGGGGCAACAAGTTCCGGGTCCAGTTCGACCTGGCGCAACAGGGCATGAATGTTGTCAGTGACGGCTTTGCCCTTTAAATCGCGGCGATAAAGTGCCAGCGGGCGGCGTAAATGATAGTCCACCGTATGGGCCGGGTTTAGCGATGCAAACGGGTCCTGAAAGATCATTTGCACGTTTTTGCGGTATTGTTTCAACCCCTTGGTCGTGTTGTCGGTAACCGGGGTGCCATTAAACAAAAGCTGGCCTTCATCGGCGATATATTCGCGCATGATGATACGGGCACAGGTGGTTTTGCCACTGCCAGATTCCCCAACCAGTGCCAGGGTGCGCCCGCCATGCAGGTCAAAGGAAAGGTCGTGGGCACCGCGCACCTTGTGCGCGCCCAGATGAAAGGTTTTACCAATGTTTTGCAGGCTGACGATGGCAGGTTTTGCGGTCATTGTGCGTTCTCCTGCCGGGGGGCGGGGCCATGAAAAGATGGAAAAGATGCCCACAGTTTTTTGGTGTAATCATGCGTGGGCGTACGGTAGATCTGATCCGCCGTGCCCTGTTCCACCAGTTTACCCCCCAACATGATGCCGATGCGGTCGCAAAACTGCACCATCAGGCCCAAATCATGGGTGATAAACAACACCGAAAAGCCGAGTTTCCGGCGCAGCTCATTAATGTGCTGTAAAATTTCACGCTGAACCACCACATCAAGGGCGGTGGTGGGTTCGTCCATCACAATCAGTTTGGGGTCCAGTGCCAGACAAATGGCAATCACAATGCGCTGGCGCATGCCGCCGGAAAACTGAAACGGATAATCGCGCATTCGGTCTGCCGGAATATCGACCAGTTTTAACAGTTCGGCACAGCGTTCGCGCGATTGCGCCTTGCTGTAACCGCGATGGTGTTTCAGCACGTCGTGAAACTGGCTTTCAATGCGCAAAACCGGGTTTAGTGAATTCATGGCACTTTGAAACACCATGGCGACTTCGTCCCAGCGAAAACGCGCCAGTTCGTTTGCATCAAGGTCCAGCACACTGCGACCGGCCATCATAATTTCACCGCCACAAATTAATGCCGGTGGTTTGTGCAGGCGGCTGATTGCAAAAGCAATGGTGCTTTTGCCACAACCCGATTCCCCGGCCAGACCAAAAACCTCGCCGGGCGCGACGTCAAAGCTGACATGATCAACAGCGCGAAAGTCGGTTTTGTCACCAACATATTCAATTGACAGATCGCGAACGGATAATAACGGATTGTTCACAGGCGACCCTCCCCGGCGCGAGTACGGCCAACCCAGCGCGCCAGAGAATTGCCGGTCCGCAGGCGCGGATTGGCGACCTCGTCGATGGCGAAATTAAGCAATGACAGGCCGGTTCCCAAAAAGACCAGGGCAAAGCAGGGGGTTAAAATATCCCACCATGCGCCAACCTGAAGGGCCGATGCGTTTTGCGCGCTATAAAGCATCACCCCCCACGATACGGTTTGCGGATCACCCAGTCCCAAAAACTCCAGCGTGGCTTCGGTAATCACGGCAAAAACAACGCTGCCGATGAAATTGATGCCAACAATCGAAACCAGATTGGGGAAAATTTCGGCGGCCATAATGCGCCAACCCGGTTCGCCCAGCATTTCGGCGGCTTTGACGAAATCCTTTTGTTTGATCGACAGGGTTTCGGCCCGTGTAACACGCGCGCCCCATGCCCAACTGGTGCCGCCTAAAATAATGGCAATCACAAGCGGGCTTGCCTGCCCGATAAACGCTGCCAGAACCAGCAAAAGTGGCAGGTTGGGCACAACAAGGACCATGTTGGTCAAAAAACTGATGGCTTCGTCAATTTTGCCGCCTTTATAGCCTGCGGCAATGCCCATGATGGTGCCAACGGCAGTAATGATAAAACCGGCCCCAAAACCAACCGCCAGCGATGTGCGCGCGCCGTAAATCAGGCGGGCAAAAACATCCTGCCCGATGCGGGTGGTCCCCAGCCAATGGTCGGCACTGGGCGGCTGGTGCGGCAGGCCAACACGGCGTGCGGGGTCAAACCCGGTTAACAAGGGGGCGGCAAGGGCAGCTACCACGATGATGGCCAAAATCAGCAGACCCGTCAGGGCCTTTTTATTGCGCAGAAGCCCTAAAATAACGTTTTTCATATCGGTCAGGCCCTCCGCAATCGGGGATCAAGCAGAACGTAACTGACATCGACAATGAAATTGGCGGTTAACATTGCCAGTGTCATAATCAGCAACTGCCCCTGAATAACGGGGTAATCACGGGCCAGAATGGCGTGATACAGCGTGTTGCCCAGGCCGGGATAGTTAAACACCACCTCGGTCACAAGCGACCCGCCCAGAATTGTGCCAATGGCAATAGCCAGGCCCGACACCGTTGGCAGCAGGGCATTGCGCGCGGCATACCAGAACATGACAGTGCGATCCGACAGGCCCTTGGCCCGGCCCATGGTGATGTAATCTTCGCCCAAAAGGTTGATCATGTTGTTGCGCATGGTCACAACAAAGCCGCCTGTCAGAACAAGGGACAGGGTAATGATGGGCAAAACGGCGTGGTAAATAACACTGCCGATATATTCAAATGAAAATGCCGGGTCCAGTGCCGGGTTGGCGGCATAACCGGTGGGAAACCAGCCCAGCGTAAAACCGAAAAAATAAAGCGCAACCAGTGATGTGACCATGGCGGGAACCGAGGTTGCAACGATGGCGGATACCGAAAATATCACGTCAAATTTGCTGCCGCGCCGCCAGGCGGCAATGATGCCCAGCGTTGTGCCCAGCGTAAAGCTGATCAGGGTGGCTGTGCCCATCAGGCCCGCCGTCCAGACCAGGGCACGGCCCAGCACCGATGTAACTGACAGCGGGAAATATTTGATCGACATGCCAAGATCGCCGGTAAAAATACTGCCCAGATAGGTCAGGTATTGTTGCCATAACGGGGCATCAACAAACCCGAAAGTCAGTTTCAAAGCCTTTAGGTTTTCTGGCGAAAGCGTACTTCCAGCACTGGAAAACATGATCTGGATCGGGTCGCCCGGCAGAAGGCGGGGCAGGAAAAAATTGATGGTCGCCGCCGCAATGAAGGCTGCCAGATAAAAACATAATCGCCGAAGCAGAAAAACCATTGGGACCTCTGAAACTGTTGGTATCGCGGGCGCCCCGGAAGAGGCGGGGCAGCCCGCGACAATCATTGCGAAACGGTTTTACTTAACCGGACGCAATGCAAGCAGATGCAACAAACGGGCATGGTTCTGGCGCGACAGGGTCGGGTTAACGAACGGGTTTTCCTGGGTCGACCAGCCGGTAAAGCGCGTTGTGTTGTACTGATACCAGGTCGGATTATTATAAACTGGCAGCAATGGCAGGTTTTCCGCCACAATACGCTGGGCCTTGTTCATAATGGCTTTTTGTTTGTCCATGTCCGAGGTCAGGCTGAAGTCATTTAACAGTTTGGACAAATCATCGTTAAACCAGCGCTGGGCGGTGAAACGGGTTTTGCCAACATCATCGCGATTAAATGCACGCTGATAGGGATAGTACGGCAACGCTGCGGCACTGATGCTGTTAATGGCGGCATCAAATTTACCTGTGATCAGGTCCTGTCCCCAAACGGCTTCTTCCGGCGTGCCAATATTGGCATTAATGCCCGCATCATGCATGCCTTCAACCGCGATACGCACGGTATCAATCCAGTCGGTCCAGGAATTGGGAACGATAATGTCAAACTTGATTGGCGTGCCATCGGGGTTATCGCGAAAACCGTCGCCATCAACATCAACATAACCGGCATCGTCGAGAAGTTCCTTGGCGGCATCGACATTGTATTTGGCGTATTTACCAAATTCTTCCAGAACTTTCGGGTCGGTCCAGCTTGCATAAACTTCGCCAAATGTGGTCGGGTCCTGGTTTAGCGTCGGATAACCATAACCGGCCACATTAACCATGCCCTGGCGATCCAGCGTCATGCTCATTGCCCGACGGAATTTTACATCCTGAAAGGCTTTTTTGTTATCCGTATTGGCGGTTTCCTGATTGAAAATGAACTCAACCATGCTGCCCGCTGTGTACCAGTAATGGAAATGATCCGGGTCCTTGGCAACATAGGTTTGCTCGACATTGGGCAGGAATGACGTGCCCCAGTCCAGTTCGCCGCTGGCGGTGGCCGTGAGCATCTGGTTGTTATCGGCCAATTGCGGAAAGCGGAAACAATCAACCTTCAGGTTTTCCGCATCCCAGTAATACGGGTTGCGGCACTGGTCGTATGTTTGCGGGGTAAAACGGGGAATTTCGGTCATCGGGCCGCTGCCAACCGGGGTTTCGTTGGCAAAGGTGACCGGTTCGGCAATGTCGGCCCAGATATGTTCGGGGACAATTGGCAGTTCGATCAGGCGGTTTACGGCCAGCGAACTGGGGCTGGACAGGCTGAATTTTACGGTGTGTTCGTCGACGGCTTCAACTTTATCAAGGATATTCCAGACCGAAACAAAATCCAGTGCCGGGTTCTTTTGGACATAGTTAAAGGTGAAAACAACGTCTTTGGCGGTCAAAGCCTTGCCGTCCGACCATTTCAGGCCATCCCGCAGGGTAAATTCCACGCTTTTCAGGTCGTCCGCGATTTTATAGCTTTTGGCGAGGCGATAATTGGCCTTGTCATGGTCAAAGCGGTTAAAAATTACCAGCGGCTCATAAATGAAATCCGACGTGCTTTGGCGGGCCGATGTCTGGTTGAACGGGTTAAAGTTGCGAACCCAGGTGGTGGCGGGTTCGACATTGGCGGTCAGAACCGTTTCGGCACTGGCGGCAAGCGGTGGCAGAATGGCAAGGCCAAAAACAGCGACCGCCAAAAGGCGTTTATGCGTGATCATTGATCTTTCCCTGATACTGAAATTGTTTTGTTATGCGCCAAAGATTTCTTCGACTTCGGCATGTAGTTGCTTGATATTGACGTTCATATTGCCCAATCGGGCCTTGGCCGCGCCCATGCGACGGATTGTTTCATCGCTTAACGGACGGGCCGCTTTGGCGGCAGCCAGTGTTTCGGAATTGGTGCCATGACTGTGCAGGGCAATGTCACAACCTGCTTCCAGGGTCTGCCGCACCCGTTCAGGCAAGCTGCCCGACAGGGATTCCATATAGACACAATCTGAAATCAGAACGCCGTCATAGCCAAGTTCGTCGCGGATAACGTCTTTGCAAATAACGGGTGAAACCGATGCCGGGTTCTGGTCGTCATAGGCGGAATACACCACATGCGACACCATCGCCCACGGCGTGTCGATCAGATCGATAAACGGTTTGAAATCGGTGGCGCGTAAAAGGGGTTTGTCGGCATCTACACGCGGGCGTTCCTTGTGGCTGTCTACCGTGGCACGGCCATGGCCAGGAATATGTTTCATGATCGGCATATTGCCAACTTCAAGTAAACCATCGACCACTTCACGGCCCAGCGCACTGATCAAAGCCGGGTCCTGCCCAAAGGCACGGGTACCAATAACGTCGCTGGTATCGCCAAACACCAGATCAAGGACGGGCGAACAGCCACTATCAAGGCCCAACTCGTGCATCATCGCCCCCATAGCCTGCGATGACAGGCGCAACGCACGTTTGCCAAGCTCTAGATCGCGGCGTGCCAGTGCACCAAATTCACCAAACGACCGAAATAACGGCCACGATCCGCTATCAAGATGCGATACCCGCCCGCCTTCCTGATCGGTAAAAATCGGCGCATCGTCGCGGCCAACGGCGTTGCGGAACTGATCGGTCAGTTTTTTGACCTGATCGGGAGTTTTCAGGCTGCGGCGGCCAACAAACAGGCCCAGCGGATTGGTTTCGCGAAACAGAGAAATTTCGTCGGTCGATAAAGTATCATTTGGGATGCCGACAAACAGGGCCAGCGGTGTGTTCGAAGACATGGATCATTCCCTGAAAACAGAAGGCCGATGGGCCGGGGGATTTGCATAACGAACCGGCGCTAACCGGCCCGGGGAAGAAGGCACGTATGGTTTTTAACGGGCAGGCGCGCGCAGCATGTCGGCGTAAATTCCTTTGCCGGGCAGCGGGATTTCAATCGCACCGACGGTGTCGATATAAAATTGTGTGGGGCCGGGATCGCCAACTATCGCGTAGGCATAACCCATGTTTTTCATGGTTTGCAGGGTGCTGTGCAGCAAGGCCGCACCAATGCCTTGCCCGCGGGCATCGACAGCAACACCGGTTGGGCCGAAAAAGCCGCGGGCAATGGCATCGTAACAGGCAAAACCCATAATTTGGCCGTCGCGGATTGCGATCAGGCAGGAAGCGGGCTGGCGGGTGATCGCCACAAGGGCCTCGCTGGCCCAGTTATTGCTGAAATTATCGCGCACCCAATCGACGACAAGGCGCTGTTCAGGTGCCAGCACCGGACGAATAGTTATGTCCGTCGTGGCAACCTTGCGTGCCAGTGCATCAAGAACGGGTGCATAAAGGCTAACAACCAGATCTGCCATTCCCTGTATTCCATTATTATGTTATTTGTGTCGTTATTAAGTACGATACGGGTAGCAGGGAACCGCGTCAAGGAAAATTGGCATGGGATTGGTATTTAAAATAATGCGAAGATGCGAAGACAGGTCGCGTTGTGGCAATTGCCAAAACGATTTGCATCTTCTGGTTTTATCTATGGCAGGGGCAATTTGCGTCATGCAAGCGCGGTACAGGCTTTGCCTGTTCGGCGAGTGATATTGCGTCCCCCTTTGGCCGGTTGACCAAAGGGGGCGGTGTGACGTGTTCAGGCCCTGGCGTGCGCTGTATGTTCGGTAGCCGGGGTGCCTTCATCATTTAAGTGACAGGCTGAGAAATGGCCGGGCGCAATTTCGCGTTTTTTGGGCACGGTGGTGCGGCATTTTTCCATGGCAAACGGGCAGCGCGGGTGAAAATGACAGCCCGGTGGTGGTGCTATAGGGCTGGGCAACTCGCCGTCAATGACTTTGAATTTGCGTTTGGTGAGTTCGATGCGGGGAATTTCGGACAGCAACGCCTGCGTATAGGGATGATTGGGGCGGCTGAAGATTTCTTCGGTCGGGGCTTCTTCAACAATGCGGCCCAAATACATGATCACAACACGGTCTGAAATATGTTCAACCACGCCCAGATCGTGGCTGACAAACAAATATGTTAGCCCCAGTTTTTCGCGCAAATCCATAAACAGGTTAATCACCTGCGCCTGAATGGAAACGTCAAGGGCGGCGACACTTTCATCGCAGACCAGAAAATCCGGGCGCACGGCAAGGGCGCGGGCGATGTTGACACGTTGGCGCTGCCCGCCGGAAAATTCGTGCGGGAACCGCGTTTTCATTTCCGGGTCAAAGCCAGCCATGCGCAAATATTTATCGGCATGTTCGGCACGCGTCCCTTCCAGCATTCCGTGCGTTTTTGGCGCTTCGGTGACGATATCGTCGATCCGCATGCGCGGGTTAAGGGCCGCCATCGGATTTTGGAAAATCATTTGAATGGCAAGGTCGGCTTTGTTGTTTTCGCGCCGGGTCATGTTTTCGCGCCCGTGGCGAATAACGTCGCCGTCAGATGGCGGGATGATCCCGGCAACAATACGGCCCAATGTCGATTTGCCACAGCCACTTTCACCGACCAGCCCGACGACTTCGCCGCGATGAATGGTTAAATCAACACCATCCATCGCATGAACGACAGGTGGGGTCGGGCTAAGGCCAAGGCGGATCAAAGCCTTGCCGATCAGGTCCGGGGTGATCCCGAACCGGCGTGAAACGTTTTTCAACTCGACAATCGGGCTTTTGGTGACAGTTTCGGTCATGGTCAAAGCCCCTCGGCCACAGGGTGGAAACAGCGATAGGTTCGGGTCCCGGTATCTGTTTTTTCCGGTATGGTTTGGCACTGCGCGGTGGCAAAGCTGCACCGGGTGCGAAAACTGCATCCTGTGGGCAGGCGCGTTAAGCTGGGTGTCATGCCGGGAATTTGATGCAGGCGGTGGCCACGCTGGTTCTGGCTGGGAACGGACTGGATAAGCCCCTGTGTATAGGGATGGCGCGGGGTACCCAATACCTGTTTGACCGGGCCGGTTTCCACCAGCCGTCCGGCATACATTACCGCAATATCATCGGCCAGACGGGATACAATCGCCAGGTCATGGGTAATCCAGATCACCGCCGTGCCGCTGATTTCGGCCAGCTTTTGAAACTCGGCAATGATTTGCGACTGGATGGTGACATCAAGCGCGGTGGTGGGTTCATCGGCGATGATCAGGTCGGGGCGATGCAACATGGCGATGGCAATGGCAACGCGCTGGCGCATTCCGCCGGAAAATTCATGCGGGTAGGCATCAAGCCGCTCTTCCGGGCTGGGAATGCCAACCAGCCCTAATGCATCGCGCGCGCGGGCGCGGGCGGCCGGTTTTGTCATCGGGTCATGGGCCTGTATGGCCTCGGTAATTTGGGTGCCAATACGCAAAACCGGGTTTAGCGTCATCATCGGGTCCTGAAACACCATCGCGATGCGTTTGCCGCGCAGGTGGCGCATTTCTTCCTGGTCAAGGCCGATCAGGTTGCGGTTATCAAAAATAATCTGACCGCCGGTAATCTTGCCAGGTCGGTCCACCAGCCCCATGATCGAAAACCCGGTCACCGATTTTCCTGAACCACTTTCGCCGACAAGGCCTAAAACCCGGCCCTTTTCAAGGGTAAAGGAGACATCATTTACCGCCCGCAAACCCGGCATGGTCTTGCTGCCGCCAAATTCGGTGACAAGATTGGAAACCGTCAAAAGGTTCGCCATCTCACATGCTCCTCGGGTTTAGAATGTCACGCAGCCGGTCGCCAACCAGGTTGATGGCAACAATCGTAATCAACAGGGCAATGCCGGGAAAAAAGCTGATCCAGTACAGGCCGGAAAGCAGGTATTGATAGCCGTTTGAAATCAGCATTCCCAAGGACGGCTCGGTGACCGAGGCCCCCAGCCCGAGAAATGACAGGGTTGCTTCAAGTCCGATGGCGCGCGCCACCTGCATGGTTGAAATTACAATCACCGGTGCCAGGCAGTTGGGTAAAAGATGGCGAAACAAAATGCGATAGCCCGGCAGGCGCAAACAATGAGCGGCTTCGATATATTCCTTTTCACGCTCCACCAGGGCGGAGCTTCGCACCGTGCGGGCATAGGTCGCCCATTCGGCAATGATCAGGGCAATCACAACATTGGTCAGTCCCTTGCCTAGAAAGGCCAGCATCATCAATGCCATCAGGATGGTGGGAAAGGACAGTTGCAAATCCACCAGCCGCATCAGCAGTGTTTCGACCCGTCCGCCAATATAGGCGGCGATCAGGCCAATACTGGTGCCAATGGTGGCCGCCGCAAATGCCGACAAAACCCCGACAATCAGCGATGTGCGCAGGCCATAAAGAATACCTGACAGAATATCGCGTCCCTGATCGTCGGTTCCCAGATAATAGGGAACACCATCGAATGACGACGACCCCGGGGCCAGACGACCGTCAAGGATATCAAGCTGGCTAAGGTCATAGGGGTTTTGCGGCGAAATAAGCGGCGATAGCACGGCTAGAAAAATGATCAGCACCAGAACGCCCAGCCCGAGTGCCGCACCTGGCGACATAACGAATTTTTGCGCCAGTTTGCTAGATCGCGCCAGAAGGGATGCGGAGGGCAGGCTTGCGGGCACCAATGCTGTTTTCTGCGGCCCATTTGCGGCTTGGGACATGTTATTTGCCCTTCGTGTCCAGCCGGACGCGGGGGTCCAGCAATGTATAACAAATGTCGATGATGAAATTCAGCGCGACAAACAGCACGACCATCATCATCAGATAGGCGACGATTACCGGCCGGTCCAGATTGTTAATGCTGTCAATGATCAGCTTGCCCATACCGGGCCAGGCAAAGATGCTTTCGGTCACAACCGAAAACGCAATCAGGGAGCCAAACTCCAGCCCGGTAATGGTCACAACCGGGATCATCAGATTTTTGAGAACATGGGTGTAGATCACCCGGTTTTCGCTCAGCCCCTTGGCGCGGGCGAATTTAACGTAATCCTGGGGCAGAACTTCCTGTACACCGGCACGGGTCAGGCGCAGGACCAGGGATGTTTTAAATAACGCCAGATTAAGGGCAGGCAATATCAGGTGATGCAACCCGTCAGCGGTGAGAAACGACCAATTGGTATCCAGGAAACTGGCGGTTTCACCGCGCCCGCCGGATGGCAGCCACCCCAACTGTACTGAAAACAGCAAGATAAACATCAAGCCGACCCAAAATGTAGGCAGCGAAAAGCCAAGGATCGATCCGCTCATGATCAGGCGGGATGACAGGCGTTCAGGATGAAGCCCTGCATATAGACCCAGCGGCAAACCAACAACGATGGCGATTAATAACGCCGTCATCGCCAGTTCAAGGGTTGCTGGCAGGCGTTCGACAATCAGGGACAGGGCGGGTTTGTTATAAACAAAGCTGGTGCCGAAATCGCCGTGAAAAATGCCCTGAATAAACATCAGATATTGCTGCCAAAGCGGGCGATCCAGCCCAAGATGGGCCACAACGCGCGCATATTCAGCCTGACTGGCATCAGGATTGATCAGGATATCGACCGGGTTGCCGATGACATTGACACCGACGAAAACAATGATCGTCATGGCCAGAACGACCATGATGGCCTGTATCAATCGTCGCAATAGGGATGCAAGCATCGTGCTTCTCCTGCCCTTGGCTTAATCGATTGAAATTGCAACGCCGTCGCGCTGCGGGTCTGCCGCCCCTTTTGAGATGCCGTTATCGATGCTGATCGCATGCAGGGCAGCAAAGGCATAACTTTGGGGGGAGCGCGCAACGTCATAACCCTCGGCACGCAGGGATTTTTCGACAGAACGGCGAATACGATTGCAGATGTCGATTTTATTGGAAACACCTATAACGCGCGGGGCGGCGACGGCTTCCATGATCGACATGTCAAAATCAATCACGTTCATAATGCCCTGGGCGACGGTCGGCGCAATATAGCTGCCGCCCGGTGCGCCGATCACCATGCGCGGGGTGTCACCCTGAAAGACAATGGTCGGCGCGGCTGAACTTGCCCGGCGTTTGCCCGGTGCAATCGACGCGGCCCGTCCCGGACGCGGATCAAACCGTGCCATTGTGCCGTTATACATAAAGCCCAGCCCGTCGGTGATGGCGCCCGACGGGCTGCCAAGGGTGTGGGTCATTGAAACGGCATTGCCTTGTTTGTCGATCACGGAAATATGGGTTGTGTCACGTTGCGACATTTCAAGACGATCAACCGATGCGCGTTCGCCCGCCCGAATGGAAGCTGCGAGCCCGGCAGTATATTCAGGGGTTAGCAATGGTTCAAAAGGCACATCGATATAGGCCGGATCTCCCATATAGGTATCTTTGTCTATCGTCATGCGTTTCATGGCTTCAAACAGGGTCTGCACATGCTTGTGGCTGCCGTGTTTCATGCCTGAAATGTCGAAATGTTCCAGAATATGCAGCAGTTCGAGCATCGGAAAACCCGAGCCGGGTGGCGGGCTGGTGGCAATGCGGTGGCCACGATATGTACCCCAGATCGGGTCGGTCCTGGTGATGTTATAAGCCGCCAGGTCATCAAGCCCGATCAGGCCGCCGGATTTGGCAAAGTCATTGGCAATTTGCCGGGCGATTTCGCCCTGATAGAAAATATCGGCACTGCCGCTTTTGGCGATGCGTTCCAGGGTGTTGCCCATATCGGGGTTGCGCAAAATTTCGCCAACATTGCGGAGCTGGCCGTCTTTATGGAAATAGACTTCGCGCCCGGTTTTGGAAAATTTCAGCTTGTCGATTGTATTGGCATATTGGTCGCTTGACTGGTCCTTTGCCCAGTACCAATGCATGTGTGGACGGATCATCACGCCATTGCGTGCGTAACCAATGGCCGGGGCGATGATATCGGCCCAGTCAAAGGTACCGTAGTCGCGAAGGGCTGTTTCGTATCCTTTGAGCGAGCCAGGTGTGCAGACTGCCAGGTATCCGATATCGGAAATATTGTTTTCCAGAATAAAGCCAAACCCGTCGCGGCTTTGGCCAACCAGTTTGTCTTCCCACATGGTTTCGGTCGCCGCCAGCGGCGCACGTGCATAAAATTCCAGAATTTCATGCACGCCCTTGCCCGGCATATAAACCTGCATGGAGCCAAAACCGCCAATGCCCGACATTTGCGGGTCGGCAACACCCTGAACAAAGGCGCAAGCGAGGGCGGCATCAATGGCGTTTCCGCCTCGTTCCAAAATTTCGGCACCGGCTTCGACGGCTTCAGGCTGCGGGGCTACGATGGTTGCATTTGTCATTTTTGGCGGATCTCTTTTAAGGTGCGGGTTAGAAACGCCTTGACGGTATCAAGTACTTTCATGCGGTCATGCGAAACACCGGGAATTTCGGTAAGACTGACAGTAACGCCCGCATTTTCAAACGATTTTGCCAGTGATTTCAGACGTTCAGGGCGCGAGTTTCCGGCATCATTGGCCCCATCCATGTAATATTTGGACCCTGGTGCGTGCATGATTTCCCAGTTTTCAAGGTCGGCAGAGCCAACAACCATTTGCACAGCAACCTTTTGCAGGGCGGGGATATCAAGGCTGATGCCAAACTGTTCCTTGATGTCTTTTACCCCGACCCACCAGTTGCGTTCGGTATCTAGCAAGGTTACCGAACCCGGTGCGCCTATGGATGCGGCCCACAGTTTTTGCGGATGCAGCAGGGTAAAGCGGTGGGTGAAATGGCCGCCACCGGAAAAACCGAACATGGCAAATTTTGACCAGTTCTGGTCATATTTCCCGGCCATTTCATCGACCATCGAAATCAGGATTTCGTCGTAACGGATGTCGCCTTCGAGGATATATTTATACCCGGAACGGGCCCCGTCGCCCCGGGCATTCATCGGGAAGATCGGGCACAGGATTGCGCAATCATTATACAGGCCAAATTCGGCAAAACCGTCGCGAAATTCGATGGCGGACGTGCGGCCGGTGCCATGGACCGCGACCAGGAGGTCAACCTTGCGGCCTTCGGCGGCTGCGGGCGGCACATATAGCAACATGTGAAAACGCGGGTCGGCGGTGCAGGCGAAAATTGCCGTATGGCCATAGTCATAGATCGCCTTTGCACGCGCGGCAGAACCGCTCGAACCTAGTTCCTGCATTCGATTTCTCCTGGGGGAGGGGGCGCGCATCCGGTTAGGGAAAGAATACCCGATGCGCACCAGGGTGGATGTGGATGATTTAGTTGGCAGTGCTTTTAATGTCGTATGCCAGGGTGTATTTGTCGCCACGCGGGGCGTAGCTGATGGATTTTTTGGCAGCCAGAACAACGTTTTCGTAATGCAGCGGTAAAATCCAGAGCTTGTTGAAGGTCAGCTCGGACACTTTTTCAAGCAGCGGTTTGCGCGATGCTTCGTCCAGTGTCGAGGTGGCTTCGTCCAGCAATTTGTTGATTTCCGGGTCATTGACATTGCCGCCATTGTAACGGCCCGTGCCTTTTTCGTCGTTGCGTCCGGCAACAACAGCCAATGCCGGGTTGGAAACTTCGCCAGTATTGATGCCCCATGATCCCAGATACAGGCTGTAATCACCGGTGGCGTATTTTTTAGAATACATAGACCACGGCATGACTTCGACCGAGGTTTCAATGCCAACGCGCGAAAACATCTGTCCAACAGCCTGAAGAACAGCACTGTCATTCACATAACGACCTGCCGGGCCTTGAATGGTTATTTTAAAGCCATCTCCCCAGCCTGCTTCTTCGAGCAGCTTTTTCGCACCTGTCGGATCATATTTGACCGGTTCGACCACATCGGAATGGCCAAAATACCCCTTGGCAACAAACTGGTCGGCAACAGTGCCGTTTTTCTGCATCACGCGGTCGACAATGGCCGGACGGTTGATCGACATCAGAAGAGCGCGGCGAACGCGTTCATCCTGTAGCGGATTCTTGTCCAGTTTCGATCCGTCCTTTGCGGTGATAAAAGCGGTCGGGGCGTCGTTGACATTCACACCCAGATAGACAAGGCGGGTGGATTGACCACGAATCAACTGCAAATTATCAGAACTTTCGACCCGGTCAACGCCTTCGGCAGGCATGGTTTCGATCAGGTCGAGATCGCCTGAAAGCAGGGCTGCCAAACGCGCACCATTGTCGGGAATCATACGCAAGGTGACGTTTTTCCATTCGGACGGACCGCCAAAATAATCGTCATTGCGTTCCAGAACCAGACGGTCGCCGGGTGAATAAGAGACAAATTTGAACGGGCCGGTACCAATGGCGGCTTTGCCTGAATCAAAGTCGGCAACACTGTCTTGGGCGTGGTCGGCGCTGATGATGCGAATGCGGCTCAGCGAGTTCAAAATCATCGGATCGGGGACGGTTGTTTCGACCATAACGGTATAAGGATCGACCTCGGAGACATCCTTGATGTTGCGCGTATAGGATGCAAATGCCTGGCTGGGTTTGTCACGTGCACGCAAAAGAGAGGCAATCACATCTTCGGCATCAAAGGTGGAGCCATCATGGAATTTGACATCTTTGCGCAAATGAAATTCCCAATGGGTCGGATCAATAATTTTCCACTCGGTTGCCAGTTGCGGATTGTTTTCTGCCGCGCCACCCCGATTGATCAGGCTGTCAAAAATATGACGGCTGGCCGCATTGTTGGGCGAACTGGATGTTTCGTGCGGATCAATGGTGGTGAAGGTGGTGGACATGCCAATTGTCAGGCTGGAATCAGCTGCCATGGCCATTGCAGGAATTGCCATGGCAAGCAGCAATCCCAAGCCTGCCTTACGGGCTATTCCCAGTGTCGGGGTGAGCGACATTATCGTCTCCATTTCGTTTGAGGTCTCTAGCGGAGCCAGTCCCGGATTGAATATTCGGTTTTACGCAACTCTGCGGGTTGCTGATGATGTATGATCGGCAGCTCGGTGGATTTATGTCAATTTTTTTTCTTGTGCTGTTACGCTGTATGTAACAATATTCCGGCGCTATAATCACGGGTAGATGTCAGGGTTTTGTTGGGAATGTTTTTAGAATCGATCTCAGATAAAAAACATATAATTCAGTCGGTTGATGTTGCTTTATCGGTTCTGTTAGAGGTGTCGCGCGAGCCGGGCCAGACCCTGTCGGCGCTGGCGCGTAATCTGGGAGAAACAAAGCAAAAAACTTTGCGTATGTTACGTACAATGGAACGACGAAAATTCATCCAGCGGGCTGAAGATGGCGGATATAATCTTGGGAATGCAATTTTGGTGTTGGGAACTTCCGCGTCGACCCAGATTGATCTCGTAAAACTGGCGAGTCCTGTTTTGGAAACGCTGGGTCAGAAAATGAATGAAACGGTACAGATCCGGATACGCGACAATACAGAGGCCCTGTGCATTGCCAAATTTGAACCCTCGCGTGATTTGCGGGTTCATGCGGTGGTCGGGCGACGACGCCCCTTACATGCCGGGTCGAGCAAGATTTTATTGGCGTTTTTATCCGATAACCTGATTGCGCGTATTTTGCCGCAAACACTGGACCGGATTACCGGTAACACCATTACCAGTCATGCCGCCCTGATGCGGGAATTGATGAATATCCGCAAGCAGGGGTTTTGCATCAGTCACGGTGAAGTCAGTGATCAGCTGGTGTCGGTATCGGTGCCGATTTTTGCCGTGGATGGCTCGGTATTGGCGGCTTTGAATGTGGCAGCCCCGGCATTTCGCACCCAAAAATCCGACCTCGACCGTTTTGTCAGCCTTTTGACCGAGGCGGCAAAAGGCATTTCGCGCGGGTTGGGCTGGGTGGGGTGATAGCCCTTAAAGCACTTTTCCTTTAATATGACCCATTTTGTTTATTTTTGGCGTGTCGTTTGGCAAGGCACAGCGCGCTGCGCGATGCGGCGCATCGGGCGAGCGGTGTAACGCCGCCAAACACCGCCAAAATCAAACCCTGTGGGCCAGCTCAGTCTGCCGCCTGGCCGCGTCGAAATCCTTGTCCGTAAACCCATTACGCCCGGCGGACTTCTCCTTGCCAGGCGGCAGACTGAGCTGGCAAAATGGGTCATATTAAAGGAAATGTGCTTTAGTGAAAATCATGGCTGTCTATTTTCAGGCGGCTGGTTTTGGCGCGGTCCTGTTGGTGTTGTTGCCCAAGCTTTTCAAGAGGGGTGGTATGGGAGGGCGGTGCGATTTGTGCCGGGGGGCTGATGGGGGTGGCAATGCCCGGTGTGCCGGTGGCCCAGCGTAAATTGCGGGGATGCCCGCCAGATTGTCGGTTGATTTTGGTGTTGTCGGTCAGACTTTGCAACATGCCCGAAAGATCGACCAGCTTTTCCGCCACGATATGGGTGACGCCGTCTTCGCGTTGCAGTTTGCCTGAAACACCTAACAAGGTTGCAGTCATGATTTCGCGGCGAAATTCATCCATTACCTTGGACCACACCACCAGATTGGTAACCCCGGTTTCGTCTTCTAACGTTATAAAAACAATGCCCGATGCGGTGCCGGGGCGCTGGCGAACAATGACCAGCCCGGCATGGGTAATTTTATCGCCATTACGCGTGGCGTTAAGGTCGCAGGCGCGTTTGATGCCCGCCCCGTGAAGGGCATCGCGCAGCATGGAAACCGGGTGGCCTTTAAGCGACAGGCGCAGGCTGGCGTAATCTTCGATAATTTCTTCACCCGGCCCCATGACGGGCAGATTTACGGCGGGTTCCGGGCCAAATTCGGCGGAAACGCCCATATTGTGATTAAAGTTCTGGGCGGCTTCGAACAAGGGCAGGGCGCTAGGTGCCTTGCGGCCCTTGCCAAAGCGTTTGGCCGCCCACAGGGCCTCGCGGCGGCGCAGGGCCAGGGATTGAAAGGCATCGGCTTCGGCCAGTTTTTCAAGGGCGCCAGGCGACAGGCCGGTTTGGCGGGCCATCAGATAAATATCCTGAAAGCCGCCCATCGGCCGGTTGGCGGTTAGTTTCGCGACCTCCAGTTCGCTCAGGCCCCGCACCTGGCGAAACCCCAGCCGCACGGCCATGGGGCCGGATGCACGACCGATATCGCGTTCCATTGTATTGTTCCAGAAACTGTAATTCACATCGACATCAAGCACACGTACCCCATGATTGCGCGCATCATTTACCAGTTGGGCCGGGGCGTAAAACCCCATGGGCTGGGCATTAAGCAGGGCGCATAAAAACACATCGGGATGATGATATTTCAGCCACGAGGAGGCATAAGCCAGTATGGCAAAGCTGGCCGCGTGGCTTTCGGGAAAGCCATAATCGGCAAAGCCTTCGATCTGTTTAAAGCAGCGTTCGGCAAAATCGGCATCGTAGCCATTGCGCAACATGCCATTGAGGAATTTTTCACGATGTTCGCCAATGGTGCCGGTGCGTTTGAAAGTGGCCATCGCCCGGCGTAAATTGTCGGCTTCGCCGCCAGTATAACCCGCCCCGACAATGGCAATTTGCATTGCCTGTTCCTGAAACAGAGGAACGCCTTCGGTGCGTTTTAAAACGGCTTTGAGTTCTTCGGAGGGATAATCCACCTGTTCACGTTTCATCCGGCGTTGCAAAAAAGGATGCACCATGCCGCCCTGAATGGGGCCAGGGCGGACAATGGCGATTTGAATGGTCAGGTCATACAGGCATTTGGGTTGCAGGCGCGGCAGCATGCTCATTTGCGCGCGGGATTCGACCTGAAAAACACCAATGCTGTCGGCCTTGGTTAGCATGGCGTAGACTTTTGGGTCTTCCTTGGGCAGGGAGGCCAGGTCGTAATCGATGTTTTTATGGTCGCGTAATTCGTCAAATGCCTTACGAATGCAGCTCAGCATGCCAAGTGCCAGCACATCGACTTTTAAAATGCCCAGTGCATCAATGTCGTCTTTGTCCCATTCAATGGTGGTGCGGTCTTCCATCGCGGCATTGGCAATGGGGGAAAGTTCGCAGAGCGGGCCACGGGTAATGACAAAACCGCCAACATGTTGCGACAAATGGCGCGGAAAACCGGTTAACTCGGCGGCCAGCATCATAATGGCCTGAAGCCGGGTTTCATCGGGGTTGATGCCCGACTGGCGCATCATGGCATCATGCGGGCCTTTGCTGCCCGACCCCCAAACGGTTTTGGTCAGTTTGACAATGCTGTCTTCGGACAGGCCAAAAACCTTGCCGACATCGCGCAGCGCACTGCGCGAGCGATAGGAAATAACCGTGGCGGTTAAGCCCGCCCGCTCCCGCCCGTAACGCTGGTAAATATACTGGATTACCTCTTCGCGGCGTTCATGTTCAAAATCGACATCAATGTCGGGCGGTTCATCGCGGGCATTGCTGATGAACCGGGAAAACAGCAATTCAACCTTTGCCGGGTCGACCGCCGTAATATGCAAACAAAAACAAACCGATGAATTGGCCGCCGATCCGCGCCCCTGGCATAAAATACCGCGTGAACGGGCAAAGGAAACAATGTCATGCACGGTCAGGAAATAGGGAGCATAGCCCAGCTCGTCGATCAGGCGCAATTCGGTTTCAATCAGGCCCCGAACCTTGTCGGGGATGCCTTCGGGGTAACGGTGCTGTGCGCCTTCCCATGCCAGACGGGTTAAGCGTTGCTGGGTGGTTTCGATCGATCCGTCATTTTCATCAGGATATTCATAACGTAATTCGCGCAAATGAAAGCGGCATTGGCGGGCAATTTCCACGCTGCGTTCCAGCCAGTGGGGATGATCGGGAAACAGGGCCGCCATTTGTTGGGGCGATTTGATGTGGCGTTCCCCATTGGGAAACAGGCGGTAACCGGCATCCTCGATCCGGCAATGATGGCGAATGCAGGTGAGAACATCCTGCAACGGTTTGCGGGATCGCACATGCATATGCACATCATTGGTTACCACCACCGGAATGCCCAGATCGGCTTCGACCTGGTGGCAAAAGGTGAGCCTTTCGGTATCGAACCCGTCCATAAAACGGCTGACTGACAGCCACAAGCAGCCCGCAAAATGGGCCTGAAGCGCAACAAGATGGGCGTAAAATGCCGAATCAGGCACCTGCGGCGGGACGACAATAAACAAAAGCCCGTCGCTATGTTCGACCACATCATTAAGGTAAAGTTCGCATTCGCCCTTGGGGGCACGCCGTTTTCCCAATGTTAACAACCGGCATAACCGTGCGTAAGCCTGCCGGTCGGTCGGATAGCATAAAAGCGACGGCGCATCGGCCAGATCCAACCGGCAACCAACAATATATTGCAACTGGTTTTGATGGGGTTGATGGGCACTAAACCCGCGCACAATGCCCGCCAGACTGTTGCGATCGGTTATGGCAAGGCCGTGAAGCCCCTTGCTGGCGGCGGTTAGAACCAGTTCTTCGGCATGGGATGCCCCGCGCAGAAATGAAAAATTGCTGCTGACCTGAAGTTCGGCATATCGCGGACATTTAGCCGGAGGACCACCGGGCGCAAAACCCGATTGCGAGGGGGCGATGTTTGTAATAGGGGTAATATCCACCATGATTGTGCCTATGCAAACAGGCCGTGAACGGACCACAGGTCCTGAAATGTGCGGTTATGTTCGCAAGGCTCCGCCATGTGCAGGGCCGGGGCCGCAAGGGGCAGTTCGCCCTGTATCGTCGTGGTGGGGGCGAGATCGCTGGTTTTAAAAGCCGGGGCAAATGACATCTCGGATGCTGGTTCTGTCTGGCTGCGCCCCAGGGTTCGGCAGAGCCATAGCCACCGGCCAGTATGGTCGTGGACGCGAAAATAATCACGGGTTAGTTCATGGAGGGCAAACCCGGCCTGGTCGAGGTAATCCCACCATTCGGGGCACAGGCGTTCTGGCCCGCTGATTGTGGTAATTTCCAGATCCATACGCCGCCAGCGCAGGGTGGCGGGGGCACCATTGGCGGTGCGGTGTAAAACTTGAACCGGTTCGGGCGGGTTCATCAGGCGGATGGGGCGTTTGGGCAGATGAATGCCGGGCAGGCTTGCGGGCGATGGGGCGGCACCCACCGGTTGGCGGATGGTGGCCTTTTCGGGCAGGTGGCTGGCATGGTGGCCAGGGCGAAATAATTGGTCACGCGGGCCAAGATGATGGCCGATCCGGTCAAATAGTTCGGCCAGGGCAATGGTATTGCCATTTTGGCTGGCACTGGCGTCCAGGCTGATTTGGCGAAAGGCAACATGTTCGACCCAGGGCGCATAGAGAATGACCTCTTCAATCCCGAAACCGGTATCGACACCGGGCATTTTTTCGGCCAGAAGGCGGTCAATATGCCGTGCTGACTGGCAAGCGGTGCTGGTGGTGATTTGGACCGTATGGGCACGGCCATCCACCCGCACACACCGCAGGATGATACGGCGCAGCCCTTTGTTTTCGCTTTGCAGTTGAGTGCATAATTGCACAATCATCTGTGCAACCGCGGCTTCCAGATTGGCGGCATCGCCCAGCGGTTCGCCGTATTGCTGGCGGATCAGCCAAGGCTGATCGGGCACATGAAAATTCAAATGTTCGGGCAGGCGACCATAAAACTGGTCCAGCCTTTGTAAAACATCGGGGCCAAGACGGGTTGTCAGGGTAGCACGCGGCAAGTCGGCGACATCTTGTAACTGGCGAATGCCCAGCCGGTGCAGGGTTGCCAGAATATCGGGCGACAGGCGCAGTCCTTCAATGGGAAAACCGCGTGCGGCATCATGGTGGGCGGGCAAGGATAAAATGCCATCGCCTGCGTGAAAGCGCGCACTGGCCCATGCGGCACCGGCACTATCGGCCATGCCCGCCTTGCAGGAAAATCCCAGTTTGTTGATGTCGCGTTGGGCCTGTTTGATCAGGGTTTCTTCGCCACCAAACAAATGGCTGCCGCCCGTCATTTCCAGCCAGAAACCGCCTTCACCGCCCAGATTATCCCGCATCAAAACCCGATCCGGGGCAATCCACGGGCTATAGCGGTCCAGATGCTTGAGCAACCGGGTTTGATGGTGGGCATAAAGGCCTGGATCTTCGTTGATATTAACCAGATCGGGCACAATGCTGCGCGCTTCGGCCAGGCGCATGCCCGGTACAAGCCCGGCCCTGCACGCCCCTTGCGACAAACCACAGGCAAGAACACCTTTATGGTCGCTACGCGTGACGATAAAGGGTGTCTTGGCAGGTTGCGACATTTGATCCGTGCCAGATGGCGTCTTTTGTGGTGTCCGCGTCGGCACCCGGTTTGGAACGTTGTCAGGCATGGACGGGCTGTTTGTGGGCGGCTGTTGCGTGGCAGCAGCCCGGTGGCAGTCTGTTTTCCAGTGTGTCAGCCACAGATACAAGAAGCGTTGCTTCATCGATATAGACTTTCCAGCTTGCCGGTCGAACCCCGCGTCCCCCGATCAGGCTGAGTTTGCGATAAATGCCATGTGGCGTGATGTGCCAGCGCGACCATGCTGGCGACGGGGCAATATTTTGCCCGGCCCGGTGATGGCGCAACACAATCAGGCGCGTGTCGCCTGCCTCGCAGGCCAGTTGCAGGCGGCGTGCGGTGGTTAAATCATAGTCGGTGGTTTCAAGTATGATTGTCGCGATCTGGCCAGATTTGGCGGCCTCCTCGCAGGCCCAAAGTGCTGTTTGTTGCTGGTCAATTGTCATCATCACCAGGGTGTGGCGGGCAGGGCTGGTAAACAGGGCGGGCGGGTAAAGCTGCCCCTGATCCAGGGCTTTGCGTTGCCGTACCCATAAAACGGTTGAGGTCTTTGCGTGAGGCGAAGGCTCGGCATCAAGCCCGGCCAGATACCAGGCCAGCGCCGATGTTGCGCTGTCAGCATGTTCGGCCATGATCTCGTGCAGGCCGGTTGGCATTAAGCCGCCCACGGAAAAATGCGGTTTTAGGTCAATATCGCCAAACGCCCGGGTGATAAGGTGCTCCCGCCCGCCATCAACACAGGCGGCACGGCCTTGCCATTGTTTTTCCGCCCGCAAAAGGGCGGCACGTGCCTGTTGCAATTTGCTGGTCAAAAAATGACGCCTGCTATTTGTTCCTATTTTGTTCTTATGTATGCGGGCAGGAGGGTGTCAGAGTCAAGGTCAAACCGCTTTGCCGTGTGCCGGTTTTATTTTCTGCTATATGGCCTCGTTATTTACGCTGGTCATTCCGGTTTCGGGAGGCGGTGTTAAATGCCAGAACAGGTGTCATCGACATGCTTTACACCAGTAAAGTCAGCCGGAACGGGGATGTTGTAACAAGGCCCGGCCAATTGGTTTTGACGGTTCTGACCGTAAAACAAGTGATGTGGTGATAGCGCCATAACGGGCGATGCGATCAACGATGGTTTCAAGATCGCCTGGTGTGGGAACCAGCACCTTTAACATAAAGCAGTCTTCACCGGTAAGGCGGTGAACCTCGATGATGTGGGGCATTTCGGAAAAATGCTGCAGACAGGTTTTGATATGATTATGGGTCGTTTTTAACCGGATAATTGCCATCAAACCGACCCCAAGGGCGGCTGGGTTGATGCGTGCGCTATAGCCCTCGATAATGCCGCGTTCCTCTAGCCGTTTTACCCGTTCGGACATGGCGGGTTGCGATAGCCCGATCTGCCGTCCCAGCTCCGAAAGCGGGGTGCGGGCATTAGCCTGCAAGGCTTCGATAATTGCGATATCCAGCCGGTCAAAGCCTGTATGTGCCATTCAAGCAATCCTGACGTAAAAAACGATGAATCATCGGAAATAACATAACTTGGCCGATGAGTTGCCATGTTGGTTTTGAGCCATAAGATTATAATCGATAGCCTGACCCTTAATTTTCAGGAAAATGGCCATGCAGTCACCTGTGATTATTCTACCCGGTATTGGCGGATCGGGCCCGCAACACTGGCAAAGCCAGTGGGAAGATCAATGGCAGGCATCCGCGCGCCCCTTTTTGCGCATGATGCCCACAGATTGGGACCAGCCAGATCTGGAAGACTGGATCATGGCGCTGGATGCGGCTTTGGCCCAAATTCCGGCACCGCCGGTTCTGGTGGCGCACAGTCTTTCATGTCTTTTGGTGGCCCATTGGGCCGCCCGGCAGCAAAACCCTGCCCTGCGGGCGATTAAGGGGGCGTTTATGGTTGCGGTGCCCAACCCGGCAAGTTCACAATTCCCCGCTGAGGCGCTTGGTTTTGCATCGGTACCGCAGCGTGAATTGCCGTTTCCCACCTTGCTGGTTGGTAGCGAAAATGACCCTTATGCCCGACCGGAATATATGATGCGTTGTGCCCGAAACTGGGGGGCGGGTATGGTGATGGCCGGGGCATTGGGCCATATCAACGAAGCCAGTAATATTGACGACTGGCCACAAGGCCAGGCTTTGTTGACTGCGTTTTGCACCGGACTTGGGTAAAAGTGCTATACAGAAATGAGAGATTTCTGATCTCAGGTTGCAGATTTCGAGGTGGTGGCATCCGCCCGGATTGATCGAGCGAATGTTGCCATCAACCTTTTTGTCAGGGCACCAACCGGCCAGCGAAAAACATGGTTGCGTGTGGCAAGTTCGGTAACCGGCAGAATTTCAACGGCGGTGCCGACGACAAAAACCTCGTCGGCGTCGGCCAGCATATCAAGGGTAACGGTTTGCTGGTTGCTTGTCAGTTTCATATCCTGGGCCAGGGCAAAAACATGATGTTTGGTAATACTGTCCAGAAAACAGGTAGGTAAGGGCGAAACAAGTCGGTTATCCTTGATCAATACAATATTGGTTGCGGTGGTTTCGGCAATGTTGTCATGGCTATCTAACATCAGGGCATCGTCATAACCGCCCTGTTGTGCGGTATGTCGCGCTAACGTGCCGATCATATACATGCCCGAACATTTCGATGCGGTCGGGGCCGTGTCGGGGGCCGGGCGTCGCCAGTCAGCCAAAACAAGACGGATGCCATTGTGTGCCATGCCCTGTGTTGCGGGGGTAGGCCAGTCCCATGCGGCTATCGCAACATGAATGTGGGCGGTGGTGGCGGCCACCGAAACACTTTGCGATCCTCGCCATGCAACGGGGCGAATATAACAATCGTTAAGTCCATTTGCCCAGATGACAGCCTCTGTCGCGCGGGTCAGTTCTGTGGTCGTCCAGGGAAGGCGATAGCCGACAAGATCGGCCGACCGTGCCAGCCGTTCAATGTGGGCCTGGCATAGAAAAATATGTTTATCATAGGCGCGCATCCCTTCAAACACGGCCCCGGCCATGTGCAGGCTGTGGCTTAATATGTGGCATTCGGCTTTTTCCCAGGGCACCAGTGTGCCGTCTATCCAGATGAAACCGTCGCGGGTGCCAAAATCGGTGTTGGTCATGACTGTTCTGCCAGTGTTGAAAAACGGACTTGAACTTTGTGGGCAAAACAGAGCGCAAATCCAGTGAGCTGTTCTCAGCCCGGTTTGAGGATTCATCACATTGCCATTACGTCAAACCGCTGTAACAATTGCCAGATGACAGTCAGGGGCCAGAGTAAACATGACGGATTTTTCCCAAAACCCGATGCGCCTGAACGTACCGTTAAATGCCCTGCGCGCGTTTGAGGCCGCAGCCCGGCATTTGTCGATCAAGGATGCGGCGTCTGAACTGGGTGTGACGCCGTCGGCGGTGAGCCATCAGGTGCGCATTTTAGAAGATATTCTGGGGCTGGAACTATTACGCCGGGCGGGGCCGGGGTTGGAACTGACAGAAAGCGGTGAAAGATTATCGCCTGATTTAAGCGATGGATTTGCCAAAATTATTCAGGCGGTGGGGGATCTGCGACAGGACCATGCATCGGGCCCGTTGCGGTTGACGATGCTGCCCACTTTTGCGGTGCATTGGTTATCCCCGCGTCTGGCGCGGTATCCGTTTGAAAAGGCCGGGTTCGAGTTGCTGATTTCGACCAGCCAGCAGGCGATTGACCTGGTGGCCGGGGCGGCCGATGTTGCCATTCGCCATGGTCAGGGTCATTGGCCGGGCTTGATGGGTGATTTATTGTTTGGCGAAAATGTGACCCTGTTAGGCACACCACAAGATGCCAGCGGCACGCATGCCGATATTCGCGCCCGTATTGCCGAGGCCAATCTGTTTTTATCCCAGCATCGACGGGAGAATTTTGCGACCTGGAATGCATCCTTGCCAGGCGGACCGATCAAACCGGCGGCTGTGACATTTGTTGATTCCGCCGGTTTGGGCCTGCGCGCGGCGATTGACGGGGCAGGCATTACCCTTGCCAGCGGCGAAATTGCCGCCAGCGACATTGCCGCCGGGCGTCTGGCCCGTTTGTTTAACCATAATGTTGCTGCCGGGGCCGGATATTATCTGGTTTATCCTGATCGGTTAAAACGCGATCGCCGTTTGCGTAATTTACGGCAATGGTTGCAAGAAGTTGCGGTGCCGCCTGCGTTGTCCCGGCCAGCAAAGGGACCAAATACCTGACCTTGATTCTGATCCCTATGCCGATAAACGCTTGGCCATGATGGCCGGATTAATCCTCGCCATCCCAGTAATCAACTGCATCCCGGGTGGCAAAATTAAGGGAAAGGCGGCGCTTTGCCTTTTCTCCGCCCGGTGCGGCCCCGGCGAACAGGGCAACCTTGCCTGAATCCGGGTATTGCAGAATATCGGGTTCGTTCATGCTGCTGATCGCGATATAGCGCAGTGCTGTGTCAGGGCTGGCCTGTAATTGGTGGGCGGTTTCGGGGCCGCCTGCCGGGCACATCACCACATCACCGGTTTTTACGGCATAAATATTATCGCCAAACCGTACTGTGCCATGACCTGATAAAATGACAAACATTTCGTCATTGGCATGATGGCAATGAAACGGCCATGCTTTTTTACCCGCCGGAACCTCAACCAGACGGGCGCCCAGCCGGGTCGCGCCATGCGGGGCGGCAATGGCGGCAAAGGCGGCGGCAAAATGTTCGCCGTGTGTTTGTGGGCAAAGTTCCAATGCATCAAGGTGAATGACCGGGTTTTCGGGTGGTATATTGGCAGGGCTCATCGGGGCCTCCTGTGGTTATGTTTACGATTTAGGAGGCAGATGGGGGTTTTGTACAAGTGAATAAACCTCAGTCCGGGGCGAGAAAACTTCAATTGCGAAGTATGATTGAACCGGGGTTAAATGATGTGACGTTTGGCTTGGTCATGTGAAAGAAAGGGGGGATATGGCGCATACAATATATCCGGCCTGCTTTACCACCCGGAGCGCAGACGGGGTGGATATTGCCGGTTTTGAATGGCGATGTGACAGCCCGGAGGATGCGTGTCTTCGCCCCGTTGTGGTCATTTGTGCCGCAACAGCGGTGCGGTGTCGGTATTATGCGCGGTTTGCTGCGTTTTTATGCCGCAATGGCTTTGATGTGCTGACATTTGATTATCGTGGTATTGGGGAATCCCGCCCGCACCGTTTGCGGGGCTTTCGCGCCGGTTGGGGCGACTGGGGGTTACACGATGTTGATGCGGTTTTGCGCTATGCGCAAACCGGTTTTCCCGGCCAGCCGGTTTATGCGGTGGGTCATTCAATTGGCGGGTTTGCCATTGGGCTGGCCCCGTTAAACCATGTTTTAAAACATGTGGTAACAGTAGGCGCACAATTTGCCTATTGGCGCGATTATGAAAAAACTTTGCGGTGGCGGATGTTTTTGAAATGGCATGTTGTCATGCCGGTTTTGTCGCATTCGTTCGGGTATTTTCCCGGTGCCCGCCTGGGCTGGCTGGAAGATGTGCCACACCATGTTGTGCGCGACTGGAGCCGGATGGGCCCGGCATTTGAACACAGCCTGTTATCGGCTGTTCCCGCCGGGCAATTAAAGCAGAATTTTGCCGCGATGTCGGGCAAATTGCTGGCGATTGGTTTAACCGATGATCCGTTTGGGACGGTTGCGGCGGTTGACCGGTTGCTGGGATATTACCAAGGGGCATCGCGCACCCATTTGCGGGTTGCGCCGGGCGATATCGGGGTTGCAGATATCGGCCATTTCGCCTTTTTCCATGACCGGTTTGAAACCAGTTTGTGGCCCCTTGCCCTGACATGGTTACGCGATGGTGCCCTGCCCGACACCGTGCCGGGACAAGTTATAATGAACGGATTCAAAGGAACGATATGATCGGGATTATAAAGGCAGAACCCTTGCACCGGGCGGGGTGGGAACGATTATGGTGCCAGAATAGTGCCAGCTTTGGCGCGCCGGACATGACCAATGATGTGATTGACGTTTTATGGCAGCGTATCCTTGACCCGGATCATGCCATGCAGGCGTGGCTGGCGGTTAACCGAACCGGGGAGAAGGATGAGCCGGAGGTGGTGGGGCTGGCGCATATCATTGTTCATCCCCATACATTTTCCCTGCGCAATGTTGCTTATCTGGAAGATTTCTGGGTGTCCGCCGACCAACGTGGTTTGGGCATTGGCAGGCAGATGATGGCAGCGTTGGAAACACAGGCACATCAGCAGGACTGGGCCCGTTTATATTGGTTAACAGCAGGCGACAATCATAAAGCCCAACGCCTGTATGACCAGCTGACAAATCGTGTGGATGCTGTTTTATACAAGATTGATACTGTGTAAAAGAAGGTCTCCATGGGATGACGCAACCTCATGGAGACCTGATCTTTCGGGTTTTATGCCAGGACTTCTAAAACCGGTGTTTCAAGCACGGTGTCGCTGATAACATCGGCAATGCCCCGGTCGGTTTGGTGTGGACCAATGTTGCAGGCTAGTGTGGCCCCGAATAACGCCTTGAACACCAGATAGGGCGGGTTCCAGTCGACAATATTGTCGGTGGCACTGCGGATGGCGGTGAATTGATCGGCGACATCACGCATCGATGCCTCGGATAGCAGCCCGCACAATGGCAAGGGCAGCAGCGCATCGATTTGACCGTTCGAGGCCACAGCCATGCCGCCACCAGCCGCAATAACGGCATTTGCGGCAACGGCCATGTCCTGCGCGTTACCGCCAAAAACGGTCAGGTTGTGGCTGTCATGCGAGACGCTGGTGCAAACTGCGCCCCGCCATTTTCCCCACCCGGTTAAAAAGCCGACCCGGGGCCGGTCATCGACAACGCCGTGGCGATGGGCAACAGCAATAAGGGTTGTTTCTGCGGGCGGCACCACATAACCGTCTTTGACATCGGCGGTGATGTCGCCCCAGCGGGTAAAACGCGGCTGGTCGATGGTTGCCAGTTTTACCTTGCTGCCGGTTGCCTTTACGCGAAAATCGTTGGGGGTTAACGGGTTGATTTTCAAGGTGTGATAAAGCGGGGCCGGGTCCAATGCCGGGGGCGCAACGATGATTTCACCGTTTTGGGCCACCAGTTTGCCGTTGGCGAAAACGTGGCTGGCGTTAAAGTTCGTCAGGTCATCAAAAATGGCGATGTCGGCGCGGCGCCCGGCGGCCAGAAGGCCCAAATCGTTGCGCCCCAGCCGGGTGGCTGCATTTAGCGTTGCGGCGCGCAAGGCCCAAATGGCGGGCATGCCATAGGAAACCAAACGTCGCACAACATCGTCCAACCCGCCTTTATCGGCCAGATCATCGGGGAAAACATCGTCCGTACACAACGAAACGGTTTGCGGCAAAAAGCCCAGTTCGTTGATGGTTTTAACAAAACCTGGCAATAAATGGTCGTGGGACCCACGCATTTCGATGTGAATACCGGCGCGCAGTTTTTCCATCAAATCGTCATTCGATGTCAGTTCGTGATCGGAACTGACACCAGCGGTCATGAAGGTTTGCAGATCCGCCCCGGTTAAACCGCGTGCGTGCCCGCAAATCATTTTACCCGATAATAATCCCGCCTGCATGATATTGGTCATGCGGTCGGTCCGGTTGATGACACCGCGCATATTCATGACTTCGGCAACACCGGCAATGTCAGGCCAGGCCAGAAGGTCGGCCATCGCTGCGCCGTCAAAATCCGCGCCGGAAACTTCCAGTCCCGGTGCCGCAGGCACGCAGGACGGGGCCAGTACCAAAGCACGGAGCGGCAGATTGCGGGTGGCCTCTGTGGCCCATTTTACACCCTTCTTGCCAAGGACATTGCCCAATTCATGCGGGTCCCAGACAATGGTGGTCACACCGCGCGGGACCACGGTTTGCGCATAAATTGCGGGTGTAACCATTGAACTTTCGACATGCATGTGGCTGTCGATCAGGCCCGGTGTGATGAATTTGCCGCTGGCATCAATAATGCAATTGGCATCCTTGCGGCTGGCGGGGGCATGGACGCTGGCGATCAGGGGGCCGGTTAGGCCAATATCGGCCGGGCGCATTTCACCGGTGACCATATCGACGATCTGGCCGCCGGTCATCAGCACGTCAAACGGGGCATCGCCGCGTGCGGCTGCGATGGCGCGGCTGCGCAGGGTTTCGTCGTTTAAATCGGCGGGTTCGCTGGTTCTGGTATTCATTCTTTTTCTGCTTCTGCTTGCAAGGCGGCAAAAATCATTTCGCGGGCGGTCATCGCATCGACACGAACGGCATATTCGGCGTTTTTAACCGCCGCCGGGCGGGGGTCGACAATGGTGCGACCGCGCGACGGGCCGGTATTAAGGTCTATTTCAATCCGGGCCGGGGCAAATGTGATGACATCGTCACTTGTAACCGCAATGGCCGCACAGGGATCGAATATGGCCATGGCCTGTCGTCCGCGTGACAGGCCGATATTGATATAGCCTTCGATCAGGTCGGCCAAAAGGGTGGCATTTTTGCCCCCGGCCTTGCGGATTGCAACAACGTCTTGCGGGGCGGCAACCACCTGACGGCACAAATCAAGGTCCACCATGCGCAGGGGCATATTGTGGGCAAGCACGATGGCAAGTGCTTCGGGGTCGGCAAAGGCATTATATTCCGCCGATGGCGTATGGTTGCCCAGGCTTACGGCCCCACCCATCCAGGTTAGTCTGTCTATTTTAGCCGCCAGTTCCGGGCGAGCCAGCACCAGGGCAGCAATGTTGCCAAGCGGCCCCAATGCCAGAATATGGCGTTCGTCGCCAGGCGCGGTTGGTGCTTGCAGCCAGTTATACAGGGCATCAAAGGCCGGGATCGATGGTTTTAAGGTGCCGCGTGGCAGGGCCTGACCGGCGGTTAACATGCCGGTTGGCCCCATAATGCGTTCGGCGGTTTCAAGCCCGCCCAATACCGCGCGCGCCCGCCCGGCATGAATGGGAAATTGCCAGTTAAACAGCATGGCGGCGGCGGCGGCATTGCTGGCAACCTGTGGTAACGGGCTATTGCCCGCCACCAGCGACATCCCATCGATTTTCAAACCGGCATGGGTCACACACAGCACGGCGGCTATGTCGTCAAATCCCATATCGGTATCGATCCATATGGCCATCACATGCCCCCGAAACGGGCCAGCGGGGCGGCTTTTTCCACTTGCAGGTCAAAGGCCACGGTGCTGCCAAAAGAATGGATTGGCAAGGTGGCATCGCATTCGGCCTTGATCTGGCCAAGCGGCGTATCAAGCAGATATTCCCGCGTGCCACCGGCAAAGGACGTGCCCCGCACCAGCCCCTGATGGGGGCCTGTGCCCAGTGTGATGGTGCCGGGCCGCCATGCCAGCCCCTTTGTGCCGGGTGGAACGTTACCGTGCAGGTCAATGTATTGGCTGCCGGTTTTCAACATGCCGTTTTCAAGGGCAAAGACATTTTCAAAACCGACAAAATCGGCAACAAAATCTGACACCGGGTGGTTATAGATATCCTCAGGCGTGCCGATCTGTTCGATCAACCCGTCTTTCATCACAATGATGCGGTCCGCCATTGCCAGGGCTTCGACTTGGTCGTGGGTGACAAAAATCATGGTCACACCGCTTTCCTTTTGCACGCGCTGCAATTCGGTTCGCATTTCAAGGCGCAGGCGGGCATCAAGGTTTGATAACGGTTCGTCTAACAATAATACCTTGGGTTCCATCACCATCGATCGTGCCAGCGAAACGCGCTGTTGCTGCCCACCGGAAAGTTCGGCGGGTTTGCGGGTGGTGAATTTGCCAAGGCCAACGGTTTTAAGGCCCTGATTGACCCGGTCTTCAAGGTCTTTGCCTTTGACGCCCATCAAACGCAGGCCAAAAGCAACGTTTTCATAGACATTAAGGTGCGGAAACAGCGCATAGGACTGAAACACCAGCCCAACCGGGCGTTTGTTGGCCGGAGTGCGGGTAATATCGGTGCCATCAAGGCGGATGGTGCCCGATGACGGGCTTAATAACCCGGCAATGGCGCGCATGGTTGTGGTTTTACCACAGCCCGACGGGCCAAGCAGGGCGACGAGTTCGCCCTTGCCAATATCAAGGTCCATTTCCGGCACGGCAACGTTTTTGCCATAGGACAGGGTCAGTTTTTCAAGGCTGAGAAAGCGGGAATCAGACATAGCGGGAAAATCCTAGGAAACGTTCGGCCAGAAACACAATACCCAGTGACATGAAAGCCAGAAGTGCCGACAAGGCCGCCACCGACGGGTCATAGGTGATTTCCATATAGGCCAGCATATCGATGGGCAGGGTGCGTATACCGGGGCCAGACAAAAACAGCGATACCGGCACCTGATTGAAACTGGTGACAAAACCCAGAATGAAGGCGGCCAGAATACCGCCGCGAATATTGGGCAGAACCACGCGAAAAAACGCACCAACCCGCGATGACCCTAGCAAAACCGCTGCTTCTTCAATGTCGGATCGCAAATTGGTCAGGCTGGCGGAAACCACCCGCACGGCATAGGGCAGGATCAGGGCGGTGTGGGCGATAAATAACGCAAACAGAATGCCGGTGTTAAACGGTACGACAAAATAACGCAGCAACGCCAAACCCACGATAATGCCGGGCACAATGATGGGCGAGGACACAATGGTGCGGATGGTTTCGGCACCGGGCACCTTGTAACGCGACAGGGCGTAACTGGCAGGAACACCCAAAATCAGCGCCATTAAGGTGCCGCCAATGGCCAGAAACAGCGAAATGCCGAAACTTTGCCGGAAACTTTCAATCTCGAAAACCTTGAAAACCCAGCGCAGCGATAACCCCTGGGGCGGAAAAGCCAAAGTTTCACCGGCCGAAAGCGAGGCTGCAATGATAATGGCAAAAGGACCAATCAAAAAGGCCAGCACGAGGATGAGGACAAGAGGGGAAAACAGGCGTGATGTCATCGTTTGTTCCTCGCCGTTGCCAGTCGTTTAAGCAAAAGATTGGCTGAAAACGCCATCACAATCAGGATCAGGGCGATGACACTGGCCGATACAAAGTCATTGGCAACCGTGACGCGTTGATACATCAGGGTTTCGAGCATCAAAACCTTGGACCCGCCGAGAATGGCCGGGGTGATATAGGCGGTCATCGAACCGGTAAAAACCAGTGTGCCGCCAATGACCAGCCCTTCGCGGGTAAGCGGCAAAATGACACGGGTAAAAACCTGTAACCAGTTTGCGCCTAAAACCCGGGCAGCGGCAACCGCATCGCGCGGCATGTTTTCAAGCGCGCTGATCAGCGAAATGATCATAAGCGGCAAAAACAACTGCAACAGGCCGATAAAAACAGCCGTTTCGGTAAACAAAAACCGGATCGGTTCGTCGCTTAGGCCAATCGCCACCAGCGCCTGATTGACAAAGCCGGTTCGCCCTAAAATAACCAGCCAGGCATAAGTGCGCGCCACGGGCGAAATCATCAGCGGCAGCACGACCAGGCCGGTGATCCGGCCTTTGCCTTTGGCGGGCAGGTTCACAATGGCAAAGGCTGCGGCATAGCCAATGACGGCGGCCGCAGCCGTAACCATTGCGGCCAGTTTCAGCGTGCGAAAAAACACCGCCTGATTAAGCGAATGGGAAAAGAAATCGATATAGGCCTGTATGCTCCAGCCGTTTGCGGTGTGAAATCCCTCGGATAGAAGAATGATCACGGGAACCAGAAAGACGGCTCCGGCAAAAACGGCGGCAGGCATGACCAGGGCAAAGGCCTCGGCCCGGTTCTGAAACATCTTGGTTGCTCGCTTGGGTGGTCTTGTCTGAAATGCCCGGCGTCGATGGCGCGAGGGAGCATTCATGTGTCATTCGGTATTTCGCGGACGATAAGGCAGAAAGCCGGGGCACCGTACCTGTTATGGGCAGGCACCCCGGCTATTGATTACTGACCGACTTTTTCGTTCCACTGGTTCAGCCACGCATCGCGGTTATCAAGCATGACATCAGACGGGATCAAATGCAGGTTGGCAACGGTATCGGCACCATAGGTCAGATTGTCGGCAATATCGTCGGATACTGTGACGTCCTTGTTGGCGGGGCTGTCCACCAGGCCCTCGGCCAGTTTGGTCTGGATATCGGTCGAGAGCCAGAAATCCATGAATTGCAGGGCCAGGTCACGGTGTTCGCTGCCTTTGGTCACGACCATCACATTCATGCCGCCAGACTGGCCTTCCTTCGGGGTGGCCCACTTGATCGGCAGGTCCATTTTGGAAAAACCTTTCCAGGCAAAACGGCCAATAGGTGCGGCCCAGATTTCTTCTTGCTGCATCAACTGCACCAACTGGGACGAGCGGACATAGAAGGTGACGATATCGTCTTTGTGCTTGCCGACTTCTTCAATCGGGGTTTTCAGGCTGGTATCGTCATCGCCCAGTGCCTTGCCCAGCATGTAAAGGGTCAAGGGGCCCTGGCTGGTGGTGATGTTGGGCAGGGCAACATGGCCGGCCAGTTTGTCAGACAGAAGGTCTTTCCACGATGTCAGATCGATTTTATCGGACCGATAGGCAATCGAACTTGTGTAAAAGGTGTAACCAAGGCTGTGACCATCGCCATTGGGATCTTTGGCAATGTCGTAAAGTTTGTCAAAGTTTGCCAGTTTCGATGTGTCGATTTTATCGGTCAGATCCTTGCGGTGGGCGGCAAGGGCATCTTGGGTGGTCATGACGGCCAGATCAATAACCGGATGGTCCTTGTTGGCTTCCATTTTGGCAAGACGTTCAACCGAGTTGCCGGTTTCAACAACCAGTTCGCAGCCGCATTTTTCTTCAAACGGCTTGTAAAGGATTTCCTTGAAGGCATCCTGGGCAAAGCCATAAACCGAAATTGTCAGCTTTTTTTCTTCGGCCTGCGCCGCATTAAGGGACAGCAAAAGGGCGCATGAAGCCAGCAGCAGTTTTTTCACAACGTCTCTCCATTTGGAACTGAGATTTGAGAAGGGGGGACAGGGCCGGTGGAAGACCGAATGATCAGTTCCATCGCGACACTGGACGTATCAGCCGTGACGGTATCCGGGACCGTTCGTTTTTGGGGGATAAGGGTCGGCTTGGTATTTTTTGTGCCGGTAATTTCGGCAATCAGTGCCGCAACGGCAATTTCGGCAATTTGGGCCATATTCATATGAATGGTGGTCAGCGCCGGGGTCATCACGGCTGAAAAAACCAGATCATCAAACCCGGTGACGCTGACCTGGGCGGGAACGCGAAAACCCGCTGTTTGCAGGTCGGTTAAAACCCGCAATGCCAACAGGTCAGACACCGTTGCAACCGCCGTTACCCCGTTTTCAACAAGGTAAGGCAGCTTTAACGAGGCGGTCGTCCCGCCCTGGCGCAATATTGGTTCCAGCCAGATGGTCTGATGGGCAACATCCCGGCCAAGGGCGGATTTCATGCCACCGATGCGGTCATTTTGCACATTGGAGGCGGGGTCGTTTCCCAGCAGCAATATTTTTTTGTGACCCAGTGCGCGAAGGTGGCGAGCGATTTGTTCGCCGCCGTCCCAGTGGTCGGCAGAAACGGTATTGCCCGGTGTCGAGGGGGTGTCGACCATGGCAACAGGGCAGTCAACGGCCCCGATGCGCGTGCCACGCCGTGGAATAACAATAAGCCCGTCAACGCCGCGCTCGATCAAACGACTGATGGCGTCGGTCTGGGTGGTGACTTCACCGCGAGAATCCGCAATCAGCACGCCATAGCCATTGTTTGATGCTGCCATTTCCATGGCCTGCGCAATTTGTGGAAACAGCGGATTGGCGATATCGGGCAGGACCAGCCCCAACACACCCGAACGACCCGTGCGCAAAGCGCGACCGGCATTGCTGGGCACATATCCCAGTTCATGTGCCTTGTGCCGGATTTTATCCGCCAGATCTGCCGAGACCCGACCCTTGCCTGACAGGGCATTGGACACGGTTGCCGACGAAACCCCAAGGGCCGCAGCAATTTTGGTCAGATTTGGTCCTGTGCGTTTAGCAGCCATCAAATACCTGTGCAGGAGCGTTTGGCGATGATCACGTGATGACAAGCATATGTGTGATTAATCGATTAACCAAACGCTAGTCGAGTCTGGGAAAAGAGTCGAGAGGAAATTATGGCAGCAACAGGGTAAATTTTACCGCAGGTGCGAAAGGATTTATAAGTATTTGAAAAACATGAAATTAAAATTATTCGTGCTGCGGGCACGGGCCAAGATGTCTGCAACGTAGAGGTTTTTCTTGACAGCTTATAATGCGCGACGATAGCATTCGTTCATAATAATGAACAAGTTCACAATACTGAACTTTAATAAAAGCCGGAGGAAAAATGAGTGGTCGTGGCTCGGAGCGTATTCTTGAAGTGATTGAATGGCTGGCTCGCCAGCCAGCGGGCCGGACTTTGACAGAGGTTGTCGCAGGTCTGGCGCTCCCAAAAAGCAGTGCGCTTATGTTGCTGCGGACATTGGTGGAACGCGGCTATGCGCGACGCGATGACGCGGGCCTGTACCACATTCACCGTCTTCCAGGCGAAGCAAGTGCTGACAATCGCGCCTGGGGCACGATCCTGCGGCTTGTTGATGACAGTCTGCGCGAGGCGGTCAGCCTGACCCATGAAACCGGCTTTGTCGGCGTGCTTGATGACGCGCAAAAAGTGCGCTATCTCAATAAAATACTGCCACAGCGCGAAATTCGCTATGATCGTGATATTTCAGTGGCCCGGATTGCCGCCCATGTTGCTACCGGGCAGGTGCTGTTGTCCGGGCTGTCGGATGCAGCATTGAATGCGTATTGCGCCGATCTGGCGTTGGCACGCGACGATGTCGATACAATTGAATTGATAACGCTGGTCAGAACGATACGCACCAACGGTTATTCCGTGAATTTGCAGGGACGTGTTGAAGGGGCGGCGGGCGTTGCTGCCCCCATTTTTGATCGACACGGAAATATGGTGGCGGCCCTGAATATTGCAGGGCCGCGCGAAAGAATTGCGGCACGGCAGGATGAGATCCTGTCGGTCGTTATAACAGCAGCGCAACAGGCTTCGGCCGCGCTGTCTGAAATGCGTCGTGAAGGCCCCTGAAAACGGGCTTTGCGATATCAGGATGGTGCAAATTTTATCCGAAGGGAAGACAGGACAAAATTTGCACGTTGGAAATTTGGGAGAAAGAACGATGACTTTCACGAAATTGCTGAAAGGTGCATTGGCCGGGGCTGTTGCCCTGTCATTTGCCAGTGCGGTTCAGGCCGCGGATTTTCCGTCACGCGGGATTGAATTTGTGGCCGGTTATGGCCCCGGCGGCGGACATGACACCATGTTGCGCGCCATGGCGAAGGTCATTCAGGACAACAATCTGTCGGAAGTTCCGATCAATGTTGTCAACAAACCCGGCGGCAGTTCGGCTGTGGCCCTTGGCTATTTGAATTCACATAAAGGCGACGGTCATTTTCTGATGTCGGCAACGTCATCCTTTCTGACCACCCCGCTGACCTCGAATATCGGGCTGGATTACACCAATTTCACCCCGATCGCGCGTCTTGGTATCGATCCGGAATTGCTGGTTGTAAACGCATCGGGTGATTACAAAACACTCGAAGATATTGCGAAAGCCGACAAGGTTCTCAATGTCGGTGGCAGTGGCACCGGTTCGATTGAAAATATCGTCACCATCAAGCTGGCTGAAGCGCTCGGCAAGAAACTGAATTACATTCCGTTTCAGGGGGATGGTGAAGTTACGGCGGCTCTGCTGAGCAATCAGATTGATTTCGCGATTACCAATACCGGTCCGGTTGGCGATTTCATTAAAACCGGCCGTTTTAGCGCACTGGCGATCACCACCGATAAACGTGTCAGCCTGTTCCCGGATGTTCCGACCTTTATCGAGCAGGGCTATAACATCAATCTGAGCCTGTTCCGCGGTGTTGTTGCTGCGGGTGACATTGGCGAAGAAGAAAAAGCCTATCTTCTGAAAATGGTTAAGGACATGAGCAATACCGAAGAATGGCAGCAGAATTATATTCAGGCCAATTCGATTGTGCCTGATTTTCTCGGCCCGGAAGAATTCGCCATTTATCTTGAAGGCATGAATGGCGTTTACAAAACGTCGCTGACCAGCCTTGGGATCATCAAGTAAGAAATTTCCGAAGAAAACGGAGTTCTCCATGAAAATCTCGGAGATCATTCTTCTGGGCGGGCTGTCGGTATTTTCCGGCAGCCTCCTTTGGGGCAGTCTTGACATGCCCTATTCAACCGACACCACATTTGGTCCTGGTTTTATTCCTCTTAATATTTCCATTGCCTTGCTGGTTTTGATTGCGGCACTTGTCATTCGCACGGTGTTGCGTTCAAGACGCGGTTTGGCCACATCGGAAGCCACGGGCGGTCACGGCGCGCATGGTGGGGAAAATGGCGGTGTTGAAACGTTAAGTGCGCTGATGCTTGTTGGGGCAATTGTTGCGATTGCACTGTGCATTTATGCCATGTCGTTCGTTGGCGTTTTGATCCCGCTTGGTGTTTTGCTTGTGATTTTGTCGTGGCGGTTTTCCGGTCACGGGTTGCTTAAATCGGTTGCGGTCAGCCTGATTGTGCTGGCGGTAATTTACCTGATCTTTTCGGTCTGGCTCCGCATCCCTCTTCATTGATCGCCCGTCCCTTGAACTTCTGTTCTGGAAACAGTCATGCTTGATACTCTCGCCAGTCTCAGCGGCGGCTTTGAAACCGTGCTGACTTTTCAAAATATTGTTCTGATTTTCCTTGCCGGGATTATCGGGACCGTTATCGGGGCATTGCCAGGACTGGGGCCATCCGCCGGTATCGCGCTGATGTTGCCTTTGACTTTTGGGATGCCCCATGCATCGGGCCTGTGTCTTTTGACCGGCGTTTATATGGGCACCATGTATGGGGGTCGTATTACATCGATCCTGATCAATACGCCCGGCGATGCGCCCGCGATTATTACCGCCCTTGAAGGCTATCCGATGATGCGTCAGGGCAAGGGTGGTCTCGCCCTTGGCATTTCGGCGATCAGTTCGTTTGTCGGTGGCTTTTTTGGTTTGGCGGTGCTGGTTTTCTTTGCGCCAATCGTTGCCGAATACGCCATTTTCCTTGGGCCGCCGGAATATTTCATGCTGATGCTGGTGGGCCTGAGTACGATTGTGCTGCTCGCCGGGGCCGATGTTTTCAAGGCCTTGATCGTGACCTGTTTCGGGTTTCTGGTCAGTACTTTTGGCAGTGACTACATTTCCGGCCATATCCGGTTTGCTTTTGTGCCCGAACTGATCGAAGGCATTGATTTTGTTGCCATCATCATTGGCCTTTATGGTTTGGGTGAGGTTTTTTATAACCTTGAGCGCAAAATCGTTCTTAACCTGGGTAAGCCGAATTTCAGTTTTTCCGACTATATCCCCGGCCGGAAAGAGATGAAAGAAGCCTCGGCACCCACCCTTCGCGGGTCGATTTTGGGGACTTTCATTGGTATCCTGCCTGGTGCCGGTGCGACAATTGCAACCTTTCTGGCCTATGCGCTGGAACGTAAATTGTCGAAAACGCCCGAAAATTTTGGCAAGGGTGCCATTGCGGGCCTTGCCAGCCCCGAGGCCTCGAACAATGCCGCCGTTCCGGGATCGCTTATTCCGCTTATTACGCTGGGTATTCCAGGGTCTGGCGGCACGGCGATTATGCTCGGTGCGTTGATCATGTTTGGTTTGCAGCCTGGTCCTCTTTTGATGATCCAGTCGGGCGATGTCGTTTGGGCGATGATTGCCGGTCTGATTTTGGCAAACTTCTTTTTGCTGGCATCAAACGTGTTGTTGATCCCGTTATTTGTGAACCTGCTGCGTCTGGTGCAAAAACATCTGCCGAGCATTGTGGTCGGCTTGTGCATTGTCGGGGCGTTTTCGTTGAATTACGGCACGTTCAATATCTGGATCGCGCTGATTTTCGGTGTGGTCGGTTATTTGATGCGTAAAAACGACTATCCGACCGGCCCGTTCATTCTGGCGGTCGTGTTGGCTCCGTTGGCAGAAAACTATTTCCGCCAGTCAATCATGCTTGCCCAGGGGTCGTGGAGCATCTTTATCGACCGTCCGGTTTCGTTGGCGCTGGTTGTGTTCATGGTTCTGGTGGTTTGCGCCAGCATCATCAGCAAGCAGTTTTTGCGCCGCCGCGAGGTCGGGACTGAATAGCCCGGACCACATAATAAAGATCCGCGACCAGCATTTTGTCTGGTCGCGGCCTGATCTGACCTGACTGAATTTTCAGAACACATATATATAGAATTGAAGGACTGAATTGGCATGGACGCACCCACATCACATTGGCGCAAAGCAGCCTTCACGCCCGAACAAAGCGGTGCTTTGAAAGGGCTTGTGGTTGTTGATCTGTCGCGTCTTGTTGCGGGCAATATGACATCGCTGCAACTGGCTGATTTTGGTGCCGATGTTATCAAGGTTGAACCGGTTTCATCGGGCGATCCGCTACGGGCCTGGCAAAGTGAAGGTGTGTCGTCGTTCTGGAAGGTTTACGGGCGGAATAAACGCAGCATCGCCCTGGATTTTCGCAAGGACGGCGCGATTGATATTTTGCGCGGCCTGATCGCCCATGCCGATGTGCTGATTGAAAATTTTCGCCCCGGCACGATGGAAAAAATGGGCCTGGCCCCCGATCAATTGCGCAAGGATCATCCCGGTCTGGTAATTTTGCGGGTATCCGGCTTTGGCCAAACCGGACCTTACAGCCCGCGTCCGGGTTTTGGCACCATTGTCGAAGGTATGTCGGGCTTTGCGCACCGCAATGGCGAAGCCGATGGCGGCCCGTTATTGCCGCCATTGGCCCTGGCCGACATGATTGCCGGTTTATATGGCGCGTTTTCGGTGATGACGGCCTTGCGGGTGCGCGATGATAACGGGCAGGGGCAGGTGATTGATCTGTCATTGCTAGAGCCGATTATCTCGACCCTTGGCCCTGAAGCGCTGGATTTTGCCCTGACGGGCAAGGCCAAGCCACGGGTTGGCAACGGGTCAAACACATCAAGCCCGCGTAATGTTTATGAGACCGCAGATGGGATGTATGTGGCGCTTTCAGGGTCGATGCAGCGGATGGCGGAACGCCTGTTTCGCCTTATGGGCCGTGACGATATGAACAGCGACCCCCGCTATGCCACTAATGCGGCCCGTGTTGCTCATCGGCCAGAGGTTGATAAAATTGTTGGCGACTGGATCGGCCAATATACCCGCGATGAAGTGATGGAAAAATTTGAAGCCGCCGAAATAACGGCATCTCCGCTTTATAACATTGCTGATATTCACGAAGATCCGCATTTTATAGAACGTGGCGTTTATGTTGATGTGCCTGACGATGACCTTGGTGAAATTGCCATGCACAGCCCGGTTCCGCGCCTGTCTGATACCCCGGGCAGCATCCGTTTTGCCGCCCCAAGGCTGGGCGAGCATAGCGAACAGATCTTGCGTGATATTGGATATGATGACGTCCGGGTTGAGGCGGCGTTTGACAGTGGTCTGGTGAGCCGGAGTACGGGTAAATGACGGTTTTGCAGGATCAATCCCCTTGTTCGTGGCGCTCATTGCTGTATGTGCCGGCCAATAACCCGCGATTTGTTGGCAAGGCCCAGCAGCGCGGGGCCGACGGCGTTGTTTTAGACCTTGAAGACAGCGTTGCCGACACAGACAAGGAAAATGCCCGCAATCTTTGCGCCGAAGCCATAGCCGACATGGCCGATGGCCCCGGCGATGTCCTGGTGCGGATCAATGCCAGCCTGCGACAGGCCATTCCCGATCTGGAAAAAATTGTCCAGCCCGGCTTAAAGGCCATTTTGTTGCCCAAGGCCGACATGCCCGACAAAGTGGCCTTGCTGGCAGAAACCCTTGACGAACTCGAAGCCGAGCGTGGCATTGCGCCAGGAAGCATCAAGTTTATTCCCATGATCGAGGCCCCGGCAGGCTTTTTCGCCGCCAGTGACATTGCCACGGCGTCGTCACGATCCATCGGGTTGCTATTGGGCAGCGAAGATTTCGCGACCGAAGCCGGTATGGAACCTGACCCGGAAACCTTGTTATTGCCTCGCCAGCAACTGGTATTTGCCGCCCGCAAGGCCGGGCTGGTGCCTTATGGTTTGCTGGAAAGTGCGGCAGATTATTCCAACGTTGAAAAGACCCTGGAAATTGCCCGCCGTGCCGCCCGGTTCGGCTTTGAAGGGTCCACCTGTGTGCATCCGGCACTAGTGCCGGTTTTAAACCAGGCTTTTTCCCCCAGTGTCGAGCAAATTGCCCATGCCCGCGAGGTGATGGCAACCCTTGAGACCGCAGCGGCACAAGGCAAGGGCGCTGCAGTTTTGAAAGGCCGCATGATTGATGCCCCAATGCGCAAACGCGCCGAAAGGCTGTTGCTTCGCGCAAAGCGTTTTGGGCTGGCCTGACTTTTCATCGTCATGACAACACAATAGAAAAACGGGAAACGGTGTTGGCTGTTTCCCGTTTTTGTTTTGATGTTTGTGTAATCAGGCCGCAGGCCAGACCGATTGCAGTTTTTCGCCGCTCAGCAAACGATCACGGGCGGATTGTTCGTTTTTGCCCAAATCATCGGCGGCATCGGCAATGGCAACCAGCTGTTCCTTGGGCAGGGCGACAACACCGTCAATATCAGCAAAAATCACATCGCCGGGGCGAATGGTGACACCGGCAATGGTTACGGGAACCTGCGAATGGCGAGGTTCTTTTTTGCCTGTAACGCCAACCGGGCTGGGATGGGTGCCAAATAACGGATAGCCCAGCTCACGCACTTGTGCCAGGTCGCGAACGGTGCCATTGACGATGGTGGCCGCCAGGCCACGGGTTTTTGACCCGGTAGACATTAATTCGCCCGTGCAGGACCCATCGGCGCAAGAGGCATCAACCACCATGATGCCGCCTTTGGGCGCGTTATCGATGGCATTGTGATACACATCCTGCGGTTCACCCTTGCGATCAGAGGGTTCAAACAAAACCGTTACCGCCGGGCCGCAAACGACTTCGCCCGGTGCCAGCGTGCCAAATAGCGAAATTCCGCCCAGATAGCCCCACAGGCCCAGATGTTCCATGCTGTCGTGGATGTCGCCGGAATACCATTTTTTCAGGCGTTCGATGGCGTCCCAGTCGGTGTCTGAATAGTCAAATTTGTTGGGGGTCATTCTTGTGTATCCTTGTTCTGGGCCTTGGCGATGGCGACCTGCAAATAGGCGCTGCTGTTGTTGATATGCGCGGCAATGGCTTGTTTGGCGGCCGCTTCATCGCGGTTTTTAATCAGGTCATACAGGTGTTCATGTTCCGCACAGGCAATATCGAGCGATTTGATTGGCACCCGGCTGGTCACCCGGATGACATCGGTAATCAGCCCGTACAGATTGTTATAAAGTACGGCCATCACATCGTTGCCGGCCGATTGCACCAGCGCGCGGTGAAAGGCTGCATCACAATCGGTAAATTTGCCAAATTCGCCCGCATTTGCTGTGTTGCGCAGATTGCTCATGGCGGCATCTATTTCTGGTGTGATCGGGTTGTCCCGGGCGACAAGAGCACTGATGACTTCAACCTCGATCATGCGGCGCACATCCATCAACTGAACCAGATAGTCCGGGTTGGAGGAAAAAAGTTGCCGCACGGTCGTTGCCAGGGTACCGAGAAATTCGGCAACGTCGTCACGGACGATCATGGCGCGTTCGCCATGTTTGCGCCGAACCAGCCCCTTGGTTTCCAGAATTTGCATTGCTTCGCGTACAGACCGCGTGCTGACATTGAAATCGCGCGCGATGGCACTTTCCGATGGCAGGCGGTCGCCAATGGGCAGGTTGCCGCTTAAAATCCGGTTTTCAAGGTCCTCGGCCACGCTTAAATGCAGCCTTTCACGATCTGCCGGGCGGGCGGGACTTTCTGTCACCATGCTGTAAATCCTCCATCAACCACAACGTTTGACCCCGTCATATAGGATGACGCGTCAGATGCAAGAAAGCGGATCACGCCGTTATATTCGGTGATTTCAGCCTGGCGGCGCATCGGCACGCGATCCAGGAAGGCATCAATGAATTCTTTGTCAAAGCTGGCTGTTTTAACCCCGCCAAAGGAAATCAGGTTGGTGCGCACCCCTTTGGTGCCCCAATAGGTTGCCAGATAGCGGGTTAAATTCAACAAGCCTGATTTGGATGCGGCATAGGAAATGGCCTTCACAAACGGCACCCCGTCGCGCTCTTCGCGGTAGGCATACAGGGCCTGATTGGGCGAAACCATGCCGTAAATCGACCCGACATTAATGATCGATCCGCGTCCGGCTTTTGCCATTTTGCTGCCAATGACCTGGCTGGTCAGCATGACACCGGTCAGGTTGGTTGCGATAATTTCATCCCAGTAACGCTGGGGGTAATCCTCGAACGGGGCGTTTTGTTCGGCTGACCCGTCGGGTTTGGAATCAATCCCGGCATTATTAACCAACACATCAGGCACCCCCCAATCGGCAATTAAAAGGTCGGTTGCTTTTTGCAGGGCTTCCTTGTCGGTCACACTGGCAACGTAAACCCGGATATTGTCGGCAACATCGGGGAATTTTTCGGCAATCTGGTCGCGATCAAACGGGCGGCGGCTATAGATGGCAACCTTGGCCCCGGCCTGTGCCAAAGACTGGGAAAATTGCGTGCCCAACTGTCCCAGACCACCGGTGACGACGATGACTTTGTTTTTGACGCTGAAAATATCAACCATGTTCGTTTCTCTCTTGTTTGTGGTCGCAAGGATATGTGGAAAATGTTCAAGGGTGTTTCGCCCGGCCCACACCGCGCCAGATGGCACGGGCAATCGGCAGGATCAGCAGCGAACAAACAATGACGCCCAGAACCGCCGCGATGGGCCGGTCAAAAAAACCAAGCAGATCGCCATTGGCGATTTGCATCGACATAATGAAGTTGCGTTCAAGAACCGGCCCCAAAACCAGCCCCAGAATGATCGGAGCAATGGGAAAACCGTTTTCTTCAAGCAGGTAACCAACGATGCCTGCGGCAAACATGACGCCGATATCGAAGGTGGAATTGTTGATCGCAAAGGACCCAAGAATGCAGCAGGCCAAAACCACCGGCACAATGATGCCGCGTGGCACCGACAAAACCCGACGCGCCCCTTTGATTGCCAGATACCCGATGGGGAACAGCAACAGATTGGCGACAAAAAACGTCATGATGATTGCGGTGGGCATGGACGGATTTTCGACAAACAGGCGCGGTCCGGGGTTAAGTCCCTTCATAAACAGAACACCAACCGCGATGGCGGTAACTGCATCGCCGGGAATGCCAAAAACAAGGGCTGGTATCCAGGCGCTTGAAAGTCCGGCATTGTTCGATGTGCTGGCTTCGATCAGGCCTTCTTCGTGGCCGGTACCGAATTTTTCCGGGGTTTTTGACATCCGTTTGCTCATGCCATAGGCGATCCAGGCGGCAACGTCGCCCCCTACACCGGGCAAGGCCCCAACCGCCGTGCCCAGCGATGCCCCGCGCAAAAAGCTGAACGGATAACGCATCAATAAACGGCCCATGCCATGAAACGGACGGGCGCGCGATGTATCGGGGGCCGGGGGAAAGGATGCGTTGGCCGAAAAACCGCGCAAAACTTCGGCGAAGGCAAACATGCCGATCATGACGGGAATAAAGCTGACACCGCCCATAAGGTCGATCGAGCCAAAGGTAAACCGGGGTTGACCACTGGTAACATCCAGCCCGACAGTTGCGATGAGCAAGCCGATCAGCAAGGAAATAAAACCCCGTGCCGGGTCGCTGCTGCTGACCAGGGCCGATGTCATTAAACCCAGCATGGCCAGCCAGAAAAATTCAAAGCTGGAAAACATCAGCGCGACATGGGCCAGAAGCGGCCCGGTAACCAGCAACACCATGGCCCCGACAAGCCCGCCACAGGCAGAAAAGAAAATACCGATGCTAAGGGCGGTTTCGGCCTTGCCTTTCATGGTCAGGGCATAGGATTCATCGACATAGGCGGCCGATGCCGGGGTGCCGGGGATCCGTAACAGCGCACCGGGAATATCCCCGGCCGTGATCGCCATGGCGGTTGTTGAAACGATCAGGGCAATGGCGGGCACCGGGTCAAGATAAAAGGTTAAAGGCACTAAAAGGGCGGTTGCCATGGTGGCGGTTAGTCCCGGTATAGCCCCGATAAACAGGCCGTAAACCGCCCCGCCCAGAATGGCGAGCAGGACCGGGGCCTGAAAAACGATAGATGCAGCGGTAGCGAGAGTTTCAAATGTCATGCTTGTCACCACGGCAAGGGAAGTGGCCCCGCCGACAGCGGGACATACAGAATTTGCGCAAACACATATTGCAGGCCCAAAATCACGATCAGGGCAACCGGCAGCGCAATGAAGAGGCGGATTTGCAAAAGCAGCATCAACCCGATGGTGTAGACCAGTCCCAGAAGGGGAAACCCGATGATGGGCAGGGCATAAATGGCGACAAGAACACCCGCCATGGTCCAGATTGCACTGATAATGCCGCGTGTGCGACCGTGCCATGCCGATATATCGAACCATGGCCCGTGATGGGCGGCGCGCATTCCGGTTATCATGATCCTGATCGACAGGCCCAGCAGGGCCATGCCGATCAAGGTTGGCATCAGGTTGGGGCCAAAGGTCGTTCCTGGCACAGCGGGAAGTTGCTGTGCCAGAATGATGACCCCACTCCCGAGAACGGCGAATATCAAACCGATAAGGCGGTCATCGATACGCATGGTAACGCTCCAGCCTATCGTTATTTCGCCAGTCCAAGGGTCTTCATGGTTTTCACCAGCCCTTCACGCGACTGCATGACGGTTTTGGTGAAATCTGCGCTGTTCTGATAGGCCACTGAAAACCCGCGGGATGCCATGAATTTATGGAATTCCGGGTCTTCAGTAATGTCTTTCAGGGTTTTTGACAGGGTATTTGTGATGTCGTCGGGCAGCCCCTTGGGGGCGGCTAACCCGCGAAAGGGCAGAGGCGACCAGTTAATACCAAAGGCCTCGGTGGTGGTGGTAAGATCAGGCCAGGCATCGCTGCGTTCGTTTGAAACCAGGGCCAGTGTTTTGGCTTCGCCCGCTTCAACCAGCGAACGCGCTTCAGCCGGGGATGTTGAAACAACATTAATCGCACCGGCGGCAAGTTGCTGCATGGCCGGGGCGGCACCATCCGATGCGATCCACGGGCTGGCGTCGGGGTTAATATCAAGCGTGTTTAACAAACCTGCCCAGGCCAGATGCGACAGGCCCCCCCGGTTTGCGCCGGATGCCTTGATGTCGCCGGGGTGGGCTTTGACCGCATCCACCAGTTCGCCAACCGTGTGATAGGGCGCATCAGCCCGCACATTTACCGCAATCGGGTCCGCGTTAAAACGCCCGATCAGGGTGAAATCTTCGGGTGTCGCACCGGGAATACCCTGTGCGTCATACATGGTCATTTCGATGGTCACAACGCCCAGCGTATAGCCATCGGCGGGGGCATTGGCGATGGCAACATGGCCAACCACACCACCGCCACCGGTGCGGTTGACAACGTTAAACGGCTGTCCAAGGCGTTGTTCAAGTTGCTGGGCAACAGCGCGGGCCGTGGCATCGGTGCCACCACCAGCCGACCACGGCACAATAATGGTAACAGCCCGTTCGGGCCATTTGGCAAAAGCGGATTGGGAAAAACTCGCACAGGCGAGGGCAATCGCACCAAGGGCGACTAAAGTCCGTTTCATTTTGTTTCCTCCCGAAAGGATATCGCATTTTTGCGTGTTTTTGTCCGGGTTGTTCCCGGTGCTCCACCATCTTATGACATAAGTCATATGTCAAGAGTAAAGCGATTCAAAGATGGTCAATCGGGATAAAATGATTAACGAACGGGAAGAACGGAATGTTGCGCGATGCGGTGGCCCGATGCGAGGGAATGTCGGTTGAGGTGAAGGGCGCATATAAAAACGGCACGGGTCCACCAATATTTGGCGGGCCCGTGCCGTTAAAAATTAAGGTTTCGTCTGGCTTAACGGTAAAGCAGGGTCGGTAATGCCATGCTAAGTTGCGGGATGAAAGCCAGCAAAAACAGCACAATCAAAAGCGGGATGAGGAAAGGTGCCGTTGCCTTCACACAATCCTCAAACCGGACTCCGGATACACGCGACAGCACATAAAGCACCATGCCAACCGGCGGCGTTAACAGGCCCAGCATCAAATTTAAAATAACGATGATGCCAAGGTGAACCGGGTCAATTCCCACAGTGTTGGCAACGGGCAATAGCACCGGTACCAGAATGGTGATGGCGGCAATGGTTTCCATAAAGCAACCAACGACAAGAACCAGCAGCATGATCAGGATAATGATCAGGTTTTTATTGTCGGTGAAACCCAGGACAAAGTTTGCCAGATGCTGGGCGGACTGGTTGGCGGTTAAAATCCAGGCGAAAACGGCAGCCGCACCAACAATCAGCATAATAGCGGCCGTGGTTTCAACCGTATCCATGGTAACGCGCAGCAAATGGCGTATGGTCAAGGTGCGATAAATCACCGTGCCTAAAACCAGCGAATAGGCAACCGCCCCCACGGCGGCCTCGGTTGGTGTGAACAGGCCGGTGGAAATACCGCCAATAATAATGACCGGAGTCATTAGCGGCAGAAAAGCGTCTTTGCTGGCCTTGCCCAGAATGCCCCATGAAAAGGCCAGATCGCGCGGGTAATTACGACGGCGTGAATACCAGGCCACCATAATCATCAGGGAAACGGCCATCAGCAGGCCAGGAACAATACCGGCAAGAAACAACTGCCCGATTGACACCTGGGCAATGACACCATACAGGACCAGTGGCAATGACGGCGGAATGATGGGGCCAATTGTTGAGGATGCCGCCGTAATACCGACAGCAAATGAGGTGTCATAGCCCGCGTCGCGCATGGCCTTGATTTCGACATTGCCCAGGCCGCCAGCGTCGGCCACAGCCGCCCCGGACATGCCGGCAAAAATAACACTGGCGCCGACATTAACATGCCCCAGCCCACCGGGTGCCCAGCCAACAAGGGCGCGGGCGAAATTGAAAATACGCACGGTGATGCCACCGGTATTCATCAAATGACCGGCCATGATGAAAAACGGCACGGCCAGCAAGGGAAAGCTGTTTACCCCGTTGATCATGTTATGGAGCATACTGATCGGTGGCATACCGGCAATAAACAGATAAGCCAGCGATGATCCCGCCAGTGCCACGGCAACCGGTGCACCGCATATCAGCAGCACAGCGAGCAGAACAAACATAATGGCCAGGCTCATAGTGCAGGTCTCCGCAGGGAATGAAAGGCCCGGATCAGTGTGACAATGGCCGTAATGGCCAGGCAGATAACAACGGCCCAGAACATCCAGGACCGTGACACATCAATGCTGATCATGCGTTGGTGGCCCATACGGTTTGCCAGCATCACACCTGACCATGCGGCATAGGCAAAAAAGGCCGCCGTGATTAAATCCATCAGGAAAAACAAGGCGCGTGAAGCCGCCCCGGGAATGTAAAGGTGGAAAAAATCCAGATAGATATGGCTTTTCTTGCGGGCGCAAATCGTGGCACCTGAAAATGTCACCACAATCAGCAAATAGCGGGCGATTTCCTCGGTCCAGGAAATGGAATTATTGAGCACATAACGCGAAAAAAATTGCAGGAAAACAACCAGAATCAAAGCCCAGAACACGGCAAATATCGGCGCATCCCACCAGGAAATATCGCTGATATCGGTTTGTTGGGCATCTATCTGGCTGGTAATTTCCTTGGCAATTTCACTGTCGCTTGAAAGGTTGTTCATGGGCCACCTTCAGCATCAAACAGTAAGACAGGACGGATGAAGCAGGGAGAAACCCCATCCGCCCATTGGTCAGGCAAAGACAAGCAGTTTACTTGCCAATCGCCTGCAAACGCTCGAATGTTTCAGGCGACCACGGCATGTCCTTGCCTTTAAGCAACGGTTGAACAATGTCCATGAACGGCTGGCGGTCCACATCATGAACCTTTACGCCCTGATCCTTGAACCACTGAACCAGCGAGGTTTCCTGGTCGCGGACTTCTTTGGTGGCGGTCGCTGAGGCATCGCGCAAAATACCGACAATGACCTTGCGGTCAGCATCGTCGATATTGTCATAGGTGGTGCCTGACATAAGGGTGGTCAGGGTGGCAATGGTGTGGCTGGTCAAGCTGATATCGCTTTGTACTTCGTAAAACTGGCCTGCCTTGATGGTCGGCAGCGGGTTTTCCTGCGCATCGACAACACCCTGTTGTAGACCAAGGTAAACCTCGGAAAAGGCCATCGGGGTGGGGTTGGCACCAACCGCACGCGGAAACAGGGTATAGGCCGGTGCATTGGGAACGCGAATTTTAAGGCCCTTCATGTCAGCAGGTTTCAGGATCGGCTTGTTGGCCGTAACCTGACGGGTGCCATAATAGGTATGCGTGATCAGCACGTTCCCCGTGGCATCGTGGTAACCTTTTGCCATTTCGTCGCGCAGGTCGCTTTTCCAGAACGCTTCCCAATGGTCGTAATTGCGAAAAACGAATGGATAATCGATCAGGCCGATTTCGGGGTAGCTTTGCGCCATAAAGGCCGGGCCGGTATAAATCAGATCGACCGTGCCAAGCGACAGGCCTTCATTGATCGATTCTTCATTGCCCAGCGAGGATGACGGAAAAACCTGCATTTCATAGCGGTCATCGGTCCTGGCTTTGATTTCTTTGGCCGCTTCTAGCAGAACCTTGTGGTACGGCGTTGATTCATCATAAACATGGGCAAATTTCAGAACCGTTGTCGCCTGTGCCGAATTGGCAAGGCCAAAGGCAAGGGTTGCCGCAAACACGGCCGCCGATGGCATGATCATTTTAATCGACTTGAACATTTAGGTTTTCCTCCCGGATACCGTGAAACAATTTAATCATGTTATTTTTGTTTTTGCCGCCGCGTGGCGGAAGGGCGGGTTTGCGGTGTGTTTCGCGCAAACCCGCCAGATCGTTTTTAGACAGTTAAGCCTTAGGTGTGCTTACAGAACAGCACCGATTTTCCAGGGCACAAATTCATTATCGCCATAGCCGAAATCTTCGCTTTTGGTTTTGGCACCCGATGCCGTATCCAAAATGGTGTTGTAAATTTGCAGGCCCAGTTCTTCGTGGGTTTGTTCGCCTGTAATCACGGTGCCGCAATCGATGTCCATGTCTTCGGGCATACGGGCAAACAGCGTGCTGCTTGAGGCGAGCTTAAGCGACGGTGCCGGTTTGGCGCCAAAGCACGACCCGCGACCGGTGGTAAAGGCAATAATATTGGCACCACTGGCAACCTGGCCTGTGGCCGAAACCGGGTCGTAACCGGGGCTATCCATATAAACCAGCCCGTGTTTGCGGACCGGCCAGGCATAGCCAATGGCATCGGAAACCGGTGCCCGGCCAGATTTGGCAACAGCGCCCAGCGATTTTTCCAAAATGGTGGTCAGGCCACCCCGCTTGTTGCCCGGTGAGGGGTTGTTGTCAAGGGTGGCATTGTTCTTTTCGGCGTAGTCTTTCCACCATTCGATCATGTCGGCAATGCGTGCGCCGGTTTGGGCGTCGGACCGTGCGATTAACAAATGTTCCGCGCCAAAAATTTCGGGTGTTTCCGACAAAAGGCTGGTGCCGCCAGCCGCCACCAAAAGGTCACTGGCAACGCCAAGGGCCGGGTTGGCCGACAAGCCTGAAAACCCGTCGGACCCGCCACATTGCATGCCTAAAATCAGTTCGGATGCCGGGCAGGTTTCGCGCTGGTCCTGTGAGACAATTTTGGCAATGCCATCCAGAATTTCGACAGCCTTGCGCACGGCTGATGTGGACCCGGCAGCAGACTGAATGTTGAAACTGGCATAGCGCGCGGCGTGTTCGGGGTCTTCGATTTCGCCATAGGCGCTCAGCTGGTTAACTTCGCAGCCCAGGCCAACCAGCAAGACGCCGCCAAAATTGGCATGGTCGCGATAACCCGCAAGGGTGCGAACCAGAATGTCATATCCTTCGCCGTGATTGACCATGCCACAACCCTGATCATGCACAATCGGGGCAAAGCCGTCGATGCCGGGATATTTGGGCAACAGGGTGCGGGTCGCGGCCTCGGCAATGGCGCGGCAAACAGTGGCCGAACAGTTCACCGTTGAAACAATACCAATATAGTTGCGCGTGCCAACCCGGCCGTTTTTGCGGCGATAGCCCATAAAGGTATCGCGGGTCGGACGGGGCAGGGTAGGGGAAGTTGTTTCACCCGCGCCAAGGCGGGCATCGCCCATTGCCAGGTTGTGGCTATGAACCAGGCAACCGATGGCAATATCGGCGGTGGCAACACCAATAACCTGACCGTATTTTACAATCTGTTCGCCTTGTTTGATGTTGCGGGCGGCAAATTTGTGGCCAGCGCCAATATCTTCGGCGGTGGTAACACCGGGCGATGATGTATCGCCTGCCAGCAGCGGCAGCAATGCAATCAGGACATTGTCGGTTTCGTTAAGTCGAAGGGCATTAATCTTCATGGTGCGGGAACCTTGTGGGTCATGGCGGCAAGGATTGGTTTTTTTGTTGTATCGCCGTGGCTTTGGGCCCAGTGGATAAAGCCCTGAATGCGGCGTTCTATTTTTTGGCGGTGGTTCTGGGCAATATCGGCCAGACGATGATCGAGAAACGGGTTGCGGAACCGGTCCAGTGTTGTTGCCAGATAGCTTCTGGCACGGTCTTCCATCCCGGCGGCGGCAAAACCGGGAATAACCTCGTTTTCATAAAGGTCGTTCAAGGCCGCCATGATTTGCGGGTCTTTAAGAAACTTAACGACTGACATTTCCGGATTGCTGCCCAGATGCTGCCACCGGCCTGCAAGCCATGTGTGCCCCAGATTAAGAATAAACAGTTTCAGGGCTTCGATATCGTCTAGTGTTTCCACCAGTTCAATCGCCGGGTGGGTGCAGGGTAAAACAAGCCCAGCTTGCTGTTCAACCGCCCACAGGGCATAGGGTTCGCAAACCGCACCTGCCGGTTCGATGGGTTCGGATACAATACGATCAACCAGCGAGTTTGCCCAGATCACCCGGTGTTCCAGCCAGTCAAGGAAATCGCTGTCGTCATTCGCGCCAAGGGCCAGGATGCAGGACCGCAAAACAGCCCCGTTGCCCGGCACAAGTTCCATCGGCAAAATCGTAATCGGCCGACCATGGGCCAGAAAACGTTCTTTTAACAACAAGCGCAATTTGGCTGGAAAGGACATCGCCTGGTCAAATTCGCGACCGGTGTCGGCGGGTTGTGGTGCATACCCGGCGTCGCCCGTGTTTGAGACGATATATTCAGCCTCGTTGACAACAATGGCGGCAATTTTCGGCCAGTCCGTTGCGGTCGACAGGGTGCGGGTAACAGATTTGACCTGTTGTTGACGGTCAACAATCACGCCATTTTCCAGACCGCGCACATGCACAGGGTACCCCTCATCGGCGGCCAGGGCGGCCAGCCGGTTCGCCCGGCTGGCATCACCGCTCGATTGCACCACGGTTACCGGGCCAACAGCCTGATTGTTGGCAAGGGCTTCGTCGATGAACAGGTCAAAATGGGCCTGCAAAAAACGGCTGGTGCCAAACTGAACAATCGGTGTGGGAAATTTAGCCGACATGAAGAACCGCTTTCACAATGTCTTCGCGGTTGTGAACCCATGCCGACAATTTCTCAACACCATCTTCAAAGGCGGCTTCGTGTGTGTTGAGCATATCAACCGGGACATCGCCGGCACGCATGTGAAACATGACCTTTTCAAAGTCTTCCTTCAGGGCGTTGCGGCTGCCCATCATTGTGGTTTCGCGTTTGTGAAATTCGGGATCGTCAATGCACAATTCGCCTTTAACCACACCGACCAGGACCAGGGTGCCGCCATGGGCAAGGTCATTGATGGCAACATTCATGGCCTTGATATTGCCCGTGGCATCAAAAACAGTTTCAAAGCCATCGGCAGGTAAATCGGCGGATGCATCGCCCACCAGCACCCCTTTTGACCCCTTGACCATGGCACATGCCCGGTCCAGTCGGGCCTGGCTGGTATCGCGAAGGGTTATTTCGGCCCCGGCAAAGCTGGCAAATAATGCCGCGCCAATGCCAATCGGGCCTGCGCCAACCACCAATGCCTTGGTTCCAGCCTGAATGCGCGACCGTGCAACGGCATGCGCGCCAATCGCCAAAAATTCAACCATCGCCGCATCGCGCGCGGTAAGGCCCGTGGCCGGGTACAGGTTGGATTCCGGCACGCAAATCTGATCGCACATGCCACCATCGCCATGAACACCCAATACCGAAATTGAACTGCAACAGTTTGGCTTGCCAATTGTGCACGCATGGCAGGTGCCACAGGTGACATAGGGATTAACCACAACCAGATCGCCCACTGCGATGTCGCCGGTTGACGAGGCATCAAGTGCTGTGCCCGACAATTCGTGGCCCATGACCCGTGGATATTGCAAGAACGGATGCAGACCTTCCATGATGTGATAGTCGGTGCCGCAAATGCCGATGCTGCGAATGGCGACCCGGATATGTCCCGGTTTTGCTTGCGGAAAGGGGGCTGTGCCGCTGGCAAGTTTGCCCGGTTCGACACATACGATTGTTTTCATCACGGTCATGGCTGTTTCCCTGTTTAGCAATGTTTCGGGTCGACACTGCCCAAATTGTATTTTCTACATAAAAAACAAGATGCATTTGCCGTCAACTGTTTTTTATGAATAAAATACTATCTGCATATGCAGGGTGCCCGACAAAGCGATTGCCTTTCATAAGAACAGGGGGCATTTTCAGTTCAAATCTGCGGGGAAACGGAAAAGACGTGGCGAAAACCAACCGGACATATAAGGAAACCTATAACGCCTGCCTCGACTATATTGTCTCGCTTGGCGACGGGGCTTGCCTGCCACCGGAAAAGGAAATGGCGACCAAATGGTCGATCAGTCGTAGTACGGTACGTGCGGTGCTGGACCATCTGGCGGAAGAAAACATCATCCATTGGAAAGGGCGCGAAAAAACCGTCCTGCGCTTGCCCGACAAGTCGGACTATTTTCAGGCCAGTGAAACCCGGCCCACGGCCGATCTGATCGAACCTGCCTTCATGCAATATATTGTGGGCGGGGATCTGGCACCGGGAACCGTGTTGCGCGAAAGCGAACTTGCCAAAAGTTTCGGGGTTAGCGCATCCTCGGTGCGGGAATATCTGATCCGGTTTTCACGCTTTGGCCTGATCGAGAAAAAACCCAATCGTTACTGGGTTCTAAACGGTTTCACCCGAGACTTTGCGATGGAACTGTTTGATGTGCGCGAGATGTTTGAATTGCGCGCTTTTGATGCCTTTGTGCAATTGCCTCGCAATCATTCAAGCTGGAAGAAGCTGGCGACATTGGGGGACGAACACCGATATTTGCAAGGCGACATTGATGGTCGCTATATGCAGTTTCCCAGGCTGGATGACCGATTCCACCGTTTGATCATTTCGACCTTTCATAATCGCTTTGCCGATGATTTTTATGATCTGGTGGCCCTGATTTTTCACTATCACTATCGCTGGAACAAAACCGGCGAAAAAGACCGCAACGCCGACGCCGTTGAAGAACATCTGCTGGTGATTGACGCGTTGGGGGCGGGGGATTTTGATGTGGGCCGGATCCGGTTTCGGGAACATCTGCAAACCGCACGGCGTACACTTCTGGCTTCCGTCAGCTGGGATTAAACCGCCCCGATCCGGGGCCGATATGTGCTCTGGTTGCGTGTCGGATGGCTCATTTTGCTAAAAATGTTTTTATTCCATACAAAACATTTGACAAGGCGAAAGACCTGACTAAAAATGTCTTTTAACGATAAAAAACAATCAATGTAGGGAATGGCGTCCCGTCTTGTTACACGAGATCGAAAGGTTAAGGTTTGACTGATGCATCGCCTTTGGGTGCGCGCAAATCATTAACCTGTTTGGTCGTGTTGCCATGTTTCCCGTTTGATTGATTTGAAATTAATGCCTGCCGGTTTTGGGGGTCGGTTTGTATCGACCAGAGCCAGACATTCAGGTCGATAGTCATAATTGGGAGAAATACGTCGTGAAATCTGAAAGGACCACGGAGCAGACGCCACCTGCGCGCGCGCATTCATCGTTCCTGTTCTGGATGAACATGTCGGGTGATGAGCGCAAGGACCTGGTGCAGAAATTCGCTGCTCTTTTCAGTCTGGTGGTTCTGATAATTGCGTTCTCGTTAACCAGCGACGCGTTTTTATCGCTTGGCAATGCCATGACGGTGTCGCTGCAAACCACATCCATTGCCTTTTTGGGCATCGGGGTGACGGTGGTGATCCTGACCGGCGGTATTGATCTGAGTGTCGGTTCCGTTCTGGCGCTTTCAGGTACGGTCGCCGGGCTTTTGGTCAAGGCGGGCTGGCCGGTTTATGCCGGTATGGGGGCCGGGGTGCTGGTTGGCACATTGTGCGGTGTTATCAATGGTCTGGTCGTTACCCGCCTTAAACTTGCACCGTTCATTGCGACGCTGGGGATGATGATGATCGCCCGCGGGGTCGCCTTGCAACTGACGGGGGCTGCCCCGGTGTCGCAATTGGGCGAGGCCTTTGGCGAACTTGGCAACGGGTCGTTTTTTCGCATGCTCGAAAAAGGGGCCAATGGGCTGCCGCATATGATTTTCCCCGGTATTCCCTATCCGGTGGTGCTCATGATCCTGACGGCGATTGTGGTGGCGTTTATTTTGCGCCGTCTGTCGATCGGGCGGCATATCTATGCTGTTGGTTCGAACGAGGAAGCCTCTCGTCTGGCGGGTGTAAATGTCAATGGCACCAAAATGTTTGCCTATGCCACATCGGGGTTTCTGGCCGGGATCACGGGGATTATTCTGATGTCCCGTCTGGTTACAGCCCAGCCCAATGAAGGCGTCATGTACGAACTTGATGCCATTGCTGCTGCGGTGATTGGTGGAACGTCGCTCATGGGCGGCATCGGAACGATTTCGGGCACCATGATCGGGGCCTTTGTTATTGGAATTTTGCGTAACGGACTGAATATGAACGGTGTTTCGTCGTTTATTCAGCAAATCATCATCGGGTGCGTGATTATCGGAACGGTTTATGTCGATAATCTGCGTAATCGGCGATAAGCGTTTTAAATTAATCAAAAATCAAATCAGTGGAGGAACCAAATCGTGAAAAAAGTAATGTTAGGTGCCGTTGTCGCATTGGTCGGGATGACCAGCCTCGCCATGGCGCAAAGCAATGAAATTGCTGTTATTGTTAAAACCACCAGCTCCAATTACTGGCAGAATGTGCACAAGGGTGCGCAAAGTGCGATTGGCAAGCTTGATGGTTACGAAATGTCCTTTCAGGGCCCGGCAACGGAATCGGCTGTAGCCGACGAAGTCAACATGGTGCAGAACGCAATTAACCGCAAAGTGGCGGGCATTGTTCTTGCGCCGTCTGACCCCGATGCCCTGGTGCCTTCGGTTAAAAAAGCTTATGAAAACGGTATTCCGGTTGTCATTGTCGACTCATCGCTTTCCGATGCAGGCAAGGAATATTACCAGGCATTTCTGTCAACCGACAACCGCAAGGCGGGTGAACTTTGCGCGCAGAAAATGATCGAAAAGGTCGGTAAAACCGGCAAAATCGCCATCATGTCCTATGTGGCGGGAGTTGGGTCGGAAATTGGCCGTGTTGGCGGTTTTACCGACTATATCAAAGCCAATTCCGATCTGGAAATTGTCGGTCCGTTTTATTCGGAATCGCAAATGGCCAAGGCTTTGAACCAGACCACCGACATTCTGGCCGCTAACCCCGATCTGAAAGGCATCTTTGGTGCCAACGAGCCGACCGCGATTGGCATGGGCCGCGCCATTGTTCAGGCCGGTAAAAAGGGCCAGCTTGTTGCCATCGGCTTTGACGGCAACGAAGACCTGCAAGGCTTTGTGCGTGATGGAACTCTTGATGCCATCGCGGTTCAGGGGTCCTATCAGATGGGTGAAAAAGGCATTGAAACCATTGCAGCCCTGCTGAAGGGCGACAAGGTTGAACCCTTCATCAATACCGGTGTGGTCCTGGTGACCAAAGATAATATCGACGCCGACGAAGCCCAGAACGTTCTGTATTAATACTAATACCAGCCACTTAAGAGATGCTGCGGTGGGGGCCGCCGCAGCATTCTTTTGATGTGATGTGAGGAGAAGATCGGATGAATGCCGTCACCCCTGTTGTTGAAATGAACAACATCGTCAAACGATTTGGCGGGATCCATGCTGTCGAAGATGTTTCGTTAACCCTGTATCCGGGCGAGGTGGTCGGGGTGCTGGGCCATAATGGCGCAGGCAAGTCCTGCTTGATGAAAATCCTGTCCGGCGCAATGGGGTATGATTCCGGCGAGATTAAAATTCAGGGCGACGCTGTTGAAATGTCCAGCCCGATTGATGCGCGCCATTGTGGCATTGAAACCATTTATCAGACATTGGCGCTGGCGGATCATTTGAATGCGCCCGCCAACCTGTTTTTGGGGCGCGAGCTTAAAACCCGGTTCGGGATGCTTGATGACCGCAAAATGGAAGAAGAAACCCGCAAGGCTCTGCGCAGTCTGAACCCCAATTTTAAAAACATTGCCGAAGCCGTCATGAACATGTCGGGCGGACAACGCCAGGTTATTGCCATTGCCCGCGCCATTTATTTTAATGCCCGCATCGTGATCATGGACGAACCAACAGCCGCCCTTGGCCCGTCGGAAACCGCGATGGTGGCAGAACTGATCGAGAAATTGCGTGAAAAAGGCATCGGCATTTTTCTGATCAGCCACGATATGGATGACGTTTGCGATCTGTGCGACCGCATCGTGGTGATGAAAAATGGCCGCAAGGTTGGTGAACATCAGGTTGGCGAAGTGAATAAAGACGATATTCTCAGCCTGATTATCAAGGGCGCATTGCCCGATAATTGGGTGCCGCGCAATTGCGCTCCGGCCTGATGCGTTTTTACGCCTGATACCAACTTCTGCTGATCAAAATCGATCACATTCTCCTCCATCGGCGGGCGGGTCACCCTTGGTAATCGTTCCACATGCCACGCGGTGCCAACGCGCTTGCCCAGTTCACAAATGGCGGTCTTCGGGCCGCCGTTTTTGTTTGATCGATTGGAAATGTTAAAATTTCAATCAAAATTGAAATTCTTGTGTTGTTCTATACCAATGTATGTATAAGCATCATGCATACATTGGTATAGATTTGGGCCGCGCGATAGAACGCGTGGTCCTCTATTCTTGTTCTTGGGGGAACCAAAATGATTAAGTCTCTTGCTGTTTCTGGTTTGCGCTGGAAGCTTCTGATGGGGGCGTCGCTGGTTGCGATCAGCGCTATGTCTGGTCCCGTATTGGCCGTACCCGCCTGTGGATCGGTCGGCGGGGGTGCCAACATCGGTGGGTCGGAAACATGTCAGGAATGGACCGACGGTAGCTTTTCTGTCGGAACTACCGGTTCTATCATATCTGCCGATACTGATTTTGCGGCCGTAAGCATTGCCGGTGGCTTCAGTGTGGGTGATCTTTCAAATGCCGGAACAATTGCACATACTGGCTTTAAGGATGCGATTGATAACCTTGGTACAATCGGGACGATCACAAACAGCGGAACCATTTCGGCTGGCGCATACGGGATACTTAATCACAGCTCCGGCGGAAATTCCGGGAAAATAACTCTGATTGACAATTCCGGGCTTATCTCTGGTTCTCATGGGATAGAGAATTATGCATCCATTGGAACGATCAAAAACAGCGGCACCATTAAAGCTACTGCTTTTGCCATTTTTAGTAAATCCGATACGGGACTGATAATTGAAAATAGCGGCACGATTGCGGGCAATATTGGCTATGGTGCAAACGATTCTGCTACCGGCCAAATTACCATTTCAGGCGGTGCGGATGATACGCATTATGGTGTTTTGACTGGCAAGGATGCCACCACGGAAGGCAGCGACAGTGTGGGGTTCATCAGGCATAATTCTGGTGATCTTCATTTTGGGTCCGGTTATTTGCTTTTGAACGACAAGATTGATGTCACTGATCATTCGGTCATCAACTCTGCGGCCACCCTTAAACTGGTGAATACGGTTTCCATCACCGGTAACTATACCCAGACTGGCGGCGGGCTGGTGGTGCAGGCGGCAACTGCGTCGAACTTCGGGTCGCTTGCGGTTTCGGGCAATGCGGCGATCAGCAATACCACTCTGGTCATGTCGGGTAATGATATGAAGGTGGGCGAGACCTATACCATTGTTGGCGCAGGCGGCACCGGAACCTATGCGATCACCAAGGCGTCGGTTGTTGGTACTTCGGGCCTGGGGGCGACCACGGCAACGGTTGGCAAAGATCTTGTTGTGACGATAACGGATAAAGTAAACGGCTATAAGGTTATTGGTACGCCGTCAGGTTCCGTTGGGTCATCGTTTGGGGCGACGCTGGACAAAATCAATAACAGTTCCTCAACACAGGCGGTTGCCTTCCAGAACAACGTTCTGGCAGCGATTAACAGTCTGCCTTCAAGTCAGCAGGGATCGGCGATTAAAAAGCTGGCCCCGGCCAGTGCGGCCAATAATGTGCAGGTTCTTAATCAGGCCAGTGCCATTGTGCAAACTGCCATTCAGGGCCGCCAGCTTTTGGCAATGTCGGGCGGCACCGATACCGCAACCGGTATTGCCGCCGGGGGCGATGTTAAATACAGCACGCTTTGGGGCCAGGTTCTGGGCGGATCGGCGCATATGGAAGGCAATTCGGATCAGGATGGCTTTAGCAGCAAAAGTTTTGGCTTAACCACCGGGTTTGACCATTTGCTAACCCCGGACCTGTTGGCCGGGGCGGCTGTAAGCTGGCTGCGCAGCTGGACCGATGGCAGCAATGCATCAAGCGGATCATCAAATAAAATCGATAGCTATCAGGTAACCTTGTATGGCAGCTGGCGGCAGGATCGTTTGTCGGTGGATGGTCAATTGGGGGCGGGTTGGAACCATTTTGACCAGAAACGCCAGATCGACTTTTTGGGCAGTACCGCCAGTGCCGATTATGATGGCCAGCAATATTCCGCCAGCAGCCGGGTCGGCTATGATTTTGCCCTTGGTGACAGTACAACCCTGACCCCGTTTGCCGGTCTGCGCTGGATTCATGCGCGCAATGACTCTTATGACGAAACCGGGGCGGGATCGGCCAATAATTCGATTGATAACCTTAATACCGATAGCGTGACCCACGAAATCGGGGCGAAGGCCGCGTGGCAGTTTGATACGGGCCTTGGCATGGTTTCGCCGGAAGTTTCTGCCGCGTGGGTGCATGATTATACCAGCAGCGCAATTGACACCACCGGTCGCATTGGCGGCACGGCATTTTCGGTGCAAAGCGAACGCCTGCCGTCAGACGGTGCGCGAATTGGTATTGCCGTCGGGCTGGATGCCTTTGCCAGCGGCAGCCTGCGGGTGACCTATGACGGTGAATTGCGCGCGGGCTATCAAAGCCAGACAGCAACCGTGCGGGCCGACTGGGATTTCTAATAATATAGTTTGATCAACAAAACGGCGGCTCAGAACTTGGGCCGCCGTTTTTGTTTGGCGATGAAATTTCCATTACTTTTTCTCAAAAATACAATCGTTTATATCTTTTCTCTTTAAGGAAAGGTATAGGGGTGCTTCTAAATGTATAGTGTTTTATCTAATGGTATAGATGGCAGTTAAAATCCGCAAAGTGGGTGCTGCCTGTTATTGTTCTTGGGGGAACTATGATGATGAACCGTTTTTCGGTTACGGGACTGCGCGTGCAATTGTTGCTTGGGGTGTCGCTGATTGCGGTCGGGGCCATTCCTGTAACGTCAAGTCAGGCAGCAGATGCTTGTACCATGATAACGAGTGACAAAAACATAGACTCCTCCTTTGGATGTGTTCGATGGATGGGGGGGAGCCTGTCAATCACCAGCACAGGGACCTTGTCCGTTAACGATTCGTCTCAGGTTGCCAGTCTTTATGTTATTGGTTCGACTGTGACGACAATGCAAAATAGCGGCCTGATAAATTCAACTTTAGGCGGCATCGCCGCCATTTCTAATAGCAGTTCAATAGGTACGATATCAAATAGTGGAATAATTAAGTCATCTTCCAGCCGTGGTATCTTCAACTCATCCAGTGCGAAGATTAGTCTGGTTGAAAATACTGGCCCTGATGCGATTATTTCCGGCCAAACTGGTATTCATAATGACGGTTCAATCGGATTGATTTCTAATGCCGGTACAATTACCGGGAGTGATTATGCCATATACAATCAGTCTTTCCAGAAGCTGAATTTGCAAAATAGTGGTGTTATTTCCGGGAATATTGAAGACAGCATGACTTCCAGTGACGCTACGATATCAGGCAGCAGTGATGCCAGTAAATATGGCATCCTGACGGGCTATGGCGACATGACGGGAAGTGGCAATATCGGCACCATTAACCACAACTTTAGCAATTTGAATTTCACCAGCGGTTATTTGTTGCTGAACGATCATATTAATGTCAAAGCCCTTTCTGGGTCAGTACTCCATACCGTTGTGAACTCGGGCGCGACGCTCAAGCTGGTGCAAGGCATCAGCATTACCGGTAACTATACCCAGACCGATGGTGGGCTGGTGGTGCAGGCGGCATCTGCGTCCAGTTTCGGGTCGCTTACGGTGTCGGGTGATGCAGCCATCAGTAATACAACTTTGGTCATGTCGGGCAATAATCTTGCGATCGGCGATACTTATACCATTGTCGGGGCGGGCGGAACGGCGACGTATGCGATTACGAATGCCTCGGTTGTTGGCACGCAGGGGCGCGGGGCGACCACGGCGACCGTGGGCAAGGATCTTGTCGTGACGATAACTGAAGACAGGTCCGGTGGGGGGTATCAGGTTATTGGTGCGCCCAAGGGCCCCGTCGGGTCATCGTTTGGGGCCACCCTGGACGAAATCAATTTCGGCACCTCGACAAAGGCCCGTTCCTTTCAGAACAAGGTGTTAGCCGCGATTAACAGCCTGCCTTCCAGCGAGCAGGGATCGGCGATTAAAAAGCTGGCCCCGACCAGTGCGGCCAATAATGTGCAGGTTCTTAATCAGGCCACTGCCATTGTGCATACTGCCATTCAGGGCCGTCAACTCCAGGCAATGTCGGGCGGCAGCGATGCCACAACCGGTATTGCCGCCGGGGGGGACGTTAAATACAGCACGTTTTGGGGCCAGGTTCTGGGCGGTTCGGCGCATATGGAAGGCAATTCGGATCAGGATGGCTTTAGCAGCAAAAGTTTTGGCCTAACCACCGGGTTTGACCATTTGGTCACCCCGGACCTGTTGGCCGGTGCGGCGGTAAGCTGGTTGCGCAGCTGGACCGATGGCAGCAATGCATCAAGCGGATCATCGAACAAGATCGATAGCTATCAGGTAACCCTGTATGGCAGCTGGCGACAGGATCGTTTGTCGGTGGATGGTCAGGTTGGGGCCGGTTGGAACCATTTCGACCAGAAACGCCAGATCGACTTTTTGGGCAGTACCGCCAGTGCTGATTATGATGGCCAGCAATATTCCGCCAGCAGCCGGGTCGGCTATGATTTTGCCCTTGGCGACAGTACAACCCTGACCCCGTTTGCCGGTCTGCGCTGGATCCACGCGCGTAATGACTCTTATGATGAAACCGGGGCGGGATTGGCCAATAATTCGGTTGATAACCTTAATACCGATAGCGTGACCCACGAAATTGGGGCCAAGGCCACATGGCAGTTTGATACGGCTTTGGGGGCTGTGACGCCGGAAGTTTCTGCCGCGTGGATCCATGATTATACCAGCAGCGCGATTGACACCACCGGTCGCATTGGCGGCACGGCATTTTCGGTGCAAAGCGAACGTCTGCCGTCAGACGGGGCGCGGATTGGTATTGCCGTTGCGATTGATGCTTTTGCCAGCGGTAAGCTGCGTGTGACCTATGACGGTGAATTGCGCGCGGGCTATCAAAGCCAGACGGCAACTGTGCGCGTTGCCTGGGGTTTCTAGGAATATATAGCGATCCTAAAAACGGCGGCCCTTGTTTATGGTCGCCGTTTTTACTTGAACATTGGCGGGTTATCGCGACAGTGTTTCCCAAGTTGGGATCGGTTTGCGGTCCGCGCGCATGTTTTATGAATATTGCCAAAATACAGGGTTGCCCGATGACGAAACGAACAAAAGCAAAAGCAAAATCGTCCACCGCAAACGGGGCGTCGGGGGATTTGACCGTTCCACAGGCGATTGAACGGGCCTATGCCCACTGGAATGCCGGGCAAGCCCAACAGGCAGAGGTTTTGGCCCGCCGGGTGTTGGCAGTGTCGCCCGCGCAGATTGAGTGTTTGCATTTGCTGGGCCTGATGGCCCATGCCTATGACAAGATTGACATGGCACTGGATTATATGCGCCAGGCCTGCGGCTTTTCGTATTCTCCGGGGGGATATTTTAGCAATTATGCCGAAATGTGCCGCCAGAACAGATTATTGGGCGAAGCTGAAAAGGCCGGTCGCACTGCCGTTGAACGATCACCGGAAATGGTGGGGGCTTGGAATAATCTGGGGATTATTTTGCAGGAAGCGGGGAAGCTTGAAGAAAGCATTACCTGTTTACGCAAGGTGGTTGCATTGGAGCCGGAAAACCCGGAAGCCTGTAATAATCTGGCCAATACATTGTTGCTGACAGCGCATTTTGACGAGGCACAGCGTTTTTATGAAATGGCGCTGGAGCTTCATCCCCGATATGCCGAGGCCAACAGCAATTTGGCACATCTTTTGATGAAGCAGGGCAAGTTTGATGCCGCAGAAACATATGCCCGGCGTGCGATTGATGTTAATCCCCAACTGGTGACGGCGTATCTTAATCTTGTCGAAATTGCCATTGAGCGCCAGCAGTTTGGGCAGGCGATGCAGCACCTTGATGCCGTGATGCGGTTCGCACCTGAACATCCATCGGCGTTGGCAGCACGCGCCACGGTGTTGCATCGCCGAGGAGAGTTTGACGATGCTTTGATCGCCGCGACGGCGGCGGTGAAGTTTGCGCCCGAAAGTGCCCAGGCTCACAATATATTAGGTAAGACGCAGCAGGCCCTTAACCTGTTTGAAGATGCCAAAAAATCTTTTGCGCGCGCCCAGGCCTTGCCGGGGCTTGAGCGCAATAGTGCGCGGATTAATCTGGCTGAAATGTATGCTGCCCGAAATGACAAGCCTGCCGCAATAGCCATGTTGACGGAAGTTGTTTCAGGTGATCCGCAAAATATTATGGCCTGGGGGCAACTGGCCGATATCAAGAAATTCAGTGCGGGTGATCCCGACCTTGAAGCGTTGAAAAAACTCTATGCAGAAAAAAGCGCGGAGCTTGGTCTGTTTGCTCGGATGGCACTTTGTTTTGCGTTGGGGAAAGCGTTTCTCGATGTGGGCGATGGGGACAATGCCTTTGGTTACCTAGGGGAAGGCAATCGCTTGAAACGCGAAACATTTGACTATGACGGGGCGCAAACCCGGCAGTGGTTGCAATCGCTTTCCGGGCGCTTTTCCCGGGAATGGATCAATGATCGTGCCGGGATGGGGGATCCGTCTGATATGCCGGTTTTTGTCGTCGGGATGCCGCGTTCGGGCACAACCCTGATCGAGCAGATATTGGGCGCGCATCCTGATATTTATCCGGCGGGTGAGTTGCGCCATATTAGTAGCCTTGTGGAAAATAAAGACCAGGTGACGCGGCAGGGTGGCCATGCCGAAACGCAAGATCTGGCAGCGATGGCGGCGCAATATCTGGCGAAGGTTGTACCACTGGCCGAAGGCAGATCGCATATCGTCGATAAAATGCCCGCCAATTTTATTCATCTTGGCTGGATCCATGCGATGTTCCCCAATGCCCGGATCATTCATTGTCGGCGTGACCCGGTTGATACCTGCCTGTCGTGCTACAGCAAGCTGTTTGGCGCGGAACAGTCTTTTACCTATGATCTGGCGGAACTGGGCCAGTTTTATTTGGGGTATCGCGATCTGATGGCGCACTGGCGCGATGTTTTACCCGCTAATCGTTTTATCGAGGTCGATTACGAGGCTGTGGTTGCCAATTGTGAAACAGAGGCCCGGCGCTTGATCGATTTTATTGGTGTGCCGTGGGACGATGCGTGCCTGGCGTTTCATCAATCAAGTCGCCCTGTCCGCACGGCCAGCGTTAACCAGGTGCGTGAACCTTTATATACAAGCTCGGTCGGGCGTTGGCGGCCTTATGCCAAACATTTAATGCCGCTGCTTGGCGCACTGGGTATGGATGAATAACGCAATAGGTAGGGCGTGTAACCGGGACGATTGCGGCCTCACCTTACCAGCCGGGAATTGTTTTTAAGTCCTGCCGGGTGCTTAAGTGTTGCCAGTCCCGTGCCCAGCAACAAAAATGATCATACGAAGCGACGGTAATGTGGGATACTGGTGTGTTTGCGGGCAGTTTTGCCATGAAGGCCCGGGTCACTTCCGGGCCGACGGTGGTGTCTTTGCCACCAGAAAAATGAATCTGCGGCAGTTGCCCCAGCCGGGCGGTAAAATCGGCCGGGTCAAGCGAACCTGCAAGCGGTGAAACCCCGGCGCGGTCGGTCCAGTACCGGGTATCAAGGTTGGCGACAACCGTAACAATACCGGCAATGTCGTCGCGCTGCCCGGCCAGCAATGCGGCCAATGCACCGCCGCCAGAATAGCCAATCAGAACCAGCTTTTTGGCCCCCAGTTTATCTTTGAACAGATCCAGCGCCGTATCAAGGCTTGCGACAATTTCCGGGGCGTATCGCTTGAGCGTCCAGTAAGGGCGGGCGCAGTTGCGACCATGATCGGGCATGACATATTGACAGGGGCGGGCCAGATACAAAATCGGGTCATTGTGCTGATCGGCAATCGCCATGCGAAGGGCAACAGGGTTGGTTGGTGTCGGGTTGGGCGAGGGTCGGCTGGGCGTGATATAGGCCAGCCCGTCACCTTCAAGATAGACAAACAGGGTTTTTTCGGGCTGATCGGATGAGGAGGCGGGCGCAGGTGGTGATTGCCGCCAGGATGCGGCAATGTCAAAATTCCCGGCTGGGACAATGGCGGATGACCAGCCCGCTGCGCTGGTCAAGTCATCTCGCACGGCGTTGCGATTGAGGTTGGTGCTACAGGCTGCAAGCAGCATACCAAAAAAGAGCAGGAAAAAGACCCGGATTGTTTTCATGGGCGGAGCTTTGCCAGTTCGTTGGTCATTTCGTGGACGACATTGTTCCAGTTTTCGTGCGTGGCCTGGCGAAACAGCCGTACACTGGGATACCACGGCGTATCATTGCGATCGAGAAGCCAGCGCCAATCGGGTAACCTGGGCAACATGACCCATGCCGGGCGGCCCAGCCCACCGGCGAGATGAACTGGCGAACTGTCGACCGAAATCAGCAGGTCGGCAATGGTGATAATGGCAGCGGTATCTTCGAAATCGCTGATCTCGGGGCTAAGATTGACCAGGTTCATACCAGCGGGCGGTGTGGCGGCATCTTCGGCACGGTCGCCTTTTTGCACCGATAAAAACGTGACGGCTTCGTTGGCCAGCGGGGCCAGGGTTTCGAGCGACATGGAGCGACGGGCGTCGTTAAAATGGGTTGGTCGCCCGGCCCATACCAGAGCCACCAGCGGACGCGGCAGGTTGGCCAGCCGTTTGCGCCATTTGTGCACCCGTGCGGGATCGGCCGAAAGATAGGGCATGGGGCCGGGTAAATCGGACAGTTTCAGGTCTGTTACCTGGGGCAGCGTCATCATTTGGCAGTGCATATCGAAGGGCGGCGGCAGGTCGCCCTGATGGACGATTTTGTCGATGCCGCGCATGCGCTTGGCAAAGCCGGCCTGTTCCTGGCGGATTTGCAGAATAATTTTCGCTTTGCTGCGTTCTTTTACCCACGGCACCATGCGCAAAAACTGGAACGTATCGCCAAAACCTTGCTCGTCATGAATAAGCAGGGTTTTGTCGCGCATCATGCGGCCGTCCCAAACCGGTTTTTGCACCTTGCGATCAAGAATTTTGGTGTGATCAAGGCTGTAACGATAATGATATTCCCGCCAGCCTCGTTCAAAATCACCCAGCAGCAACAAAACCTCGGACAGGTCGAACCTTAAATCCAGATTGCCTGGCGCGTGCTGAACCAGCATATCAAGAACATCGAGCGCCTCGCGGGCTTTGCCTTGCTGTCGCAGGATCGCAACCAGCAGGCGCCATTGCCCAAGCTGCCCGCCATTTGCCAGCAAGGCACGGGTGAGTTCCTCAGCTTTTTCGTAGTCGGCGGCATCAAATGCGGCGCGGGCCTCACATTCGGTCTGCTCGGGTGTCATCGGGGTCATCAGAATCGCTGGGCCTTGCCGTGCTATGGGTGTGTTCATACAGGTAGTTTTGAAGCATTTTCGTATCATTATCAACAATACCCGCATTGGCCGATACGACTTTTGCGCAAATGAAACGAACTTGCCTGATTGAGGGTATGGGGGCGGATAGTGCGGATACCAAAATGGCGGTTTGGTTTTGTTTGTTGTGCGTGCGGTGTAACCGGGTATCGAACAGTTTGATCAAAAATTGTAAGAAACCGCATCATCGTTGTGGCCGTGGCAGGTGTTATCTGGCTGGTTGCCCTTGGCTGGTGGCGCATGATCCCGGTAAATATATTACCGAATTACGGGTGGGCACGGCAGGGGTAAGCGGGTTTGCATCGGTACCTGATCTTGAATCTGTTTTGTCCAAGGTGCATGGCATTATCCGCACGGACCGGCGCGTGTTTTTCGCTAACAGCCGCCAGTTATTTTTCCCTTCGGACCTCAAATTGTAAGTTTTTGGGGGCGCGCAAGCGTTTCGATTTTCGATACTCGTTTATTCGATATTCGTTTTTATACATCTATCTTGCTGATTATAAATGTTTATTATAGTTTATAACGTTGGTTATTTTGGGATGGGTTATAGCGAGGCTGGCTTGTGCGCAAAAAAAGGCCACCCGGCTGGCGGTTATGCCGGGTGGCTGAAAAAGGCTAGGCCGTATCAGGAAGAAAGACTTACTTCTTTTGCAGCTTTGCCTGTTCAAGTGACCAATATTCCATATCAAACAGATCAGCCTCGTTGATGGGCCGGAACGTGCCGATCTTTTCGGCAGCATTGATGATGCGGGCGGTTTGTTCGCCCAGATCACCGGCAATGGCTGCGGCTTTTGCATCCTTGCCCAAACCCACCAGACCAATATTTCTGATCATGACAACACGGGGCCAAGGGTCCAGCTGCACTTTGGGTTCGCTGGCATTGGGTGCATTGCGATTGAAATAGGCACTGTATTTTCCCTGATAATCATCAATTGCGGCCAAAATAGTGCTTTCATCCGCATCGGCATCAATAATCATGGGAAACGGTTTAATCCGGATAACATGGTCCGGTGTCGCCGTGCCGCGCAGCGCGATTTTTTCAAGCTCCGGGTTTTGCAGATAAGCCCGGATCGAGGGGGTGCTGCGGAAATCCAGTGCAATATTTTTGGCAAATGGCGATGCACCGTGTTGCAAGGCGCTTGCTAGTTTGGCTTCAAGTACCGGGTCAATCACGGTGTCGGATTTCTCCGGGCCAGGCAATACAATGCCTTTGGCGGCAATATAGTCTTCGGCTTCGGTCACAAAATCGATCATGCGATCATAGGATTCTTTTGCTGTGGCACCAAAGGTGAACAAACCGTGGTTCTTAAGCCACAAACCATGGCAGTCGGGGAACTGGTCAAACAGGTCGGCCCCGGCGATGGATAAATCATATCCCGGCATCACATAGGGTAAAAATGCCAGCCGGTCGCCGTAAATTTCGCGCATGATCTGTTCGGAATTGTCCTGATCGGCCAGTACCAGCACGGCGGTAGAATGGGTATGATCCACAAATGTGTCGGGCAGGTAGGCATGCAACAATGCCTCGACCGACGGGTTTGGTGCATCGGCATCCAGCAAATTGTGGCGCAGCAAGGCAACCATTTCAGGGTCGGTCAGTTTGCCTGCGTGGCGGGCATCGTAAAGCGGTTGTAAATAAACGCCAGGCAAGCCCGGTGCCTCGATGGTTTCAAGGTCCCAGCCACTGCCTTTGACATGGATGATCCGGGTGCCGTCATCCTGTGTGATTTTGACCGATGTATTCCCGCCCCCGTGCAATACAAGGTCGGGCACCTGGCCGATAATACGCGATGTGTAAACCCGAAGGCCAAGATCCGCAGGTTGGCCCTGTTTTACGGCCTGATCGATATAAGATTGGGCGTCCTGATCGTTCCAAAGATTTTTCATGGGCCGTTTCCGTCAATTTGAATGCAAAAATAAAACTGATTAATAAATAGGGGTGGCGCGACACCGAGGGAGGGCGGTGCCGCACCGTGATTTCCGAATTCAGCGATCAGAAATCAAAATCATCGATATTGGCTTTGGTAAAGACAGTCCGCTTGGGCAGCAAAATGATGCCGTTGCCTTTGGCTTCATAGTCATAGCCCTGAACGCTGTTGGGCGAAACTTCAACCGTGCCAACACCGGGAATGTCAAGCGTGTCGCCAACATTCATCGGGCCGTTTTTCAACACATGGTCTGCAACATAAACGGCGATTTTGCCCTGTTGGGTCACATCCCACAGACCAAAGCGTTCCACCGTGCCGCGTTTGACATAGGGGCGCATGACATTCGGGGTGCTAAAGCCAACAATGGCAACTTTGCCCGCACGATCCAGGTTTTCAGCCGCCTGTGCCGCTGCCGGAAGGGCATTTGCATCGGGGGCAATAATTGCATCAAGGTCCGGGTAAGCCTTCAGGATGCTTTCGGCAGTCTGAAGTGATTTCTGGGCATCGTTATAGCCATACTGGGTGGTGACAATTTCCCAGCCCGGATGTTCTTTGGCAATTTTTGCCTTGGCGGCATTGGCCCAGGCGTTCTGGTCGGTCACGGTCGGGCTGGAATAGAAAAAGGCAACCTTGGCCTTTTCCTTTTTGATGCCGTCATTGGCCATATCAACCAACAGGCCACCCAGCTGTTCCGGGGTGCCCTGATTGATGTAATAGCTGCGGCATTCCGGCTTCACGTCGCTGTCCCAGGTCATGACCAGCACATCGCGTTTCATTGCGCGCTGCAATGCCGGGCACAGGCCATCGGGTGACACCGATGACAGGATGATGGCATTGTAACCCTGATTGACAAAGTTGTTCACAAACTGAACCTGGCCGGAAACGCTTGGTTCGGTCGGGCCATCATAGGTTACCTTGTCGTTCAGTTCCTTTCCGGCCGCCAGCGCACCGTTACCGCCACTGGTGAAAAAGCCAACGCCGACCAGCTTGGGAATAAAGGCAATCTGGTTTTCAGCAAGGGCAGGGGTCGCTGCTGCAATGATCGACCCCGTGATCGCTGCGGCGATAGTCCATTTAAATTGACGTCCAAACATGTCGTTCCTCCTCATGATGCTGCGCGTTTCCGGTTCGTCGCCATTATTCGCGCAGCGACAAAGCTGGTAAGCAATGCACTTCCGTGGCGCAATGCTACCGCAACCACCAGCAACGCCCCGGAGAGCGCGCTGGAAATCTGACTGGGAACCCCGCTCATTTGCAGGCCTTGCTGCAAATAGCCAATGACCAATGTGGCCAAAAGGGTGCCAATAATAGAACCTTGTCCGCCGTAAATCGATGCCCCGCCCAAAACGGCGGCGGTAATGGCTGGCAACAATGTTGCCGTGCCGAGGTCAACCCGGGCTGACCCGAAATAGGCGGATAAAACCAGCCCCGCCACAGCGGCAAACACGCCGGTCATGACATAGGTGATGGTTTGAACGGTGCGAATGGGCAGGCCGCTATAGCGTGCGGCATGTTCGCTTAGTCCGCATAAAAATACGGCCCGGCCAAAACGCGAAAAATGCAGGATGACAAACAGAATGACGGCTTCAACCAGCAACACCACAAACGGTGCAGGCAGGCTGGCCAGGTCAAGATAGGCAAAGCCGGTAAAGCTGTCGGGAAAATTGCCAATTCCTTCATAGCCACTTGCCCCCACCACACCAGACAGAACCGTGGCCGCCCCGCTAAACAAATACATGCTGCCCAGTGTGACGACCAATGGCTGAATGCGCGAAATATGGATGATGCTGGCATTAAACAGCCCGGCAATGCCGCCAGCGGCAAGCGAAGCGGCAATACAAACCGGCAACGGCAGGCCAAAGAAATTGGCGATGCCAAAAATGATCGCGCACAGACCAATGGTCGATGCAAAGGACACGTCAATGCCCCCGGCAATGATCACGATGGTTAACGGCAAGGCCACAATGCCGATCTGGGCAAAATCGCTGGTGCTGTAAAGCAGGTTGGACAGGTTTAAAAACCGCGGATTGATGGCACCAAAAATGGCAAACTCGGCAACCAGCATGGCAAATAATGCCATTTCCCAGCGCAGAAAAATACGTTTCATTGGGTGTTCTCCTGCGCAGGTTTTGGTGTGCTGCTTGCGGTTTTACGGGCGGAGGTCGCGGTTGATGTTGGTGCGGGAGCATGAACGCCGTAGCGTTTGGCGCGAATGGCTTTTTCAACGGCAATGCGCACGCGGCCATCAAGCAACAGCACCAAAAGAAGCACGGCACCGCCGATAAAATCGTTCCAGAAAGCCGGTATTTTTAAAAAAACCAGCGCACTGTCGATGGAGGTCATAAAAATAACGCCAACAAAAACACCCGGAACCGATCCACTGCCGCCCAGCAGGCTAACCCCGCCCAAAACATTGGCGGCAATGGCTTTTAGCTCCACGCCATTTCCGGCCTGATTGGGGATAAAGCCAATTTGTGCGGCAAATATGATCCCGGCCAGGGCGGCCAGGGTGCCCGCGGCGACAAAGGCGCTGATTTGCACCAGATGAACCCGAATACCCAGATGCCGTGCCGCTTCGCGGTTATCGCCAACCGCATAAAAATAGCGGCCAAAACGGGTATATCGGGTGAACGCCCAAACCCCGACAAAGGCAATCGCCACGACCACCGTCAGCACCGAAATACCAATGCTGCCGTTTTCTGCCAGAAATTTGAGCGATTGCGGCAGTTCCTCGATCCAGTTGCCACCTGTCAGAATTAACATGATGCCGCGAAACAGGCCCAGCGTGCCCAGGGTGGCAATGATTGACGGCACATTGAAAAAGGTGACCAGCAGGCCGTTAAACAGCCCGGCCAAGGCGCCGCACAGCAGACAAATGATAATGGCGGGAACCAGCCCGACATTATTATTGAGCAACAAGCCAAGGATAACCGCGCTTAAACCCAGAACCGACCCGCTCGATACGTCGATATTGCGGGTTAAAATTACCAGCATTGTGCCAAGGGCGACGGTCATCAAAACAAGGCTGTTTGATGTAATCACCGATGCGGTTGATAGCGACAGATAACCGGGGGCTGCCATCCCGATCAGGATAAAGGCAAGTACTGTGACACCAAAAAGCGTCGCAACACGGTTGCGGGCAAAAAAATCAAGCATGGATTGCCGCTCCGGATTCAAAGGCTAATAGAGCAATGGCATCAACATTGATGTCGCGGGTGGAAAGTTCACCGCATTGATGGCCATGGGCCATAACGACAACACGGTCGGCAAGCTGTTCAATTTCGTCAAAATCCGACGAAATCAGCAAAACGCCCATGCCCTTTTCCGCCAATTGATGGATCAGGCGGTAAATGTCGTGGCGTGCAGCGACATCAACGCCGCGTGTCGGTTCATCCAGGATCAGCACGCGCGGGTTTGCCGCCAGGCATTTTGCCAGCAACACCTTTTGCTGATTGCCGCCCGAAAGCCGACCGGCAGATTGCCCGGGGCCATCACATTTAATGCCCAGGGCATCGCGAAATTCCGAAAATTCACCGGTCTCGCGGTGCGCTTTGGGGAAAAATCCCAGCCGATGCATGGTATAACCCGACATGTTCCAGGTCAGCGATGCTTCTAAAAACAGGCCATTTTGCTGGCGGTCTTCGGGCAGGTAAACCAGCCCTGCATCCACACAATGGCGTGGGGATCGTTTGATCAGGTCCTGGCCTAAAAGCTGTACCGTGCCACCATTTGAGGGGCGCAAGCCAAACAGGGTTTCGGCCAGTTCTGATCGCCCGGCACCCACAACGCCGGCAAGGCCAACAATTTCGCCGGCCCGAACATCAAATGAAATGTTGCTAAACCCTTCGCCGCTAAACCCGTTCAGTTCAAGAACGCGGTCGCTGCCGCTGAAATCTGTCTGGCGTTGGCGGCGTCCAGGGTTGGCTATCGGGTTGTTTGTCGCGGCCTTCGTCATGGCCTCGACAATTTGCTGGTCGTCATATTCATCAAGGGTGCCGTAGAGAACGATGGCACCGTCGCGCAGCACACTGATCACGTCGCAAATTTCACGAATTTCGCGCAGTTTATGCGAAATAAAGAAAATGCCCACACCTTGCGCCTGAAGCTGTCGCACCCGGTCAAACAGGGCGTTGGCTTCGTGGGGGGTTAAGGCCGATGTGGGTTCGTCCAAAATCAAGACCCGCGCCTTGCGCACAAGGCCGCGCAAAATTTCAACAATTTGCCGGTCTGCAATCTCAAGGGTTGCGGCCTGGGCGTCCAGGTCCAGCTTGACGGCCAGGTCGGCAACCAGCTTTTCAATGTCGCTGCGCAATGATTTGGCCGTGGCGCGCAAACCAAGGCATATATTTTCCAGGACCGACTGGTTGGGTAATATCTGCGCTTCCTGGGGCACCAGATAAAGCCCCAGCGCCTGTGCTGCGGCCGGGGACGCCGTGGTCAGGGTTTGGCCGTTGATCTCGATACTGCCCGATTCCGGGTTAACCAGACCCGCAATCGATTTCATAAGGGTTGATTTGCCAGCACCATTCCCGCCCAGCAAGGCGTGAACCTGTCCGGGCAGAAGGGTGATATCAACCCCTTTTAAAACCGTCGTTCCACCATATGATTTCCATATGTCGTTAACATGGACGGCTGCGGCGTCGTTACTGTTACGTTCCATCCCTGGCAACCTGTTCATTTGTTATTGTTTAAAACATGTGATCACATTGGCGAATTGTCGTCAACATGATTTATCGATCAATATTATTGTGCGCTGCGGCATTATTTGGCGATAATTCGCGGAAATTCTCTTATTTGGGGCCAAACTGAATTTTGAGATCGGAACAGTTGACGTGATCAGTTGTTTAATGAATAATCATTTGAACAACAAATACGAAGCTGGGATGGCGTTCATGGTGTCGGGAAATACAGACTGGAGCTATGCAGATACGGAAGAGGAAACTTTGACCCGCATTGCATGGTATTATTATAATGATGGTCTGACCCAGGGCGAGATTGGCGAAAAGCTGGGGCTTTCACGTATTAAAGTTTCGCGGATGCTTGAAAGCGGTCGTCGCACCGGGATCATACAGGTGCGGATTAATTCCCGTCATCAAGGGTGTCTGGAATATGAACAACGCCTGCAAAGTCATTGGGGTCTGCGCGAAGTGCGCGTCATTCCCGATCTTGACGGCAGTGATCTTTGTGAACGGTTGGGGCAGGCCGCAGCACAGTTTTTAATGCAGCGTCTGCGCCCCGATGACCTTCTGGCCGTGGGCTGGGGCGCAACGGTCAGCCATACCATCCAGCGGCTTGGGCATATGGCCAATGAACGCAATGTTTCGCTGGTCAGTTTAACGGGCGGTGTTGCCACCTATGTTGATGGCATGCGGACGGCAAACTGGGGCAGCAGTGTTCATCTGGTGCCAGCCCCGCTTGTGGTTTCCGATCAGCATGTTGCATCTGCCCTGATGGTCGAGCCGGGCATTGCCGTCGTGCTCGAAATGGCCCTGAATGCTGCCTATCAGTTGGTGGGGATCGGCGAATTGAATGCCGATTCAACTGTGGTGCGCAGCGGGTATATCACCCCGGGCGAGGTGGAGCCGTTGCGGCGCAAGGGCGCTGTTGGCGATATTTTATGTCAGTTTTTTGACGAAAATGGCGTTTCACTTGATTTGCCATTGCATCAGCGTGTGGTGGGGGCCCGGCTCGATGCGCTGTCAAGGTCGGATAACGTGATTGCGGCAGCAGGCGGCTTGTCCAAGGTGCGCGCTATTCAATCGGCCCTAAAAGGAAAATATGTCGACATCCTGATAACGGATGAAAAGACAGCCGAAAAACTGTTGGAGGAAATCTAGGAAATGGCAACATGCGATTATCTTCTGGCCATTGATGCCGGAACCGGCAGTGGTCGCGCGGTGGTGTTTGACCGTGATGGTCAGCAATTAGGTGCGACCCAGCGCGAATGGTGGCATAAAACCGATCCACGCTATCCAGGTTCGATGGATTTTGATGTCGAAGGTAACTGGGCACTTTTGTGCGACTGTATTAAAGGGGCGCTTGACCAGGCTGGCATTACGGGGGCCGATATTGCCGCTGTCAGTGCAACCAGTATGCGCGAGGCTTTTGTCGCCTTTGACCGCAACGGCACCGAAATTTGGGCCTGTGCCAATGTCGATGGCCGTGCGGTTGACCAGGTTCGCCAGTTAAAGGCTGATTATCCCGATGTCGAAAAGGACCTTTATCGTCGGACCGGGCAAACTTTTGCCCTGGGCGCCTTGCCGCGATTGCTGTGGTTAAAACAGCAAATGCCCGATATCTATGACCGTATCGATAAAATATGCATGTTATCGGACTGGGTCGTCGCCCGCCTTTCCGGCGTCATTGTGTCTGATCCCTCAAATGCGGGTACGACAGGTATTTTTGGCCTGCGCGAACGCGACTGGTTGCCATCGGCCATGTCCCGTCTGGGGCTTCGCGATGATATTTTTCCCAAATCCTGCGAAACCGGCACGGCTGTTGGCACGGTGACGCCAAAGGCCAGTGCTGAAACCGGGTTATCTGGTGATGTGGTCGTCGTTGTTGGCGGTGGTGATTGTCAGATGGGCACGGTTGGTCTTGGGGTTACCGGGATTGGCGATTGTGCGGTGATGGGCGGTACTTTCTGGCAGCAAATTGTCAATGTGGATCCCGCACTTATGGACCCTGAAATGAATGTGCGGATTAATCCGCACGTTATCACCGGTCTCAATCAGGCCGAAGCGATCAGCTTTTTTGTTGGTGCCGTCATGCGCTGGTTTCGCGATACCTTCGGTCAGGAGGAACTGGCACAGGTCAGCGACCCCGGCCTGGCGTACACGCTGCTGGAACAAAAATCGGCACGCGTGCCGTTGGGGGCTTATGGTGTCATTCCGGTGTTTTCCGATGTGATGCGTTATGGTGCCTGGTATCATGCCGCCCCCTCCTTTCTTAATCTCAGCCTTGATCCTGAAAAATCCGGCAAGGCTGTGCTGTTCCGGGCTTTGCAGGAAAATGCCTGTGTTGTCGCGGCGCGCAATCTGACGTCAATTTTCAATTTGTCCGGCCAAATACCGGGCCATATCGTTTTTGCCGCTGGTGCGGCCAAAAGCCCGCATTGGGCGCAAATGCTGGCGGATGTTACCGGCCTGCCGGTAAAAACCCCCAAGGTCAAAGAGGCAACAGCCCTTGGCTGTGCGGCTGCGGCGGCTGTCGGGGGTGGCTTGCATCGTGATCTCGCGGGTCTTGGCCGCGAATGGGTGGTCTGGGATCGGACCTTTGATCCCGATCCGTCCCTCAAGTCGGGCTATGACGCCATCGGCGATCGCTGGGCCGCAGCCTATGCCGCTCAGCTCTCTTTGGTTGACCGGGGGGTGACAACCTCAATGTGGAAAGCGCCGGGTCTGTAAGTCTGGCCGTTTCTCCGTTTCTCTTACATGTTGCAATATTTATAACCACAGGAAAAACCATGCTCGTACAAATGGTTCATATCGATGTTAAAGAAGGCCATGTCGATGAGTTCATCAAGGCTTTCCGGATCAATTACGAAGGATCGCGCAAGGAAGAAGGCAATTTGCGCTTTGACGTTTTGCGTGATCCGGAAAATCCTCATAAATTCACCATTTATGAAGTGTTCCGCGATGAAGCCGCACTCGATGTTCATCGTGGTACGCCGCATTATAAGGAATGCGTGCGCCTGATCGACCCCATCATTACCGGGCCGCGCACCAAAACCTTCTACAATGCGGAAATGGCTGACTATCTCTAGGCGTCGGACGCTGCACCTTTGCATCCCCAAAAGCCCTTGCCTTGTGAACTGGCAGGGGTTTTTGCCGTTTGTTCATAAGGCGATCCCGGATCCTCGACTGGAATGCCGCCAGTCACTTCCCGTCAAAGTTCGCGGTTTTTGGTTGTTTTGCTAAAAAAACGTCATAAACGTCATTTTTGTTTAAAAAAGGTATTTACAGGTCTGGCTTAGGCCCCTATA